>JAKVBF010000009.1:179757-368511 GCA_022447555.1 Mariniblastus sp. | reverse complement strand
TGTCCGTAGTCTACGGACAATTGCTGCACAGTTAAGCAACAACTTCACTCAATATTGGCCAATTTAGAGACCTCTTTTCTCGTCAAAACTGGGTTAACGTCTGTTTTCGCGGGAGAAACGAAAATGGCTGATAACAACTTTTAATCCGTAGGTCCTGGGTTCGAGCCCCAGCGGGGTCACTTTTTCAGTGACCATACAAACCGAGTATTTATCGGCCGTTTGAACAGGATGTTCAGGCGGTTTTTTTATGTGCTGAATCAATGCTCGGATGCCGGATTTCTTAAACCGCATCAAGAATGATAAAGCTTAACAATCTCAATCACACTTCGCATCTCAAAGTAATCACTAACCGTCTTTGGTAATACTTCACACTGGCATGACTTTACTTACCGAGCATTTTCTTTAGTTCGGGCACGATGGCTTGGGCCCAAATAAGGTGCCCTTTCTCGCTTGGATGCGTGGTGTCAGGCATCATTTCTTCTGACAAAAATCCTTTGTCGTCAAGGAACGCAGGGCCGATGTCTTGGAAGGTTACGCCGCTGATGTCCCCAAGCCGTTCCGGCAGGTAAGAATTGAGTTCCATGATCTGTTTGCGGTGGGGATGATCGAGATTGCGTCTCCGCGGAAAGACTCCAAGTACCAAGACGTTCATGTCGGGGTAGATCGCTTTCAGTTTCCTGACGATCGCCTGGACACCATCGGCGGCCTGCTTCGGTGTGTCACTCCCCCAGCAGATATTGTTGGTGCCAATCAAAACAACCGCAGCCTTCGGTGCCACCTTCATGACGGGGAGGTGATCCAATCGCCACAGTACGTGCTCGGTTCGATCTCCGCCGAACCCGAGGTTGATTGCCTTGAGCGGCACAAAGTACTCTTCCCATACTTTCAAGCCGACCTGTTCATTTTCAAAATTGTTCGTAATCGAATCGCCGACCATCAACAGATCGATATCACCCTTGCTCATCAGGCCGATTTTTTCAGCTTGGCGGGCGAACCACCATTCGGCGATCCGAGGTGCAGGTATGATGGACTGGTGCTTCGGTTGCGGAGTCGTTGGGTCATCCTGCGCGTCAGCGCGGGGTACCAACGAAACACCGAGGGAGATCAGCCCAACCAGCAGGATAGGCAGCCGAAATATGACACGTCTTGTTGAATTCATCTGAGTTGTCCTAAACCTATCATTTGATTTAATTCCGACCAATCATCACTTTCCAATCCCGTTTCACTGGTTGGCGGCACCGAATCGGAACGAATAAAGCTTGGCGCGATCAATCTTGAACCGCAGCCGAATCGTGTCGACCTTCATCGTCTTGTTCCATGTCAGCCGTCCGTCGGTCACCGTCTTCGACACGGTTCCAGCCGAGACTATGTCTCGCCCTTGCTCATCCACCACGCTCACCTCGACCGAACCCCCGTCGAACACGTCCGCAGTGATCCGAATTTCCTGTCCAGCATAACCAACGGCAGTCGTCGTGATGATGGCGGGTTTTTCGGGGTTCTTCTGCTGATACCCGGCAAAACCATCCGGGCGAAGGGTGGCGAGGGATAGGTTCCCATTACGCCACCCACCATGCTTATAGTCGCTGCCACCATAGTAGAGCCGAATTTCGTGATCCAGAAAAACTGGATAGGCACAGGCATAAACACACCCGTAGTCATAGTCCAAGACGGTCTCCGAATTGGGAATCAGGTCCGAGTCGGGATCGATACGGTGCCATTTGATCGAATCGGGACTCCATGCCAGTTTCGACCGAGTGCGATCTTCGTCGCCGAAAGAAGCGAGCAGCCCTAGGTAAACACCACCATAGCGAAAGACGGGCATCGCGTATGGCTGCGCCCCTCGATTTAGCGCTTCCATCACGACTCCGGTGTTGGTCCATCTCTTGAAATCAGGACTCTCGATGCGAGTCACCTCTCGCCCCTTCGGGCCCCAGGTCCGAGTCATCCCGATATACTTCTTTAAATCAGAATCCCAGAACGCATTGTTATGCGTGTCACCGGCGATTTCCCCAAGGTTGACCATTTCGGCCTTGCTCCAATGGATGCCATCGGCCGAACAGCTTGTCTTGAGGCCCTGCATGATCATTTTGTAGCGGCGGGCCGGATCCGGGTCAGACGGGTCTTTGAAGATACCTGCACCATGGGGCCCCCGCCAAACCAGATTGTTCGTCTTGCTCCCCTCATACTCGACCAGCCCCAGTTCAGGCTTTTCCCACCGGATACCGTCCTGGGACGTTGCATAGCAGATCCCCATTTCACGACCGGGACCCGGACGGTATTTTTTCTGACGCTGTTCGAGGGTCATTCCCTTTGCCGATCGGTCCACGATGAAGGGACTGTACCAACATTTGTAAATCTTCTCCTCTGGGTCATACATGACGTTCCCGTAAAGATTATCGAAACGTATCTCCCAAGGTTTATCCTCCACAAACAGTGGGTTGCTTTTGTGTTTCTGAACCGTCCCCAGGGCGAGTCGCGCGTTCTCGGTTTCCTCAACCATCCGGCTGTCCAGCAAGAGGAAGTGGCTCCGTCCTGTTTCCAACTCGTTTGCTTTCGCGGTTGATTCGAAAACAGTGATGCCAGCAAAGGTCATCCCAACCACGCAACCAACCATCCAAGCCACTCTTCGGTTAAAGCGATGTTTCATCGTTTCACTCATTTCTTTTTGTAGGGCCATGGTTTGACTTTGGCTCGTGCCGCCCATTGCTCCCATTGGGCGAGTAACTCCTCGACCTTTTCGGGGTGCTTGTCCGCGAGGTTCTGCAATTCCACCCGGTCCGTTTTCATATTGTAAAGCTCCCAAGAAAATTCGTTCGACTCACGGCCGCGTTGTCCTTTGCAGACCAATTTCCAGTCACCGTCACGGATCGCACAATTGAGATGGTGTTCAAAATAAAGTGCATCGGTACGCTCAAGCGGTTTTCCAGAGAACGCTGGTCGTAAACTCACCCCTTCGACCGGAATAATATCGTGATCGCCAAACTGCTTGGGATACACTCCGCCGGCTACGTCCACACAGGTCGCCATGATGTCAATCACGTGTCCGGGCTGATGTTCCAGATTCCCCTTAAGCGAGGGAGCGATCCCCCTTGGCCAGTGCGCGATCAATGGGGTCGAGATCCCCCCTTCGTGAGCAAAATGTTTGTATTCGCGGAACGGCGTATTTGAGACGTTGGCCCACCCTCGGCCATAGCCAATGAAGGTATCCTCCGGCCCAGCCATCACACCCGGACCGGTTTTCAGTGGCCGTCCATCGCGAGTCTGCATGGGCGGCCAAATTTTTCGTTGGAGATCATCCCGCCCCATTGGTTTCAGATCGGTGGCGTAGCCGTCTTTGGGCGTGCCACGACCGTAGCCCTCGGCGCATCCACCGTTGTCCTGCAGGAAGAAGATGAGCGTGTTGTCGAGTTCCCCCTGGCGCTCCAACTCGGCGATGATCCGCCCGATCCCTTGATCCATCGAATCGATCATGGCCGCATAGACTTCCATATTTCGCGATTCCCAGGGCTTGTCACTTACCGCATTCCAATCATCGGCTGACGGCGAAAGCTGCGTCTCGGCCGAAACCAGGCCCAATGTTTTGAGCCTCTTCAATCGAGCCTGGCGAATCGGTTCGAAGCCCTGATCGTATTTCCCCTTGTATTTGGCGATGTCACGCGGCAGTGCGTGCATCGGCCAGTGCGCGGTCGTATAGGCGGCGTACAGGAAAAACGGCTGGTCAGGGGATTCCTCTGCGTGCTGCCCGAGGAATCTCACCGCGTTGTCGCTGATGGCATCGGTGTAGTAATAGGTCTTGGGTTGGTACTCCGGATCATTGACCGGTGTGATGAACGTGTTCCCCCGACAGAGTGTCGCCGGGTCGTAGAAACTACCCGCGCCTGTGATCGTGCCGTAAAACTTCTCGAACCCGCGTTGCAGTGGCCAATTATTTTTTGGGCCGTTGGGATTAACGTACTTAGTGATGTGCCATTTACCGGCCATGTACCGACGGTACCCCGCTCTGCTTAGCGCCTCGGCAATCGACACCACGTTGCGCCCCAGTTCGCCGCGATAACCAGGAAGATTGTTGTCCCCCGTCATCAGCCCCACGCCTGCCTGATGCTGATACACTCCTGACAGCAGCGCCGCTCGCGTGGGGCAACACCGAGCGGTGTTGTAAAACTGCGTAAACCGCAGGCCCCGCGAGGCAAGCTGATCGAGATGGGGTGTATTGATCTCGCCGCCATAGCAACCGATGTCGGAGAAACCCATATCGTCGGACATGATCAGCACGATGTTGGGCGCGTCGTTCACCTTCGCGTTGCAGGCCGCCACACTCAAGGCAGAGACCAACAGGACCCACGTGATAATGGTGTTCCGCATCCTCTTCTTCCGCTGCATCTTCAATTACCTTATTCAATTAATTAATAAACCAAAGCGACGTTTAAGTCGTCCCTTTACCTTGCGTTGCGTGTTCTCTTTTTTAGCTTGTATTCGCATCAGCTGACACCAACACAACCCTGGCTGAACAAAGCCTAACATGAACTCGCTCCAGCACGAACCATTCGTAGGTTGCAAACCGCGATGAAAACAAATCTCGCGAGTCATTCTGCCATCTCACTCTTTACCGATCGTCAGAGAGACCCGGTTTTCGCGAAAACAGCCCCACGATGGTTTCTTTTAACCCCAGGGGATCTCTGTTACCCTGTAGACCTTATGGATTACCTTTTTCCCAACCCGCGAAACATCACCACACTGGTCCTCTTTTGCTGTGTCCTTTTGGTGAACCAAGGGTTCGCGCAGGAGAGCCAACGCCCTTTTAACTTTCAATCAACCGTCAAACCATTTTTGACCGCCCACTGCTACGACTGCCACTCGGGCGAGGGGGCCGAGGGTGATCTCGACATCGAAGGACTGGCCGCCGATTTTTCCTCAGATGGGAACGCCAATCGCTGGCTGGATGTGATGCATGCGGTCAAATTTGGCGACATGCCACCCCCTGATGAAACCCAACCCCATTCAAAAGAGAAGGCGAAACTAGTCGATTGGGTCTTCCAAGAGATGGTCGCCGCAGGGCGATTCGAAGCCTATCGCAAGAAACTATTGTCGCCGGAGTTCGGGAATTGGGTCGACCACGAAACCCTTTTTTCCGGTGAAATCAACACGCCCCCCTATTCCCCAGCGCGACTATGGCGGTTCAGCCCCGAAATTTTTGCGAACAAAGGTTTCGGAAATGCCAAGAGCCCTTACACCTATGTCACTCCCGAGAACGAGATACGAGATTACGGCGCCCTATCGATTGCCGATCAAAGCACGGTGCAGATGGCGATCATCGTGGCCGATTCATTTTTAGGTGAACGTGAAAAACGAGGTGAGTTCCAAGAATTCGGTCAGGACCCCGAACAGCTAAAAGTACCCCAACTGCAAAATCGGATACGCCGGGAATTCAAACGAGTGATTGGGCGCGACCCGAACGAAACCGAACAGAAAAAATATCTCACGTTCCTGCAACAAAACATCCAGATCGGCGGTCCACTGGATGGACTGAAAACCACGATCAAAGCGATGTTTCTCAGTCCGGAATCGATCTATCGAATGGAGTTCGGATTGGGGGAGGTCGATGAGCACGGCCGCCGAATGCTATCGCCGGACGAATTGGCCTACTCCCTTGCCTATGCGCTGACCGACCATGGCCCGGAGAGGAACGAATACATTTACGATGCGCTTCAACAGGGAAAGCTCCAAACGAAGGAAGATGTCGCAGTGCTGGTTAGGCAGCTTGTCGATGAACAGTTGCTGAGCGGAACGTGGTCTCGGAAGGATCTACCCCGAATCCCTCGATTCTTTCATGAATATTTCGGCTTCCACCGAGCCGGAACCGTCTTCAAGGATCCGGAACGACAACGCCAAGAAAAGATCCGTCAGTGGAATACGGACATGCTGATCTTTGACGCCAGTTTGTTAATTGAGCACGTCCTACGGAAAGACCAAGATTTCATTGCCAACTTATTAACGACCAACGAATTTTTCATCGCTCATCCCGGTCATAACGAGTATGCCCGCGAGCGTTATGAGGAGAGACTCGCCGAGGTGACCGACCCGGGTTTCATCGATGCCCAGGTGGCCAAACGCCAAGAACAGATTGAGCGAGATTTTAATTTCAAGGAGATGCCCGAAAAGGCCCAACAGGCACTCGAGTCGACCCGCAAAGAGGCCGGGCGAACCGTTGCCAATTTCCGCAAGGCACTCGAACAGGGGATCTATTCCCACCCCGGTTTCCCGTTCACGCAAAAATCACGGGGCATCGGCGACCTTTTATATATCGGCCCTTACAACCTTCCCAGCAGCGGCCGAATCGATGAACAGATCTGGCCCTGGCCTCTGGAACAGCCTATCACAATGCCGCCAAAACAGCGGGCAGGACTGTTAACCCATCCAGCCTGGTTGGCCGCTCATTCCCTCAATGAGGACAACGATCCAATTCACCGAGGGATTTGGGTCTACACGCGGTTATTGGCCGGCGTGCTAGGCGACGTCCCACCCGACGTGGACGCCTCCGTCCCGACCGATCCTCATTTAACGTTGCGAGAGAGGATGGAACCGCTTAGGGCAGATCGATGCTGGAAATGTCATCGTAAAATCAATCCGCTTGGCGAGCCGTTCGAAGTGTTCGATGATTGGGGTCGCCACCGGCTACATCACTACTTCGATGAGAACAATCATATTTACCTCCGCCGGGATGGAGAATTCGACCGCAAACTCAGAGAGGACAAACTGACCACCCGACCCGTGGACGCAACTGGTGCGATCCGGTTTTCAGGGGACCCCGAGGTGGATGGCGAGGTCAACGATGCAGTTGAAATGATACACCGTTTGGCTCACTCTGATCGCGTTCGGCAATCGTTTATCCGTCATCTTTTCAGGTATTTTATGGGACGAAATGAAATGCTCAGCGACTCAAAAACCTTGATCGACGCCGAACGGGCCTATCTGGAAAATGGAGGAAGTTTTAAATCCCTCGTGGTTTCGCTGCTCAGCTCCGACTCCTTTATCTATCGACGTTAAAATGAGATTCAACTAAAATACAACTTCGGCCGAAAACTGGACCCGAGTGAAACGCAGGAATTCGCCCATGCTGATGACACGAAGACGCGCCCTTCAAAATCTTTCAATCGGTGGGATGTCTGTAGCCATGGCCTCTTGCTTACGGTCGATCCATGCTCACGGCCTGGCCGAAGAACAGACGCTGCCCAAACGATTCGTCTTCGTGGTGAAATCCTCAGGGATCGACAAATACAACCTCGTCCCACCGGGACTTGGCAACCATTTCATTCATCCGGATGATGGGAAAAAATTAGGGAATCGCGGCCGCCTTCAGGGACCTCTTGTGAATGTCTCCTTGGCGGATCACCAACTGCCCGAGAAACTCGCGTCTCTGGAATCGTTCAAAGACCGTCTCACGATCCTCCAGAGTCTTTCGGGAGTAGGCTTTCGGGGAAATCATACGAAAGGTTTCGGCACACTCTCCCTGCACGATTCAGAGACCGTTGCCGTTGCGCCCACGCTCGATTGCCTGCTGGGGCGTCATCTTTCAACCGGCCCCTACCCAATGTACGGGATGGCCATGAACGGTCGTTTACTTGGGAACGATAAGGCCGAAGACAGCTACTGTTACCCCAACCTCTCAGCCTATGGCGCCGCCAAACCCGTTGCCTACCAGGCCTCACCTCGGAAGGCCTTTCTAGAACTCTTCGGGGCTGCGGTCACTAGTCCAGCGGAATTGAATAAGAAACTCGCCCTTAACGGGAACTTGATGGATTTTTTGAATGCCGATGCAAAACGAGTCGAGAAACAACTATCGGGAGAAGACAGAGAACGCTTTGATCTGTACCTGAATTCATTCCAATCGCTCCAAAAGATCGAACAAAAAAAAGTGGCGCTCCGCGAGCGGATTCAACAGCACGCCCCGGAGCTGACTGATCGCTATGATGAGACCACACCCTCAGCCCGCATCGATTCGCATTTTGAAATTGCTTCGGCAGCGTTGATTTCGGGCCTCACCAATGTGGTCACACTAAGACCGGACACACTCGGTGTGAAATATACTGAACTGGGGCTGAGCGACCACGTTCATGGCCTGGGCCACCTAGCTGAAAACAGAGCCTCCAATGGATGGACGGGGCACCAAGCCCGCATGGAAATTGAAAAACTACACATCCGCGCAATCGCTACCATGGCAGAGAAATTGGAAAGCATCCCGGAGGGGGATGGGACGATGCTGGACAATACAATGATTGTGTATATGTCATGCTCGTCGGGCGACCACCATTGCGAGGGTTACGACTGGCCTTTCGTTCTTTTGGGAGGCCTGGGCAACAAACTGAATATGGGTCGCTACATTGAGTACCCCAAATATGGAACGGAGGGGCATCGAACGGTAGGTAATCTGTACCTATCCTTTTTGGAAGCGGCCGGACTAAATCAGCAGGTAACGTTTGGCCAACCTGATTCCAACCTGAACCACCTCGATACCAACGGCCCACTACACGAATTAATGGCTTGAAGATCGGTTCGCGGCGGGCAAACCGTTTTGATTGGCAAACCATTTTGATGGGCAAATCCTTTGGATGGGCAAGCCTTTTTGTTTTGACGTATCCGCGAACGCGGTAGGTCGCTCATGATGGCCAAATCTTTGATATCCCCTTACAATACGACCCAGCCTTTTGCCCTTTGAGGGATAATAGATGGTCTGTCTGCACTGTTGATTCCTAATGTTACTCCCCGTTTTACTCATCTTAGCCGGGCTCGCGTTGCTGGTTTTTGGTGGCGAACTGCTGGTTCGCGGTGCCACTAACCTCGCGTCGATCGCCAAGGTGGATCCCCTGATTGTCGGTTTGACGGTCGTCGCTTTTGGAACCAGCGCCCCCGAGATGGCCGTCTGCCTACAGGCGACGCTTAGTGGGCAACCGGACATTGCGATGGGAAACGTAGTCGGCAGCAACATTGCCAACATCCTTTTGATCCTTGGCGCCTGTGCCGCAGCTTCTCCTTTGGTCGTCAACACACGACTGGTTCGACTAGACGTTCCGGTCATGATCGCAGCCAGTCTGGCCTTATTTGCACTGGCTATCAAAGGGCATCTCAACCGCATCGACGGCGGAATCCTTCTGAGTGGTTTGGTCTTCTATCTCTGCTGGCTGTTCATCCAATCGCGACGCGAGAAGCGCCTTGGCGCCGTGCCGAACAGGATGGACTCCACCGACACGCCGATCAAGGCATCGATGCTAAACGTTTCATTGCAATTTCTTTACCTTGTCATTTCCGTTGCAATCTTGGTGGGTGGCTCCAACCTACTGGTTAATGGCGCAAGCCAAATAGCCCGCGTTCTTGGTGTCTCTGATTTAGTGATCGGCCTCACCGCCGTATCGGTGGGCACATCCCTACCCGAGTTGGCCGCCTGCTTGATGGCCGTCTTACGAGGCAGGCGTGATCTCGCCGTGGGAAATTGCGTCGGCAGTAATATCCTCAACATTTTGGCGGTGTTGGGAATCACCGGCGTTGTGGCGCCCGAAGGTGTGAACGTCTCGCTGCACGCATTACAGAGCGACATTCCAATCATGATCGTTGTTGCCTTTGCCTGCCTGCCGGTCTTTGCATCGGGGGGGCGAATCAATCGCTGGGAAGGTTGTCTCTTTTTGGCTTATTTCCTTCTTTATTATGGTTGGCTGTTTCTACTTAATACCAACGCTTCCGTCTCCGAAATCTATGCCTTCACCATTACTGTCTTCATTCTTCCGTTAACGGTCATCACCTTTTCGGTCATAACCTATCGTTCCTTTCTGGCCAAAAAAAGGAGAGAGACCCTCAAATAATAGAAAAATAGTTTTTACACGCGTCCTCTAATAACTCACTCGACAGAGCGTTCGGCAGCTGGTTGAAGCGGCAATGATTTTTCACCTGCAGCAACAGATCACGGGGGTGACAATTTCGCATGGGACGTCCAACGGAAAGATAATGCCTTTCAATCATCCGCCGAATCATCTCGGGCTCCCAAACAAAACCTAAAACCCCACAGACGATCTGAAAAAGCCGAACAAAATTTTCAAGACTTGGGTTGGGAACTTCAATCTTATAGGGAATCCGCCGCAGGAAGGCATCATCCACAAGGTCCTTCGGCTCTAAGTTCGTCGAGAAAATCACCAACTGATCAAACGGGACCTGAATTTTTTTTCCGCTGCTGGTATTGAGATAGTCGTAACGTTTTTCTAAGGGCACGATCCATCGATTGAGCAGTTCTTCCACATTCATGCGTTGTCGGCCGAAATCATCGATGACTAGGGTTCCGCAATTACTTTTCATCTGCACCGGCGCTTCGGAGATACCAGTTGCCCGATTGTATTGAATCTCTAAATGTTCCATCGTTAATTCGCCGCCCACCACAATCGTGGGCCGCTCGACGCGAATCCAGCGATGGTCCATGCCGTGCTCTTGCAACAAACCCTCTCGGTTGACCACCGGGGCCTCTACATGATTCATGGGATCGTAAACGCGTATGATATCGCGATCGACGACAATGGATTTAGGGATCCAGACATGCTTTCCGAACGAAGCTGTGACTCGTTCGGCGATCGATGTTTTTCCATTGCCGGAATTACCAAACAATAACATCCCTTTTCCACTATTTATCGCCGGCCCCAGTTTTTTCATCATCTGGCGGTCGAGCAATAAATCTGAGAAGGCTCTCTGCAGATCGATTAGCGTTGGGTTTTGTTCCTTGATGGTCTGACAGCGAATTGATTGAATGTACTGATCCAAGGGTACCGGTGTTGCGCCGAAAAAAGAGCAGGTTTCGCTAAAACGACGCCCTCTTTCGCGGCCCAACTCAGTCAACTTACAGACATAATCATTCATGGCCGCCTGTCCTACGTAGCCGAGAATTTGTTCTCGCTTGAGTCTGGCGACGACCGTTTCTACCAACTGGACGGGCAAACATACCTGCCTGGCAATCGCCCGCAACGAAGCCACTCCGCTGGCCAACAAATACTTGCAAATCAATTCTTCAACGGATGATTCGCTCACGCCCGCTTCCAAAAATGTGCGGGGGGCAATTGGAAAGAAAGTCGTTTCCCGTATGATTCGACTCGAAGCCGGATTTGAATTTTGCGAAGAAGACTCTCGGGAAGCCTGCTCCAACCACGACCGCGGTTGGGATTCCTCATCGACATGCCGAGGCCGTTCAACCAAACGTTCCCTTTCGGCCTCTGCAGAGGTTGGTTTATTTTCGTTCGTCAAATGGGCGTGTTTTTCATCCGCCTGGAAGGGAAAAGTCATCACCAACCCATCAATCAAAAGAAGAGCACTCAAAGAATCCATTAAAAAGTAGGACGCAAAACGAGCGTTGTCAAAACGGACCCGTCTCACGGTTGGCGGTTTCGCACAATTGAGACGGTACGTTCCAAGTCATTTGGGTTATAGTGGCTATATGGAACCGCTACACCCATTTTGGGTTAGAAGGCTTACGAACCAACCCACCTCTCAAACGCTAACGGCACATGGCAAGCACACCCACATCACCGAATCCCGAAACAGAACACGTCATTCAATTCATCGATCGAGTACGTCAACGGGTCGGGACCGTCGTCGTTGGCCAAGATATCGTCGTTGAACGATTACTGATTGCACTGTTTACCAGTGGACACCTCCTTTTACAGGGCGTCCCCGGACTAGCGAAGACCCTGTTGGTTTCTGCCATTTCAAAAACGATTGATCTTGATTTTTCTAGGATTCAATTCACTATCGATCTTCTTCCGTCGGACATTTTAGGTTCGGAAATTCTCGATCAGAAGACGAACGAATTTAAAATCCACCAAGGTCCCGTTTTCACAAACCTCCTGCTTGCCGACGAAATCAATCGTGCTGCACCCAAAGTCCAGGGCGCGCTGCTTGAGGCGATGCAAGAACGCAAGGTCACCATTGGCAATCATGTTTTTAATCTACCCGCACCTTTCCTTGTAATCGCCACTCAAAACCCTGTGGAACAAGCTGGAACCTTTGAACTGCCTGAAGCGCAACTCGACCGATTCATGATGTTACACCGACTTTCTTACCCAAGCATCGACGACGAAAAACAAATCCTACGGCGCAATACAAACTTGGGAATCCGAATAGAAACCAAAGGCGCGGTCGCGGAAACAGAATTTGATGTGCTTGACACATCTACGGTCGGAAGTGCAGACGACCTGGTGGCCGCTATGCAAGGCGTCCAGCAGGTGCACGTCAGCGATGCGTTTATCGAACATATCGTGGCAATCGTCGATCGTACTCGCAAACACCCTTTTCTCGAATTAGGCTGCAGCCCACGTGCCGGGATTTCATTAATCAAAGCCTCCCGAGCGCGGGCGCTGATTCATGGTCGCCATTATGTTGTCCCAGACGATCTCTACGCGTTAGCCGAGGATGTCATCCTTCATCGCATTCGACTAAATTACGAAGCACTTGCTGATGGACACACGAGTCAAAGCGTTTTGCAGGGAATCCTTAACGAGTTCAACGCCTAACCGGGGCGCAACCAGTCTTCCGATTGTTCGAAATAAAATCATCTAACCCGCTCAGGCAAGAGCCCTTATGCATGGCGAACTTGAATTCATCGATCCGCTCGATTGGCGACAATTTTTGATCGCGATCCGGCGTTTGGCCGACAATTTTAATTACGGGACAGATCGTTCGCCTTTTTTGGGGTCCGGGATCGAGTTCGTCCAATCAAGAAAATATCAATACGGGGACCCCATTCGGTCCATCGACTGGCGTGTCACCGCCAGAACTGGGAAAATCTATGTCAAAGAGTATGAAACACCCAAACAGATGCCGTGTTATCTGATCTTGGACACCTCCTCTTCAATGATTGTCAGTAGCCATACGCGCAGTAAATATTCCACCGCTTTGCACATTGCCGGGGGATTAGCGATGGCTTGCCTCGATCGCGTCAGCCCCGTCGGATTAATCACCACGGGTGTCCAAGAATATCGCGTCGAGCCGAGTTTGGCCAAGGATCGCGTCATGCAGTGGTTACATCGGTTGAGGCGCTTCAAGATGGACGAGCAGACGCTGTTGGGTCAGCGGCTCCGCCACCTGTGTGCGCAACTGAAAAGCCGCGCCCTGATCATTGTGCTTAGCGACTTACACGCCCCCGATATCATTCCGACCCTAACGCGATCCGCTCAACAACATGATGTGGTTGTGATCCAACTACGAGATCGAGCCGAACATGAAATACCGGGGGCGGGATTCATGAGGGCACGCGAGCCAGAAACAGGGCGGTCCTATGTGACTCATGGACGTCGGGCCTTGATCGATCAAGAACCTATTGACCAAAGCCTTAAACGTCGCGGTATCGATCACTTCGTTGTGGACACGGATACTCCCTTTTCCCACCATCTTCGCTGGTTTTTCAAATCGCGAGGCATCCTCGGTAAGGGAGCACGCTGATGCACACGCCACTAGGGAAGTCCATGCGAACCACCTTACTGTCACTCGCGATAGGGGTTCTGGCCTGTGTCTCTTTGACGGCTCAGTTGAGCGATTCGTCGTCCGTTTTAGAGAATCCTTCGGTAGGATACCCGGCACGCCTTGTCGGGATTGTTCTACCTGCCCCACGGGTAATAGCCCAAGCGATCGAAGCCCGCGAACAGCAGCTGGTTGTGCGCATTCTAGACACCTACGCCCACGGGACCGACTTTCGGTATGACATCGAATTTTATGGCCTGGAACCGGGAACATTCGACTTGGCCGATTATCTCACCCGAGAAGATTCAGGAACCGCAGAACACCTACCCCAAATCCCGGTCACCATCGTTTCGAACCAATCAACTAACGGGTTCCCAACGCCCACTCCGTTGGAACCGAGACGAGCGGCATTTTATCACTTTTACAAAACCGTGTTAATGGTCGGAGGCATTCTTTGGGTGACAGGCTTGGTCGCACTGATTTTTGTTGGTCGTAAACGAAAAAAACGACAAACGGCCTCAGCGTCACCCAAATCGGTCGCAGAACGCCTGCGTCCTCTTGTCGAACAAGCCGCCGCCGGCACAATCGACGAAAAAGGGAAAGCGGAACTGGAACGAACGCTCGAAGTTTTTTGGCGGCGAAAATTAAATCTCAACGATTTGTCCGCGAGTGATCTGCGAAAAACGCTACGGGAACATCCGCAGGCTCAGGAAATGCTAAAGCAATTCGATTTATGGCTGTATCGTCCCGGGGAAGCAGGGAACGTCGATATCGATGAACTCTTGTCACCCTATCAGTCTCTTCCAATGGATGAGTTGCAACGGTGAATGAGACTTTTTCCATCTTGACCCACGTCAACTGGTTACCCAGCGGTTTCATCCGTCCTTGGGTCCTCTGGCTGGAAGTCCTGCCTGCCCTATTACTGGCCTGGATCTGGCTGCGAACCTCGCGAGGTCTGGCCCTACCGGTCGACCACAGTCGCCATCGTTCCGGACGGTTTACACGAATCCTCATTAGTTTGGCCGAATCTTTGGCTCCGTTGTTGTTGGCCATCATCGTATGGATTTCGGCCGGTCCGCTTGAATTGGGCAGGCCCGTTGCCAGACGTCAATTGACCAACATCCTTTTTTGCGTCGACATCTCTGGAAGCATGACGGCCAGCTTCGGAGATGGAAGTCGATACGACGCATCGATGCAGGCAATCAATCAATTTCTGGATTACCGACAGGGCGACGCATTCGGACTTAGTTTTTTTGGCAACTCCGTTCTTCACTGGTGCCCGCTCACTACCGACACATCCGCAGTCAAATGCTCTCCCCCGTTCATGCGGCCCGAAATCGTCCCGCCCTGGTTTGGTGGTACCGAGATCGGTAAGGCGTTGATGGAATGTCGAAAACTCTTGATCGAACAGGAGCAGGGCGATCGAATGATCATCCTCGTCTCCGACGGCGCCAGCTCCGATTTGGCCGGAGGACGTTCCGATGAAATCGCCGCGCGGATGATCGCCGATGGGATCACGGTTTACGCCATCCATATCGCCAGTTCCGCGGTCCCTGCGGAAATCGTGAAAATCACGACCATGACCGAAGGGGAGGTGTTTGAACCGGGCGACCCCGAATCCCTAGAGGCTGTTTTTCGTCGCATTGACGGAATGCAGAAGGCAGAAATGGAACGGACCGTCGCCGAGCAGTTAGATCATTTCCGCCCCTATGCCGCAGTCGGTTTGATCCTCGTCGTGCTGATGACTTTGTGTTCTTACGGTTTGAGGTATACGCCGTGGTAGGATGCCTTTTCATCGGACAGTCGGAGGTCTTTCAACTCCTTCCCGAATTTGCCGCAATGGTAATCATCATCCTCGGGATCGGCGCCGAAACGATCCATTTAGTTCGCGTCCGTCGCGTTGCCAGCCTCGCCTTTGGGCCGCGTGAGCGGCCAGCTCTCTGGGCTCAATTAACACCTGGCCTAAGGGTGATCGCAAGTGGCTTATTGGCATGGGGATTGTTGACCCTGCTGGTACTCGAACCCAAAACCCACAATACCGTGGAAATCGAGACGGACAAAAAAAGACACGTGGTCCTACTGCTCGACGTCTCGCCCAGTATGCGTTTGGTGGACGCGGGTCCCGAAGGGGGCCAAAGCCGAATGCAGCGAGCCAGTGCGGTCTTGCAGTCACTGTTCGATCGGGTGCCTATTCGGCAATACAAATTAAGCGTTATCGCTTTTTATGACGACGCCATTCCGGTGGTGATTGACACCGATGACATTGAAGTGGTCAAGAATGCCCTGAATGATTTGCCAATGCATTTTGCCTTCAAAGGAAAAGACACAGACCTTTTCAGAGGACTGAAAAAGGCAAATGAGATCGTCAAACCCTGGCAACCGGACAGCACCATCTTGATCATTGTTTCGGATGGAGATACTGTTCCGCCCAGCGGAATGCCGAAACTGCCCCAATCGATCACCGATGTCCTTGTAATTGGGATTGGCGATCCCGTCAGTGGCAAATTCATCGCCGGTCATCAATCCAGGCAGGATGTTTCAACATTGCGTCAGGTCGCGACGCGTTTACAGGGTGAATTCCACAACGGCAACGCAAGTCACATTCCCACGACCATGATCAAACGGATCACCAAACAGTCTGCTAAAACTCGGTGGGAGGATTTTACCCGTCGGGAATACGCTCTCGCAGCAGTGGGGATGGGCACCGTTATTCTCAGTTTTTCACCACTTCTGTTGCATTATTTTGGCACACGCTTTTACGTAGGAACGCCGAAATCGCCGAATTCCTCGACTCAATAAAGGAGCCCAGAGCGGGCGAGAAATGGTTCACCAGGGAAAACCGGTAAATCGAAACCGCTGAAACAAATACCCGTTTTTTAAGAGTGACATTTTACTTTGTGCGTGCAAAGGTTAAACTATTATCGAGGCAGGTCGGATCGATGCACCGTATCCTTCACTCCTCTGCCACCTTCTCCTAAATCGAGTGAGATAATGAGAATTCTTTTGATTGTAATGTGGATGTTGCTACCGGTGGCCGCTCTCGCTTACCACTTGGGGCCGGGACAGTCACGCTTGGCGATGGATCACGCCTCCCAACTCCTTCTTCAGGCGGATCAGTTGGCCCAAGACCAGAAATGGTCAGCCGCTCAACAGAAATACACCGATGCACTGACAGCCGTTCCGGAGACGGCCGTGGCTCGCCGACGTCAAATTCGACTCGAACGGGATAAAGCCCTGATGATGGATCGTGGCCTTAACGAGGCCTATGCGGATCTACTATCGCTCGTCGATGAAATGAACGAGGACCCACAATCCAGCCCGGCGATATTGGCGCAAGCCCAATCCTCTTTGGCCAGTGCTCAATTCTATCGTACGTGGCTCATGCGTCTGGAAGGCCAACCCCGCGAAATCTGGGAACCCCAGATTGAATCGGCTCAGATGACGTATCGCATGTTGGCGGAAAATTCGTCGCTGGCCGGCATGAATGAAGAACACCTCGTTCACGCCAAAGACCTTGAATCAGCCATTCAACTTGCCCGAATGGATGTGGGCGAGCTGCAGGGACTCCCGTTACCCAGTCAATGACAGGGAACATGATCCGGTACCGGAAAAAGTCGCGGTCGCGGCAAAGGAAAACAAGGGAAGCAGACGAGTGATGCACGAGGCTCTAGCAGTGGTCCTCCACCCGATGACGGTGGCAGCTAGGTATCCCGCAGGAACAAAAAAACCTGCCCCAACGGGGTGGGTTTTTCTTTTTGTCTTTCGATTTTTCAGGATCTACGAATTGTTAATCAGGCCAAACCGAATCTTGAGTTAGCATAGATTTAGATCCAATTGACTCCTCCTTATCCTGAGTTTACTTACCATGGCATCTCTGTTGAAAAACACGTCTTTGGTTTTCTCCGTAGCGTTCACGATCACTCCCGTTCTTACCAGTTTTATGGGGAGCCCATTGTTGGGCCAAACCAACGCCACACCGCTGGTCCCCGCCAAGCGACTTTTGCCGGCTCAACCACGAGCGATCCTCCTGAAACCAGGAACCCAAAAATCATCCGTTGATCCTGGAGGGTTTCCCCAAGTTGCTTCTCCCGTAACGGATAAAACGTTGCCCCTAGACAACAATCCTTCTACAACTTTAACTGCAAGACCCTCGATTGCCTTGACTCCAGCGCAAAGGAAACTCAAGGTAAAAACACGGTTGAAAAAATTAACCACTCTCAAGCTAACTCGCTTGCCCTCCGGGATCTTTCAATCGTGGTCCGCCGAGACCGGCCCGCCGACGGAACCTGACATCCATGACGATCTCCCCCCGGCTCCGGCCGAAGCGATCCTTGAAGATGACACGCGATTTACACTCGCGCTCGCTCAATTTCAGCGAGACTTTTCCCTCGGTAATTGGACAGAAGTCGGGCAATTTTTGGAACTTTTGCCTCAGGCTGATGCCACCAAATTATATAGTCTGATGTTGAACTCGGCGGCCATCACCGCAAGGACGCTTCCTGGAAACAAAGGAGCCACCTCACGCACCGACCCTAGAGCGTTACAAAACCCATATATCACTTTCCAAGATATTTTCGATCTTGCCGCAATACGGCCAGAGACGCCCATTCAACCTTTACTGGCCCAATATGCCCGTTTGTTCAATACCGTTCTTCAGCGAGGGGCTTCGGTACAAGATCTTGTTCGGATGTTTCATGAAGAAGTGTCTCGCGGCGGCAGCCATACGATGGCTACAGATCTTGATGGAGAACGGAGCAACACCAATAAAATTCTGTTCACGAACCGCGACATTGCAATGATCCTCATGTCAGCGAACCTTCCTCTGGAAGCGGGGGAATTCCTTCCTGACCTCGAAACGGCCAAAAAGGAAGATGACCACGAAGGGCTCAATCTGATCAGCCAATTCTACTTGGCGAAATACGAGGCCGATCAAAAGACGGAGCAGCTGGAGAACGCTTGGTATGTCACTCAAGCGATTTTGGCATCGAAGCAGGTCAACGCCACGCAACGAAAAGAGGCTTTACAGAGAGCGGTCGCATTGTCGGGCAAGGTTCGCGGCGATCTCGGAAAACAGTGGCTGGATGCAACCTTCCACAGCGACTCAAATCGGGGCGTTGAGGCCCTCGCAGGAATCGGCTCGGACGTCTCACGAAACCCCATTGTTTACCCAAATGATACTGAGCGGCGCCAAAAACAACTGGAACTTCAGTCGAAGGCCGTTTCGGCAGTTTTAGGCCGCAACCAAAAACTAGACAAACGTTGGGAAGAGGCACTCGAACTGTTGGCAGTCAATTGGTTGAAGGAGGCGAGAATCTCATACGAACTCGACTCATCCACACAAAGGGGCCCCAACATGAGACGAGATATGTATGGGAATTTCTATTACTACAATCAACCCACGAGTCGGCCGACCAGCGCTCGGATCACACCCATCCCGATTAACGAGCTTCTAAAGGTTCGGCCGAACGCCGATTGGCTTGCGAATATCGACGCAAGCTTGAGGCCAAAATTTGACATGATCCTTGCTCAGCTTTATCTCAAGGTTCAAGAGGAAGATCTTGCGCTACCGTATATCGAGAAACTATCCAAACCCTACCCTCGAGAAACCAAGGATTTGGTGGATGAATTCCTACGGGTTTGGACCCAAAACCACGACCCCAATGCAAAAGGACGGCGCTCCAACTATTACTCCATGATGTACGGTTACGAAAGCCGCGCTGAAAGCATTCCGTTGACACGCTCAAAACAACAAAGGAACCTCGAAGAGTTGGCGCAACTATTGCCCAAACTTCAGGCACTTCAAACAGAGCGCCTCGATCAGAACCTTGTCTCCAATGCATTTTTCACCTGTCACTCGACCGCCGAGGTATACGCGATCGATCAGATTGAAAAGATCCTTGGACCCTTTGAGGAAGTAAAACCCAAGGTGATCACCAACATTGCTCAACGGATGCGGTCCAATCTCGCCGGCCTTTGGCGGGACACAAACCTTCAGAAACAAAGCAAAACGAAACGCAACAAAAAAGATATCCAAGCTGAGGTCCTACGGGGTTACTCGGTAGCCGCACAAGTGCTCGACAGGGCACTTCAAGGCAACCCCAATGACTGGTCCCTCGCGGTAGCGATGGCTTCCATTAAACACGATGAGAACAACTACAAGTCCGATCTAGCCAACACCGCGGAGTTTTCACCCAATCAGCGGAAAACCATGGATCAGTTCAAGCGGGCGGCGCAAAGTTACATTGAATCGATCGCCGACGCCGAAGAAAAAGATTATTCAATCGACGCCTTCACCACTTGGTATTATGCCGGTCTGGGTGCCGTGGACTTAGGATTGATCGACGAGAAACGTTTGAATGACACTAAACAACCCGCCGAGATCCGCGCCCTGCTCCAAGCCATGCCCCCGGCCCAAGCTAAATGGCACATGGACAGCTTTGCCAATTCATTGTTCGGCCGAATGAACGCCGTGAAACCACAAATCAAACACCGTTACCTCAAGGCAGGGTTTGAAATCGTCGGGAACAATGAACGTGCCACAGAGGCTCGAAAAGTATTCGATTATTACGCTGACCTCGTTTCTGAAATAAAACTCGACACCCAAATTGACGGCAATGATCGGATTGGCGAATCACCGTTTGGTCTGCATGTGAATCTGTTACACACGAAAGAGATCGAACGGGAATCCGGCGGATTCGGGAAATATCTTCAAAACCAAAACAGTGGAATGATGTACGCCTACAACTATGGGCGACCCACTGAGGATTACCGCGATAAATTTGAGGAGGGACTCCGCCAAGCACTTGCGGAACATTTCGAAGTCTTTTCAGTGACGTTTCAAAAACCTTCCGTCTCATCATCACCCACGTCCCAAAGGGGATGGCGAACCACTCCCTACGCCTACGTCTTGTTGAAAGCACGCGGACCGCATGTCGATAAAATCCCAGCTCTTAGAATGGACCTCGATTTCCTCGACACCTCTGGTTACGCCGTTTTACCTATCGAGTCTCCCGGACTTCCCATTGACGCAACGCAGCGCGTTGACCGTCCCTACAACAATCTACGAGTCACCGAAATTCTTGATGAACGCCAGGCCGAACAAGGGCGGTTGATTCTCGAAATCAAAGCAACCGCTAATGGATTGGTTCCCAAACTAGAGGCGATACTCGATGTTTCACCTACAGGTTTCGAAGTGGACTCAATAGAAGAAGACGGTGTCTCGGTTGCTAAATTTGACGAAACGGCTGAGGGTAACCAAGTTTTGTCTGAACGAAATTGGTTGGTCACTTTGACAGCAAGTAATAAGGTAAGTGACCAAGAGACCGTGTTTACATTCCCTTTGCCCAAGGTTGAGCCAGCTGAAATCTCCTATCAGAGATACGTCGATGCCGATTTGGCCGCTGTCGAATCGACCATCAACCTCGAGAGTCGGTATGGAGGCCCAAACTTTGGCTCCTACGTGACATTAGTGGCCATCGGACTTACCACCTTCCTCGTCGTTTTAATACCGTTGTTGATTTACATGAAATCACCAAAAAAACTGCAAGTAATGGGCAACACTCTTCCGCCTGACGCATCCCCGTTTGTCGTCATTTCGATGCTGCAAGAGATCCAACGAAACAACGGACTATCGGACCAACGGAAGGCAGAACTCGACCAGTCGATCAATCGATTGGAGGAATATTATTTCGGCGATCAGGATGCTAACACCGACGCACCTGACTTGCACCAAGAAGCTGATAAGTGGGTGGGCCAAACAAGTCACTAGAGGGTCAGGATCATGCGCCCCCTCCCATTTGGAACGATTCCCAGGTCGAACGTGTTTCGTTAAAATTTAAAAGAGAATCGCCTCCCAATTAGGCCCTAACATGCAAAATGTTCTGATCGAAAAACCCTACCACTTTGTTCCACCCATGCGGGCCGGTTGGCCACAAAAATGGTATCTCAAACTTGGGCTACACCTTCCGACGATTAGACGTCAGGGGATCATGGAGCATGAATGTCGACATCTCGATCGTTTGCGTCAGTCCATCGATGCCGGTCACGGCATTTTGATTACACCCAATCACCCACGCACAGCTGACGCCATGGCGATGTGTTTTTTGGCCCGAGAAACACCCTGTAATTTTTACGCCATGGCGAGTTGGCACCTCTTCAACCAGGGTTGGCTATCCAAATTCGTAATCCGGATGATGGGCGCTTTCAGTGTGAATCGAGAAGGACTCGATCGACAAGCCATTGACGAGGCCATTAAGATCCTTCAGACGGGTGAAAGGCCGCTGATTTTATTCCCCGAGGGAACGACCAGTAGAACGAACGATCACCTGATGTCATTGATGGAAGGGCCAGCCTTCATCGCCCGCACAGCTGCCAAACGGCGAGCCAAGCAAGACGGCGGGAAAGTTGTCGTCCACCCCGTTTCTATACGCTACTTATTTGACGGCGATATCCAAGCAGCGTGCGACAAGGTATTGACCGATATCGAAAAGAAATTGACGTGGCGGCCCGAACCGAATATGCCGCTCACCGATCGGATCATCCGTGTCGGAAACGCGTTGCTTGCTCTCAAAGAAATGCAATATGCGGCTCCCGTCGACAGTCAGACGAGTCTCCGAGGAAGGCAAGATAATTTTGTGGACCACCTCTTAAACCCGCTGGAGGAAGAGTGGCTGGGTGGGGTGCAGGATGGTGGTGTGGCCCAGCGGATCAAATCCCTTCGGATGAAAATTTTCCCGGACATGAGCCGCAATGAATTACCCGAGGACGAGTGCAAACGCAGATGGCGACAGCTGGAAGACACCTATTTGGCTCAGCAGATCGATTGCTACCCAGAAAACTATGTCGGAAAATTTCCGTCGGTCGATCGCTTATTGGAAACGGTAGAAAAATTCGAAGAGGATCTCACCGACACGGCTCGAAAACATGGAAACCTAAAGGTGGTCCTGAACGTTGATGAAGCGATCGAAGTCTCGCCACGCCGAGAAAAAGGTACAACGGCCGATCCATTGATGGTGGCTATTCGAGACCGATTGGAGACAGGAATTGCCGAGACCCAATCGATGTGTCAGATGTACCAGCCGTGATCCGTCCCGAGACAAGTGCCGAAAACCAGAAAGATCACCGACCCCCGCGATTCACCACGGATTCAATGTAAGGGTTTCTGTTCAGCGTCGTCTGATTTGGCAACGCTTCCGGTGACTGGTCAAGCAGACCATCCTCTTCGTTTTCCAACAGCGGTTCGACTTTGTCGAAGTATGGATTGACAACTTTGGCGGGTGGCACCCCAGAGCGCATTTCTACAGGCACCACGCCCGGGTGGGCTGCGAAAGGACTGACACCATACGGCCGGGCCACTCGTCGACTGTAATATACAGGAGGGAATTTCGAAAAATACGTTGGCTCTTCAAATCTTGGCAAACCCGTGACATTTTGCAGTGGATAGGGATAAATGGCTCCATATCCGAGACCCGCATTCCATTCCAAGCCCAGGTTGAATCCTCGGTGTAACGGACGTCCCGGCCTATTCAACGCAGACCTGAGGCGCTCCGGCAGTAATACGGCACTCGTTCGCTGCTGAGCAGATCCGGGATAAGGGAACGAATGCCCTACGGCCATTTGGGCATCAGCGGAAGAACCTGACGAAAATATGATGACCATTGCGAGCGGCATCGCAATTGTGGTAAGAAGTCTCACTGGAATACCTCGCTGCCATTTAGTTAATATCAAGGGCGTTGAATTCAGAGAGGCCTTCGACCTCTAGTCTCTAGATTAAACGCACCGATAACTTTTTCCAGTCTTACCAAGTATGAAAAGCAAACGTCTTACACGCCGGCCCCGATGACTCCCTCAGAAATCACACAATCGTTACAAAAACAGGCCAAACTGAATGGTTTCGAGCTATTTGGCACCTGCCCCGCCGTCAAACCAACCGGATACAGCGACCTAGTCGACTGGATCGATGCTGGCTACGCAGGTGAAATGCAGTATTTTGAAGAGCGAAAACAGGCCTACTCGGATCCCAACCATGTATTGGACGGAGTCACGGGGATTGTGATGTTGGGAATGAATTATCAGACAGCGCAACCCCAACCAACCCCGGCGGGAAAAGGCCGGATTGCACGCTACGCTTGGGGTGATGGGGATTACCATGATTTGATTCACAAGCGTTTGAAAAAGCTAAAGCAGTTCGCTTCGGAACTGGTCCCCAACGCGTTAGTCCGCGGCGTTGTCGACACGGCACCACTTCTTGAACGAGAATTTGCCCAACTCGCCGGAATTGGATGGTCCGCAAAAAACACAATGCTTATCAACAAAAAACAAGGCAGTTGGTTTCTTCTTGCAGGGTTACTCGTCGATTTCCCCCTCCATTACGATGTACCTTTCGTCGCCGATCATTGCGGAACCTGCACCGCGTGCATCGATGCCTGTCCAACCGATGCGTTTGTCCAGCCTCATCAATTAGATGCGACCAAATGTATTAGCTATCTGACAATCGAACACCGGAGCCCCATTCCAAAGGAGTTGAGGGAAGGCGTGGGAGACTGGCTATTTGGTTGCGATGTTTGCCAAGAGGTTTGCCCCTGGAATTCAAAGGCGCCAGTCGCGAATGACCCGTTTTTCAGGCCCAAAGAGGACAACAACCCATTGGACCTCCGCGAACTGTTCAGCATGAATGAATCCGAGTTTCGTGTCCGGTTTCGCAAGACACCCATGTGGCGCGCAAAACGCAGAGGCCTGGTGCGGAACGCGGCGGTGGTCCTTGGCAACCAACCCGATCCCGACAACGTCCCACCTCTAACAATCGGATTAAACGACTTTGAACCGCTTATACGTGGTGCTTCGGCATGGGCCCTGGGTCAGCAAGGAGATCTCAACGCTCAGGCGGAATTACAAAAACGTCGGACAATTGAAGAGGATCCTATGGTCATTGAGGAATTGACGGCCGCATTGGCAAGCCGAAAGCATCTCTGTTAATACTCAAATTCGAAAGACCCGACGAAATTGCCATCGTCGGCGGCAAAAGTCGCCTTAATCACAGATCCAAGCGCGTGATTCGGCGATGGCATCATTCACCAAATGCAGCATAACCTTGGGGTCAAAAGGTTTGGCGAGGTAAAAATGCGCCCCGGCGTGTCGGGCGTGACGCACCAAAGCCTGATTGACTGGTCGGCTCATCACGATCACGGGAATTCCACATGTTGCGGCACCGTCCACAATGGTGCGACACAGTTCTATGCCACATGTATCCATGAGGTCTACCTCTACCAAGACGCAGTCTGGCAATTGCCGCTGAATGGATTTGAGACCGATTTCACCGCTCGTATGCTTCACCACCCGGAAACCCTGTTTGGTAAATGCCCGATGCAGAGAATCCAAAATCTTGGTGTCACTGTCAATGATCAACAAGTTATTACGGTCGAGATTTTCCATCATTTCCGTCTGTTCGTCAGTGGTCAGGTCAAAGGCCATGGCGTGTAAACTCTTATTACGCTTGTGCATTTTAGTTTCGAAAAAATACACCCTCTCTAATTCGCGTCAAATCGATTTCGTTTCAATCCGTGCATATTTCCATCCCGTCAAATCGGGAAGGCACACATCTACCGAGTGTGGGTGGTAGGAAAGTTTTGCTAAAGTTCCGAATGCATCGAATAATTCGAATGGACGGTTAGGCCAATCATGAAACCAGATCCCTTTTCGACAGCCCGCTGATTTGGTTTCTTGTCGCACCCACTCTAGTCTCTGGAGGCCTTCCGATACCCAATCCTCACGGAGCGAGCTCTCGGGCCGATTAATCTGTCCAATAGTCAAACACCATTAGCTTTCCGATCTTTCCATCAAGCATTTTGACGAAAGCTTGATGGGCCGGATGGGGGAGATAAGCTTGCAAACCCGCCTGATCAGCAAAGGTCACGACAAAACAATGAGTGAAGCCTTGCGACTGCTTTTCTGGCCCGACGCTAGTTCCATGTTCGTATCCGGTAATCACGTCAATCTGATTCTGTAATTCCCCAAATTCATCCACTATCGCCTTCTTTTCCTCAGCCGTGACTCCTTCAGCAAATTGAAACATCACAATGTGCCGCAGTTTTTTAGCGATGGTTGTTTTTACATCTTTTTCTCGCAGGCCCTTCAACATTTGCTCCGCGACAAAGGCGTTCCCAGCTTGATTCAGATGAACTCCATCCGTTGTCAAGACGTTACCGGATGACTCTTCGTTTTGATGCTTTTTAAGATGGTTCATAAAGGCCACCCGGAGATCGATAAGATTCGAACCGGTCTGCTCGGCCACCGATCGACTGATTTCTGAATATTCCTCTAACATCTCATCCAAAGGATTACTCCCGTCGATTTTCTCGCCAATGACGCTTGGCGTGCAGAGAATCACATCGGCCCCAACTTCGTTGATCTTTCCAATGATGTCTTTTAA
The DNA here is from genome assembly GCA_022447555.1 of Mariniblastus sp. GTDB lineage: Bacteria > Planctomycetota > Planctomycetia > Pirellulales > Pirellulaceae > Mariniblastus. The sequence goes on along the minus strand of JAKVBF010000009.1, from coordinate 342,602 downwards.
GCCATCCTCGAAATCGTTTGGAGACGTACCCTTACCGTTTTGCGAATGCCAAACGTCATTAATTCCAATGTAGATTACCACGAGCGTAGGTTTTTTATCCAACACATCTTTCTGTAGACGTCGCTGTAGATCCGGCACTTTGTTTCCACTGATACCTGCTCCGATGACTTCCATGCTGGAATGTTTCTCTTGGTCTTCCAATAGCTTTCTAAAAAGAGTGACATAACCATTGGGGCCAACGCCCGCCTGAGTGATTGAATCACCCAAAAAAATCAATCGCTCATTAGCACGATCGGTCTGTGCCATCGACTGCAGGGCTGTACCACTCAACATCATTAATCCAATCGCCACCGCAAGAAATCTCATAAAAACCCCAACAAAACTAGCCATTAACGACACCGCCATACCTGTCTATCCGAAATCCCCAATTCAGCCTGCCTTTCGGCTATTGCTTTTTTAAACCTTCGGGCATCCACTGGATACCCTTTGGTCGGTTTGATTCCGGGGATTTTATTTTGCCAGTAGGCATTCCATGCGTTCATGCAAATTTCCCGAAGGTATTTTGCAATCATCGAGGATAAAGCGATGGGCAAAAACGTTTCACCGCGCGCCCTGAAATGCATTGCGATCTCTGACTCGCCTTGTTGCCATCGATATTCGCTGCACTCCATCGACTCACGTTCAATGTGAACGAATTCCGTCGTTAAATACTGATTCAACATTCCAGCATACTTACTCCGGCCGCCGTGTTTGTCGCAACCAATCAGAACGGTTGCCTCGCCACGCGATAGGCTATCTCCCAAAAACCCAGAAACCAAAGTCAATGTTTCAAAGGACAAAAGCTCCGCCTTGTTACCCAACCGATCGACAGAATCATTGAATTGCGAGGGAAAAATGGCCGACCCCCGCAAACCTCCCAAACGGCAGCCCGAGGATCGGAAAACATTTTCGAGTCGTTCCGCGTGTTCGGCAATCACCGAGGGACTCGCACAAACAGGTAGCGGCCATTCGGCGAGCGAGCCATAACACTCCCCGCAGCCCGACAATTCTAAACCCAACCAGTCGGCCAAGTCCTGGAATCGCTCTGGAAGACCTTTGTGTAAGGTACTCAGAAATGCCAGGACGGTTTCCTCCAAGGTTTCGATCGACTGCCCGGAATGGTAAACATCCTTGGAATCAGCAACCATCAATGTACCTCGAACACGTTTTGAAGACACGACGGACTCAAATGCGTGGTACAGATCCACCGTTACATTGGGGACCTCCCATAACGTGATACCAAGGGTCAGCGGCCCCAAATTGGGTCCGTATCCAGCCTCATCCGTCCCTATCAAAATGCCCACGAACACCTCCCAGCCTTAACCCGGGGATCAGACAACCTGCCTCCCAAACCTAACCCTTCGACAACTCAATTGATCTGATTGGGCATCTCACCTTCGACAAATGCTTGTATGTTATCGGCCGTTATTTGCATCAACCGTTTGCGCGCGGCTAAAGAGGACCACGCGATATGGGGCGTGAGCACACAGTTCTCCAACTGTAATAACGGATTGTCATCAGCAATCGGCTCGGTAGAAGCAACGTCCAAGAGGGCACCCTTGATCACCCCTTTTCGAAGAGCGATGACCAAATCAGCTTCTACCACCAAACCACTTCGCGAGGCATTGACGAGAATCGCCGAGTGTTTCATGTTATTTAAAAACCCTGAGTCCACCATCCCAGAATTACGACTCGTTTGGGGACAGTGCAGGCTAACAATATCGGACCGATTCAACAGCAATTCTAAATCGCACCACTCGACACCAGGGAAAACGTCCGGCTTTGGGCGTGGGCTATAAGCAAGCACTGACATGCCAAAAGCCTCGGCCAAACGACCCACCGCTTGACCAATTTTTCCGTACCCAATTATCCCTATCGACTTACCCGACAATTCTTCAATCGGTTCTAACCAAAAACAGAAATCGCCGGATGCTTTCCACGCTCCTTGCCGAATGGCCAAGTCGTGCTGATAGGGTCGATGAAGATACGATAAAATCATCGCGAATACGTGCTGGGCCACTGATTGAGTGCTGTATTCTGGCGCGTTGCAAACCGGAACGCCCCGTTTGGCTGCCGCTTCAACATCAACCACATTAAAGCCGGTTGCCGTTACCACAATCAATTTCAAGTTGGGCAATTGAGCCAACTCGTTTTGACTGATTACCGCTTTGTTGGTCAACACAATATCCGCTCCCAAAGAACGCTCGACCACCTGTCTCGGCTCCGTGCGATCGTAGACGACCAACTCGCCAAGTCTCTCAACTGGACTCCATGAGTTGTCGCCAGGATTTAATGTATAACCATCTAAGGCCACGATTTTCATAGAAGTTCCCGGTGCAATCTTGATTGCGCATCAACCGATCACAAGACCGAACGCCATATAAACGAGCCACAGCGTCCACAGGCAAAACGAAGCCAATGCGATAGTGAACGCCACGGGGCGCTTTGGGACTCCTCGCGGTTCCTGCGGTCCCTGGCCCGATGTTTCACTCATTTTAGACAATCCATTATTCCAATATTTGAACCAGCTTAATCGAAGCGAGAATGGGGTGGTAGAACGGCTCTTTCGATGCGACGTAACAGCTCCACCAAGGTTCCATCTTCCAGGTCAACCATCACGTTAATTTCCGTGCCGCTGTGACGCTGCACATCTCGAAATCATCCTGAAACACCGAATCGAATTCGAAGACGTCATCAAAGTGGGATTTACGATCGCGACTGGATTTTTTCATGATCCCCGCATCAATCATTCGGTATACGATTTCGCCAAAGTCCTGCGTCGCGAAAATCCCCCACCGATTCAACACAATTTGCGCCATGAAGCCATATTGATTGATGGCGTATTGACGAATGGATTCACACAACTCTTGGCCGGTTAAATGACGCTCCCGACGCGATTGATGAAGATCGGTATCCTGCTCTGCAGACAAGCTACCCTCGGCAGGGGCACCCAACTCCATAGAATCGGCCGCAAATGCCAGTGATTCACGAACGAACAGATAGGCCTCTATCGGATAGCGATCGTCAGTTCTGACTAACTGAATTAGTGATGTAGATTCGTCGGACATTTTATCTTTTTATTGGAAGTATTAAACAGAGTTATCACTTTTAAACTGAATTGCCAACCCACCAGCCGACAAGCCATTAGACTCCAACCACAAGCCCGAATACAACCGAGCTAACTGCTTCTATTCTAGTTCCTTTGATTGGTTGATCACGGATAAAACCTCACTGGCCGGTATCAAAACGCGCCGGTGGTCCTCGGTTTCGACCAGCAATTGCTCGGAAAGGATGTGTTGATGCAGCACCTTAGCCTTGCCGTCGCGTGTCACAATGCGGCTGCCGACCCGCGGCAACTGGCGTTCAATTTCTTCATAGGTGTCAAACTCATACCTCAAACAACATTTTAGCCGACCGCACCGGCCTGAAATCTTGGTGGGGTCCAGAGTTGCTTTCTGCAATTTAGCCATTTTCATTGAAACGGGCGGCATGGTTGAGAGGTGGGTGTTGCAACAGACCGGCTTGCCGCAGTCACCATAATCGGCGAGCACTTTGGCCTCGTCGCGAACCCCAATCTGTTTCATTTCTATCCGCGTTTTAAACTCGCCGGCCAACTTTTTCACCAACTCCCGGAAATCAACTCGATCTTCGGCCAGGTAGTAGACGACCAGACGTTCACCACCGAACAGCTGCTCCACCTCAACCAGTTTCATGTCTAGCTTGAGTTGGTCGACATGTTTTTGGCAGACGTCTATTTTTGTTTGTCGGGTCTGATCTAACTGAGCAACTTCCTTAGCATCATCCGGTGAGAGTCGCCGAACAATCTGGCCCGAAGGTGCATGCTCTAAATGCTGCATCGATCCTTCGGTCGCTTCGCAAAGAACCTGTCCAGATTCTAGGCCGCGATTGGAGCGAACAATTACTTCTCCCCCGCGCCGATAGGTTTCGCTGCCGCGCACACCCATCACACCGATGTTTCGCATCGTTCCATAGCGAACAACGTACTTGGACAAATCCATCCCCAAATAAACAAGTTTTGACGTGATACTCTATTGTTGTTAGCAGGCGAACTTAAAACAAGTCGCCACCGTTGCATGCACCATTCACTACGAGTCGGGCAACCACAATTTAGAACTACCTTCGTCGGGAGACGCAGCCTCTGAATCAGAGGAAGTAGAGGCCTCATCTGGAGTCCAGATCGCTCCGCCCGAAGTACCGGTATCGTCCCGCCCCGAGTCCCCCGCGACGGCCGGGGCTCGCTCCCCTGCGAACCGAGACTGTCCCTCTGGTGAAATCAGCCCAAATTTCTCTAAAACGTAAGCCATTTGGTATTCGACATTTGGTTCCCGCATATGTTTTTGCTGGATGTTTTGCAACAACTCGGGCAAATTCTCAGTAAGCCCTCGAGACAGCCGAAATTCAAACTCTTGGACCATATAGGTCCCTATGGGCTCGTTGGCCTCTCGCGCCGCATGCCGTGCTTTAGATAGGTAATCGAGCGCTTCAGTGTCATCCTCAGTCAATCGTGCCAGCATCGAATAACACGACTGCGGCGGAACCTTCTCATGGAGCGACTCGCGATTCAAAATTTCGGGTATCGCCTGTACAAGGACAGCGAAATTTCCAATCGTCATTGCGTCGCTTTGCAAACCTACTAACTGTTCATCCGAAAGCGACTCAAAGTCCAGATGTCGTTGTCGGACCGGGGAAATAAATTCAGTTTCCAGACGTACACCCTCTATTTTTTCCGGCTCTTCGATACCCAATTCCTGCCGCAACGCCACAATGTGGTCGTCACCCGATTGCTGGGAATTCGCCACCTGTTCCAACTGCAAAACCAACGCCTTCAAGGGGACGATCCATTCGGTTTCCTTTGCCGCTTCCCGCGGCGTCTGACCTCCTAAAACGCGAAACGGTACTTCGGACCATGCGCCCAGCAGTTGATGAGAACGTTTTTGTCGTACGATCTCCGCATGTTGTTCGCGAGTGGTTCCCTCGGGGAAATGCCAATTCCAGCTAAGAGACTCCGCGGCGCGAGATGTTGAGGTGATCGCTTCACGCTCACCGTCATTTTGCACCACGTCCGAGAAAGCCCCCATGATTCTCTCACAGGATGTAGCAAACCTGTCCGTTTCGGGGCCAATCAAAACCATCCTGCCCGGCTTGTCCGTCTGTTTCCCATACACAAGTAATTCGCCGCAAACGGCTGGAACATTTTCGAGTGTCAGGCTATCCGCATTGGGCAACTGATCGCGATCCAAAACCACAAAGGTATGTCTCGGAGCAGGACCTTCGCCGAACGGGTCTTCCTCGGGAGGTTGGCTCGCCACAAGAAATTGATTTTGATCGGCGATCTCGAAAACTTTGCTTACGTCATCGACTTCCATTGTTCGCCGAACGATATCAATCACCTCAGACGTCTCTTCGGTGCTAAACATCTGCGCGAGCGCCTCGGCTTCCACGGCCTGCCACTCGGCGACCGCTTCCATTTCAGCAAACCGACGCCATGCTACAGACATGTTTTCGACGTCGGCCATCACTGATGTCATGACGGCGATGGATCTGGCCACCACCAAGTCACCCGGCCAATTTTCTTCAATCTTTTCAAGAATTTGTAATGACTTACGGAACTGCCCCCGATTCATAGCCCGCATCACATTTAGGTACTTCTTTTCCCATTCAACGCCTTCGGGAGGTTGCTCGAGACGATAATCGGTCTTTAATAAGAGCGGCCCGCCCTGAAGGCGGTAAGACTCGAACAGCATTTGCTGTAATTCTTGATCCGGCTCCCCTTTCAACATCTGCGCGAATTGCAAATGGGCACGGCCGGCCAAAACATGGCCCTGCTGTAACAGGGCACCGCCTAGCATCCTGAACACGTTGGTAAACGATAGCGGGATTTCATTCCCCTTAATCGCATCCATCGCATCCTGCAACGAGTCCAGAGCGCCTGGCATATCACCCAAACCCAAGCAAATCAGCGCCTGGTGTTGCTTTCCCATAAAATGGGATGGGTTGTTTTCTAGAAATCGATCGTTAGTTTTTGCCGCAGATTCAATTTCACCCTGTTTGATAAGCAGATGCGTTTTGATGGCGAGCAGGACATCGCGAGGTCCTTTTTTCTCAATCAAACGGTCTAATTGATCGAGCGCTCCTTTGGTTTGTTTCGATTTATTTTTTGCCAGAATTTGTTGCAAATCATTGACAATGTCCTTGCTACAACAGGGACAGAACTTCATCTTTTTGTCAGTGTGGATGGGGCACTGCTGATAAATATCAATGTCCATATAATACTCTTCGTCTGTAGGCTAAGCTTCGACCATGATAACGCTGGATGATTGAACGTTATACGATCTAATGATCGAATGCACCGGTAACCAAGAATCTAAATGATCCTTGGTATCCAATAAACCCATGCCGATGAGTCTTAAGCAGAAAACGCATGAATAAAAGGAATATCTATTGAACCCACATGATGTAAATCCCGGTGATTCCAACCCGCTATGGTCGCTGGACGGCTTGACGAACGTCGGGATGGCTTTATCGGAAACCGCACAGCGAATGCCTGATGCCATCGCTGTCGCCGCGCCACGGCAGGGATATGGTCGCCAACGCCCTTTTGCTTACGATCAAATCACATTTAGCGAACTAGAAAAACGAAGCTGCCAGATTGCACTTGGGATTCAGCGCATCGGCGTCGCTCCGGGCACACGATTGGCTTTGATGGTCCCTCCCGGAATCGACTTTGTCGCGTTTGTTTTTGGTTTGTTCAAAGCAGGAGTCGTAGTGATCTTGATCGATCCAGGAATGGGACGAAACAATATGATCCGCTGCCTTGCTGAATCAGACCCGGCAGGAATCGTCGGCATCTCAAAAGCTCAACTAGCCCGTGTTATCTTTCGAAAGCAATTGCCAAAAGCAAAAACTAACATCGTGGTTAGCTCTCGTTTCTTTCCCGGATGTTATTCCGCAAAGAAATTTACAACACTCGATCCCAAACACTTCAAACCCGTAACGCAAACAAGAGAAGCCCATGCCGCCGTCATCTTCACAACCGGCAGCACGGGCCCCCCCAAGGGCGTTCTCTATCGGCATCGAGTTTTCATTGAGCAGGCCCGTCAAATACGCGATTACTTTCAAATCAAACCCGGTTCCGTCGATGTGTCTGGATTCCCGCTGTTCGCCCTTTTCAATGCCTCAATGGGCACCACGACCGTGTTTCCCGAGATGGACGCCACTCGCCCTGCTGAAGTCGAACCATTGAACATATTGGATGCTGTCGAACGTTTCGGAGCTGATCAATCGTTCGGTTCGCCGGCACTCTGGAACACCGTCTCCACGTACTGCGAGGCCCACAACCTTTCATTCCCCACCATTCGCCGCGTCCTGACAGCAGGGGCTCCGGTTCCGGCCCATGTGTTGGAACGCGTCAAAAAAATCATTCATCCCCAGGGTGAAGTGTTCACGCCCTACGGGGCCACAGAATCTTTACCGGTCGCCTGTAATTCAGCAACGGTCGTCCTCGAAGAAACCTCAAAAGGGACCGAAGAGGGCCGGGGCACCTGCGTTGGCAACGCGTTTCCCGACATGAACTGGAAAGTGATCGAGATTACCGACGATCCCATTACCTCTATCGATCAAACGAGGGTAGTGGAACGTGGAGGCATTGGCGAACTAATCGTTCAAGGGGATGTTGTCACCGACCAATACGTTACCCGCACATCTGCGAATGCCTTTCATAAGATTTCCGATGGCCCAAAATTTTGGCATCGCATGGGTGACGTCGGTTACTTGGATGAATCAGGTAGGTTTTGGTTTTGTGGCCGCAAACAACATCGGGTGACGACCTCTCAACAAACTCTCTTCACCATTCCCGTCGAAGGGATCGTCAACACCGATCCGTCTGTCTACCGCTCCGCCCTAGTGGGTGTCGGAGAAGCTGGAAAGCAGACACCCGTCCTCATCATTGAACCTTGGCCGGAAACTTTGCCTTCGAGCCCTCAGCAGCGGGACGCGCTGGTGGAAACGATTCGTTCGCGAGTCCAATCCCACGCTCAAACCAAAATGATCCGTCACATTCTGTTCAAAGAAAAATTGCCGGTAGACATCCGTCACAACTCAAAAATTTTCCGAGAACAGTTAGCCGTTTGGGCAGCTCAGCAATTGCCACAAACCCAAACTTGAGCATGCGTTACACCCTTTCCACGGAACGCTAGCGGATGCAAACTGCCCTTGTCGTTTCCTCCAATTTCGCTAATTTACCCGCCGCTTTGAGTCACTTTTGTTCGGGTGAATCCCCTCCCAAAGAAAGGCCTCATAGCAAACAAACCCCAACGCACCCTCTCATTTCGACACAAGGATGTTGCAATGTATCGATTGGCCATTAATTTGTGTTTCACCCTCATCATATTGTGCCTAGGATCCGGCTTTGTCGGTTGCCAAACCGGCACCGGCTCAAATGGTTTATATGGCTCCACTCGGGTTCAGCCACCACCCACTAACTGGACGGCATCGAATAGTTATTACAACCCAAAGACAACGGCTCAGGCACCGGCTGGTTTGATTAATCCGACAGGTAAGGCACCCACGGGCACCGGTATTTACCAGCAAACGAGTCCAAGCACGCCGGTCGGTGCCGCAGCGAATCCAGGGTACACGACCAGCGGCGCTTCTTATACCGCCTCGACCAACTACTTGTCCACCAGCGTGGACGAGACCTTGGACCAATCGCGCCTGCCGGTCACCGATGCGACCGCAGTTCGAGCACCGGTTCAAACCATCCTGCCACCGACGGTAGCCACGATGGCAAGCCAAAATCCTTACAACAGAAATCCGGCCTCCCCAAATCCGACTTATTCGGCACAGGGAGCTCAATACGCGGCCGTCCCGAACCCAACGGGCGGACCCACACCCTACGCGGGACATCCAACGTTCAATCAACCAGCAACGGCACAAAACACTAACGTCGTGCTCGCTGAGTCCACCGCAAGAGTGGACACCAATAGCCCGAACTACCGTATTGGATGGCGGAACGACTCAACCGGTTCACAAATCACGCGGTAACGCTTTGACCAGCTTGGCGGGGCCCACCTGCGGGTCTACAGCCGCTCTCTCGAATCGGAAACTAGGGTCCTAGCGATCGCATTTCGCAGGGATGCATCGTCCCTTGCCACAGTGGCCGACAGGCCCACTCCCTTTTCGGCAACCGCGGGTCCCATAAAAACAATCTTTCTTGAGCCAGTATCGAAACGAAGAGAGACCGTAACAATCGCAGAACCCACTCCACTCATCACAGCAACTAGTGGTATCGCCACAGGCTGATTTTGACTTGCAAAAAGGATTGTTTTGGTGGTGGTATCTACAAAAACCCATGGGCTGGCGCAGGCTTGGTGAAATCTGGACATCGGATTCAATGAAACGATACTCTGATTTCGGATAACGATTATCTCGGTAGTCGAGCGTTTCGTATCGAGAGTCGGTCATCACTTCGAGCTGTCCCGAAGGAACTGGCAGTGAGTCTTGCCGGGCAACACGAACGTCACTCGGCGAAATCTGTAGCTGAGTGAGAGGCTGCTGGTAAGTGACATGTCCGGTAGTATTCGGCTTAGCCCAATGGGCTAAAGGGAGGATGTTCGCGTTTGGAGATACAGCAGCCCGAGGCAGCCGAGTCGTCGAACTGACAACCGCAGGGGCGCGGGAAAGGGACGAAACAGAACCAGTGTTGTATCGGTTGCCCCGTTCGACTCGTATCGTGGTGACCCTCAGCTGGGAACCTTCATCCGTCACCGTCTGTTGCGCCACGACGCTGGTAGACAGGAGTAAACCGAACAAAAACAAAATCAAAGACAACATTCCAAGTCGCATGGAAAAACTCCCGTTTACGCCAATGTTCAACCCGATTGAGACAATCGCACTTTCCGCGATAACACGCGATTTCTGTATACTTAATCGAACTGTTAGATCACATTAATTCAAAACATTGAATTCGTATCGTGCATCGGGAAGGACCGGAAAAGCTTAACTATCCGGTAGAATTTGACAGATACGATTGGACTAAAAAAAAACGCCCTGCTGTTACAGGGCGTTCGTCAAATCGAATCGTCTTCGGGCTTGAAGTCTGCAGAGAGCAACTTATTTCCAGTCGATGGATTCTTTTGCCCCCGCTCCAGGCATCGGAACGGGATAGGTCCCGTCCGCCTTTGGCATCACAGGAGCGTCCTCTTTCATCGTCACCATCTCATCAACGTTGGCCAAGCTGACATTAGAATTAATCGCATCCTCCCATTTCAGCATTTTCCCCGTATAGGATGCCAAACGACCAAAGATCGCGGTCATCGTGCTTTTGGCACCGTATTCGGCTTCATTTGGAATCACGCCGTCTCTCAAATCTTGAAACAGATCATGGTGTTCCTGTTGATGACCACCGCGGCCCGCTTTGGAGTGAAAAATCTGTTGGCCATCGGTGTCATAAATTTTCGCACCGCTGATGTCACAGTACCCTTTGGTTCCATGAACGTGTTCGCTCACATTGTTGTAACACTCGCGAATGTGTCGACACTGGCTGAATAACTTGGTGCCGTTTTCATAAGTGAATTCAATCAAGTGGTGATCATAAATCTGGCCATGATCTTTACCATTTCTCACAAGACGCCCACCCTGCCCCTGTGCCGAAACAGGATAGCCATCCATTAGCCAATTGATGACATCGAGATTGTGGATGTGCTGCTCGACAATGTGGTCACCACAAAGCCAATTGAAGTAATACCAGTTACGCATTTGGTATTCCATCTCTGATTGACCGTCTTCTCTGGGCCGAACCCATACGCCACCACCGTTCCAATAGGCTCGGTTCAAGACAAAATCGCCAATGGCTCCGTTTTGAAGCTGATCGATCGTCTCTCGGTAGGCCCGCTCATGACGACGTTGCAGCCCCACAGCAATCGCCAAATTTTTCTCACGGGCTTTTTCGCCCGCAGCCAACACGCGCCTCACACCAGGAGCATCGACGGCCACCGGCTTCTCCATAAACACATGTTTTCCAGCATCGATAGCTGCCTCTAAATGTAAGGGGCGAAAACCTGGAGGCGTGGCCAACAGAACCATATCGATGTCGCTATCGAGCACCTGCTTATAAGCGTCAAAACCTACGAATTGATTATCCTTGTTTACCCGAACTTTTTCTTTGTGATTTTTCTTACACGTCTTAAGTGCGCTCTGCAGGCGGTTGTCAAAGGCATCTCCCATCGCCGTCAGTTCGACGTTTCCTGATTTCGTATTCATCGCCTGGACTGCGGCTCCCGTCCCACGACCGCCACAACCCACCAATCCTATTTTAATCGTGTCGCTTCCGAACGCATGTGCGGACCGGGCGACGGATAACTTGGGTGTCAAAACGGCTCCTGCGGCAACACCCGCAGCAGCAAGCTTGGTCCCGTTGCCAATAAATTCGCGTCGTGATGATTGGTTGTTTTTCTTAATCACAAAACTCTCCTATTTTCTATCCAATCGGGTCAAACCAAACCTGACGTATTTCAAACCAAAACATATCGGACTTCGGCCGGGGCCGTTTCCTGTATTAGACAATGCTGTTAGCTTAGTCGTTGGCTTAACAGATTTCAATGTGCAGAAGGAAATGGCGTTACAAACCCTTTACTGGGTTGGCATGAACCACTTTCACCCCAAACCTCTGGCTACCGTTGCATGTACCCCTTTTTTGGCTATCTCGGCGTCCTAAACTCAATGATGTTGCTACTGCCCTGGGGGTCTTGTGAAATATCCAATAAAACCGGGGCAGAAAGGACACGTCACGAGATTTCGGTACCCGCAATGGGGGTGGAGTTTCGAGTTGTTTACTATGCTGCCCCCTCCGCGAACGACGAGATCGACAGAGCAATTAAAAACCGATTGAGCGAACTTGAAAATATCTTCAGTGATTACAAGCCCACCAGTGAACTTTCCAAATTCTGCAACGCCTCGCCGCAACGAAATCCTCAACGCGTGAGTCGCGAACTTTGGGAACTCAGCTGTCTAAGCCAAACGCTCAGTGTCCAGACCGATGGAGCCTTTGATGTCACGGTAGGCAACCTCTCTCAAGTTTGGAGAATGGCTCGGAAGCGAAACCGCTTGCCCTCGAAAGAGAAAATCGGGGAGGCGACCGCGCTGACGGGTTATCGCGATCTGGAAATTCACACGGGGAATCGATTACGGCTGTTGAAAGCAAATATGAAACTGGATTTTGGCGGGATCGGGAAAGGTTATGCCGCCGACCAGCTCATCTGCCTTTTGCGGCGACACAAGATCGGTTCAGCCATGATTGACGCGGGAGGTGATTTGAGTGTCTCTAACCCACCGCCGGGGAAGAAACACTGGCTGATTCAAATTGAACCCCAATTGGGATCTGCCCAAGACGCGACTCCCAAAATGCTAAAACTGAGCAACGCAGCCGTTGCGACGAGTGGTGACTTGCATCAATCCCTGACGGTCGATGGAAAAAAATATTCACATATCATCGACCCAAGAACGGGCGAAGCAACCACTTCTCGTTCCCAAGTCACTGTGATCGCCCCCAATGCAACTCTCGCCGACGCCTATGCTTCGGCAATCTCTGTAATGGGCGTTTCAAAAGGAATGGCCATGCTGCAGCTACAAAACGGTTGCGAGTGCCTTATATTAGCCGGCTCTTCATCTCCGGATGTACGCTCAGAAACCTTCTTCACCCGAGGTTGGCCACAGTTTATCGAAGACACCCTTCCGAACCCATCGCGGTAGAGCCTCGAGTCAGCAGACACACGGTCCAGCCCCCCAGAATGAACTCCTGCGCCCCAAGGAAGAAAGACTGTTAGAAGGCCCCGTATTAAAGTAACGATCCCAGACTGTTAAGACCCAGCGGTTCTCGGCAGGCATACGGTTCGCCGAATTCAACGCCAATCGTTTTCCCCCAATATCGAGCCTCGTATTCAAACTGCTCCAAGAAGCTGGGCCGCATCGATTCACGACCTTCAATAAATTGACTTTGGTAGCATTGAATCGCGCGTATTTTGGTTTCCCAATGCGCCGAGATATCGAGGACAAAAGCTGGTTGCGGATGCATTTTCAAATGCACGCAGTAGTAGTTGAAAATACGCTGCGGATGATGCCGTTCACCCGGCAAATCACATTTCGACAACTTAGACCAAAACCGAGCATCGTCAACCAATTGCGTCGCTGCCACATGATCGGGATGTGCATCCTGCCAGTAAGGGGCAAACAGCCAACGCGGACGTGTCTGACGGATCACACCCGCCAGCGCGGCGCGAGATTCAAGGGTTGATTGAAGTTTCCGATTTTCCAAACCTAAATTCCCTCGCCAATGCAGCCGCAGTACTGCTGTCGCGGCGGCCGTCTCGGCAGAACGACGCTCCGGCGTACCATGGGGTGTCGGTTCACCATTGGTCAGGTCCAACACGCCGACCCGCTGCCCCGCGTCTTGCAACGCTAGTATTCCACCGGCCATCCCCAATTCGGCATCGTCTGGGTGAGGTGCGATTACGAGAACGTCAAGTTCTTTAAATTCCATATTTAGTTTCCAAAACGAATGTTTCACGAAAGCGGGGGGTTGGAGCGGTTCCAGCGCGAAACGCCGATGACGCTTCATGCTATCAGAAAAATTTCGGGGCTGGACAGAAGCTCAAGAATCTGGAAAAAGAAAATGAGAGAAACATCCCTAATGAGAGAAACATCCCTAAAGCCATCGAGATTTAATATGCGATACGCTACCTTATTGGTTCTGATCGTCGCCCTCTGTGCGTCGGCCGGTTGTGCAAAATACAATCTCAAAAGCGCTACGTCGGCCGTCACAGAGACGACCCAATCAACCAGTGACTGGATCACCCGGACACTCGGTAAAGGTCAAGCCTCCGATCCAAGAGCTCGCGACATCGAGCAACGCCTAGGATATGGCGAGATGCTGGAATATAAATGAACTCTCAATTCGCGCACCGGCCACCGCGCTCAAATGGCTTGAGGGTCGATTGGATTGCCTTTCCGCGCGACAAAGGAAGGCTGAGGGTTATCTTGACTGTCGATCCCAACTTCGTCAAAGGGTTCCTGACTGATCTCAATCTCCATCGCCTTTAATACGCGCCCGTACATGGCGTAGAATACCGGGACCAAAATGAGGATCAATAAGGTTCCCGTGGACAGACCAAAAATCAAACTGGCCGCCATCGGGATCAAAACCTGGGCCTGAAGTGACGTCTCAAGCAGGATTGGAAACAAACCGGCAATGGTCGTCATCGACGTCAACATGATTGGGCGAAACCGTCGTTGGCCAGCCGACATTAAGGCCTCCCTCAGCGGCAGCCCTTCTCGTACCCGCCGGTTAATAAAGTCGACTAATACAATCGAATCGTTAACCACGACGCCCGTCAATGCAATCAAGCCAAAAAAACTAAACAGTGTCAATTGCAGGCCTATCATGGCATGTCCTAATATAGCCCCCAGCCAGCCAAAAGGGATGATCGAGAGGATTATCAATGGCTGAACGTAGGAACGAAATTCAAGTGTCAGCAGGACGTACATGCAAAGTAGCGCGATTCCGAATCCGACAAACAGACTCGATGTAGACTCCATCGTTTGGGCCTGTTCACCCTCCCAATTGACGGATAACAAGGCACCCTTGTCTCGATATCTTTCCAATATTTCGGGTAACGTTTCGCGTTGCAACATGCGATTGATTTGAGCTGCGTTCCCGATTTTCGGGTCGACATCCGCAGTGACCGTGATACTCCGGCGCTGATCCAATCGATTGACTTCGCTGGAAGCCCTCTGGAAATCAACGTTGGCGACTTCTAACAATGGCCACTCAGCTCCATTGTTATCGCGGATCCGTATGTTCTCAAAGCTCTCCATATTTTTGCGCTCTTCCCGTGGGTAACGCACCATGAGCTTGACTTCATGTCGGCCCCGTTGCAATCGCATTACCTCGTCACCGAAGTAAACTGTTCGGATCGTATTGGCCAGCGAATTTTCATTCAGTCCCAACGCTTTGCCCTGTTCATTTAACTTGAGGACCATCTCCCATTTTCCAACCCTCGAGTCGTCTTCAATATCCTTGACACCGGCAATGCTGGACAATGCGACTTTGCACTCCTCAGCAGCCTCCTCCAAGATTGCGACACTTCCGTCATCTGCTAATAATTTGAATTCGATGGCGACACCGCCGGGCCCCATCCCTTGAGAGCCAAATTTGAGCACCTCGCTCCCGGCGAGCCGTTGCCGATACACTTCATCTTCCGGCTTGTCTCCAGTCAGCTTTTCCCGCCACTTAGCAATCAATTCGTCACTACCAATTTCCCGATCATCCGAGGGCACGAGCTGAACCTGAACCGTGCCAACATGACTTCCATTGGTCACGCCAGATGGTCCTCCGAGACCGTTACCAATTTCTCCAATTTTCTCGTAAACATTTTTAATGAATTTGGGTTTTCGAGGATCTTGCTCATCTTGTATTTCCAGAACCGCCTCTCGTAGGGCTGCGACGGCGTTCACTGCGAAATCGGACCTCGTTCCGGTGGGAAAAGCCACCGTCGCGCTAATTTCCCGACTGTCTAATTTTGGGAAAAAGCCAAAGGGCGCGATCCCACCTGCAATCAGGCCGCCCGCGACACAGGCATAGGCTAAACCCACCGCCAAAACCACCGGAATGTTGTTTAACGAGTAACTTAACAAGGGTCGGTAAAAACGTTGAATCGCCCACTCCATCAATCCGGAAGCCCGCCGATTGATTACTTGAAACAGACTCATCAAGGGTTTAAAGACATAAAATACGGAACCCACAAACTTCATGAAAAGATTATTTTGGTGAGCCAGATGACTCGGTAAAATAAACGTGCTTTCCACTAGCGAAATGACCAGCATCGCAATCACCGCCACTGGCATCACCGAGATGAATTTCCCCATCACTCCCGTCACGAACATCAATGGCAGAAAAGCGATGATCGTCGTTGCAACCGACGCGCAAACGCTGGGCAGTACCTCCATCGTGCCATCAATCGCGGCTCGAGTAAAATTGAGGCCCTCTGAACGTTTGGTATAAATGTTCTCGCCAATGACAATCGCGTCGTCGACCACAATACCTAGAGCCATGAGAAACGCAAACATGGTCAACATGTTCAATGTTTGACCAAACGCCAGCAGAATAAAACCTGCGCCCAAAACCGACACGGGAATACCAATGGCCACCCAAAATGCTAATCGCAAATCGAGAAACACGGCCAACACGAGGAATACTAACAGCAAACCCTGAACACCATTTCGAGTCAGGAGGTCAATGCGATCGACGACATCCACTGAAATATCGCCCCAAGTTTTAATTTCGTAGCCGGGCGGCAGTTGTTTTGCTTTGGTTCTCACATACTCTTGCACCGCGTCCACAATCGTAAACAGATCTTCATTGTTGGTCTTGGTAACCGAGATGGCGATCCCCGGCTTCTCGTTGATAAAATGCCGCGACGTGGTTTCTGCAAAACCATCGATTACGTTTCCAATTTCACCCACCGTTACAATGTCACCATTGGATTGGGTTAAAATAGGAATCTTGGCGATCTCAGCACCAATTTCTTGCTTGTTATCCCCTCGCAACAGCACCTCTTGGGACGCGGTTTCCATCTTGCCACCTGGCATGTCAACGTTCTGCATCCGAAGCAGCTGAGCCAGACCATCAATGCTGATACCGTATTGACGCAGTCGATCCTCTGGTACCTCAACCGCAATCTCATACGGACGCTCTGCGACGATATCTGCGCCGGAGACAGCCGTCCCTTTGGGTTGGAAAAGTGATCGCAAGGACCACCTTGCCCAACCCTTGGGCGGAACCGCCCTTAATTCAAGCACCTCGGCACGAACTTCTTCGGCCAAATCCCGCAACTGTTTTTCCGCAACCAAAGGATCCACGTCCTCATTCGGTGGTGGACCTAAGATTCCGAGAGTGATTGCCGGTGCGCGGAATACGATCTGTTTGATCTCTGGATCCTCCGCACGAGGCGGAAACGACGCGATCTGGTCGACCTGCGAACGAACATCGTTCAGTACCTTCTGAACATCCGTCACGTCACTGCCCAATTCGAGGATAATGTAGCCGTAACTTTCTCGAGCAACCGCGGTCATTTTATTGACCCCCTCAACGCCGCTCACGACTGACTCAATTTTTTGGCAAATCCCCTCTTCGACCTCCTCGGGAGTGGCACCGGGAAAAGGGACAGAAACGAGTAGGATCTCCAAAGCAAAATTGGGGAAAACCTCGCGCCGCATGACGACGAAACTAATGGCCCCAACCAGCATGGAGCCGATTAACAACGTGTTCATGGCCGGCGAATTGCGGATGGCCCACGAAATGATGGATTTCATGACTCGGTTCCTTCCGATTGTCCGTTTTTCAACTCTCCATCCGAACCCCGTTTCGCTTTTCCAACGGCATCTCCATCAGGGACCGATTCAGCGGTCTTGGTGGTTTCCGAAATCAGGCGTACTTTCCCTTGGGGGTCGCGAGTGAACGTCCTAAGTTTTTGCAGACTAATTTTCATGTCCTCAACTTGGCCAGGATCAAGCCCGATCCGACCCGCTTTCCAATCCTGTTCTTTTTTCATCTTCTCTTGCAAGATCCGTTGATCCGTCACGAATTGCTCACGTTCTTGTTGGGAGCGTTGCCTTGGATTGGGAAGTGGGGATTCAATCACCAATGAGTCGTCCGTCAAACCCGTCCCTTTACCGTCGTCTTCGACCACAACGAATTCCTGTACCACACCTTCTACTTTCCGTTCAAAACGGTGGACAATTTCTACCGGGAACTTGTCTAGCCACCGAAACCAAGTACCCTTGTTGATGATGTCTGCCTGTCGTTCCCCAGCAACCCAAACCGCATCGCCTGACTCACCTTGATCGTTAAGGTATGGCTGGACCGCCGATGCAGGCAACTCCAAAAATTTTCGTTCTCTCAGTTTACTGCGGGGAATTTCCATTCGACATTTCACGTACATCCCTCGCACCAAAACATGAGGGCCGTCATCGGTGAGTATGATCGGTTTTTCAACAACGATCGAACACGGAATCGTTTTGGTCACTTGGTCTCGACCAATCCCATTAAACCGCTCCAAAACGCCCCTCCATTTTACGTTTGGATTTGAATTTTCAAAAATCTCGACGTCAATTTTTGGAAGCTGGTAAACCAGCACGTCCTCCTCATCTTGAAAGGGCGTGTCAACGTCGGCGTTACGCCGCAACCAACGCAACTCTCCTGGAGTCAAATTACTTTGCACCTCGGCATTTCGCGTCACCTCCATTGAAACCAACTTGGTCCCGGGCGTCGCGTAATTCCCTTGTTCTACGAATTCTTCAACAATCACCCCATTATCGGGAGCCTTGACCGTCGTTCTTTCCAGATTCAATACAGCCTTGGCAAGTCGACTTTGGGCCAAGTCCAACGACGCCTGCATTTTCAATTCTCGCGCGTTCAACGTTTCAAAGGCGTTTTTACTTGAAGTAACCGCCGACTGAGACTGCAACAGGACGCGCCTGGCTTGATCCAGTTCCGAAGCTGATAAGGCCGAGGATAGACGGCTAGTCCGTTCAAAATCGCGTTTTTGTAAATCGAAATCTTCTTGGGCCAATTCAAGATTTTTGATCGAACCCTCGATCTCTTTCTGAACCTCCTCAAGAGATCTTTGTGCTTGGACAATTTCGGACTCGATGGTCTTTTTATCTAACTCAAAATCCGCGGTATCAATTTCAAACAGCTTTGTGCCTTTTGTGACGTACTGGCCCGCTTCACAATCTGGATACTTTGTCTTGATCAAACCACCGACCTGCGCCGCGATCTCTATCTCGCGAAAGGGGACCACGACGCCTGAAACCTCGAGATCGAGAGGGCCTTCATATCGCTGAACCGGTTTCGCATCAGCAACCGTTATCAGCCCAACAGAATCGGCCGATTGAGGATCCTTTTTAAACGTCGCCAAGAAGATCGCCACCCCAACGCCCAAGCCCAAAATCACAACAGAGAGTGTGTATTTAAAGACTTCTTGCCCGGTTTTCACCTTTTTCATTTTGCTGGTTTGTTTTTCTGCGCCCATTTTCAACTTACTTGTCAGTCTCCCGAGCGGACACGGCTGTTGTCTCTGCCTGTGCGGCCTCGATATCATGCAAATTGCGTATCGCAGCTATGGAAAACTCGGTTATGTGATTAGTTAGATTTTCTAAATCAAAATATTCCTGGCGGCGTTTCTCTTCGACCATCATCGATATCACGCCGGCCGAAAACCGATAATGCAAGCACTGACCAATGATACTGAACCCTATTTGAGTCCTCTGCAATGTGGTGAGCGGTCTATCGACTAATTCATCAACGATTCGCAAAAGCCTCTCAAAAATAGGCCTAAAGTATTCTTCAACCAACTGTTGGCAAGCCTCGGTCGGCTTTAATATCTCACGCATCAAGAGTCCGACTTGCCATGGTACGGTCTGCATCACCACCACACGGCGCAGCATGAGTCCAACAAACTCCTTCAATTTTACTTCGGGCAATGTCTCATCCGACCAAGAGGGAAACGGAAATTGTTCCGCCCGTTGTTCCCGAGCCAAGATCACCGTTTCAATGTACAAACGTTGCTTGTCGCCAAAGTAGTAATTGATGCTTGCCAAATTGACATTGGCCGCATCGCATATCTCACGGACCGTCGCTTGGGCAAAACCCTTGCGCGCGAAAATGGGACCGGCTGCCAGCAAAACTCGATTTTTCGTCGATTCGTCGCGGTTCATGATGGGCTCAAAGAAAAAACGGTGTGCAGTGAAGACGAAAGCGACCAATTGGGGGGATATCAATTTGTGCGATCGTTTTTGCGGCATCTTACAATTTCGGCAGTCTAATCCAAACAGTCGTATTAAACAACTGTTTAATCGAGAGCGCAACTGTTTGGGGTGAAAAATCGCGCCATTTGGATACACTAGCTCTAACCCAATTTTCTCCTAAACCGCCGCGGTTTGAGCGCTGAAATCTCCATTCGACCAATCAGCCGGTGAGAGCCCTCTCAGACCCCCAGTCCTAACCGCCATCGAGGCATCGTTGAAACAGAACCACTATATGGGCACCAACAAACTCAGACGGCAAATCGCATGGCAGGCAGCCCGGTTGATGTACGATCGCGAAGAGTCCGAGTACTATCGTGCCAAAACCAAGGCGGCTCGCAAACTTTGCAGCGGTTGGATCAGACCCTCCGACCTCCCTAGCAACGCGGAAATCCGGGATGAGATCGAGCTCATGGCACGGCAATTTGAGGGGGACTCGCGAATCAACAACCTCCATGAAATGCGTGTGGCCGCCCTAAGTTTAATGATCCTATTGGAAAAATATGCCCCCAGACTGATCGGAAGCGTCCTCACGGGCCACATCCGTAAAGGAAGTGATGTCGATCTACATCTTTTTTCGGACAGTCTCGAGGCGGTGACCGCGGAGCTGGAGTACCACTGCCTTCATTTTGACATCGAGCGCAAATCAATCTTAACGAAAGGCACAACGAACACTTATCGCCATGTTCGCGTCTATGACGTATTTGAATTCGAATTAACCGTCTACACAGCTCGCCAAAAGAACCAGATTTTCCAAAGCTCGATCACTGGCAAGCCGATCGAGCGCGCGAACATTCAAGAACTCAAACAAATCATTCTAGAGACCACACCCGGAATTGACCTAGACCTCGAACTCACCAAATCGCGACAACGAGTAGATCGTTTTCAAATTTACGCTGCGTTACTACTACCCTTGGAAAATGTTCAACAAAACCCGCGATATCATCCAGAGGGTGATGCTCTCTACCATAGTCTTCAGGTATACGATCTCGCCTGCGACCAACAACCTTATGACGAAGAGTTTTTACTCGCCGCATTACTACACGATGTTGGCAAGGCGATTGACCCAGGCAATCATGTATTGGCAGGACTTGAATCTCTGGAGGGGTTCATTTCCCAACGGACGTCCTGGCTTATAGAGAATCACATGTCGGCACACCAGATTCACGATCACTCGATCGGAGCGCGCAAGCATCGGCGTTTGAGAGCTAACGAAAATTATCGTGACTTAGTGGCTTTGGGGGAATGCGATCGACGAGGCCGTCAAACGGGAGTCTTGACTACCGATATCGAAAGCGCCTTGGCATATATTCGTGATATTAGCGAGACCTACCGTTAACCACCATCGGCATTTCCCATTAAAAAAGTCGTGACGATATGAGACGCCCTCCGTTCTCAACAGGAGGATGCTTCATTAACCATCAAAGACAGCTTCCATCTCCTCGATGACATCTTTTTCCTCGACTGAAACACGGCCTACGCCTAACACACCACCCGCTGATTCAGCGACTTCTTTTGCTCGCTTCATCACTGAAGTTTTAAGGTGCATCAATGACGCAGCATCAATGGTTTGCTTCAGCGCGTGCACATAGTGTTTCCAGCTCTCGAAGAGTTCAGCCGAGGGCTCTTCCTCCAACCACGATTCAACCAACGCATAGGCTACCGAACCTGGCTCAATACCTGAGCCCGTAGCCGCGGTTAAAACCGCTCGTCGCTCTGCGGCTTCCAACGTCCGATCAGCCCAGGCGACCGTCACCAATGGAATCAAAGAGACGCTCGTCAACGTTTCGGCGGAAATGTTATTTTCAACCAACTCGGAGACAACCTTCTCGTCTTGGATGCCACTGGCCAGAGTTAAGGCTTTCCGCGCATCTTCGGCTTGCATTTCAGCCCGCAAACGGTCTAACAAGTGACGATCTTTTTCCCGATAAAATTGATTCTCCAACAGTCTACCGCGTTCAAACAAAAAGTCATTCATCGTGATCGAATCTCCAAATTCAGTTGCGGACTCGGATGATTTCCGGCCGACTCGAATCTATTTTTGAGTAATTATCGTCGCAATCGTAAAAAACGAGAATTTCCGAAATCGCCATTTCAGACAAAATTCTGGCCCATTTCCATCGAATTATGCAAATTCCGGGCAGTAACGCGATAGGCCAACAAAAACAAACAGCAAATTACGTATTCTTTTTATCCCGGCCAAATACGCTATTCTCTTGTCCTAAACTTGTAAGCGGTTGGGGGTAAAGGTTTTTTCGGGTTTCCCCAATAGCGGATCCAAATGAAAAATCCGCCAACATCGTTTGGATACAATTGAATACACCAAAACCATGCAACCAGAATCGTTGAGGGATTCATGATTCACCAGAGACGGCCGCTGTTCACCCTAACTCTAATTGTCTTGAGCGGGTTGATCTTTAACAGCCATTCCCCAACGGCGGTCCGCGCTGATTCTTCTCGCGAACTGCAGCTAGCCGTACACCAACTTACCGTATACCTCGGCACCAATACCAATGCCCAGAACTGGCGGCAATTCCTGGATCTTAACACGCTGGAAACCCAAGCCGCCAAGGGTGATTCGGCAGACGTTCATACGCTGGCTTCGTTATTACAAAAATTGAACTCCGACACTCCAGGCCTTAGTCAACCCGCGTTTCAGAATGTCAAAGATGCTCTGCAACGGCAAATCGCTAATCTCACAACTCGAGACTCCATTGATGTTCACGACGTTGTCTCCAAACGACGTTCCAAGGTCACTCCAATTCCATTGGCGGAAATTGAATACCGCCGTGAACGCGTTATCGACAACTTACAGGCACTCCAAAAACATTATCGAGAAACACTTTCGCTTGATGAGCGGAAACGTGTCTTTGAAACATTAAAACTGGCTCCGTTAATCAAACTTTTAAAAGAAATGGAAATTGAAGTACCGAATTTCCGTACCGCTCAATTGATTCAACAGGAAATCGAAACCGCTCAAACAGGGTTGGTCGAAATTGACAAGCAGCTATTAAAACTGAACCAGCAAATGGATCAGATCCAAAAATGGATGGAAGAACTACGCCAAAATCAATCGGCTACACCGGGTGAGGGTCCTGTCCCTGACGACAGCGATACCGGGCAGTCCTCGGAGAAAAAAGGGGCTTCGTCACAAGACCCGGTCACGCCGCCCGTTACGCCGCAGGATAAATTAAAACTAGCGTCCAATCGTAAAACATTGGAAACAACCAAACAGACATTGATCAAAAACGTCGCAGCACTGGAACAAGAGCTCAAAAATCTGGAGCCTAACGAAACAGCACGAATGCAGCGTCGTGCTGAA
Organism: Mariniblastus sp.; assembly: GCA_022447555.1. GTDB lineage: Bacteria > Planctomycetota > Planctomycetia > Pirellulales > Pirellulaceae > Mariniblastus. The sequence goes on along the minus strand of JAKVBF010000009.1, from coordinate 319,363 downwards.
TTGGGACGTGCACTGAGCCCTTACCAACGCGCCTTTGACGAACTGCAGTTGGAACAACGCGATATCTATTTCGCGGCGGCAAACTATGCTTTCTCGCGATTCCGTCGAGTGTTTGCCAACGGCACCAACCCTCGGATTCAGGGTTCCATCGAGGGCAATCTAGACACGTTGAAAAAATACTTCAGCGAACTTTCTGACCCGGACAACCGCGTCGCCCAAGCGGAAATGGGCAAGGCTTTAGGGGAACTAGAATCAACCAACCAAGCATCGCCACTGGTCGCAGCCATTCGCAAGAAACACTCCCTTCCCAACTTGGAAATATCCGTCTCCGGTCAATTGATCAACCAATTGGCCGGACGGTCGGTTAGTGAGACCCAAGCGGTAAGAGAGGAAATTTTAGGACGCCTTATTTTAGGGGAGGCATATGTTACCGGTAACGTAGCGATCGACTTAATTCCCGATCCCAACCAAGCCCACCTCAGTTTACAACTACTGGGTGATGTTGAGTCCCAAACGTATACCAAGCAAGGACCCATTACGGCATTCGCTGGAGGCGAGGCTGAAATTGAGGCTCGGCGGAGCGTATTCGCCAACACCTCGGGACTTTTTGCGACCGGCGCCTACGGCGCAGCAAATCTGGAATCGCGATTTGATGGCGTGAGCAGCGGCTGCAAACTCATTCAGAAAATCGCTCGAAAACAGTACGAGAAAGACAAAACACTTACCGAAGGAATCTCGGCAACCAGGTTAGAAGCTAAAACATTAACCTCGTTCTTAGAGCAGACCAATGACGTCCTCATGGAGGGTCAAACAAGGATCGATCATTTCCAAATGCAGCGGGCACAGAATCTATCCGTCCTACCCGAACTTTTTCTTTTCACGACACCGGACCGGTTTCACATCACCGGTATCAAGTCTAGCGAGAGCGATCTGGGGGCCCCGGTACCTTCAAAACCGATTTCGCAAAAAACTCCTGGAGTTTCCGTGAGGATTAACGAAACAGCGCTTAGCAATTACGCCAGTCCGATCTTGGCTGGCAAGGCGTTGTGGAATTATGAAATCGCGGATCGCCTAGAGACACTTTTAAATGTTGACATGTCTACATTGAGGGACGGCGAAAACGGCGATTGGCAAATGCTCTTTAGTGATAAACGCCCTGTTCAATTCGAATTCGACAACGATAAGTTTTCGGTCGTCGTAACAGGTCTTCGTTTCAGGCAGGGGCAAAATTCAATCAACTATGGCTTGACGATCCGGCTTAATTTTAAAATCACACGTTCCAATGGGAAGCTTTTCCTGGAACGGGACGGGAAACCGAAAGTTAATTACCTAACCGATCAAAAAGATGGCAAGACCGTTGCGTTCAAAACCGCGCTAGAACGCCAGCTGGACAAGGATAACGCGGACGGCAGTCCGACGGAAATACCGTTGCCTGAAAATCTACTGCCCATTGATGGAGATCTTTTAAAAGATGTCGCTTTCGCCAAACGCCTAAAATTAGTCGAATTTCAGTCAGTCGATGGTTGGCTTTATTTGGGCTGGAACTATGTTGGCGAAGGGGAGACCTACGACGGCTCTGTGAATACGCCAGCAATCTGGAATCGCTAAAAATTATTGAAGGCGTAGGTTAGGTATACGGAGTCACAGGAACGAACTTGTCGCCAAAGCTTTGAGTTCTAACCCCACTCGCTTGCCGAGCAGACTTGTCGATCGCAGACTTGTATCAGGCGAAAGCGGCAGCCAGGACGCCCAAGATTAAACCTGCCTTCCTGCTATCACTTCTACAACCAATCAGCCCAAAAAAAGTTGGATTTCCCGGTCAAAAGCCTGTATCGAACCTTTCATCTGCTCGGGTCGATCTACTTCCTGCATTTAATTTAAAAAGCTGACATTGGCGCAAAAAGCGAGGCAAGTTATTCCTAGTGTGGTCTCTCCAACGTTCAGCCCACGGACCGGAAAATCATGATTGCTTTTCAAGACCTCGAAACATTCAAACGAGCCGATGCCGACCGCGGAGACAACCTGCGAGGTCTCGTCAGAACGGGTCGGAGAATCTTTAATCGATGCTGGAAAGATTCATTCAACATCAATCGAACACGTATTTTTTGTCAAAATAGTGGGGCCTGTGGATCGACCTATATCGTTCGTCTACTGGAAGCCAATGGTCTCCGAGGGGTCTTCCATGAAAAACAGCCCGACTTGCTCAAACTTGGTTTAGATTTTTATGAGCGTGAGATGCCTTGGCTCCGGCTGGTATCTCTTCTTCGTTACACCCGCCATGATATTAATTTCGAAGCCAGTAACCGCCTGTTCAGTCTGTCCCGTCCTCTGGCTGACGCATTCCCAGGAGCGAGGTTTATCTTTCTGCATCGAGACGGGATCGAAACCATCCGCAGCGTACTTTCAAAACCGAACGTCGCACAATACTTCAGGGAAGACGTCCGATTCCGAGGAACACTCGCTGGGGATCACAACTTGGATATCTTTTCCCGAGCGTGCCATCACTGGTCCAATATGAACCGAAGAATCCACGAGGATTTACAGTACCTCGACTTAACGCAACAAATCGATGCCCCCACTCTTCGGTTCGAAAACCTCATCGATGGTAACATTCAGCCTCTAGAAGACGCTTTGCAAACCACTCTCCGAATCAAGACCTGCGCTCCGGCCAACCAGAGTAAGCCCAGTGGCCAACTACGATTTCCAGCCTACACGGAATGGACTCGTATTCAAAAAAAGACGTTCCAGACCATCTGTGGTGAAACGATGGCCCTGTTGGGGCGTTAAAGGCGATGCGTTCCCACACCACCCGACCAGCCTCTCCGATCTTCATCGCGCCGAGCTACGACCTGAGCGTCTTAATTAGGGATATCAAGATATAAATCCCCCGTCTAAATAGTAAATCTATAGGGTCTTTAACTCTCGGCTTCAGTCACCATAAACCCTCACCACACCTCATCGCAACGGCTCAGTTCTCGACCGAACCGAATCCGCCCACAGGGCGATTCGAGCAGGCGCTCCCATTCTCCTTCGCTCCCATCGGGCAAACATACCGCCCCACTCAAACTTGCGAGAATAGTGGAATGATGACAAACACGATAGATTTATATCAATGCATGCCCTGATCATTCACACCCATCATTTCCATGAGCCGCTGTTCGATGTATCGGGACAGTCGTCCGTACCGAAATCCCTGACCTTGGTGTAAATCGCATAAAACAGTCGTGTATTCTAGGCCCCAAAATTCCCAAGTAGGGGCACTTCTCTGCGAGTTTAACGATTTGAGGGATTGTCCATATATCGGGGACGTTTCCGGAGTCGTTGAAACTGCTGATCAAAACGGTGTCACTGCACAGGTACCCTTTTTGAAGTCGAAGAAAAAAAAGATCCGATGTTCGAATTAAACTGCAAGTCTTTGAACCTGTCGACGCATCGATGCGGTGACATCTTGACGAGGTGATTTGTGTCAACCATTTCCAAATTAAACTATTTCAAGCTTGCGTTTCTAAGTAAACCCAAGTGCGACCGTCTGGTATACAAAAAGATTGCGAAGAATCGATATCAATCAATCGTCGAAGTAGGTATCCAGAACTTAGCGCGGACCCAAAACATACTGAGAATCGCCGAAACATTCGGACTCAGTGGGCAGATCAAATACACCGGGATTGATCTATTTGACGGCCGGCCCGATAGCCAACCTTCGTTGCCCCTGAAAATGGTTCACCAAAGTCTCAAACCATTGGGTGCTAAAATTCAACTCGCGCCCGGCGACGCCTTGCAGGCTTTGAATCGGATTGCCAATTCCCACTTGCGAACAGACCTGATCATTGTATCCCCGGATACCGACCTCGAAGCGATGGAACAAGCATGGTTCTACGTCCCTCGCATGCTCCACGCGAACTCAACGGTTTTGATTCGCTCCCCGAAGGACCCCTTGGGGCCGTTTCAAACGGTGGGCCGGTTGGAAATTGAAAGAAAAGCCGATTTCGAGTCATCTCAACGTCGAATAGTTCAAGCCGCATAGTCAAACTGACTCTTCGCTTGTGGGGCGGTATCTGGTAACCTTAGAACTTACGCCGGCGGCACGGTTGCCGCTGCAATCTCCTTGACTCCGTTTCGGTTTGAAATTCACGTGAAGTACGCTGGCATTGGTCCCATTGCCGTTCACCTGCCTGAGCGAATTGAGACAAACGCGGATCTACAACGGGAAAACCCTGGCTGGAACATGGACCTGATTGGTTCCAAGACAGGCATTCGGCAGCGCCACATCGCCGCACCCGATGAGTGCTCTTCCGATTTAGGCGTCATTGCAGCCGAAAAGCTCTTCCGTGAAAACGACATCGACCCCGAATCCATCGACTTCATCCTGTTTTGCACACAAACTCCGGACTACGCATTACCGACCACAGCCTGTCTGATCCAACAGCGGCTAGGTCTTCGAACCGATGTCGGAGCACTCGACTTTAATCTTGGCTGTAGTGGGTACGTTTACGGTTTGTCATTGGCCGATGGAATCATCCGCTCGGGAACAGCCGGTCGTATCCTATTCATCACCGCCGAAACCTATACCAAATTAATCCACCCATCGGATCGGAGCTTAAGGACCATTTTTGGTGATGCCGGAACGGCCACCCTGATCGAACCGTGTGAACAACCCAGCATGTGGGGGTTTAAGTATGGGACCGACGGGACAGGTGCAAACACACTCGTAGCCTCCGACAGTGGGTTCCGCAAGGCTGATTTGGGCATACAGCCACGGCACCGCAAACGATGGCCCAGCCAACTTTATATGGATGGACCAAGTCTGATCAATTTCACGGTGGGCAAAATCCCCTCCTTGGTCGACAGCATCCTAAGCCAGGCGTCATTATCCGAGCCTTCAATCGCTTATTATCTGTTCCACCAAGCCACATTTAAAATGCTGGAACAATTACAAATCACACTAGACATCCAACCCGACAAAATGCCTGTCAGACTTGAAAACATCGGCAACACCGTCTCATGCACACTGCCAATCCTGATTGACCAAATGCGAGAAACCAACGAACTCCGTTCAGAAATGAAAAACCTTTTGGTCGGATTCGGTGTGGGTTGGTCTTGGTCCGGTTGCGTTTGGCAAGATATTCTCGGCAACCCATAAATCGCTCCCGATTCAAAACACGGCAACGGATTCATGCTGAAACCGATGGTCAGAAAAGGGAAATCGGGCGAGCGGAATGAATCCCCTCGCTACAACAGACGAAGTTTTCAAAGGAGAAAACGTCGGTTGGGTCCTGCGCAGCCCGGCTAGGGTCTTCGGTTTCTTTGGTTTGGGACGCAAGCAGCGAACAAAAATTGGCGGTACTAATTGGCGGTACTCAAAGGGCTTTGGCAGCCAATGAACCAATGGTTAGTCGTTCAACATCGCTCCCTTAATGACCCCTTCGGCACACAGGGTATCCCCTACATACGCCTGAAAATCAGTGAATATCACAAAGCCCTTTCGAAATCGCTTTTTGCGCAACATCACCAATAGTCGGTCACCCGGTACCACCGGGGAGCGAAACCGAATCTCTTCCAAGCCTCCCAGTCCCATGTAGCCGTCACCTCTGAGATCGTGGTAACTCCCAAAGAATGCCGTCAACTGAGCCGCGCATTCGCAAATCAAAACACCCGGCATCAATGGCCTGTTAGGAAAATGCCCACGGACCCAAAATTCCTTCTCTGTCAAATCCTTGTAACCCACGGCACGTTCTTCATCGATTAACAATATCCCGTCTAATAACGCCAGCTCAAATCGATGAGGATTATGACTGTAGATCTCGTCTAAATTCGCGACATCTTTATCCATCTCAAATTCAGAAAAGTCGACGATTGGGTCCTTGGCTTTCAAAATGTTCACCCGAGTGGAGTTTGGTAAAAGCGTTCATGCTATTGGGATCCGCGATCCGAAGCAGCGATTTTACCTTGCTGACCATTGATTTCAATTCTCAATCCGGACCAATTACCGCTTTAACCCGTAAGACCGGCAAGAAGCTCAACCTATCATCGCTCGCAACAGGCCGTAATTGGTTTAAACTGGACGCATCGAGTGTTTTTCTAGATGGAGTATGAAGTGTTACATCGCCGAGGAATTTTACAAATTTTGGCAGGCACCGGTATCGGGAGCCCCCTTTTACATCGCGCCATCGCTGCCTTGATGGACGAGCAGGAACCGTTGACGATTGATTCACTGAAAAGGGCTGAGTGGATTACCGATGCCCCTTTGGACGCCGATCAGCGAACCGCAGTGCTGGGGGCCGTCAACCGGAACCGACAACAAATTGCTGCGTTGCGAAAACTCCCGCTTGACGCCACCACCCCACCCGCCTTGAGTTTTCAAACGGTTGCTGGCCCGCCGACAAGGATAGACATCCTACGCAACGCTCAACCTATCGAAAACGTTGCCGGTCCCCGCCCTAAGACTGACGAACAAGTCGCTTTCCTGCCGCTTACCGAACTGTCAGCGTTGGTTCGTTCACGGAAAATAACCAGCGTTGAATTGACGAATATTTATTTGGATCGATTAAATCGTTACAGTCCGATGTTGCGGTGCACCGTCACCGTGACGAAAGCACTTGCTTTACGTCAAGCCGAGAAGGCCGACGCGGAAATCAGTGCTGGAATCTACCGCGGACCGTTGCATGGGATCCCATGGGGCGCAAAAGATTTGATCAGTGTCCCTGACTACCCGACGACTTGGGGAATTCCTCATTTCAAAGACCGCGTGCTCGACCAGACTGCGACGGTGGCTTCTCGACTCGAACAGGCCGGTGCTGTACTGATTGCAAAATTATCCCTTGGCGCTCTCGCAATGGGGGACATGTGGTTCGGTGGGAAAACCCGAAACCCCTGGAACCCTAAAACAGGATCAAGTGGATCTTCTGCCGGAAGTGCTTCGGCCACGGCTGCCGGCCTGGTTGGTTTTTCCTTGGGTAGTGAAACTCTTGGAAGTATCACATCGCCGGCCAAACAATGTGGCGTCACCGGATTCCGGCCCACCTTTGGACGCGTCAGCCGCCACGGCTGCATGCCCCTTTCTTGGTCCATGGATAAGATTGGTCCGATTTGTCGCAGTGTTGAAGACTGTGCGTTGGTATTCGATGCCATTCATGGTGCGGACGGTCACGACGCAACGGCCACCGATCGCCCGTTCCAATGGCCCACCAACGCCCACATTAGTGACTTTAAAATAGGTTATCAACGTTCTTCACGAAATCCGGATCGCCCACGGCCAGAATTGGAAATCTTAAAAAAACTTGGTTGTGAATTGGTGGAACTGGGACCCCCGCCTGAATTTGAAAATTACCGAACCTTAGCCACGATTATCAACGTTGAAGGCGCATCCGTTTTCGATACCCTTTTACGTGACGGTCACACCGAGGGCTGGAACGATTGGGAAACCATTTTTCAATCAGCTCAATTCGTCACCGCCGTGGATTACCTTCGGCTTCAGCGTCTGCGGACTCAACTGATGAATGATTTCGAGGAATATATTCGTCCCGTGGACGCCCTAGTGAATGTCTTTGAAATATTTCATACCAACCTGGCGGGACATCCAAGTATTGTGTTACCTCGTGAATTCCGTGACCTACGGCGTGGCGATGGCCAACGAGCCATCCCTGTGACGCTGACGGGGCACTTGAATGATGACGAACGATTACTGTTGCTGGCTCACCAATTTCAAAATCAATTATCGAGCCATCTGAAACGTCCCGCACTGGACGACTGGCTGGCTCAATTTGAAGCCGGTGAACTTGACCCCAAAACGGATACCGAGTCATCCGATCAAAAAGAGGGCGCGGAGAGTCAACCCTCCAGCGAGAAAACGCCGAAAAAACAGAGTGGTAAATAGGAACCCTCCCTGTCGAACCGATCTTTCCTTACTCATCAGACAATGGACCCGCATCATGAATCTCTCTTACCTTGTCACTCCAATCTGCCTCATACCCCTATTGATTACAATCTCGAATAGCGACGGCCAAGAATCGGATAGCAAAATCATAGATTCCAAGGCTTACACAGCTCTTAAATTTCGAAATATCGGGCCTTTCCGCGGAGGCCGATGCAACGCCGTTGCGGGCGTACCTTCCCAGCCCATGACCTATTACATGGGCAGCACTGGCGGCGGCGTTTGGAAAACCGAGGATGCCGGCATCATATGGAAAAACATTTCAGATGGATTTATCAAATCCGGTTCCATTGGCGCGATCGCGGTTTCACCAAGTGATCCCAATGTGGTGTACGTCGGAACCGGAGAACACGCCGTGCGCGGCGTGATGACGTCCCACGGCGATGGGGTTTACAAGAGCACCGACGGCGGCAAAACATGGACACCCATCGGACTAACCGGCTCACGCCATATCGCAGCTATACGAATTCATCCAAAAGATCCTGATCGAATCGTGGTAGCTGCTCAAGGAGGGGCCTACCAGCCCTCTCAAGAACGCGGAGTGTATTGCTCTACCGATGGCGGAACCACTTGGCAACGGACACTCTTCGTCAACGATACCACCGGCGCAGCCGACCTTAGCATGGATTCCCACAATCCAAGAATTTTGTATGCCGGCATGTGGGATCACAAGCGGAGCCCCTGGAGCATTCGATCAGGCGGGCCCGGCTCTGGGATTCACAAATCATTGGACGGTGGAAAGACGTGGAAAAAATTAACGAAGGGCCTTCCTAAAGAGCTTGGAAAGGTTTCGGTCGACGTATCGGCAGCCAACCCCCAAGTGGTTTATGCCAATCTAGAGGCCAAAAAAGGTGGCGTCTTCCGCTCCACTGATGGAGGAAACACCTGGAAACAGGTAAATGCAGAACGCGCCACGATCGCAAGAGCCTGGTATTACATCGAAGTCTTCGCAGATCCTAAGAATGAAAATGAAGTTTACGTATTGAATGCACCCATGCTTAAATCAATCGACGGTGGAAAGACATTCGCCCCCGTTAAGGTCGCCCATACGGATCAACATGATCTTTGGATCAACCCTGAAAATCCAAGCAACATGGCGCTTGCCAATGACGGCGGTGCTTGCGTTACCTTCAATGGCGGGCGTTCCTGGTCCACCCAAGACAACCAACCTACCGGCCAGTTTTATCGCGTCGTTACAGACAACCAATTCCCCTACCGGCTCTATGGTGGACAACAAGACAACTCGACCGTCAGTATCGCCAGCCGATCTGCCAAAGGGGGGATCACTCAAAGGGACTGGTTCCCCACGGCGGGTGGAGAAAGCGCATTCCTTGCATTTGATCCTGACCGACCCGACGTTGTTTTCGGAACGACCATACAGGGAATGATTGACAAGCATCTTTTGTCAACCGACGAGCGGAAATCGGTGATGGTCTATCCTCAGCTTAACTTAGGGACTCTACCCAAGGATCAAAAATACAGATTCAACTGGAACGGCCCCCTCACGATGCAGGTCCAAGATCCCGCCATCCTTTATCACGGGGGTAACCTTCTATTCCGGAGTGAGGACGAGGGTCAAAATTGGAAACCCATCAGCGGCGATTTAACGCGCAACGATCCTTCCAAGCACGGAGATGGCGGAACGCCCTATACCAACGAAGCAGCGGGTGGAGAGGTCTACAACACGATCAGCTACATCGCTTGCAGTCCCCACAACGCCGGTACAATTTGGGTTGGAACCGACGATGGATTGGTCCATGTCACACGAAACGACGGGAAGACATGGATTAATGTCACGCCGAAAGGCCTTGAGGAATGTCTTGTCAACGCGATCGAAGTTTCTCCTCATTCACCAGGGACTGCGATGATCGCCACGACTCGCTATAAGTACGATGATCATCGACCTAATTACTTAATAACTCAAGATTTCGGAGCCCACTGGACCCCCATCAACAGGGGAATCGAAGCAGGTCATTTCTCTCGAGTCATTCGCCAAGACCCAATTCGACCTGAAATCCTCTACGCCGGAACCGAAGGAGGACTTTATGTAAGCTTTGACACGGGCAGGCAATGGAACCGTTTTCAATTGAATCTGCCAGAGACACCCATCACCGATCTGACCATTCATGACAACGACTTGGTCATCGCCACGTCGGGCCGAGGTTTTTGGATCCTAGACGATCTGGGGCCCGTCCAACAAACACTCGGCCAGCTCAGTCCCAAGCTTAGAATCTTCCCCCCCAAATCGTCGGTCAAATTCAGCGGTGCGACCGCAGCATCAGCCAGCCCGACGGCCGGAACCAACCCCCAACCTGGTGTTATTTTTGATTACACCCTGCCCCCTCATTGGACAGAAAAGCAGATCGTCACACTGCAGGTCCGCGATGCGGATGGCAACCTTTTGCGCTCCTATACAAGTAAAAAAAATCCAACACCAAAAAAATGGACCGGCGGCCCTGAACCGACACAAACCCTTCCGGCAAAACCAGGTTTGAACCGATACTATTGGGACCTTCGCGTCGAACCCACTCCCGGCATCAAGAATGTTTTCGTCTTCGGGAGTCACAACGGAACTCGCGTGGTTCCAGGTTCCTACCAACTGACGTTAAAGGCTGGGGAAGAAACCTCACAAACCGAAGCAGTCATCTTACCGGACCCCAGAATCCGTGCCGAATCGGGGGCCTACATAAACCAAGCTAAAATGCTTGAAGAAATACGAAAAGCCCTCACTGACATTCACAACACCGTCAATCAATACCGCCGCGTCAAATCACAGGTATCGGGAAAGCTTGGGCTGTTGCGAGACGAACCCACAGCGAATTCACTGGTCGAAAAAGCCGAAGAGATTCTCAAAGAACTCAATGCGTGGGAACAACAGGTGATCCAACCGTCGCAAAAAACGTTCCAAGATGTGATCAATTTCCCGAACCGTCTGAATGCCCAATTCGTCTACCTTGGAAATCAACTCGACACGAATGACCCGACGACCACGCAAGGCTGCCGCGATCGCTTAGACGATTTATTCGCCCAATGGAAACAACAAAAAACTGCTCTCGAAGTAATCGTATCCGGTCCGATTAAAACCTTTAACTCGGACTACCGAGCGAACAACTTCCAACCTTTAATCATCCCCAAGAAACGCAAAACTGGGAGCTGACGGGGTCTAAAGCTCGCTCCTGTTTTCGAGCCAATGGCCTCCCTATTTTAGCAAACAAAGGCCGAGGCGAACAAATGCCGTAAACATCCATCAACCTCGCGCTACTTCTTCTTTTTGGTATCGAGTTGTTGCAGCAACACCTCAACGGCTTTGGCAATCTGTTTGTCTTCACCTTGAGCGGTAGAATCCGGATCATTCATTACCAGATGATCCGGCTCCATCTGTTTATTTTCAAGAAATTCGCCCTGTTTGTTCTTCATGCCAACTTGAGGCACACCAACACGCAAATCGCCAGACAATGAGGTTTCCCACCAAACAGCGGTCATGGTCCCCGGAACAGGCATGCCGACAAGGTCTCCGATTTTCAAAGCACGATAGGCGAAGGGGAAGCCGTTGGCATCGCTATAATTCCCCTCGCCCATGACGACGATCGATGGCTTGTTCCACTGATCTAACGAGTCACCTCGATATTCACGACCGCGAACGTGCATGGTTACGTATTCTTGACCGCTAAGTAATTTTGCCAAATCATTGTGCAGCCAGCCTCCTCCATTCCAGCGAGTGTCGACAACGATGGCTTCTTTATCGAAGTGTTGGCCAAGAATCTCGGAATAGGCTACCCGGTAGCTGGGGTCATTCATTCCCCGGATGTGCACATAGCCGAGTCGACCGTTCGAAAGTTTATCAACCAGTTCGCGACGGTTTTTAACCCATCGCTCGTATAACAGCTGGGCCTCAGCTCCTGTTGAAATCGGTTGGACCACCTCATCAAACTTGGTTCCATCAGGCCGGCTCACACTGAGCCGCACGCGCTTACCCGCTTTGTGGTTCATTAGTTGCGAGTAGTTGGCACTGCCATCGAGAGCGACCCCATCAATAGCGGTCAGTTTCATCCCCGGAAGAATTCCACTCTGGGCTTTTTTGAGCGGGCTCTTGTCGAGTATTTCAACGATCTCTAACGGGCCGGACGTATCACTGAGGTCAAACAGCACCCCCAACGCAGCCGTTCGATCACCATTGGTAGCTGAGCCCGGTCGGTAGGTGACTCCAATATGGGACGCGTTTAACTCACCGGTCATTTCGGCCAACAAGTTGGCGAAGTCTCGGTTATGGCCGATGGATGGTAATTTTGCCTCGTAAGCAATCTTCATCGCATCCCAGTCAATTCCATGAAAGTCCGGTTTATAAAACTTGTCATTAATCTGGCGCCAAGAGTGCTCGAACATGTATGCCCGCTCGGCATCTGGCTTGAGTTCCATCATCGCCTCGAGGCTGATCGATTTACCGTTTCCAGGACTACTGACGTCGGCGTAACTAAGACTGTTACCCGACATAAAAAATAGGGTCTTGCCATCTTTTGAAAGCGTGAACGAAGCACTACCGCCGCCCATCTTTTTGAGTAATTTATCTTGGCCTTCTCGCAAATCCCGTTCCCATAATTCGTTTCCACCTGCGTGGCTCGACAAGTAGTACAATTTGGACGTCTCTTTGTTCAGGACTGCCGAACCAAGATTACCCGAATTTCGTGTTAAGCGTACTGTCCTGTCGTCTAGACCCTGCCATTCGATTTCCAAAGGCTCTGCCGCATCCCCATTTTCTCCATCGGACTTACCTTCTTTTTTCTGATTGGCTTCTCTTAGCTCTTTGGCCAATTCATATTCTTCTTTGCTGAGCGTGAATTTGTCGTAAGCATCTTGCGTCAGAAAAGCGGCCATGATGTCAAGCTCTCGGCCCCAGCTACCATGGTCACGTTGTCCGTACCGACTGCTAGCCCAGTAAACAACGTCACCCGAACGTCCCCAACCGGGCGAACTATCGAGATAACCGGAATGGCTAATGTCCACGGGTTCCGCGGAACCATCCGCAGGGACAATCCCAATGTTAGTAATGAACAGACGATCGCGCGGCGCGTAATCTGATATAAGCCACTTGCTGTCGGGAGACCAAGCGAAGGTGATATCGCCATCGGAATAGGAATAATTATGCTGCCTGCCTAACGCGACATGGGTATCGCCACTGTTTCGATCGAGAACCTGTATCTCGTCGCGCCCCGATAAAAACGCGATTTGCTTACCGTCCGGTGAGTAAGCTGGTTGGAAACTCTCGCGATCGGCTGAATAGATTTCTTTTTCATTAATCTTGGTTGCGGCAAAGAAATACTTTTCATCGGCATCGGCAATACTGGCCTCGTATAAACTCCACTTACCGTTCCGTTCCCCGGCGTAAAGAAGGGTGCGACCGTCAGGATGAAATGATACGCTTCGCTCTTGTTCCGCTGTGTTGGTTATTCGACGGGTTGTCCTGAAGTCACGACTCGTGACGAAAATTTCACCCCGCGCTACCACCGCAATCTCTTTCCCGCTGGGGGATACTGCAAATTCTCTTATGGCACCATTGACCGACATCGTAATGTAATCGTTGGCATGAGTATCCGTGCGGAAATCAACCTCCAGCGCCTCAGGTGCTTGGCCAGGCACTTGCGTGTACAGTTGTCCGTGCCGTGTATAAACCAACATCCCGTCATCGGATACAGAGAGGTGCCGAACAGGATGCGTCTCAAAATCCGAAAGTTGCTTTTTCTGACTCCCGTCCGCAGCCATCTTCCACACGTTAAAGTTATTTTTTCCATTTTCTGAAAGATAATAAATTTCACCTCCAGGGCCCCACACTGGATTATGGTCGCCCCCTTTGAATTGGGTTAATTGCGAGCGTTTACCTGCTTCAAGATCATGTTTCCAAATGTCCCGAGCAAAGGCCGACGTATCGTGTTTGCGAAACGGGATCTCATAAGCTTTTTCGTCTCTATAAATCAGGGTTTTTCCATCTTCGCTGTAGCGGGCCTCAGATCCAGCAATCGTGGACACCATCTCGGGCGTCCCTCCGGCGGTAGGCACCCGATACAGTTCCGCCATTCGACTCGTCGGGAATAGGCTCGCACTCGCACTGTCCGTTCTCCCCGACGAAAATAAGACGCCATCATGACTGGGTGTAAAATCCGTCGGCACATCGTGAGCACTGTGATGCGTCAGACGCGCGGCCTTCCCTCCCGCAGCGGGCATGATGAACACGTCTAAATTACCGTGGCGGTCACTCGCAAAAGCGATTTGTCTTCCATCATGAGACCAAACCGGATGACCTTCCCATGCGCTATGTATCGTTAATGGACGCGCACTGCCTCCTTCGGACGGTACCGCGTATATATCCCCTTGGTAGCTAAAAAGGATTGTTTTCCCATCCGGTGATACTGCCGAATGTCGGAACCAATCGCTATTCTCTTGGCCACTGACATGACAGGTTAGAAGGCCTAGCAGAATCACGATGAACATTGGAAGAGTCTTCATGTCGGTTTGAATCCTGTGCTGGTTGGGCATCGATGAGTTTTCGAAACGCGGTGGCCGTCTCTGATGGGAGCGATTTGACACGCAAAATCAGTTGCAAACCACCCAAAACAGAATGATTCACGTCTTATCAGGGTTCAAGGGGCCACTTCAAAAAGCGAGTGTTATTTCACGTTTCCGATAAAACGTACCATCTTGCCTTAGTCCATGCCGATTGTTTCCAGTAAGTTTTTGGAAATTAGGCCACCGTCAATTAACTTCTGATTCGAGCATCGCACCGATCAATTGGGGCTGAAATTGCTCTGGATACTTACCAATTTCAGCCGCTAACTCATCCAAAACTCTTTGACAAAGATCGCTTTTGTTCTGCATTCCCTCGCGGACAGTGGCATCCATTGGCTTACCAAACCAGAGTCTCCATTTTAGAAACCCGGTCCCTGTACATGCAAAAGGCACCACCACCGCTTCGGTAATTTGGGCCAGTGTGACGAAACCTTTTGCGATTTGGACCTGCCCGCCCAACAAACTCCCGCTCAGGTCTCGTTGATTCTTGTTACGATCAACCAGCAACAACAATAAGCTTCTGGGCCGCATGAGCAAGTCACGAGTCCGCCATAACTCTTTGGGAGTTAAAATCACGGGGGCATCTTCCAAGCACCAAAGTCCGTCACGAATCTCAACTGCCTTTTTTTCCAAAAGTGATAAATCATCCGAAGCCAATGCTGACAGACGTAAACCGAGGCTTCTAAGAATCGTCGAAGCCTCCCTCGGAGCTCCGTAATGCAGCGAAGTTAGTAATACGGACTGCCCAGAATTTAAACGCTCCAAAACTTCCTCCAGACCCGAATATTCAATTCTTGCCTTCCATTTGGGATCACGGAGTTGGTCACCCCAATACGTCATCAACCGGTTGAGCCCCAGACGTACCCGCGCGCGAAAAATGGCCGCAAGGGGAACTGGCGCGATGCTCTTTGTTAAACCTTTATTTAGCTTCCAAAAACTCGCGGATGTTTTGTTTTTCAAGAACAGTTCCACAACCGCGCGTCCCGTCGCCAGCGGCAAGACCAAAAGAATCAGTAAGATCACCGGCAGCCGTCGCGCCGCGACTCCAAGTACCATCAAAGAGACTCGGACATACAGAAATTTAAATGTTTCCCGTACCATAGCCAGAGTGCACCATCATCGCGGCGGTGTGTTGAAGGACAAAAAGACTCTTGGGCGAGTTGCCACAAAGAGCGGTACGAGAACCGGGGGCGAGGTTATTATGTTTACGAATTTCTCGCGAAACACCGTCTTCCCAGTTTTTTATCGAAAAAACCGTACAGTCGGGTGAGGTTCGGACCTGAGATTACGACGCGACTCAGTTTTCGCTGATGGTCATCCATATGGGTCGAGAGCCCTTATACATCGCAAACCTTGACGGCATGCTTCAGTGCACGAATTTTATTGTCCCATGTTGGTATAAATTCTTGGGCGACATAGCCTTGATAGCCTGTCGAAAGTATCGCATTCATTACTGCCGGATAATTCAACTCTTGATGCTCATCCAGTTCGCCTCGCCCGGGATTACCCGCAGTATGGTAGTGGCCTATATAATCTTGGTACTTTTCTAATCTGCGGATGACATCCCCATTCATCACCTGAACATGGTAAACGTCAAACAGCAGCTTCATCCTTGGAGAACCGACCTGCTTGATCAACTCCACGCAAAGATCAACATCATCTCCAAAATACCCCGGATGACCTTTCATGGGATGGGAGGCGTCCCGCGAGTTAAGGTGCTCTAAAACAATGTTGATCCCCTTTTGCTCCGCGTAACCTATCACTTGTTTCCATAAATTCACACAGTTCTTCGCTGACGCATCGCGGTCACTTGCCGGGTGGGTCATACCCGTAAACGTGATCACATTCGGCGATCCTACCTGGACTGCTAGATCAATGCCCTCGATCAATTTCTGTTTACATTCCGCGTGATGGGCAGGATTGACCGGCCCCTTGGCAAAACCATGGCTACCGACCAGTGATATTTCCAACCCTAAATCCTTAATCGCAGGATAGTGTTGCGGCCCGACACCCTCGATCGCCGGCATTCCTATTTCTCGACAATGTTCTGCCAACTCCATGGCTGGCATCGGATTAAAACACCACCCCATTACCGACTGTCGAATACGACCGCGTTCGATTTTAAAATGATCCAACTCGATATCATCTCGAGATTCATGGTGGTCTTCCTGATCCATGTGTCCCGAACGCAATGCGATGGCGGCACCTGCAATCGACCCGGACAACATTCCTCGTCGCGTTATTTGATTGTTCATAACTATTTCTCGTTTTTCAATAATGCCCTCCGATAACGAAGCAAATTAAGCCAACGCCGGCGGCCTCAATCGAAGCGTAACCAATCCCTTTTTGTCCTATCATGGCTCCATCCTCGCCCTCTTACGATTGGGTTGACAATATTTTTGGCGTTCGTCTTCCCGAACCTTCCATCGTCACAAATCACGTTTTGATGACCCTTCCTGATGATCGTGGGCTGGGCGTCCATTTACAGTTTCTTTTTAACAAAATCGAACATCAATTGATGGAGGTGCCTCAATTGCTCCGGGTCCCGTATCGAATGACGACAATTCGGATAAATCATCAAGTCGAATTGTTTACCAGCTTTTTGCAAAGCATTTGCGAATTGAAGAGAATTACTCAAATGAACGTTCTCATCGACTGAACCGTGGATTAACAACATGTCGCCATGAAGGTCTCCTGCCGCGTTGATCACGGACGACTTTTCGTAACCATTGGGGTTATCTTGCGGCAGCCCCATCAGCCGTTCCGTGTAAATGGAGTCGTAGTTTCGCCAGTCTGTGACGGGCGCACCCGAGATACCCATCTTAAAACTGTCCGAATGGGTCATCGCATAAGCTGTCATGTAGCCACCGTAGCTCCAACCCCAAATTCCGATCCGATCCTGATCCACCCAAGCCTGACTCTTCAACCAATCGACACCGATTTCTATATCGACCAGCTCGTTTTCGGCGAGATTCCGATGGATGGGCCAGACGTATTTCGAACTTCGATAACTGGCTGAACGATTGTCACACATCCAAATCACGTAACCCTGCTGTGCCAGCATTTGATGCCACAAATACCAAGCCCCACCAAACTTGTTCCGGACGCGCGGCGCTTGTGGTCCGGCATAAACATGAACTAGCACCGGATATTTTTTCGTCGGTTCGAAATCGGGCGGCGTAATCAGCATTGCATCCATCGGCTGCTCGCTGTCAGGCGCCACGGTTAAAAATCGGTGTGCACCGAGCTCCAAAAAGTCAAATCGGTCATCACTGCCGGCATTCAACCGCCGTAGCTTGGTGCCATCCGCCCGATGCAAGTAGAACTCTTCCGGTCGGTTCAACGAACTAAACGAATCGACAAAGAAATTTTTATCGTCACTGAATTTAGTGGCATGTGTCCCCTCACCCTGAGTTAACTTAAGGGTGTCTCCCGTCGATAGGTTCAAACGATAGGCGTGCAAATTGTAGGCTTGCTCCTTAGCGGCCGAAAAGTAAAGTAAATCGTTTTCGTTATCAAACGTCAACAATTCACGAACCTCCCACTCACCTTGGGTCAGTTGCCTGATTAATTTCCCCTGGCTTGAGTAAAGGTAGATATGGCGGTAACCGTCACGGGGACTCACCCAAACGAAGCTACCGTCTTTCCGCCAATGGGGATCGCCGGGCGACTCGATCCAGGCTTCCGTCTGGTCACGAAACAACACTTGGGGTGCACCGCCGTATGGATCCGTCGCAACAAGATCTAACCAAGTCTGAGCCCGGTCCTGAACCTGTAGAAAAAGCCGATCACCCTTAGGCGACCAACTCACCCATGAAATCAAAATGGGTTCATCACCATACCCGCTTAAATCGACCCAGTGCGTCTGGGCATCACCTTCCTCCCACCGGGAAACCCCAACGCGAACCGTTGGATTGGGATCCCCTGCTTTGGGGTAACTCATCGCGTCGGTGCCGTTGACCACGGGAAGATGATCCACAATAGGAAATTTACGAACGCCCGCCTCATCCAACTCCAAAAAGGCCAAACCGCATGAATCGGGGTTCCACCAATAACCCTTAAAATTCCCTCTTCCGTATAGCTCTTCTTGGTAGACCCAGTCAAGTTTCCCTACTAGACGTTCGGCTTCGGATACGTCAGCAAAGCTCAGTAACTTCTCCGTTTGAGGGGGCAATGCACTTAGCCGCATCACATTGAGATTCCCATCGTGAAACGCGATGGCCGTTTCATCCGGACTAAACGTAATCAGATCGACCGGTTTTTGTTCCGTCCCCAATCGTTGGGCCGATTTTTGGGTGACATCGATCAACGCACACTCCTCACCCATTTCCAACACCGCATATCGGCCGCTGGGTGACCAGCTCGGTTTCGCACCCGCCAATCCATCTGAGATCGATTTCCGAAAACCAGCCGCCGCCAGCAAGCGGCCGACGTTCAGCCCCTGCAAACTGGGGGCAACGGAACGTGTGATGGCCCCAGACTCTGCGTCCATCAACAGTTTTCGCCCAAAGCTTTCCGTCACAAGTTGATTGCCATTGGTCCATTGCGGAGACCTGACCGCCGGTACGACCTGCTGAGGACCTTGAATTAGATCAAGGTTAATCTGGCCGGACGGGGCGACCGTCTCGACGGCTAGGGTGGGCAAATCGACGGGGCTCGCCAACCGCATTACTGGATATTCTTGACCGACGCGAAGTGAATCATCAAAAAAGTTCCAAACAACAAGTCCGTCATCCGACTGGCTTTCGAGAAGGTAGCCAATCAATTTTGCGAGAGGCTGGTCCATACGAATGATATAGGACCCCGCTTCGAGCGAACGCTTCGCGACCGCTCGGCTCGTTTCCAGCTGAACCATTCGATGATTTTGAAATACCCTTTTGGAGCTATCTAAATTGACCACGGTGTCAAGCTCAACGGAGAGCTCGACTGGCTCCATCAGTTTATGCACCTCAATCCCGTGTTTCAGCAGACGGTCGACTTGCCGAGAATACATTTGTGGGATCGCATACGCATAGGGCATGGGAGTCGTCAAGATGGGCTCATATCGCCCGAAAAACTGACATTCCAAATCAACTTTGTCTTCGCCGTCATAACCTTTGATAACAACCGGTTCACTAAAATCGGTTAGCTTGGCGGCTAATGATAAGTTGACTCTCTCCGGTCGTGTCCGCGCCGATTTTAAAATACGTTGATCGACGCCATCTAGCATCGCGCGAACCGCGGTAGCATTCTCATGGAGGTAGTCGATACAGTTGCGGACGAATTTCTTCGTATCCAGGATTCGGTCCTCATAACTATTGTAGGCATAGGCCTCGGACAATATGGTGAGGCGGCCCCGCAAAGCACCGTACTCGGTGCTGTAGCGCGGTTCGTAACCGTACGTCGACCAAGATGTTTTATTCCGGTTAAGATTCCCGTAATAAAATGTGAGAGTCCCTTCTGCGGCCATCCTCCGGGTCACTTCGGGCATCATTTTTATTCGCAGGAATTCCCGTATATCTCGATCGACCGCGGGGTTATGAGGGATGTCGTAGGTCAAACCATACTGATGACGTGAACCATTAGTGGTATGGCAATCGATGAACAGATCCGGATCCGATTGATTCATTAAATGAATCAATGAACGTGCTTCCGGAGAGTCGAGCTTCATGAAATCGCGATTCAAATCTAAGTTCTGAGCATTCTCCCTCCGTCCCATGCCATCGGCAGGTCCGACTTGCCCCGGACGGTTGAGCAGCCCCATTCGGTCATTGCCGTCAGCGTTGTAGTTAGGAGCGATAATCAACACTAAATTATCAAGCCATATGTGGTCCGCTTGGTGCGTTAAATCGCGCAGTAACATCAACAGTCCCTCTTTACCGGCACATTCACCACTGTGAATATTTCCAATCACCAAAACAACCGCCCGCCCATCTTTCTGCCCAAACTGATAGGGATCCTTTGCAACGATGGCCGCCACCATATCCCTTCCTTCAACCGTTTTCCCGTAGACATGCTTGGACACATGTTTTGCCTTTGCGGCGCACCAAGAAACAAAGTCATCAACCTCTTGTGACGTACTCGTGGATTGAAATCCACTTGATTCAGCGATCGTTTGAGGTTGATCCAGAGGGGATATTTGCGCAAAAATCTGAGTTTCAGAGAGTCCCATAACGAACCATAGCGAACAGACCGGCAGTAAGTAAAATTTCATTTTGTCTAGGACCGATTGTTAAAGATGTCAAATGCATTGAAAATGCTCGAAGAACGAATTTCCTCACCCAATCAAAATGGTATTCTACCAACATGAAAAATGAAAACCGAGTGGGAGTGCACTGGATCATCATCGGAGCCCTGCTGGCCGGCGTTGGGGTCGTCTTGGGCTCGATCGGCGCCCACGGTCTCGAAAATATGATTCAACAAATGGAAGACCCAACCAAGCGACTCACCAACTGGGATGTAGGTGTCCGGTATCAGATGCAACACAGTATGGCTCTTATTTTACTCGGAATCCTGTCCATCCTTTGGGGGGGCGGCCGATGGCTTGCTACGGCTGGATTTCTTTTTCTGTTAGGCATCTTGTTTTTTTCAATCGGCCTTTACATTTGGGTTTTTACTGACAACCAAATCATCGTCTCACTGGTTCCGCTAGGCGGGCTCGCTTTTATTCTGGGGTGGACATGCATTCTCATCCAGGCACTTTTAATCCCACGCGTAAAATAAACATGTCCCAACCAAATCGCCTCCAACCGGTTATCGGTTACTGCACCAACGTCCACGCCGGCGTTAACCTCTCTGAGGTTCAAGAGAATTTAAACCGTTATTCATTAGAGGTCAAAAAAAACGTCCGACCCAACACCCCGATGGGGATTGGTTTGTGGCTAAGCCATACCGCCAGCCGTGACCTGCTCGATCAAAACTCGCTTCACCGTTTCGCCGATTGGTTAGACCAGCATTCATTGGTACCCTTTACTTTCAACGGTTTCCCATACAGCAATTTCCACCAGCCCGTTGTAAAACACAAAGTCTACGAGCCTGACTGGTCACAGCCTGAGCGTTTTCAATACACCTTAAACCTGGCAAAAATTCAACTTCAGCTGCTTCTTTCACAAACTAAGCCAGTCCATTTCGCAACCCTCTCAACTCTTCCTTTGGGTTGGCCCTCAAAAGAAGGGGTGACCACCGATTACATGGACCAATGCGGCCGCCAACTCATTCAGCTCTGTGAAGAACTCGCAAAAATCCGAGAGCAATCCGACATCCGAATCATGGTCTGCTTGGAACCAGAACCTGGTTGCGTCTTGGACACAGCCAAGGACGTCTGTCAATTCTTTGAAGAACAGTTACTCACAGGTGACGCGGATCAATCCGAACGCATACGGAACCACATTGGCGTCTGCCATGATGTCTGTCATAGCAGCGTGATGTTTGAGGGCCAAGACGACGCCTTGAGTCAGTACCGGCAACACAACATAGACATCGGGAAATTTCAAATTTCATCGGCTATCGAAGCGGATTTTGAACGTTGCAAAGATGCCACTCAGCGTAAGGCACTACTTTCCCAATTAAACACCTTCCAAGAACCAAGGTATCTTCACCAAACCTCGGTTAAGAACCTAGACGGTTCGGTCACGTTTCACCAAGATCTATCCCTTGCCATCAAAGACGCGGGCTCATGCCCGACGGGGATCTGGCGTGTGCATTTCCATGTCCCTCTTTTTGCCTCTTCCCTCGATCTAGTAGGCACCACTCAGAAAGATATCCAAAGCTGTCTGAATTCCATAGAGAGACCTGCCGACCGGCCGCTGCATTTCGAACTGGAGACCTATGCGTGGACGGTCCTTCCAGAGCCTTTACGGGTCCCACTTGCCGAAGGGATTTCACAAGAAATGACTTGGTTTGACAAACAACTAGAGAATTGAAGTTGAGTGGATCACCCTTAAGGCGTCGGTCCAGGTCACCCTGCGTTGGAACTTGCCCAAAACAGGCGCGATAAACCTTACGAACCCTATAATCGGTACTCATCAGATAAACTGTGGCGATTGCGGAAAGTTTGCCGAAGAAACCTATGTGAACCAAGCCACCGGAAGGCATTGGCTGACGACGGACTGTCTTTCCTGATAACCCTTGAACTCACTTCTGGTGTCGTCATGCGCAGTACCGCTCCCCATTATTTATTGATGTCCGAAACAAAGACCGCCCAAGAAAAAGCCGCCAGCGGCCATTGGCGTTTTGTTTTGGAACAGATAGATGGCTCGAATAGAATTGAAGTGGCGGATGACGAGCCCTCCGTCCGAGGGGAGCGATTACAACTTCTTGCGGTTGTCCGTGGATTGGAAGCTTTGGAGCAACCCTCTCAGGTCACGTTGATCACACCCAGCCGTTACGTTGGAAAAGGGTTTCGGCACGGACTTGAGTTTTGGCGGGAGAATGAATGGTGTTGGGAGCGCTATGGCGAAATGACGCCGATCAAAAATCAAGACCTTTGGAAACGAATTGATCGTTCGATGGAATTTCATCGAATAGATTGCCGGATATGGAATTTCGATCAAGTAACGACGCTTACTCAAAACCGATCGAATTTAAAAACTGATACACGGAACACGACTCGAAGGATTCGATTCGATTCTGCCTGTAATCAAATCACCAGCATGGCAAAATTGTTCGCCGATCGTTTTGGCAATACCGGTTTTCGCGCTGCGTACGGTTGCGTGTAAATCAAATTCATTTGCCTTTTTACGAATTCAACGCCAGCTTTGCGAGTTTCCAAAACATCCTCGTCTGATGTTTTAAGGTCACGATTGAAACCGGTAGATACCTTTGAAATCGTTGCTAATGGTTGGAACTTTGTCTTCTCGACACTTTCATGGTAATTAATCGTCTTCTGGCACCTTTTTGGACGTTCGGCTATCGATCACAATGGGGAACGTGGAGACATTGACCCGGTCCAAACTTGGTTAACACCAGAACTCTATCAACAAGTTAATGCCCGGCGGCCAACTACACCACCGATGATAATCTTTTGAATCCGTTACGGAATGTTTTCAACAAAAAGTTTTTAGGATGACGCGACACGAGCCTGAATCGGCCCATAACTTGGTCACGGATGACGATCTTTACCTCCTTGGTGAAGGCAACCACCACCGACTTTATGAGGTACTCGGTGCCCACCCATGTATCGTAGACGGGACCCCCGGTATTCATTTCGCCGTCTGGGCACCCAACGCTCAATCCATCCAACTGATCGGCGACTTCAACGATTGGAAAGGTCCGTCCCATGAACTTCAACAACGGCAACCAAGTGGTGTTTGGGAGCTCTTTGTACCCGAGCTACCACTCGGAAACCTGTACAAATACCGCATCACCGATTCTCAGGGCGTATCCGTCGATAAGTGTGACCCTTTCGGCTTTGCCGCTGAAGTACCTCCCAAGACGGCAAATCGGGTCGTGGACTTGGACGAATACCAATGGCAGGATCAACGCTGGATGGAACAGCGCGAACATCAGGTGGAATTGGACCGGCCCATTTCGGTCTATGAAGTTCACCTTGCTAGCTGGCAGCAACGACATGGAAATCTAAACGGATGGATCAATTACCGTGAACTCGCTCAACAGTTAGTCGACTATGTAAAGAGAAACGGTTTTACGCACCTCGAATTACTGCCGGTCTCAGAGCATCCCTTCACCGCTAGTTGGGGCTATCAAACGGTCGGCTACTACGCCGCCACGAGTCGCTTTGGGTCTCCCCAAGACTTTATGTTTTTCGTCGATCTTTGCCACCAAAATGGAATCAGTGTCATCATCGACTGGGTGCCCGGTCACTTTCCCAAAGACCCTCATGGACTGGCCTGTTTTGATGGCACGGCGCTTTATGAAATTGATGATCCTCGACGCGGCGTCCATCCAGATTGGGATACGCTTATCTTTAATTACGGACGCAACGAGGTCCGTAATTTCCTTGTCGCAAACGCGTTGTTTTGGTTAGACAAATACCACATTGATGGGCTGAGAGTGGATGCCGTTGCCTCCATGCTTTATCTGGACTACAGCCGCAAGAAGGGTGAATGGGTCCCTAATGAATACGGCGGAAATGAGAACCTATCCGCCATCCAATTTTTGAAAGAGCTGAACCAAACGATTGCCAAACGCTTTCCCGGGACTTTGACCATTGCTGAAGAGTCCACATCCTGGGAAGGCGTCTCCCGCCCAACCGATCTTGGAGGCCTCGGCTTCACTCTCAAATGGAACATGGGCTGGATGAACGACACATTAACATACATGCGGAATGAACCGATCCACAGGAAATACCACCATGACAAACTGACATTCAGTCTGACGTACGCATTCTCTGAGCATTTCATGCTTCCATTATCTCACGACGAAGTCGTCCACGAGAAAGGATCGATGCTCAATAAAATGCCCGGCGACCGATGGCAAAAGTTTGCAAACCTTCGCTTGCTATATACTTACATGTGGGCGCACCCCGGTAAAAAATTACTTTTCATGGGTTCTGAATTTGGCCAGCTCGAAGAATGGGACTTTGACTCGTCACTGCATTGGGAGCTACTTGAAAAGGCTCCCCACAAAGGCTTACAGAAACTCGTCTCGGATCTCAATCATCTTTACGCGAATCAGCCCGCCCTTTACGAAACAGACTTCGACCCCGAGGGCTTCCAATGGTTAAACTGCGACGATGACGAAACGAGTTGCCTTAGCTTTGTCCGATATGCAAAACGATCGGAAGATTTCGTCGTTGCTATGTTTAACTTCACACCTGTCGTCCGTGATAAACAGCGTTTCGGCGTTCCACAAGCAGGCACGTATACAGAATTGTTCAACAGTGATTCCGAATATTACTACGGCTCCAACAGCGGAAATGGTTCTGACCTGAAGGCCGAGCGCATTGCTTGGCAGGGACAGCCTTTCTCTTTTGAATTAACGCTGCCCCCCCTAGCAGGCGTCCTGCTCCAAAAAGTCATTCCTTAACCGATTCCGAATCGCCCGCCTCATCCGAATCAAAAGGTGCCGACACCACGCGCTCGACCGTCACTCCATCGGCGGAAGGATGGAATTGATAAATTCGATCGGCATATTTTTCGAACAACTTTACATCGTGATGGCTGATCATGATGATCTGGAAGTCCAACTCTTTCGCCGCCTGGTAAACCATTTTAACCAGCAATGGCACCAATTCTGGTTTAAGCCAACAGTCTTGCTCATCCAGAACCAAAAATCTTCGGTGCCGCAGACCGTCTAACTGGGCCAACGCGAACAGACGCAACCCCACACTCAAAACATTTTGGACGGAACCGCCCTGCCCTCGATAAATATCTTCGCCAAAGCCACCTCGATCAATCGAGAACTCGACCACGGCCGCGTTGTTTTTAAAGCCAGGCGTCGCCTTAAAACAAATGGGTTGTTCCAGCACCTCTTGCAAAGCAATCGTCAACTTCTCTTCGAGGACCCGCAACGTCTCACTGAATAACTCACGACTAAGAACATCCAAAGCTTCGGACACCTCGCCTGAAATACCAAGATATCTTTCCAATTCGCTCTTTCTTTCCGCAAGACGTTTCTCTAATTTCTGCTGTTCTCTTCGCTGCCAATCAAGAAACTGCAGACGCTGACCTATTTCACCCAAGCGCGCATTCACCCCGCCACTCGTATCGAGCGGAGCCCTTGGTTTTTCATTCGGTTCGGGAACGAAGACCATTTTTTTACCCTTCGCCAACCGACGCGTCGCCAGCGGCGTACTTTGCTTCAACTTCATTTAAATCGTGTTCGATCTTCTCTAAACAAGCCTGATACTCGGCTCGCTTTTTTTCATTATCTAATTTCATCGCATGAAGTTTTTTTTCCAGTTCCGCCAAATCATCGGTACCAAATTCCTTGATGGCTCGAGCCTGTAGTTCTTGAAGGTTTTTCTGGGCCACCTCTCGCTGCGTCCCAATTCTCGTTCTTTGATGCGACAAATCATCAAAACGTGATTGCAATTGCTCAATCGCTTGCTGCTCGTTCGTCTTTTTAGAATGGGACCTATTCATCTTCAATTTCTTTCATTAGGGACATAATCTCTGCCGCAACGGGTTCGTTGTACTCAACTAGTTTCTCCTCGAGAAACGCCTTCAAACCCGCACCACTGGCGGTTTTTCGGGCCAGCATCTCCTTCAAACCACTGATAAAAGTCGACGAATCTCCTTCTCCCTCGGCCACCTGAACGGCCTCATGGAAAACCTCTTGAAAAGGCTGGTGAGGGATCGTTACGTAGTGAGTCTTAAAATCGCCCTCTGTCACATCAAGCTGCAACACGGATGGCACGTGTAAGCGATTGGCATCACTCCGCGATCGTCGGCTGATATTGCCCGGAGTCATCCAGGTAGTTTCACCTTCCACGACCGGCTCCAAACGCCGGTGGATATGTCCGTTCACCAATAGTTGAACATTTTCAATTTCTCTCGGCTTCAGCCTGCCACCATCGTAACCCGGAAGATTAATGTCGTGATGCGAGATCCAGAATACAAGAGGTTGTTCGGGAAACAGTGTGCCTTTGGGCTGCATTTCGACGTCAAAACGTTTCGGCAACGGCTCCCTATAAGATGAACCTCCCACAATGACCGGCCAACCATTCAGTTCGCCTCTCCATGGCTTGTCAGCACTTATTAACTGAAGACACTCAGACTTAATCAACAACGCCAAGGAATCTTGATCGGTCAAAGAGGGATTAGCACAATCGTGGTTGCCGTAGATTCCAATGGCTCCGGTCCCATAGAGAATCTCCATCAATTGACCGATCATCCAATTTGAATTTTCCCGTGGTTTTTCGAAAAAATCACCCAAGAAAACGGGGAGCAACCTATTTTTTTCCGCATGCGTCAAACACCATTTGATCTTCTCCAAAATCACATTTTGATAATCGTCTTTACGAAATCCCGGCTGTCGATTTTCCAAGTGTGGATCGCCAATGAATAACAAACCTTTCCATTGAGCCTTTTGTTTCGTCATTTTTCGAACCGATTCAACCATCAGGCTCCTCCGAACAATCCTGATGATCGTGTGTGAACCAATGATCCACCCCGATCGATTGATCACAGGTGGGACACCGAGGATTTCTTTCGGCCCATTCCACTATTGCAAGCTTTGCAGCCGCAATCTCTTGCGCTACCTCTCCCATCTCAGTCTTCAGCCGTTCGGCTTCGGTTGAACTTTGCTGGAGCGTCTCAATTTCCATTTGCAGATGACCTGTGGAAAACAACTCGGGAAGTGGGGGTAATGCCCCAAGCACTTCACCCGCCTCTGTCCGATATTCCAATTCAGATGCAACTTCACGAAAACGAAGAATTAAATCACCCAATTGCTGAACCCCTGACAGAACGGGAGGAGGTTCCAAATCGCCAACCACCAGGGCCTGTTTTTTTAGTCGTTCCTCCAACCGAGTCTCCACACGTAATGCCCCTAGCAAGCCACTCAATTCATCGACAGGCTCCATCTGGGGCATTGGAGACAGCCGACCCAGGGCTGCCGACTTCCTACCCAGTTGTTCCAAAGTCGCTTGTTGCTCTTTCATCTCGAGGATAAGCCCCGCCAATTGCTTACTGGAAGCCAGCAAATCATCCAGAAAACCAGACAGTTTACTAAGCTTCTCGTATTCCCGTTTGATCTTTGGAATGACTGACAAAAGCTCCATCTCTTGGCCGACTCTCAACCACTCTTCGCTGCAGGTTTTCAATTCCCTTTTGGCATCACGCACCTTTTGTTTATGCAACGATTGCATCTTCATCATGCGACCTGCGTCGGATGATGAGGCGAAAAAATCAGCCGCGGTACGAGCTGAATCACGGACTAAAAAAACTGGTGACTTCTGCTCGCCGAAGTGAATGTCGACATCGTCCCGGTCGCACACCACCTTTGGAAGTCGCAATGTATTCGCCAAAGCCTCTGGCTGCCCAGCGCCTTTCAGGCGATCAAATGTGGCACCGTTTATTTCGTAGGCCGGCCCTCCCGTTTTGCCTCGTCGCCATACGATCGTATCCCCCTCCTCTGTCGTCACGGACACCCGACATCTTTTTGCCTCATGACGGAGAACGTAAGTGGAATTGTCGTTATGACTCAAAATCTGCAACGCGGCGACCACGGCACTTTTGCCGCAATTGTTGGGCCCGATCAAAACAGTCAAACCCCGCGCCGGTTCAATTACCGTATCGGCGTGTGACATGAAGTTTTTCAACTCAATTCGACTGATCATTTGATTCCCGGCGTGCAAAAGGGAAGTTGGAATTACCCCACACTTGTTATCGTTCCCTGTGTGACGCATCAGGTCAAGTGAACCCAACCCTTAGCGTTACAGGTTACCATTGGTAATAAACAGCAAACCAGTCCCTGGACTCGGTTTCAACAGCGAATGATGCCCACCAAAGCCAATATGCTCCTTAATTGCCAGGGCTTTCCAGCAGAAACTCGAAAAACGAGAGTCAACCTGAAATCGTTCCGTTCGGGTGCAAGCTCACCCGATCTGATGTGTCTCAAGTTCCGCAAGCGAGACGAACTCGATTGATGAAATATGAGTGGCGCGAAGATTGACCGGAGGGGCAACTCCTGCCGCCAACGCCTCTTTCCAACGTGTCACACACAAACACCAATGATCGCCAGGTTTGAGTCCGGGAAACTGGTATTCGGGTACCGGTGTGACCAGATCATTACCGGCTGCAACGGAGAACTCCAAAAATTCCGCTGTCATCACGGCACAAACCAGATGCAACCCATAATCGGATTTTCCAAGTTTACAAAAGCCATCTCGATAGAAACCCGTTAACGGTTCGTAACAACACGGCTCTAATTCAGTACCGAGAACATTTTTCTGTGAATTCATAGAACCTATTTTCCTGTCAATCTATCGTAAACCCTTACGGACTTTCTGGGAGCCTCCGAGGCTCGACGCCCAACAAATGTCGAACAAAGAAATCCCGTCGACGTCGCTTCAAATAGGGGGATTCACCGACGCCGTGCCCCGCTCCAGGCACCATAACAAAATCAAAATCCTTATTGGCTTTGACCAATGCGTCAACCACCTGCATGGTCGATGCGGGGTCAACGTTCCGATCCAACTCACCGACGGTGAGTAAAAGCTTTCCCTCTAGCCGGTGGGCCTGAGTCACGTTGGATTGTTCTTCGTAATGGGGTCCAACGGGCCAACCCATCCATAACTCATTCCACCAAATCTTATCCATTCGATTATCATGACAACCGCAATCAGAAACAGCTACTTTGTAGAATTCACCGAAAGCCAAAAGTGCCCTCAGAGAACTCTGACCACCGGCGGAACCACCAAATATACCGATGCGGTCTAAATCAAAACTAGGGTATTTCTCGGCTGCCGCACGGATCCACAGGATACGATCCGGAAATCCACTATCTCCTAGGTTTTTATGGCAAACATCATGAAACGCCTTACTCCGATTCGAAGTGCCCATGCCGTCAATTTGAACGACAACGAACCCTAGCTCAGCGAGGATCTGGCCGCGGCGCAGGGTACCGAAACGCTTAGGGACAAATGAGCTGTGGGGCCCAGCATAAATATCTTCGATGACCGGATACGATTTTTCGGGTTGAAAATTCGAAGGTCTATAAATGACACCATAAATGTTCGTCACACCATCCCGCCCCTTGGCCTGAAATCGTTCGGGTAATTTCCAGCCGGTTTCGAGCAACCGACTGCAGTCACCCCGTTCTAACTCACAAACCAATTCACCCGTTTTTGCATTCCGCAATTCCGCGACCATAGGCATATCGACTCGGGAATACCGATCGACCAACCATGCCCCACCTTTCAGAAACTCGATCTGGTGATCGCCATCCCCACGGGTCAATAAGGTCAGCCCACCGTCCAGCAAATCGACTACCGCATGATGAACATAATAAGGGTCCTGCTCCGGATAGTAGCCTCCAATCCGCACCCAAACTTTCCCCAATTCCCAGTCTACACGATCGACACCTCGAACCACCCAATCGCCTTTGGTCAACTGGCGCTTTACTTGCCCTTCTTTCAAATCAATCAAGTACAGATGATTCCACCCGTCTCGTTCGGACATCCATATAAGTGAATCACTTGGGTCGTGGTAACTTGAAAACTGTTTACCTGAATAATCGATAAACGTCTGACTCGATTCGTCAACAATCAAATGGACTTGGCCCGTGATTGAGTCGACGCTCACGATTCGCATCACCTGATGACCACGTTCGTTGTATAAAAAAGAAAAGGACCCGGAGTCAGGCCGCCACCGAACTTCATTGATGCGCCAAGGGTTCGAAAACAAAGTATTATCGACGGAGATTTGTCGTTTTTGACCGACATCAAATAACTTTGGCCTAGCCATTGCGATCTGATCTCCGGGTTTTAGGTAATTCATCGTTTTCAATTTGGGCTGAACATCATCTTTGGGGGATGACTCAACCATATGAATCACATGAGACTCCGCCGGCTTCTGTTGAATCGCAACCAGCCGCGATGAATCAGGTGACCAATAAAACCGAGGGATGTAAGGATCGTCACCGGTACCGTCTTTACTTAACACTTCTCCCTGCCCCGTCTCAATATCTCGGATCACGACATTTGAGTCGACAATCGAGACCTTCCATTTCCCATCTGGCGACGTGCTCCGATTGTCGGACCCAGGCGTTCTATACCGACGTTCCTTTCGCGGCTGCTCGATCGGTGTTTTTTGGTCGATCACGATATCACAAGGTGACGCAGGCGAGACGTAAACCCCTATCGGTTGGCGGGCTTTATCCGTTACCACCCAAACATGATTCGCAAACGAATGTTGCGATCGCTGACCACCTTCCGGAATGGGTTCATATTCAATCCACCGACCCTCTTCGTTCACCCAAAAAATTCGAAGGGATTCGGATAACCGGTTGACAAACCGCACCACTGTTTCCGGACCCCGTTTCCCCGAGGACCGGATGCGTCTGAGTGATGTCACCCCCTTTTCGGTTGACCGGACAACCGCTTTCAGCGTGCCGCGAGACAGATCGTATTGAAATGCCTGCCCGTCCGATATGAACCTGATAGAATCCCTGTCGGGGCTGAATTCAAGGCTTTGAAAGGGAAGATTTTCGGGATCCACCACGTTCCCCATACGGGCAGACAATGCGGTGGCCAGGGCCCGATGGTTAAAGGCGGGAGTCTTTTGGCCTGCCGCCGCATCCACCAATACAAATTCATGACTTTGCGGCCCCGTCCTTAAGTCGTACCAAAACGAATCGGACCCCACTATTGGGTTGAGTTGAAAACGTGTCTTGTAGACCTTACCCCGCGTCAACCGGGGCAGTGCGTCGGCCCGCTCATAGTCAGCAATCGTCCCTTGCCCAGACGACTGCGTCTGGATTCCACAAATTACAAAACAGAGAGTTAAATTGTAAAAGGTCGTTTTTTTCATCCCTACAATTTGACGCATCTCTCTGATTGCGTCAAATCATAACGGACCAATAAGACAGCGCAAAAAACAAAACCTAAAGGTGAAAAGCCCAATCTGCCAGTGAGAAGCCCACCAAAAAACGACAAACAACCTCCAACTGCTGACAAGCCACTAGAACAAACCGGAGATGTTCCCTTGGTCGTCAATGTCAATCAGTTCTGCTGAGGGGGTTCCTGGCAACCCTGGCATCCGCATGATTTCCCCCGTGATGGGGACGAGAAAACCTGCACCGGCCGCAATCTCTACCTCTCGCACCGTTACATTAAAACCGGTTGGCCTACCGAGCCGTTTGGGATCATCCGACAAGGACTTCTGTGTTTTTGCGATACATACCGGAAGACTTTCCAATTCAAGTCTCTTTATACGTCGCAAATCTGCGCGAGCCTTTGGCGTGTAATCCACTCCGTCGGCACCGTAAATGGTGGTGCAAACCTTGTGAATCTTGTCTTTGACTGGCCAGGACCAATCGTAGAGCGGTTGGAAATCACTTCTGCCGTTGTCGGCCAGCTTGGCAACTTCTGCAGCCAACGCTTCCCCCCCCGCTCCACCTTCTCCCCATACATCTGCGACAAACGACTTCACTCCTTTTTCCTCGCAAGACTGTGCAATCGCCGCGATTTCTTCCTCGGTATCGGTAGTGAATTTATTGATGGCAACAACCGCTTGCACTCCAAAATGTTCTAAGTTCTCAATATGTTTTTCCAGATTGGCAGCCCCTCGGGTGACCGCCTCAACATTGGGGATGGTCAACTCTTTCAGATCACTTCCGCCGTGGTATTTCAACGCCCTCACCGTTGCCACTAAAACCACAACGCATGGTTTGAGCCCCGCTCCAACACATTTGATATCAAAAAATTTCTCCGCGCCCAGATCACAACCAAACCCAGCCTCGGTCACAACGTAATCGGACAAGGAGAGACCCATGCGGGTTGCGATGACCGTGTTCGTTCCTTGGGCAATGTTGGCAAAGGGTCCGCCGTGGATGATGGCGGGCGTCCCTTCCAGTGTTTGAACCAGATTGGGTTGAATGGCATCTTTTAATAATGAGGCCATCGCGCCACTCGCGTTCAGGTCCCTTGCATAAACCGGTTTCCGCTCCAAGGTGAACCCGATAAAAATATTCCCCAAGCGGCGTTTTAAATTCGGCAGGTCGTCTGACAAACAAAGGATGGCCATAATTTCTGACGCCGCGGTGATGTCAAACCCCGTCTCTCTTGGTACCCCATGGGCCGTTCCACCCATTCCCACCATCACGTGTCGTAACGCACGGTCATTCATATCGAAAACTCGCTTCCAAACGACGGTCCTCGGATCAATCCCAATTGATCGCGTGCGGCTTTGAATGTTGTTGTCGATCAAGGCAGCCAACAAGTTATGCGCTTTCTCCACTGCTGCGAAATCACCGGTAAAATGTAAATTGATGTCTTCCATGGGTAACACCTGCGACCAACCGCCTCCGGTGGCGCCACCCTTGATACCGAATACGGGGCCCAATGAAGGTTCCCGCAGTACTACCGTCGTCTGCTTGCCTATCCGATTCATACCCTGAGTAAGGCCGATCGACATGGTCGTTTTACCCTCGCCGGCAGGTGTGGGAGAAATCGCCGACACCAAGATCAGTTTTGCGTGCGCGACCTTTCCATGATCAATCAAACTCAGTGGTAATTTCGCTTTGTAATGACCATAAGGCTGTATTTGTTTGGTCGCGACGCCCAACTGATCCGCAATTTCAGCCACAGGTTTTAATTCAATTTTGCGTGCGATCTCGATATCCGAAGGCATTACTTTTTCCAGGTCCTAGAGCCGTAACAAAGGCGCCGTAACAAAGGCTGAAACCTATTCCCAAAATGGTGCGATTTCAAGCACAAACGATCTCAAGCGGATCCTTTTCTCCC
This sequence comes from Mariniblastus sp., assembly GCA_022447555.1. Taxonomy (GTDB): domain Bacteria; phylum Planctomycetota; class Planctomycetia; order Pirellulales; family Pirellulaceae; genus Mariniblastus. Next base: position 285,527 of record JAKVBF010000009.1, on the reverse strand, counting down.
ATTAAGATCGCCCGTTAACTTCAAAAACGATCGATTTCATAGCAGAACGGTCAAATTGGCTTCCTTTTTTAAGCCTCTACTTCAACTCGCCTTCCAATCCGCAGGGTAGTAGTTTCCGAAACATCATCTTTTTCTTGCCGACCTCAAAGTTTCAAAAAGTTCCCAAGCCAACGTAAGCGAACCAAGAGAAACGCCCGGCGTTTTAAACCATCCGCGGGTACCAGACTTGTACCAACGCGACCAGAGTATCGAACGCTGCCAGCCCTCAATCGTCCGATTTCGGCCTTGTAGAGCCCCAAAAAGAGAACGGGTTGTCCGCCACCTATCCGTACCTACAATCCGTCGTCCCTTTACTGTGTCAATCAATGGGCAACATGGGAGCCGGAAGCATTAGGAACTCAATTGTTCAAGCTCTTCCCAACGGGCATAAGCCTTTTCTAGCTCTTTTTCCAATCGCTTTAATTGAAGCTGACGTTCGGAAATGACCGAACCTTCTTGTTTGTAAAAGCCTGGGTCCGTCATGGCATCATGAATCTCTTGTATCGACCGCTCTGTTTCTTCAATCTTTTGCGGAAGTTTGTCCAATTCTTGTTTTTCTTTGTATCGCAGCTTGCGAGGACCTGCAGACTTCGCACCCTTTTGTATCGCCGTCGGTTGCGCCGCAGAGAGCTTAGCCATTCCGGCCGCCGGCTGCGCTGTCTTGCGTTGCCTCAACCAATCATCGTAACCTCCGTCGTATTCATTTAGGCTGACTCGATTCTCGGCGTCCATTTCAAAAACTAGGCAGCTGCTCACGACATTGTTCAGAAAGGCACGATCATGACTCACGAGCAAAACGGTTCCTGGAAATTCGACAAGCCTCTGCTCTAAGACTTCGAGTGTCTCAGCGTCCAAATCGTTAGTCGGTTCATCCAAAACAATGAGATTTGCCGGCTTGGCAAAAAGCTTCGCCAAAAGAATCCGATTTCGCTCGCCGCCGGACAGGTGTTTTACCTGCGTTCGCGCGCGCTCAGGAGTGAATAAAAACTGTTGAAGATACCCCATCAAGTGAATCTTTTGCTGCCCCATCTGGATGTGATCGTAGCCGTCACCCACGTTTTGATAGATGGTTTGCTCGGGATCGAGTTGCTCTCTAAGCTGGTCGAAATAAGCCAATTCCAAATTGACTCCGACCCGAACACGCCCTTCATCGGGCGTGATTTGCCCAAGCAAAAGTTTCAAGAGGGTGCTTTTCCCGACACCATTCGGCCCGATAATGCCGACTTTGTCTCCTCGCATGATTGAGGTTGAAAACTGAGAAATCACCTTTAGTGATTCGTAGCCATAGCTAACTTCTTCCGCCTCAATCACTAAATTCCCGCTGCGTTTCCCAGATGTCAGCTGCAACTTTGAGGTGCTCACTTGCTCCCTACGTTCAGCCCGTTCCCGCCGCATTTTTTCAAGGGCCCTAACCCGTCCCTCATTTCGTGTCCGGCGAGCCTTGATTCCCTGACGAATCCAAACTTCTTCTTCGGCCAACCGTTTGTCGAATAATTGATTCTGTTTTTCTTCAGCCGCGAGGGTTTGCTCTTTACGCTTTAAAAACGTCTCATAATCACAAGACCAATCGTGCAATTTACCACGATCGATTTCGATAATCCGACTTGCGATGCGTTTCAGGAACTCTCGGTCATGGGTCACGAAAACCAACGTCCCTGACCATTTCAACAAAAATTGTTCTAACCATTCAATTGCCTGGATGTCCAAATGGTTGGTGGGTTCATCTAATAACAGCAAGTCTGGTGAATTCACTAACGCCCGGGCCAAAAGTACTCTCCGTTTCATTCCCGAAGACAGACTGCTGAATTCTAAATCCGGGGCCAGCTGCATACGTGACAAAACTTGTTGAACCTGGTTGTCCGCTTCCCATTCGGGGGTGTTGGCGTCGGCAATCCCGTCCCGAACCACCTCTGTTATCGTTCCCTTCCAATCCATCGGAACATCTTGGCTAAGCATGGCCGAGGTGGCACCATTTTCCAAACGAACCGTGCCTGAATCATACTCAACCATTCCTGAGATAATTTTCATCAAGGTCGTTTTGCCCGCACCATTTCGGCCCAATAATCCGATCCGCTGCTTCCGTTCCACATTACAACTTACTTCGTCCAGCAGGGCAGGGCCGCGATAACGAATGGTCAATTCTTTGATGGTTAGAAGTGGCATAGAAACCCGGGGACAAACGGGGCGAGAAGGAGTTGAAAAGAAATAAAATAGGGCATGGCGTTAAAACATTAAATGGCACCTGATTAAAAATCCCTGCAAGGACCGAATTTTAACCCAACCGAACAATTGGCATCCGATGGTAGAGGACGTTAGAATCTCGGAAAATCGGTTCACTCAGAGGATCTTTTCATGTACCGCACCGTTATCCATCCGTTTTCAAAAACGTTTCTTTTCAGTTGCATGTTTGCGTTCTCCCTGTCTTTCATCCAAAAGGCAAACGCCGTGTTTCAATCAGTCAATTACGACGAGTCAAAAATCCCCTCCTACGTTCTTCCCGAGGTTTTAGTAACTCAAAAGGGTCACCCTGTAACCACCACAGAACAATGGAAACAAATTCGCCGAGCAGAAATCATTGCACTGTTTGAAGAACACATGTTCGGGAAGAAACCTGCCATGGCCGTGGCCACTAATTATGAGGTCATCTTGTCCGAAACCGACGATCGCCCGCCGATTCCCGGCGCCATACGTCGGCAAATTAAAATGGTATTTAACGCCAGCGGCAAGACAAATGCCGCCGACCTTCTCGTCTACTTACCCAAGGATGCGAGTGATCCCGTTCCCCTTTTTTTGACACTGAATTTTCATGGCAACCACACCGTTGTCAATGATCCGGCAGTCCCCATTACAAACAGTTGGGTTAGAAATCAGGCCGCCAAAAACATCACCAAAAATCGGTCCACAAAAGATGCACGGGGAATGCAGCAGTCCCGTTGGCCCGTCGCGGAGATTGTGAAGCGGGGGTATGGACTGGCCACGATTTACTACGGGGATATCGACCCGGATTACCACGATCAATTCAAAAATGGAATCCACGCTGTTTTGGATACGCCGAACAAAAATCGGCCGTCCAACGCGTGGGGTTCGATTGCCGCGTGGGCATGGGGATTGAGCCGGGCAATGGACTATTTCGAAACAGTCCCCCAAATTGATTCAAATCGGATCGCTGTTTTTGGGCACTCTCGTTTGGGGAAGACGGCGCTATGGGCAGGCGCGCAGGATGCGCGATTCGCTATGGTGATCGCCAACAACTCCGGCTGTGGGGGCGCCGCCTTGAGTCGGCGTGAAATTGGCGAAACCGTCGCAAGGATCAACCAGGTTTTTCCTCATTGGTTTTGCAAAAATTTCAGGGCATACGGGGATCGCGTGAACGAACTGCCGATCGATCAGCATTTATTAATCGCCGCGATCGCTCCCCGTCCCATTTACGTGGCCAGTGCTTCCGATGACCGCTGGGCTGATCCCCGCGGTGAATTCCTTGCCCTTAAAAAGGCCTCCCCCGCTTACGCCTTGTGGGGACTTAATGATTTATCAGAGACGGAGATGCCATCGGTCAACCAATCGATCGGCCGGCAGATGGGTTATCATCTCCGCGAGGGAAAACATGATGTCACGCCATACGACTGGAAATGTTTTATGGATTTTGCTGACCTGCATTTCCAAATCGACAATGCCCGGAACGGTCGTAATTAACAAACGAGGCTTCCTCCAGAGGGTTCAACCTCTGAGGTCAGAGAGAGCGATCTCGTTACCGGTGGTGTTCAATAGATCAACTCAGGGACGGCGCACAGGAAAGTGGTTCAATCGACCGCGCGGAGCCAGTCGATCGCGACCGTGGTTCCCGGCTGGCTGGCAAAATCTAGCTTCAGATCTTTGATCGTCCCCTTCCAATCAGGATGGGTAAGCGAGAAGCGATGTTCTTGGTAAGCGGGATTCGCTCCGACCACCGTTTCTCCAATGAGTTGCCCGTTGGCCAAAAACTTCACGCGAGTGACTTTGTCAGTTCGCATCCGCATGACCAGGGCACCCCGATTATTCGAGGCATCTAATGCGAGGCCATCCCGCACGAGTGACGCCTTTCCCGACAACAGCTGAAAGTCGAGAAACCCTTGGTAACCCGCAATGTTCGTCACTTCACCGTCGGCATACCAACCCTCAGTCTGCCAACCACCGCAGTCGAACGTGAACAACAAATGTCCATCGCTGGGGTCTCGTTGGTTGACCGTTTCCCATGTATCGGAAAGCCCATCGCCATCACTATCTTTGCGGATTCGCTCGTACTCGGCGTTGACACCGGTACCCCATTTTTTTTGCTCACCGTTCATCGCCAGTTCTTCATTTGGTTCGTTTCCGGCGCCTAGGTCGCCCTTTGACAGCCAATCTTCGAGTAACTTCCGATGGTCCTTCAATGTCTTGGCAAACCGAGGATCGCCAGCCAGATTGTGAATTTGGGCCGGGTCCTGGACCACGTCATAGAGCTCCTCGGCAGGTCGTTCACCGAAATAGATCTCTGCCAGCTTCGGATCGAGCGTGCCGTCTGCATAAGCGTCTCGAAGCGCTTGGAGATACGGCCGGTTGTCTCGATATTGTGGTTGTAGCAATACTCGGTCAAGAAAATAATTCCGCGTATAACGAAAAGAATCTGTTCTTATGGTGCGAACTCGGTCAATCGTATGGTCCAACCGATCCTTAGCACCGGCGACAAACGTTCGTGGCTCAAAGTCGTCGGCAAACAGATCCTGTCCCTCGCACCACTCTGGAAGATCAATACCAGCCCAGGCTAGTGAGGTGGCGGTCAGGTCAATCATATTGATCAGGTCATCACGAACCGTCCCACGGCCAGGCGCTGGGACCCATGGGGATGGCCCCAAAACAATAAACGGGACATGCAAGCCACCCTCGGTCGGCATCTGTTTATGGCGGACAAGATTGTTGGCCCCATGATCGGAGAAATAGACGACAATCGTCGACTCCAGCAGCCGGTCTGCCTTGAGGCGAGCGAGTATGCCACCGATGATCTTGTCGTCACAGCGGATCGCATCATGGTGCTGGGCCACTAGTTCGCGGTACATCTGATCTTGCGGGTAATCGGCCGGAACCGTCACCGCGGCCGGGTCGGTTTTTTCCGATGGTGGTGTACGGGTGGTGTTCGTCTTACCCCCCTTTAGCTGTATCTGGCCAAAAAACGGCTGGTCATCGGTTCGCTCACGCCAGGGAGTTTTAATATTCTGTTTAGAAATCGTCGAGTAGATGCCGCCATCGACTTCGACAAAATTGTAATCCGTTTTGCCAATGTTGAAGGTGAAATAACCGACCTCACGCATCAGTTCGGTAATCGTTTTCATTCCGGGAGGTAAGTACGTCTTTTCATTCCCACGACGGGAACGATGTTCGTGAGCACCGAACCGGATGGCGTTGGCACCCAGCATCATCGAGGATCGGCACGAGGAGCAGACAGGGAAGGGGACGAATGCCCTTGAAAACTGGACGCCGTTGCCTGCCATTTGGTCGATATTCGGGGTCGCATCTCGATTCGCCTCACTCCCATAACATCCGATCCAGGGTGAGGTGTCCTCCTGAAAAATCCAAAGGATATTTGGAAGATCCTCTGCATGGCTACGGCCAGCCGACGATCCAAATAAAACCAAACCGCTAAAAATCACCGTCAAAAAACGCATAACGAACCCATGCCATTTACTAAAGATTTTGTCCTTCTATACCCGTGAACGCGTCAACCTATTCAGCGTAAGACTCGGCCAACAAACGGGTGACGCTATTCTGTTCTTTACCTGAATTCGGAACGGGTTTAAAACTCTCATCGATTCGCTCCGCATGACCACTTAGGTTACGCACAATCGACGCAAACTTCAACACAACTCGTAAACGGCCGATCGGCTGTGCCATCAGGCTATTCTTTCGTCAAGATCGTGGTCCCCACCACCACACCGATCACACCAGTGGCCAACAAGATACCGCATGGCAACATCATTTCTGCGAAATCAAAATCTCGCCACACCGCACCCTCAATGGCCAAGATCCCCCATTTAATGGGACTAAGGTAACTGAGACCTTGCATAAATTGTGGCATAAACATTACGGGGATCATGGCGCCGCCGACCATGGCCATCACCATATTGATTGCCCAACCAGCCCCGTTAACGGATTCCTCCGTTTTACCAAGGTTGGCCATAATCATCATGATCCCGGTAAAGCAAATTGCCACGCAGAGTGCCGCAAACGCCAAAGTGAGGTAATTCCCAGGCCGCATTCCGAGGAACACTCCAAGCCCAACCATGAAAACAACGACCAACACAACCGAAAGAAAACAGGCGAGTGCTTTGCCCAGCAAGACTTGGGAACGCGTGATGGGAGCGATCTGAAGCCGTGTCATCGTCCCCTGCGTCCGCTCTCGGGCAATGGAAACTGCAAATCCGGCAACACAGCCTAACACGCCCCACATCATCGCTTGCGGGAAACTGATATCCCACCGAGACTTGAGGCGTGGCAATTGTGCCGCCTGGCTTTTGGGATCAATCTTTCGGGAAACATCGATTGATTCGATGTTGGCGAATTCGAAACCACCGGCCCCCAACGAACCGGCTGATGATTCATCGGAGTCGGCTTGCAAGGCTCCGATACTGTTTTGCATCTTTTCCAAGGAAGCGAAAAACGTATTCAACAGCAGTCGATTCCCTGCACTGATCGTTTCATCTGCGACCAAGTCAGCACGGGAGCGAGCAATCATGTCATTCATCGAGGACGAATCCATCATCCGTTGGCCCGCCAATTGTCCAATCCCCTCCATGACCATACCTTGCAACATTGCCGCTTCCATCGCCCGTGATGGGTCCACTCCGACCTGGATGGTCGGTGGTTCGCGCCAAAAAACACCTGCGGTTTCCCCGAAGCCTTTTTTCAACACTAACATCGCAACCCGACCTCCTTTTCGAACGCTTTCCCGGGCCGTGTCGAAATCCAATTCCTCCAGCTCGATAGACTCATGTTTCGCCATGAAGCTAACCCATTTGGAAGATGTCTCTGATTGATCGAGATCGACCACAGCAATTTTCATTTTGCCCTGGCTTACGCTCGATGTAGGGCTTCCCATGACCAGGCCAAAAAAAAGGCCCATCAGAATCGGGAATCCGATGATAAAAAACGCGCCCAGTTTGTCACGAAATAACAAACGAAGGTCTTTCAATGCCATCACAAGTATTGGGTTCATCCGTCTCGAAGATTCCTTCCGGTAAGCTTCAAAAATACGCTCTCTAGATCAGGTTGAATGACATTCAACGTCTGGAAGGCGACGCCTTTACTCGATAACTTCGCCACCTCTTCCAGCGGCCGTGGAGCCACGAAGCGAATTCTATTGCCGCTTCGTGCGCCCGGAATTTCGACACCGCTGGGAATCGACTGCAAGTCGGCGGTGATGATCGAATCGCCACCGAACTGACTCAGCAAATTTTCGACCGTATCCATCGCCAACAACTTCCCGTGGTCCATGATCGCTACGCGTTCACAGAGACGCTGGGCCTCTTCCATGTAGTGGGTCGTATACAGAATAGTCATCCCCTGTTCGCGCAGAGTTTGAATGGATTCAAAAATATGGTTACGAGATTGCGGATCAACGCCCACCGTAGGCTCATCCAACAGCAAAATAGACGGCTCATGAATCAAAGCTACCGCCATATTCAAACGTCTTTTCATACCGCCCGAAAAGGTACCGGCGCGAGTCTTAGCCCGTTCTGCGAGTTGTGCAAAATCCAGACACCAAGCAACTCGCTCCTTCAACTTCGCTCCAGAAAGACCGTAAAGCTGACCAAAGAATTCAAGATTTTCTTTCGCCGTAAGAGCCTCGTAAATGGATAACGCTTGGGGCGCGACGCCAACCGATTGACGCACCGTGGCAAACGCTGGATTACCCGGGTCCCGAGACTCAGTCTTTCCCAACACCACAGATCCATGATCAGGCCGTAGGAGGCCAATCAACAAGCTGATCGTCGTCGTTTTCCCTGCGCCATTGGGCCCTAACAACCCAAACGTCTCTCCGTTTTGAACAGAGAAACTCAAATCATCAACTGCCCTAAGATCACCAAACGACTTACTTAGTGCGGTAATCGTTACTGCAGGAATCGACATTCGGCGCTCATTAGAAGGGCGGTTGGTTGATGAGAATTAGGCAACAAATGCACTACGTTAAACGATCACAATTATCGTTAAAAAACCGCTAATGACAACGCCCCGAGGGCCAAGCCTATTTCCAATAGACCCTTCAACCGACGAAAACCTGTCGCTCCGTATCTCTCAGTACAGTTTGCCGCGGCATTCATTAAGCCACCCAGATTCCATTCCCCATTCTCCATTCGATTCTTGGTTTCCCACCCCACCCTTTCCAGCGGAAAAAAAATTTTGTCCGCTCATGAAACCTTAAGGGCCTAGACGCGTCATCCACCATCGAACGCATCAAACCTTTCATAATGAAACAACGTCTCAAAAGGCCAAAACCAAACCATGCCTTCGTCGTGAAACGATGTGATATTGGTTGGATATTAGGCGAACTGAAATTCCTCGCGTGATTCAGTTCAAACCACCAGCCCTAGACCCGTATCTGGAAACCCTAGTTGAGACTCACTCTCGAAGTCGCACCTTTTTTGTTAAGGGTCTTTCAACCGATCGGTTTAATCTTCGGCATTAATATTTGCCTGTTGAAATGTGATTCGAAGTGTCGATAATCTTTGACAATGGTTGGCCGACAGTTCATGGATTGGCCCTTAACTTGGAGAGCCTAATGTTAAGCGAAAAAATAGAAACCTCGATCAATAAACAAATCAATGAAGAGCTTTACTCTGCCTACATTTATTTGGCCATGTCCGCCGAAGCCGACCGTTTGGGTCTGCCCGGCTTCAGCAACTGGTTTAAAATGCAGTTCCAGGAAGAATTAGAGCACGCAGATAAGTTTTTTAATTACGTCCTCGAAAGGGACGGCAAAGTAAATCTAGCGGCGATTGAAAAGCCAGAAATTGGTGAAGAGACGCCGCTCAGTCTGTTTGAAAAAGCACTCAACCACGAGCGTCATATCACGGCATGCATTTCTTCGTTGAAAGATCTCGCGAAATCGGAATCCGACCATGCGACTGATGTGTTCCTCGAGTGGTACGTCAGTGAGCAAGTCGAAGAGGAAGCCAATGCACAACAGGTCATCGATCAGCTCAAGCTGATTGATGGAAGCCCTAACGGCCTGTTCATGATCGATCGAGAACTTGCCAACCGAACGGCGGCACCGGCCGACTAAAACAGCTGGTAAACCACAAGATTTTTAAAAAAAGCCGGCAACAGTGCCGGCTTTTTTTGTGTGACAATCACGGGTGGTGAGATTACCGACCGACCCACTCTAGTTCCATCTCCTCAGTAAACTCATCCATCCAATCGAAATTCACCTGTTGGGTATAAAAATTGGACAGAGAAGAGACATCAAAAGGAACTCGCTTGAATGTGAAGAATTGTTGGTCAAGATATTCGGATCCCAATTCCTCAACCGATTTCTGGTCCTTTTTAGTCACTTGTATCGCATAAACAACTTCTTGCGTTTCATTGGCAGCCACACCGGCTGCCATCTCGTCCAAAGAAAAGACCTGCTTCATGAACTCTTGGCCTGGCTGATCCACTCCAACCGGTGTGCTGTATCGGATATCTCCGAGTGTCGTGAACCAAGTGAAACTTCCTGTGTCGACGGCCTCTGTGTAGGTTTCCGACATCGGGGACTTTGTTGAACCGAGCGACTCGACAACCTTCTTGGCCTCGGCACGGGCCAATTCAATTGCTTTCTGCTGCTTCCAATATTTCTCAACACTCGACTTCGCTTCTTCGAACGTTGGAACCTGCTGATCTACTTTTTCGGCTAACCAATAGAGGTACGTAGAGCGGGTTGCAAAATCCTCTACTTTACTTGGTTCAAATGGTTCTATCTCGTGGTATCGACCAAAAATCATATTGCTCACATTTTGGGTGATCGGGCGACCATCTTGCCCGAACACAAAGGTGACAATCTTACCAAGCGGCTCTTCACGCATCTCATCGTATTCTACCAAAGGTGACTCGTTGAACTGGAGATTGAATTCATCCGCAATCGCTTTGATTGCCTTCTCATCCATTTCATCCGGCTTTTCACTATCTTTACGGTTGGGAGAACTCTCCCACCGCGAGACATTCATTTGGTGAACGCGAATCTTCGCCTCGGCACGACTTAAGGCTTTGTCAACGGCATTCCTTGCTTGCTCGGCTTTGAGACTTCGCTTGACTTCGTCCTCTACGTCTTTCAAGGGTTTAGCCCTTTTCTCAATAGCGGGCTCATCCTGCATGGTTGGACCCAGAATCTCTGCCCCTTCTGGCGCGGCATCCGTTTGTAACGCGGCATCCGCGGGAGCGACAGGCTTTGGCTCTTCGCCCTTGGTGGATGCTTGAGCTGCCGACTCTCCAGACGAGGTCGATTCTTCCTGTTTAGCCTCTTCCTGCAGGAACACAAATTGAGGACCCACCTTCATCGCGACACTGCTTTGATCGCCAGCTTTTTCCTCTTTCGCGTCGCCAGCTTTTTCCTCTTTCGCGTCGCCAGCTTTTTCCTCTTTCGCGTCGCCAGCTTTTTCCTCAGCGTCGCCAGCTTTCTCTTCAGCAGCAGGCGGGGCGGGAGCCGCGTCGTCTTTCATTTGTGCAGATCCATCGCCTGGAGGCTTCGGTGCATCCTGATCCAAACCCGGCAGTTTTTCTTCGTTTTCCACTTCTGTTGGGACCACTTCCATCACCAAGTCATTCCCCTCAGCCACCAATCGATCGTACTCTTCCTGGATCTCTTGGTCGGTCAATTTATTCATTTCGTTTTCCAGGAACGTGTCATAATCTGCGACAAAATACTGAGCGCGCACCTTTTTACCAACTTTGAATCCCGGTCGTTTGCCGGTTGGATCAGCGTACTCATATTTACCCTGACTGTAATATTCTCGAAGTTTTTCCTCGGTCGGAACTTCAGTCACCTTGTCGACGTATTCGGAAACTTTAAAGGGAAGAACCTTGCATTCGGCAGTACGATGCGTTCGGTCGTAATACTGAACCGCTTCTGTCGGATTCGGAGCTAAGGTGATCCCCGTCCCGGTAAGAACTGACATTTGTTGAAATGCCAGCTCTTTTTCAAGATGCCGCATCAGATGTTCCAACTCAACTTGCTTGGAATTCGCGACTTTGTTCAGCTCTTTCATCTCGCCCCAGGAAACCGGAACGCTGCCACAAACCATTGCCAAGTAATCTTCGACAGCAGCACGATCGATAACGATTCCTTCGGTTTTGGCTTTGTCCGCCATGAGCAACCTAACCACTACGCGGTCATCCACCTCCTCCTCGTTGAACCCACCTCCCTCAACAATTGGGCGGATCGGCATCGCCTCAGATCGGAAATTGTCTCCTTTTTTCTTTGCCGCGTACTGCTGCAGTTGCCCTAAAAACCGTTGCGACTGAAAATGTCGGTCCGAGAATCTTCGAATTTCTGCTCGGGTGAAGGTGCCACCCTTCCAGCGAGCGATAACCGCATCGCTGTCGTCACCCGTGATGCGCGTCAAATCACCTGGATTCACCATGGAGACAACGCCTCCGAGGCCAAAAATGACCATGGCACCAATGCCAAATACAACCATCAAAACTTTGGCGTTTTTACGAAACCAGCTTAGACTTGACATGCGATCTGCTTACTCGGGACCAAAAAACGGGCGACCCCCTCGTTTCAAGGGGCTTGACAATACAGGGATACAGGGATTAATCATTCCCCAAACAACCAAATTTGTCAGGCGACGAAAATCCTATTGACCCTAGCAATATTTCCAAATCTATCGATGATTTGGCGTGAATACAATGCCAATGCGGACTACCGTGACCCTTGGACGACCTCTTCAACTCGATCCATGTACCCGTCCGATAACTAATTTGGACTTGTTACACATAGTTTTTCTGGAGCCAAAATGCCTAAGACCTTAATAATCGCCGAAAAGCCGAGCGTGGCGACGGACTTGGCGCGGGTGCTGGGCAAGATACCCGAACTGGGCAAGTTTCAAAAGAAGAAGGATTTTTTCGAAAACGAACATGCTTACATTTCGTCGGCAGTTGGTCACCTAGTCGAACTCAAGATGCCGGAAGGTCCCAATGGCAAGAAACTGCCATGGGGGATGAAACACCTGCCGATCATCCCACCCAAATTTGAACTTCAACCGATCGAACGAAGTCTTGCCCGTTACAAGGTGCTCCTGCGACTGCTCAAAAAGAAAGATATTGAAACAGTTGTCAACGCCTGCGATGCGGGGCGCGAGGGTGAGCTAATCTTTCGCTACCTGCTCCAAATGGCCAATTTAAATAAGCCCTTTAACGTTCGCCGAATGTGGATGCAGTCCATGACCGATGACGCCATCCTGAAGGCTTGGACCGGCATGCGATCCAATGATGAAATGCTACCGCTGGCGGATGCCGCATTGTGTCGCTCAGAGAGTGATTGGCTCATTGGACTCAATGGCACTCGGGCACTCACGGCTTTCAATTCACGCAACGGCGGTTTTAATGTAACGACTGCGGGCCGCGTCCAAACGCCCACACTTTGCATCTTGGCCGAACGTGAACGGATCATCCGCGCCTTTAAACCCCGGACCTATTGGGAAGTCCATGGTGACTTCTCGGTTCAAAATGGAGACTATCCAGGGCGTTGGTTCAAAGAAGATTTCACAAAAGACGAAAATGACAACCAACTCAAAGCGGAGCGAATCTGGACCCTCGACGAAGCTGAGGCCATTCGCGCTCGCTGTCTTGGAAAAGTCGGTACGGTAGAAGAAGAAAAGAAACCGTCTAAACAAGCTCCTCCGCTACTGTTCGATCTTACGAGTTTACAACGTGAAGCGGGTAACAAACACGGTTTCAGCGCTAGTCGAACCCTGCAACTAGCGCAGGCTTGTTATGACCGTTACAAATTACTCACTTATCCGCGTACCGACTCGAAGTGTCTGCCGGAAGACTATCTCTCTACGGTCGTCAACACGGTAAAAAACCTTGCCAAAGCGAAACCCAATGATTCCGTCCCAAGCGCACTAGCGAGCTGCGCCCAATGGATCGTCGATAACAAGCGAGTGATTCCTTCCAAACGAATTTTCAATGATAAAAAAGTAAGCGACCACTTCGCGATCATTCCAACGGGTAAGACTCCGCCGAGCAAACTGGACGAAACCGCAGCGAAAATATATGCTCTGGTTGTCCGGCGTTTTCTTGCCGTCTTTTACCCTCACGCCGAGTTCGAAATCACACGACGGATTACGCGAATTGGAGAAGACACATTCCGAACCGATGGGCGAATCCTCGTGAATCCAGGTTACCTAGAGGTCTACGGACGCAAAGCAGGTGCCCCGGCCGATAAAGACGATTTGGTCGCAGTCACCGATGGAGAAGAGGCAACCGCATCTGATATTGAGATTAAAACCGACGAAACGCGCCCGCCCGCCCGCTACAACGACAGCACCCTTCTGTCAGCGATGGAGACAGCGGGGCGTCGAGTGGATGACGAGGAGTTGCGCGACGCCATGAGCGAGCGAGGGTTAGGAACGCCCGCCACAAGGGCTGCCATCATCGAAAACTTGATTCGTCAAAAATATTTATTCCGGGATGATCGCAACAAACGTGACTTGGTCGTGTCCAACAAGGGTCTGGCCATGACCGATTTATTACACGACATCGGCATCGCCACTCTCGGCTCTGCTGAAATGACCGGTGAGTGGGAATACAAACTAAAACAGATGGAATTAGGTCAACTCGATCGTGAAACCTTCATGAATGAGATAAAGACGATGACCAAAAGTCTCGTAGAACAGACGCGGGGCTACACCGAGGAAATCGTCAACCGTCCATTCCCGGACCTCTTGGCCCCCTGTCCCGCATGTGAAAGCAACGTCCACAAGCAAACCGACGGCGTCTTCGACTGCTACAACCCGGAATGTTCGTTTCGTCTTAAAAAGCATATCGCAAGCCACGAGTTGACTGAAGACGAAGCCAAAACCCTGATGTCTGAAGGTCGCGTTGGGCCGATTGAAACCTTCAAAAACCGGTTCGGCCAACCCTTTGCAGCGGAATTAACGATCGGCAAAAAGAAACGAACTTGGAAGGTAGAGTTCATATTCGAGGGTGATGACCTTCGCGAAGAAGAACTCAAAAGCCTCAATGATGACAAATTATTGTGTGAAGCACCCAAGGGCGATGGGACGGCGGAAACGCTAAAAGTTTACGAGACGGAAAGGGCTTTCCTCGCGCCTCAAATGGCAACCAAAGTGGACGAGAGAGGGGTTCGAATCAGCAAAACGATTTTACAAAAAGAAATCCCATCGGAACAAGCGAAGAAATTATTCGCAGAAGGCAAAACCGACCTGATGCCTGGTTTCATCTCGAAAAAGAATCGAAGATTCTCGGCCCACCTCACCCTCGACCCGACTACCGGAAAACTGGGGTTTGAATTCGCTCCACGAAAAAACGCAAAGAAAAAAGAGTCGGGGTCAGCCGACGGCGCCACCGAAGGCGCCGATGAAAAAGCTCTAAAGAAGAAGGCGACCAAGAAGAAGGCGACCAAGAAGAAGGCGACCAAGAAGAAGGCGACCAAGAAGAAGGCGACCAAGAAAACAGAACCGAAAAAAAGTGCTGATTGACTTGTGATCCGCACCCATGCGAATATCAAACCAAAACCGTGATCTGTGTTAAACGCCTGCTTCTGCCGTGAGCTTGTCGTCTCAACGTTACTCGCATGTTAACGCTTTAACTGAGACTCCAACTCGGTTAACCAAGCTTGGGGCCCTCCTTTTACGTAACCGGTCCTCGCAACCACATTCCCTTTGGCGTCGAGGATTAAGATCGTCGGGTATCCCTTAATACTGGACGCGTACTTCTTTGCCAATTTCTTATTTTGAACCTTGATCCGGATTGCCTGACCAGATTTGCGAGGAAAATCCACTTTCAGCAACACAGCGTTCTGACGGGTCCACTCTCTAAATTCAGAAGTCTCGAAAACTTCTTTCTCTAAACGGACACACCAGCGACACCAATCGCTTCCGGTAAAATCAGCCACGACCAGTTTTCCGGATGCTTCAGCCTCAGCGAGTGCTTTCGCGTAGTCCTCTGTCCAAAGGGGAACCGCCGCCGATTCAACTTTGGGGGTATCTCCGAAGTGAAAAACTTCCTCGATTGTTGTCTTGGCACAACCACTGCACAAAATCCAACCACCTATAAAGGAAAAAACCAACAGGTAATAACGACGTTTTCGCGTGAAACAAACCAAGATCATCGAGGACTCTGTGAATGGATTCCGAAATGCAGCTTGCGAACCGTACCAAAACAACGAGCACGAACCAACTTCAAATCTCTCCCCTATTTACCTACATTAACCATCTGGTTTCAAAAATGATAAGTTCAGACATTCCGCTATCAAAAAGTTTGGGGCCACCTTTCAACTCCCTCCGTAAACGGATTTGCCCGTTCAAACGACCGATTTAGTGAAACGAAATGAATCGGCCGTTCAGGCAACGTCTCTGCGGGATGGGATTCAAACCATATACTGACCCACGATTCTTTTTTTTGCATGAATTCCTGCGATACCAAAATACCTAGGGCGATGAGTAAATTAAAAATCTTCCAAATCGATTCTTTCACAAACCAACCTTTCCGGGGAAACCCCGCCGCCGTTTGTCTCTCAGACCATTTCCCCCCCGATCAATGGATGCAATCGATGGCTGCCGAAATGAACCTGTCCGAGACAGCATTTGTTTGTCCGGCAGACGCCGGTTACCAGCTCCGGTGGTTTACGCCAACTATCGAGGTCGATCTCTGCGGCCATGCCACGCTCGCTGCAGCCCATGTACTCTGGGAGACAGGGACTTTAACACCAACAGAAATCGCATCCTTCCAAACGCTGAGCGGAAATTTATCCGCCGAACGAGAAGGGGATAAAATCATACTCGATTTCCCGTCCGAACCAGCGACGTCGCAAACGGCCCCAGCCGAACTCTTGAATTCCGTAAACGTCGCCCCTCTGTTTGTTGGCAAGAACCGAATGGACTACCTCATTGAAGTCGGCTCGATCGAAGATCTGACTCAGTTATCGGTGGATTACACCCAACTCAAGAAGGTGGCTGCACGTGGTTTGATCGTCACCGCGCAAAGTCAAACAAACGACTTTGATTTCTGGTCCCGTTTTTTTTGTCCAGCCGTCGGTGTCAACGAAGATCCCGTTACGGGCTCTGCACACTGCTGTCTGGCACCCTATTGGGCAGCTAAACTGGGACGCAACGAATTGCGAGGTTTCCAAGCCTCGGAACGGGGAGGTTCGATCGATGTTCAATTGAAACAAGACAGAGTCCGACTGGGGGGGATTGCAACCACCATTTTCTCCGGAGAATTGCACGTCCCTCTACCCTGACACCAACGACGGGGCGGAACAAAAGGGCGGAACAAAAACAGCCCTGATTAGCACTCGGGGCTGGGCCTCGTTTTTGATTATGAAACCTTCTTTTACTTTATCCGTTCGCCTTCCACTTCAATCTCACCCTGATCTCCCGTCGCTTGGACTTCGAAATAAATCAAGCCATCCAGTTCGTCTTTTTTAAATTCCAACTCGTACTCAACCGTGATGCCTTGGCCTTGAAATTCGATATCAGCCAACACATTCAAGACTCCGTTTTTAAATCTGGTTTCACGAATATCCATTTCGGGACCTTCGGTAAACTCAACATTGGGTTCGTCTTTGGTCGAGAACAACTCAAATACCGGCTCCTGAACCTGTCCATCGGGTGTTTCAAAAAAAAGCTGCCAACGTCCCGCTGCCTCTTGCAACGAGACGGTTCGACTGGCGACCCATTTGAGCGGCTCGGTGCCTGTACTGGGAACATAATATTCACCCGTCATTTTCCCTTTGTTCAGCTTACCTCGGAACGAATACTTCTTCTCGCTATCAGCAACCGGGAAAGTCACCGTGAAGACGCCATTTGTTAACAGCCCCTTTTTCGACTCGTATTGCTTTGTGCCCGCCTTGAGAACGCAGTGAAACATCCCCTCTTTTTTTGCAATCATCAGTTCACACGTCGTCGACTTGTTTTTACCTTTGTGCTGCCAAAGCCAAGTCCCTTGTACGGCAAGGGTACCCTTGTCTCTCGTAGTGCTCGGTTTTTCAACCTCCTGTGCCAAGCAAACGTTGACATGGACTGCGATAAGGAAAAGAGCAACCGTTATGATACATTTGAGAGGGGCCATATTTCTCTTCCAATTATTCGTGGGTTTGATTAACTTCCATTCGCTGATCAGCGTTGAATGCCCCGCTTACGGCTTTGACAGCGCGCCTTAGTGAGCCTCGAGCCAATTATGCCCGGTCCCCATTTCCACCACAATAGGCACCTTCATTGGCAGTGCTGTCTTCATCGCTTCTTCAATCAAGGGCAGAACCCGCTTTTGTTCTTCTCGGTAGAGATCAAATACAATTTCATCGTGTACCGTCAACAACATTTTTGTTTCGAAGGCTCCCCCCTTCAATAATTTGTTCACTTTGATCATGGCCATTTTAAGCATGTCCGCAGCGGTCCCTTGAATTGGACTATTCATAGCCAACCGCTCCGCGGCATTCGCAACACCTCGACTTCGTGAGTTGATATCTCGTAAATAACGCCGCCGGCCCATCAATGTCCTTACATATCCGTGTTCCCGCCCGTATGCAATCATCGAGTCGATATATTCCTGAACTCCTGTGTATTGCTGGAAATAGCCTTCGATCAACGAATTGGCCTCCTGACGAGGTATATTCAACCGTTGCTGTAATCCAAATGCGGAGATCCCGTAGAGGATCCCGAAATTGACCATCTTGGCCTTGTCCCGCATTTCTCGGGTGACATCCTCAACGTCGACTTGATAGACATTGGCGGCTGTGACCCGATGAATATCCACCCCTTGGCGAAACGCTCTGTTCATCGCCTTGTCTTGACTCAACTCCGCCATGATTCTTAACTCGATTTGCGAATAGTCAGCGGACAGTATCAGAAAGTCTTCATTACGTGCAACAAAAGCAGCCCGTATTTCCCGCCCACGCTTTTTACGAATCGGAATGGTTTGAAGGTTTGGATTGTTGGATTGTATCCGCCCCGTCGCGGTCCATGTTTGACTGTAGTGCGTGTGAACACGATCCGTTTTCGGGTCCACCGCATCGGGAAGTTGGTCCACGTAAACCGATTTCAATTTTACCGCGTTTCGGTAATCGAGAATATCAGCGATGATCTTATGCTTGCTCGATAGTCGTTCTAGTTCCGCCTCGCGTGTCGAGTATTGTCCGGTTGCAGTCCGTTTAGGGTTCTTCTCCAATGCCAAGTCTTCGTATAATACGATTCCCAGTTGCTTGGGCGAATCAATATTAAATTCTCGACCCGCCGCGTCAAAAATCCGGGATTGCAATGCCTCAATTTCTCTTCCAAGAACCTTGGAATAACGCTGCAATGTCTCCACATCCAGACGGATGCCTTCATGTTCCATATCCACCAAAACCGGTATCAAGGGGCATTCCACATCGTAGCAGACACCGGCGACACCTCGAGCATCGATATCGGCCCGAATCGCATGACTGACCTGCAATGTCACATCCGCATCCTCGCAGGCATATTGGCAAACGGTCTCGGGATCAATGTCTTTCATGTTTTTTTGCTCGGGTCCACGTTCGCCAATCAAGTCGGTAATCGAGATCGGCCGGTAACCCAAATACAGCTTCGATAGATAATCGAGACCGTGCCTCATTTCCGGTTCCTTCATGCTGTGCGCCAGCATGGTATCCAGCAAAGGCCCTGCCACGTCAAAACCGTACCATTTGAGGAGCGAAAGATCGTATTTCAAATTGTGGCCAATTTTTTCGATCTTCTCGTTCTCGAAAACCCCTCGAAATTCTTCCAATACTTTCAAAGAACCCTTTCGTTTTTCGGGAAAGGTCACATAGAAACCGGTATGAGGCTCGAATGAAAACGCTATTCCCAGAAGGGAAGCCGTTCTGGGATCCAAGCCGGTCGTTTCCGTATCGAATGAGATTTGGGTTTGTTGCTCTAATTGGGCAATCAATTGGGCACGTTGCTCGCGAGTACTGATTCTACGATAAACATGAGGCACATCCTCAATCGTCGACTCAACAACGGGTTCATCAAATAGACTGGTCTGAATCTCGGCCTCGCGCTTTTCCCGGATCATCGCAGCGCGTGACGGAGCCGAAGTAAACGTCTTGCCAAATACACGTTTGCCAAGCGAATCAAATTCCAATTCCTCGAACAATGATTTCAATTCGTCTTCATTCACCTCTTTGATTGCCAAAGAATCCAATTCAACACCGTGTGGCACATCAAGTTGAATGGTCACTAACTGCTTTGACAAACGGGCCAAATCGGCATTCTCAATCAACCGTTCTTTTTGTTTCCCTTTCAGTTCTTCGACGTGGTCCAACAGGTTTTCCATCGAATCGTATTTAGCGATTAACTTTTGCGCGGTTTTCGGTCCAATCCCGGGTACGCCGGGTATGTTGTCACTTGAATCACCCATCAGCCCTAAGATATCGATGACCTGCGCAACTGAGTCAATTCCCCACTTCGCCAAGACTTCTGAGACACCCAAACGTTCGTATTCCGAACCTTTACGACCTGGTTTCAAGACATAGGTGTTTTCACCTACCAGTTGATCGTAGTCCTTGTCAGGTGTGACCATCCAAGATTCAAATCCGTGAGCCGACGCTTCGTGGGCAATGGTACCTATGATGTCATCTGCCTCGTATCCAGGCAGCCGAACCACCGTCACTCCGAACGCGTAAAAGAGTCGATCGACGTAGGGCAACTGCTGGCCAATATCCTCAGGCAAAGAATCTCGCTGGGCCTTATACTCCGGGTAGACTTCATGACGTTCGGTCGGTTCCGGTGTATCGAAGACGACACAGATGTGCGTCGGTTCTTCTCTTTTCAGAAGATCCATCAGGGTATTGGCTAAACCGTAAACCGCCGAGGTACAAAGTCCAGCGGAGTTGAATCTTGGGCTGCGAATCAATGCAAAGTGCGCCCGATAGACCAATGCCATTCCATCGAGCAACAACAACCGTTTCGGTCCTTTGTTTTGTGAATCCGTTGTCACCTGTCCATTTCCTCCATCTGCGTGAAGTGTCCGCTGAAAAGAATAACATGAATTCCCTTCTGCGTCCTTAATTCAACACCGCTTTACCATGACTCAACGAGGACCTCGGTTGTTGCGGCGAGTGCTGGAATATGAAACAATAACGCCTCAAATGAAAAACAATTGGCGGGCCGACTCGATCGCGTTCGGCCGAACTAAAATAACACTTCCATGGAGACTCCGATGTCCACAGCCATAATCAACACCAATAAAGGCACCATCAAGATAGAGCTGTTCACAGAGCAAGCCCCCGAAACGACGGGTAATTTTGTGAAACTTGCCAACGATGGATTTTACAACGGACTCACATTCCACCGAGTCATTCCTGATTTCATGGTCCAAGCCGGTTGCCCACAAGGGACTGGCACAGGTGGCCCTGGCTACCAGTTCAATGACGAACCGGGAGCGTTAGCAGGAAAACACACAGGCCCCGGAGTTCTCTCGATGGCCAATGCTGGCCCCAACACCAACGGATCCCAATTCTTCATCACCCACGTTGCTACCCCATGGCTGGATGGTAAGCACGGCGTTTTCGGCCAAGTCCTCGAGGGACAAGAGATCGTGGATTCGATCGCTCAAGGTGACACCATGGAATCGGTCGTTATCGAAGACTAATTCGCACTGGTCCTTCCGCATCATGCTGCAGAGAGCCTCTCTCTGCAGCGTTTTCCACGGACGAAACCAAACCGACTACAATTGAAGATAAACTAACCATACTTGAAATGGGTGGCTGATCCACAATTCCCTGGGCACGGTTCGTGAAACCGTTGTTAGCCAACGTTACTGCTTTTTTTATTAATGTCTTTTTAAAGATCTGTACCTATGCACGCAGCAAACCATCTGACACGTCGCCGTTTCATCAAAGGTACTGTTGGAGCCGGGCTCGCAGTCGGCAGCCAGC
Source organism: Mariniblastus sp. (assembly GCA_022447555.1). Lineage (GTDB taxonomy): Bacteria > Planctomycetota > Planctomycetia > Pirellulales > Pirellulaceae > Mariniblastus. The sequence continues at coordinate 264,358 of JAKVBF010000009.1, read as the reverse complement.
TCTCAGCCGCCCCAGCCTTTGGCTACTGTTCAGCGAATGATCGCCCGATTTTTGCGACCATCGGGCTGCGCAATCAAGGCGTTGCCATCACCAACAAATCCACTCAGTTTGCCGACTTCGCCGCATTGGCTGATGTGGATTCCAAGATTCTAGGAACCAATGTCGAACAGCTGGAGGAACGCCAGGGTACGAGGCCGGAGGCTTACGAGGACTACCGACGAATTCTGGATCGGAAAGATATCGATGCCGTCATGATCGCAACGCCAGACCATTGGCACACCAAAATTGCGATTGAAGCGATGCTGGCCGGAAAAGATGTCTACTGCGAAAAACCTCTCACGCTGACCATTGCTGAGGGGAAGGTGATTGAAAGAGTTAAAAAGGAAACCAAGAGAACTTTTCAAGTAGGAACCATGCAGCGAACAGAATCAAGTCAGCGTTTCTTACAAGCCATCGCGCTGATCCGAGACGGCCGGATCGGAAAGGTCAAAAAAGTAACTTGTGGGATTGGTGGTTTTGGTCCCTCTCCAGCCATTCCAGAATCGCCGGTCCCCGCGGAACTTAACTGGAACGAGTGGCTCGGACCCGCGCCAAAAGTTCCCTATCGAGCACTCCCGGAAATGCGAAAGGGTTATGGTGGTGGCGTCCCCCTTTACAGTAACGGGCATTATGCTTTCCGAAATTGGCATGCCTTTTCAGGCGGCAAACTAACAGACTGGGGAGCTCACCATGTTGACATCGCCTGCTGGGCAATTTCACCTTGGGACACAGGACCATACGATCGGGGTTCTTACCAAACGAGAGCTCGTAAGATCACACCTCTGAGTTACGAGTTTGATGTCGACTATGATAAAAACGGCTACCCGCTGGTCGATGATAAATATGACATTGCAATCAAATACAACATCAAGGTGGATATGCAAGACGGAGTCGAACTATTGATTACCAATGAAGGAGATAACGGCATCTTGTTCGAGGGCTCGAAGGGGCGATTTTTTGTCAACCGAGGCAAGATCGTGGGCAAACCGGTAGAGGATCTCGCCAGCAATCCTCTTCCAAATCGAGCTGTGGAAGAGGTTTACGGCGGTCCTGTACCAGAAAATCACACGCTTAACTTCATCGAAGCGATCAACGCCCAAAAAGAACCGATATCCGATGTTTGGACACACAACCAAATGCTTGAGATCTGCCATCTGTCCAACATTGCGATGCGTTTAGGAAGACCGCTGGACTGGGATCCCGACAAACGCCAAGTGGTGGGCGATGAACAAGCCAATTCGTTCTTATCCCGACCCTATCGCTCGGGATTTGAAATCAACATGTCCTGACTAGTGGTTGCGGCAGAGTCGATCCATCCAGAGTCGATCCATCTAGACTCTTTGGGTTATGACCAAGATCAAAACCCAACACTTTTTCGAAGCCAAGATTTCTGTTTTTTCAAACCTTGGACTTTGCTAATACCATTCCACCCTTGCACCACGCTATCCAAGGCCGACTGGGGGTCTGTCGCTCCAGACAAACATTCCTGAATGGCCGCGTCTAACCGGCTTCGATACTCGCGAACACCAGGGATACGGGGGAAAACAAAAGACGTGTTAGAGAGGTCCGAGGCCTTTAAAATATCACTGTATTGGTCTATCGCGTCGGGCGCCAAACCCTCTCCTGTCCAGCGGGCCATGTTGCCCAAATGACTGGCTCGGAACGCAGCACCGCTCGCAGACTGCGGTAGGTAAAGCAGGCTGATTTGCTTACTCGCCAACCAGGCGATAAACTCGAACGACGTGAGGGTGTTACCGGAACCTTCTGCCACCGAAGCCATCCTACCTTCAAAACCGAGTGAATCGACATGGATCGGATCATCCTTATCCCGTCGTACGAACACTTGTTCATCGAAATCGTACCAATCCGCAGATCCAGGTAGGCGAGCGATACGAACATGCTCGTTGGCCGGCGGCGTCTTATCAAGCAATCCCATGGACGGCCAACCGATCGCCATCGCACTATCGCCCTCAAGCATCCGCCGATAAACGTCAGCAGGCGTCAAGCTCAGATCCGCTTCATCCGCCGCTTTTTTAAGCGCCGAGAGCTTCGCCACGAACGGCTTTCGATTAATCAATGGCTGCATATCTGAGTTTTCAAAAACCGTCGACAATTTCCCGCGATACCGGATGTCGGCTGCACACATCGCCAAAAACGAAACCGACGCCCACCGATCCGTCAATGGAATGTCGACGCCTACAGGCAAGGGATTGCCATCCGCATCTTTTAACTCGGAACCTTTTAATTTATTTACCAAACTAAAAAACTGTTCCCAGGTTTTGGGCGGTTCCTCACCCAGCTGTTGCAAAACATCATCCCGATACATCAGCACCAATTGTGGACTGCCCAAGGGTGTTCCCCACGCGTCGCCTCCGAATTGCACAAATCGAGTTCGGCTTTTTCGCAGGAGTTCCTTTTTATTGAACTCTTCAGAGTTCCAAGTGGTTTTCGGCACCTCCAGCAAAAGGTTTCGCGAGACCATTTCACCAATCATTTCAACCGGATAAATGACGACGTCGTTTTCTTTGACCTCCCGATAAGCGTTCGATTCCAGATCTTCAAAACTGATCTCTGTTGCATTGATTTGGCCATCCCGACGCGCCGACCATTGGCGTGCTATTAACGGGGCAAGTCCGGGGGTGTCAACCAACAGTAGCGACAGCGGGGGAGGCGGCGTGACATCAACGGTTTCCTCCTCAATCGGCTCGGGAGCCGCGGGGCAACCCAATAGGAATGCCAACCAAATCACTCCAATAATGCGAACCGAATACGGCCCCCGGCTGTTTATGATTGCTTTTTTTTCCATCAAATTTAAACGCTCGCATCCCGCATCAAATGGATCCCGTTTTCTCGGATATCCTGAACCACTTACTAAGCGACGTTTTCGAATATCAACCTCGCTCCACCCTCGCTCCACCCTCGTTACGCCCTCGTTACGCCCTCGTTACGCCCTCGTTATGCCCTCTTTTTACCACGACGAAAGGTTCCGCACTAACCGGTCGAGGGACTGCATTCAAGTTCTTTAATCTTTTGGACCCGCCTTTGATGCCGTTCACCATCAAAGGGAGTTGTCAACCAAAGCTTCACCATCTCTCGCATTTGAGGCTCTCCAAGCATGGCTGATATGCAAAGGATATTGGCGTCATTGTGACGTCGACTCATTTCCACTGTATGCGTATCGTGACAAACAGCCGCCCGAATCCCATTAATTTTGTTCGCCGCGATGGAGACACCAATCCCTGTTCCACATATCAGGATTCCTCGGTCCGTCTGTTGAAGAGCCACCTGACGCGCGACCGAGGCGGCGATATCGGGGTAGTCACACGAATCGGTTGTATGGGTTCCGCAATCATCCACTTCATGACCTGCATCTCTGACGACACCAGCGATCAACTGACGTTGTTCAATGCCTCGATGGTCACTGCCCAGACTAACTATCATCGCCATTCGCCTTTTTCATTGAATCGATTTGCGGTGCGAGTTTTTCAATCCATTCTTCGACATTTTGTTCAATTTGTTCCGCGCAGGCTTGGTAAATATCAACCGGCATACCAATCGGATCGGTGACATCTTGACCATCCGTTCGAAGCGTGTGGGTTCGTGATGCAGCATCCGGCCACCGAGAGACAATCGCGTGCCGATGGTTACCTGTCAACGTCAGAATGACATCCGCGGATCGAATCAGCTGTTCCGTAACGGGCTGACTACGGCACTTTGTAATATCCAACCCCATATTAGACATGACTTCTACCGATTGGCTCGAGGGTTGGCCTCCGGGCATGGCCGCAATCCCTGCCGAAGCAACCGTAATCCCCAGGCTCTCCAATTCGGAAACATTGCAATTGAGGTGGTTCGCCATATGTTTCTTAAACAAAGCTTCCCCCATCGGGCTGCGGCAAGTGTTCCCGGTGCAGACGACCAACGCAATAAATCCAGCCATTTGGTTCAAAACCGTTTCTCCCACAACCCCCGCGCGAAGCAATTCATAGCGATTGTCGATAATTTTCACTACCGATGAGGCTTGACCATAATGGGATCGTCCATCGTCCAAAATCAAGTCAATCTCATCACCAAAATGTTCGATCACATCAGCGCCGTCTATCAAGGCCTCTTCACCACTGATGTTAGCGCTTGTTAACACGATGGGGCCGGCCAGTAATCTCAGGATTTGAAGTGTGGCCTCATGAGCTGGAACCCTTAATCCAACCGTGCCTCTCGCAACAGTCGCCCGACGGACCGTCTCGGGTAACCTACTAATCACGCTGTCGGGATGTTTATCTTCCAGGACCAAAGTCACCGGTCCAGGCCAGCATCTGCGCCCCAAACGTCTACCTAAATCGGAAAGATCCGGTACATAATCCAATGCATCATCGAGGCTTTTTATCGCAAAGGCAAGCGGCTTGCCTGGTGTTCTGTGTTTGATTTTCAACAAACGGCTGACCGCTTGCTCATTTAACGCACTCGCCGCGACACCATACACGGTTTCCGTAGGAATGGCCACAATTTGTCCGGCTGATAACGCCTCAACGGCCAGATGAACGACATCTCGCAAATCCTCGGAATTCTTGAGATTGACTACGCGAGCTGGCATTAACAAAAGGCTCAGAATGATTTGCGGCCACAGGGACAGAAACTCCCGACACTATATCGCGACATTTCCAACCGGGTCAAGTAGTTTTTATTCTGCGACGAGGTGACCCACTTTAATTCCTCTCGCTATAATCAAGCCAACCTTCTTACTGCATCAAATCATGAAGCCAATCAAAAAACCGTTTAGCGAACCTTCGAACGCGCTTCCCTCGTTTTCTACGTGGGTTCTGGCGTTTTGCGCCCTGACCATCGTAACTGTCCTGTCATCCAGTGGCTGCCTCCCCGGCTCCCCCACCGACCCGAATGCGATTCAATCGTGGGGAAGACGGGGACTGGGGGATGGGAGATTCCAAAAACCACGTGCGGTCACCATTGACGCCAACCAACAACTTTATGTCGTGGACATGACTGGAAGAATACAGGTTTTCGACACGACGGGCACGCTGCTCCGACAATGGAGAACGCCGGCCGTAAAGAACGGAAAGCCTTGCGGTCTCTCCATGTCCAACGACCAAAAATTGATTGTCAGTGACACGCATTACCACAGAGTTCTTTTTTATGAGCTTGACGGAACACTGATTGAATCTCGAACCATTGGCGGGCAACACGGCCGAGGCCCCGAGGAATTTGGATTCGTTACCGACACGGTCCAAGACTCTGAAGGAAATTACTACGTGGCAGAATACGGAGACTACGATCGGATCCAAAAATTCAATTCAACAGGTGAATACCTTTACGAGTGGGGCGGCCACGGCTCCAAAGTCGGGGAATTCCTCCGCCCCCAAGGCTTGGCTATCGACGCCAACGATCACTTATGGGTGGCCGACGCGAGCAATCACAGAATCCAAGTTTTCGATGCAACGGGGGAATCCCCAAAAATCATGCATGTCTTTGGAGAACCCGGTAAAGCAAGCGGTCAACTCAACTATCCTTACGATCTTTTTTTCGACGGCAAAGGGCATGTCTTCGTCTGTGAATTCGGCAATCACCGGATCCAAAAATTCACGCTGGCTGGCAGCCCTCTCGGAACATGGGGCAAACCTGGGCGAAAACTCGGAGAGCTGCATCAACCTTGGGGCATGTGCCAAGATGCCAAGGGTATGATTCATGTGCTGGATTCTTACAATCATCGGGTACAGCAATTTTATTGGAATGATAAAATGAGCACAGACGGTTCATGGAATTGAACCAACGGGTGCAATACACCCCGTAAGGAGACACAAATTAACTATGGCAAAAGCTTCGACAAAAAAGCACTGGCTCGGATTCGATCTAGGCGGCACGAAAATGTTGTGCGTCGTGTTTGACAAACATTTTCGGGTTATTGGCCGGTCTAGGAAAAAAACCAAAGGCCACGAGGGGATGAAATTAGGTCTAAAACGAATCAATGACAACATCCGTGAGGCCATATCAGATGCCGGACTTGAAATCCATGAAATTGCCGGTTTGGGTATCGGTTGCCCGGGACCCCTGGACTTCGCGAAAGGAGAGATTCGTGAGGCGCCCAATCTAGGTTGGATAAACACTCCGATCCGGAAATCTATCGAGGACGAGTTTGGTTTTCCTGCGGTCATTGCCAACGACGTTGATGCGGGGGTTTTTGGGGAATACCAATTCGGGGCCGCCAAGGGCGCCCGCTGCGCAGTGGGCATTTTCCCAGGTACTGGAATTGGCGGGGCCTGTGTCTACGAAGGCAAACTGTTCCGGGGTGCCAATACCAGCTGCATGGAGATCGGCCATATTCCGTTGATCCCCAATGGGCCATTGGATGGCGCTGGCAATCCAGGCTCCTTAGAGGCGATCGCCTCTCGTTTATCGATTGCGGGTGCCGCAGCTCAGGCGGCCTATCGCGGCCAAGCACCTCACCTGCTAGAAGAAGCCGGCACAGACATATCCCAAATCCGTTCTCGCGTTCTCAGTGAGTCCCTCGAAGCCGGTGATACCGCGGTCAAGGAGATCATCCACCAAGCGGCCGCGCACTTAGCCATGGGGGTTGTGACGATTGTTCACTTATTGGCACCTGATGTGATTGTATTTGGTGGAGGCCTGATTGAAGCGATGGAAGACCAAATCCTACCCACGGTTGAAAAGGTTGCGCGAAGCCGAATTTTGCCCTCATTGCGTGACGATTTCAAAATCGTCAGCGCTCAATTAGGGGATGACGCTGGGGTCATGGGAGCGGCTGCCCTAGCCAAGCAATTTGTCGCAAAAGACTGAACTTTTATCTGCCAATCGCACCACCAGCCACCCTTTAAAACTATGCTAAAAGAGAGCCACAACACTTTTTAATCATCAAACAAACCAAACCAAAAGAAGCGGCCCAACCTATGAAGACTGTTTCGAAATCGTAAATCATTGACATGAACACCGTTTCCAATCCTTCCAAATTAGATCGCGGCGATCAGGCAGCCCCAACGCAGGTCGCGGTAATTGATATCGGCGCTTCCTCTTTGAGAATGCAGATAGCGGAAATCAAGCAAGATCATTCCGTGGTGCGACTTGAGTCTTTTGAACAAGCCGTCAGTCTAGGCAAGGACTCTTTCACTCACGGGCGAGTCGAAAAGTCCACCATCGAGGACTGCGTTCACGTCCTAATGATTTACCGAGCCAAGCTGAATGAATACGGCATTACCGACCCCCGTCATATACGGGTGATCGCGACCAGCGGTGTCAAAGAAGCTCAGAATCGGCTTGCCTTTCAAGATCGAATATTCATTGCGACAGGGTTTGAAATTGAGCCGTTCGATGAAGCGGAGTTGCACCGAGTCACCTTCCTTGGCGTTTCACCATTTATCAAAAAACATCCCCACATATTCAATGACTTAACGATGGTATGCGAGGTAGGAGGTGGAACCACCGAATTCATTCTTATGGAGCGAGACCAAGTTGTCTTTGCCCAAACGTATCGACTGGGGGCACTTCGTCTCCGAAAAACACTTGATTCTTTTGACGCGCCTGCTTCACAAGCCCGCCACCTCATGGAGACACGGATTCGTCAATCAACGCAACAACTTCTGGAAAATTCCCAGCAACCTCAGCCGAAAAACTTACTGGCCATGGGGGGCGATATGCGACTGGCAGCCCAGGAATTATCTGGCAAGGAAAACCTTCAAGGCCTTGTTGAAATCAGCCCAGACGAGCTCATTCGCCTAACGGATGAAATCTTGGACCAACCGACCGACCAGCTTGCGATTCGGTATCACCTCAGCCTACCTGAAGCGGACTCCCTGGGTCCGGCATTATTGACGAATTGCATTATTGCGACCGAACTCGGTATCGAACGACTTTACGTGGCCAACGTTAATTTACGGGATGGGCTTGTCAAAGAAATGGCTCAGGGACGCAAATGGTCTCCCGGTATTCAAAATCAGATTGTGCAATCGGCAATGCAGCTGGGCCGGAAATACCATTTTGATGAAACCCACTGCGTCCACGTCTCTCAATTGGCCTGCTCTCTTTTTGAGCAAACCAAAGAGCTACACCAATTGGAAGAACGGTATCAGGGAATCCTACAAGTTGCCGCTTTGCTCCATGAAACGGGTAAATATATCAGCGAACAGAGTTACCATAAGCATTCCTCTTACCTCATCCGTCACGCCGAATTTTTCGGGATCGGCTCTCAAGATGTCCAGCTGGTCGCCCTCGTAGCGCGCTATCATCGCCGAGCAACCCCTCAACCCAACCACGACCTCTACTCACGTTTGAGTCGCGAAAAACGGGTTGCCGTTGCCAAACTAGCAGCCATTCTAAGAGTGGCCAAGGCATTGGACGCCTCTCGGACCCAACATATCAAAGACATCCAGTGTCACGTTGTAGCCAACAAAGTCACGATCAATCTCCCCCGGCTCACCGACATTGCTCTTGAGCGGCTGGAAGTAAGCCGAACATGCGAGTTGTTCGAGGACATTTTCGGAACCAAAATTGTCATCACTACGATTGAGAACTATGTCGGCTAAACACCAATATATCAACCGCGAGTTAAGTTGGCTCGAATTCAACCATCGCGTGATGGAGCAGGCAGCGTGTAAAGACAATCCGCTACTGGAACGACTTAAATTCCTTGCGATCACGGGATCAAATTTGGACGAATTTTTCATGGTCCGCGTCGGCGGTCTAAAAATCCTCTCCAAAACCAACTCACCTCGAACCGACATCTCGGGATTAAATGTTGAAGAGGAACTCTCCATGATCCGGGAGCGGGTGCAACGCCTTTACCGAGGCCAAGCCGACTGCCTGTTAAATAGCTTAGAACCGGAACTCCAAGCCAACAACATATTCAGATTAACAAAAGATACCCTTTCGGAATCGCAAAACGAATACCTTAAACTCATTTTCAAAGAACAGATCGAATCGGTGATTGCACCCATTTCCGTCCATCGGGAGCAAGAATTTCCGTTACTGGTCGGTGCCGGAGTTTGTCTTTGTGTGCGAGTTAAAAACGACCCCCAGCACCGGATCGGCCCGGACAGCCTAGCCAAAGAAGGATTGGATCGATTCACGGTTATACCCCTTGGCCGAACTCTCCCGCGATTCATTTTTTTGCCTGCGGAAACGGGGGTCAACTATGTTCTTCTTGAAGATGTGGTGACGTTATTTTTGGCGGACATTTTTGGCAACCAGGAAATACTGGATTGGACCACCTTTCGTATCACACGCAATGCCGACATCTCGACAACCGAAGATGTGGCCGATGACCTGCTCCTCGAGTTAAAAGAGATGCTGGCAAAACGGAATGTTAGCGATTGCGTCCGCCTTGAGATTGCAGAAGACGTCGACCCCGCAACACTGAATTTTCTCAAAGACGTCCTCTCGGTCTCGGACAATGATGTGTACGCGATTCACGGTCCGTTAAATTTGGCACGTTATTTCTCGCTTGCAACGCTCCAAGGCTTTCACAATCTCAAAGCGATCCCTTGGCCCTCCCAGCAATCACCCGACTTCATCAACGGCACAGATATATTTGAAATCATTGCAGAGTCGGATTGTCTACTCCTACATCCCTATCAGAGCTACGACCCGGTCGTTGAATACGTTCGAACTGCCGCGACGGATCCGCAAGTCATTGCAATTAAGCAAACATTGTATCGCACTGCAGAAGAAAGCGAGATCATTTCCGCTTTAGTATTGGCCGCCGAAAATGGGAAGCACGTCACTGCCATTGTTGAGCTAAAAGCCCGGTTCGACGAACTTCAAAACATGCAGGGTGCGAAACTCCTAGAGCAAGCTGGAGTGGATGTCATCTATGGGGTAGAAGGCCTCAAGACTCACGCAAAACTATGCATTGTGGTAAGACGGGAAGAACGAGGCATTCAGCGATACGTTCATTTTGCAACGGGTAATTACAATGAATCCACCGCAAGCGTCTATAGCGACATCAGCTATTTCACCAACAACCAGCAACTTGGCAACGATGCGGTTCACTTTTTCAATGCCATCACCGGACTGTCAGTTCCTCAGCAAATCCAATTCCTTTCCGCTGCCCCAATTAACCTTCGAGAAAAACTTACGGAACTGATTAACGCCGAAGCACAAAACGCTGCAAAAGGGGGAACCGGCGCGATCGAGGCGAAAATGAATTCACTCGTTGATCAAAAAATCATCGACGCTCTGTATGCCGCCTCCCAAGCCGGAGTAAAAATCAAACTCAATATCCGAGGCATCTGCTGCCTGAAACCTGGCGTGAAGGGATTGAGTGAAAACATTCAAGTCGTCAGTATCATTGATCGTTTCCTCGAACACGCCCGTGTTTTCTTGTTCGAGAACGGGGGGAACCAGCGATTGTTTATCTCAAGCGCCGACTGGATGAATCGGAATCTGGATCGCCGAGTGGAGCTAATGGTGCCCATCATCGATCCCGTTTGTAAAAAACGCCTCACTGCGATGCTGAGGTCGTGTTTTCAGGATAATATCAAAAGCCGCTACCTGGACGCGGAAGGCAACTACCATCCCAACTCATCCGCAAACCAAAAACCGTATCGCATGCAGGAGACGCTCTACAAAGAAGCCTGCGATACGTTCTCTGCCGTCACCAACCCCAAGGCAACTGTTTTCAAAGCACGCCGCAGCTGATTCATGGAAAGGAAATAAATCATTCCGCCGACTAGAAGGCCATACCTGACCGCAGCATAATGGTATCGCGCAAGTCCAATTTATTTGTTGGCACATCCGATCTCATGATAATATTACGGTTGGAGACATAACCAAATTCAAAGAAACTAGTTCGACCACTTGCGCGTGTGAACTCGACACCGATAAACGTCCGAATATCATTCACGTCTACCTGATCCCTCAGATTTGCGCCCAAGACGTCGCTTCGCTCCACGGCCCAACTACCCCCACCGTATTCCGATCCAAGGTACAACCACATCTCACCTCCGTTGTTCAATCGAACCTTTTGAGCCAGCCTGGGACGAGGGAAATAAAGGTCAAAGCGAAAATCCGGTGTCGGCGTTATGAAAACACCAAACGCAGGGAGTAATTTTGTCTTTTGCCGATCCAAATATTCGACACCAAATTTATAAGTATTGGTTTGATTAGGACGAAACCAACCCAACAAGACACCCTCTAGTCGAATAGCGCTCGAGTCCATATTTTTAAAATCCGAAAATACGCCAATGGTGAAATCGCCTTCGAAACCAGTTCGATTACACTGGTTCGAACAGTAATCGGTTGCGATGTATGCGTCATAAACTCGTGGTGGCAAATTAATTTCGGGCGTTTGAGGCCCGCCCCACCAGTTGAACGAAAAACCTGGACTTACCCGAATCGGATTTGAATTAGGCCCCGGTTTGAATGTCATCGTCGTTGCCAAATCCAGCGTATTAATCGATAAATAATTTTGACCGCCACTTCCATCTCCAGGCAACCAAGTGCTACGGAGCCGCGATCGATCAAAGAATTCTCTAGGGTTCGTCTCACTCCGAAATGCCGCCCAGTTTTGAGCCGGCCAAGCCCAACTCGTTTCCGGCCATCGTGGCGGAAAACCGGCCGAATTGTATTGTCCAAATTGCGATTGATTGGGATTAAGAAACTGTTGTTGTGGCGGCAACACTTGAACCGGGGCGGACTGGTTACCAAAAGTCATCGGAAAGGACGGTGTTTGTGTCTGAAAAGGGTCGAAAGGTGGAGCGGTATATTGCGGTGCCGAGTATTGCGGTGCCGAGTATTGCGGTGCCGCCGTGGCATTGAGGGAAGGCAGCACTGAACTGCCGGGAGGCACTGCTTGCCCAGGGTAGATTTGAGGAGGAAGTTGTGTTGGCGTACTCTGAACGGCAAGTACGCCGAAACAAGTCAGATTTCGAGCCAAGCTAGGAACTAAACCAAAATGAGATTGGCCCACCAACTCGTTCGGACAAAGCCAACCAGAGCTTGCTAACAAAACCACAAAAAGATGACGAATTTGGAACAAATTGCTCATTTTCAACATACAAACCGACCGATCAAAATAAGTTTTCGAATCGGCGGTTAATTAACAGTCTCTCGAATGACCGTCAAGATCGAAATCAACTCCTATCAGCGCCTACATTCTTGGTCTTGTCGCAATTTTTGTGGCTTATCAAACAAAACGTGGCTTTTTTTCAATTATCAGACCATCCGTACTATTAATCTGGCGATTTTATTCGTAAAGGACCGCTAAGACCCTTAAATGACATTCTAGCCCCTTAAGGGGAAAAACAGCTGCTAAAGGGGGGATCGCAGCGTCCAAATAGTTACCCAGATTACTAAAAAGCAGCCCTAGGGGCGGCTAAATTTTCTTTAGATCCTTGTTCGGAATTCCTTTTACCGCTACTCTTCACAGAACTCTACGACTATTTCTATGCCTTTATGATACCGAGGGGTCACCTACGGCCACGTGCGATGGGAGTTCTCCCAACGACGACATCAGGAAGAAACCGAATTCGAGGGAAACGAAATGCTTGTTTTGAGCCGTAAGGTCGGCGAACGGATCTGGATTGGCGACAACATAGCGGTCACTGTGGTTCGCATCACAGGTGGTGGCGTTCGCCTTGGAATTGAGGCGCCTGCGGAATTACCGGTTGTTCGGGAAGAGCTTAAAGCCAAAATGGAACAAGAATCTAACCTAGAAGGGGAAGATCCGTTGCCGCCCACTATTAAGTTCCACCAAAGTTGACCTGCCTTTTCTGACGAGGTTGTTGCGTGACGGCGTCCTGCGTCTCGCCGTCGTTCTCTTTCGATCCACCGAGTGAAAAACCTAGAGTAAAAAATTGTGGTTCAGATCCCCAAGCCGGATTGAGCGTGACCTGTGCAATCATTTCAGGACCACATGGTTCGAGAGTACAAAAGTGAAACCCTGACAAGGCAAGGCGTAGTGCTACGGCCGAATAAAGACTGAATTGCAACGCGACCGCCACAAGGACCGTCGTGAGAACGTTGTCGGTTCAGCGAAACAGAGTGTTTGATTATGCAGCGGCGATCAAAAGAGGCAACCAGATTTCTATTTCAAACGCTCTAACTGCCTCGTTGCTTTAATTGATTGATTGAGAGGGAAATCGGCTCGATTGAATGTTTTATCGTTCTCTTTAATCGGACTCGCAAAATTTTTGGGAATCAACTCAGCCAAACGTTGTTTTTCGGTTTTCTGTTCCTCCGTCAATCGCGGCGCTAAGTTCTCCCACTCCATCGGATCGGTGACGAGATCGTAAAACTCTTCGGTTCCATCTTTATAGCGAATGAAATGATAGCGATCACCGTGAATCGATGAATTCCCCTCTCCAAATACCGTCAGAGTAGGATGCGTCCAAGTCTGTGAGGGTTGTTTCAATAGCGAGGCAAATGTTCGCCCGTCGAGGGAAGCTTTTTCTGGCAAGCCACAGAGTTCAATCAGCGTCGGATAGATGTCAATCAGATTAACCATTCCGTAGCAATCTCGGCCCTCGGTCATATTCGGCAACCGAACAATCAGTGGTACACGCGTCGCCTCGTGCCAACCCGTTGCTTTCCGATATCGCAATTTCTCACCAAGATGCCAACCGTGATCACCCCAGATAACCACGATCGTATTATCCTTATAGGGACTTCGCTCCAACGCATCGAAAATCACACCCAAACATGCGTCCGCGTAGCTTGTTGCGGCGGCGTAAGCCCGGGCGGCTTCGTCAATTAAACCGTTTTCCTTTAACCATAAATAATCGTCTGACGGTTTATGTTTTAGCCGGTCTTTACGGTGTATCAGGATATCCTCGAGATCATCCTCCTTGATAGGCGGCGCCTTAAACGTGGAAGGATCATAGAGGTCAAAGAATTCCTGCGGGCAATAAAACGGCAAGTGTGGCCGTGAAATACCGACCGCCAGAAAGAAAGGCTTTTGATGTTTTTGGAGTAACTGTCTCGCCGCCCATTGGGCCGTCTTGAAATCTTTCGTTTCTTCCTTTGGCCCTTTTGTTGGGCCCCAAGCAAATTCGCTGCCCCTGCGTTTCGAATGTCTCGTCTCCGGTCCGGGTTTCCCGTTAATCAGATTCCGATTGCGTGATGTGATTTTCGATTTATCTACGGGCGATCCCCCTGAGGCCACCTCCCACTTATCAAAAGACCAGTGACCTTGATCCTGCCCATCGGCGTCAACATGTTTATGAAATATCTTACCACGCGAGATGGAAAGGTAGCCGTTTTTTGAAAAGTACTCAGGCAAGGTTGCGTGTTGCTGCACCCGTTTTGAGTTCCTCATGTTCTGAGAATTACCATAGATGCCCGTTGTGCTTGGTAAGAAACCTGACAATAGTGCCGAACGAGAAGATCCACAAACCGGCCCTGGACAATGGGCGTTCTGAAACACGACTGCCCCATTCCCGGCAAACCTGTCGAGATGCGGCGTTTTGACCTGCGGGTGCCCCCCCAGCACTCCAACCCAATCGTTCAAGTCATCGATCGAAATAAACAGCACGTTGGGCGGATTTTCAGTCGGGGTCTCCAAACCAATTTTCTGTGTTGGACCGTCTGTCGCATATGAAATCGAACCCAGACAGAGTAGCGTCATCGCAAACAAGTGTTTCATTCGTAATCCTAAGACGCCCGTTCCATGAATCGGGCGTCGAACCTTATGATCTCGGGGGTAATCTCTCTCGATGTTCTTTCCAATTCCTTACTTACCATGATGATAAACCAAGAGTTACTAAAAAACGACCGAGACTTTTTGTCATTTCATTTGGTCAAAAAAATCAACGTCCCGAGCTGTTTTTAAATTCTCCACCACGACAGCGTTTCCACTGCGAATGTCGATTTTTTGCCCAACGACCCAGTCATTATCCGGTCGGGCCGAACTTAGGAACCGTTGCATCGCCAGCAATTTCTCCGCAGCCGACGCCTCACCAGGCTTTTCTTTTCCAGGAGCGCTACCCCAAACAACCTTGGTCCCTTTAGCGGTCCGTGGCCATATTTCAAAAGGCTGATGATTCGACGAACTGCTTGGGGAATCCCAAGAAACAATCCGGTAACAACCCATTTTATCCCATGACGCATTCTCGATCGCACAAATCTCCGCGGCATCGACTATGCGATGGTCTTCCCAAACCGTCCATAACGAGTGGGCAGCCAGTTTCGGCTTGGCCACTGATATTCGCAATAACGTGCTTTCGGAAAATGAGTTCATCACGCGGGGATCCATTAGGACAGCCTCGTGATCGATAACATGACGTTCGTTCGTCGACGGAATTTCAACCAGGCCCACGGGAAAACGATACTTGAGATCCACTTCAAGACCAGAGTCAACTTTCTCAACCCTATTGATTTTCTCGACCCATGGGAACGACTTGCACTTGGCAACGGCAACCGGGATCAAATGTTGGTCGAGTAAACTGGGGCTTTCTTGATAACTTTCAAAAAGGACTTGCCCTAGGTCCGTGGGCACCCAGGCCGGACCAGGGCTGACTTGTATGTGCTGGCTAGATAACTGATACTCCGGCAAATCGATGAGCGTATCGTAATGTGTTTGCCAAAGTTGCATTGCCAAAAACATCATCCCGCCCGTCGCGATGAGAAACCATAAAGCGGGGTGCAGCATGACGAACCGCCATGAAAAAGATCCATTTGTGTTATTTTTACGTTTACGAGCCATTCCAAATGCCGATCTCTATGTATAGTTCCATTCCGCTCGAAATCGTTCGAATACCTAGCTTCTTCTGGCCAAGCAACGTCCGGTGCAAGCAGGCGATTCCGAAACATTTTTTAAACGAGAAAACAATCGCCCTTGAAAAACTTTCGAAATTTGGCGCAAAATTCTTTGCCGTGAATTGGCTTCCTGCAAAAATCATACTGAATCACACACTCCTTTGGGGATTATCCCGATGAAGAGCTTTCGCAAAAAACCGTTTTTCGTTGTCGCGTTGATTTTGGCGGTCACAATGATGACAACCGTTGGGTGCGGTGAACCTTACCCATTACGTGGCACGGTCACACTCGACGGAGAACCCATCCAAAGAGGGACTATCGTCTTCCGCCCAAATGCAGATTCGGGGAACGCTGGCCCATCGGCCACCACCCGAATCATCCAGGGTGAATTCATCGTCCCCGCAGGGCAGAAATTCTCAGCCGGCCCTACGCTCGCGACAATCACCGACGAATCTCAGCCAGGTCGAGATCTGAACGCTTCGTTTGATTTTCCAAGCGAGCCGACCACGGAATTTTTGATCGAAGCCCAAGATGCAAACGAAAACTCTCGTTAACCGTCACCACAGACGAACGGCGGTTTCCAACTCGACTGAGAGCGCGTCACGAACTCGGTCTTTCACTTTCTGGATTAAATCCAACACCTGTTTCGGCGTTGCCCCGGGAAGCGCCAAGAATATGTTCGCGTCTAATTCCGAAACCTGAACTTGTCCCACCTGCAACCCTTTCAGCCCACAACGGTCGATCAACTCGCCGGCTGATTGACCCCCTTGGTCCTTAAACACATAGACAGCGTTGCCTTGTGAAAATGGCTGCTCGGCGCGTCGCACGATCCACAATTTCTGCATCTGTTTGGTCAACGATTCAGGATCTTCTTTTTCAAATTCAAAGGTCGCCCGTAAAATCACCAACTCATCTAGACTGCTTTGGCGATAGGAGAAAGCAAGGGAATCCCCGCTCCGAGTATGAACCTCGCCGGACCTTGTCAACACGTCGGCTGACTTGACCCAAGTCCCGATATCTTCTCCTTGGGCGCCAGAATTGCAATGCAGCGCGCCTCCTACTGTTCCGGGAATTCCGACCAACTGCTCAGGACCCGAGAAACCTTCCCGAACCGCGGTCGAAACAAAATGTGCCAACTTGGTACCGCCACCTGAGATGATCGAGTTGTCACCCACATTCAAATCACAAAACACCGGAGCGGCCAGGTGGAGAACCAACCCCTTAACACCCTCGTCCCCAACGAGAATATTCGATCCACTACCTATGAGGCGGATCGGCTGTTGGGCGTCGGAAAACCTAGTGACTAAACCGACCAGCTCTGCTTCGGTAGTCGGCTCAGCAAAGTACTCAGCCGGCCCGCCCAGTTTCAAACGGGTGTACCCCGCCAGTGACTCGTTCTCACGAGCTATGTGTTCGAATCCGTCAATTAGCGACATGAAAGAATCCCAAATCCTCAAGAGTGGTTTGTTGAATCATTAATTTAGACGGTTCGAAGAAAAACTAAAATGGCCGCATCGCCACGGACTACATACTTTTTGAAAACTGCAGCAAACTTCTTCCACATTCTTACCAATAACGTTCCAAAACGATTTGGCCCGGGGACTTGCTCCGGTGCCGCTTAAGGTTTCGATTACCTAATTTCTCCTCCATGTCATCCAACATGGCGGGATTTCCGCAAAGTAGAACCGTCGAGTTATCCGCTCGGAGCTGACATTCTGCCGCAACCTCCAATTGACCATCGTCTAAAAGAGACGGGATTCGGCCAAAAAGCGCTTCCGAATGCTCCTCACGCGTCAATGCTTGAATCAACTTAAAACGGCCAGGATATTGCTGTTCATAGCCTCGCAACTCTTCTGTATACGCGAGATCAGTTGCGCGCCGCGCGCCGTGAACAACACAAATGTTTTGATAGTTATCCCAGGGTTCGTTGGTCCTCAACATCGAGATGTAAGGCGCTAAACCGGTGCCCGTCGACACGAGCCAAAGCACTTCGGATGAAGGTGACTTTTGCAGTGTAAAACTACCCGTAGCTCGCTCCGCTACTTGTAGCACGTCTCCCTTCTCCAACGCCCATAGTTTAGGCGTTAATTGCCCTTCCTTTACAAGAACAATGAAGAATTCAAGGTGCTTCCCACTTGGCGACGCGACCGAATAAGGCCGATTGATTCTTTCATCGCCATCGGTGACGCACAATTGCAAGAATTGCCCCGGCGCAAAGGGCAAAACATCTGGAGCATCAACGGTAATCGTGAAAAGGCCGTCGGTCCAGATTCTTTTCGCCACAATTGTAGCAGGACACCATTTAGGCATGATTCACTCTTTTTGTGTCACGTTTCGTTACAAATTGACAAACATCATGGAATGGCTCAATCCGAAAATATTTCAAAACGGCTCATTTCTAATGATCGGTATACAGCCATCGCATTTTCGTTGATTTCAAATCGAGATTCAAGAAGTGGTCCCAAGTGCAAAGATTTCCTTGGTGTTCGGGAGCCAACCGTTCCCCACCCGTAGGCCAACCGCCCGGTTTCACTGAGTGCGCTCGGCGAACTCCCTCTGAAACACCTAGATAAAGCGGTTGGGTTTCTGGGCAAATTTGCCTATAAATTGATCTTCACACAGCTTTCAATACCAGGTTGAGCCGATGTCATTTGACCCCGAACAGATACCAAGTCGCTTTGATTTTCAGTCTGCCCAGCCGCGGCTATACCAAGACTGGTTGAATCATGGCTACTTTCATGCCGAACCGGATCCTAATCGCCAACCGTTCACGCTGGTGATTCCCCCGCCCAATGTGACCGGGGCGCTTCATTTGGGGCACGCTCTCAACAACACCTTGCAGGACATACTTGTCCGTATGAAACGGATGCAGGGTTTCAATGCGCTCTGGATGCCTGGTACCGATCACGCTGGAATCGCCACCCAAGCGGTCGTCGAACGCAGGCTCAAAGAAGAAGAGGGCAAAACTCGTCACGACTTGGGCCGAGATAAATTGGTGGACCGAATCTGGCAGTGGAAAGAGCAATATGAAAAACGAATCTTAGGCCAACTCCAGCAGATGGGCTGCAGCTGTGATTGGGACCGCACTCGATTCACCCTTGACGAGACGTGTGCCGAAGCTGTTCGCCACACCTTCTTTGACCTGTTCTCAAAGGAATTGATTTATCGAGGTAAGCGCCTGGTAAACTGGGATAGTTTTTTGCAAACCGCAGTCAGTGATGATGAAGTTGTCTCAAAAACGGTTAACGGTAATTTCTGGCATTTCAAATATCCCGTCATCGATCCCAAACCCGGCGAACCACAATACGTCATGGTCGCCACGACTCGCCCCGAAACGATGCTCGGTGATACCGCGGTTGCCGTCCACCCCGACCCCGCTGCGGCATTAAAAAAACATATTGCAGAGCTTCAGGAAAAACTTAGCAAAGCCAACCCCGCCGACATGGCAGAAATCAAGGCTTCGATATCAGCCGCCAAAGCCCGGGAAATTCAAATACTACCAAACCTCATGCTGCTAACCCAAATGGCGCATGACGGCCGGAAAATCAGGCTCCCGCTAATGGATCGGGAAATACCCATCGTGGCCGACAGTTGGGCTAAACCCGAACTGGGAAGCGGCTGTGTCAAAATCACACCAGCGCACGACCCAAATGACTACGAAGTTGCCAAACGATGCAACCTACCCATGACCAATATCATGAACACTGACGGAACCCTGAATGCGGAAACGGGGCCCTATCAAGACCTAACTATGAAACAGGCTCGCAAACAAGTCGTTGCCGACCTAGACGAATTGGGACTGCTTCATGAAACGGAAGAGCGAGAGATCGAACTGCCTCACTCAGACCGAAGCAAAACACCCATCGAACCTTATTTAGCCGATCAATGGTTCATCCGCATGGATACATTGGCCCAATCCGCGATGGATGCTGTAACCGACCACCGCGTTCGAATCACGCCCTCGCGTTATGAAAAAGGCTACCTAGATTGGCTGGGGGAAAAACGAGACTGGCCCGTGTCGCGACAACTCTGGTGGGGACATCAAATCCCGGTCTGGTCTCTAAGCTGCGCAACTCAAAAGGAATGTGACGAAATTCAACAAAAAGTAAAATCCTTCGTAGCGTTTTCTTCTGACGAGGCGGCGATCCAGATTGAACCCTGCCATGAAACGAATGAGGTCAAACGGATTCAACTAGGTTTGCCCCTAGCCACTGTCCATGTCTGCATCAAATCAGACCATTGCTCTCTGGAAAGCGATTTAGTAGAGGCAGGTTTCGTACGCGAGGAGGACGTGCTTGACACTTGGTTCAGTTCCGCCCTATGGCCTCACTCAACTCTCGGATGGCCTCAAACAACTAAGGAACTTGAGTACTTTTACCCAACCAGCGTTCTGATCACCAGTCGGGATATCATCACATTATGGGTCGCTCGCATGGTACTAGCCGGCCTTAACAACATGGGTGAAATCCCGTTTCAACGCGTCTTCATCCACCCCAAAATCTTGGATGGTTATGGTGAGACCATGTCAAAGTCCAAGGGCAATGGAATCGATCCTTTGGATGTCATCGAAAAATTCGGTGCCGACGCATTGCGTTTCGGGATGGCTGATTTGACGACCGAAACGCAAGATGTTCGCATGCCGGTTCAATTTGAATGCCCGACCTGTGGCCATATCTTTGACCAAACCAAAAAGAACCGCGAATTGCCTCGGGTCGATTGCCCCAAATGCAATCTGCCCTTTTCAACCCAATGGTCAAAGACCCAAGAAGATCTCGCGCTACCGCGCGGGTTCGTGCTGAGTGAACGGTTTGAACGCGCCCGTAATTTCATCAATAAGCTATGGAATGCATCGAGATTCGCAATGATGAACCTTGAGGGTTACACACCTTCGCCAATCAATCCTTCGGATATGACCGTCGAAGACCGCTGGATCCTCAGTCGGCTGACGACCGTTTCCCAAATCGTCTCGGAGTCGCTGGAGCAATTCCGATATGCAGATGCCACAAGAGAGTTGTATGAATTTTCCTGGAATGAGTTTTGCAGTTTTTACGTTGAAATGCTAAAGGAACGTTTTGCCGACGAATCAGCCCGACCCCATGCCCAACGAATGATGGCATACACCTTGGACTGCCTTCTTCGGTTACTGCATCCAATCATCCCATTCATCACGGAAGAAATCTGGACACATCTTTCCAGTCTCTGTCCCGAAAGAGGCTTGGAACAAGTCAACGCATGCACCGACTCTATCATGATCGCCCCTTGGCCCGAGCTCGCCATGGATTGGCAAGACAATGCGATTGAACAACAGTTCTCTCAATTCCAATTGACGCTGGGCGCCTTGCGAGAAATCCGAAGTCGTCAAAACCTCCCTCCCAAAAAACAAATTCAATTCTCGATTCGGTGTCAGCCAGAATTTGCCGACCTAATTCAACCGTTGGGCACCTTCTTTTCATCCATGGCCTCGGCAGATTTGTGTGAAATTTCGGAACAAGTCTCTCCTCCGAAAATCAATGCAACGGTCGCTTTGCCTAACATGGAGATTTTCGTGGATCTCGCGGGCTTGATTGACGTGAACGCGGAAACAAAACGTCTAGAGAAAGAGCGATCCCGTTTAGAGGGGATGATCAACGGGAAGGAAAAACAACTTGCCAACGAAAATTTTGTTAAGAACGCTAAACCGGAGGTCGTTGTCAAAGTAAAAGAGTCATTGGGACAGATCCGGGACCAACTCAAAACCGTAGGCGAAGCATTGAAGGACCTGGATTCATTAAGGTGACAAGCCAACCAAAAAAATCGACTGACCCGCCAATTCTCAAATTGCATCCATCGACGGTATTTCGATCTTCCATCACTCGACGATCCTTTTAGAAAGGCATCGTCATCTCCATGTCAAACGGATCTCGGAGACCGTCACCCAGACGCTTAAGGGCCTCGTTCTCAATTTGACGGACGCGTTCTCGCGTCAGGCCTAATTTTTCCCCAATTTCCTTGAGCGTGTGGGGCTCCGTATCGAATAGCCCGAATCTCATTTGAAGAACCTTCGATTCTCGCTCACCTAATTCGTGCAGCATCGACATCACATGATTGAGAACATCATTCTCCAACATTTCGTCGTCCGGGCTACGAGTCCGCTCATCCATGACCATTTCACCCAACGACCACCCGGCTTCAGGCTGATCGGTTTGCGGGGTCGAATTATAGATCTGGATCGCCTTTTTGATGATCGGCAACTTCCGTTTCGGCAAACCAAGTACGCGGGCAATTTCTTCTGGCGTAGGGTTCCGTTTCAATTCATCCGTTAAGCGATTCGTAGCCCGCCGCCATTTCGACAACAATTCGACCATGTATGCAGGGATGCGAATGGTTTTGGCTGAGTTGATTAAAGATCGTTTGATCGATTGCTTGATCCAGTAACTAGCGTAGGTACTGAATCGAGTGCCCATGGTGGGGTCAAACCCCTCGACCGCCCTCAAAAGCCCAAGATTCCCCTCTTCGATCAGATCTTGTAAGCCAAGACCTTTACCCGTGTAGCCCCTCGCAATATTTACCACCAACCGTAAGTTTGCCCGGACCATTCGATCCCGAGCCTGAACGTCTCCCACAGCGATCAGGTTTGCCAAATCTTTCTCTTCCTGAGCCGTCAACAAACTTGTTTCATTGATCTCACGCAGGTAGGTTTCCAAGGGCGTTTGCAGGGCGGATTCCTTACGCGTTTTGCGACGCGCCTTTTTCAAATCCGCTTCATCCTGATTTGCGTAATCAGGAGGGCTCACAATATCAATTGGCGTGTTGGCGCTCGACTCAATCATAAAATTCTCAAGTGTTAGAAGGTTAGGCGTACCCCTAGCTTCGGCGATCGACCCTGCGACTCTACAGACTCGGTAAATTACGACGATTTAAAGCGAATTGAACCAAAGTATTAACTATTCGGTTTGTTATCTTTGTCATGCCTATGGCCATAGCGCCCCCAATAATCCTACTGGAAATTTCCGATTCCGCTTGCACCCTCGCTTACGGCGCGCTTGCGTTAAACCATGGCATTCCGCCTATTACCACCCCAAACTGCAGTAAAACAAAAAACCTTCTCTCACAAAGAGACATGGGCGAAGTCGCTCGGACTCATGAATTTAGATTCCCTGCGTTTGCTTGCTCTGAAAGGTAATCGTTGGCAATCTAAGGTGTAGCGGTTCTCCCGATACGACTTCTCTGTAGAATCCAGCGCTCAACAAGATCAACTGGACTTAAGGGCCTAACGATCTAGAATGGTGAAGCACGAGGTCCGTTTTCATCTTCAATTAACTTTGCCTGAGATTTTAACCGTCATGTTTCGAGTTATCCCGACCTGTATTTTTGGGTTATTCTTTCTGTTTTCCGGGCTTCTGTTGCCTTCATGGGCTGAAGATCGACCGAATGTCCTTTTCATTGCGGTGGATGATTTAAGACCAGAACTAGGAACTTATGGAGCCCGGTCTAAAACACCCAACTTTGATCGATTTGCAATGACTGGCTTGCGGTTCGATCGGGCTTATTGTCAGCAGGCCGTTTGTGGGGCTTCGCGACTTTCTCTAATGGGCGGGCTTTATCCAACACGAACGTCAGAGCAGACGTTCCATGTACAGGGCTGGCGAAACCGATGGCCGAACTTACTAACGATGAACCAACATTTTAAAAA
Source organism: Mariniblastus sp. (assembly GCA_022447555.1). Lineage (GTDB taxonomy): Bacteria > Planctomycetota > Planctomycetia > Pirellulales > Pirellulaceae > Mariniblastus. The sequence goes on along the minus strand of JAKVBF010000009.1, from coordinate 240,933 downwards.
TCAAGATTATCAAGCGATTGGCCTGGGGAAGATTTACCACGGCACCAAAGGACCCGGCGTTGACATAGAAAACTGGAACCAGTGGCTGAACCCAAACGCACCAATGTATGCCTTACCCGAGAATCGAGCTTTACTAAAACAAAAAAATCCGAAAGCAAACGATTCCGGCCGTCCACCCAGAGGTCCGCTGACGGAGATGGCTGATGTGCGAGATACGGCTTATGCCGACGGACTGCGAGCAGCGGAGGCTGCACGGTTATTAAAAGAATTTGGGAAGGGTCAGAATACCACGGGTCAGACTGCCTCACCGTTTTTCTTAGCTGTCGGTTTGACCAAGCCCCATCTCCCCTTTGTTGCCCCGAAAAAATATTGGGATCTCTATCAGAGAGATCACTTTGAAATGCCCCCTAACACCGCCATTCCACCGGGTTATCCGGCTTATGCCGCAAATTTACGAGCGGGTGAGATGGCAAGATACTCGGACTTTGAAGGAAACATGCCAACCGATTTTTCAGAGGGTTTGAATCGCCGATTACTTCATGGCTATGCTGCCTGCACTAGTTACACCGATGCGAACTTAGGTTTGATCCTGGATTCTCTTCGGGAGAATGGCCTGGCCGATAACACGATCGTGGTTTTGTGGGGCGACCATGGGTGGAAGCTGGGAGATCATTCCAGCTGGTGCAAGCATACAAATTTTGAGTGCGATACGCGGGTACCCTTGATCATCCGAGTACCAGGCAAACATTCAGGCAAAGAAGCGACTCACGCGACATCACGTTTAGTGGAGTTGATTGACCTATATCCAACTCTTTGTGAATTGACTGGCATAGAGGTGCCAAGCCATTGTCAGGGACGCAGCTTCGCCTCTCTTTTTGACGATCCTAAAAAGGGGCATCGCCGGTCGGCTTACAGCTCCTACCCAGCTGGAGGTACTAAAACTGAGATAGGACACAGTATTCGTTTTGGAAATTATCGCTACACCGAATGGCGACAAGTGGGTGACGGAAGCTTGACTGGCAAGCGGGTCTTAACGGAGCTCAAAAAAGATCCCGGGGAAGAAACAAATGTCGCAGAGGATCCAGCGCATGCCGAATCACTAGCTCAGGCAGAAAAATTATTGGAACGTCGCATCCGTCACGCACAGGGTGAGGCGGAAGCTGCGTCTCAGCAATGAGCCACCTTTCTGATGGAGTGTGTGCCCCCAAGGTGTCAACTTTGCCAAGGAAGGGCGCTGGCTGCGGGACCTATCGCGACCGATGATCACCAAACCATATCGTTTGTGATCCACAGCCGCAAACGTTCTGGTCGCAACAGGGCAATCATCGGTGCGTGGTCATCCGATGCCTACGATTCAGTATTTTCGAGAATCTGGTTGAGCACATAAGGAAGGATCCCACCGCTGAGGTAATAATCGACTTCGGCCGGCGTATCCAACCTCACGGTCAAGGGAATCTCGAATACGTCACCATCCGGCGGGGAGACCGTAAGCATGGCATCCTGCATGGGGGCAAGCGGGCAATCGAGCCCGGTGATACCAAACGTGGCATCCGACAAACTAACTACTTTTTCGTAGTCTTCGCGGTGTTTAAAAGTTAAGGGCAATACACCCATGCCAATGAGGTTGGAACGGTGGATTCGCTCAAAAGACTTCGTGATCACGGCCGAAACGCCCAACAACCGCGTCCCTTTAGCTGCCCAGTCACGCGACGATCCCATCCCGTAGTCTTCACCGCCAATCACAATGAGATTGGTTCCATCGGCTTTGTAGGCCTCTGCGGCATTGTATATATGGGTCGGCTTACCAGATGAAATCGCAGCGATTTCTTTATCCGGAGCCGGGACATCTGACGGACCGAAATACTGAGTGTATCCACCTTCGATTCCAGCACACATCAAATTCTTAATACGCACATTACCAAACGTGCCACGGGTCATGACACGGTCATTTCCTCGTCGCGATCCAAAAGAGTTAAATTTGGATTGCTCGACACCATGCTCAATCAAGTATTGCCCAGCTGGAGAGGTCGGCACAATCGAGCCGGCGGGTGAAATGTGATCCGTAGTTACGGAATCAGCAAAAATCCCTAACGGCCTAGCGTTTGAGATGTTTTTACCTTCGGTTGAGGGGGTTCTTGAGAAGCCGTCGAAAAACGGTGGATTTTGAATGTAGGTTGACGATGCGTCCCAGTCAAAGGTGGGCCCCGTTGCCGACTCGATTTCAACCCAATTCGGGTTGGCGACATCGAGATTTTGATACAGTTTTTTAAACACTTCAGGCACCAACGCCGACCCGATCACCTCTTTCACTTCTTCCGACGACGGCCAGATATCTTTCAAATAGACTGGGTTGCCATCTTTGTCTTTACTGATTGGATCGTTTGCCAGATCGAGGTCGACCCGACCTGCAATAGCATAAGCGACCACCAAGGGTGGCGACATCAAGAAGTTTGCTCGGATCGAACCATGAACACGCGCCTCAAAATTTCGATTGCCCGAAAGAACCGAAGCACAGACAAGGTCCTCTTCCGATATGGCCGACTCAATTTCTGGAGCTAAGGGTCCTGAGTTGCCGATGCAGGTCGTGCACCCATACCCCACCGTTTGAAAACCTAATTCGTCGAGCTCCGACTGCAATCCTGTTGCATTAAAGTAATCGGTCACGACCCTGGAACCCGGTCCTAATGACGTTTTCACATAAGGCGCGATTTTCACGCCCAAGGCATTCGCTTTCTTGGCGACCAATCCGGCCGCAAGCATCACACTTGGATTCGATGTGTTGGTGCAGGATGTGATTGCGGCAATCAGTACCGAACCGTGTTTGAGGCTTGTCTGAGTATCCACCTCGTCCGTAGCAACAGCCACACCCGCCTCGGTTAATAGTTCTTGACCTGTCGGTGAGAACCCAGCCGGCGACTCGAGTTCAAAAGAAACTTCGGCCTCACGTGTATCGCGCGCCCGGCCAAAACCGCCATCGGCAACGGGTGCTTCAAAAAGCTCGTTGAATTTCTCGCCAAGATCTGTGACGTCGATTCGGTCCTGAGGCCGTTTCGGACCCGATACAGCGGGAACCACGGAAGACAAATCCAATTCAAGCGTCACTGTGAAATCCACGTCCCCCTTGTCCGGGATACCGAACATGCCCTGCGCTCGATAGTAATTTTCTATCGTGACGCATTCTTCTTCTGTTCGCCCGGTTCCTCGGAAGTAAGCAATTGCCTCTTCATCAACGGGGAAGAATCCCATTGTAGCACCGTATTCAGGGGCCATATTTGCAATGGTTGCTCGGTCGGGAAGACTTAGCGCTTTCGCTCCCGGACCAAAAAACTCTACGAATTTCCCGACCACGCCATGCTCACGTAGCATCTGCGTTACTTGTAGTGTAAGGTCGGTCGCGGTCACTCCCTCGGCGAGGGTGCCGTAAAGGTGAACGCCAACCACTTCGGGGACCAAAAACGTTACCGGTTGTCCGAGCATGGCGGCTTCTGCTTCAATGCCACCCACGCCCCATCCCACTACCCCGAGTCCGTTGATCATCGTGGTGTGGGAATCGGTACCTACCAACGTATCTGGATAATAGGTTCCGTCTTTTTCTAAAACGCCCTTGGCCAAAAATTCAAGGTTCACTTGATGAACGATACCAATACCCGGTGGAACCACCCCGAATGTACTAAAGGCTTGCTGCCCCCATTTGAGAAATTGATACCGTTCCTTATTACGAATAAATTCAATCTCAAGATTGCGGTTTAGGGCCGCTTGAGAACCTGCGAAATCCACCTGAACTGAGTGATCAATCACCAAGTCGACGGGAACCAGTGGTTCGACTACCGAGGCATCCGCCCCTGCATCGGCCGCAGCATTCCGCATGGCAGCCAAATCCACGACCAGCGGGACACCGGTGAAATCTTGTAAAACCACACGTCCCACCGTGAAGGGAACCTCATAGTCACCAGGTTGCGGCGCTGTCCAATTGGCTAGATTCCTGACGTCCTCTTCAGTTACTTTACGGCCATCGCAATTACGAACCAGCGATTCCAGAACGACTCGTATAGAGATCGGCAGCCTTGAAATTTCGCCAAAACCAAGCTCTTCGAGTGCTGGAAGAGAACTGAATCGTCCCTCCGCACCAGAGCCCGTCTTGAATATTCGCGTCGCGTCGAGTGCCATATTATCATTTACCTTTTATGCTATGGAGCCAGCCACGAAATCCCCAAGGTTTCGCCCTCGGTTTTAAACGGAAACGGAACCCTGACCGCGCTGCATAACACGCAAGCAACCAAGGTCTTCAACCATTCAAGGCTGGTCCCCGTTAACGTTCTCGTCGAAATCTCAAAATTAGCCCCAACCCTCTGGTTGGGCCAAAAATTTAAATTCGAACGCTCCCATCCATCCTTCGATTTTCGAAATAACCAACTGAATGTCAACGGCTTTAGCGTTCACTTCGGCCATGGGCGGTTCAGAAAACTCAATAATCGCCGTAATTCCATCTCATCCGTTACGAACCTACCCCTGAAGAAGTGGCTAACCCATCCGCCAACCGTCCTACCCAAAAAAACCCATTCAATAATGCAGCCCAAGAAACCCGAAAACGGCATCATACAACCTGTCGCGATCTCAAGACGGTTTGAACTCCGCGGATGTTGAAACCGACGCTGCAAAATGAGCCAACAAACTGGCCGCCGCGTCGATATCTGAAAGTGATATCGTTTCAACCGCCGAGTGCATGTAACGATTTGGCACCGCCAAGATACCCGTTGCAACGCCTCCTCGCGTTACCTGTAACGCATTGGAATCGTTCGGCGCAGCTCGCCCCAACGCCGCCGTCTGAACCGGTAGCTGGTGATCATCACTCAAGCTTTTTAGACGTTGCGCGACAATGGGGTTAACATTTGGACCTCGCACAACAACCGGCCCGCCACCCAGTTTAATCTTACCCAACTGCCGCGTATCGATCGTCGGACAATCGGTGGCATGTGTCACGTCAACAGCGATCCCAACATGCGGGTCAACATCAAAAGCGGCCGTTTTCGCCCCCCTCAATCCGATTTCTTCTTGCACTGTAGAAACGGCAAACAAGCCGCATGAGAGATCCATCTCGGCTGCTCGTCGCATTGCCTCCACCACGACCCAGACTCCCGTCCGATTATCCATCGCTGGTGAATTGGCCAAACCATTTAAAAGATCTTGGTACCGTAGCTCGAGGGTGACGGAATCACCGATTTCCACGAGAGCCTCTGCTTCCTCTCTGTCTCGAGCGCCGATATCAATCCAGAGATCCTTGGTTTTCACTACCTGTTTACGTTCCGACTCGTCCAATAAATGTATCGCTTTGCGCGCGATCACACCCGCGACTGGACCGCTTTGGGTCCAAACCGTCATTCGCTGTCCAATCAGTTGCTGTGGGTCCCAACCACCTACCGTCTGAGTATAGATGTACCCATCTTCGTCGATACTCGACACGATCAAACCGATTTGATCTGCGTGCCCGGCCAACATCACTCGCACGGCTGCATCGGGATTCTTGGCAAGAATCAAATTCCCATGCAAATCAGTTTTCATTTCATCGACGAATTCACGGGCGTAGTTCCGAACCACCTCCTGGACGCGCTGTTCATCACCGGAAACACCCGGTGTCTCGACCAGTGTTACGAGAAACTCTTTCGCTTTGGCATCCATCGTCGACCTACTTTACCATTAAAAATCAGTTTGATTTAACATTCAGTTTTTGTTTTGTAATTCTTCTTGAATCACGTTAATAGCCCGTTGGAGTGGTTGGTCGACATGCGGTTGTTCACCTTCCAGATCCGCCGCCTGTAACATTTCCGGTGCACCGACCAATCCTTGCAGATCCCGCTGATTCCTCTGCCTCGCATTCTCGAATAAAACCTCCTTGGTTAATTCAATTCGATTCTCTTCCGCAGGAATGACACCCCACACACCCGTTTCCAGGGCCTCTTCGCCAAAACGATCGATGTTTTGTCCGGAGGGTCGCCAATAGCTAGACGTGGTCAGTTTCAGCGCGCTCAACCCACGCTCTATGGGGATAACATGCTGTACCGTCCCTTTCCCCCACGTCTGTTCCCCGACCACCACAGCGCGTCCGTGATCCTGCAAACAAGCCGCCACAATTTCACTCGCACTTGCAGAATTACGATTCACAAGAACCACCATTGGTTTGTTTTTCGGAAAGACCGCAGGTGACCCAGAGTACATCTCCTCTACTAACCTGCCTCCACGGCCGCGTGTACTCACGATCGTTTTCCCGTCACCCAAAAATAGATCGCTGATTTGAATCGCTGCTTCTAAAAGCCCGCCAGAATTATTTCGTAGGTCCAATATCAAACCTTGAGCGTCATCCGACACCTCTTCAAGCGCCGCCTCAAATTCTTCTACCGACATCGAACCGAATTGCATCAGGCGCAAGTAGGCGATGTCAGGATGGTCTTTCAGCGTAAAACTCCACTTCCCACTGGCCATACGCCAGTCGCCGTGAAGAGAAGGTACCGGTATTGCCTCGCGAATCAAAGTCTCTTCCCAGGCCGCTCCCGCGCGTTCGATTTTGACCGTAACAGGCTCCCCTGTGGGACCACGCATCAGTTTGACCGCATCACCACGAGCCAAACCATCGGTCGACTTGCCACTAATCTCTTGGATCCAGTCGCCGGATTGAACACCCGCTTTATATGCTGGTGTATTGGGAATGGGGGCTAAGACAATCAGTCTTTGACTAACTGGATCGTTGTCGACATAAATGCCAACACCGCCAAACTCTTGTTTCATGTCCTCATCGAACGCCCGAAACATATCCCCGGAAATATACATCGAGTGCTCATCCAACTCCGTCATCATCCCGTCCATCGCGTTCTCAAACAGCTCGCGACGGGGAATATCACGAAGCGCTTCGCGATCGATCACGTCCAATGCTTCGGCAAACAGGTTCGCGTACCTATTTTTAGAGGCAACCGAATAACATGCCAGTGAGAACAGTGCCACCAGGGTGATCACAACCAAATTGCGTAGCGGCATCACTTAACTCCCTTGCAATGGATCATCGAAGATCAAAATGGGAAGTCTTCTAAAAGCCGAGCGGCCATCCGATCGCCATCCGATCGACGACCAAAGAAATCCCCACAATTATCCTAACGGTGAAACTCCATTAATCAAACATGGCTGCCCATCGTGTCGCCCGAAATCACTCAACCATTAAAAAAGCCACCCTCAACAGGTGGCTTTGTGGTTCCTCAACGAACGCCTACGCGTTTCGGTCTATTAATTAGCAGGATAATCGTAGGCCGGGTTATTTGGGTCGAAATCTTCGTCGCTCAAACCGATGTTTAACTGAACCTTGATGTAGGTGTACTCTTCGATCAGCTGAGGCTTACCACCCTCAGTCGTCGGCCAATCATAGGCAGCATAACGGACAGGAATGTTATGCTCATCATCGATGTAGACTTTGGCTTTATGAAACTCCAGCCCCTCTTTTCGAACCGGATGGGTCACTTCGATCATCGTACAACTGCGTTTGTTGATCTTGGCTCCCTCAACATAGTTGACTTCACAGAGCCCCAAGGCACGGTCACGCGTTGCTTTTTCGATCAACTTAACCACTAAATTTTCGATTCCAGCATCGTAAATCGGATATCGATTCCCCTTCATCGCTACCCAGCCATCTGGATCCAGATAAAAGCGTTTAATACCCAAAAGGCCTGATTCGTGAGCGATTAATTTTCCTTCATTCTGACCCTTTACCCAAATCACCTCGCGACCCGCAGATGCTTTGGGTTTTAGAAATTTCATGTACACACTGAAGGGAACGTTCTGCTCGCCAACCTTACGACCATTGCGAATTTTGATTCGCATGTATTCCATTTCGCCCAACCGATTGTCGACTCGTTCTCGTTTGACCATGATCGCAGAGTAATCGAATATTTCATCATGAATATGCTCTAAACCATTATGAGCGATCTCCAGAGCGCGATCCAAAGGATGGGGCTTAGAAGTCGGCAAACTCGGCAATTCGGCGATCCTCTCTCCCTCTTGACTTCCCTTTTCTTCGGCCTCTTGTTGGGCTGGATTCACTATCGCCGAGGTAACCGTTCGAGGGACTCTGTAGATCGGTTGCGTGGTCGCCTTGCTGGCCTCTTCCTGAGAGGAAGCAAAGGAAGCGCTCAATGCAAAGCCTCCTGCGACAGCCAACAAAATAATGATTCGGTTAAGTTGCATCCGATCCTCCTTGATCCGACTGATGTCGTTATGATTCGCCGGTTGATATGGCGACTGATTTCAACCTTGAATGAATTGAGATCCGAACGATCCGAGAGTCTACCGAATTGCTCATTCCAACTCTACCTGTTTCGCGTCGAAACAAGCCGTGCTAGCATCCTTTGCAGAGGCACGTTTGTTTAATATCGCCCTGCGAATGGGGATTCAGCAGTCCCTTATTTTCCGCAGTCAATAGAGGTGTCACAAACGGAAATACCGGCCACCAGTGGATGACTATCCTCTTCGTTAGCCGTCATAACGGTAAAATATTGCCAAACAAATAACGCAAAAATACCCAATATTTTTGTTAACCAATGAGGCGATCAAACTCGTTCATTCCAACTCTAAGGGCCGAATGGCAGAACCATTTCAAAGAGGATCTGAGCGCTCTCCGTTTTGCGAGCGAGAACCGTTCCCCCATGTTCCGTGATGGACCTCTGGCTGACTGCCAAGCCGATCCCCATCAGATTGGCCGTTTCATAAACCGACATCGGATCAAACATCGCATCCACTTCTGATTGCGAAAGATCGGTTCCACTATTTTCAATCGACACAAAAAATGAAGCATCTCTGGAATCCACTGAAAGATTCACAAACCCTGGTTCGTCTTCGCGACATGTATTGATTGCCGCTAAGAGTAAATTGTGGAGGGCCCGTTCTATAAGGGCGAAATCAAAAAGCGTTTTGCTTTCAATACCCTCTATTTGCGTACGGATGACCACATCTCGGTACTCGGCGCGGCGTGCCAAAGCTTCCACAACCTGCTCAACCAGCTGTTTCAATTCACCCGGTTTGGCTTTGGGCTTACGAGGTTTGCTATATGCCAACATATCCATGACCAAGCCCGAAAGGCTGTCTTGATTCCGTTGGACCATTTGCCAGCCCTTTTCAACCATCTCGTATTCTTCGCCCTTCAGGCCGCATTCGATGAGATAGGTCCCACCATTTATACTTTGTAAGATATTTCGGATGTAATGGGATAGAGATTCCATCACCTGTCCAACCGCCATATTTCGTTCGCGATCAAGCAGTAACGAGTAATAACCGGTGTTCTCAATCGCGACCGCAGCTTGGTGACCAATCGCCAATAACATCTTCATTTGATCTGAATGAAAGAGCGACCGCTCCTTCTCTTCTCCCGTTTGATTGGAACCCACCAACCGATCGACGTAGATCAATCCCAATATCGAATCCCGTCCTCTGATAGGAACGCAAATCACCGCTCGTTCTTCGACGCCAGTCGTATCTGATTGAAAATTAAACCGCCCATCTTCGCGCTGGTTTTCTGAAAAAAACCCTTCCTTGTTCTTGACGACAAAGTCGATCACTGACGGAGGAATCGAAAAGCCGTCGGTTTGCGGTTCTCGAGATTTTTGGCGAATCGACCTCACCAGCCATTCACCACTCGGATCGTCTCGCAGCATCACGCAAGCACGGTCAGCATCAATCCATGAACCGACAAGATCCAACAAGCGTTCGACCAACCGATCGACCTCTGTGTGATGGCTTGTGGCCAAAGCGGTTTCACACATGAGCTGAAGGTTACTTTTAGCTTGCGCAATCCAGTTGGCTGTCGTCTCGTCGGTATCACCTATGTTGTTTGAACCCTGGGCAAAACCGGTCGGTCCTTCCGCCTTCTGAGACAAATTCTTCACAGGCGGGGTGAGGGTTATTTCGTCACTAAAGGTAAATGTTGTTACCCCAAGTTTAACCAAGTCACCGGTAGATAAGACTTTCGATTTAACCCGCTCTCCGTTGACGAATACACCATTCGCACTGCCCAAATCAACAATAACACAGTCGCTTTCCCTAAAATGCAATTCCGCGTGCCGCCTTGAAACTTCAGGGTCGGAAACTTGCACCGAGTTGGTTTGGTCTCGCCCAATCGAGACGATTCCCACGGGCAACTCAAAGGATTGGCCCGCTTGAGGTCCTTCAATGATGATCATGGAACCAACTGGCATGAGTTTTTACTACTGCGAAAAGACTAATCGAAGACAGCAAGACGCGACACGTTACTGGTACGGCGCTAAGCAAAAAATCGGACACGAAGAACGAACCAAACGCTTAGTTTATTAAAACGCACACCAACCCATAGTCCTAAAACGATCTTTCTGGGGGAATTCGATCAGGCCGAGTCAAAGCCATGAACCTACACCCTACCACTGCAACTCCATGGCGTTCATTATCCACAAGAAGACCTCATCGCAACATTCACCGACGTCTCTTGGACCGCTGGTTGGTAACAGCCTTAAAGAACCTGTTATTGATCGTCTTCAGGAGGCAATGAATTGCCTATCTCCTGATGCTCCTCCTGCGCCGCTTCCTCGTCGACGGGAGGGTCAAATTGCGGACCGTCTGGCTCACTCTCATCGTCATACTCGTGAAAATGATCTGGGAGCCCAGGGGCAGGAGAATGGCTCACAATGTCCTCCGTAAAATTGGATTTTAAGTCGTTTAGCCCGCGTCGGAATTCACGGTAAGACCCTCCCAATGAACGTGCAACCTCAGGAAGTCGACTTCCAAACAGAAGAATGGCGACGACACCCAGGACGATCAGTTCGGGATAACCAATGGAACCAAACATGAATTACTGTAGATCTCGCAGAACGGACTGGAGCGTAATAAAACTTGCAAAAAGGCGGAAAGTAGGCAAAAACACCTTACTCAGCCTCCTCCGACTTGTCTTCAACCGGCGGTGTTTCCGATGGTAGCTCTTTGATGCCCGCTTTGAATTCATTGACGCTGCGGCCCATATTGCGCATCAACCCGGGTAATCTCGCGCCGCCAAAAAGCAACACAAAGACCCCGGCACAGATTAAGACTTCGGGCCAACCAAGACCAAACATTACTCGTCCCGATCATAATTTTTGAGGAATAGAACTGATTCGTCTATTTTAGAATGGCTCGTTTTACTGTCAAACCCTACCAGCATTTTCATCGGTGTTTCGACGATGTTTCGTCCGTTATCGCCCGAAGAGCCACCATCCCTTCCGGTTAGGCCAATTTTAACCGCACTTCTTAGGTCTTATCGGGCCACTTTGTCGTCTATTCAGGCGGCCAATCGGACGTCGGCACAGCAATATTCCCACTTTCCACGATTCGATCGATACAGCCAATCGATGCCGCAAGACGTGTCAAAAAATAAATCGCAACGGCCAAAACCGCCAAGTTTGGGATTCATCGATCAGTCGTCCTGCACTACTTCGCTTACCGGCAGATAGCGGTAATAGACTTCCAGGCATAATGTGGCCATCGCGGTCGAATAGACCCTACCTCCATAGCCAGCCCATAAACCATTTGGCGGCCAACTCCCTCTGGAGGGGCCTGTACGTATTTGCATCGGTAATAAAGTCTCAGTGAGCGATCGGTTCCATGCCTCCCAGTTTTCGTCACCGGAATGGTAAAGTGCCATCGTCGCATAATACCAGTAGTACATATTAATCCGACTGTTACGTGGCCTGTCACTCATCAATTTCCGTGCAGCCTCATGAACCGTCTCGCGACTGACCGTTTTTTTCATGAAGTACCGACACACCAATGCTTCGGCCGTCATCGTGGAAGTGACACCCTGGCCAGGACGGTAGCTTGCCAAGCCATGTGCCGGGCCGGATGTGCATAAATGAAGAAACCGATGCATTCGGTCAACCGTTTCGGCTGGAACCTGAACGCCCCCAATGGACGCACTGTGCATTGCCATTACCTGCCAACCGAATTGGCTCATATCGCCTCGATCTCCCGGCTTGTATCTCCAGCCGCCATCGGTCAGATTTTGAGAACGAGCTGAAAAATTAACCCCGCGTTCCACGGCATCCTTCAACCGCTGATCGCCAGTGACGGCCAACGCTTCGCTGAGTGCAAGTAACGCCATTGAGTGGCAATAGGTTCGAGCAAACACCTTCGCACCACCCGATAAATTTCCGTCTGGTGCCTGACTGCCAATTAAATACTCTAACGCATGTTGAACAGAAACCTGATACCGACCCTCCAGGTGGGTATTGCCCGCTCCTAAAAAAGCCAAGGTGGCGAGCGCGGTAATACCTGTATCCGCTTGGCCGCCGGCCCCTTCCCGGTCATGGCCTAACGTATTCGTTTCCCGCCCAGATTGGGTCATCCTTGGGTTCCATCTCCCATCGTCTTCTTGTTGACTTGCCAACCACGCCAACGCATCAGCAACGGCTTCCTGCGTATCTTTGGACCCGCCTCGCGCAATGGCCACATGGTCACGATTGGCAGCCAAGCGTAATTCATATATTTGGGGAACGGGCAATCCATCACCTAGCCGACGTGGCCGAGTGACCGGTGGCGGGGGATTTGCCGCAGAACTGAATTCAGCCTCGTCATCAGGACGACTCGTTGATTCTTTGGATGCCGGGCTGGCCGGGAAATAATCATCCACCGAAGCGATCTGCGCATCCGGAACAACAAACTCACTTGAGAACGCTTCATTGCGAGCCGCCTGGCTGAACTCTGGATTGGTCTCAGATCTAATCGCGAGGGCCTGAATCCCAGAGAGTTCTGCGGGGTCCGTCGCAACAGGCGTAATCTCTGCCGAGGGTTCCACTGATTTGAGATCGTCCCCTTCACCGCGCCGGCGAAATTCGACCTTTTCCGGTTCAATCTTTGCAATTTCTGTCGTTGTAAGTGAGGGAACCGCCAACTGTTTTTCAAAAAGCGATTGGTCGGTATCGAGGGCCGTTTCATCCCATTCCGACTCGATGGGCTCGTCTGATTCAAATCCAGGCACAGAAATTTCTTCTTTATTTCTCTCCACCTCTAAGTCGTTTTCGATGGTGGGGCGCACCAATTCATCTGCCTCAGGCATCGGTAATTCACTCACCCCCTCATCCCATGGTTCTGTATCGGTGACCGTTTGATGTTCCTCCGCTTCATTCCCTACTTCCACCTCATAACCAATTAGGGAAACCGACATCGAGTTTCCCTTTTCAATGGCCGGATATTGAAAAATAAGGTTCGTTCCATAAAAGTAACCCAACAGCAAGATATGGGCCGCCACCGAAAGAATGACGCACTTCATGATGGGACGGGACTGCCCCCAGCGTGTCATCGCCAAAAACAACACCGTACAGCCTAAAATTGCAAACCCAATAATTAAAAACAATTGCAAGCTGGGAGTAGAAAACAGGTCCACCAGCGGCTGCCATATGGAATTCGTTCCGGATGCGATCATCATATCAATCGGCTCCCGAAAGGGGCGTCGTTATTTCGTCTTTGCACAACCGCAACCAATTTATCTAGGAATAATAACATCTGTTTTCAATGGAATTAGCGGACTATCACCGCAGACTGGATGCCGATTGCCCTGATGCCACGCGAACGGAAATATTCAAATCGCTGATCTCTGCGCGTTTGCATGTTGCGATCACGTTCGCAACATTTTGGTAGACGCTATTCGCGTCACCACGGACAATCACACCCATCTGTTGATACTGATTTTTCGTCTCGCACAGTTCGTCATACAGCTCACTTAAAGAAACGGTCTGTTTGTCTAAAACAATCGTGCCGTCCTGGAGAACATTAATCACGCGTTTTTTAGGAGCGGCTGTCAGCGCAACTGCCTCGCTCACCTGTGGCACTTCGAGTTGGATACTTTTTTCTTGCTCGTTCAGCTCGCTGAATCGCGTTCCCACCATAAAAAAAATGATGAGTAAAAAAACAATATCAATCAACGGTGTCAGGTTGATTGATTGCTCGTCGTCTTTGTTTATCTTCAGAGGCATGGTTCCATCCTTGGTCTTCCTCGTTGTCGTTTAGGGCTAAGCGGCCGCCCGGGACCCTGATTTGGTTCTCGGACTCCTCGCCTCGGCCGAAATCACGCGGACCACCTTCATGCCAAGGGAGTCGATCTCCATCACCCGACGGTCAACACGGCTTGAGAAAAACATAAAAGAGATCAGAGCAGGAATGGCGACACTCATTCCCGCCGCCGTCGTCAACAAAGCTTGGCTGATCCCCGTAGCAATCATTACCTTTGGATCGACAAGGTTTGAATCCACTGTGGAAATCGCATCAAACGCATGGATCATCCCTAAAACGGTTCCCAGCAATCCCAACAATGGACAAACGGTAGCAACGCCATTAATCAGGCGGAGATACCTCCTCAAATGATTGGATTGGCGCTCGCCCTCATCCAGTACTGCTTGCTCCACCTCCACGGAGGGTCGCCCCCATTTCTCAACACCCGCCTTAAAAACCTTCGCGACGGGGCTCGCGTTCTTTTCACACAGTTCAACGGCCAGATTTTGGTCGAGACTACCCTCTTCCAACTGTTCCAAAAACTTTCGAGTGAAAGGACCGGGCAACACCCTTCCCTTTCGCAAACTGATGAACCGCTCAAATGCGAACACCACTAAGATGAAGGAGCACACGGCAATCGGGATCATCAGCGGGCCACCACCGCCAATCACATTCAGTAAACTCTTTGACGTCGAGACGTTTCCGTTACCGCTTTCTTCGGCAGCAGTTGACACGGGTACATCAAAGCCATTGACTGGTAAATCATCTGTTGGTTGTTGGGCCGCGGTCCCTTTCCCGAAGACCAGAACCACGAAGACGAAGATCAAGATCAAAGGTCTAAACGCACACACATAGATAGGATTGATTCGATTCTGCCATGATCCCAGCGATTTGTATTTTGGCTTGTTCAATTTTCCACCTGTTTTTGTTTCGATCATCGTTTCGTGCTGCTCGTTGATACCTGAGCCTGTCTCACGGCCGCCTGCAAACGCAGTTCGGCGTCGTCTCGGAATTCACATTCCGGAAATTGTCTAATCAATTGCTGATAAAGCTTGACCGCGTGTTTCCAATTCCCCAAACGTTCTTGACATTTCCCAGCCTGAATCAAGGCAGCCGCTCTCCAACGCTCATAACTAAAAAGTGAATCAACGCGATAGTAGGCAGCGATTGCCTGCTTGTAGTCCTGTTGATGAAAAAACGTTTCTCCGATTCTCCATTGTGCGATGGCGGCAGTCTCGGTGGTTCCACCCTTTTCCGAGGCAACGACGTTTGCAAAGGCCGCGCGAGCATCCTCGAGCCGACCTAAGGCTGCATGACTTCGCCCGATAAGAAAATCAAATTCGTATTCGGCTTCAAAACGTCCCTCTTCCGCCCATTCGTCCGTGCAGAGCGTTAAAACCCGGTTCCAATCGTCTAGATGGGACAAACACTGAGCCAATCTCAAACGAATCCAAGTTTGCAATCCCTCAGCTTCCAAGTCTTTTTGCGTGAACAGTCCGTCAAACAAAGTCGCAGCCCTTTTGTATCGTTTTTGCTGAAACAACGATTCGGCCCACCAATATTTTGCCTTGGCAAGTAGTCCTAGATCGGATGTCTCACTGACTAAGACCTCCATCGAATCACCCACCGATATCCAGTCCTTTTGCTTGGCAGCAACCTGCCCTCTCAAAAAGAGAACACTGTCTTTTAACCCCTCAGTAAGCGGATGTTTGAGCGCCTGTGTTAACAAATCTTGAGCTACCCCGTACTCTTCGTTGGCGACGTTTTTTTCAGCCACCCGGTAGGCCGAATCCGGCCAAAACAGACTGGTGGGAAATTCATCAATGACACGTTTAAAGCACTTTTGCGATTCCGAAGTTTCTTGCAAATCAAAACAGACCCAACCCATCATGTAGACGGCCTCGTCTCGATTGGCTTGTTTTGGTTCTTCGTCGACATACAGCTGTAAAATTTCTTTGGCCCGTTTTAAATTCGTTTGCCCACCGATCTTTTGCAGGTTGTAAGCCTGGCGGAGTTGGGCTCGAGCGTCCAACTCAGAGTTCGCAGAATGGGTCACCACAAAATCATACATCTGCACCGCTTCGAGGTGTTTATCATTAGCCTCAAAAACGGCTCCTCGCGCCATGGCGGCTTCGGCAGTCTGTTGGTGACCGGGGAACTCGTTAAGCAACCGGGGAAAAGAACCGTCCATCAGTGTTTGTTCTTGTCGCTCCAGACCGATCCAAAATAGTCCAGAAAGCCCGGCGACGGTGTAGACCTCTGACACTCCTTGCTTGACAAGGTTCCTGAACCATTTTTCACCATCCTCCCACCGCTCATTTTGCAACGCACTTTCCGCAACAAAGTGCAATGTGGTTGAGGTGACCTCATGAGCGCCATGGGAGTCAACCATCTCGTCGACAACTCGTCCCACGTCATTCCAACGCGACTCCTTCGCATAAGCCACGGCTAAGTCAGCCCGAGCTCGAACCGCGTGCGTTCCGAATGGCTGTAACGCCAAGTATCTTTCCAAATGATTGATCGACTCCGTCGTTCGCCCCATACCCACCAAAGCGGTTCCCCGAGCGATTGCCAGAGCGGATTGCAAATCGAGGTCACTACTGCTCAGCTCGACTTTCGCTAGTATTTCAAAAGCGGTTTCGTATTCTTTTTTTCCGACAAAACCCAAACCGAGGAAGTAATTCCAGACATCGGGATCGGTCGAGTTCTCAAACTCACCACCTGATCGATGATTCGCGAGAAGGCTCTGAAAGATCTGAATGGTTTGGTCATAATCTTTATTTTGGTAATGAATACGTCCAGCCATTTCCGCCATTTTTAGGCAGTCAACACTTTCAGGGTACTCATTGAGAAAATGTTTGACCAATTGGAGAGCGCCGGCCCAATCTTTCCGGCTATAGGCGATATCAATTTGCATTTCCAAAGCCGATTCAGCCCAACGCGTTTGCGGCCATTCGTTTTGCAGTCTTGAAAGCCACTTTTCAGCAGTTTGCGAAGCATTCAATTTAACTGCGGTAATCGCTCCGTCGAAAAGAATTGCGGCATTCAACTCTGAAGGCATTGTTCGATCGGCAATTCCTCGTATGACCTCCAGTGCCTCCTTGTAACGCCCGCTCTCAATGGCACATCGGGCGAGCCAGTATTTGCATTCGATTTGTTTAGGCTCTGATTCTAGGCGGCCCACGGCAAACTCAAGGTTGTTGACGGATTTCTGCAAATCGTTCCGAATGAACCAAATTTTCCCCAGTGCCAGACTAGCCTCTCCAACAAAAGAATTGTTCTTCATGGTCTTGATGAATTCGTAGAACCGAACCGCTTCATCTACGGCGCCTTGAGCCAACAATGAATCGGCCAAACCAATCCGACATTCGTTCGCCATCGAACCCTTTGGAAATCGGTTTAAGGCGCGTTCGAAAGTCTTTTGCGCCAATTGGGGTTCGTTCCGCACTAGGCGAATCTGGCCAAGATAGGGCAATGAAAATTCATGCAGCGGGTCAGAAGGATAGGCTCTTACAAACGCTTCGAGCAAGGTTGCAGCCTCTGAGACACGGTCGAGACGATAAGCTGCTTCACCCATTCTGAATTGAGCGCGCGCGGAGAATTTGTGCCCAGGAATCAAGGTAAGAAATTGTTGATAAGCTGGGTAGGCATTCGAGTAATCCTCCTCCTGCACATAAGATTCGGCGAGGAAAAAATGGCTGACCGCCGCCATTTCCGTTTGTGGGTATCTCTGGATGACCCGCTCAAAGGCAACAATGGCCTCCGAATACTGAGCCCGTGAATAAAACCCTGCTGCCAAACCGTATTCATCATTAACCGTTTGGCCCAAGCCGGACTCGGCACCTGCATGGAGAAACAAGACGCCTGAAAACAGAGCAAACAGTCCGATCCTACAACCATTCCACGAAATTGGGATCACGGTTCCACCCATCTTTTATCAAATTTTCCGGTCAAATGGCGGGAAACGAAGACTAAAACAATGAACCCTTCGGAACGTCGAACTCAGTCAGTGCGAGACCCTTCCAGAACCGCCTTCCAAGCAGTTACATTTTCTATCGACGCTGACCGTCAGCAGAATTACGCCAAACGAAACCTGCTAGCGAGGACTATGGCTGACGACTGTTAAACTCTACCGAATGAATGGATTCTCGGGGGAATCGTCGAGATAGAGAATCGATGGGGTCAATTTTGAAAGGGCAGTCGGCCTCGGATGGCACTTCGACCCGAGGTCTTAAGCTCGATCAATAAATCTTGGAGCTCTTTCCGCTTTTCTTCTTCTTGAAAGAAAAGGTTGGTCGTCTCCCCCGGATCGGTTGTTAAATTGTACAGCTGTCCTGACGCTTCAGGCGCCTTTTCCGCAAGGGCATACGGTTTCATCACACCTTTGGCATATCCATTCCCTCCCGATCCCATGTGATCCAAATACTTCCACGAGCCTTTGCGAATCTGGAATTCGCCTCGAAAACTCTGAGTAAGCATGTGCGGTCGAATCGGTTCCTGCTCAGAATGTACACCCAACATGGCCGGAAGCATATCAAAACTATCAACCGCGACGTCGTCAGGAAGTTTGTAGCCCACCACCGACGCCAAAGTAGCAAAAATATCGGTCGTATTGGTCATTTGATTCGAGACTTTCCCACCCGGAATTCGGCCAGGCCAACGCACAATAAAAGGAACCCGGTGTCCACCCTCCCAACCATCTCGTTTGACACCGCGCCAGCCACCTGATGCATCGTGCTGATGATCACGCATCATCCAGTCATAATGCAATGTCTCTGCACCATTATCGGAATTAAATAAAATCATCGTGTTATCATCAATCTCAAGTTCCGCGACCAAATCCAATATTCCTCCAACTAAAACATCGAGCTCCCAAACAAAATCACCTCGCGGCCCAGCTTGTGTCGCCCCACTAAATTCGGCAGCGGGAAGCACAGGGGCATGGGCAATCTGGGTCGAAAGCACGACAAAAAAAGGAACGTCCGGTCTTTTTCGTCGATGCTCGGTTATAAACGTCTTGGCCTTTTCGTAGAACAAAACGTCGGCGTTAATAAAATCGTAACCTGGCGACATCCAACCTTCGTCATTGTCCCAACGCCATTTCCCACCGGGATTGGGTAGCCGGTTCCGTCGATGTCTCTGATTGGCAGGTTGTTCCACTCGACCATTTTCTATGTAGATATAAAGAGGATCCGTATTGGGACAATTGGGAGTGATAAATGATTCGTCAAACCCTCTTTGATTCGGTCCATCAATCAACGGCGTGCTTTTGTCATAATCAATCAACAGCGAGTTTTCAAACCCGCCACCAAGCTGGCGGTTGTCTTTGTCGAACCAAGTCAATCCAACATGCCACTTTCCAAAGACGCCCGTCCGGTATCCGACATGCTGAAGCATTTGACCGATCGTTAAGGTACCGGGTTTCAAGTAACTCGGACCTCCGGGCCCTTCAAACGCGGCCCCACCACGCCCCGTGGAACGATAGATCTGTTGTCCAGAATAAAGTCCGTAGCGCGAGGGTGAACAGATCGTAGACGGACTATGAGCGTCTGTGAAACGAATCCCTTCGCTTGCCATCCGATCCAGCCGAGGCGTCTTATAGGCCGCTCTCGCGTTGTAACACGAAAGATCTCCGTACCCGAGATCATCAGCATAAATGATGATAATATTCGGTTGTTCAGACCACAGCGGACCCGCTGGGATCCTCAAAAGAATAAATGCGAAAACAACGCAAAGGCATAAATGGCCTTGGTGATGGAAATACGGTTTTTGTAGCGTTGCAATCACGGTTAGACCCCTAATTCACGAAGTATTGAGGAACAAGGAAACCTTTGGGATAGTAACAGATCATTCGATTCACGTTGCACAAATAAGACAGAACGGGCGTCGATTCTTAAGTTTTCTCCAAACGGACCTGACTATGGGCGCTCCCAATTCGTGACTGCATAACCAATATCAACCTCCCTTTGCGACCTAGGGGCTATCAGGTAAAGGCATCGGATCCCCGATATCTCTTGGACAATCGGCGTTTTTATATTTAACCAACCTCGTTAGAATGAGAGCGTTCCCATTCTGAAAGGAAAAATTTACCATGCAGAAATTTACCATTGCAGCCATCACTCTATTTTTAGGGTCGACCTTTTTGGTTGGCTGTTCTAGCGACGGACCCAGCGGCGGCTGATGACGCTCCAAATCCACCGACAGTTCGTCGGTAACCCCCGAAAATTCCAGTTCGGAAAACAAGGAAGTTAGTGAGATTAGGACTGAGGATTCAGCCAGTGAAACGGTAACTCCCACCGAAACGGAATCCCCAAAAGAAGCTAACTCAGAAGACGCACTAACGAAAACTGATGCATCCGACCAAAACGGTCTAAAAGATGGGTCAGCTCGAAAGGACGAACAACAGGATGACAAATAATAATTAAATCCCTGCCCGTCCATAAAAACACTTACCCCATTTTCAATGGCTGTCGATTGAAAACGGGGTTTTTTTATAAACTATCCTCAACAATAGGTCACGATTTCAGAGAGTGGTTTTTTTGAAATCGAGGGGACTTTTGCCTCTTCCGCCGGGAATCCAACCACGAGTAATACAAACGGTCGCTCATTGTCAGGGCGACCTAGCACACGATTGAGAAACTTCATCGGACTGGGGGTATGCGTGAGCGTAGCTAAACCGGCGTGGTGCAGCGCTGCGATCAAAAATCCGGTGGCGATTCCTACCGACTCAGTGGCATAGTAGTTTTTTACCTTGGCACCATCGGCAGAGACGTCATAAGCTTTCGAAAAGATTGCTATCAAAAAAGGTGCCGTTTCTAAAAAGGGTTTACTCGAATCCGTCCCCAAAGGCGCTAGAGCATCCAGCCATTCTTGTGGCGCCCGGCCTGCATAAAACTCACGTTCTTCCTCCTCAGCCGCGTTACGTATTTCCGTTTTTATCCGCGAGTCGCTTACGACCACGAATTGCCAAGGTTGCAAATTGGCTCCATTAGGTGCTGTGCCAGCCGCCTTGATGCATCGTTTAATCACTTCCAGATCAACCGATCGATCGGAGAAATCTCGAACGGTACGCCTCCGGCGAAGGTCATCATAAAAATCTCCTGCGCGTTCCAACATCTGTTTTGCCGGAAATTCGACGTAGCCAGACAACGGTATCAACTTGGGCTCCACAGCCACCTCTCTTGTTTAGTTTATTCTCGTGTTCCTGTAATTTGCCTTTACCCAATCGCCACTCAATGCTGCGATACCATGGTTCGCCAAAGCTTCTTTAATGGATTCAGTTCCTGACGGGCGACCACTTGCTGACTGAACTCCAACCGACAGTAAACATCGGCTAATTGTATCGCTTCTCGACCGACCCTTGGATCGATTTCATGGATTCTGGCAGCCAATTCATGGGGGGTTTTATCGGCACCTTGCTCACAGCCGTGGGACCTCGCCCATGCTTCCAACGCTGCATGGGTGTATTGAACTAGTTGGGCAGCCGATAATTTCCGGTATTGACCACTTTGGAATGGATCCGAAAAATCACTAAACCTAGGCTTGTCCAATTCTCTATCTTGTATGGCCACTGCGAGCCTGACCGGCTTCTCTCTACTCCAACCTAACTGCGCCCAAAATTCAGCAATTTCCTTTCGAAACATCCAAATTAATATCAACATGGCCACAAAGCCAATGAGATATATCAAACCCTTGAGCAACCCCGACAACCCACGCGCAAGTCGTGCGGGCATTGCCGGTGAAACATTCGTCGAAGAGGAAACTGTTTGATTTTTTGATTTATTTTGTTGAGCGTGCGCTTCCGAATTGCTCGAACTTTGCGTTTCCATTAACGTCTTTTCCTTAGCGTCCGAGGAACGCTTTTTTTTCGCTGGATTTCCAGGAGGGCCCTGAGGGCGATTGCGAGACTGGTTCGATGGCTCAGTTGATCCGGAGTCCTCAATCGACTTAGGATTCGTCGAATCCCCCCGTTGCCCGGACTTTCGATCCGAGCGACGCTCTTCTGATTTAGGTTGCCCCGCCGCGTTCCGGCGTTTGGTAGATGAACGGGGTACCGGCGAACTCTTTTGCGTGGCCTGTTTGGCGGGACTCCTTGGATTCTCTTGATTCGTATTTCCAGCGACTCTCTTTGAACGAGAATTATGTTGCATGGATTGGCTTGGGACAGTTTTACCTTTTTGCCCCTGCGAACTCGATGCCTTGCCCTCCTGCGTGGAGCCCTTAGCCGACGCCTGACTCGGCCGCTTACCATCTGCCTTTCCCATTTGACGAGGACCAGAGGCCCCCTCTCCCGGAACCTGGACTTCCGAGCCTTGCTGCTTTTTTCCGTTTTCCGAAGTTGCCGAATTCGCGCCGTTTTGCTTACGCTCCTGCCCGTCTTTCCCCAAGGCCACCCCAGCAGATCGCTTGGTCCGACTGGTGAACCAAGCCAACGCATCCGAGGCGCCAGCCGATGCGTCTGGACGCGGGATCAGGAGAACAATCAGCATGGTGATTCCCGCAACAAGTGCACCAATGGTAAGCCAAGAGCGAGCGATCGAGAGAGGAATGTCTAAATTTCGGCGACTGACATACCGGTCTAAACCCAAAAGACTGGTCACCATTAACAAGGATAATCCAGAACCTAAATAGATCGAAAATAGAACAAATACCCAGCCATAACCAGACTGTCGAGCGGACGATACAAACCACTGCCCTACCCCAAATACAGGCAACGCGAACAACGAGAAATAAAAGACCCACAGCCCGGGTGTATTTTGCAATTTACCGGGCGTGAAAAGCCGGGAAAACATCCCGCGCCCGAGCTGACTATTGGACTGTTCCGAAACCGGTTGCCGCTCGCTTTTGGAAAAGGACTCTGGGGGCTCGACATGATCTGAGACGATCCCTATTTTGAAAAACCGCCGCCGCACCACCACCAATAATCCGCTCGCCGATACATCGCGGCTGCTATCGACCACCGTACAATCCCAAGTAAGCTTGCCGGCGGCCCACATCACCGTACCGATCAAGACCAACAGGACCAGAGGCTCCACAAGCGAGAAACCCCCGTAATCGAAGTCAACGATCACCATCGAAGTCACAAACGTCGCACCGGCCAGCGCCAAGCCAAAAAGAGCGGCCCGCTCGCTACCCTCTTTTATCGAAACTCGGCTAACTAAAACCGAGGCCAAAGTGAACAACCCCAGCACCCAACACAGTCGCGCTGTGTGAGGTCCGCGGTATAGGATCTCCACAAAGAAAAAAACAAGACTGCCTACCATCAACATGATCAGAACGGGCGCCACCACCTGAATCAGCCAATTGTTTAACGTTTTGTCTTCTGAATGCGGCATCCCCCGCCCCAACTACTCAAAGAACTTGAAACCCCCACCCTTTATAACTGGCTCAACGCACGCAAGCAAAGACGCAATACACAATCTTTGGGCGGGGCATCCCAAAACACGGAATTGCAAATCGCTCGCCCCCCAAGTTACGGAGTCCGTCTATCGGACTAACCCGAAACTTTATCTAGCGGAGAAGCAACCTTGGGCTGAAGCCCTTTCCTTTTCTGCTGGTTCTGAAACAGGTAATGTGACACCCACCATTCTTGCCCCCCGTTGTAGCCGAACAGCTCAGCACACGCCAAATAAAACATTCTCCATCGATAAAACCATCGGGTCGCCTGAGATTCACTATATGTTTCCTCCAGAGCAGGCATGATTTCATCTCGGTGGCGGTCCATGTTAGCAACCCAAGCATTTGATGTTTTTTCATAATGCACACCGCTCCATCTCCATTGGGATTGCAGAGAAAGATTCTCTTGAAATCTCAACAGCAGATCATCCCCCGGCATCACACCCCCTGAGAAAAAGTACCGACTCATCCAATCACTAGCCCCCTGATCAACAAACTCATAGGTCAAAGAGCGATGACAGAAAATATGAATGAACAATTTACCATCTGGTTTCAACCAATCGGAAATCCGTCGCATCAGCTCCCGATAATTCCTCATGTGCTCAAACATCTCTACAGAAACGACGCGGTCAAACTCTCCCTCTGCGTCAAAATCATTCATATCGCGGGTGATCACTTGTAAATTGTCAATCGCCCGCTCCTCGGCCCTCCGTTCGATGAATTCACGCTGGGAAGTCGAATTGGAGACGCTCGTAATCTGGGCATTGGGATACTTCTCTGCCATCCACAAAGACAGGGAACCCCAGCCACATCCTAGTTCTAAAATGTCCATCCCATCTTGCAGATCAGCCCGAACGCAGGTTTCCTGCAGGGCGTCCTCCTCCGCCTGATCCAGAGAGTTTACCCCCGGACCCCAAAGACAGCATGAGTACTTGAAGTGGCGACCCAGCATTTTCTCGAAGACCGACGCGGGCACTTCGTAGTGTTGTTCGTTCGCCTTCTCGGGAACCGGCGCTACGGGGCCGACTGAAAACTGGTTCAACAAGGTCTCGAGACGAGCTTGATTGAGTTGGCAATCGCCTCGATCTTCATTAGCCAATCTTTTGGAAAGTAATTTCCGAATCCCTAATCGAACTAAAAAATCGGGGGTGTAACCAAGTTCTGTCAGGTCAATCAATTTCTCGGTCAAGTTCATTCCGCCACCGTCTTTATTCCCGTGTGCATACCCTATGCAAGTCGCCTTATAAAATTTCCAGAACGGACTCACGCTCTTTGGGTTCGACGTCACCAAGAGAGCCATTTTGGCTCGAAAATCCGGGTGCCGCAGAATAGTCATTTGCCGGATCGACATCGCTCAACGGCTTGGCCAACACCACCTGAACCGTGTTGACACGCCGCTCAGCGAACGCCGCCTCACAATAGCAAAGATAAAAGTGCCACATACGAATGAAACGATCGTCATACCCCAATTCCCTGACCTCGCCAATTCGAGAAAAAAACCGCTCTCGCCATTTCTGTAACGTGGTCTCATAATGCTGCGTGATATCTTCCAAATGGACCATCCGCATATCGGTCGCCCGCCCTAGCGACTGGCCAATCGCGGTCACTGAAGGAAGGCAACCGCCAGGAAAAATATAACGCCTAATGAAATCAACGTTTTTGATGTGGTCTCGATAATTCTGCTCACCCATGGTAATGCCCTGTAACAACATCAGCCCATCATCAGCGAGTAGATCACTACATTTACCAAAATACTGATCAAAATATTCATGTCCTACGGCTTCAATCATTTCGACCGAGACAATCTTCTCATACTTCCCGGTAAGATTGCGGTAGTCCACCAACAGTGTCTTGACCTTCTCTTCGAGGCCCGCTTCGATCACGCGTTGTTTGGCAAACTTGTGCTGCTCCGAAGAGATGGTGGTGGTGGTCACATGGCACCCGTAATGTTTGGCCATGAACGTCGCCAAGCCTCCCCAGCCCGTCCCAATCTCAAGAACTTGATCCCCTGGTTTCAACTGAAGCTTCTCGCAGATCCATCGCATTTTATGCAAGGATGAATCGTGCATGGTTTGAGCGCCCGTCGGGAAAATACCTGATGAATAATTCATCGTCGGATCTAAAAACAACTGATAAAAATCATTTCCCAAATCATAATGCTGTGAAATATTTCGCCGACTTCCGTCGATGGTATTTCGACGCAATAAATGCAGCAACCGATGCCAACTGGTCATCAACCGCGACCACGTACGATCAAGCTTAGAGAACTGTCCCAAATTGCGAATGATGATTCGAATCAGCGCGGTCAAATCGTCGACCGACCACTGACCATCCATATACGCCTCGGCCGCCCCAATGGTCCCACCGAACAAAGTCTGACGGTAAAAGCGACTATGATAAATCTCCACCGTCGCAGACAGCTCAGTGGAAGCTTGGCTTCCGAGTACGTAATCACCTTTACCGTCATGAAACGCGATCGTGCCCGAATGGAGCTTCGCGAATCGCCGAACGAACCGTTCTCGACACCGCGAGTCGAGCCATCCCGCCGGGACGCGTTGACTTCGGCTTAAACCGAGTGCGACGAGCTGTCGGTTGGCATCACCGATGTCCGAGTTTGATGGGGGTTCCGGATCTGGAAAAAAATTCATTGTTTCACCAAGATTGTATCGCGTTTCTTTTTCGGCTTGGACTCCCTGTCCAAGACCCTATCATGTTTTTTTGTCGTTCCCTCTTCTTTGTCGGGATGAGGGAAAAAACGACAACCCTTTAAGTAGAGCTTTAATGCCTGCCAATAGATCGCTGCAGCAATCTTAAAACTGATCAATGGGTATTGGACAAGACACCGCGCTAGATTGAAACCGGTAATCGGCTCGCGTTTCATGTTCATCACGACGCTCAATGCTCGCTCGGCATCCTGGAAATTTTCGATCCTGACCCCCAGGCGCTTCCCGGGCCGCGAAAATTTCATGTCGTAAGTCATCTCCATCGGTAAGAATGGCGATACATGAAACTCCTTGGCCAGACCGTCCACTCCGACCCACTTGGAAGGTTCGCCACCCTGAATCACATAGATATGTTGCTCACCCCAAGGTGTATTGTTCACCTCTGCAACCACAGCTGCCAGGGAATCATTTCGAGCGTCGTAGCAATAGAAAAAGCTGACCGGATTCATAGTAAACCCGAGGTATCGAAGTTGCGTTAACAAACCAATTTTACCAATCGGCGCGGCCACACCCTTTTCCCTCAGAACTTCCAACAATAGCTCTCTTAAATCCCCATCCATCCCGACCGCGTTAGACGCTTGCCGTTCGTTTCGAACGATACGAAGGTGATCCAAAGCCTGAAACCTCGCAAATGCCATTCTATGAGCGGACCACAACCAGCGACCTCGAAAGACGCGATCGACTTCGTCCAGATCAAGGTACATCATGTACATCGAGTAGGTAAACCGATTCCCTGCCGGCTTCCAGCGCTCGTGACGCACGTGTCCTCGATAAATGGAACTAACGCTCACGCTTTAGTCACCTCACATCCCATTTCATCACTCAGGGCTTGGCTGACTGCTTGACCGCTGCGGACACCGTCTTCATGGAATCCATTACCCCAGTAAGCCCCGCAATAAGACGCATGATGGTGGTTAATGAGTTCGGGTTGTCTTTGTTGCATCGCCCGCCGCCGCAAGTCAAATGTGGGATGATGATAAACAAACTGCCGAATGACATTTTCCGAACGAATACGGTCCTCGTCATTTAACGTAACGCAATAAGTTTCCTTAGTATCGAGCGATTGCAAGATGTTCATATTGTAAGTGACCGTCGCTTTTCCGGAATCGTTATTCGGCCGGAAATAATTCCAAGCCGCCCAGGCCCGTTTATTTTCGGGCATCACGTCGGGCTGTCGATGCAAAATCGCGGTATTTTTCTCATAGGGAAAAGCAGATAACACCTCTCGCTCCAAAGCGGTGGCCGCATCACCAAGGATTGTTAGGGCTTGATCGCTATGACAAGCGAAAACCACGTGGTCGAAGCTCTGTGCCTCACCCTTGACCGTCAACTGAACTCCACCGACGGTTCGATTAAATCCGGTCACCGGTGAATTCAGATGAATCCGATCCTCAAATCCAGCAATCAATTTTGGGACGTACTCACGAGAACCGCCACAAATCACGCGCCATTGCGGACGGTCCGTGACCCCCAGTAAGCCATGGTTCTGATAAAACTCCGCGATGAATCGCATCGGGAATTCATTAAACCGATCGAATGGGCAGGACCAAATGGCCGCGCCCATCGGCAAAAAATACTGATCGATAAACTGCTGCGAGAATCGCTTACGTTTCAGAAATTCCCCAACTGTCTCCGTCTCATCATCTGACGCCAGAAGGGGCTCGGCGGCTTTCTTCAGCCGCAACAGGTCGTATAAAAGGCGTAGAAATTGAGGCCTGAGCAGATTGCGACGCTGGGCAAAAAGGCCGTTCAAATCAGCGCCCCGATATTCGAGCCCCGTGGCTTCACATTTCACACTGAAGCTCATCTCCGTTTTCTGTGAGGCCACGCCCAGTTGGTCTAATAAGGCAATCAATCGAGGATAGGTACGGTCGTTGAAAACGATGAACCCCGTATCCACGCCGAACTCCCGCCCCTCCTCTTCAACCGTAATGGTGTTGGTGTGGCCGCCAACGTAATGATTCGCCTCAAAGACCGTTACTTGGTGATCGGCAGTCAGTTGTCGAGCGGTGACCAAACCTGAAATCCCAGCTCCAATAATAGCAACTTTCACACACGGCTCCGTTCAGATTCCTGAGGCATTTTTTTATCATCTGCCGGAAAATTTGAACAGTGTTCAGGTGTACAGTCAGAGCCGTCGCCGCCACCATCTCGTCGAATACGGCGAACAGCCGTCAGGTATCGAATGTAGGCGAAGACCTTGTAACCGGCGGCCAAAAGTGATCGCAAAAGTGGCCAGCGACTGATTGAGACCAGACCGCCAAAGCCAAGCCGCGAGTAGATCTCGCGAAAAACTTCGACCCCCTGCACCCACTCATTCTTTCTGGGACCGCTCAGGAATCTTCCATGGATGGACCTCATTAAAGTCTCGAGAGTGGGAGATTGGGCGCCTTGCGAAAATTGAG
The DNA here is from genome assembly GCA_022447555.1 of Mariniblastus sp. Taxonomy (GTDB): domain Bacteria; phylum Planctomycetota; class Planctomycetia; order Pirellulales; family Pirellulaceae; genus Mariniblastus. Next base: position 212,390 of record JAKVBF010000009.1, on the reverse strand, counting down.
GGGAGGAAATATCTGTCAATTTTAATCTATTGTGTTTATCTTTGCGGCGGACCATATCAATTTCCCGGCGACACATCGGGCACTGTTGGTCAAAAAATACTTCAAATTCGGGTGGGGCGGGTACGTTCATGAAAGGTCCTAAGTCGTTGACAGGGGCCCTGGATAATTAACAAAACGTCCATTTGGTTGATATCGGTATTCGAGTCCGATCTGCCGAAGGGCGCAAAATAAATAAAATTTAAGGTTTTTTTTGTTTTTTCGAGTCCATGAGTATCTCTCACTCGTATTCCAAAACGTCCAAATCGTTCAGATCGTTCAACGTTTTGATTCAAAGAGTTCATGGAAACTACCCATTTTTTATCGCCGAAACAGGTCGCCCTTGCCATTGGGGTGAGCGAGTCCTCATTAAAACGATGGTGTGATAAAGGGGTGATTCCCGTTTCAAAAACCGTTGGCGGACACCGCAAGCTTTCCAAGTCGGACGTGGTCTCTTTTGTCCGCAAAACCGGCCAGCAACTATCGCGTCCCGAGCTTCTTGGTTTACCCGACGGCGAATCTTCGAAAAACACTGATCTTAACAATCTAGTAAATCCTTGGGTCGAAAGCGTCATCCAAGGTGATCAGGAGGCCGCTAGTCAACTGATCGTCGGCCCCTTCATAACGGGTCAGCCCTTATGCCAGCTTTTTGACCGGGTCATCATTCGTGGGCTACAAGAGATTCGCAAGCTGAGAAAACAAGGTCAGATCGAAGATTATCAAGAAAGCCTAGCCATTGAGGTCTGCTTGGCTCTGTTACGAGACCTACAAACTCTGATACCCCAACCTCCTGCCAATGCGATGACATCCGTGGGGGGCACCGCAACCGGTGACAATCATCCCTTGACTGCCCGATTGACAGAAATCCTTTTCCAAAGCCAGGGTTGGAAACCGACTCACCTAGGCTGCGGCCTTCCCTTTGACACCCTGAGTCGCGCCGCTGAGCGTTACCGACCCAATTTGTTCTGGATCAGTATCTCGGCATCCTCCTGCTTGGGGGACAGTTGCGGCGGTCTCATTCATTTTCACCGAAACCTTCCTGCCAAAACCGGTCTGGTTGTCTCGGGGGAAGCGATTTCGCAACAAGTCAAAAACCTGATTCCTCAGGTTGTTTTTTGTGAGAACACACGACAACTTGCAGCCTTTTTAAAAACAATCACAATTGTCACTACGAATTCCTGACATGGAGTTTTCGTCAAACCGTAAGGATCCAAAAATGAAATCTAAATTCTTTTATGCCATAACGCTAGTAGCGTTCATCGGAGCCAGCTGGCACCCGGGTATCGTCAAGTGCGACGATGACAACACAAAGGCAACGGACACGAGTCAAGATGTTCAAGAATGGAATCAATGGCGGGGTCCTAATCGCGATGGCAACATCAAAGCAGTCTGGCCATCAAGCCTTGATGCGGAAACCCTCAAGAAAATCTGGTCCGTCAAAATGGGACCAAGCTATTCCGGCCCGATCGTTGTTGGCGACCAAGTTTTTGTGACCGAAACCAAAGACAAAAAGTTTGAAGTGGTTACAGCTCTCGATCGAAACACGGGGGAGGTGCAATGGTCTCAAAAGTGGGAAGGTTCTATGAGCGTCCCCTTTTTCGCGGCTTCCAATGGATCATGGATCCGGGCCACACCGGCGTTTGATGACGGCTACCTCTACGTCGCTGGAATTCGAGACGTGCTGGTCTGTCTGAATGCTAAAAACGGCGAGATCGTTTGGAAGATTGATTTTCCAAAAGAGACCGGATCCTCGGTGCCGACGTTTGGATTCGTCTGCTCACCATTAATCGACGGTGAAGCGCTCTACGTTCAAGCAGGCGGAGCACTCTGCAAGATCAACAAAAAAACAGGGAAATTAATTTGGCGAAGTCTGGATGATGGAGGTGGAATGAATGGCAGTGCTTTCTCCTCCCCCTACATGGCGACCATTGGGGGCCAACGCCAGATGTTAGTTCAGACTCGTACCGAATTAGCTGGCGTAGACCCCGAAAATGGCGCGGTCCTTTGGCAACAACCTATCAAATCATTCCGTGGAATGAACATACTGACGCCCACCGTTTTCGATGATGCGGTTTTCGTGAGCACCTACGGGGGTACCACACAACTCCTTGGTGTCAGCGGTCCGAGTGACGCCTTCAATGTAACGCCCCGATGGAATCTCCCGGCGCAAGGCTACATGACGTCACCCGTTATTGTCGACGGCCACGCCTACATCCATTTAAAGAACCAACGTTTTGCTTGCTTTGATCTTAAAAACGGCAAGGAGACGTGGAGGTCCAAGCCATTTGGCAAATACAGCAGCCTGATTTCAAATGGCAAACAAATCCTTGCACTGGAACAGCGAGGAGATTTGATGTTGATCGACGCAAACTCAGATTCATTTGAAGTGATCGACACACGAAAGGTCGCCGACGACACATGGGCCCATCTTGCTGTCCGAGGCGATCAAGTATTTGTTCGGGATCTCAACGGTATTACAGCCTACAAATGGTCTGAATCCAAATAACTGACCCTAGGGCGACGGCAAACCTCTTGCCACCGTCCCATGGATTGGTTGCGACCCAGATAAACTCTCGGTAAACTCAAATGCGTTGATCGACGTAATCGGTCAACGCTTTTTTTGTTGCCGCCTTTAGTTTGAGAGTTCGATGACCAAAACAACCATTTCATGCTTTTGCCTCGCAATTTTTTCCATTTGTGGATTCTTACCCGCTGATGAAGGCATGTGGCTCTTCAACGGGCTACCTCTGGATCAGTTCAAAACCAAATACGGCTTTGAACCCACTCCTGCATGGCAAGATCACTTGATGAAATCGTCTGTCCGATTCAACGTAGGTGGCTCGGCCTCCTTCGTCTCTAGCAATGGGTTGGTGTTAACCAATCACCACGTCGGATCCGACACCTTGAACAAGCTGTCAACCAAGGAAAATAATTATTACGATGATGGATTTTTGGCAAAAAATCTTGCCGATGAACTGAAAGCGCCCGATCTAGAGCTGAATCAATTAATACAAATCACTGACGTAACAGACAAAGTGAAGCAGGCGGTCAAAGGTAATATGACGCCCGGAGAAGCCGCCATTGCGAGACGCGCTGCCATTTCAAAAATTGAACAAACGGCCACGGATCAATCGGGGCTCAGGAGTGACGTCGTCACCCTTTACGGCGGCGGGCGATACCACTTGTACCAATATAAAAAATACACGGACGTTCGCCTTGTTTGGGCTCCGGAATCCGCGATCGCCTTTTTTGGAGGTGATGCGGACAATTTCGAATATCCCCGCTACTGCTTGGACGCCTGTTTGTTCCGTGTTTATGAAAACGGCAAACCGGCCGAAATCAAGCACTTTCTGGAATGGTCCGAAAATGGACCCCAAGATGAAGAGTTGGTCTTCGTCTCTGGCAACCCGGGCAGCACCAGCCGAATTTACACGGTAGCGGCACTGGAGTTCGAGCGAGATCATTACTTACCTTACGTTCTGGATTTCATTCGACGGCGGGAAATCTTGTTGCAGCAGTTCGGTTTGAACAGCACTGAAAGCGCGAGGATTGCAAGGGATGGCTTGTTTGGATTCCAAAACGCAAGGAAAGCCAGAATGGGAATGCTGCAAGGACTTCAAGATCCCGCCATCATGGCAACAAAGAAGCAAGAAGAAGTGGAAATTCTAAAGCGGGTAAAATCAGATCCTAAACTTCAACCCTATGCAGGGGCCTGGGAGCAAATTGCCGAGGTCCAAAAAAAGAAAGCAGAGAGACTGGGGACAGGCATCTCATTGAATACGCGTTTGTTTAACATTGCCCAGACACTGGTTCAGATGTCTGAAGAGGATAAAAAACCATCGGAGCAGCGGCTCGCAGAATTTCGTGATTCAGCTCGGGCTTCGCTAGAACAACAACTTTTTTCATCCGCCCCAATTTATCCTGAACTCGAACAAGCCATTTTGGGAGATTTAATCGCGAGAATGCTTGAAATCCGAGGCGCGGACGATCCGCTATGCCAGCAAATACTGCAAGGCCAAAACCCTCTGGATCGGGCTGCTCAGTTGGTTGATGGAACGCAATTAATAGACGTTGACTTTCGTAAACGACTCGCGAAAGAGGGAACAGAAAATTCCAAAGACCCCATGATACTTCTAGCCAAATCACTCGACTCGACGGTCCGCGAAGACCGGAAGAAATCGGAGGAACTAGCGGAAGTGGAACGGCAAGCTTACGCACAGATTTCCGAAGCTCTTTTCGCCACCCAGGGTACCTCAACCTACCCCGACGCCACCTTCACGCTTCGGCTCTCTTACGGCCCTGTGAAGGGATATGTTGAAAACGGCACGTCGATTCCACCCTTTACGGATATGGGTGGTGCCTTCGCTCATGAAAAAGCTCATGCCGGCCAAGCCGACTACGACCTACCCAAAAGTTGGCGAGACGCCTCAGGCAAATTTGATCCAGAGACACCTTTTAATTTCGTCTGCACCGCTGATATCATCGGCGGGAACTCCGGAAGTCCAGTCGTCAACAAAGATTTGGAGTTGGTCGGACTGATTTTTGACGGGAATATCCAATCACTGATCGGCGATTACGTCTACAGTGACAAACAGGGGCGATCAGTAAGCGTGCACAGTAGTGCTATTCGAGAAGCTTTGAAAAACGTATACGACGCAACCCACATCGCGGACCAACTCGGTAAATAAAAAACAGTGTAAAACGACGGCGTTCTCATCTAAGAGCAGGGCTTCATTCGTCCTGCTCTTTTTTTGCCCGCAAGTGTTTGCGATTGAAAACGTCGGCGTCAAAGGGATCGAACACGGCCTTTTTATTAATGGTTGATTCCTGCAATTGGGGGATACTTGGAACATTTTCACCTTGGTCTACGTTGATTGATGAGGCCACCGGTGCGATCACCGAGTCAGGTAAATCGTTTGGCTCCGATCTGGGCAAGTCAGCCATTTGCTTAAAATCAGGCGCGATGTGCATCGCATTGGGTCGCGAGCTTATTTGGATCAACCAGTTGCCTAAATTAACGTATTGAACCGAGTCTTTCTTAAGGATTGGCGACGCCAAGTCTGCGTGTGGACTGACCGCAGCCGCAAACAGACGGCTTGCTAAAGGCTCATTCAAATCTGTGTATTTGAGCACATTAAAAAGGTTTCGTTGGCTAAACCTTTTGGGAATCACCTGATTCTTCCCCAGGCGCATGAGCGGCATCACTTCCGTGTCTTCACTCGAGTGGCATCGATAACAGTTTCGCACCAACATGGGTTCTATTTTTCGTTTAAATATACCCACAGACATTTTTGGCAAACTATCCGCCGCTGCTTCAATTTGTTTCAGATCACTGAGCCGCTTAATTTCCACCGAGTTTGCTGAACTCACTTCGTAGCCAGCCAGCTTCACCCCATCGCCCGTCGCCTCGGGGGGTTGGGCCAGCGATTTTGCCTCTTCCGACCTCTGTTTTACCAGCCGCCGCTTCTGTAGCCGCTGCTGCTGTCCCAAGGCGACCAGTAGTTGACGATTCAAGTATTCCAAATGGCTTGCTTTGATGTCCATAGCCACCAACAAGTCGATTTGATTTTCGGCTTCTTTGAGCATCCCTTGTTTCATGCACCAATGGAATAAATGGACGTGACCCTCGGTATCGCTTGCTTTGACGCGAGCGTTCTTCTGCCAATAAGCCTCATTCATCGAGCCACACACGAACTCTACTTTTTCAACAGGAAACACAACGCGACTGCCGCCGGCCGTCTGTATGTATACCGAATTGGCATCGCGACTGATCTGTCCCTGAACGACCTGACCATTTTTTAAAATTAAGTGAGTGGCCGAAGTGCGAGACAATCCATCATCCTGAGGAACTGAAGCTTGAACCTCGGGACACAGCGAGAGGAAAATGATGGGAACCATCATTGGAACGCTAAAAGTGATAGCACGGGAGAACATGTTGGGAACGTTAGAAAAACGCTATTGGTCCGTCAATATGAATCACTCGATGGAACCTTCCGAGTCGGTTGATAGCATCTTAGTTCTCATCCTAGAGACCCCACGGCCGGGTCTCCGGCCTCGATCCGGTTTAGTAACACGTTAAGACAACGGGGCACCGGCGAAAAAGAGTTGCCAGACGATCACCAGCAGACCCAGTGGAATTAACCAATAAGCAAATAAGTAAAGACGCCCAGCCTCAATACAGCGAACGAGCCATTGCAACGACCCCAAACCAACGACAAAAGCGATGCATGCACCAAATAGCAGCAACCAGAGTGGCGTCGTGGTTTGTCCTGCTTCCAACATATCTCGAACCTCTAAGAGCCCCGCGCCGGCAATTGCAGGAATTGCTAAGAGGAACGAAAAAGTTGCTGCAGATTGCCGCTTAAGCCCCAACAAACAACCCGCTACGATGGTCGAACCACTTCGCGAAATGCCGGGCAACAACGCAAATGCCTGAGCGAAACCAATGAAAGCCACTTGGAGATAACTCAAACGTTGGTACTCCCTTTCCCCTGGCTTGCTCCAATTCAATAGCAAAAGCAAACCGCCGGTAACGGGAAACATTAATCCAGCCAAAAGCGGATCCGTTAACAGATCACCAAAAAAGCGTTTTATCGTTAGACCGATCACCGCAGCAGGGATAGTCCCGACCACTAATTGTGGGATGACACGTCGATCACTACCGAGTAACGCCGCTACGCGGCGCCAATAGAAGGCCAGAATGGCGAACAGGGTTCCCAAATGCAGAATGACGTTCAGTTCGACACTCCCCTCACCCGTTCCCAAAAACTCGTTAAGCACAACAAGGTGCCCAGAAGAGCTGATTGGCAAAAACTCAGCCACCCCCTGCACAATAGACAGGATGATGACTTTCAAGCTTTCCGGAATGTCGATAATAGCCATAGCTAGATCTAAGAATGACGGTACGGGCTGGCTGCTGACTGCCAAAACAAACTCAGCAATCGGAAAGCCAAGCTGACTCGGGCAGCGTGTCCCTATAAAACTCTGAATTCTACACAAATTAAAAACTGCGGCCAGAACAACCCCAGAACAACCCTCAACCAAGTAGCACAAAATGGTTATGGAAGCTTTTCAATTTCATCTAAGCTACCACGATATGACTTTCTCATACCCGTAAGATTGCCTATCATGATATCCAAGCGACGGTGTACTCCTCCTCCAAATTATAATTAGCATGATTGCCAATAATCCCCGTACTCTGTTTGAAAAAATTTGGGACCAACATGTCGTCCATGAGGAACCGGGCAAACAGACGATTTTATACATCGATCTGCATCTGATTCATGAAGTCACCAGTCCCCAAGCCTTCGAAGGTCTTCGTCTGGCAGGACGAGCTCTACGGCGACCCGATAAAACAGTTGGTACTCAGGATCACAACGTCCCCACCACCGACCGAAGCCTACCGATTCTGGATGACGTCGCTCGACAACAAATTGACACACTACGAAATAACTGCAAAGAGTTTGGTGTCAAACTTTACGATCTAGACAGTCCCAATCAGGGAATCGTCCACGTCATTGGCCCCGAGTTGGGGCTTACCCAACCTGGAATGACGATCGTCTGCGGCGACTCTCACACTTCGACCCACGGAGCTTTTGGGGCGTTGGCATTTGGGATTGGCACGAGCGAAGTGGAGCACGTTATGGCGACTCAAACGCTGGCTCAAATCAAGCCTCAAAGTTATGAAATCCGAATCAATGGCTCACTAGGACGAGGTGTGACCTCCAAAGATCTGATCCTTTACCTGATCGGTCAAATCTCGACCGCCGGCGGCACGGGCCATGTCATTGAATACACAGGGCAGGCTGTTCGGGAACTCTCGATGGAAGAGCGGATGACGGTTTGCAATATGTCTATCGAAGCTGGCGCGCGAGCTGGGATGATTGCGCCGGACCAAACCACCTTTGATTACATTCGTGGGCGGGAATTTGGACCTGCCGATTTTGCAGCTGCCGTCGAGCGTTGGAAAACCCTCCCTTCGGATCCCGATGCAACCTACGACAGAGTTGATATCTTTGAGGCCGACGACATCGCACCGCAAATCACCTGGGGGACCAACCCCGGCCAAGTCACAAGCATCAATTCCACTGTTCCCAATCCCGAAGATTTTGCGGACCCTACCGAACGGCAGTCCGCCGCCAATGCCCTTAAATACATGGATCTATCGGCAGGTACCCCGATGACTAATGTGTTAATCGATCGGGTTTTTATTGGCTCCTGCACCAACAGTCGGATCGAAGATCTTAGGGTCGCCGCCGACATGGTTCGTGGACGAACGATCTCGGATCGCGTCAGCGCCATGGTGGTTCCGGGCAGTGGGATCATTAAGCAGCAGGCCGAAGCCGAAGGGCTAGACCGAATCTTCCTAGACGCCGGATTCGAATGGCGCGAGGCTGGGTGCAGTATGTGTTTGGGAATGAACCCTGACCAGCTGAAACCGGGTGAGCGCTGTGCCTCCACTAGCAACCGAAATTTTGAAGGGCGCCAAGGACGTGGCAGCCGGACCCACCTCGTCTCCCCAGAAATGGCCGCCGCCGCGGCCATCGCAGGTCATTTTGTCGATGTCCGCGATTGGGATTGAAAAGTGACGAACATGCCTCAACGGTTTAATTGAGAAAATCAAACATGCAACCTTTCACCCAACATACCGGCCGAGTTGCTACGATGGATCGGTCCAATGTGGACACGGACCAGATTATACCGAAACAGTTCCTGAAACGGATCGAACGGACCGGCTTTGGTGAATTCCTTTTTTACGATTGGCGATACCATCCCGACGGGACTCTCAATTCGGATTTCGAACTGAATCAACCTTGCTTTCGTGACGCTACGATCTTGGTCGCTCGGAAGAACTTCGGCAACGGCTCCAGCCGCGAACATGCAGTCTGGGCCTTGGACGATTATGGTATCCGCTGTGTTATCGCCGAATCATTCGCGGACATTTTCTACAACAACTGCTCCAAAAACGGTCTTCTACCCATTGTGCTACCGGCGAGTCATGTCCAAACCATCCATGAACGAACCGCCAGCGGTGAGGGTTACGAACTGGGCATCGATCTTCAGGCCCAATCGGTAAAAGACAAACAAGGGTTGACCGCGACCTTCGAAATTGACCCATTCCGAAAACAGTGCCTACTCGAGGGACTGGATCACATCTCCCTCACGCTCGCTCATGCCGATAAGATCAGCCAATTCGAAAAAACGAATGGACATTGGCTGGGCGACTAAATACTCTGATGACTTCCTTGTTCCCCAGACTGCAAACCCACCATGTAAACCACAGAGGATTTCATGCGACTCGCGATTCCACTCTTTCTACTCGCGTTGGCCCCAGGCCTGAACCTCGGGCAAGAACCCACCCCTGAACTTGTTATCAAGGGCTTAAACAATCCAACCTCGGTCGCTATCCAACCGACAACAGGACATGTTTTCGTCGCCGACAGTGGACATTTCAAAGTCGTCCGGATTATCGATGGAAAAAGTGAGGACGTGATCACCGACTTCCCTACTGGTGTGTATCAAAACGGCAAATCTTATGCTGCTGCCCCACTGTCGATTGCGTTTCTTGATCAGGACACACTCGTGGTTGGCACCGCTGAATCATCCCCTTCGCGTCCCAAACTTCAGTTGTTTGACATACCAGCCGCGGGATCGGAGCCGATCAATTCCAAGGCCGCCACCTCCGAGGCGAGCCTACCGGACGAGAACGCTCAAACAAAACAGGGTGGTTTTTACGGCATTTTTAAGAGCACTTCAGCCCTTTTCGTCGCGTACCATCGTCCCGACCAACCGGGCTGGATCGCCAAAGCCGATCTCGCTACCAACCAACTCACAAACCTTCATCAGGAATTCTCCGTTCAAGACGTGGCCAAAGCGAATTTTCCGTTTTCCGTAGTCCTCAGCCCCGAAGGTTTTTTGGCCGTCACCCAAGTCGGCATACCCCAGTCGGGCATCGATAGCCAACTAGCGTTTTACGACATACAAGGCAACTTCTTACAAAGCTTCGATACCGGGCTCTCCCGCGTGGTTGGGGCGGCCTACGGGCCACAGCGCGGTCGGTTGTTCGCCATTAATTTTACCTCGCCGGACGACTCCGGTACGGCCACGCCTTCACCAAATTCTGGGCTTTACAAAATCGTTGCCGACGGGAAGGAAAAATGCAAACCCGTCTTGATCGCAGAACTCAACAAGCCATCCGCCCTGGCCTTTACGCCCACGGGAGACCTCTACGTGACTGTGTTCGGAGCGTTATCGGAAGAGGGAGAACAACCGTCGGGTGCATTGATGCGGATCAAAGGCCTCGACCAACCGCCCAAAAAGAAATAGTCGGTAGCTACGATCGAATTGGATGGGAATTCGCAAGAGCGGAAACGCCATGAATTCGGTATGGTCGTATGTCTCCGGTCCGATTTTGATTCTCCGATGGGGAAGCTTCAATGTTTCGCAGGTTGAGAAGGTTGGTCCTTCAACGAACCGAACCGTTCCTTCGTGGAGACCGTTGGTTTGTCTTGTGATAATCGCTCGGGGTTTCGGCACTACCGCCGACGCTCCGCTTTTCGTTTCGGCCCGATTTGGGTCAAACTCTGGGGAGAGGGCGGCGACATGACTCGGGCTGCTGTCCGAAGATAAATTCCATAAAATTCCGGCATCTTTGATTTGAGTTCCTCCGGCGTTCTTAAGGTCCATTCATCCTCTTCCGGTCCGTACATTTCTTGCAAGTCCCACGCAGTCGTGATGAACCAATAGGCGAATTCTTGCATTAAAATACGATCTACCACCTCCTGCGGTGCGCCATCCAAATCATGGTAGGAACTCACATCATAGAACCCCTCATCAATGGCTCGCTGCATGGCCGACCAAAGTTCGGAATTGCGAGACAAGCCCCATTCATTGGGGAATTGGTAATGCAGCCCTACATCAGTCACTGTGTGCAGTATATGCTCGACCACCTCCATTACTTGCCCCTCTGGAACCTGAGCCATGATGATGTCACAGATACTGTATTTTCGATGAAGCCGATCAAAAGCCTGTTCATCGCGTTGAATCAGGCGATCGAAGGATCCTTCGTTTCGCGGCACGGGCAACAGGGCCCCATAAGCATGCAGGGCCTCAACCACATCTCTTTGTGCCTCCAAATCGATCCCGTCACGATGGGTGAAAATTTCCTCTATCACTTTGCCAACGCGATTCAGAAATTGGTTCGGCACCTTATCCGTGGCGGCTAGTATAATCCCACAGCTCTTCAAATGCTTTCTAAAGGGGGGGTATAGTTCGTTGATTTGGACGTCCGAAACCCAAAAGAGATTTTCGGGAATATCTTGAACCGGTTTCCGTTGAACGGCACCACCCAATAGTCGTTCCTCGTCGCCCAAACCGGCCGCAGCCACGAGACAATTGCATCGCTTTGCCACAAGGCAGGGCTGACCGAACACTTCATGATTCGGGACGGTCGGATAGGTGATCATTAAGAGGCTAACCCACGCTATCGAGCAATAATCATTCAACACGAGGCACCCTCAAAAAGAGAAAGGCAAAACAGCAAGATAACGGTTGAATACAGCAGAAGAAATAACGAAGGACACGAATTCAGCGAAAAAGGCCACGCGCAAAACCCTACCCATTGAAACTGCCTTTCAACTGGATTGCTCGGGACTCGTAGCATCCATGACCTAGAGCCTCCTTTTTGAATTGCTGCTAATTGCAGGTCGTCTCTTCATGACGCGTTACTTCGAAACCCAAATCAGTAATCATTTCGTAATCTTCTTTGGGAGGCTGGCCTTTTGTGGTCAGGTAATCGCCTACGAAAATCGAATTGGCTGCGTAAAGCCCAAGCGGCTGCAAAGACCGCAAATGAATCTCCCGGCCGCCGGCAATGCGAATTTCGCGAGCAGGATTCACGTAGCGAAACATGGCTAATGTCTTGAGACACAACCGCGGATTCAGTTCTTGCTGGCCTTCGAGAGGCGTACCTTCAATCGCATTCAAGAAATTTAAAGGGATCGATTGAACTTCCAGATCACGCAATGAAAAAGCCATCCTAACGATGTCATCCAACTTTTCACCCATCCCGATTATGCCGCCAGAGCACAACTCCATCCCTGCGTTTCGGACCGCTTCAAGCGTGTCGATCCGATCTTGATAGGTATGGGTGGTACAAATCTTGGCATAGAAACTATCGCTCGTATTCAAGTTATGGTTAACTCGATCGACCCCGGCAGCCTTCAGGCGTCCGGCTTGATCATCGCTCAACAAGCCCAAGCAGGCACATATTTTGAGGTCGTATTTCTCTTTGATTTCCGGAACGATCGTTTCGACCGCAGCAATCTCTCGTTCATTCGGTCCACGCGCCGAAATCACAATACAGTAAGTTTTGGAATCACGCTCAACCGCGATCTTCGCCCCTTCCAACAATTTATCCCGACTCAACAAATTGTATTTTGGGATTTCTGCATCGGAGACTTTGGATTGCGAACAATAGTTACAATCCTCGGGGCAGAGGCCACTCTTGGCATTCATTAAGAAGTACAACTGAACCGTGTTTCCAAAATAGTGACGGCGTATACGGTGTGCACCAGCCAACAGTTCTAGAATCTGGTCGTCTGGAGTTTCAAGCAACTCCAAGGCAAGACTAGGCTCCAGTGATTCCCCGGCCAAAACACGGTCTGCTAAACCATTAAAATCTATTTTCGTAGCTTCCATACTAAAACGCCCTATTAGATTCGCGGAGGGTCATTGTTGTGAAATTCGGGTAAGCGAAATCGATCCAAAATCATACCAGTTTGGTTTAGAAAACGCACCTCCCTCGCAAAAATACGATGCTGGCCGACTGAAGCTCTCAAGAAATACCGGATGAGCCGCAGAACCCCCTTAAAATAGGCCCAAATCAGCCTGCCGGTCAAATGACTGCCGTTTGACGTTTTGAGAACCATTCCTGACATCACGAAAACGTTTATCAGCAGCCAATACCGAGCAATTCTTTCGTCCAGCAGGGCGTTTCTTTATCCGGGATGTAAATTACAACCAAACAGCGTCGACAAACGAGAGTCAGCGATAATAAATAAATTGGTTCTGCGTATTCCAACAAGGGTTTACGCAACAGCGCCAACACTACGGGCTTTCCCTTTGCTCCAATGCTTAATTGATCGAAAACGTTTTCTGCACCACACCAACCTCACGGCTATAGGATTGAAATTGAGAACCCTTATTCCTTGTCATCTAGGGCAAAGAGAGGTTTAATAGGGATAAGGATTTGGAGATAACTCGTCCCTTCGGTCCCGTTTGAATTCATTCAGTCGAGCAGAATTAGTGGGCAAACCCTATTTAGTCAAAATCGGTTTGATGGGTGACGTAGGTCGATACGACTCACCCGATTACCGAAGCTACGTGCGTGACGACAAAGTCATCTGCCGCACGCAACGTGGGCTCGAGTCCGGAACCGTTCTCTGCGATCTTGAAGCTCATGACGTCAACGCCCCAGAAACTCAAGGGGAATTATTACGCTCCATATCGTCCGACGATCAGATGATCCTGAAACGCTTACAGCGGCATCGAGATCGAGCATTTGAAGCGTGCAATGCGTTACTTAAAAAAGAAAGAATCTCCGCGACCCTGATGGATGTCGAACATCTATTCGATGGTCAATCAATCTTCTTCTACTTTCTTGGCGAGGTTCCCGAAAGAGTACACGCCATCACGGATCAGCTCAGTGAAACCTATGAGCAAAAAGTCCAATTTAGAAAATTCGCCGAGGCCTTGACTGAGGGTTGTGGACCGGGGTGCGGCACGACCGCATCAAAGTGTGGTTCCAGTGGTTCCAGTGGTTGTGCGAGTTGCGGGATGTCTGGGCGCTGCGGCAGCTAACGAAACGACGTCCGATCCTCAAGTTGATTTTACGAGAGCTTGCAAAGGATCACTCCTCCATCACTTTTATTTGGCGACGGGAAAGTGCGACGTAATGGGCCCACCCATGCCGCATCCTTTCTAAATCAGCCTCTTCCGTTTGGCGAACGACCCTTCCAGGAACGCCCATCACCACGGACCCAGGCGGCACCACCGTCCTCTCTGGAATCACGGCCCCAGCTCCGATAATCGACCCTGCTCCAATTTCACATCCATTCAGAATCACACTGCGGATCCCGATCAAACAGTCGTCATGCACGCTGGCTCCGTGAACAATCGCGGCATGACCGACGGTGACCCGGCTGCCGATTCCACAAACAAGCCCGGCATCTGTATGCAAAATGACGTGATCTTGGATATTCGTCTGATGGCCCACGATAATTCGATCCGTATCACCTCGCAAAACGGCCCCGTACCAAACGCTAGACTCGAATCCAATAGATACGTTTCCTACAATCGTGGCCGTTTCTGCAACGAAGACGGAGGAATGAATCTGGGGTTTCATCAGATACTCATCGAACAGAAAAAAGACGACAGCCAAACGTGCCCGCTTACACTACAAACAACCGACTGATACAGGCCTTCACACATCCCCTAGAACCACTCAAAAAAGAGACGCAGTGCGACGGACATTAACGAGGCAATCTAAGCTCCAACCCCGCGGGCAAACGCGACATATGCTGTACGTCATCAGGCAACCGCTCCTGATTCGCATCGAGGATATCCAAATACCGTGACGCCTGGCCGTATTTCTCCTTGGCAATATCAAATAGCGTTTCACCACTTTCGGTTATATAAGACTCCATGTTTTGCAGATCCAACGCCGGTTTTCCCCTTGCCTTGCTGGCACGTTTTAAGTCCGCAGGGACCAGCTCCGGGTAACGCTCAACCAAAAAATTGGCAGTCGGAATCTCGAGCCTAGTTCCCTCGGTCAGGTTTTCGAAATTTGAAACTCGGGAAAGGTTATGTTCATACAACGCCCGAAATAGTCGCCCCTCGTTAAGATACCTCTGTGAGAGAGACCAAAAACTTTCGCCCGATTTAACCCGATGCTCCTCGAATGGCCGCCCCTCCAACGATGTCGCTGACGGCTCAGGCCTTGCACCCTCCATCGCGTTAACAGGCTGAGGGAACGCTGCGGATTTCCTCAGTGATCGGGGCCTCGTGAAGGCCGAAGGAATGGGCTTTGAAGGTATAGCGGGCTGACTTGGCAACGATCGAATCGCCTCCGTCGTCGCAATGCTGGCGCCCGGTCGAGACAAATCCACCGGTGCATCCCACGAACTGGGAACCACGCCGTCATTTAAAAAATCACTCGTTGGTCGCTGCACGCTCGATTGATCTTTTTCTGTAACCGAGATTTCCCGGGCAGTTCGAGCCTCAGGTGGTTTCACGAAATCACCATTAGCTTCGGGTTGCGTCACTCCCGACTCGATCTTGGCAGGACGCATTCTCGACATCGAGGCATTGAAAGGTTGAGGCGTTCCATCCGGTCCGCTTCGTGCGATGTCAAATTCGTTTTGGGAATTGGGGCTTTCGGATTTCAGTTTATCAATCGGAATCGGCCCGCTTCCCGGATTCAAGTTCCAAGCCGTTTGATTTGATGCCACGCGCGGCATTCGTTTCGTTTTTACTTCGGGTTTTTGGTCTTCAGGAAAATCAGGACCCGTGAAAGAACCATCTATGCTCTCCCGAATATTTCTCACGGCTTTGGGCAATTGAAACGGATTTCTGGACTTTTGCCTGGACTCGTTGACACCGGCATTAGCACCCAGCTCCTGTGTGGTGGCATCGGCTCCCAATTTTCCGTCAACGTCCGTTTGGAATTGTTTGTAGTAATCTTGCCCCACATTCGTCGCGAGAGGGGAATCGATAATATGCGCCGGCAACGGCGAGCGGAAATTCCCCATACGGAAATAACCGACGTATGTAAAGAAACCACCCAAGACAACAACCATCGCCAAACCAATTTTGGCTTCGCGCATCAGCTGACGATTTACTTTACGAGTGTCAAACGGATCGTTCATCGCTTGGAAACATCCTTGTTCCTGTCACGCGCATCCTGCGCAAATCCACCCGGCTTGGCCCGCGAGGACTCTCGGGAGTGAGATTTATAGCGAAAAACGAGATCTGCTCCTACAGAAACCTGCAGATGCTATCATGGTGAGATAGGACAGGCACCAACGCCTTCTCTGATCAACCCCGGGATGTGGCGAGCTCTACCCGCTGTGCAATTCGCAACTTAGCACTACGGCTGCGAGGATTGATAGCAATTTCCGATTCATCGGCCGTAATGGGCCGCTTGGTCAAAATTTTAAGAGATGGATCCTCGACAAATGCCGTTTTTACCATCCGATCCTCGAGCGAATGAAAACTGATGATGGCCAGCTTACCCCCTACCGCTAAAATCTTCGGCAAACGTTTGAGCGCCACATTCAACCACTTCAGTTCTTCGTTGACGCCAATCCGGAGTGCCTGAAAGGTCCGAGTTGCTGGATCAATCGAATGATTCCGGGAGCGAGGAACACACGAACGGACAATTCGCGCGAGTTGATCGGCCGTTTTGATCGTTTCATCGTGACGAATTCGGCATATTTTTCTTGCGACACGTCGACTGTAACGCTCTTGGCCAAATTGATAGATCAGATCCGCTAAGTGTTTTTCACCCAAACGGTTGATCAATCGCCACGCAGGCTCGCCAGAGGTTTGGTCAAACCGAAGATCCAAGACACCACTGCTTTGAAAGCTAAAACCGCGATCGTGATCTGCAAGTTGATCACTGGAGAGACCCAAGTCAAGTAAGATCGCATCGACGGGACCAATTTGCATTTCCCGAACGTACTCTGGTACATCGGCGTAATTGCCAGCTATCCCTATCACATTTTTCGGTAGGATATCCGAAGTGTTTTCGACCGCAACCGGATCCCGATCAAACCCAAGCACCTTACCTTCGGGTCCCACTAATTTACTAAACTCCATCGTATGACCGCCGCCGCCCATGGTCCCATCGATCACAAGGTTACCCGGTTTTAGATCTAAAGCTTCGATAATGGGCTCAACAAGAACCGGTAAGTGTACAGACATCGATGTCACAAAAATTTGAATTGGAAAAAATTACCGTTATAACAAGTGTTGCCGTCTTACGACCCGGCTCTGAACCCAAAAACCCAAGTCTCGAGCAGTTGGTAAAAAAAAGGCAAAAAGCTCCAGCACATCCTGTGCCGCTCGAGCTTTTTGTCTCAGCCTCTTAAGACAAGTCAAACGAGGATTTGTTCGCTAACTGATGATAATCATTATCATCAACGAGTAGGCAGGCAAATGTCACTCTGTGGCTAAATATGACATCCACACGCCAAACATGGCGAACCGGGAACGCATGCTTTTATTTCTTTACCTTGGTTTATTAGTATGCCTTGTGTCCGCTAAAACGCTTACCTCGCCCCCGCTTCGTACCGATGCGGCATGCCGATCAAAGCTGGATTGGTTAGCCAACAAGAAGTCATTCCAAGTTGGTTGATTCCAGATCTCCCAATGGCTTCCAACCCCGACAATGACGACTGGAGAAACCAAGCTCACCAATTCAATTAGTCTGCCAGCAACCCTTATTCGTTGATGCGAATCAATTTCGCAACGCTGACTTTGGCCCAAAAATATCCGCGAAAAAATTGTTTTGCACGGATAACCCGCATCTCTATTCCCAAAAGCCTTTGCCAATGCGCGTAGAGAAGTCTCATTATGTATTTCGAGACAGCCATCGGTGCCGGGAGTCAGAAACAGACAATCACCACCGCCCAAAAACAGCCGCAGTGATTTGGGAAGCAAAATCCTCTCTTTGCCATCCAAACTCCGTTCAAAAGTCCCCGTACAAAACACACAAACACCCATTTTTCGACAAAAACAACCAATAACTTACAATTTAAAATTTAAAACAACGCCGTCAACTCATCATTTGGCAGGATTAAAACTAAAAGCCGATGCGATTGCATGGTTTTAATCATTGGGCAAACCCAAATTTTCCAAATCAGCGTTGGCTCAAACCCCACTCAAAACCAACCATTTCTCCCTGAACACCCAAACCCACAAACGTTTCCACAAAGTGACACTCCTCTGATATTCGTTTTGGGGTGTTTGAACGTTCCAACCTGACCTAAAACTTCCGGTTTGGATTAGCCCACTCATAGAAAGCGGATTGGAATGAGTCATCACGTCGGCAGCGAACTCAAGAGCATCGATCACTACGACTTTGAACTGCCCAAAGAACGAATCGCCCAAAATCCGCTACCCAACCGCGAAGATGCGCGACTGATGAAGATTGCGCGCTCCAATAAGGAAATCGAGCATTGGCATGTCCGCGATCTGGATCAATTGCTCCAACCCAATGACTGCTTGGTGCTTAACGACACCAAAGTGATTCCGGCCAAGTTGGTAGGCCGCCGAGAACAAACCGGCGGTCGCTGGCAAGGATTGGTCATTGATACCGATGCCAACGGCAACTGGCGTTTTCTGGCTAAAACGCGTGGTCGAATTAAGGCTGGGGAAAAAGTTGTTTTAGAAGATCGCCACGGCAAACCACGTCTGCAAGTTGAATTACTATCTCGCTTAGATGATGGGTCCTGGGTGGCCAGGCCCGAACCCAATGAACGATATGGCAACATTGAAGAGGATCAACAGAAATCACCAGAGGAGTGGCTGGACATGGTGGGTCGCATCCCCCTACCGCACTACATTCGTGGTGGGAATATGGTAGATGCGGATGTGGGGGATTACCAAACCATCTTTGCCAAAAACCGAGGAGCGATCGCTGCCCCAACCGCCGGCCTCCATTTCACGGAACCGCTCTTCAAACGAATCATTGACCGTGATATCAAGATTGCTTCGGTCACTCTGCATGTCGGTATGGGGACGTTTCGCCCGGTGACCGCAGAATCTCTAGATGATCATCAGATGCATTCCGAATACGGTACAATCAGTCAAGCAG
This sequence comes from Mariniblastus sp., assembly GCA_022447555.1. Lineage (GTDB taxonomy): Bacteria > Planctomycetota > Planctomycetia > Pirellulales > Pirellulaceae > Mariniblastus. The sequence goes on along the minus strand of JAKVBF010000009.1, from coordinate 193,477 downwards.
CAGTCGATACCATTCAAGAAACAAAACAATCTGGCGGACGCGTGATCGCAGTCGGCACGACCAGTGTGAGAGTTTTAGAAACCGCGGCCCGAGCCGGACGACTCCAGGCTTGGCAGGGTGAAACCAATCTTTTCATCCAACCAGGCTTCGAATTCAATGTAATCGATGGACTGTTGACCAATTTCCATTTACCTCGAAGCACCCTGATCGTCCTCGTTCGCGCGTTTGGCGGGGACGGTCTCATGAAGAAGGCCTACCGAAAGGCAGTCGCTGAAAAGTATCGGTTCTTCAGTTACGGCGATGCCATGTTGATCACGTAAACGATCGCTCCACTAAACGCAGTTCGAAAATCGAATGGCTTGCTTAGGAGACATTGCCATCAATGATAACGCAACACGCCTGTCCCGACTTAGACAGGGCTAGTTTCGCGACTGCCGATTGCTCAGCCGCTGTCCGTTCGACGTTGACATTGATGGGACAATCGGCCGCCGTGGAATCACAATTCAGGGTGGGAGGAACAACTTTGTGAACTGCCGATTGGGTCGCTGCCACAAACTCTAATGCCGACGCACCGGCGCCCATTTCACCAAAGTTCCCTTTGTTGGCCACGACCAGAGTGTCACCCATAACTCGCTGGATTGCCTGGGCTTCGGCTGCGTCCTGAGCGACCAATGCTGAGCCATGGGCATTCACATGAGCAACATCTTCTACCTCCAATTCCGCTTCACGCATCGCTTGCTCGAGCGTCCTCGCGATAGCTGCCGAAAAACCAGAGGTCGGTGAGCCGTACGAGCTATTGGTTCCACGTATCTTAGCCAACACCGTAGCGCCCCTGGCGTCTGCGTGTTCTCTGGTTTCAATCACAATCGCCGCTGCCCCTTCGCCCAATACACCACCATCACGATCCGTATCAAATGGACGGATAACTCGCTTGGGATCGTTCATGACTTTTTTTGACAGTCGCTCGGCCCCTCGGTAGATCATCCCGGTCAAACCTAATGGACAACTGGTCCCCCCAACGACCACCGCATCGGCAGAGCCTCGGCGGAGTATTTCAACACCCTCCACTACTGAATACAAACCTGAAGACTCCCCGTGGCAGATCGTGTTACTTGGGCCGCGTGAATCGATCGCTATCGAGATATGGGAAGCCACCATGTTGGGCAAATATTTAAGCATCCAAAGGGGCTCAATTTCCCGCATGAAATGCTGCCCCCATTGAGCATCATCGTATTTCCCCTTGGAGATACACTTCTGAAACAGAGAGACCACATCGAGCGGATTCGCGAAAAAAGCCTCGGAACCGAATACCGTTCCGATCCGATCGGGATTGACATCGGACTCTAATAAATCTGCCTGCTCGGCCGCCATTCGGGCCGCCGCGAATCCAAATTGGATCGGCCGACTCATTACCTTCATGGCCTTACGCGGCTTAACATATTGCCTTCCGTCAAAACCGTCGACGGGAGCCCACAGACGATAGGGCAATTCGGTGTGTTCAAATTCAGGTCGAACGCGAACACCACTTACTCCGTCAACTAAAGACTGCCAAAAGTCATCCAAACCGATTCCGATCGGACTGACCACACCCATTCCAGTAATGACAACTTCACGACTCAATGTCTTAGTGACTCTTTAAAGGGGTGTTTGTGGGAATCGCCCAAGTTTCAGAGAGACAAAGCCGGGCAGCTCATCAGTTTATTGGGCCTGAAGCGATTCACAACCGCACTTAATCAAATCCATCGTTGATTCTGGCCTCTAAATTTATAATGTTCGTCTAACTCGGATTTTACCCCGCAAACCTCAAATATTAACAAACCAAACCAAGAAGGCGTTAATCGAATTTCAGATCATACATGCGGTAGGTCTTTTGCAATTCGGCACCCCCGCGTTCCAAGGTTCCACGAGACAACTTGTTGGATTCCAAGACCCAAGAAAACTCTCCTTCTTTAATTCCCCAAGCGTAGGCATCCGGCATCACCCTGTACATGAGTACCAATCCCAAGCCCCACTTCTGATATTTGGGCACCACATAGGTACCAACAAGACGAACTTTTTCAATCCGTTTCCTCCCAAGCAGTATCTTTAAGAATCCAAACGGGAAAAGCCTTCCATCAATTTTTTTAATGATCGGATTGTAATCCAGCATTCCAAAAACCGCCGCAACCGGTTCATTATCAATTTCAATAATGGTGGTCATCTCGGGAACGATCAAATGCCTTAACCCAGCCGCAATGTGCTGAATCTCGGACGACGACAACGGCACGAAACCCCATTGCGCCATAGTGGCAACATTGTAGATTTGCATGAATGATTCAACTTCTCGCTTCATATTGCGTGTATCGATTCGGCGGACCGTCATGTCGAAACGACGCTTTGCTTCCTCCACAACGAAATCTAATTTTGGATCCGAATCCTCGAGCATATCCATGTGACCCCAAAACGCATACAAATCCTGAGACTTCGTAAAACCAAAGTTTTCAATCAGTTGTCCGTAGTACGGCTTGTTGTAGGACATCATAAAAACGGGAGGACTATCAAAACCGTCCACCAACAGGGCGCACTCGTAATTCATCGATGGATTGTTTGGCCCTCGCGCGCATGTCATCCCCTGTTCACGCAACCATGTGATGGCTGCATCAAACAAACCGTCAGAGACCGCTTGTTCATCGACGCACTCAAAGAAACCAAACATCCCGCGATTTTCTTTGAATTTCGTGTTGTGACCGTGGTCAACGATCGCCGCGATACGACCAATCACTCTGCCCGAACGTGTGGCCAAAAACGTCTGTATTTTAGCGTTGTCGTAAAAGGGATGCCGACGATAGTTTAACAGTTCGAGTTGATTGGCCCTTAGCGGGGGCACCCAGTTGGGATCACCGCGATAGTGCTCCCAAGCGAATTGAACAAACTGTTTTTGCTGTTTCTTGGACTGAACAGCCGCAATCTGAAACTCAGCAGAACTCATTGCCATACTTCTATCTTTATTCACTCGAGCAAATCAATAGGATACGATCCACCTCGACCTTGCCCATCCATGATTGATATATTAAGTCTATTGATTATTGGGACACTGGAACAGTATGCTGTCGAGTTGGTTTTCAATCCTACGCTCACCATGGAATGACGTTCTTCATCTCTAATTAACCACAAATCAATTTGGGTTAGCTGTGGCATGCAAATACTTTTGACCGGGTCAACCGGATTCCTAGGCAACAACGTACTACGCCATCTTCTTCAAGACGGACATCAGGTAGCAGTAACAAACCGTCACACATCGGACCCAAGACCGCTGGATGGGCTGGACTTAGAAACCTTGCAAATTGATCTCAATGATCCCAATGCTGTAGGAAATGCAGTCAGCCATGTCGACTTGGTCATCCATTCAGCGGCAACCATCCATCTAGGCTGGACGCAATTGGAGGCATCGCGTCACTTTAACGTCAGAGCCACTCAGGGATTAGCGCAGGCGGCTAGGCGTCACAATATTCGAATGATTCACGTTAGCACCGTTGACGCGCTCGCCCCCGCCTCCAACACAACAGTCATGAGTGAAACCGATCAACACCCGAGCAAACCAGCCTGCAGCTATGTGGTCAGTAAACGAGAAGCGGAAATCGTATTCTTGGAAGAGGTCCAACGCGGTTTGGACGGAGTCATCGTCAATCCCGGGTTCATGGTCGGCCCTTGGGATTGGAAACCTTCATCCGGACAAATGATGTTGGCCGTAGCCAAGGGCGCAGGACTATTCGCTCCCAAAGGTGGCTGCTCGGTGGTCGACGTACGCGATGTAGCCTGCGGCATCCTTTCCGCGATCGAAAATGGTAGAGCCGGCCAACGTTACATCTTAGGGGGTGAAAACTTAACCTACCGTCGCCTATGGACCCAAATGGCTCAAGTCGTTGGACGTCGTCCCCCGATCACAACCCTGCCGAATTGGGTGAATTGGATAGCCGGAACAGTCGGGGACCTGTCCGGAAAAATATCCGGGAAAGAGCCTCTTATCAATTCAGCAAATACTCAGATGGGCAGCCTTTATCACTGGTACTCAAGTGCCAAAGCCGAATGTGAACTCGGTTACAAGATCGGCTCTGTAAACGATGGCCTACACGATGCATGGCAATGGTTTCGCGAGAACGGCTACGCCGGTTGATCGCTTCGGTCGGTTAAGACCACGCGCGGAGTTGCACGCCTATTTAGAGTGATTTCTCATAAAGACGATAAGTCTTATATCGATAGCATGGAACCGTACGCTGAGTCACTCGAATGGATTTGATATTTTCTTCGGCGATCCATGAAAACTCCCATTTAACTAACCTGGGATCGGCAAGCCCTCGCCTCCGCATTTCAATGGACAAAAGAGGCGCAACCCCCCGACGTCTGAATTCAGGATCAACGCCCAAAGCGATCACGCGAGACCGTTCCACACGGCGAAGCTGGTAAAGGAACTGTGGAATCCGTACCCAATCTGATTTGCCCCAGGTTCGATGTAAAGCAGTATTCACGTCGGGGATACTGACGCAATACCCGACCAACTGATCGGCCCAATAAATCGTCAGGATCATATCCGGCCGGATCACGCGACGAACCTGCTTGATCATGTAAACCAATTCTGATTCGGTGAGTGGAACGAAGCCCCAACCCTCTTGCCGAACCAAATTCCCCAGATCATTTATTTCTCGTAACGCTTTTTCAATTCCGGTTTTTTTACAATCGCGAAGCTCCAATTCGGGATAACGATCAAAAATCTTCTGAGTCGACTTGTTGAGTTCCGATTTCTGCATCGCCAAACCGCGTAACACTTCTTCACTTTGCTGATCCATCAGATACGCATAGAAGTCCATCACCTTTTCAAATCCGCAACCCTTTACAAGTTGATCGTAATAGGGCCTCGAATAACTCATCATTACCGAGGGAGTAATTCCGAACCCTTCGACCAGCACACCAAAATCGGATTTCATAGAAGGGTTCACAGGTCCTCGGACCCGATCGCAATCTTGATCACGCAACCAATTGCCTGCCGTGTCGGTCAATGCCTGAGCGACGTCCAAATCATCGATCGATTCGAAATACCCAAAAAAACCAATCCGATCTTGATAGTATTCGTTGTGTAGATCATCTTTGATCGCAACAATCCGACCGACGGGACGTTTGCCACGGTAGCAGAGAAACGCTTGTCGCGATGCGTGTTCGTAGAATGGATGCACCGATGTATCGAGCATGGATCGCTCAATGGACTTCAAAGGGAAAACCACGCCCGCATCACCACGATAAATTTCCCGGCGCAATTCAAAGAAAATCCCCCAGTCCTTAGAAGATCGAACCGGCTGGACTGATAGCTTCATGTGATTGCCTAATCGTTTGGCTTGCCGACCGTCGTAGCGAGCCACGATCGCCAGCGAACAAAGGCAAAGGGACGCGACTGTTACGCAGTCGCACGGTGAGCTGCTGCAAGGTTACCCTCATGCAGCGGAATCTTCTCCGAAACCGCTACGATGGCGTTCACCAATTGAGTCATTTGCTCAGGGGTATGTAACGCGCTGGCCGTCATTCGAATGATCGACGTTCCATAGGGAACCGCTGGGTACATAACCGGATTGACGATGATATTATGTTCATCGTGCAATAAGCGAACCGCTTGCAGCGCGGTCACGCCTCGTGTGAAAATCGACGTCACGGCACCCTGCGGATTCCCGATGTTAAAACCGGCCTCTTGAAGTCCGGTTCGCAATGTGGTGATGTTGGTCCACAACTGGGTACGACGCTCGGGCATCGACTGCATTAATTCTAGAGACTTGCGCGTCGCCGCGACGAGGGCGCCCGGCAACGCTTTGGTTAGCATAAAACCGGGTGATACATGTTTAACAAAATCCAATGCCCTTTTCGGGCCGCAAACATAACCACCAAACGTACCAAAGGCTTTGGCAAACGTTCCGCCATGCAAGTCAACTTGGTCCTCAACCCCAAATAATTCGGGCGTTCCACGGCCATGATCCCCTAAAACGCCGGTTCCATGAGCGTCATCAACGAACAACTGTGCTTTGTACTTGTTTTTCAGTTCTACCAACTCAGGCAACGGGGCGAGATCACCTGTCATCCCGTAGACACCATCAACGGCAATCAACTTGGGCTGATCTAAAGGACACTGCTTCAACTGGTGTTCTAAATCATCTAGATCGTTGTGCCCGAACCAGGTCGCTTCCCCTTTACACAGCTTGGCTCCATCATGCAAACAACCATGTGCGTAAGCGTCGACGAATACGCGTTCCTTACGCCCCACCATGCACGCGATCGTTCCCGATATGGCCCCCAAGCCAAGATTGAAAACCAATGCTGCCTCTGTCTTGCGGAAAGCCGTTAATTCGGCTTCCAGAGCAAGGTGGGCTTCGGTGTTACCGGTCAAGGGTCTGGCTCCTAATGGAGTCCCTAGACCATTCACACTGGCAACTTCAGTCCCCGCTTTGATAACTTCCGGGTGCGTTGCCAAGCCGAGATAATCATTCGTTGCAATTTGAAGGTATTCCTGACCTTCAACTTGCACGATTGGCACGCAATTGGTCGTCGGAAATTTACGAAAAAACGTAGCCAATGCAGGGTCAAAATGTTCGCCCGCTACCTTTTTCATTCGTGCCCAAAAGTCGTCGCATTTGTCAAAAATATCAGCCATCTGCAGATTCTTAAAACGGAGTGAAGTACGTTTGTGACAGAGTAAAACCACTCCCCGTGGATTTGCCATCATCGATTAAAACAAATTGGCGGAATCCAAAAGTGCGGTGGTTCAAGTCTAATCGCATTATTTCGATTTGAATACGTACGATTACCGGCAATGGCAAATAAATCAACATTAGCGAATTTCGCCGAATCAGACTCATAACGTACAAGAATTTCATCGACGAACTCAGAAATCGCCTTGAGTGGAAAACCTCGATAAATTGCGAAAACTAACCACCGAATCAACAATTTGTGGTTCAGGTGAGTCATCCGGCTCAGGGGGCTATGGCCCTCCCTCGATTTTTGGATTGATTTCTGCCCTTCTCGCCTGACGCGTTCGGTTTGTTTTTTGGTTTCCGAGGTCTCCTGAAAAGCCAGCCCGCTGGTCCTGCCAGGATGGAGGGCAAGAGGATCAGATCGCCCACCAGGGCGGCCATCAACAAAATGAACAATAAGCGTGAAAAACGAACCGTCGGCATGAAATCGCTCAGCATGAATGCTGCCACCCCAAAACCACAAATTAACGTCGTATCGATCATCGGTTTCGCGCAATGCTCAAACGCGAAACGGATGGCCGCTAGGCGAGACCTGCCTTTGGAGACGCCGCGACGATACCAAGTCAGAAAGTGAATGGTATCATCCACCGCGATACCCAGTGCCACGCTGGCGGTCATCACGGAACCAATTTCAATTGGCACTCCCAACCAGCCCATCGCCCCAAAAACAACCAGAGGGGGAAACACATTGGGTATCATGGCTACCAAACCAGCTAATACACTTCTCAACACAATCATCAGAACAATCGAGATGAAAATAAAGGCGGTTGCAAAGCTGACCATTAGGTCCGTAAGGATTTGGTGTTGCGCATGATAGAAAAGCGGGATCGCTCCTGTGAACCGAGCCGTGACATCCTTCTCATTCATTCCGGCGAGCTGTTCGTTAACAATCCCTTGTATGCTATCCAAGAAATGACCGTAGTCTATTTTCTCCAATGCATTCACTCGCAAGCTAATCCGCCACAAAGTTGCATGAGGCGTTCCAGAAGCCAACTCCTCTTCGAGAGACTCCTTAGACGAATCGGCCTGCGGATCATCAATCTTCGTCGCCGGTACAGTTTTATCAGGTGTGAGTTTTTCAGCTTCGCCCTCAACTCGAACTAACTGGGCGTCCGCCAGTGTGGGAACCTCACGCTGCCACTTCTGTATCGTCAGTCGACGCTGCATCTTGGACCGAAGGCTTTTACCCTTAATCAACAATGGTTTGAACGTCTTTGCCGAAAGACTCGCCGTAACCTGAGGATCCGTTTTCAGATTATTTTCGATCTCCTCTACCAACAACATTTGATTCCAAGCCGAGAGTTCATTCTCAGGACCAAACCGGACCACCACCTCCATAGGGACCAAGCCGCCCAGGTTTTTCTCCAGCCAATTGTAATCCTGTATAATCTTCGTCCGACTGGAGAATCGGTTTTGAAGGTCTACCGACCCTTCCAATCGTGTCGTTCCCAGACTCAAACCGACCAATGCGATCAAGGCTGGCACAGTAATCCACCAATGCCACCTACATACATAGTGAACCAACAATGTCGTTGGGCGACTGACGCCCGAAGCCTGCTGCCTGCGTGGCTTTGAATCCATCGCCGACCGCCGGCTAACTCTACCGCGGAACCAAAACAGGACAGAAGGCATCAACAACAGAATGATTGGCAAACTGCACATGATGCCAATCGCCGAATAAATCCCAAACATTCGGATCGGCATCACCTGACTCATCCCGAGCGATGCCAAACCAATCGCAGTTGTTAATGAAGACATGGCTACCGGCCCGGTCGCAACCTTCAACGCTTCATCCGCCGACAACCAACCGTAGCCCTCAGCAACTGCCTTACGGTAATAATTCGCCATGTGAATACATGCAGACACACCTAATATAAAGGTTAAAGTCGGCAGCATAATCATGGTCAAATTCATCTTACCACCGGTCCAGTACAGGATCGATAGACTGAGGAACGCACAGCCTACAGAAAAGGCCATAACATTGAGTGATAACAAAAAGTCTTTCAGTCGTATCCAACTCATGAAGAAGACGATCACTACCGTCACCCACATAAACTTTTCCAACGCTCGACGACTTTCCAGATCGATCGCTGCACCGTCGACGGTGGGACCTCCCAATTTGAGCTCGTCCGGTGACAAACCAAAGGACTCTTCCGCAACCGCATATATCTGTTCAATGATTTCGCGCCGCTGGTTATTTAGCTTTCCTTGATTATTCGTCGCACTGGATGGGAAGGCCAAGATCACCGTGGTGTTATCATCTGGCCCAATAAACAATCCTCGCACGCGTTGCTTGGCAACTTTCTCACTCACCCCGGTGGCCATGATTTTATCAAGCATCGTTTTGGCCGTGATGGTACGTTCGAAAACTCGCTCACCATCAAATTCATGATCCCGCAAGGTATTGCAAAATTTCAAGACGTCCGGGTTATCTAGCGTGCAACCGGGCCAACTGATCGCGACCATCTCGTCAACACCAAACCGTTCAATGAACCAGTCGTAGTCTTCAGAAGCTTCAAAATTCTTCGGAAGCCATTGCTTTACATTGTTCGCATGGACTTTCAGCGAACGCGCAGCGCCGATTAATGTTGGCGACAGAACAATCGCGGCGAGACAGATGATCGCAATCGACCAGGTACTCAAAAATGAGTGGGGTCGCTCATCAATCCTAGGAAGGCCAGCCTGTTTTTTATTCTTTTTAATCACCGAACGAGATCAACCCTGATACCTTCAGTTGGGAACTGGAACCGAGCGAATCATGCCAACAAATTGATTTTTGCGGGCCGCATTCACTCACGGTTTTTCAAATTTCAATTAACCACCATGCTTCGCCACTTACTAAAAAAAAACAATAGGGCTATCCATTTAGCCCAAACGGCCGACAAGCGCCTATCACCGTGATGTCACAACTCCTCACCTCGACTGAACCAAAACCCTATTGATTGGGCCTCTCAACGCCAAAACCGAAATACCTAAGGCGAATCGGATCACGGTTCTTTTTTTACAAAACAAAAGCCACCCAATTGATTGAGCGGCTTCGTTGTTTTTCGTTACAAAGGATCTTCTTAGACTGCTCCAGGCAGTAACTGATATAAAATCCGGCTCCGTGCTCTCTAGTAGTGAGTGCTGTTCTTTCCATAGTCGACGTCACCGGCCATGTGGAAGTGATTGTGGTCAACGTAGACCACTTCGACCGCGTCTTTATCGATCAAGCTATGAGGGAACGGCCAACCTACAATCCTACGTTCATTGAAGTAGATCGTACATTTGTAATGAGCATGATGGAGCTGTGCTGGACCAATTAAGGGAACCACTCTTGGTGGATCGATGTAATCAGCAATCTTTTCCTTGATAATGGTGACATCATTTCGCTGTGTTTCATACAGGAATGGAATTCCACCCTGAACGCTGCGAGCCCGCTCGAATGCCCACCAGACCTCATCGTCGCTCGGTGGATCCAACGCCTTAACCGGCCCACCGCTGGTGATTGGTCCCAAGATGGGAACACGTGCATAACGCTCATTAATGTGAAACTTATCCTCATTCAGCTTTTGCCAATAAGGTGAAACCGGAAGCGGAATACTGAAGATTCCCAGCGTCGGCCCCAGAGTAGTGAAACAACCCGTGTTCATCACCGCAATTCCAGCCACTAATGTCGCGAACAGAGCAGTTAAATATTTAGTACGCATCGCAAGTCCCTTTGTGGTTTATGCATTCCTAAAAGGAGTATCGTGATAAACTGGACCGGACTTGCGGATTTTTCCAATGATTCAAATATTTAGGAAAATCCGATCTGCAATGCTAGCGAACAGGCCTTTTAAAAGAGCTATGGAATTCCAGCCAGAGCACCCGAACAGCCTAGTCCATGCCTCCTATCACAAGGTTGGCAGGCTGTCCAAAATCCTTCCGACCTGTCGCTTTGGACTTACTCACAGCTGATATTCGAACAACCTTTCAACTCTGGTCTCGACAAATAAAAAACCCCCGCCGAATCCAGCAGGGGTTTTAAGATGCTTCGTCAAATCAACAAGACTACCATTGGTTGGTGTCGTTGAAATCGAGGTACCACCAGCCGTCATCCCATTCGAGGCTGACCTTACGCCATCCAAGTGGAACTTGGGGATAAGGATAGAATGGACCGATGTACGGCCAAGCCTGTGCTGAGTACTGCTTCGGGTAAGTGACAGCAGCATAGTTAGGATGAGCAGCGGTTGCCGGCCATGCGTAACCTGGCAAATTTGGCTGCCCCATTCCCATGGCTCCGGGTCCCATTGATGCAGCTCCGCCTGGACCAACATTGCCAGGCTGAACCATCGTGGACGAACTTGCGAATGCTAGAGGCTGATTGCCAGCAGTCGCTGCTGGCAATGCCTGCATTGGGCGCTGCTGCATTTGGGTAGGCATTGCCTGTTGAACAGGGGCCTGAGCGAATTGCACTTGTGAAGGTGTTGTTTCTGGCTGCTGATACGCAACCTGAGCGGCTGGAGCTGCGGGTGCTGTTTCAACTTTGGCAGCAGCAGGACGAATTTCAATATCGTCGACCACTTGAACAACTCCAAGATGTCCGGCCTGTTGAGCCGTTTTGAGGATCAGTTGCTCTTGATCCGAGTTCGAGACGAAGCCCGAAAACCATACAGCACCATTGTCGACACGCATGTCAACATTGAAGCCGCTAAGATTGCCATTTTGCTGTTCCATCTGCAACTTGGCTTTTACAAAATCCGCGATTTGTTGATCATTGGCCATGCTGAAAGATGGCATGAGCGCGGCGACCGCAACCGCGATTCCAAGCATAAAAACTCGCATTAGATCCCTCCTGAATCAATCGTTGACTGCAGCTTAACAATTTCGACTTACCGCCCGGCGGATGGGTCTTTTCCTAAAATGTCAGCCGCAATCCAAGTGTTTTGAATTCGCTATTCTGAATTCGCCAAATGTTTCGTCCGGCAACATTTGGGTCACCAGAAATAGCACCGGCCGTAAAATATGGGGTTTCATTGAGTCTTGGTGAGATGGTGCGTGTTTTACAACTAACAAAAGCACCCAACTCCAATCCGCGAGAAAGCCCCCCTCGCTGGATTCAAATCAATGAATCCGTTAATAGGTTTCGACAAACGAACGAGTTCAATGGTACGTTTTTTCGGATTTTGCCGATCTTCCTATAATTTCTTTGGAATCGAAATCTACGGCGGCCTGCAACGCTAGCTGACTGGGTTAAAATCTGCCGGTTGGTTAAAGTGCACAGGAAATCACGACCCATCATACAGGTGTGGGTACCACTCCCATTAACCTTCCAGTCACTCAACGGTGGTTCGTTTCATTCCGATTTTTGGAAAACCACTTTGCCGCCGACAATGGTATAGAGAACGGCTGTATCACGAATCACATCCTCTGGACACACCCTTAGGTCGTTCGATAAAACAACCATGTCAGCCAATTTCCCTGGAACGAGGCTTCCTTTTTGGCTCTCTTCGAATGCCGCGTATGCAGCATCCACCGTGTAAGAGCGAAGTGCCTGCATCCGTGTCATTTTCTGCTCTGGAAAAAAAGTGACACCGGCGGCGAGTCGCCGTGTCACGCTGGCGTAAAAAGAGGCCAACGGATCCACGTCCTCTACCGGGGCGTCCGTCCCGTTAATCACGATAGCACCCGACTTCAAAAGGCTTTGCCATGCGTAGGCCCCCTCGCCACTGCGCCGAATCCCCAGTCGTTTGGGTACAAAGACAGCGTCGGAGGTACAATGAACACCTTGGATCGATGCAATCACCTGCAATTCTCCGAATCGCGGAATATCATCTGGATGCAAATGCTGAGCATGCTCGATCCGCCATCTCCGAGGAATCAGTGAGGGATTTTGCACGAATAGATTTTCGTATATGTCGAGCACTTCGCGATTGGCTCGGTCGCCAATCGCGTGGACGCAAACTTGATAGTTATTCTTTAGAGCCAACTCTGCCGTTCGAGTCACCGAGGGGATGGAGGCCGTATTCAGGCCTGCGCTTGTGGGCAGGTCTTCGTAGGGCGCCAACAACCACGCTCCGTGAGCTCCCAAAGCACCATCAATTGAACGCTTTACAGAACGGACAGTGAGAAAATCCCCCCCATATCCGATCATTTTGTATTTCGGCAGCTGAAGCTCCAAAGCTTCGTTACTATCCCGAATCATCACGTACAAACGCACCCCAAGCTTTCGCTGGTCGGCCGCTCGCTTTAGTAAATCGACGACCCGGAAGCTGGACCCCGCATCTTGGAAACTGGTAATTCCTTTTTGCAGGCACTCTTCAGACGCCAGTTCAATCGCTCGCATGGACTGTTCAAGACGTTTCGAAGAATTCAGCTTTGCCTCGTCACGACTATGTGCACGACTGATCAAACCCTGAGCTTTTTCGCGAAAAACTCCTGTGGCCTTGCCATTGGTATCCCTTAAAATTTCACCTCCCTTGGGATCTGCCGTTGCGTCGCTGACTCCAGCTAGTCGCATTGCATAAGAGTTGGCAAAACTCATATGGCCGCTGGCATGCGTTAATAATACGGGGTGATTTCGAGTCAACTCGCTCAGTCTGGCGTCTGTCGGATAACCGCCAACGTTAGATTCCGGCGGCTGAGTCCACTTCGACTGATGCCAGCCACGACCAATGATCCACTCTCCCTCGGGGGTGACCTTGGCAGCCTCGGCCACTTGCTGAACGATCTCATCCCATGTCTTGGCATCGGCCAGTTTCAACATCATCATCGACTGACCTAAACCCAAAAAGTGGGCATGTCCCTCGATAAAGCCCGGCATCAGAAAATTTCCCTGTAAATCGATTTGGCGCGTCTCAGCATCGGCGTATCTCAGCACTTCTGCTTCCGATCCCACCGCCAGAATTCGATCTCCCTTGATCGCAATCGCAGTCGCTTCTGGACGGGATGAGTCCATGGTGGAAATGGCTCCCCCCATCAAGATCAAATCG
>JAKVBF010000009.1:0-179747 GCA_022447555.1 Mariniblastus sp. | reverse complement strand
TTGTTGGCCATTGATCCGCGCGGCACCAAAACCGAGGGTCATCAATAAGATGGGTATCAGGAACTTCATTCAACTCACTCCAACGCGTCGTGAATGTAAAACCATAAGAGGGCTTTCAATTTATACACAATTTAATAGTAGTGGCTTGCGCTAAATATTGCGACCGTACGGGGGCCTGTCTGAAAAGAAGTGATCCGGCCATCTGCGTTGGCAGCCGAGTTTATATCACCACTAAAGATACAGAGAAAAAACTTTGAAGCAGCGTTTTCGAATTTTTTTATTTTCCTAATTTAAAGCAGACCAAAGATTCCCAATGGCCACCAAACGTCTGTTGAAATTCCCGATCGAGCAGGCGATATCACGACTGACTCAGCCTCAAGATCGGAAACCAGCTCTGGCGAGCAAGGCGGGTGCCAGTTTTCGGTTGTGTCCCCGTTTTCCAGTTCGCCGGCACAATCTTCAAGACTCCATGCGACGGCGAGCAGAACTGATGGCTTCGCTTGAAAGGAAATCTCGCCTAGGCTGAGAAATCCATACTCGTTTTCTTTTTCGAGCGCGCACCCTCAAAGGCTTAAAGGGCCTTCAGCAAACCGACTCTAGGCACGCGATAAATAATCGCCCGTTCGGGTGTCTACCTTGATGATCTCGCCCTGCTTAAGATATTCCGGGACCTGAATCACCAACCCTGTTTCCAAGGTTGCCGGCTTCGTTCGGCTTGTGGCCGAATTACCTTTGACACCCGGATCACATTCGCTGACCAACAACTCAACCGTGGCCGGAACCTGAATCCCCACACACTCTTCGTTGTAAATCAATGCTAAGATCCCCTCCAACCCCTCTTTAATGTAGTTCCGCTCCGACTCCACTTCTTCGAGCGGCAAGCTGTATTGCTGGTAATCTTCCTGGTCCAGAAAATGCATATGGTTGGCATCCGTATACATGATGTTGACAGAACGTTTCTGAAAATCGGCTTCCTCCAAAGACTCAGTACCCTTAAGGGTGATGTCCGTCTTTTGTTTGGTTACAAGGTTTCTCGCCCGAAATTTGTACAACGTCGCTGCCCCGCGAGCCGAAGGTGATTGGACCGAGATTCCCTGTATGATGACCGGGGCTCCAGCATATACCACCACGGATCCATTTTTAATTTCTTTTGCCTGCATGGTTACATCAAGGCCTGACTTTGAGGGTCTAAACCAACGCCATCAACCAAGTCGCACAACTTTTGCATGACTAATAGCAGACCACCGGGATCTAAAATCTCATCGCCACCCGACATGGAAACCTGCTCGAAATGAAACACGTCCAACCTTGCCGTACAATCTTGAATACGGACAAGCTTTTTAGAATCTTCGCCCACCAATGTTAACGTTTGAAACTCTTGCATCACGTCTTCAATTTGCAAGACCACTTCTTCACCGTCTTCATAGGCAATGTCCATTGCCGAGCAATCATGCGGAATCACCACCGTTACGGACTCAAAATGTCCGTCAGTATGTCGCACATTCGTGACGTCATACTTTGGACCTAATTCCGCTAGGCATGCTTGTATTTTGTCGGCGTCGGGGCGATGGTCTTTGTCAAAGAATACA
Source organism: Mariniblastus sp. (assembly GCA_022447555.1). Lineage (GTDB taxonomy): Bacteria > Planctomycetota > Planctomycetia > Pirellulales > Pirellulaceae > Mariniblastus. The sequence goes on along the minus strand of JAKVBF010000009.1, from coordinate 178,158 downwards.
AAGAAAGTGTCCCGATACTGATATCGATTGTCTTCGAATAACGACACAGATGGTCTCCATGGTTTCCCGGGGCACCGGCATTGGGTACCGAATAGATTCTCGCAAACTCCAAACGAGCACAAAGTTCGGGCTTCGTGCTTGTAAGAATTCTAAGCGAAACGAATCCCGACCAAAACCATGGAGACGCAAAATAAGTCGCTCTCAGCGGCCCAATCATTCCAACCACGGCAAACCGTGGATTACTTCGCCTTTTTATTAAGAGCTTCCGGAACCACGAGTGCCTTCGGAAAGTCAGAAGCTTTACGTCCCCCACGGGTTTCAAGCCGTTTATTCTGCGAGCTACCCTTCGGCTGATTCATGGGAATATCCATTCCACCCAAATCCGCCATCATCTGATAAAGACGGTTTTCCATCTCTTTGGCCTGCTTGGCGACTCGCGGTTCACGAATTAGATTCTTCTGCTCCATAGGATCCGCCTCGAGATCGAAAAACTCATCTGTATCCCAAAGCCCGTAGTAAGTGGTGTACTTGTACTTATCACTCCGCAAAGAGAACACGGTCGGGGATTGAGGAAAGTTCTTTTCCCAATAATAGGCATATAAGAAATACTCTCTCCAAGGGACCGGCTTTCCCTGAGCCAGCTTGATGAAACTTTCACCGTCCATGTGAGGCGGCTTCTCTAAACCCATCGCCTCCATCACGGTGGGAGCGATATCAATATTGGCTACCATTTTGTCGACAACCGTATTTCCATCGAATAGATCCGGACATTGCATCAGCATGGGAACACGAATGGAAGTTTCATACGCGACTCTTTTGTCAATCAACCCATGTTCACCAAACATAAAGCCATTATCGCCCATATAAATGACTAGGGTCTCATCGTAGATACCCATTTTCTTCAACTGTTCCATGACCGCCCCCACACTGTCGTCAACGGAACAGAGGGACTCGCAGTAACGCTTGTAATATTGCTCAACATTCAAGTCACTGTGATAAGGAAAATCGACACCGTGCCAACTATTACGTTGGTCCAAGAGCCAGCGTGGCAAATCTCGCTCGTTGCCAGCTACCTTGCTCTCACTAGCAGGTCTTTCAAATGGCTTATTGGCAAACTTTTGATCGTACTTTTTTTCCGGAGTGAAATCTGCATGCACTGCCTTATGTGAGAGGTATAAGAAAAAAGGCTTTTCACTTCCGACTTGCTCTTTCAGAAATTCAAGTGCGTAGTCAGTGAGCTCCGTGGTGATATATCCATTTTGTTTGACGCGATCACCGTTCACGTTCAGCGTGTATTTAGGACTGGGAGCAAGGTAGTGACCTTGTCCTTTAAAACTGACCCAGTAATCAAAACCGGGCCGCGGACGATCATGGTGACCGCCCATGTGCCACTTCCCAATAAACCCAGTGGTGTAACCCGCCTTCTGTAAATACTGCGGGAAAAACTGAGTCCCCTCGGGGACCAAACGGTTGTTATCAATTACGCGATGGCGAAACGTGTAGAGTCCCGTTAGGATCGACGCACGACTGGGCGAGCACAACGAAGTGGTCACCAATGCATTTTCAAAGTGGACACCCTTTGCAGCCATGGCATCCATGTGCGGAGTCTCCGCGAACTGATGGCCCAAAAAACTCATCGCATCATAGCGATGATCATCCGACAATATAAAAACGACATTTCGAGGTTTCTTATTTTGAATTCGGACCGGCTCGATGGTCTCAGGAACCGCCTGCACCGAATCATCATTCGCGCAAAAACCCATTGCTGGAAAACAAGTTAACGCGACCCAAAGAAACAGCCAATTTCTCATCACAATCTCAACTCACCCAAAATTTTAAAACAGGTTGACGCGTCATATTTCACGCAACTCTTCAATCACCGTCAAACATGGTGACGTACTTTATACATTACGGCCCGAACTTAACTCTATCAAGGGACAGGTCGATCACTTTTCAATGAATTCTCGGACGGGCCGTCAGTTCGACTATCATGCCTTTGCCAATTCTTGCGATCTCTCGATGGCGGCTTGGACAGCCGAGTGAATGACGTGCCCAAATCCAAGTTCATCCATGATTGACAGCCCGGCGACCGTCGTACCGCCGGGACTCGACACATGGCCCCGTAAAACCTCGGGGTCCTCTCCCGTAGATTTCACCATTTCGCCCGCACCGATCACCGTCTCAACCACCAATCGCCGCGCCACCTCGGCATCCAAACCCGCCTGCACAGCGCTATGAATCATGGCTTCCATAAATTTATAAACATATGCGGGGCCCGAGCCCGACACGCCCGTAACCGCATCCAACATCGATTCCTCGACCTCCAGAACGACCCCCACACCTCCCAGTAACCTTTCGGCTAAACCTTGGTCTGCCGCGGACACAGAATGGTTGATTGCAACGCCTAAAGCGCCCTTCCCAATCAGACATGGCGTATTAGGCATGGCCCGAATCACTCGGTTCGAACGTAACAAACGTGTTAGCTTCTCGACTGGCGTGCCAGCCAAAATAGAGATGTAGAGAGGACCGTCTTCGCTTGGGGGTAACGACTCCATGGCCGAAGACAACTGCTGTGGTTTGCACGCCAGAAAAACCACATCCGAAGCAAGGCACAGGGATAGGTTATCCGGCATCACTTTCACGTGATTTAGCTGCGAAAGAAACAAGGAACGCGCCTCGACTGATGGGTCACTGATCGCAATCGAGCATTGAAATCTTGACTGGTCAACTCCCTTGGCCAGTGCCAAACCCATTTTACCGGCCCCAACAAACCCAATTCTCATGACGATCTCACCCTCGTTACGATTCCCTTTGAACCTCTATCTTTACGAAAAAAGCAGATTCATGCTATCAGTCTTGACGGTAAATCTGATCTGGACATACCGAGCCCCTTTTGAAAAAATCCTCCGCCACTTCATGGTTAATAATACTGGAAGGAAAAAATGCGTTTAAAACGAACCTTGATCACGATGATCGTCTTCGGATCCATTGCTTCGATAAGTCACGCCCAAAGTGACTCGTTTTTTAACGGCAACGGCATCAAGATGGACCGGGCGGAGCCCGGACGGACCACCATGTTTGACTTTTCAAGATTAGCCCCCGAACCAGCGGCAGAAACCAAAGCCGCCTTCAAATTCCCAAAACTTGAAATGCCAAAATGGCAAGCCCCTAAGTGGAACCTGTCAAACATTTTCCAATCAAAAAAATACCCTAAACCGATTCAGCTCACGGACCAATCTCATAAAGCAAGCGTCTATGAACTACCTATGTGGAATCCGTTTCCGGAACGAAACTCCGATCAGCCATCTTTTTTTCAACGCATGAGTGACCGAAACAAACAATTGTGGGGTCGAACCAAGGAAACCTTTTCCAGTTGGACCTCTGAGGATAAAGAACAAACGACTGAAAAAGGATTTGACACTTGGGACCGCATCACCCGCGGTTTCAACCCAGATTCATCCCAAGGCAAACCTACCGCCCAACCGTCCCTAAGAACGGGCCAGCAAAAAGAGGGGCAAGCGACCATCCGTTATTAAAACGTTAACCCCTGATGCCGATCATTGAAAACCGAGCATTCCACGAGTGCCCGGTTTTTTTTGTGAACAAATTTAATAACCGCCCCCTCTGCCCCATCTATACCTTCCCTTGTTAAAATAGTAACTAGGTCAAGCAAAGACTGTCATGCGAACTTCCTAGGGCAAGACGCAAAGAGCTGATGCTAAAAGATTTAATCCTCGGTACTGCCGGCCACATCGATCACGGCAAAACATCTTTGATCGGAGTACTAACGGGCACGAATACGGACCGCCTCCCCGAAGAGAAAAAGCGGGGAATCACGATTGAACTGGGCTACGCGCATCTGGACCTGCCTCCCTTTCGCTTAGGGATCGTCGATGTACCTGGCCATGAAAAATTTGTTAGGCAAATGCTTGCCGGCGCGACAGGAATGGATCTGGCCCTACTCGTCGTGGCCGCTGATGATTCCGTGAAACAACAAACACGAGAACATTTGGACATCCTTCGCATGTTGGATCTACCTGCCGGCGTGATCGCCATCACTAAATGCGATCTCGTCGAACCAGACTGGGTCGATTTAGTGGAAGAAGAGATCCGTGGATTGGTAGAAGACACGTTTCTGTCACAAGCTCCGATTATACGAACCAGTTCTAAATCAGGAGTTGGGATCGAAGAGCTCAAGTCAGCCCTAGGCACGGCGGCAGAAACAGCGGCGGACAGCTCACGCCAACTTCAGTTGAACGCCCCTTTCAAAATGGCTATCGACCGGACATTCACCATGGAGGGTCACGGCACAGTCGTCACTGGCAGCGTTTCGAGTGGCGAGGCGACCGTCGGTGACTCCCTCGAGATTCAACCCGGGGGTCATTCGGTAAGGATTCGAAGTCTACAAAATCACGAGACCGCTGCGCCAGAGGTCCATCGTGGGCAACGGGCGGCACTCAACCTCGCGGGCATACACCACCTCGATGTCCAAAGAGGTGATGAACTTTGCTTCCCGGGCCACCTTAAACCGTCCCGACTGCTAACGACTGAATTATTCCTTTTAAGTTCCGTAAAGAAGGCACTCAAAGATCGCACCCGGGTGCGTCTGCACCTCGGCACCGCCGAGTTGCAGGCCAACATCCGTTTACTAGAAACCCCCGAGATGGCACCCGGCTCGCGAGGGTTTGCCCAGTTCTTTTTAAACGAACCCGCGGTTGCAATCTGGAATCAACCATTTGTGGTCCGTAGTGAATCCCCTGTTTTCACTATTGGAGGAGGCCGAGTCCTCGACCCTAACGCGTCTCCTATTCGCAAGCCCAGTGCCGAAGACCGGTCGATGCTCCAACAACTCATGTCGGCAGAACAAACTGAACGAGCCTCGGCTAACGCTTACTTCCGATTCAACCAAGGCTGGGACCCGTCAACACTACCACGAACCACCGGTGTTTTTGACGTAAAACCAACCATCGATCAATTACTGGATGCGGGAACCATCCGACAAATCAAGCTTTCGGCTACCCGCGAATTGCTGATCCATCAACAGCGATTCCAAGAATTTTGTGGCCGGATTATCAGGACGCTAGAGCGTATGCATTCAGAACACCCGCTTCGATTCAAACACCCCCGAACCGCGATGGAACATCAATTTGAATACCTCGATTCAAAAGAACTCTTATCTGCTGCCGTCGAAGCTCTGAAACACGAAAAGAAGATCGATGTGAATCGCGAATCGATTGGGCTCGTCGGATATGGACCCAAACTTTCTAAAGGAGAGCGACAACTTCTGGAACGTTTAATATCCGAATTACTCAACGCCGGCATGAAACCTCCCAGCGTAAAAGACTTAGAAAAACTGGCCACAAAAAATCGCCAAGCTGTTCCAGAACTTCTTCAAATGGCGACTGATAACGGCGATCTCGTCAACATCACTAAGGAAATATATTTCCATCACAAGACAATGGAACAAATCCATCAGATACTGGCGATGGAGATCCAAAAAAACGACGGCTTAACCATTAGCGAGATTCGGCAAATCCTTGACACCACGCGAAAATATGCTGTCCCACTTTGCGAACATTTGGATTCAATCGGGTTCACCGAAAGGGACGGAGACAAACGAGTTTTGGCCAAGGCAATCTCAGAATGAAACCATCCCCCGTCCCACTTCCGTCTTCCCCCACCGAAAGTTACCCATGGGCTGGCGATTAAAAATTGGACAAGCAGCAGGCATTGACGTGTTTGTGCATTGGACGTTCTTATTTGCCCCTCTCTATGTCATCTACAAATCTTGGCAAGGCAGTTGGGCCGTCATGGGCATCATGATGGTTCTGCTTGTCTGTTTTTTCGCATGCGTACTTCTTCATGAATTCGGGCACGCCTTGGCCGCAAAGTTTTTTGGGATTCAAACCCGAGACATCATCATCACCCCGATTGGTGGTTTGGCGAGACTTCAGGGAATATCTCAACAACACCCTCTGCAAGAACTCGTTATTAGCCTTGCTGGCCCTGCGGTCAACCTATTACTAGCCTTTGCATTCGTGGCTTACCTCCTGCTCACTTCACGAGATTTTGTTCCAGATCAGATCGATGCGTTCCCGCAAATCCTGTTGTGGGCTAATATGGCATTGTGTGTTTTCAACTTGGTGCCAGCATTCCCGATGGACGGAGGTAGAATCCTTCGTTCTTTGCTTGCCCTATTTTTACCCTACACGGCGGCCACAAGCTTTGCAGCCAATCTGGGGCGAATCTTTGCCATCCTGTTCGTCGCATTTGGGATCTACGTTAGGGAATTTCCTTTCGTCTTGATAGGTAGCTTTGTTTTCTTTGCCGCAACAGCTGAGATGCAATTCATGCGAGATCTGACCATCACTAACGTGACGAAACCCGATTGAACAACTACATTTAAAACCGCATCAACAAGCTTACTTGATCCGATGGATCTTACCACGCAACCGAATGATCAGCGATTCACCAAGACGCTGACTGGACATCAGTCGGTTTTCTTCCTTTGAATTCTCGCTCAAAAGCTTAAAGTAATCATCACTAAACAAAACGACGTCAACAAGATTCTCCGCCTCTTTCTTTAAATCAACATCGGCCGCATTATCTGCAAACAAAAGCTTCCCTTTTTGGTAGAGCGTGTTTCCTTGATTTTGCCGTAGTCCTTTCCCTGTTTTGTCCCCCATCCCTGGGCGGTTCCCCTGCCCTTCTGATCCCATTCCTATTCCGGGTGGCAACGCTCTCTCAGCGGATTTCAACATTTGTTTACTATACCGCTGATTGAATGCGTCTTCACCGGTGGAATTTTCAAGGTCCTCTAAGCCCTTCTTTGCCAACACCCGATTCGCATTCAGATTGGCAAAATTGCGGGCATCCTGATTTTCATCGGCTAGGAAGGATGTGTAAGGCGTGACAATCCCATATCGCTTGGCCAGCCGCAGCAATTCATCCATCAACTCTTGGTTCCTGCCGTTCAAATCGATCTGGTCGATGATTTCTCCGATTCGGCGATTCGCCCATAATGATTCAATGTAACCATTCGAGGGACCCTTGCCCCGATCAGCAAAATGGACATCAAACTCGAAAGACTCGGGCAATCCATCGACCTCGCCCTGCACCCTTACGGTGGCTGCGCCGGACTCTTTATAGCGTCCAACGATCACCATTTGCTGGTTTGCAAATAGGTCAAATGCACCTGAAGGATAGACCCGGTTGATCGACATTCCTCCATCTTTTGTTTCATCAACCAGGTCAAATTGAACTTTCACATCTGTCAAAATGGGCGAGGATATTTTATCGAACAAACGACTTACAGCAGCTTCAATATCCTCATCCGGACGAACGTATTCGCTTTGCCCATAGTTCTCTCTTGTCAAACGATCAATCAACCGACTATTGACATCGTAGCCCACACCAAAGCTAATCAGGCGCGAGCGGTGAGCATTCCTCTTCACGGCATTTTTTACAATACGCATTTCATTAGTCTCACCCGCCGTGGGCAATCCATCCGTCAAGAAGACGACGTAACTGGGAATGGACGGGTTTGACATATTGTCAAACGCCATCGCCAACGCACTATCAATATTCGTACTGCCACCCGAGTGAATTCCATTAACAAACCCAACGCCTTGGCTTCTTGTTTCGGCAAGGTACGGTTCTAATTTCGGCGAGAAGGATTCGACATCTGTGTCGTAGGCAATCACATTGAATCGATCGTTTTCTTTCAAGTTATTCAGGACGTACTTGGCCGCTTTACGAGCTTGCTCAATCTTTTTACCATTCATGCTGCCACTTCGATCAACTACGAAGACGATATTTTTCGACTGCTGTTTTGCATCAGGCGATTGGATTTTCGGGCTGGCGAGCAGCATAAAAAAACCTTCCTCGGAATCCTGGGGCCAATAGCTTATAAGATTTGCACCGACCTCTTGATTATCCGTTCCGGCCACTAATCGAAAATCTGATTGCGGCAAAACGTTGGTCCGGGAATATTTCACTACCGCGGTTCGATTACCATCCCGTTTGATTTCGACATCGTGGGAAGGACTATAAATATTTTTCAGGTCGGCATCAGCGGTAATGGCGACACGCATCTCCAACGATTCCACGGGTTCCGCGGTATACTTGGCCGTTACCAACGGGAACAAATAATCTATCATGTCACCCTGTTTGCGCAACAATTGACTGTATTCCAAGGTTACCGTCCGTTTCTCTCCGGCCGGAATTGGGAACACGCTCGTTTTGAACATGCCCGTCCCCACCCATTCGAGCAACGCTGGATCTTGATTGCGACGCACATACCCCTGATAGATCTCGCGAGCCTGATTTGCATCCAACAATTTTGCTTCTATTTCCCGACCATTCACCAGAAACGTTAATCGATCGACAGCGCCCTCGTAGGGCAAGGGGAAAACAAAGCTAACTTCCAACTGACGCGAGCCTGTATTTCGAAACGTTTGGGAAACCGAGGTTTTAGCAAACTGACCCCTGACCGTTGCATCGACGCTGATTTTTTCAATGCAGTAAGAGGTTCGATTGGGCAGAAGCGGTCGGCCGATATGAGGCATAGAGAAGTCTTCCGACTTACCCTCCGGCAACAAAATACCCTGCGCCGAAACAGATCCATAAACCAGAGAAAACAGAAAAGTAAAAACAACCGAACGACTTGGAAACGACATAGTTGACTCCGATACGAATTACCAAGAACTAATCTTTGGACCCAGCATTTCGGTAAAAGTTCCCCCACTCCAAATAAAATTGCCAAATTAAAGTAGTCAAATAAGTCCAAGCCCTCCTGTGGCCCCTTCATTTCGGCACCCTAAAAACAACTTTCATCTCAAGCGGTCGTCCTCAAATGCCTATCTGGAATCTCTAACACTTGAATACGCCATTTAAAGTCGGCTATGTTTTGTGTAAAGCGATAAAAAAAGCCCAATCTTGGTCCGATCGGGCTTTTTGGATCCTTCGTAACTTGAACTACAGGTCGTCATCCTCATCGCTACTGCCGTTCTTCAGCATCCAAGAGCCAATCGCCTTTTCTCTTGCCCGCTGATCTCCCAAAACCAGCGTGTCTCCGATGCTATCGTCACCAAACAATTCGTTCAACGCTGCAATCGCTACCTGATCTTCGGCTAGTCTTTGCTGATGATAATTTAGAATTTCAATGGCAGCAGGGAGTGGGTGGTTTTGATACTTCACTTTCAATAGGTTGATTCGATTTTCAACGTTTTCCGAATTCAAGGCATCAGGGAGTTCCGTCGATTTAAATTTCGAATCCGCATTCTTTTTAAAAGCTGCGTCGACAACATCTTTGACGGGGGTCCGTCCTTTTTCCTGAAGTTCGTCGACAATTGTGTCTTTCAGAGCTTTACTGCTGTAAACCAATTCCTCGTCGGCATTCTGCAGGTTAATGATCTTCATGCTGGTCATACTGGAGGTTTTACCGCTGGAACGAGTCTTACTAACTTTGACGTTAAACACGATCATCGCATCCAACCCGAGGTTCTTTGCCTCTTCCAGCAATGCCGCTTTTTTACCCACCCCTAGCAGCATCACTCCCGGGATAATCGTTCCTTGAGTGTCTCGTTTCGGCGGCTGTGATTCGCTGGAACCCATCGCTCGATCTAGCACGCGGGCTGGAGCGGCCATGGCCGTTTCACTGGGAGTATCCCCCCCTCTACCGGATGGGCTCTGCGGAGAGCGTCGATCGGCTGCAGGGGGAGGCTGAGCGGGCGTGCTTCCTGCACCACCTCCACCACCTACCGCTGCTCCTGGCAGATTTCTGTTTTGATTTCGCCTAGCCATCGTATTCCCGCCACCACCACGGCCTGCGCCCGCTCCGCCTCCACCGTTGGGACGATTCGTTCTCGCCGTAGAAGCGGGTTGCTGCATTGGAATGGCCTTTAAAAGTTCGCCATAAAAGGCATCCCCGTGTCGACGCCGTTTATCAAGTGAATCAATCACCATTTCGCCCATTTCGCCAGTGTAATAGAGCACCACTCCGTCGGGACGCGACGTGTCAACATTTTTATACTTTCGTTCTGACGAACCTTGATTGGCGCCGGCAGGCGGCGCTTCACCACCTTCCAATCCAGCGCTTCCGCCGTCGAACGAACCTCCGCGTCCAGCGCCACTGCCACCACCGGTGTCACCTAGCACGGGAAGTCGATCTTCCAGACCACTACTCGGCTCCATGTAAATAATTCCTATGCCCCAGCGAAACAAAACTCTTGGTTGATTCAGTCCTGGATACCATTTGATTGGATATTGCCGCATGGCGCGAGGATCCGACAATAGGTGCCCGTACAGCATCTGCACGGCTGTTTTTTCTTTTCCTAGATCGGTAAAAGCCTCGACGGCCTGCCCCATCAGTCCCTGAGGCCCTCCGCCTTCGGGCATTACCGACGACTTGGCATTGGCAGGAGGTTTCGATTCACGACTGCCACCACTGCCAAAGCCTGTGATTCGGCTCCACAGTGATCCCCCTCCGGAACTAGCCCGCTCATTGCCGGCTGCTGAACTGCCGCCGCTGGCCACAGGAAACAAAGCCCCACCAAAACCCGCGGTTGCATTCCCGGATCCTGGCATTTGAGGAAACAGTCCATTCGCCTTCGTTTCTGCCGTGAAAGGCCCCGTCGAAGCCATGTTGTTAGATGGCGGTGGCGTCGCGCCCCCTCGACCCGGTGGTGTCACACTTTGACTCGCGCCGCCTCCACCACCACCAACGGCGGCGGCAGGTAGATTTCTTCGCGAGTTTCTACTGGCAACAGTGTTGCCTCGGCTCGGAGTCGCTGCCCCCTCACCTCCGGGTTCTGATTGGGCTTGCCCCTGACCGGTTGGAAAACTGGGGCGATCTCCATTGTTATTTGTGGGCACGGCAACTTCACTTGGACCGCCTCCACAACCAACCCATACAGAACAAGCCAAACAAACGAAGAACAATCTCAACCAAGTGCGCATCGGACACCCCGAAAGGAAAAAAGAGCATGAGTCGCGAAGCATCGCGTCCGTCACGGTTTAGGACACATGCCAACCATTAAAAGTTTCAACAATCCTTCAATTCAACCAAGAAGACTTAGGCGTTGCCATGACCAACATAACCCATTTGGCAATAATCGCCAATATTCCGGCCGTGGTACAGCCATTATGGCTCTTGGGCCACCTGTTAAGACCTATCCGGACTTTGGTGGCATGCTGATAGCTCGCTGAATTGCTCTTCCGCGGGTCAGCAAAATTGGGTCTGAAGCGAGGGAAAACTACTGATTCATCGAAGCAGCACTGTCAGCAGCTTGCCGCTGATTATATTTTCCTTTGTTTTCTTCAAATCGTCGGCCGTAAGTACCGAGATCACACCCGAGAGTCCAGGTAAATATTGCAGCTCCAACAAGACAGAGCAGCGTCTTACGTATCAATGTATTTTTCATGGCCACTTTTTCACGAAATAGAAGATTCCCCTTATCATAGATAGCAATCATCTCTATGAGTACAAACAGATTTGAAATAAATAATAAGGGCTGACAAATATTTATGAAACCGTGGCTGCAATGAAATCCGCACTTACCTAGACCGGTCTTACTTCCAGTCCACGATAAGCCCCAATACGATACTTATTCAATCGAAACGGAATGAACTGAGAGACGTTTGTGAATAATCCTGAGCCTAATTTTAGCTCCTTCAATTGGGATCGCGCGCCCTCACCACCGGAAGACACTCAGGATCGCAATGCCAATCCATCCACAACCACCAAGTCTCGTAGCCGCAGCAAAGGTTGTCTTCTAACCTTTGTCGGCCTCGCTCTGATGGCCGCCGGTCTGGTTTGGCTGGCTTTGGAAGCGGCCCAAAAGGTTCCAGAATTTTATGCTAAGGCTCTCGCAATACCCCTCGAATCGGCAGCGCGTGACGGCGACCAACTTGAAATGCAACTCGCGAGCGTGCAGCGAGCGGCAAGAAGAGGAGTCCCCTGGAAAGTTGAATTTACAGAAGCCCAAATCAACGGCTGGGTGGTGGCCGATCTGCCCAATAAATTCCCAACGGTCTTGCCAAAGAAAATGAAAAATCCGCGCATCCATTTCCAGCCCCACAGGGCTCAATTGGCCTTTCAATTTCAATCAGGCGGTATTGAAGGGGTCGTGATCGCGGAATGCGATTTTTTTTGCACGGATGTTCCCAATCAAATGGCGTTGCAAATCGTTTCTGTTAAATCGGGCTTCATCCCACTTCCCATTGGCCCTTGGATCGATCGATTAACCCAAAGCGCGGAGCGAGCCGGGATTCCAATCTTATGGGCTAATCGAGACGGTGACCCGGTCGCTTTGTTCACACTTCCCGACGATTTGGTTCGTTTTGGAGACACGCAGATGGTGATCATTCAAGCCATTAAAATCAAATCCGGCAGCATCTTGATTGCGGGCTCAACCACTCAGTACCCATCGCTGTCGGACCCTGAATCTCCGTCCGAATAAGATTCAATTTTGACCGTAGCCAATCGATCCTCCGACTCGATAATGGTCACAAGCCATGAAAAACGAGGGGCTACCAAGTGAACCACCTGCCGGTGAGCGCTTCTTTCTAACCATTGACATCTTCCCTTGGCCCATTGGGCGACGGTGCCCCGCCCGCCTGACAGGGGACCTTGAATCTCTAAATAATCTCGCCGGTGATCTGGTAGCCGGGTTCCCCTGATCGTTTCGCCATTTGTAGGCAGCGATTCTAGCGCCCAAACTACCAAACTGCCCTCCCATTCGAGCATCAGGTCCCAATGATCGGCTCGGCTGGCTTTTTCGGGCATCTTGTGAAAGAGGATTACAAATTCAGACATTGTAGATTCAGGATCCAGCGATAATGATATGTAGCAATGAGTGGTTATGTAGCAACGGAGGACCTGCTTCCAGAGATCTGTTTCCGATATGTCTGAAGGACTCTTTATATCCGTTGGCAAAAAGTGCCACACTCCCTTGAACCAGAGATGAACTGCTTCAGTGATGACCAAGACGTCAATCTCATCATCGAAATATATTCTGCCCAACGTTCAGTCTATCAAGATTGGAGATCTGGTTGTGGATCCGCCCATTTTGCAAGCGCCAATGGCTGGATTCACCAACTATGCATTTCGCCAAATTGTAAGGGAATACGGCGGTACCGGGCTACAAGCAACCGAGATGATCAATGCTCGCGGTTTCGTTTGGATGGACGAAAATCAGGCGGAACATCCGGACAGACTATGGGGTGTTCGAGAGGAAGACCGCCCACTAGCCGTTCAAATCTGGGACAATCAACCGGAAACAATGGCCAAGGTCGGAAATCGGCTGGCTCATGAATATGGAGTCAGTGTCGTGGATATTAATTTTGGTTGCCCCGTAAAACAAGTAACGGAAAAAGCTAAAAGCGGCAGCTACCTTCTGAAACATCCCGAACAGATGGGGCAAATCATTGAAAGAGTGGTCGCCGCCTGTGCGCCAACACCGGTCACCGCGAAAATTCGATTGGGTTGTACGCGGGATAACATTAACGCCATCGATGTTGCGCAAGTCGTCGAGGCCGCTGGCGCGGCCGCATTGACGGTTCACGGACGAACGGCTCAGGATATGTTTCGAGGTGAGGCCGATTGGGAACGGATCTCGGCAATCAAACCGCATCTGAAAAAAATCCCACTCATTGGCAATGGTGACCTCGATTCCGCTGAAAAAGTCGTACAGGTATTTAAAAACTTTGACGTCGATGGAGTGATGATTGCAAGAGCTTGCCTTGGGCGACCCTGGCTGTTTGCCCAAGCCACCGCGGCACTTCGGGGTCAACCAGTACCGCCCGACCCCAGCCTGGCGGAACAAAAAGAGTGCATGATCCGTCATTACAAATTGGTGGTTGCTCGATTTGGCGAGTCCAAGGGTACCCAGTTAATGAGAAAGTACGCCTGCTGTTATGCGCAAGGTCGACATGGAGCAAGGCATTTCAGAACCCATATTGCCAAGGTCGAATCAGCAAACCAGTTTTTTGAAGTGGTCGAAGAGTACTTTCCCGCAGATCCCAAGATGTCATAATTTGAAAAGCCCGAAAAACCACACGCTTAAATTCATCTGAATTGAAAAAAATGACATCGACACCAACACAACTGCTTGCAACCCTAAACGAACGGGCGCGACAACTTTGTGACAAGGTCATTAAACAAGCCGTCCCACTGGATGTGGGCGTTTCCCATCATGGCAACATCACCCTGATTGATTTTGGCGTGAACCGTCTGGGAACATTTGAGGGGGGGCTACTCTTGTCCCGAATCTGCCTTGCCGATCTAGCAGGTGTTTCCATCACAGCCGCCAGTCCACAAAGCCATTCGCTGCCTCAATTACAAATCGTGACTGACTGGCCTCTTGAGGCTTGCATTGCCTCTCAATACGCTGGCTGGCCATTTGCCCACGACCAGTATTACGCCATGGCATCGGGGCCAGGACGACTGGCGCGTGGTAAAGAAGAAATCCTTGAACGGTATCAATTAACAGCAGATCCTGATTCCATTGTTCTCGTGTTGGAATCCGACGAAATCCCCGGACCCCATGAGTTCGAGCAACTGACAAAAGAATTTGGGAACACGCGTAGGATCTATTTGTGCATCGCAAGCACCAACAGCCTTCCCGGAACGCTTCAGGTTGTCGCAAGATCGGTCGAAACGGCGATGCACAAATTATTTGAGCTTGGATTCGAGCTAAGTAAAGTCCGACGAGCCACCGGCATTGCTCCCATACCACCCATCGGAGAGACCAGCTTTCAATCGCTCGGTTGGACAAACGACGCCATTTTATATGGTGGTCGAGTCGATCTTTGGTTCGATACCACCCAAGACCAACTCACCTCCATACTTGACCAACTCACTAGCGCGTCTTCAGCTGACTTCGGCCAGCCCTTTGCGGATATTTTCGAGAAATATAATCGCGATTTCTATCAAATTGACCGCCTTCTTTTCAGCCCGGCAGAAGTCTGCTGCTACAGCTTGCATGACGGAAAGAGAAAAGTGACTGGCCAATTGAGGCCCGACATCCTCGACCGATCGTTTGGTGAATCACCGGGAACCACCTAATGAAAATCGGAGTCCTGTGCTCGCCCAACAACTGGGTTTTTCAGGAGCTCGTAAGAGCGGCCGCCAACGAGCATCTCATCGTTTCTATCCACTTCGCCGATCTGTCGGTTGGAATGGGTTCCCACGGCAAGAGTGCCTTCTCATCCAATCGGTGCACCGTCGATCTTGATTCACTTGACGCGATGCTGATTCGCCCCATGCCCGCTGGGAGCTTGGAGCAGGTTGTCTTCCGGATGAATCTCATTCACCAACTTGCCGCTCAATATCAAATCACCGTGATCAACCCCCCAAAAACCATTGAAGCCGCGGTGGATAAGTATTTATGTCTCGAACAGATCCGCGGGGAACGTATCCGCGTCCCCGCTACTTGTGTTTCGGAAACGGTTGAAACCGCGCTGCTTCAATTCGAAGAACTCGGCGAGGACACGGTCGTTAAGCCACTATTTGGAAGCGGAGGAAAAGGGATTGAACGCGTTCAGAGCAAGCAAGCCGCCGAGAGGCTCTTCCAAAAGAAGACTGAGAATCGCGAAATCATCTACCAACAGGAATACGTTGAGCACGGCAATACCGACTTGCGTTTATTGGCGGTCGGCCAAGCGGTTTTTGGAATGCGTCGAACGAGTCTCGGCAATTGGATCACCAACATTCAGCAGGGTGCCATAGCCACTCACCATATTCCTACGAAACTGGAGACCGATATTGCCCGTCTGGCGGCTTCGCGAATCGGAGCCTGCGTCGCAGGTGTCGATTTAATTTACGACCCGAACGGCCAACCCTTTGTCGTTGAAGTGAATGCCTGCCCCGGCTGGCGAGCCATTTCGGATGTTTCCGATTCTGATTTATCTCAGACGATTCTCGGCGAGATCGTTGCACAGACGCAAGCCAGCCAACGAATCCCATGAAAGCGAATTAGGCATCTGGATGTTGCTTGCCAATCGCTCGAATCTGATCGATTTTTTCAAAAAACGCATCGAGAATGACTGGGTCAAAACGAGTGCCGCGTTCCGAAACCATGATGTTCAGGCATTTTTCAAGCGAGTAACTCTCTTTGTATGGCCGTGTGCTGCAAAGCGCGTCATAAACATCCGCAACGCATGTAATTCGACCTTCCATCGGAATCGCATCCCCTTTCAAACCGACAGGATAACCGGTCCCATCCCATTTCTCGTGATGGGTTTTGGCGATGCTCGCGGCCAACTCCAAAAGAGGCGGAGCCGTTGTACGGGATTCGGCCACCTCCAAACGGGGCGCGACACGAGGGGTTTTCCTTGCCGTGGCCAGCGGTTTCATGATCTCGACGCCTAACAGACAATGTTCTTTCATGACGTCAAACTCTTGGCCATTGAGGCGACCGGGATTGAGTAAAATACTATCTGGTATTCCAATTTTACCTACATCGTGGAGTTGAGCTGCCAACTCAATTTGCCGACAATAGTTTGGGCCATAACCTAATTGCTGAGCGATGATCGCTGCATACTTCCCCACCCGAATTACATGCTGCCCGGTCTCATTGTCGCGAAATTCCGCGGCTTTTGCCAAACAGTGTACGATTTGCTCACGTGACTGCTCAATTTGACGAGTACGCCGCTGAACCTGGTCCTCGAGCTCTACCGCATAATTCTGCAAATGATCTTGATGACGTTTCACCAATAGCGCGTTGCGAACGCGCAAGACAAGGTCGATCGCATCCACCGGTTTCGACAAAAACTCCGTTGCCCCCAGTTTCAACGCTTCTCGCTTGACCTCGGTCTCTGAACTAGCGCTCAAGACAATCACAGGGATGTGTTGCAAGCGAGGGTCATTCTGCCTAGCAGCTAAAATATCCAAACCGGATACTTCTGGCATCATGATATCGATCAAAATCAAGTCGGGTCGCTCATAGATAATTCGCTCGAGTGCCAACGTAGAATCGGTCACCGTGCAAAAGTTGGAGTAACCTTCAGCTGACAGGAACCCTTGTATGACGCGCGTCACGAGCACTTCATCGTCCACGATAAAGATCTTGGAAAGCCGTAAATCGCGGCTCGGGTCCTCACTCGCCGCATCAGGAGCGGGCGCTCGGGAACGAATCGCACCCGGTGCCGGTGATTTGGCGGCAAAAAATTCATCCGCGTTAGCGAAATGAATTGAAGACCCCGTCAGTGAATAGTTCATTTTAATTCGTTCCGAAGAATTCTTGAAAAGCACCCTATTACTAGGCCAACGCGGGAAGTGCCACCGCCTCGGCCAAATTTTGAATGTCGCGAATCCTTTCCATTGAGGACTCTCTTTGACCCGTCAAAATAGCTTTCTCTAATTCCAAAGCGGGCAAGAGAAAATCACGAAATCCACAGGAAGCGCTGGTCCCTTTTAACCAGTGTGCGAACTGATGCAACTGCTCGAAATCGCAATCCAGAGGGTTATGATTTATTTCGTCAAGTTTGCTATGTAGTGTTTTTAGAAACAGCGACACGATTTCAGCAAATTCTGGTTCTCTGGTAGGCAATGACGAGTGCACGGCTTGGGTGGACCACGCCTCCATCGATCCCTTGACCGAGGGAACTTTTGCAAAGCTCATTTTGGGCGGACGGGGTCGGTGTTTTACCGAATGTGCCGAATGTCGGATTTGGTGATGCTGAACCGGAGGCACATCCGAAGAGGTTGCGAAACCAACACATCCCCCGATCATTCCTTCCAAATCTATGGGATTGATCGGTTTCCGCAACCAGCCCGCAAACGCGAACGAGCCTTCCGTGCATTGGAGTAGCGATTCCACGCAAGCGGTGACCGCGATGACCGGGGTTTCGAACCCTGCTTCCCTCAAGGCAACGAGCGTCTCGCACCCACTTGATCCGGGCATCTGGATATCCATTAATACCAAATCGACCCTCTCCTTTCGCACGATCTCAATCGCCTCCTCACCCCGTTGGGCGCGATACGAAACCGCGCCCATTCGCTCGAGATAAAGGCTGAACAGTTTTCGATGCGATGGATCATCGTCGACGACCAATATCTTTTTACCCGAGAGAGATTGCGACGGAATCTTTTTTTCGTTATCGGACTCCTCAGACTGGCTCTCAAAAAACCCACGATGGGTCAAGCGAGTCGTCCAGGCCGGAATTCGTGGTTTCAATTGCAAAGTGAATTCACTACCAAAGCCCTCTTCGCTTCGAACGTCAATCTTCGCCCCAAGGCGTTCAGCCAACTCTTGGCAGATAGCCAGCCCCAACCCAACTCCTTGCTTTAACCCTCCCTGCTCCTTGTCGGCCTGCACAAACGGCTGGAAAATCTTTTCTAACTGCTCGCGCGGGATGCCAACCCCCGAATCCACCACACTAATCTCGAGGTATTCAACGTGGCATCGCGTCACCATCTGAGCCTGAATCACCACCCCGCCGACGTCGGTAAATTTAATAGCATTCTCAATCAAATTGGTTAGTAACTGTCGCAGCCCAACTGCCTCCGATCGAATCACAAAGGGCAATTCTCCGCGGATTACTAAACTGAGCTGAAGTCCTTTCTTTGCTGCTTCGAGCTCAAACAGTTGTTTGATTCCTTCCAGTATTAAGAAGGGCGAACAATCCTCAAATCGAACCTGTTTCGTTTCCGTTCCAAAATCAGCTCGGTCAAGAATTCGACTAACCAACTCTAACACTTGGGTCCCCGAATCGTGAATGATGTCCAACTGCTTTTGTTGCTGGCCATCTCGAATGGAAGGCTCATTCCTTAGCCAGTCTGCATGCCCCAATAAAGCGCTAATGGGCGAACGAATTTCATGACTCAATTTCAAAAGTGTTTCCTGCCCCACCGGCTTATAATTCAGTGAATTAACAGCCGATTGGAAGGAGGGTTCGAAGGTGACGAACAGCCCTGTCAAACCACCCCTCGCATCGCGTAGTGGTTGGCAGGTGACATAGAGGGAAGGCTGACGAGGACGTTGTGATGATTCCGCGATCGTTGAACGGTCAGCCCGTGATTCGAGCTGATGAGCCTCGCCAAAAACTGGAAAAACGACGTGTTGCCGTGCAAATTCAACCCCGGTCTCGGCAACACGCGACCAAGGTGTTGAGTCAAGCGATCGACCGTCCTTATCATGCCATTCAATGTTTTTAAAGGATAACCCCTGCAGCTCATTCAGAGTCACACCAGCCATATCACGAAAACGGCGATTCCCGACGACCACACTGCAATCAGAGCGTAGAATCACAACGGGACGATCCACTATTTCTAAAACCGCCTCATTTATTCGCTCCTGCAAGCCGCGACGGGTCAGTAAGAGAGAAAGCGAGTCTCCAAATAATATTGGAATCAAACCACCCAAGGCCCCAATCGCCGCTCCGAGCGACAATCCATCAGCATCCGGACCGATGACTCGTAAACTGCTCGCTTCTAATGCCATCCCAACCAGTGCACCGGCCAAAGCAAAGCTCGGCAAGTAGATCGCGAATCGCATTTTGGCGCGGAACCAGCTCATTGATTTGATAGACACGATACAAAGAAAAACAATGATTAACATGGAATCATTATCGACCACCCTGCGGCACACTCATCGAGCCAACTAAATTTTGACGGCTGTGCCGATTAAAAGGCGACCAAAAACGGACACGAAGGGTCAAAGCTATTACTTATGGCGGTGGTTATAGAAGATCGACCGTATTCAAATCAGCCGCCGACAAAACGAACAGGGTCAGCATGGTTCCATTCTGAGGGATTTGCAGCGTCTGCCCGGAGTGTTCCGAGCTCGGCAGACTCTGGGGGATGACCGAACACCTCGCTGCGCGACATCAATCAACGATTTCATTCGCAAGTTGGAAGATCTGCTTTAATCCTGCGTCTTCAAAATTGATCGCTGCGTTGCCGCTGTGATTGCCGGCGACCACGATATAAGAACAACCGGTTCCTATAATAAGAACGACCCAACTCTACCAATCTGAAGAGCCGACCATTCCGGTGCATTGAATCGATTTACCTTCACGGATAAATCAAGTTAGACACTGCCCTCATGATTTTGAGAAACGGTATGCCCGTGCTCGGAATGATCTAAGAGATCAGTTGCGGAATGGGCTCGGCCCCCTCCACTCCCACCAAACGTCGATCCAGACCTCCAAAGAAGTAGCTCAACTTGTTACAGTCGACCCCCATTTGATGGAGAATCGTTGCATGAATCCTGCGTACATGAAAACGATCTTCGACGGCCACGGAACCCAACTCATCAGTCTTGCCAACCGAAACACCACCCTTTATTCCACCTCCGGCCATCCACATGGTAAATCCATAGGCGTTGTGATCCCGTCCTGTACCCTTGGCGTATTCAGCCGTTGGCTGACGTCCAAATTCACCACCCCATACGATCAACGTCTCGTCGAACATGCCCCGTTGTTTCAAATCCTTGATCAACGCTGCAATCGGTTGGTCCGTTTCCTCGGCATGCAAATCGTGGTTTACTTTTAAGTCGCCATGCGCATCCCAGTTGGCGTCGTTATGATTTCCACCCGAGTATATTTGTATAAAACGGACACCGCGCTCAACCATTCGCCGCGCTAACAAGCATTGCTTGCCAAAATAACCCGCAACCGGGTGATCTACACCGTACAAATCCCTCGTAGCTGCCGTCTCGTTACTTAAATCGACCGCCTCCGGGGCACTCGCTTGCATCTTATAAGCCAACTCGTAGCTGGCAATCCTCGCCGCCAGATTATTATTGTCTCCACGACTCGCGAAGTGATCCCGATTGTACTTTTGGATCGCATCAATCATTTTTCTTTGGGTCGGTTTCTGAATCTGGTTGGGGCTGAGATTTAAAATGGGATTGCCTGATGAACGCAATTGCGTTGCTTGGTAGGTCGCCGGCATGTAACCCGCAGACCAGTTCTTTGGCCCACTAATGGGGCCGCCTCGCTTATCGAGCATCACGACAAAGCCCGGCAAATTTTGATTTTCAGTCCCCAACCCATAATTGACCCAAGATCCCAGGCACGGACTGCCGCTGATTATTTCGCCACTATTCATTTGCAGCATCGCCGATCCATGGATCGGTGAGTCGGCAGTCATCGAGTGAATAAATGCAATGTCATCGACATGCTCTGCAACATTTGGGAACAAAGAGGAAACCCACTTACCACACTCACCGTACTGTTTGAATTTCCAGCGGGGCTCAACAATCCGGCCTTTATTCTTATGACCCCCTCGCCCGAACGTCTTGACCTTGACCGTTTTGTTGTCCATCCCGATCATATCAGGCTTGTAATCAAATGTATCGATGTGGCTCGGCCCGCCATACATGAACAAAAAAATGACCGATTTCGCTTTTGGCGCAAAATGCGAGACCTTCGCCGCCAGTGGATTCTCCCACTTGGTCACATCATCAGCGGCCCGGGCCTGATTTGCAAAAAACGAATTGCCTAGCATCCCCGCCAACGCAGTGCCAGCGAAACCACCTCCGGCCTGCCACATAAATTCCCGCCGTGTCCGGCCACAAAAATTTCTTTGTTGAGTCATTTCTGCACTTCAATTTCAATCTAAAAAAATGTTATTCCACTGGTCTACCCGACCCGCCAATCACCGTGGATCTTGGTTAATCCAAGTAAATAAACTCGTTAAGGTTCAACGCAACGACACAGAACAATTTCAGCGGTCCTAGGTCAGGGTCTTTGACCTCTTGAGGATCGACTGCACGCACGAAATCAACGCCCTGCTGCACTTCGACTGCCGTAGGCTGTCGCTGCATCACTCGGCTTAGGATTAAGGCGACTTGACCGGCCAAGTCGCCAGGGACTTCTTCGACAACCTGTTTGGCAAATCGTTCTGCTTCGTCATTCACAAACTGACTGTTCAGCATGCCCAAAGCCTGTGTCGGCTGCACCGTGTTAAAACGGACGGGACAGGATGAATCCGTATCGGCGACGTCAAAACTTTGCATAATGGGAACGGGTAAGGACCTCTTAATATGGATGTAGACACTGCGACGAACAACATCCTCGGGACTCGAATTGCCCCAGTTTTCACCCGGCCGGGACTGCCCTTGCAAAATCTCTTTTTCAATTTTTGGAAAGATACTCGGGCCAAACATTTTTTCCCGGTTCAGGGTCTGATTAACCGCCAAAATGGAATCTCGCAATTCTTCCGCCGTCAGGCGTCTCATTTCAAACCGCCAAAGATTCTCATTGGTCGGATCTGCCGCCAGCGATTTTTCATTGGCAGTCGTAGACATTTGATAAGTACTACTCAGCATAATTTTCTTGTGCAATGTCTTCATTCGCCAATCACCATCGACAAATTCAGCGGCCAACCAATCCAACAATTCTGGATGGGTTGGCAAAGTACCTTGAAAGCCAAAGTCATTCGCGGATCGCACCAACCCTCGACCAAAATGATGCTGCCATATTCGATTCACCATCACTCGGGATGCTAGTGGATTCTGAGGGGCGACGATCCAATTCGCGAGCGCGGTCCGTCGTCCGGTCGACTTTCCATCCGCCGGCGTTTCGACGACGGCATCGGGTGGAGAAAGCACACTGGGAAAACCGGGCTGAACTTCATCACCTTCGGCGTTCGCATTCCCTCGAATCAGAACGAATGTCGGCTCCGCCTGGGACCCTTTTTCGGTAACACATAACGCAGCCTCAAGTTGCTTAGGGCGGTTGCTACGCAAAAACTTCATGCGTTCAAACTGAGTTTTATACTCCTCATATTTAGCCTCGGTAAAGACCGATCCCCCAAGCTTTTTCCCAACCCGTTTTTTAACCAGCGGGACACGATTCATTTCGTGTTTGAATTCTTCGTGCTCGACGGGAATAAAATCCGGCTTGACGAGTTCGGCAACCCTTTTCAAGTACTCCCGATTATCCCGCACATCTTTCTCATACTGTTTGACCTCGGCCGCATACAACTCTTGCTTCGCAACGGGAACAATGGGCCGGGTGGATTGTCGCAAAACCGTATCGTGCCCTCGTACCCCATAACGCTGGACGTTTCGGAAAAAGGCCAACATCGAATAGTAGTCTGATTGAGGTATCGGATCAATTTTATGATCATGGCAGCGAGCACAGTTAACCGTCATGCCAAGAAATGCTTGACCTGTGGTCGCCACCACGTCGTCCATATCGTCGTACCACGCCTGTTTTTGATCGACCGGCTCATCATCCCATTTGCCTAAACGGTAAAAACCGGTTGCGATCAGCGTTTCGGGTGTACGGTCGGGAATCTCATCCCCCGCCAATTGCTCTCGGACGAATTGATCGTAAGGTTTGTCGGCGTTGAAGGATTTAATAACGTAATCCCTGTAACGCCAAACAAACGGCTTTGTTCCGTCCCTCTCGTAGCTATTCGACTCTGCATAGCGCACCAAATCCAACCAGTGTCGCCCCCACTTTTCACCGTAATGCGGCGAATCTAAAAGCTGATCAATCAGTTCTCCCCAAGCATTTGGAGAGGTGCTGTCAACAAATGCCTGAACCTCATCGGGAGAGGGCGGCAGTCCGGTCAAGTCGTAGTAGGCCCTACGGACCAGCGATTTCTTAGATGCCTTGCCGTTTGGCTGCAAACCTTTTTCCGCAAGTTGATGGTAGACGAATTGGTCAATTTCATTCGTTGTCCAGTCACTCTGAACGTTGGGCGGTGTCGGGCGCTGAACCGGTTGATAAGACCACCAACGCTTGGTTTCTTCGTTGACCGTTGGAACCGAGTGCCCCTCGGATGATGCCTCGGGCTTGAACTGCTCACCCTTCCATGGCGCACCCAGCTCAATCCAAGTGGTAATGTTCTCAATATCCTCTTGAGGGAGCTTCCCAGATGGCGGCATTTCATAAGCGTCATAATTAATGGCTGACAAGAGCATACTATCTAGCGGAGATTGTAAATCGACGGCTTCTCCCGACTCTCCGCCAGCCAGCAAATCCTCACGGTTGGTCATTACAAAATCAGCCCGAATCTTGTCCCCACTACCGTGGCAATTAAAACAATTCTCCTTCAGGACGGGCAACACCTTGGTTTCGAAAAACTCTCCTGCCTGCTCCGGGGACATCTCGGGAACATCTCGTTCCTGCTTTACCTCAACGACTTGAATGTCGTCATACCAGGCGGTGCCAGTGACCTGACCCCAACCGCCAAACAAACAATTCAACAGTAAACTATCATGCCTGCCCGAGTTAAACTCCATTCTGATTTCGGTCCAGTCGTTGTCCCCTTTCAGACCTTCTGATTTGCCCTCTAGCTGTAGCTCATGAAGGTTGATCAGCGCCCCCAGGCCTCCCCCCTGGACATTCTCAGTCTTTACCCAAGCCGACACCTGATAGTCCGTGTTCCTTTTGACGGGCAACCGATAGCTCCAACTTCCATCAGCGCCGACAGTCGATGAGATGGACGCGGAACGCTTTCCGGTGCGCCCCACATCGGAAGAGATAGCGAACTCAGGCTCCCCGCTCCAGATATTATTTTCCCAAGACTTCGCTGCCCCTTCAGAACCCTTCTCAAAACTGTTATTTACTACGAGATTTTTGGGGACCACTGAATCGACCGCGAGCAAGGTAACGGGGATCGCGGCCAAAACCAAAACAAGACCGAGCCTCCTTAGAGCGTCCCAAGAATAGGCCCTCCCAACTGGCGAACTAGCGTGAGCGTGCTGCATGGGTCTTCCGATTAAATGATTTCGTGATGCTACTTATAAGAATGTTAAACTATTTTAATTCCCAGATCGATTACGGATGTCGGCAAACCACCGACAAAAATTGCGTTCCTTATTTAAATTTTACGCCTTGCACCTCAAAATGCGCCCATTCCTGATTGAATTTTTTAATTCATACTTATATGAAGCCCATTCTTCGACCCGCTTAGTTTAGAAAGCCAAACCCTAAGGCCGGAAAAACCGCCCGCATTTCTCAGGAATCGCAACTCGATTCCAGCAAGACATTCCCCCGTCAAACGGATGGTTCTATTAACTAAATAATAGTTTTTTGAACGCTCTCGGCGACAGGTTGACAGCCACAATCCGAAACGAATTAACGTTTACCCCAGCGTCGGCAGGGACACGCCTCCCTCTTTTCTTGCCGTACCGATTCATCAACCGCTATGAAATCGATTTTCAAATTTCTGTAATAGATCATCAAATTCCTGAATCAATTCAACGACATCCTCATAAGGCAGTTTTTGGAGCATCATCATCCTCTGGATGCGCCGATGGGTGGGAACGACATGTCGGTCTGGTCTGTGGGGTGGTTCCACCACCACCACGTCGTCGGGATCGGTCCCTTCGTAGCAAGTGTAACTTGGATTCGCAAAAATCCTAAATCGGTATTCGGAAAATCGATCATCGTCCCTGTGAAAAATGGACGCCGCATCCCGTAAGCACCTGACGATGTGTGAAGGGCTCGAAACAAGCACGACCCGCTCTACCCCGTGGCGACTAAAAATCTCTCCACCGTTGCCGAGCTCTTCCACCGTATTCATCGATTCAAGATCCAATTCGAGACGCGACATGACCCACTCCCGTAAACTCGTCTCACTGTTGGTTTCAAAATGAGCTTTGAGCGGCTCAAAGTTTGCCAACTCAACAAAATGGGTCTTTAAATATTCTAAAGAGTATTCACCTTCCGCGAGGGACTGGCCTGTTTTATCAGACTCACCCATATGAAACGTTTTTTCTGAGGCTCCAGTCCCGAAAACAATCACCGACGCATCCATTTCGAGCGCCGTCAGAATCCCCTGCGGGATTCGCCCAAGCTCGTGAGGCGGATCGCCCCACGCCACGTATCGCCAGTTTTCAATATGCAAATTACAGCCATGCACCAAAACGCCGGTTTTCATAAGCTCAAAATTTTTCCTATTAAAAATGGTCCAACATCAGTCTGTCTGCACCTCATCGGCAAAAGGATGTAGCCCTTAAAAAACCGCAAACTAAACCGTGCGAAGCTAACGTCCCATGTCAATCCAAATATCCTCAGCATCGATTCCGCAGAAGTCAGCAACATGCACCTTAAGTGATAGCACCAGCACTGACGTCCTACGAGCTTTGAAACATTCATTTTACCGATAAATTCGAGCTTAATTTGAATGCTTCGTCAACCAAAACAAAGTTTTTAAAAACATCTATTGACCGCTCAAACGTGTTTTCATAATTTGCCACTCATCGAAACAAACTGGCTATCGAGTTACCACTCGAAACCATATTTTTTTCGCTTCGTTGGTTCACATCCGAGCAAATGCCCGGCGAACCGCGTCAAGCCTGAAACCCACGGATGGGTTTCAAACTTGATTTTTTCGAAGAGGAAAATTGAGAGATGATTGTGACAAGGATGTCACAATCGACTTTCGACCAATCGCTCTCGGACTACTGAGGAATCCTTAGCCCCCCTGGGATCCAACGTGCCGAGGGCTTTTTTTATGCGCGGCTTCAAAAGAAAGACCACCGACACCCTGCTCTCCCAATTCCTCGCCCGTTCTAAGCCTTCGACGTTCCAGATCGGCGATTCTTCAACAACTCAATGAGCTGCTTCTGGGGGGTTGCAAATTTGGAAATCCCTTCTGACATTAAAATCTCGTACATGTCTTGGAAATCAACCTGCGCATCAATTTCATTCAGTAAATCTGTCGATGGCATCTGGTCGACTTTTCGGATGAAGGTTACACCCGACTCGGCCACCGCCTGATTTGTTTTTGGCGGATTGGTTTGAATGTCACTCCCGGCCAAGGCGGCAACATACTTCCAAGGCTTGTCTTCAACGCGTTTGGTTCCCGTGCTGGCAAAAATAATCTCTTGCTGCAGAGGACAATCTTTGTCAGCCCAAAATGCCTGATTATCTGCCCAAATCCGTTGAGCGTTAACGGTGCCCACCAACCCCTGAGCCGCCTCGGAAAGACCGGGATTTTTGCTTCGCGTGTAAACGTCAATACGCGATACAAAGATACTGTAGACACTCTTAAAATGTGCGAGGCTATCCAACCGCTGCGCCCCCCGCCAACAAGCATCCCGAGCGTCTTGATATTGTTTCATCGTAAAAATGAGCGTTACATTAACTGGGATTCCAGCAACGACTAGCTCTTCCAAAGCATCCAATCCAGCCGGAGTCGCGGGAACTTTGATCATCCGGTTTTGGTGCCCCTCAGACCAATGCTTCGCCAGAGCGACGTAGTGGCTGACCCGTCGCTCGTGCGGCATGTTTCGTTCGGGATCCTCAAGCAAAGGATCCAACTCGAAACTTACGTAGCCGTCATTCCCCTGCGTCCCCTGCCAAACGTCCTGAAACACACTTTGGGCGTCGCGAACCAATTGATCCGTCATGGACCATGCAATTTCATCATCCTCTTTCCCTTTTCCGACCAATTCCTGAATTCGATCGTCGAATCGGCCTGTTTTGATCAAATCCGCAATAATGATCGGATTCGAAGTAGCCCCGGTGGCACCCAAAGTGCGATTTTCGATGACGAGATCAGGGTCAATGCTGTCGAGCCAAAGTTTTGTCCCGCAATCAATCAATGAGCGAAGTGAATCCGACATAAAGAACTGTTCCTTGAAAACAAAAACGCTGAAAAGATCAGCGAGAACCACCAACTTAGGCGCTTACGGCGACGCCATCAGAAGAGTGCTGAGCGGCAAAGGAGTATTATGTCAACTGCTTTCACTCTGCCAAGCGGGCCATACCGCGCCCTTTTGCCTACCTCACCTGCCGAGCCGTTCGAGTCTGTGCCGAGACGTGCCATGCCGGCGGCTTGGATTCTAAGTTTTCCGATGGAGCACTCGCAAGATAGGTATATCGATTCTTGATCACATCAAAAAATTGTAAAATATCTTGGCCAACACCAAGTTCGATGACCCCCGATTGAACAGCGTGATCGATGGCTCGGGAAATCTCATTCGCCATCTTATTGGGGGAATGATTAACCTGTTGAAGGACGGTTAATAGGCTGGAACCTGGAACAAAATCGACATGATCGGGACCGTGGTAATTTACCACGTTGAATTTGCCGAGCAGGTTATGTTCGTCACCTAAGGCTTCCTGATAAGCGCCGGTCAAAAATATCCCCAACAGGTAAGGTTCAGAATGATCAGCGTCGCAACTGTGCAATGGCAATGTCTTCTGTTGCGATCCGGCTGCCACAAAACAATCGATTGATCCATCCGAATCACAGGTAATATCACTTAGAACCCCATACCTTGTGGGCCGTTCCTCCAACCGATGGATGGGCACCACGGGGAAAACCTGATTCAGTGCCCAGCTGTCAGGCAAGGCCTGGAAAACCGAAAAATTCCCAAAATAGGTATCCGCCAGCTGGTGCTTCAGCTCTTCTAATTCTCGTGGGATGAACTCGAGACGATCGATTTGTTCGTTGATCCGATTATAGATTGACCAACCTAATCGCTCTGCGAGGGCACGCTGCTCGAGAGTCAAAACACCAGCCGAAAATAATGTCAACGCGAGTTCGATGGCATTCTGAGCGTCGTGAAAGTCCTCTGCCAAATTGTTAATGTTGATGGCTTCATAGATTTCCTGAAGCTCTTTTAGGGGAGCCACGTCTTCTATCTTGATCGCCTCCAAATCAATCGAATGCTCGGCAGCCACATGCGACGTACCCATCACCGGGACCACCAACAGACTATGATGAGCCACCAGTGCGCGGCCACTCTCGGAAATGATATCGGGGTGCGCAACTGCAGATTCGTCACAGATCGTCTGGATGTAGTGAATCACGTCATTGGCGTACTCAGCCAAGGTGTAGTTCATGCTGGATGAGTCGCTATTCTGCAAACCCGTGTAATCGACAGCCAATCCACCCCCGACATCAATCGTCTTTAGGGGTACGCCTTGCTGTATTAGTCCTGCGTAAATCCGCGCCACCTCGATCAACGATGATTTGATTTTGCGAACATTCGTAATCTGACTTCCGGGATGAAAATGTAATAATCGCAGATGATCGATCAGCCCATTTTCACGCAACCGAGAAATCGCCAAATTGAGCTGCGGGATCGTCAAACCAAATTTCGATTTGCCACCTCCCGACGCTTGCCAGTGCCCACCCGTTCGCGCCGTCAACTTCACGCGAATCCCAATGTCAGGACGTACATTTAATCGAGCCACACATTCTAAGACTAAGTCAATTTCAGCAGGCTTTTCGATAATGATCGTCATCGGACGGCCCAACTGAGAAGCCCGTACAGCCATTTCAACAACATCTTTGTCTTTGAATCCGTTGCATAACACAGGGATCGGGGTATCGGTCGTGGTAATGGCCGCCAAAAGTTCCGCTTTACTACCGGTCTCCAGACCTCCACCCGACCGGGCCACCGCCCGCATGGCTGCCGCGACAACTTGTGAATGCTGATTCACTTTAACCGGATAAAAACAACGATAGGTACCGCCGTAGCGGAAATCCTGTATGGCCTGATCAAAGGCCGCGTGCAGCTCGGCAGCACGTTGCTGAATCAACTCGGGGAACCGAATCATCAGGGGGGCCGCCAAGTCATGCCCCGCCGCCAAGTCGACAATATCTTTTAGCCGCACCGAACCGTTCGCCGGTTTCCCCGAAGGATTCACCGTTAGGCAGCCTGTCGCATCGACACCAAAATAGCCGCAACCCCACCGCTCGAGACCGTAAAGCTCCGCAGCGTCATCAATCGACCATTTTTTTTTCGGCTCAGACATCCCGTGAAAGCGGCCAGACTGTAGAGTTCAGAAGTGCAAATATTCGATTAACGAAGTTAACCTCAATTTGAGATTATGTTATCATCCCGATTCACCCATCGCCGTCAATTGGCTCGGCTTTGGAAACTCGGTCTTATACGACGTCTAGCGT
This sequence comes from Mariniblastus sp., assembly GCA_022447555.1. Lineage (GTDB taxonomy): Bacteria > Planctomycetota > Planctomycetia > Pirellulales > Pirellulaceae > Mariniblastus. Next base: position 148,328 of record JAKVBF010000009.1, on the reverse strand, counting down.
TATTCGGTCACCTCGAAAATGGAACAAATTAACTGGCGTATTTCACCTGCAGCAACCTTTGCCAAGTTCCTTTTTAACACGCAGGCGAACTCGGTCACCTTGCCCCCTGAGTGGCAAGCGGTTTTGCCCCAGGTTTTAAATAACGCAACTGATCTTGGAATTACCCAAGATGACCTCTCCAGTAGCCATCAATTTGTAGACGCACTGGAGCCGTTAGTTGCCACAAACCGGTTGCCCGAATTGTTTGCAGGTGTCGCCCAACCGGTGCTGGAACAAATCAACAACGAAGTCTCTTTGCGAACCAGCCAACTGAAGCACCATTGGTTGATTCGGGGACCTGGACTGCTGGGTCTTTTGGAGGATTACTGCCCATTATTCAATCTGGTTTTGCTGGATCTGTGGACCACGATTCCTCTGCAAAGCACCGCAGGGCGGCCGGCGCATATGCTACTGGGGAAAAAATACTCAGCCGCCGTCTTCGCCGCCTCTCTCCATGACACAAATCCATTCATCCCCGAAGTGATGAGACCCGCCTACATCGCGACGTTCTTTGCATTACAAGCACAATTACCGCGGGAACTCGATTTCGACACAATCCACAAGCGACTGAGCCTAGCGAGCTGCCGTCTGGCTCTATCGCTCGGCAATGCCGTGGAACTCAATGCAATCGATGAACCTTCGTTTCAAACAGCGGTCGATCTGTGGGCGGGGTTGCCAGGCTGTTCCTTAACCGAGTCCTTGTGGGTCGCCACCGACAGGATGCTTGAGCTAGAGGAGCTGACAGCTTTTTGTCTCGACTGGATTTCTCAGCCCGGTGCGGGAGAAATCTCTTGAGCTGGCCCGTCTTGAAAGCAAAACTACTGGCTTACCCGACGCTAGGGTGGAACATGCTACTGGGCCGTATTTTAAAGGTCCGAAACTGGTGGGACACCGTTGACGAGCAAGTCATCTTAGGCGCTTATCCCTTCGCAAAAGACGTCCCACAGCTTCATGAAATGGGGGTCAAGGCCGTGGTTAACACCTGCGCCGAATACCCAGGCCCCACCGAACAATATCACCACTATGACATTGATCAACTGAGGGTCCCCACCGTCGATTTCACTCACCCTAGTTTGGCCACTATCGAAACTGCAGTCGATTACATGGATCAGGAAATCGCCAAGGGCCATAAGGTCTACGTTCATTGTAAAGCAGGTCGTGGGCGAAGCGCCACTGTGGTGGCCTGTTGGTTAATGAAGAATAAAGGACTTTCAGCGCAGGAAGCTCAAGACTGCATGCTCAGAAAACGGCCCCAGGTGAACCCTCGCATTATGTGCCGGCCTGTAGTTCAGCAATACGAGGCTCAATTACAGGCCAACCAAACTTCGGAAATGACCTCGTAAATAGCGATTTCCTGCAGACTCTCAGATCCGTACTTTTCGCCAGCCGCCTTGGATGAAACGGCCTGTAATAAGCAAACTACGAAAGATGATATCGACGGCCATCGCATACCAAGCACCCTGAATGCCCCAATCTAAACCTCGGACAGACTGCCCCTCAAACTCTAACCACGAGATTTCGCCAAGGCATAAATAGAGAGCCAAAGGGATGCGAATAAGAAAGAAACCAACTGCCGTAATGAGCAACGGCCAAATCGTATCGCCGGCCCCTCGAAACCCACCACTGAAGATCATCGTCGCCGCCAAACATGGCATCACAACTGCTACGATCTGCAATAATTCGGCAGTGAGCTGAGTTGTTGGATCCTCCCAATTACCGGTAAAGAAGTAGGCGAACCAATCGCCCTTGTAAAAAAGCAACACGGCAAAGGCGCACATTAGCAGCGCCCCCATTTTAAAACATAGCAAGACGCTACTGGTCGCCCTACTTGGAAGCCCCGCACCTAAGAATTGTCCGGCCATCGTTGCGGCAGCTACCTGAAAAGCGGCTCCCGACAAAAAACAACAGGCCTCAATTTGAACAGCCAAACCATGTGCTGCGGCCTGAGCATTGCCCAAACTGTTAATGATTGCTAAGAAGAGCATCTGGCTCAACAGTATGGTGGCGATGTCAAATCCGCCAGGCAAACCAATTCTAAAAATTTTCCAAATCAAATCCCAATTTGCGCGCATCCAGCGGAAACGCAACTGCAGGCCTGCCCGGCCAACCATCAGAGTCGAAAGAATAATCAAACCGCCCACGCAATGCCCGACCGCCGTACCAACGGCCAGCCCCTTCCAGCCGATTTCCGGAAAAGGCCCCCACCCCGTCACCAAAGAAGTACTGATCAAAATATTGAATACGACCACGACGGACTTCGCAACAAAACCTGTCACGGTGTCGCCCGCTCCGCGCAAACAGGCAGCACCGACTTGCGTGCACATGACAAACGGAATCGAGAAAAGAACGATTTCCATATATTCACGTGCAAACCCGGCCGCTTCCCCACGCAATTGCATCGCATGGATAAAATGCTCACCGAATCCAATCACCGTCGCCGTGATTAACAAGGCGGCGAAGATGCCAATTAAAAATGCCTGATTCGCTGTATTACGAGCTGAGGCAACTTCGCCACTTCCCACTAGACGAGCCACCACCGCCGTCGCCCCGATCGCGATTGCTGCGAACATACTGGGCACGAACCACATGAAATAACCCATTAACGACATCGCCGTTTTCGTGGCATCACCATCGGCTTGAAAGTAATGGCCAGCCAACCACCAATCGGTCCATGTCACCATTAATACTAGCAATTCCTCCGCCAACGCGGGCATTGCCAGTCCCAACATAGGGCGCATATTGGTTTTTGACTGAACGATCGAAAACGACTTCACAATTGCCTACTTTGCCAATACTGCTCAATTATTCACTGCGGGGAAAGAAACCTCGATTCGGCTCAACGACGCTAAATCACTCACGAGAATTGCGACAACCTGTTTGCTACAACCCTCGAGATTTCGACCCGACACGTGATGGCGGATGAACGTGATGACAAGAGTACTCGAAAACGTTTTGTGGGTCTGCTGCAAATGCCCGGCGAAGTCCCGACAAAAACCGCCACTTTTCATTACCGCACTTCTCCAGTTGAGTAACATTCACTCCGAAAAGTGACATTCATGCCGAAACCCAATCGATCCAGACAAGAGTCAAAACCTGACGGGGCCCTACGTTTGGAGATTTTTTAGCTCTAGGGGAAGGCAAAGGACGAATGCAAGATAGAGCCCGCTCGATAGACCCAACAAAAGGGATGACCATTCCTTGGTTCTCAGCGGCCGCTTAAAACCCCCTTAAAGCCGGAACAAAGGCTCCATTGCGAGGTTTCCAGAGGGCCCTTTGGGTGATCTCACTGCAGGACTTCTAACAAAAATTGAAACCGCCCCATCTCGCCTGCCGCGGTTCAGTTCCTGCCTGCATACGAGTGGACGAATCTCAAACAAATGGAAAAGTGATAGCACAGCCGCATCGATCAAATCTATTTTTATCGTTATCTTTGAGGCAAAGAACCATTTTTTCAGGGTATCTGCAGGACCACGACGCCATGTCGAGCGAAAAATCAACCGCGATTGTTTTGAGGGTAATCGATTTTAGCGAGACAAGCTGTGTGGTCACCCTGATGACACGAGACTTCGGCAAAATCACTGCGTTGGCTAAGGGAGCCCGACGGCGCAAAAGTCCGTTTGAGGCTGCACTTGACGTGTTGGCAATCTGTCGCGTAGTCTTCCTCCACAAAAAAAACCAATCCTTGGATTTATTGACCGAGGCCAAGCTGGACCGTCGCTTTCGCGCCGGGGCTCATGACTTGGAACGTTTATACGCCGCCTACTACGTGACCGAACTGTTGTCCGGGTTAACCGATGAAGGCGATCCGCATACAGCTTTATATGACTTAGCAGAGGATACGATTTGCCAGCTTGACACGGAGGAAACGTCCCCAGCTGCACTCCTGCTTCAATTTGAATTGGGCACGCTGTCGATATTGGGACACAGTCCGATGTTGACCCAGTGTGTGGGGTGTGGCCGTCAAAGGACGAACGAGAACCGACGAGTCAGTTTTGGCCTGAATGAAGGCGGAATTATCTGCCAGACATGCCGTAAAGGAAAATCAAACGTCGTCAGCTTGTCTGGTGACAGTTGGAAAACCATGGTTCGGTTTTCTAATGCAACCGATCAAAAGCATCCCATGCTCATTCCCGAAAACTGTCAAGGAGAGACACGCTCGGTAATGAACCAATACCTTTCGCATTTATTGGGGTACCGCCCCAAGCTGCAAAAGTACATCACACAAACTTACGGAAAACATTGACAAGGACGTCAGCTATGTGGCTTCGGTTTACTCTTTCGATTTGCACCGTTACGGCGGCCCTGCCATTTCTATGCGGTTGTCAATCGCTAAATTTTGATCGCTGGACCAAAAGTAAAACAGCTTGGGGGGCGACCGATAAAAAATCGGAGGTTGAACCCGACGAGATATTGGACCCGCTCGGTCGACGGAAAGCCGATCGGTTCCTAATGGACGATCTTTCGCCAAGCCAACTGGCCGCCACACTTATTTCAAAAACCACTGTATCCAAAAACGCAACGGCGGCCGAATCATCATTCGCTGCGGGCAAAGAAATCTACGAAGAGGCGTTAGTCAAACGGGACGAAGATCCCGATGGCACTGAGCATCTCAACGCGTTTAACAAAGCGGCAGGGCAATTCCGGATTGCTGCGAGTCAATTACCCGACTCCCAACTGGAACACGACGCCCTTTTTTTTCAAGCCGAATCTTTCTTTTTCGCAAATCGTTACGTCCAAGCCAACCGCGCCTATGAGAGCTTGTTGGTCAAATATAACGGCACAGAATATCTGGATAAAGCAGAAGCTCGTCGATTCGCCATCGCCCAGTACTGGCTTGACCTCTCAGACGTCGAGAGCTCCATCTCACTGACCAATCCGTCACGCCCCAAAACAGGAATGGAAGCCGAGGCACGTCGCATCCTACACCGTATTCGCTTGGACGACCCAACCGGCAAACTTGCCGACGATGCCACCCTGGCCTTGGCCAATGCCTATTTCAAAAATGAACTTTGGATGGACGCCGGGGACACCTATGAAGACCTGAGACTAAATTATCCGGGAAGTCCGCACCAATTTCACGCGCATCTTTTTGAATTGAAAGCGAGACTGAACGCCTACCGAGGAAAAAGCTACTCAGCCGACCCACTCATTCGTGCTGACAAACTACTGAAGACCATTGTCAGCTCATTCCCTGAACAAATCCAATCCGAACGTGAGTATTTGGCAAACGAGGCCTCCCTTATCCGCCATAAATTAGCCGAACGTGATTGGTCGATGGCTCAATACTACGCGGGTCAAGGAGAGAATCGAGCCGCCCAGATTTACTATTCGCGATTGGTGAAAGAATTCGATGACACCGCGTTCTCGTCACCGGCTAGGGAGGAAATTGAGAAAATATCAGGACTGCCCCCCGAACCGGATCAGCCAGCTGAATGGCTCGTGAAACTATTCCCAGATTCGGAAGCTACCGCGAAGCCGGTCATCGCTTCCGGATTCTCAAAAACAAAGACACGCTAGAGAATATGAACAACCGGTTTAAAAACCTAAGAATTCATTTGCGACTTTCCAAAGAGAAGGTCTTGTGCGGGGTTCTCTGCACGCTGTGCTTATTGCTCGCGCCGTCAACCGGTTGTCGAAGCTATAATCTCGGAAACCAATATTTGTACCGGAGCGACATCCGCACGGTCCATGTTGCGATGTTCGATTCCGAATCGATGCGACGTTTTTTGGGGCAACGCTTGACCGAGAGCGTGGTCAAACAAATTGAGCTGAACACTCCTTACACGATCGGCGCGCCGCAAGTGGCTGACAGCTTCGTTCAGGGAAAATTGGTTCGGGAACGAAAAAAACCACTCAGTGAAGACTGGTACGACGATCCCAACGTGTTAGAAATCCAGTATCGTGTCGAAGTCACCTGGGTTGATCGGGCCGGTGTCCCCTTGATGCCACTACAATCGATCAACATCGAGCGAGATGCTGTCTTCATTCCCGAGGGAGGCCAGTCGATGGCAACCGCACAACAGGAATTGATCGACCGCATCGCTAGGCAAATCGTCGGTCAAATGGAAATGCCTTGGTAACTTAGCTGCCCAAAGGTGCACTCCTCGCCTCGTGCAATCAGTCAAAAAATGATTACAATGACGCTTTGCAAATCGCGACTTTAAACCTTAGGGAGAGACCATTCATGAAACGTTTTTTGAGCCTATCGATTGTCAGCCTGATTCTCACTGGAACCACCTTCTCGAGTGTTAACGGATACGAAACGGTAAAGACCGGGGAACCAGCCCCAAGGATCGTGACACCCGCTCCTCACTGTGAAGTCCCTTGCGGGATCTACTCGGATCAGATGCGTTTCGAAATGATGCTGGAAGATACGAAAACCATTGCCAAGGCAATCACGAGTCTGAAGGAGTATTGCGATGGCTTTCAGAACGCCCCCCCAAATGCAAAAGTCGTCAACCAAATGACGCGATGGGTTAACACCAAAGAACAACATGCGACCAACACGCAGCATATCATGTCGCAGTACTTCCTCACGCAGCGTATTAAACCGGACAACAAAGAGTACGCGAAACAACTCGCGACTGCTCATAAAGTCATGGTTTGTGCGATGAAGTGCAAGCAGGACCCAGCCGACGAAACCGCTGTGGCACTTAAGGCAGCGATCCTTGATTTTTACCGAGCTTACGAGGGTAAAGAACCGAGTCTTCACGAAGAAAAATAAGTCGGTAAACCGCAAACAAAAACAGAATGGTTAACATCACACGCCTCCGCACAGTGCGAGGCGTATTTTTTCATTCTTTCCCACGTTTTGGCAACGCAGACTTAGGAAATGCAGACTCATATATGCTGGTGACATCGAATTAAACGGGATCGGTTTCGCGAACGTTTCACTCTAGATACATCATTTCCGTATGACGCGTAAAGAGGAATCTCGCCTTCCCATACTGGCACTCGTCAGGATTCGGATGGAATCAGAAAAAATCGAAACTACCCAAACCGAGGAGCCAACCCCCAAGGCTCACTCGTTAATAAATTTATAGCCGGTGCCCCGAACGGAGTGAATGTATTTCGGTTTAGAAGAATCCGGCTCGATGATACGCCTTAGTCGCATGACAAAATTATCAATGGTTCGTGTCGTGATATCTGGACTTTGACTCCAGACATCTTCCATGATTCGACTTCGTGAAAGCACCATTCCTTGGTTCTCGATAAAATACCTCAATAATTGCATTTCCATGGTCGTTAGCGTGTGTTCTACCGAGTCGACTATGACTTGAAACTTCCGGCAATCTACAATCACATGGTCAAATTCAAAAACTGCTGACTGACGCATTGCTGACGACGCACCCGAATCCGGACTCCGCCATTTAAATAAATTCCGAACACGACTCAGTACCTCATGCAGGTCAAATGGCTTCGTGACATATTGATCGGCTCCACAATCGAAGGCGTGAGCTTTATCTTCACTGGACGACCGCGCGCTCAGCACCATAACCGGGATATTTTCATTAAAACCCCTGATCTCCTTGCATATTTCGTAACCACTCATGCCGGGTAACATCAAATCAAGGACGACCAAATCAAATGAAAATTCACCGTCATTAAGCAACTCCAGAGCGGTGGGTCCATCGGTCACCACGCGAGCCTCGTAACCTTCCTGTTCAAAATTAAATTTCAACCCATCGGCGATGGACGTCTCATCCTCTACGATCAATATTCTCATGAGCTGGTTTCCCGACAGGGCAATTCAATTCTAAAAGTGCTTCCCGAACCCTGAGGGTCTTCCTCCACGGACACTCTCCCGCGGAGTTTATGAACCAAAGTGTGGGCGACGTAAAGACCCACTCCGGTTCCTTTCGTTGTACGTTGCAACTCGTCTTCACCACGAAAAAATAGCTTGAAAATACTTGTCCTGATCTCGGGCGGGACACCCGCACCATTATCGGCGATAAAAATCTCAACCCGGCCATTGCGTGTCAAAACGGTTTTGACCCGTATTCTGGGTGGGCGACCTCCATACTTTATAGCGTTATCAAACAGATTGCCAAAAATCATATCAAGCATGATTCGAGGGGCGGAAATCTCACAGGAATCCACCTGCATCTCAAAGACGTCCTCGTATTGCTGTCGGTGGCGTTCGCTGGTTGATTTGGCACAGGACTCCAACAACAACTCAAGTCCCACTGTTGACAATTCGGCGCTCTTACCAATCGCATCCAATCTTGCAACCTGCAAAAGCTGGTTGATCATGTCGTCCAACCGTTTCAATTCGACATCCATCGTCTGGTAAAATTCGCCACGTTTTTCAGGAGTTAAATTACGCATTTGAAGCGTCTCAAGATAAAGCCTCAAGGAGGCAATCGGAGACTTCAATTCGTGCGTTACGCTGTCAACAAAATTGATCTGGCGACGGCTGAGCTGACGTTCTTTAATCGTCAAAAACAGATAGATGGAGAGACCAATCAACACCAAGGAAAACGCAATGGTGCCGATCGTAAGCGTTCCCCAATAGGACTGACGCGCTGCCAGGATGATCCAGACCACCATCAAAGCGATATTGATACTCATTAGCACCACGGCTAACGTCAGAGACAAATATAATGGACTACCCTTGCGCACAACTCACATCTTGAAAATTGAAAAAAGACGACACCGACGGACCTACATCACCGGCTCTGTTCCAACCATTATCAACTTCGTCTCAAAAGAAGAATAGTCCCGTATCTGGCGGATCCGAGACAACCTTGAAAAATTCAGCAAGGCAGATCTAACACCTCGTGAACCGCGGAGCGACTCTCAAGCTATCGACCCACTTTCTGACTGACCAGAGTTACCAGATGGTCGACCACTTCATTGAACGACCTACCGTCGGTAACCACTTCGATGGCATCGGACGCTTTGACCAGTGGGCCAACCAGCCGCGTCGCATCACGGTGATCCCGGTCGTTTTGGGCAGCAAGCACCTCTTTCAAGTCCGCCTGCACCCCTATTTCACTCAACTGAAGACAACGCCGCCGAGCGCGCTCTTCAGGACTTGCCGTGAGAAAAATTTTGCAGACTGCCTCAGGAAACGCTACCGTCCCCTGATCACGCCCCTCGCTGACATAATCTCCACCCTCTGCAATCTTCCTCTGGAGCGCGACCATTTTTTCGCGCACGTTGGGATTGTCCGCGATTTCGGAAACCCTTCGAGTGACATCTGCCGTGCGGATCGCCTCGGATACGTCCTCTCCCCCCAAGCGTACCTCGGCATCTTGAAAAACGATTTCCATTCCTTGTGCCAAACCAACCACGTCACCGCATCTCAAATCTAGGTTACGCTGTAACGCGAGATACGTAACAGCGCGATACATCGCTCCAGTGTCCAGAAATTGAAAGCCGATACGTTCGGCCAATTTCCGAGATACAGAACTCTTCCCAGCACCGGCCGGTCCATCGATAGTTACGATCATGATCGCCAATTCAATTCTATTTGAAAATGTTCATTTGGCCCAAAATCGAATGAGACTTTTCGGCCGTCCACTTTCCCATCACCTAAAAATTCGCCCAGAAAATTAACGCGATGCGCCGAAGCAACATCTCGGGGGCAGGTCAATTTCAATTGGCCACTGCGACCTTCCGTTTCCTGAAAACGGAACATGGCCCCGACAATAGAGCCTGCTGAACTCACCCGCGCCTGACTCATTGTCGCCATTAGATTTTTCGCTCCGCAATGAAACAACCATCCCGTTTTGGCACTTTCGGGATCACCAAAACCGATCAATGCCGGACTCTGAAAGCTGGCTGCCTTGTGCGTTGGTAACTCGGCGTTTAGGGCAATCCCCATTTCGTAATCGCGGCACGTTTCACCTTGGGTCAATAACAGCGTGTCGAGGATTCTACGCCCTGATCGGCGATGAAATGGAAGGCCTCCGGTCAAGAGACTGAGCCGCGCCTGTTCCGATTCTATTTGGATTAAATTGGGAGCTTCAAACTTCTCTTCCATCAAGTAAAACCGTGATCCTAGGGATTCACGACGAATTTCAGCCGACTCGTCGTGCCATGCCCATCGAGAACAAAAGTAGTTTTCCCATGGTTTTCCCGACAATTCTACGAGCGGCTCAATGTGAAACGCCAAATGTAGCTCGGAACACCCACGTGCGACACGGATGGTCTGCCGATAACGGCCGACGACCTGATCCTCAAAACGCAACGTTCCACGGGATACTACCTGCGCATGGACTCTTGTGTCTTGAAAAGTCTCAATGGAGTCAGCCAGCATGACTGCGTAGGGCTCACTATTGGGAACCATCCGTTCGGCAGTTCGATAAGACAGACGCTGGGTTAGAAGGTTCCCCCTCTTTTGATGCCGATTGAGGCTTAAAATACCCCCCGTCTTTTCATCGACTTTGACTTCGAAAAATTCATTTCTCAAACACCAACCATCGATCATGGGCGGATCCTTCCGCAAGGGATCGGGCCCCCCTTTCGATGGCGAGACCATCACGCTTCCCATCGCCGGTAAATCCACAACTAGTTCCGATCCAAAATCACTCGAATCCGCGATCACAATCGGTCCATCCGATTTTCTGGGGCCCGTCTGAACCCCTTCAAGACGAAGGTGTAAGCGGCGGGGAAAACTTAATGGATTCGCAATAACAACCACATCGTTGGCAGCCGCGTTAAACCGAACGCCCAGTTGTTGCCCCAATTCAGACCGGACGCGCTGACTCACTGCAGCACAGCTGTCCGAGAGCACAGCAGTTTTGGCACCCTTGAGATCCAGACAGGCATCATTGAGATCCATCAAGCTTCCCAATTGATCTAACATCGACTGACACTCTGGGCCGTTATGGCCATTTCCCACAAAAGCCGACATCGTCGTGGCACCATAAAGACATCCGATTTCCGTATGATTTTTCCAGTAATTGACGATCCGAGAAACGGGATTGCTAACTGCCTGAGTCGTCCAATCAGCGAGGGTGCGACTCCGATACTCATCATCCGTGAATCGCTCGGCATAGCCAGGATCGAAAAATCCGTCGAAATAATCACTCGCCGTATTAAATGCTCCAAGCAGGGGACCGTATTGGCAGGTCCGAAGAAGGTCTTGAAACGATTCACAAAATCGATCTGGCCAATGCACGAAGACCACCGTTGCGTGGTGGGCCGAATCCAGTGCCTCACCAATGAATTTGCCAAGCCCGAGGAAAGCGCCGGGATTGGCTGCGTCACGAGGTTTCTGATGGATCGCATATAACGTCGATCCATCGGTACTTTCCCAATTGATCATCGCCGTCGAGGCATCAGGGATTTGGCCATGCCCAAGGTTGGCGTGCAAAGCCCCGGAAAAATCGAATTGTTTCAAAAGCCCCGGAAGCGTTGGATTCAACCCGAAGGTCCGTCGCGCAAACAATGCGGGCCTCTGTCCCAGGTATTGCCGAATCTCCTGAATTCCCTGAGCGAGTTGATTCAACTGGGACTCTACACCCATCAACTTGGCGGGTAATTCGGCGTGCAAACCGCCGATGATTTCAGCTCGCTTGGATTCAACGGCAGCCCGTACTCGTCGATGGATTTCTGGCTTTTCTGATTGCATCTGGTTGACTAACTGTCCGGTGAACAGCAGGTTCATTTTATGAGCCGCTTCGAGCTGCAATTCAAAACGCCGCCCGAGGGTTGTATTAGCCACCATGACGATATCCAGCAATTCCGGCTGGGTAGGATAAAATCGGTTCCTCTCCTCCAACAACAAGTCGTAGCAAGATTGCAACAACAAATTTAAATCGTCTCGTTTCTCTACCGCCGCGGTGGCGGCTTGCAGCAGCCGTGCTTCAAATTCACTTTCATCCAAACCACTCGAATACCGTATTTGCCGGGTCATGATCTGAACTTGCAAATAACCGTAGGCCAGCGCAAAAAACTCTTGAATCACCTCGGTTTCTAATTCCAATGCATTCCACCGGCCGAAGGCTGGGTGGTTAAGGTAATCGTCCCGCGACTCCAGATTGTCGATCGCCTGACATTTCTTGTCAGAAATCAGTCGCCGTATCTCGGCACAAACCCGCTGGGTCGCAACCGCTGGGATCAGTAATAGCCGGCCCTCTAGATCGTCATTGCAATAGTCGGTGCTAGACCATTTTGGCAGGCAACCTGATTCCGCAATGATGGCGGGATGCCAACTGACTGTCCAGGCCGACAGAACCCCCTCCGCTTCGGAACCCGCGTAATGAGTTGGGAAATCCTCAATGCTATGGCAAGGGAACAACGGGATCGGGCCGGCGTTAAGCATGAGAATTATTGGAACTTTGTTGGGTTGAAGAATGTCAGACAGTTAACTCAATAGAGACAGTAAGAATCGGGGAAATCGTTATCTCCGTTATTTTGAGCAGAACAATCCCACCAACTGGAATCCTCCCACGGCAAAACGAGTTTGAAAAAAGGACGATCGTTTTAATTGGGGGAAAACACTAGTTAATGGGGCTGTTTTAATGCAAAAATTTGACAAATCGCCTGTTTTCTCACTAAATTATAGGGAGTTATATTTTGATTTTCTAGCAAACGCTAAGAACGGCTTATTATTGCTTGAGCCTCTTCTGAGACTCATAGAGCTTATTTTGCATAAAAACCAACCCGAATGAATTGTGATTTCGGAATGGTCCAGACTTTTTGTACGTAATTCAAGCATCATGACTATTCTATATAGATGGTCGAACGCCTTCGTACCGATCGTCAATTTACGAGCTGACCGAATTACCAAATAGGAAAACAGATGGCCAAATCAAATGCCGTATGGGGTATCGATATTGGACAGTGTGCACTGAAAGCACTCCGCTGCACGCTGGATGCTGATGGCCAGTCGGTCGTTGCCGACTCATATGATTACATCGAGTATCCAAAAATCTTGAGCCAGCCGGAAGCAGATCCGGAAGAATTGGTTCGTCAAGCGCTGGAGCAGTTTCTGTCTCGAAATCAGGTGCTGGGAGATTCGGTCGCGATCAGCGTCCCTGGCCAAGCCGGACTCTCGCGATTTTTTAAGCCACCCCCGGTCGACGCCAAAACCTTACCTGACATTGTCAAATACGAGGTCAAACAACAGATACCATTTCCGATCGAAGAAGTCATTTGGGATTGGCAGCAGATGGGCGGTACCATCGTCGATGGCAGAACCGTTGACGCAGAGGTCGGACTGTTTGCGATGAAACGCGATGCGGTGATTCGAGCCCTTCGCCCGTTTGACGAAGCGGACGTAGAAGTCGACATCATCCAACTTTCGCCACTGTCAATCTTCAATGTTGTCTGCAAAGACATTCTTGATGAAATGCCATCGCCGGAAGACTTCGATCCCGAATCACCTCCCCACTCAGTGGTTGTCATGTCGATGGGCACCGACACGACTGATTTGATCGTGTCTAACGGGATCAAGCTTTGGCTGAGAAATATTCCGATCGGTGGAAATCACTTCACAAAACAACTATCGCGTGAACTGAAATTAACCCAGGCCAAAGCAGAACACTTAAAGCGAAACGCAAGGCAAGCTGAAGATCCCAAAACAGTTTTCAAGGCAATGCGACCTGTATTCTCAGATTTGGTCAATGAAGTTCAGCGTTCCTTGACGTTTTTCCAAAGCATGGACAAAACGGCCAAGATCTCGAAAATCGTTCTTCTTGGAAACGCCGCAAAACTACCCGGGTTGCGACAATTTTTAAACAAGCAACTTCAAATCGACATTGCCAAGATCTCTGAGTTCGACAGTCTCAACGGAACCGACGTGATTTCCCAGCAGTCGTTCAAGGACAATCTTCTAGCATTCGCCCCGTCTTACGGACTTTGCCTACAAGGTGCCGGAAAAGGGGTCATGAATACAAATTTGTTGCCTGGCGAGATCGTCAAGGAACGAATCATTCGGGCCAAGAAACCCTGGGTATTAGCCTCGGTAGGCTTGCTAATGATTGGCATGATGCTGGGTTACTTCATGAAGGATACGGCTTGGTGGAAAGTGAATCCGAGTTATCAGGCTGAAAATGTGACGTGGGAAAAGGCCAAGAAGGAGATCGATCTCCAAGACTCATCGAGCAAAAGGTACAAACGGGAAGACGACGAACAAAAAATCAAATTAGACAAAATGAATCGACTGGCCGCCGAATTGGTGGCATCCTCAGAAGACAAGTCTTCTTGGACCGAAATCCAGTCGGCCATTTATCAATCCCTCCCGAAGGATCCAAAACTGGAAAACTTAGAGAGTGTTGACCCGAGTGAGTATGCCTTCTCAGACCGTAAAGAGCTTTACCTAGATCATATCGAAACCAAGTATTACATCGATGTTGGAGAATGGTTAGGGACGGTTAAACCGATTCACGACACCATGTTCGAAAGCAGCACGGCCGACCTGGCCGCGTTACTGCAACCGATTAAGGAAGCTGCCGAAGAGGCTGCGGTCGACACGGCATCCGAAATCACAGGGGATGGATGGGTGATTGAAATCAAGGCTCATCATTTCCACAACAGCGATGAAAAGGTTCTTGAAATGGATGCCACCAAGGCATATATCCTGCGAACCCTCTTAACCACTCTGATCGATGGAACGGTTGAATTCCCCGGTAACGAAGACGGTATTGAAGGTGGCGGGCAATACAAATTCCAAGATTTCGGAATCTATTACCCGACCTTGGTGACCAGTTCAGAGCGACAAAAAGTGGGAATCAGTTTCCGCCAAGATTCCATAGGGCGAGACCCCGAGGAAGAAGGCAGCTATGAAGGCAGCTATGAACGCGAGGGACCAAGCGGTCCCGGTGGTGCAGGAGGGGATGGCACGGAACCGAATGGTCAATTCGACGCTTGGCGTTATGATTTCACTATCCAGATGGCGTGGATCCCTCGAACGCCGCGAGAACGCTTCGAAGCAAAAATGCTTCGAGTCGAAGCCGAAGCAAAAAAAGCATCGACCCAAGCCGATGCGGCAAATGAAGAAACAGAAGAAGAAAACTAAACTCCTTAACGGAACACATCATGGATCAATTAGTACCCGTAATTGAATTTCTTAAGAAAAATCGTTTTTGGCTCACGTGCGGCATCCTCGCAGCGGTCATGAGCGGAACGTGGTTTTTCGCCGCTGGCCAAATGGATTCTGACAGGAAAACCAATTTAGCGGACATCAAGAAGCGGCAGTCAACGCACGACACGATCATGAGAACGGTGGCCGACACCGGTGACGCGGTCGTTGCTGCCCATCCGAACGAATCTTCCAAGGCCGGAATGGCGTCGGAAATTGATGCAGCTACGTCTTCCGTCTTGAAAGCTTGGAAGATGAGATACGATGCGCAGGCGGAGATCATGACATGGCCGGATGAGGTAGATGAAAAGTTCGTCTCTGCATTCAGCCAATTTGATCCGCCGGAAACGTTCCCGGCGGACAAAAACCAAGCATCCTTGCTGTCGTTCCTGTTGATTTATAATCTACAAATCCCCAAAACGATGAACCGAATCTGCTCGATCATTGGAGCAGACTGGAAATACACTGCTGACGACAAAGACGCTGCCCCTCCGATGGACCGAGGCCGCGAAGGCGACGAACAGGGAAGAGATGGATCGTCACCCGAATCCGAAACCTCGGTCGTCGACGAAAACATGACCGTCGTGAAATGGAACGAAGAGAACCAAGACTTGTGGCACGAGAAACTCACCAGTTTTAAAGGGCGAGACGATCACAAATTAGTGGAGCAGGTGCCGTCACCCTCTCAGGTTTATATGCTGCAACAAGATCTTTGGTTACTTGAGGCTTTTTTCAACATCATTAAAAAGGTGAATGGAGCTGCGGATGCGAACGACTTGGCAACCATCAAGACTATTGATCACCTCGCATTTGGCAGAGAAGCCTTGACTCAGCTTGGCGAAATCTCACCGCCAAACGTGCAACTGGCCGATGCCGCGTTAACAGCCGCCGAATCGGAGGGAAACGCCCCACCGGATCTTTCTGAACTAGAAGCTGAAAAACGAGCCAACCGAAAAGAAGCCCGCGCACTAGCGGCTGATGGTGAATCTTCGACAGGCCTAAATTACAACAATCAGCCCGCTTATCACGGTCGCTACGTTAACGAGAATTTCGAACCGATCCTTGCCGACGAGGTACGAAAAGTCATAAGCGGCACGGAACTCCCCGAGACCAACCTCGAATTGGTCGTTTCCAAACGGGTTCCAGTCCGTTTTGCTTGCCGCATGGACGAGCGAAAAATTCCCGAATTCTTGACTGCGTGTTATCAGTGGGGTCAAGAAGGCGAGAAACCATCTCCCTTTATCTTCGAGGTCTGGCAAGTCCGAATCAATCGACATATAGCTGGAGAGGGAATCGAACTTCAGGGCGCTAACGCAGCGGTCACGACCGGCGGAAGCAGTCGGCAAACAGCGGCCGAAAAGGCGGAAGAGTTGGCATCGGGTGTTGGCGGAGGTGCCGGGGCCGGTTTGGAAGGTGGTGAAGCAGATCCCAATGAGGCAGCCGGTGGAAGCGGTCTCAGCCGGAGCGAAGGAATCGAAACCCGGATAGACTACGATGTGGACGTCGAATTTTACGGCATCGTCAAGATTTACAATCCGGTTAACGAGCAAATTTTAACTGGTAACGCCGATGTAGATTCTGGCGGCAACGACCAAGACTCCGACGAAACATCCTCGAACCCCTAGTGCATTCTCGAACTCACGAAACAACAGGACATATTCAAGCCCGATTGGCTTTGGAGATACAATGAGAAAAACGAACTTTGATTTCAAAACGTTCATGCTTCACCATGTTGAAAAAATCATCTTGGTCATCGCCATCACATTGATGGGACTATTCCTATGGTTGGGTTATTCAACTCCAATCTTTAATGAAAAGACACCAAAGCAAATGGTTCAAATGGCCGGCCAAGCCAAAAGCTACATCGAGAATGGCGAAAGCTGGACGAAAATAGCAGACCACCGTAAAGGTGATGCCAACGCGCACGTGAGGATCGAACAGGCGTCTAAGGTTGTTATTGGTACTGATCAGTACAAACGAGGACGTTTGCTGGGAACGAAGGCCAAAGCACTCGGAATGCGAAAAGATCCCATTCTGCGGGCTCCGATTGAAATCGTTGCGGTGCCTCTTTACGTTCCTCTTTTGATTAACAACCAAGACCAGCGTCAATTGGCGATCAACACGCTTCCACTTGCCAGCACTGGTGGCCAAGATGAAGAAGATGAAGAAAGCGGCGGACTCGGTCGCGGCGGACGTGGCGGTGGACCTCCCGGGCCCCCGGGAGGAGGAGGCCAATACGATGACGACAAAAAGAAAAAACGTTCTGAAGAACTTGAATTTGGCGAAGTCATGCCGGAAATCCAAGCGCAATACATGCCGGGCTTACGCCCTAAAAAAGCTAATCTTTCGTCCTCAAGGCACCGAGCCGAAGTCACCAAAGTGATGGCAATTTTTGGACTGGTAGAAATCAAAAACCAGTGGGCTGAGTACGACAAAGTTCTGCAAGACTCCACCGCTTTTTATCCCGCTCGCGACAAACCGGTATACCAGTACGTCGAAGTTCAGCGTCGAGAAAAGGGACAGGGAGATGATGCTTGGATTGATGTAACCAAGAAATCCCGCAGTATCGCCCGAAAATTATTCCCAAGCTCGGTTTCTCAGTATGGCGCACCTGAGGTCATTCACGCCGACTATTACGACACTGTTCTGACCGGGAAAATCCCGCCCATTTCAATGGTCGATTATCGCAAGATGGCCAATCATCCAAATGGCAAAGTCACCCTACGAACGTTTCCCAGCTCATCAACCGACGAGGAAAATTCCGAACAAGATGCCTCCAGCGGAGGAAGTCTCGAAGAGTTTGAGGTCAGCGAAGAAGAAGAAGATTCACTCGACACCGAAGAAATGGATCCAGGAGGATTTGGCGAAGGTCGTGGAGACTTTGAAGGTGGTCCTGAAGGGGACGAAGAAGGGCTAGGAGAAGGCTCCGCCGGGAGTGAGCGAGATTCAAAGGAAAAAAGGAGAGGAAGTGACCGTTCGGATTACATTGCCATCATGAAGGCGAAGGCTGCGACAGGTGACTACAAACTTCTCAGATTTTTTGATATCGGGGTTCCCGAAGCGAAGGAATTTGAGTATCGCGTTCGTGTCTGGCTTGCCGATCCTAACAACGAAAACCCGGATGGTTTCGCCCAGGCACTGGCCGATGAAAACTTCGGCGAGCGAGATACTCCAAGCATGGGTATGGCAGGACTTGGTGAAGATGACAGCGGTCCTGGCCAGGGTGAAGAGGATGAAGCCGAAAACTACGAGTATGTAAAACTAGAATCAACGATGAAGGATCCATCGGTGAGGGCACGCATCGCGAAACAACTGCAACAACAAGAAGCAGATCCGAAGTCTCTTCCGTTAGAAGCGCTTCAATACGCTCGCCCGACCCCATGGGCTTCTACTTCAAATTCGGTCAATAGTGGAAGAGATTTGGGATCGTTCTATGCAGGCAAGGTCACCGCGGGTCGACAGAAACGAATCAACAACAGTTTTTATATTCCAATGGAAGATTCTTCTGCAGACGTTGTGACCACGGTCTGGTCTAAGCTTTACCACACCCAAATCCCTGCTCGCCGAACCGTCAAATCCGGCGATGTCTTAAATTTCAAACCCGAAAAGACCATTCACGTCTTACACCCCGTCGACTGGACGGTCCGTAAAC
Source organism: Mariniblastus sp. (assembly GCA_022447555.1). Classification (GTDB taxonomy): domain Bacteria; phylum Planctomycetota; class Planctomycetia; order Pirellulales; family Pirellulaceae; genus Mariniblastus. The sequence goes on along the minus strand of JAKVBF010000009.1, from coordinate 129,603 downwards.
TAGAAAAGCCGCCCGAACTAAAAACCGACGCCGTAGTGGTTGATATTCTCGGTGGGGAAGATCTGCGGATCACCCAATCCAAGATGGACTTCACCCTTCCGGGTGAGATTTTGATCATGGATGCTGAGGGTAATTTCCGGGTTCAAAATGACATCAAGGACCGCCTGAATTATCGCCACGCACTCTTTCTCGATGACGAACTTGCCGAAGTTGGCAAAAAGAAAAAGAAAAAAGAAGACGAGTTTAACGAAGGCGGGGACGACTTCCCTGGACAGTAAACCAGCTTTACATTGACGCCCGGTGACTCCTCGCCGGGCTTTTTTTTTGCCCATGCGTCGAACCAAGGAGGGTTTCAATTCAACCTATTTTTCATCGACACCATCGATATGAAACAAACCTTTAAGAAAATCTCCAGTAGCAAATCGCTGTGACGACGACGACTCCAATCAAATTAAGCACTACACCCTCTCGAACCATCTGCTTGACCGTCAACTCATTAGATCCGAAGACGATCGCGTTCGGGGCCGTTGCGACTGGTAACATAAAGGCAAAACTTGCGCTAATCGTGGCCGGAACCATGATGACCAATGGTTCAATTCCTACGTTGATGGCCGCCGCTGCTAAAATCGGCAGTAGCAACGTTGTGGTCGCAGTGTTACTCGTCAATTCCGTGAGAAACGTAACCGCCAAACAGATGATACCCACTAAGAGCAGAAGCGGAATAGCTCCAAAAGCGGCCAGTTGCTGTCCCAACAGCTCACTCAACCCTGATTGGACAAATGCTTTAGCGATGCAGATTCCGCCTGAAAATAGTAATAAAATACCCCACGGTATCTGCCTTGCGGACTCCCAATCCAACAATCGCTTGGATTCTTTCCAGCTGCCGCTCGGGATCACGAACATTGCGAGAACGCCCAATAAAGCAACACTCGCGTCATTCGCACCAGGAAGAGATAGCCAACCGCTCCAACCTCCAAAAGGCTGAAGCCGCGTGACCCACAAAACAGCCGTGGCCCCAAATACCGTGAGCGTTCGAACTTCTTCCGCGCGCCAAGCGCCTACTTCGGGTAGTTGAATCGCTTTGGTACTTCCAAGTCCCCGTGTCAACCAAAAACCAACGGTGGGCAACATGACAAAGACCACGGGCAAGGTCCACGACATCCACTCCAAAAACGTCGGTTCCAAGCCCGTATTTTCTTCGAACACCTGAAAGAAAATTAAATTTGGAGGCGTCCCCACAGGTGTCCCGATCCCACCAACGCTGGCAGCATACGCGATTCCCAATAATAGAGCACACTTTAATCGAGGGTTATCCGTTTGACTGATGATTGCCATTCCAATGGACAATAACATCAGGGTCGTCGCAGCATTGGAAATCCACATACTTAGTAGCCCTGAGGCCAGCATAAAACCCAGAACCAACCGACGACCGTTCCCTGCCCCGCACAACGAAACCATGAGTAATGCTATTCTGCGGTGCGCACCGCTCCGTTCCATTCCAATGGACAGCATAAACCCACCCAACATCAATAAAATCATCGGATTCCCATAGCACTCAGCAACGTCACCTGGTTCTAGGACGCCCACCAGTGGAAACAGCGCCATGGGCAATAGAGAAGTGGCAGGAATAGGGATGGGCTCTGCCACCCACCAGACCGCGACCCAAAATGTAATCGACGCTGTCCAACAAACTGCCGGCCCCAAGCCACCTAGGGTCAGCAACATACCAAGGCACAATGCTGCAAGGGGCGTCCCCCATAAAAACATTTTCTTATGCATAAATTAACCGACCTTGTTCCCGATCAAATCGCCTCATCGCCAACCACTTTAATCCACTCAGACGAGTTATGCCGTAGTAGAAAAATTCACCTTTCTGACACCGTTGTCGGACCTCTGAACCAGCCTACCCAATACCCAATGGTTCTACGTTTCGGGTCAGAATTTAATTACCAATATATCGCGGTTGGTTTCTTTGTACGGCAAATCATTTTCAACCAGTCGCTTCCCTTTGAAAAGAATCCGGAACAACAAAGACCGCTTTATCTAGGCCTTTTTTCCTTTTCCACCGGCCCGTCTAAAGCCTTAGCATCGGAGACGGCGTTCCTTATTCGACCCGTTCGCAACCGTGACAAATCCCTAAGAAACCCACAATAAACCGTCACCTCATCCGATCTCGAATCCCGACTGCTAGCAGCCGGGTTGGTTTTTTAGATTTTCCTGACAATTGATATTGACCGAATATACAGACCCCAGTAATTAACGCCCCATGAAATAAAAATGCGTGCGCTGTCTACGGACTGTCGTTTCGATTTGCGCTGGCTGTGCGCTGTCGAAGCGGTGCCCGGAATTGTTTTCCAGGCGAACCTTTGGAGAGATCGTTCTCTTCAAAAAAACCGTAGCAGTTTAACTTGATACCTGATGGGTAAAAGCGTCCTTAACAAGGAGAATTGCGTGAGAGTCTCCGAGCGACTTCAACACGGTTTTTGGACCTGGGCACTAATCGGCGCAGCTGCGTTGATTGGATTACAGGTTCAGGCAATGGGTCAGACCGGATCCCCGGCTGACAATTCGAATTCTTTCGTTCCCAATAAGACAACGGAAGATACAGGCGGTAGTCTCGACAAAAACGGGCCTGCTAAAATGGCGCTGCTCAAAGCACGCCAAGCACTTGCACATGGAGATGTAACCACGGCTGAGATGATGGTTAAATCTGCGAGTCAATACAAAGTTGACTTTTCTGCCCTGGGAGATTCTCCCGACGCAGTGAATTCAATGATTGCCTACCAACGGGCTTTGGCGGACTTGGCGGCAGCCAAGGATCGAACCTTTAATTCCAAAGCGGCAAGCTTCCTGCTAACCCAGGCAAACAGCATGGTGGAGTATCAAGATCTTGAGACTGCTAACATGCTAGTTGCTCAGGCAAAGAAGTTTCCAGTCGACTTTGCCACACTAAAATTGTCACCAGAAACAGTGACCGAACGAATCATGGCGAAAAGTAGGACCATGGAACTGGGCCGATCTCAACTTGCCAATATGAAGACACAGGCAATGAAGTTGATGTCGCAGGCCGAACTCGCTTTTGACAGAGGCGATTATGGTCAAGCTTCCAAACTGACGATGCGAGCGAAGTCGTTTGGCGTAGCAGACGCCGATTTTGGGAACAATCAAATGCGCCCATGGCAGATGGAATTAAAGCTCCAGAATGCCATGAAAAACGGCTCCAACGTCGTACCGGCTAGTTTCGATGACCCCGAAGACAATGTCGTGCAGGCAGATTACGATCCGGCGGCAGACAACACACGTAACATTCGTGTGGGAATGAACGGAAAGCCGCAAGACGAGGCTGCCAACGTTCAAGAAGGCGTTGCGGTTATTCAGGACGCAACTACCCTCATCGAAGAAGAAGTTGCAATCGCACAGGATGAAGCCATTCTGGCTGAGTCCGTTGATACAACACCAGTTCCTTCACGGGGAATGCAATTGTATCGCAGTGGTTTGCAAGCCCTTGAGAGCCAAGACAGGGACGGTGCACGCGAATACTTCGAACTGGCTTGGCAATACCGAGACAATCTAGACACATCGACACAGCAGTCGATTCAAGACAAACTCGCCAGCATGGCAACCACTGCCGAAATCCAGGAAAACGGCGGCACGCTGGACCTGGACGCCGTAGCTAATGCACAAGCAGCGATGTATCGTAAAATGCAGTCCGAAGTTTTCCGCGAACGTGCGGCCGCTGAGCGGGCTCTGGAGGCAACACCACGAATCGCTCTGGAACGCATGACGGATATCCGAAACCGGGTGTCTCAAAGCGAACTCGATGCGGCCAGCAAACGTCCTTTGCTGACCATCATTGATCGTGACATCACTGAGATGCAAACGTTCATTGAATCTAATCTACCGGAAATCATGAATGACGAAGCGAATGCTTCTCGATTGATGGATGTCGAACTAGGGCGTCAAAAGCGATACGACACCGAAGTACAGATTCAAAAACTAGTCGAAGATTTCAACAATCTGCTGGATGAAGGTCGGTATGCAGAAGCAGAGCAAATCGCAAGGCAGGCTGCTGACCTCGATCCAGATAGCGAAATTTCTTCACTTCTGCGGGAAAAAGCCAAACTGGGCACCAGTATTGCTGAAATGAATCGTATCAAGGATGCGAAAGAACGTGGTGTCTACTTCGGCCTACGCAACGCTGAAGAGGACGCAATTCCTTTTGACGAAAAAATGCCACTCCTTTACGGTGATACCGACGAGTACGCGAAACGAGTGAATATGCGCGCCGAGGAGCTGTCTTTGCGACAGTACAGCTCGGAGTCTGAACGTCAAATATGGAATCTCCTGAAAGATCAGAAGGTCCAAGGCGAATACCGAGGAACCCTGTTCGAAGCAGTTGATCAACTTTCAACCCAAGCGGGCGTCAACATAATTTTTGATGGCGTCGCCCTCGCGGCCGAAGGTATCGAAACCAATCGTGAGGTCGATGTCCCAATCCGGGAACCGATCTCATTACAAAGTGCCTTGAATGTCATCCTTGGATCAGCCGGGTTGGTCTTCATCGTAGAAGATGAAGTGATCAAGGTGACCAGCAAAGACGCTCAACGCAGAGATGTTAAACCCAAAACGTATTACGTTGGCGATTTGGTCACTCCGGTCAAAAATTTCAATTCCTCTATGAACATGAATTTCATGACACCGGGAAGTGGAAGTGGAATGAACGGATATATGGGACAGAATGGGTTTAGTGGAAACCAAGCCCCTTTGGCCATGGGCCAAAATGGAGCGTCGGCGGCCGTGTCACCGATTGCAATGGCACAGCAGGCCAATGCCGCACAACAAACCGCCATGGGGCAACAAATACCCAATGGACCCTTTGGCGGCGCCCTGGGCTTCGGCAATGGTAATCGGTACGGTGGCGGTGGCGTCCAGACGGGGCAGCCCCAATTTAACAGCTTCGGACCCCCATCTTTGGGTGGTATTACGCAGGCCGATTTCGAGCCACTCATCGATTTGATAAAAACCACGATCGATCCCGAAGGCTGGGATGACACCAATGGTGACGGAACGATTCAATCGTTCGTTCCCAACCTTAGTCTCATCGTTTCCCAGACGCAGGAGGTTCAGGATGAAATTCAGGACCTGTTGGAAAAGCTCCGGGAGTTGAACGACGTTCAAATCGTAGTCGAGGTACGCTTTATCACGTTGCGAGATAACTTCTTCGAGCGAATCGGAATCGACTTTGATTTCCGGATCAATGATGTGACTGACGTACCGAACCCAATTCCAGATCAACTGTCCCAGAGTGCGGTCGTCGGTCGGGAACCGGTTCCAGAAAGGTTCCAACCGACTCAAGACCTGGACGTGGCATTTCTGCAAAACAGTTTTGCATCCGCGGTGCCACAGTTTGGAGGTTTTGACGTAGGAACGGCCGCGAACTTTGGTTTTGCGATCTTGAGTGACATCGAGGTGTTCTTTCTGATCCAAGCGTCCAAAGGCGACACACGGTCGAACATCATGCAGGCCCCAACGGTCACGATGTTCAACGGCCAAAGTGCCAGTGTAAGCGACGGGGCAACACGTCCGTTCGTCACGAGCGTCATTCCTGTAGTGGGTGATTTTGCGGTTGCACAACAACCTGTAATCACCCTTCTACCGGATGGAACCAGCATGAACGTCCAAGCCGTTGTCTCCAATGACCGAAAGTCGGTCCGAATGACACTGGTTCCGTTCTTCAGCCAGGTTCAAGACGTCCAAACGTTCACCTTCGACGGTAGCACAAAGACACGCCGAGAGACAAACAGTCTTCTCGACGATTTGCTCGATCCCGTCGATGGCGTCGAGGAAACGACCGAAGAAGAAAGCGAACTGGTAGAAGTCGAAACGTCAGGTGTTACCATTCAGTTGCCCACTGTAGGCTTCACAACGATCAACACGGTCGTGAGCGTGCCCGATGGTGGAACAGTCTTAATGGGTGGTATCAAGCGGATGAGTGAAGGACGCACCGAACGTGGTGTCCCATTCCTAAGCAACGTGCCTTACATCAACCGATTGTTTAAGAACGTCGGTATCGGTCGAGAAACTTCTAACATCATGATGATGGTCACTCCACGTATCATCATTCAGGAAGAAGAAGAGACGCGACAAGTGGGTCAGATCGGCGGTAACTAGTCTCTGGGTCGACTAGATCTGCGGATTTCATTTTGAATCTAACCGCCGAACGCACTCTGCGTTCGGCGGTTTTCTTATGCGCAAACCCTCTACGTTTTCGCTTGTACGGTTCTTTCCAAAAAGAACCAGAACGTTAGACTAGTGGTGTTAGAAGTAGCTTGACACCCACGCCCCGCCGTTTAGGAACCAATTCAGGGATCGATCTATGAGTGACTGGGATATCGGCGTTTTCGCCAGCATTGATGCCGGATTAGGAGTGCATCTTGACGTAGCGAGGGAGTTGGGGATCCCAACGATACAACTTCACGCTCCCCATCAGGAAACTCGAACGGCGGAGGCCGCAACACGTTTCCTAGATCAACTGAACCAACAGGGTATCATCTTGACCGCTGTCTTCGGTGGCTTTGCTGGGGAAAGTTATGCCGACATACCCACTGTTGAACAGACCGTAGGTTTAGTTCCCAGTTCCACGCGTGATATGCGACTGGCCGAAATGAAGGAAATTTCGGATTTCGCCAAACTGCTTCAGTGTGGAGTGATCGCCCTGCATCTGGGATTCGTTCCACACGAAACATCCGATCCAGAATATCTTTCTGTTGTAACCGTGACCCGTGATTTGTGCGACCACGCACAGAAAAACGGACAAAATTTGCATCTCGAAACGGGACAAGAAACGGCTGAAGGGCTTCTGCAATTCATATCCGACGTGGATCGGGACAATCTCTTTGTTAACTTCGACCCCGCCAATATGATCCTCTATGGAACCGGTGAACCGATTGAAGCGCTAGAAAAAATTGGTCCACTGGTAAAAAGCGTCCATTGCAAGGACGCGACTTGGTCTGAAAACCCCGGAATCGACTGGGGCGAGGAAAAACCTCTTGGTGAAGGTCAAGTCGACATGCATCGTTACCTATCCGCGTTGAAATCCATCGGCTATCGCGGTCCCCTCACGATTGAAAGAGAAATCCCTCAAGAACCGATTCGACAAAAGTCTGAAATCAAACATGCCGCAGATCTGCTTACCCAACTGCGAGAGCAAATTCTAGATTAACCCCCTCGACCACAGCAGCGACAGAGAGTCCCCAGTCAGGGCCATCAACCGAAACGATCTCGACCGATGAAATACTAATTTGCAGCCATTTACGAACATTTAATATTCCTTAGACATCAGCGGACATTTTTTTACTCGCTTGAACATCTGCGAACCCCTAAGTGGTAATACGGAGAACCGACCTACCCAGGTTATAAGTGCCGATCCACGGGCATGTTTGCGGAAACTCCATTTGCCGTTTTAAAAAGTGCACTATGGCTGGTGTTGAACTTTCTCTTAAACTACCGGCATGAATCCTCAGCGAGTTTTTTTACTGATCATCGCCCTATCTGCCTTAGCAGGGGGTGCCATTCTGTTGCTACAAGATTCTGCTCAAAGCCAAACGTACTCGGGCATTCTGATCCGTGTGGGCTGTATGTTGGGAGCCCTTTGGCTGGCCTTCCCTCAATTAGCCAGTTTAAGGAATCGATTTTCGATTCTCACCATGGGCGTCATGGTACTGTTATTGTTGCTGGTTGCCGCGCGCCCTCGCATCTTCCCAATCGCAGCCGCCGTGGCCATCGCCACGATCTTATTAAACGGCTTATTAAGAAAGTTGTCAGGCAACGTACCAAAACGCTAAAATCGCTTCACAACGCCGACTCTTTCTATCAATGAAGCAGGGCTTCAATCTTCAGAAAGGTAGAATTCAATGTGACAATTCGGTAGTGCCGTTTGTAATTCTTGACACCCCTTCTCAGAAAAAATCGTCCTCCCCACACAGAGACTTTTTAAGTTAACAAGCTTCTTAAGGGAAATGATATCCGCAGGCTGCAAAGCGGAGTTAGGCAAAAAAAGCCACTCCAGCTGAGTGAGGTCTTCTAAGTCTTCAAAGTCGACGAGCCGCGTTCCATACAGATCAAGGTGGGTCAGATTTCTTAGATTTCTCAACGGACTGAAATCCTCTGTTTCTGAATTAGTGAACGCGAGAAACGACAATGACGGAAGGTTTTCCAGAGCCCCAAGGTCAACCTCATCCGACCCACTGATCGTCAAGGACTCAAGATGGAGCAGCCCTTCCAAACACGACAAGTTTGACCCCATGTACTGGCCAACCGTCAGATGCTGTAAGTGAGGCAAGCCACTCAAGACACGCAGGTCATCCGTCTTTTTTAAAGAGACCATTGCGATTCGATCGACAAAATCGACTCCCAACGTTTTTCCAATCAACCCATATCTGGCCTCGCGATACTTTCCCGCAGCGGACAATTCTTCTTGATAGCCCACACTCCCCTGATGACTAACTACCCATTGGGCAATGCGTTTTTGCTGCAATGCAGGCAGTACCCAAAACCGAACCATCAGCCCGCAAATCAGAAGCAATAAAAAAAGCGAGCGCATCGTGATTTTGATGGCGTTCCTTGTTTTACTTCTTTGCATCTTTTCTTCCAACAAGATCAGACCAAACTCACTTCATGATACCGCGGTTCGGATTCTTTCCTTCACCCTTAGTGTTCGCAATTCTTTTGTTTTTTAAAACTTCAGAAAAAAAGTTTAATCCATCGACCACCCAAACGAACACTCTAACATGATCTCCGGCACTGGCATCGGCCACGAGTACGAATGGACCTTGCGAGCCAACTTTCCGACAAAGCAATTTGATGACTCACCGTGCCTTTTTGATGGTTGAAAGGGAGCTGTCCCAACTTGAGATCGGCAATGTCATTCCTATTAGATCACAGAAACGAAGCGAGTGTGATGCGCAACCTTCTCGGTGTTCCCTGCCGACTTAAGACCCCCTGCCCACAGTCCCCATACGCACGTGAGCTGAACGTAGACGGTTCATGAATCTCCCAACAGTCTCTGGAAACCCTCTTCATCTAAAATCGCGACCCCCAGTTTTTCAGCTTTGCTCCGCTTGCTACCGGCCTTTGCGCCGGCAATCAGAAAATCGGTCTTGCCTGATACACTGGAACTGGTTTTTCCTCCGTGTTGCATAATCAACTGCTGAATTTCATCGCGATTGTATTGGTTCAAAGTCCCCGTCACGACAAAGGTTTTCCCCTCCAATTGATTTCCTAGCAATTCGGTTTCCGATTGCGCTTCTTCGACCTTTAATCCAATAGCAATCAAATCCTCGACCGTCTCCCGACCAAAATCGCTATGCAGGTAGTCGTGGACACTGACGGCGATAATATCACCCACTTCGTTGACGTTTGCCAATTCCTCGGTCGATGCGTTCTGCAGTCTCTCCAGACTACCGAAGTGATGCGCCAACACGCGTGCTACGGTGATACCAACATGCCGTATTGATAAACCATTCAACAAACGGGCCAAGCCATGCGTTTTACTCAACTCAATGGCGGCAATCAATTTCTCAGATGATTTACGGCCCATTCGCTCCAAACCAAGTAGTTGATCGACACGTAAACGGTAGACATCTCCATAGCGGCTGACTAAGCCGCTCGAAACTAACTGATCAACTAACTTGTCTCCCAAGCCTTCGATATCCATCGCGTTGCGTGAAGCGAAATAGCGGACACGTTCTTTGACTTGGGCGGGGCACTGTAAATTGGGACATCGGATGTAGACCCCACCTTTGTCCTTGACTAATAGACTACTGCATTCAGGACAACAAACGGGAAACTGAAACTTGGGAATGGCCGTACTTTTTCGTTCGTGCTTTTCCACGCGCACAATGTGGGGAATGATTTTCCCCGCTTTCTCCACGACGACCGTATCGCCTACGCGTATGTCTTTCCTGGCAATCTCGTCAGCGTTATGCAAACTTGCACGACTGACGATCGTCCCTGCTAGCTCAACCGGCTCAAGATTCGCTACAGGTGTGATCGCCCCCGTTTTCCCAACTTGCACTTCGATGGATTTCAGCTTTGTAACCGCCTCATATTTCTCCCATTTATATGCAATCAACCATCTCGGACTCTTAGATCGAGCGCCGAGCTCTTTTCGTTGGGCGAAGCGGTTCAACTTGACCACGAGCCCATCCACCTCAAAGTCTAGTTCGGGGACTTTCTCGATCAACTGCTCACAATACTCAGCGGTTCGCTGGATGGAGGGAAGGCCCAGAACATCGGGTGTAGGAGGAATTCCATATGTGCCAATTTCCGTTAAGAAGTCTAAGTGATTATCACTTTTGAGACCTTCACAGTAACCCGTCCCGTGACAAAACATACGCAGATTTCGAGAAGCACAAATTCGGGGATCCAACAAACGGATGCTTCCCGCCGTTACATTGCGCGTGTTCATAAACGGCGGTAATCCTGCCGTCTCCTGACGTTCGTTTAACGCCACCAGCTCCTGATTGGTCATATAGATCTCGCCACGAACTTCAAGCAGTGGGGGCGGGTCGTCCGAAGCGAGCTTTAGGGGGATATCTGCAATGGTTCGAAGATTATGCGTGATGTCATCACCCAACCGACCATTCCCACGCGTCAGTCCTCGGACAAAAAGGCCGTCCTCGTAAATAAGCGTTGCGGCGACGCCATCAATCTTCAGTTCCACTACCCATTCCGCCGGCCCACCCAACGCCTGTTCGGTTTTTGTCCCGAAGTCAACTAACTCAGCAATGCTATAGGTGTTATCAATCGACAACATGGGCACGGTGTGTTCGACCTGCTCCAAATAGGAGACGGGCGAATCGCCAACTCGCTGCGTGGGGCTATCTGGGGTGACCAGTTCCGGGTGCTCTCTCTCCAACTCAACCAACTGTTGATGGAGTCGATCGTATTCCAAATCAGAAATCAACGGCGCAGCTTCGACGTAATACTTTTGATCATGACGCCGTATTTCCCGACGCAATGCTTCCAATTTGTTTTTGATGCTATTCTGCTCCACGTTCTCTAAAGCCCTCTTACTCGGCCAATGAAAGTCAGCCAAAACAAAATGCCCAACCCATTCCTTACTACCGACTCAGCCTTGGCCGCATTCGGGCGCAGGGATGCCGACTTTACCGATTGCCGAATTTGGTATCAAACATAAAAAGGTCAATGAATTTTCCCCGGTATTACAAAATTGATGCACTTCGTGCGGGGCGACGTAGATCACGTCTCCCGTCTTAATGGGGTGTTGCTGGTTGCCCTCAAAAATCACACCCTCCCCTGCAAGAACGAAAACCTCATGCTCATAAGCGTGGCTATGCCGCGGCGTGAAACCACCGGGTGCCACCTCAAACTGCCGCATGGCAAAATTCGGAGCCGAGTCATCTTGCCCGATCAACTGCCGCACCTTGCAACCCGTAGCGCCAGGCATCTCTACCGTATTTTGCGGAACATCTTCGTAGTGATCAACTTTCATGAATCTCTTCCCCTACATGCGCTACCACATCGCTTCCATATTATACAAAATCCCACTCCGTTTTTCGACCTGAGCCGATAATCGGATTCCGACGCGCCGTTCCAAAAAAACCGCCCCATCTAGGTACCAAATATTCCCGCACCCAAACCGTGGCCTCGAAACGGCTCCCAAGTTTGATCTAACCCGGAGTGCAGCTTCCTTGCGCCTTATGCATCCGACCATTGGGGTAGACGCCCGGAAGATCTTCTCCATACCAGAGATCAAGCACCGCCTCCCACTCCGCCCGATCTTTGACCTTTACAAAGCTGGAGCGAACTTTTTCGTGTTCCGGATGAAGGATTGAATATTTAATACCAAACTTCCGCATAATCGGACCGGCCCGATCTGGACTGTAGACTTCTTCAGCCAACCTAAAATGTTCACGAATCACGTCACGTTGCTCAAACAGACTCGGCGGCTTAGGCAGCGGTTGTCCAGCAGCGAGCGCCTGACATTGTTGGAAAATCCACGGGTTTCCTATCGCTCCACGCGCCACGGTCACTCCGTCCACACCCGTTTGTGACATCATATTAAGACAGTCTTCAGCGGTAAAAAGATCACCACTTCCCAATACGATCTTCTCTCCGACAAACTGTTTTAGTTCTTTTAAAAATTCCCATCGGCTGGGTCCGACATAACGCTGCTTTACCGTTCGGCCGTGTACGGTCACCGCCGCAATTCCAATCTCAAATCCAGACTCGAGAATTTGAAAAAAATGGTCCCTGCTTTCTTCCGTATCATCGATGCCCCGACGCATTTTCACCGTCACCGGGATCTCCGCGGGAACGGCATCCCGCGTCCGCTGGATAATATCAATGGCGACCGAGGGTTGACTCAAGTGAAAGCCACCCCGACAGCGACCCAGAACTTTTTTTACCGGACAACCAAAATTGATATCAATCACATCAAATCCAGCTTCCACTAACTTTAAAGCGCCCGCGGCGAACTGCGCCGGCTCGGCGCCCATCAGCTGCCCGCCCACCGGGTGCTCCTCGTCGGAAATATGTAAAAAATGACTCGTACGCTTGCGTTCTTTGAGGTTGACCAAAAACTCGTCCAGCATGACCTCACACACCGTATAAGGCGCACCCAACCGCCGAGCGATGACTCTCATAGGCCAATCGCTATAGCCTGACAGGGCCGCTTGAACGATTGGGAAACCAATCTCTACGTCACCGAGTCGAAGAGCTTTTAGTTCTGGTAGAATCTGATTTTCAGCTTTCATCAGTATGCAAATATTTCATGATATGTACCTCATCCCGTGAATCACACGCGGAATACTGAAACCGGGCGGGACCTTCGATTCAGCTATCCTGATCGTTTAGAATCCATTATTCTATGCTTGACAGTAATTGTCGAAAACCAGCTTCCGAGAAGTTCCTTCAAGGTATCTCTTAAACGCAGCCCCAAACAGAAACATGTTCGACCGAATTATCCCAATCCTCGAGATCAGCTGGCCGTTTGGGGTATTCGTTGGGATGTTATTGGTTTTCTTTGTCCTCTTAAGAATTTGGACACGCCCGAAGAAACTTCCCTACCTCGCTCGAGAACGACTGGTTACAAAAACGGAATTGAAATTTTTTCGTGCCCTGAGGAAAGCCGTCCGTGATGATTGGGAAATATTTGCGATGGTTCGAATGGCCGATCTGCTGCGGGTCCAAAAAAAAATAAAAAACCGTAAATCTTGGATCAATAAAATCCTCGCGAAACACATCGACTTTGTCATATGCGACCCAAACACTTTGGAACCCTTGTTGTGCATCGAACTGGATGACGGGAGTCACGCCCGCCCGGACCGAGTCGAGCGGGACAAATTCGTAGATCAAGTATTCGATTCCGCTGGGCTACCCCTGATTCGTTTCCCTGTTTCCGAACATTACCCCACCGCTGAATTACGGAATGCAGTTCGTGAAATACTGTAACCGTCCACCACGCGAAATAAAGCTTTACGATCAACCACCTTAACCCAAAAGACGGCGAAGCCTGACACCAACCCATTGGCTGGTTTGACCGCGTCGCCCTCACAAAAACAGACCCTTTAAAAACACAATGAACCACGCGAAATACAAGCGATCCTACAGACACACGTACTCAACGGCCCGCAACGACTAAATTAAACCGCTTTAGCTGAAACACTTCGAACAATGTTCGCCAGACTCTTACTCATATTCATCTTGGTTCCATTGGCGGATTTGATTTTGCTGATGTTGATTTCAAAATACACGACGGTTGCTACGACCATTGCGTTAATCGTCGTTTCAGGAATCATCGGAGCATGGCTGGCCAAATGGCAGACCAGTAAAGTTGGCGTTCGCATACGAGATCGTCTTAGCCGCAACCAAGTGCCCGCAGACCTACTTACCGATGGGGCCATGATTCTATTCGCGGCGGGACTCCTAATCACACCTGGACTCCTTACAGATCTTTTTGGGTTCTCCTTACTCATCCCAATCTGTCGTCACTGGTACAAAACATGGGCCATTGCATCGATCAAAAACCACGTGTCCGTAAACGTTTACAAACATCATCCCGAACGACCTTCCGACATCATCGAAGGAGAAGTTGTTTCCCAAACGAAATCGACGCAGGAGTCGGTTGAGAAAATCGACTAGAAATCAAATGGATTCTGGACAACCCAAGAACTTCAACGCTATAGTAACAATCAGGTTCGATTCCATTTCAAATCTCCCCGGCACGGGTCCCGCCATCGATGACCGTCACCTATTTTCGTAGATTTTGCATGCGATTTGATCTTCGTGAAGGACTTTCAGAAGAGACGGCGCTACCAAAAAACTATTCACTCGAACCGTGGTCCACCAAGCTGGTAAAAGAACACGCCGCCGCCAAATTTCGGAGCTTCCGATCTGAAATGGACAGCAATGTCTTCCCCTGCCTCGGCAGTGAGGTCGGCTGCCTGAAGTTGATGAAAGAAATCAGCTGTAGGCAAGGCTTTCTCCCATCCGCAACATGGCTTATCCGGTACAACAACCCGATTACAGGGGTTGCTGAGAGTTGTGGAACGATTCAAGGCATCCAAGAACAAGTTGATGTCGGTTCTATCCAAAACATCGGTATCGTCCCATCCCACCGCAGCTTGGGATTGGGATCTTGTCTTTTGACCCGTTCGCTTGCGGGTTTCCGAGAGGTCGGAATCCAGTTCGTCACACTGGAAGTCACATCCCACAATACTGGTGCCATCAGGCTGTATCAACGCATGGGTTTTTGCATTGTCCGTACAGTCTATAAGTCTGCAGATCTACTCTACACCTGATACCGGTGGGGCTCATCGCCACTTGATACCATCGACAGGCACGCCACGACCCATCGCTATTTGAACGGTCCGCAAAAACACCTCTGGAGCCTTTTGGAATTCCGCGCGAGTCGCCTCAGAACAAAATAGAATGACGCGTTGCGATGGTCCGCTACCCATGAACATTCCGTGTTTGGCTTTCCCCTCAACCAACATCCCCGTTTTATGGAACAGAACTGGATCAAACCCGACCAGCACAGGACTGTGCAAATCTGGTTCGCTCTGAAACTTGAGCATGGCATCTTGACTGGCGAAAATAAAGACTCGCCCCCGATGACGCACTCCCAGATTCGGGTCCCCGTCCACCCATTGGCTCGACTCTCTTAACGATACCGGACACTGTCCAAACAGGGCAAATGGTTCCGAATCATCGCCCAAAGCAGAGCGAGTCACAGGTGGATCAGATTGGCTCTCCTCAATACGATCCGGTTCCAATGAAGCGTTTGGAGAGTCAACTGCCAGGGCTCTCTGCATAAAAACACCACCTGCCTGAATCAATGATTCGCTAGGGCTTTCAGTCTTTTGAGACTGATCCCGATCCGGAGGTAATGCGACAGCTCGATTGATATCCCTTACGCCCCGCTCCGGGAGCGATGCGGGGGACGTTGAAGTTGACACAAACGGGTTACTAACGGTTTGGTTTTGGGAATGGGGTAATGTTTCGGCCAAGGGAGCGTCTTGACCCACTGGGCTACTCGGAGCCCCCGACTCTCGGGACGAGTCGAAGGTCTTATTGACGATGCGCTGCGGGCCTTTTTTTCGAAACGCACTATTCATCTCTCGCCGGTGCTCATTGGACACTTGTTGGATTTGATCTAGCCCAATCCTATCGTTTATCGACGATCCCCGAACGGCAGCAAAGTTATTCCGATTGATCACCGGATCCGTGTCCACTTTGGCAGAAGCCAGCACGTTTTGGACCGCTTGCTCCCTACCGTATTTTGTAGAATCCAGCTCATTCATGACAGCCGGTAATTTTGAAAGCATCCGCGCATAGTCATCAACCAAGTGTGGGCTGAGCTGCTTCGCAAGGACTCGACCATCACTTGTGATGATCACATCCATCGGAATCGATGTGATGGCATGCTCTTTCACGAGTGGCCCATGCTCATCGACATTTACGCGCACTGGAATCACGTTTTCCTGTATCGTACGACCCAAAACCGGGTTCGTGAAAACAAACGTATCGAGCTGTCTGCAATCGCGGCACCAGTCCGCGCAAAAGTGCAACATTAACGGCTTATTGGTGATCGCCGAACGCTGCGCAGCGCGTGAAAGATCGGTCTCCCAAGTGGTTTCTTGAGATACAACCAAACAACTGGAAAACATGACTATGACGAGAGTTGCGACGAGTGTCTTCATAAAAATGACCGTATTTTTGCGTTCGTGTTCCCTGCAAAACTCTTTGGACCATCTTGTTACTTATCGACCTTTCAAAAGGGTTGGGTGGTCGTTTTTAAGGATTATTCTTAAGAATTTCATTGAGCGGCCTATCCCAAGTTCATTTTAGATAATCTGAAAAAACGGGGAAAACTTGATTTAATTGTAAGCTGTCATGCTTGACACATGCGATACTTTCGGTGACACTTCCGATAGTTAAAGCTTCCGCTGCGTTCTATGGCTCTTGCCAAGCGGATTACCGGCTTTCACAGTTGTCTAATTGGACGTTAGACTTCGTGCTGATCACCGATCACTGCTTTGAAATTCAACGCCTACCAATCCTACGTCTGTGGGATTCATTAAAAAGGCGTTCATTGCTTCCATCGGTTTACGAGTTTGGAACTCGGTAATTTTGCCACTACGTGGCCACTCCGAACCGGCACCCTGCTAGGTCGGCTTGTGGAAGATCAACTGAATTTAATGCGCCGTCCTCGTCATGTTTTCATGGTGTTGGATTAAAGCGGTTCTTAAAAAAATATGTTGGCTTTGTGACGTCTATTACCCGAGTTTCAGATGATTTTCGGTTTCTTAACGACATGAAAGCCTGTTTTGTTGGTCAATCATTTTGATTGGCATTGAATGTTTCATGTACCTGACGGTTTAGGTGCTCTATGGGTAAGAAGCGATATCGCCCTCGTGGTAATTCGGGCGGTTCTGGCCGCAGCAGTGGCAGTGGCAACAGCGGTGGCGGTAATAGCGGCGGTGGTGGGAATCGTGGCGGTGGAGGGGGCGGAAATCGTCGTCGACGCGGTGGCGGTGGTGGACGATCTCGCTCCAACAACAATCGTCGCTCACAGGATCCCGATCGGAATTACGATCCCGTTGATGTCGATGAGTCTGAGTTGACCGAAGGTTTGGGACTACTAGAGCTACATCCCAACGGATATGGATTCTTGAGATGTCCGAACAACAATTATTCTCGTGAGCGGACCGATCCATTCGTCCCGGGAACCATGATCGAGAAATTTGGGCTACGGCCTGGCGTCATGATTCGAGGTAAGGTTCAGCCTGCCCGACGTCAACAGGGGCCTCGACTTCGAGAAATCATCGATGTGGATGGCATCCCCCCCGAAGATTATCACGAAGTGAAACGATTCGACGAACTAACACCCATCAATCCGGAATCTTGGTACAAACTTGAGACCGGACCCACTCCATTGACGACACGCGTCATGGACCTTCTGACACCGCTTGGCAAAGGCCAACGGGCATTGATTGTCGCACCACCGAGAAGCGGCAAAACCGTCATGCTGCAGCACATCAGCCATGGAATATCAACGAATCACCCTGATTCGAAACTCATGGTATTGTTGATTGATGAGCGTCCTGAAGAAGTAACTGATATGCGGCGCAACGTTAAGGGTGAGGTCATTGCCAGTAGCCTTGATGAAGATGTCGAAAGTCACGTCCGAATTTCTCAACTGGTAATTGAACGTTGTCGGCGTTTGGCCGAAATGGGACAGGATGTCTTTCTTTTGATGGATTCGATCACACGATTGGCCAGAGCTTTCAACAAATGGGTTGGCAACACTGGACGAACCATGTCCGGAGGCGTCGATATCAAGGCGATGGACATTCCTAAAAAACTGTTTGCAACTGCCAGATCCTTTGAAGAGGGTGGTTCCTTAACCATCGTTGGCACCGCGTTGATCGACACGGGTAGCCGAATGGACGACTTGATTTTCCAAGAATTCAAGGGAACGGGCAATATGGAGCTTGTTTTGGACCGAAAGTTGGCCGATCGGCGAGTCTGGCCCGCAATTGATATATCGCAGTCTGGCACCCGCCGCGAGGAATTACTTTTGGCCCCAGAAACGCTCCACGCGGTCACCATGCTTCGGCGAACCCTTTCGTCGATGCACCCCGTCGATGCAATGGAACAGTTGACCAAACAGCTTGGTCGTTTCAAAACGAATGAAGAATTCATCACCCTGATTAGTGGGAAAATGGCTGACGCTTAATCCCACATTGCACAACTCATTAAGAACGACAGGTCTGCCAATTTTTGGCGGACCTTTTTTATGCCTCGGCCAATAAAGAGAGTAAACTCGCCAGATTATGCTCGCTCCCTACCGCCCCGAGGGACGTTTCGGCAAGGCCGGTTTTCCCATTCGGTAGGCAAAATAACCTATCGCCAAAAGCGCCCCGGCCAGTCCCCAAATCATGCCTCCGGCTGTCCCGACGATGGCCACATCGGAACTAAGATCGCCGTCGAAGATGGCCATACCAAAAACCATCCCAAAAATCCCAAAGGCAAAACTGATCGTGAGAAAAATACTCGCCGCAAAAAGACCGGTCAGGACAACAAGACTCATGGATTCCAAAAATACCGCGATGCGACGGCTGATTCCAAACGGCGTGCCCCCCAGCCGGTAGGCTTCCGCTGCCAAACCCGTACGTATAATTGCTGGAGCAACAATGATCGTTCCCAAGATAGCAACCAGAGGTGACAACCTAAGAATGGCAAAGAAAACGCAACATCCTGTCACGATTTGCAAGAGACACAATAACGATATTCGATAACCATGATTATGAGCGAGTGGGTTTTGCGTCCCAACCGTTGCACGTGCCGTTTCCGCGTCGC
Organism: Mariniblastus sp.; assembly: GCA_022447555.1. Taxonomy (GTDB): domain Bacteria; phylum Planctomycetota; class Planctomycetia; order Pirellulales; family Pirellulaceae; genus Mariniblastus. Next base: position 110,715 of record JAKVBF010000009.1, on the reverse strand, counting down.
CATAATCATCGAGGTTCGTATCAGACATCAGGTATTTTTCTGGCAACATAACAAACGGGTTACGGGTGATAGAAGGATCATCTGCATCATAGCAAAAACAGTCAGTTTTCACTAATGGCCAACGGATGATAAAGAATTCTCCATTGCGTTTCGAGAACTGGCTTTGATTTATCTGAAATACCAGTCCCGCTTGCTATGTTGCTCGTAAACCACCTTCCAATGACCAACCGATTCCAAAACACGCAAAGATTCTTTGAAATCATAGGAGGGAAAAAATAACATTCAAAGGTTGTCAGACTGTTTTCCCTGCCGATTCGCTAAAAGCCGGCGTCGGCGAGTTTCAAAGTCGAACTGCCCGCGATGTCCCTGCCCCAAACAAATAGGGCGCGTCCGCCTTTCCCACGTGCCGTCCATCCACAAACATGGAAAAGCCCATGGTTCATTGAGAGCACTTATCGCGCCGTTTGGATCAGTCTTTGACCTTGCAAAAAATGGGACAACCTATCAAGATAGTTGCACGTCATCACGACGCCCGGACCGGCTTTGCAACGGGTCGTTCCAAAAGGAGGGTAAGCGAATGGTTAGCGGCTTCATTGGAAATGAAGTACCCCGCAAGGGGCTGCGAGTTCGAGTCTCGTGCCCTCCGCTTTTTGAACAACCGCTTCGGATCCTCACATCATGGGCGCCCATGAATTCATGGTCCGGACATTCGCATTCACCGCAACAATCTTTGTTGGTGCAAACGGCGGTGGGACTTGCTTTTCCTACGTTTCATCTCGCCAGCCGATAATCACATCGGCTTCAATCGCGTATACTTCAGATCGTGGGGGGCTGGGCGTTCAGCATGGGCAGGATGCCACGCTGAAGACGATCAACCCTCTCACGAATCTTGCTCACTTCCGATGAGTTCATCAAAACCTCCGTTTCAATACTAAAACGCACCTCAGATTTAGGCGATAAAGCAGGTAACCTTTTATTCGCCCGTTCCACCGCACGATTAAACGGAAAACCGGTTCCCGGTTCCAACCCCGTTACGTAGCCATCACTTAACGTATCCGTGTTTTTCCAAAGCGTGAACGCCGGCAGCGTGGAGGTGTCATAGTGCATGGCAACCCCCTGCTGGCCCGTCGCATTCTGTAACATCACCGTTGTCGCATTGGTTTGATCAGCATGCAGCCGCATGCAGTACACTTGCTCACCAAACCCTCGCTCCGGACCGGTAAACGTATCAAACGTCTCAAGTCCTGCGCTAGCATCCTCATTAAAGGGGAACACTTCCTGAATCGGCGCGACAAACTTAGCGTTGGGCCCGAGCAGTGGCGGGCCATAATTTGAATGATAAATAAGTTGATACTCTTGTTCATATTCGCTTTCATTCTTTAACTGATCCTCAAAGCGAATTTTACGAGAGCCCACTTCGGTCGATATTTCGGTCCAAAGATCAAAGCAACCAAACTTAAACATCCTTTCCGAAACCAATCCTCGAATCCTTAGTCTCAAACGAGGCTCTTCTTCAATGATGATTTCAATCTCTGAAGCGGGTAGGTTGCCGATTTTCCCGTGCAGTGTCAGTAGCCTTCCGTCGTCCTCACCAGGATGCCCGGCAAAGGAGACTCCACAACGTGCCATCCATTCATTAAAACCAGACAGCCATCCCAAGCCACCCGCTTCCTGTAAATCAACGTACTGGGGGTGTACTATCTCTTGAACCGGTGAGTCCCAACCCAATTTCACCCCTCCGCAATCAACACACGAGACACTCATTCCCCGACTCATGATCACGTCGAATTGCAACTGCCCGTTGTCAACTTGCAAGATTTCGACTCCCTGCTGAAGTCCTCCGACAAGCGTTTTTTTAGTAATTGACCAATCGATATCCCCAGCCAAAACTCCGTCTTCAAGACGAATCTGGTCACGGGCACTGACAACTTTAATCATGTCTATTCCATAATCAAATCAAATTAGATGGTTTTCCGGCCCCTTCATTGACGGGCCATTTCGAGGAGACTCAAACGTCAAGAGCAAGGCTACCTCAGGACATTGTACGATCTCTAACTTGGAAACACGACTTCTTTATCTTAACATCAGCGCCGTCATTTTGAGATCGGTTCGGTAGCTCTGTCGGTTTGGATCACACCTCGAATTATGCTCACTGCTAATCTCGACGAGCTTTTACCGATCCGCGGTACCAATAACCCCCACGTTTTAGCACTTTGGCGAGCCACACCGTTCCGTTTCCAAGGCTGGCTCGAGCCATCTGGCTCCAATACAATTGAAGTGTCGCCAAGCTGCATGGATGGAATCTAAGGCAAACTGGATGCCGTGCTGTCCGGTGGCAATATACGGCCCAAACTCATATTTAAAATAGGCTTTGAGAACCGATGTCTAGATCTCTTCTTCGCAGACTCGCACTAGGAACTCCCCTGTTTCTGTTGTACTGCTGTATCAGTCCTGCCCAAGTGGACGAACCACTTGTCCTAGGCAGTCAGCGTACCGACGAAATGAAACGGATGATACGAGAATTCATTGAGGAAGCTCAGCGTATGGAGAACGAAGGAGATAACGCGGGGGCCATCTTAATGAAAAACAGGGCCATGGGCTTGCTCAAGTCGCTCCGTAGCATGAGCGCTCCACAGGTTCGGCCCCGTTCAAGGGAAGCAAACGCATCACCCGCCGAAAAACCAACGATCACCCGCGCCGAAGCGGTCGTCACCCTTCAAAAGTCAATCATCATGCTCGAACTCCTGGGTGAAAAAGAGCTTGGGCGACGGGTAAAAAGGGTCATGAGCGGGATTGCCTCCGAACAAGAGATCGCCGAGATAATGGAATATCAAAACCAGAGGCAAAAGGAATCTCAACCTCCTCCCGAAACGCCTGCGGCCGATGAGTCCTCCGGAATAGATTCACTTGAGACCTTGGAGACGCCCAGTCCGCGAACCAAGGAGCAGATCCAAAATCAAGTGATCGCGTTGAAAGCAAGCATGGATGCTTTGTTAGATTTCGAGCAGAACGAGGAAGCCCGTTTACTAGCACAGTCGATCATGTTACGACGAGGGGCATTAAAATCATCCAAGTTAACGTGGGAATACCCCACTGATTACCAAAAAACGAAAGAGATTGAAGTACTCAAAATCGCCGGCAAACGTCTCTTCGAAGCGGGCAACATTGCAGGTTCAAAAATGGCAAATGATCTCGCAAACCGCTTGAAACAGGAACAGGTTAACGAAATCGCGATCGCCGGAAATAAAGATCCTGATCAGCCCTCCACCACCGAACAAAGAAACCAGTCAATCACGCGATTGACTCAAGAGTACCAAAAAAGTGAATCGGCACGAATGAGACTTCAGAATGAAAACCGACAACTTGAGCGTTTAAATGCAACACTCCAAAACGAAATCCAAAAACTAAAGGGAATACTTGACAAGTCCAAATGACCAAACTGTGCAGGTTTCATGCATCGGGACGGTCCAGCCAGCTTCCTAAGCATTAGTCAAACCCCTTCCATCAGCCGCTGATCGCTTGACTCCGCAGCAGAGAGGCCACAAGCCCAGATTCATGACGCTAAACCAACGATCCTTCACAATTGAAATTCTCGACGAGGGCCGCGTGGTATTCTCTGCGCCCCTTTTAGATCGACTCGAGGTTGGGCGGCAACGCGTTCATGAATTGGAACCGTACCACATCAACCGAGCCGTTAACCCACCCCGCTTAATCGTTGCCCCGATTCGCGAACTGGAAATATCAAGAGCTCACGTCTCGCTCCATTTACAAGGTGATCACCTTAGAGTGAAGAACATTAGCTCTCAAGCAACGATCGAACTCAAATCCCCAACGACTGGGCAGACATTTCATTTAACGGATGAAGATTTTATCGTACTTCCATTGCCGCTCAGATTCTCGATCGGCAACTGCTCTGTGAGCGTGCGGCCAGCCCAAACAAGGTTGGTCGGTTTGGACCAAATGACGGTACCGCCAGCCATCGCGGGCCACTCACTGACACAGACTTTTGACTCGCGTTCATTACAACAACTTCGCGACAAAAGCCGCATGGATATCTCGGAGCTGATGAGCTGGTTACGTTGCGTCTTGAATTTATTTCAAGGTACGCCCAACAACGATGAGTTTTTTCAACAAGCCGCGACAGCCATGACAGAGATGCTGCAACTGGATCTCGCAGCCGTACTTTTTACTGAAAACAAAAAGTGGCAAATTCGAAGTCTTCACGGCAGTCACCAACAGGATTCGCCAAATCCTTGGGGTCCTAGCTTACCCCTCTTGAATCAAGTTGAGTCGAGCATGCGGGCTCATCGGCAAATCCCCACCATTGACCGTCTTCCAGAACCGCTTCTGGAAGAGACGAAATGTTTGGTTGCCGCACCCATTCTGTCAACCAAGGGAACTGTGATTGGTGCGATGTATGGTGAAAAGACCATCGATCAACAGAACGAAAAAAAAGAAATCACCGAAGTTGAAACCATGTTCGTGGAACTGCTGGCTTCCGGAATTGCGGCTGGACTCGCCCGCCTGCAACATGAAAAAAAAGCTGTCGAAGCACGTGTCCGCCTGGAGCAATTCTTCCCGGCTCATCTTGTAGACAAACTAGAAAACGACAAAGAGTTTCTAAAAGGTCGCGAGTCTGAGGTTACGGTCCTATTTTGTGACATAAGAAAATTCTCGGAAATTTCGGAGCGTGTCGGACCTGAAGTTACCGTCGATTTTATCAATGATGTGATGCAGCAATTGTCCGTTTGCGTACAGAACAACGGGGGAGTTCTTGTCGACTATGTTGGGGATGAGCTGATCGCCATGTGGGGTGCGCCGGATTCGCAACCCGCGCACGCATCGCTGGCGACTACCGCGGCTCGTGCAATGTTAGCGCAGGTACCAAGTCTCTGCAAACGCTGGGAAACGACAATTGGTCAAGCTTTTCAGATTGGAATTGGGATCAATTCAGGGCTTGCACAAGTTGGTAATGTTGGTTCCCAGTTGCGTTTTAAATACGGCCCTTTGGGCAATACCGTCAATGTCGCCAGTCGGGTACAGGGAGTTACCAAACAGGTTGGTGTGCCCCTTGTAGTTACACTTGAGACCGCTAAAAGACTCAGCTGCGAAACCCCCTACCGAACGTTGTGCCAAGTCAAATTAGTGAACGTAATGCAGCCTGTCACCATTTGTGAGCTACGCCGCCCCAGTTCAGATTGGCTTCGACTGAAGCAGAATTATGAAGAAGGACTTCGGATTTTCTTGAGCGGGGACTACCGGTCGGCATGCTCGCTTTTTTCGGCCGTCTTGAACGAGTTTCCAGACGACCAGCCTGCACGAATGCTGCTGAATCGTGCCAAGGAAATGGACAGCGGGGAAGCCCACTATGAACAACCGGGCATTTGGGAAATCGGTGTGAAATAGGCCGCTTAGGAATAGCCCCCGGGGCACCGGATAATTTTGAGTTAACCGTTACCCCGGAGAGCCGAATGCCTCAGACGTAGCAAGCTACTTCCGTGCTAACTCAACCGGTAAAGTTCAGAACGAACAACTAAAAATTAACACTTTTTTTTAGTTTCTATTTCTTAATTCCATAGACCATTGATTGAACGTTCCCACACCAAGTTCGACGGTCCATGGCGATTATTTTTCTGTTTCCGGAGTGTCCGCATCTGATCGTGCCAGGCACAACAAAGCCATGGCCGTTCCATAACAACGACCGATCTCATGAGAATCGACAAAGCAACCATCGATCTCGGGCATCGCCATAATGATTCCCTTTTGTTTTGCTTGACACCAACTCTTAAGCTCACCAGCCATCAGATTGGAAATCGCCTCGCTTCTTCCACGCATGTCGTACCAAAAAAAGAATCCACCATAAGCTAAACGGGACGTATGATCGTCATACTTGAGAGCTACATCCAAATTCTCTTGGTAGCGAAAACTCTGTTGAATCGCGTTCTGTAATCGCTTCAAGTCAGATTCTCCCCACAAGGACAAAGCAACCTCGCAGAGCGGCATCCTACCAGCGGCGGCTGATAGCTCGCGTTCTGAACCGTCGGTGACCTTACGGCGTCCGCCGCTAGAATAGGGAAACGTACCCGGACTTTGGCGATCCTTGCTCAACGCTTTTACACCCAAAGAAACCTTTTGCATATCCAATACCGCCCCAGCCTGTTTTGCCTCGTGAAGCGAACAGAGAGCGGTAGCGGTAACAAACGGATTTTCATATTCGTGATACCAACCACCCCGTTTTGACTGCACACTTTGCAGATTTTCAACAGCCTTCTGCAACGAATCCGACGTATCGTATCCCAGTCGTTTCATACGAGCCATTAGACGAACAGGAAAAGCATAGGCCCAAAGAATCTCGTCACGATCGGACCGATTAATATTTTTGGGATCGGAAACAAATCTAAAACAATCTCGGATCGCTTTGTCAACTTTCGCCGTTTTATGTTCCGGATACTTCTCTTTACTTTCCAACAATGCCATGCCCACCAACGCGGTGACCGCCACATGAACGTTCGGCAAACTATCGGTTCCACCAAAATCATAATCTGAATCAACAAAGCCACCTGACTCGTTCTGCATTCCTAATAGAAAGTCGGTGCCGGCCAACCACACCCCTCTCTCATTAAACACACCTTTCGGTGCCGAGCTACCCTGAGAATCAACCCCTGCGGTCAACGCGCCCGATGGGATACTGCGAAAGATTTCAAAACCCCGTACAAAAGGACCGAAGCCCTCGGACTCCGCAGCCGCTTTCCAAGCCAATGGATGTGTGGGTTCCAGCACCGAAATTTCTGCGAAAATACGTTTTGCTTTTTCCGGTTGATTATTACGAAACGCCTGCATCCCTCGAAGTAGCCCAATTTCGGTGGCATCTGGGTCATCAGACTCAACCGAAGGCAACGTGAAGTCCCAGTTTCCACTTCGAACCGCAGCCCACTGTGCCGCCAAGCGTTGGTTGGTTGAAAAGGTCAAACCTGCTTTCCCCGAGGCACTCGAAATCAACTGAAACAGCCATTCAGATTGGAAAGTTGTCAGCCGATCGACCTTCAATTGCTCGTCACCACTGCCTTCCAATATCAGAAACCCTGGTTCAATGAACTGAAACGGGGCCAAGTCGTATTTCTTTTGCTGCTCCGTTTTCGGCTTTGATCGGACGGGTATGAACTCTCGATTTAACAGTTGAATAATTTGCGGGTTCGAAAAAGGGCCCGCCATCATGTATCGATCAATCTCGGTTTTTCGATCCATAAAACTCCCCTTTAAAGTGGGGACATACCAAAAGACACGCTTCCCGGTCTTTTCCGATTCCTCCAAAGCCAGATCCAAACTCCCTCGCCACTGCACAGCGGAACCGATCCGTGCGGCTACCGATCCCGGTTTCACCCTTATCTTTTTTGTTGAATTCTTGGCGCGCTCCTGCCCCTCCGAGTGAGGTAACCAGGGCCAAACCATCAAGATCGAAAAACCAACAACTAACCACCAAAATTTCTGTAACATCGTAAGCCCACCCAAAGGATTCACCCAACAGTTCACTCAACGAAGGTCGAGTTTTGTGAGGATTGAACGTTGCCTCCATTCTTACATGGAATGCTGTTCGCACCCAGTAGCCACCAAACCCACAAAGCGTCTTACCGCCAATGAACCACAGAAGAGGGTGCATGATTGCAAGCGGCTCATCTGTGCTCACCCTGATCCAGGGTGCGAAATACCCTCTCAAGGGCTTGGACGGTGGCAACCCGTTTTTACAAACACCTTCAAAAGCGGTACATTGACACCTCCTGCTAAAACTTTTTCGTGAAAATAAACATGCTCAAAACCTCACTGCTATTAGGCTTGGCCCTCATTGGACTGGACAACGCAGCGGTTGGCCAAACTCAACCCAACGTGATTCTCATCATGACGGATGACCAAGGAATTGGCGATTTTGGCTGTACTGGCAATCCGTTGATTGAGACGCCCAACATCGATGCCATGTCTCGACGATCGCTCCGAATGGAGCGATTTTATGTCAGTCCAGTCTGTGCCCCCACACGTGCTTGTTTGCTTACCGGGCGCTACAACTATCGCACCCGAGTGGTCGACACATTCCAAGGAAGGGCAATGATGGAGCCGTCCGAAATCACCGTGGCAGAAATCATGCAGGAGCATGGCTATGCAACAGGAATTTTCGGCAAATGGCATCTCGGAGACAATTTCCCTTTAAGACCCATGGACCAAGGTTTCCAACGTTCCGTTGTCCACCGAGGAGGGGGTATCGGGCAATCTTCCGACCCCATCGAAGCCGCCGGTAAGTATACCGACCCCATATTGATCGACGACGGATTTCCGCGCCCGTTTAAAGGCTATTGCACCAACGTGTACTACCGATGCGCCTCCCAATTCATTCGAAAATGTGTCCAAAATCAAAAACCATTTTTTGTCTATTTACCTGACAACTGCCCACACGGCCCGTTTGGCGATACGCCGCAAGGCTGGATGAAATACTACAAGGGAATCAACCTAGAGAATGATCAGTTCCCTGCAAGTCAAGGAGAACCATTACCTAAGAGGACGGACACCCTGAAACGCAGACAAATTTTTTCCATGATCAGCAACATCGATCAAAATATTGGCAAGCTGTACGAGTTGCTAGACCAATTGGGAATCCGAGAAAACACCATCGTTGTATTCATGACCGACAACGGACCCAATGGAAATCGTTATCGATGTTCGCTTCGTGGCCGAAAAACCTCTGTCTACGAGGGTGGCATCCGCACACTCTTCTTATGGGACTGGCCAGCAATAGACCCAACAGCGCGGTCTTCCTCTGCCGTGGCCGCACACATTGACCTCGCTCCCACGCTCCTCCAAGCTTGCAACATTCCGATTCCAAAGAATCTTTTTGATGGCCGCAGTTTTTTGCCCGTCCTGAAAAATTCGACGTCGAAACTTCCTGATCGAACCCTCTTCATCCAAACGCACCGGGGCAATACACCCCAAAAATTTCACCACTTCGCCGCAATCGGGCCGCGATGGAAACTGGTCAATCATAGCGGGTTCAACCAAGAAACCTTGCAGTCACCCGTTAACTTTGAGTTATTCGATCTTCATAACGACCCTTATGAGATGCGAAATATGGTTTCCCAACACACTGATATCGCTAACCAGCTGCGCGCAGAATACGAGGCATGGTTCGCGGACGTAGGAAAGACACGAATCGACAATTACCAACCACCACTCATTAAAATCGGCGCTCTCCAAGAGCCTTCCACCCTGCTATCCCGTCAGGATCTAAGGCAATCTTCTGAATCCGACAAACCTTCGAAGGTTCCAAAGGGAACATGGAGAGTGGACAATTTGTCGGCCAAACCGTTCCGAGTCACGATCCATTTGGTAAACGACGCGGTCGGCACTGAAGTCGCGCTCCATGCCGGCAACCAAGTCTGGATCCAAAAACACACCAGCGATGATCGCAAGGTAACCTTTGAAGAGGTCCAATTTCCTGTCGGTCCACTCAAAATATGGGCAACCTACTCCGATAACCAGACAAACAATATCGCTTTTCAGATTGCAATCGAAACGCGCTAGGATACCAATTTGAACCCAAAACTACCTCCGCCGGAAATCCTCCTCGAACAAGGGGCGTGCATCATCCTTAACAAACCGGGCGGAGTCCTGACACAAGCGCCTCCGGGAATTGACTCGATTGAAACCCGCCTTAAACAGTATCTCAAAACTCGAGACGAAAAGCCGGGAAAGGTTTATGTTGGGGTGCCTCACCGTCTCGACCGGCCCGTGTCTGGGGTCATGGTGATGGTTAAAAACGTCAGAGCAGCGCAACGTCTGTCAGCCCAGTTTAGAAATCGCACCGTTGGCAAAACCTACTGGGCGGTCGTCGAGGGAGCGATCACTCCACCTGATGGGACTTGGCGTGACTGGATGAGAAAAATTCCCGACGAGGCTCGTTCGGAAATGGTTACAGCAAGCCATCCCGACGCACAAGAGGCAGTTTTGCACTATCGGACCCAAGCTGTTGTGAACGGCAGGAGTTGGATTGAAATTCAACTCGAAACAGGCCGAACTCATCAAATCCGGCTTCAGGCCAGCGATCACGGACACCCCATTCTAGGAGATGAACTTTATGGCTCGGAAACCGAATTTGGACCGCAAACATTCGACACCCGAAAAAGATGGATTGCATTGCACGCCCGAAGCTTAAATTTTGACCATCCAATCATCAAAAATGAGAGGGTATCGGAGTCAGCTCCGTTACCAAGTTATTGGGAATGTTTGGACATCCAATTTGAACCAAACTAACTCCCTCTTAGCACTAAGCTGAATTAGAGCAAATACAGATAATCAGCAGCTGCCAAGCCACCCCATAACAACCCCAAAAAGGAAAACCGGGGCAAAATCCGTTGTTCATCATCTTCGTCGAAATCGGACGATCTCCGTCTTCTTTTAGGATTCTTTGAGCAACTCTATTGGCGAAGTAAACCGCTACTGCTGGCACTGCCGCGACTCCAAATGCTGTGATGAAGATCCCACTGTGATGAAGATCCCAAACTTCCGTCCACGGCTCCCCCAAATAACAGGATAAACACCGCACCTAGAATAGCCGCCGCGATAATACACGTTACGATAATGGGCAACATTCGGAATTCCAGTGCTGACTACCGTCTTGGAATACGTGACGCGTACTCCACCTTTCATTTCATGACGATCTGATTCCTAAATCGGCCTTTTAAGATTCGGAATAACCATTGTAAACAAGTACCATGCCCGACGCTGAACCCTTAAATCTGATATCCATACAACCATTTTACGGGGGTAGCCACCGCGCGTTCATTGACGGATGGGTACAGCATAGCCAGCATCAGTGGGAACAAATCCACCTTCCAGCCCGTCACTGGAAATGGAGAATGAGACAATCTGCTGTCTTTTTCTCAGCCCAAATAGACAAACTCTGGCTTGAAGGTCATCGATGGGACTTTATCTTCACTACTGACATGTTAAACGCCGCAGAATTCCGCGGCCTCCTAACCACTCCCGCCCGAAACGTACCGCTTTGTATTTATTTTCATGAGAACCAAATAGCCTACCCCAATCGAAAAACCGACCCGCGCGACCTGCACTTCGCGTTCACGAATCTCACCAGCATCATGGCGGCGGATATCACGTGGTTTAATTCTGAATTCAACCGGTCATCATTGATCCACGGCTTAAACGAGGCCGCCAAACATTGGCCCGATTACGCACCCCGCGAACTTATTGAAAGCATTCCATCGCGATCGACGATCGTTCCACCTGGTATCCACGTAACATCAACGCCCTCGGGTCAGGTCAAAAAAAACACCCAAGCAATCCACCTCGTTTGGGCCGCTCGTTGGGAGCATGACAAAAACCCCGCCGGTCTGTTGGCGATCCTCCGAAAGCTGGACCAACATTCGATTGATTTTCGTCTAAGCGTGATCGGTGAAACATTTCGCCAACATCCACCCGAATTCGATCAGATTCATTCCGAATTCAGCACGCAGATTGAACATTGGGGATTTCAACCCGATCGAGATGCTTACTGGAACGTACTTGCCACTGCCGACGTGTTCATCTCCACCGCTCAACACGAGTTCTACGGCCTCGCCGTCCTCGAGGGACTCGCCGCGGGACTGGCGGCGATTCTTCCAAATCGCTTGGCTTACCCTGAAATCGCGAGGCGGTTTCAAAATACCAACAACGAAATCTTTCTCTACGAAGCAACCGACGAGTTCGTTTCGGGACTCCAAGACATGGTGAAACGATTACCACAAATCCGGGCTCGCAGAAACGACACCCAAAATCCACCGGCAGCACTGGCGGCCCGATGGTCCCTTCGCGGCCCTGAACTTGACCTCACCATCAAGGAAAGCCTGCATGGCCAAGAACATAACGCCGTCTAAATCCGATCCAGCTCTGAGACGGTTCGGTCGGTAATTTCATGACCCGTATTGAGAGTCGAGGCGGGTTCAAATAGAACAACATGGCATTCGCTTTTGGCCACCGGTTTGTGTTCGACGTTTCGAGGCACCACAAAAAATTCCCCTGCCTCGATACTGACTACCCGGTCCCGTAGATGCATCTCCAAGGAGCCTTTGATGACCCAAAATAGCTCGTCTTCATTTTCATGAAAGTGCCAGTCGAACTCACCGAGCAACTTGGCAACCTTAACTTGTTGCCCGTTCAATTCGGCGATAATTTTCGGAGACCAGTGTTCTTGGAACAAACTAAATTTCTCGATCACCTTGATTTTCTGCATATTCATTGTCCGCTAACGGTAGAGGCGAAGCTTTTTTTTAGATTACTCTACAAGACAATTAATTGTAGCGTTTAGACGCGGAAGCGAAAATCGAGCTATCGAATCGTTTGCTTAATGTTTGTAACAATCCCCAGTGGGGGTGGCCGTAGTCAGATTTCGGCACGTCACCCTGTTCCAACGAACCAATCGATTCGCCCGCAGCAAGAGGATCGCCCCGCTCAATCAAGGAAGCGGCCCCTCATACACACAGTGGATCGACCCCAACGGAACAATGGACATTGACTCCCATGACAATCTTTAAAAGAATAGACTTTTAAACCTTTCCCTAATGTTTCACCCATGCCCAAGAGACGCTTTTTTTGTTTGCGAGGATTCATGAAGTCCGGAACCAATTGGTTGAGCGGACTTCTGAGCAGCCACCGGGATATCGGATGTTATGGCGAGTACCATTGGCAAACGTTGATCACAGAGCTCCAATTTAAATTCCAAACCCTACCGATTTATCAGGACCTAAACCACCGAGCAGAAGCACGAGAGCTCTTTGAAAACATGGTTAAGGAATGTTTGATAAAGAAAGACTCATCGTCCAAGGTACTTGGGGAAAGAACACCCCACACGCTCGCCCCATTTGTTCTCACCAATGTCCCCTACATTTCGATCATCCGAGATGGTCGAGATGTCTTAGTCAGTCGCGCATTCCATTTGCACAACTACCCTGAGGTCCATCGACTGTTTGAGCGAATCCCGGAGATGGCCGAAGAGAATCAGCACTTTTTAAACGATCCCTGGTACTTTCAAAAAAACCCAGAGAAATTACTGTCTCATGAGGTTCTTGTACAAGAATCCGTGAATTGGTGGAAAAGCCACCTTGAACAGGATCGAGCCACCTGTGCCCAACACCCGGAGGTCCCAGTTAAATTTGTTCACTACGAAGCGCTCCATCAAGATGTAGAAAGATACCGTCGTGAACTGTTTGAGTTTCTAGACGTTGACCCGTCCCGATGTTCCGACATTCAAGGTCACCTGAAGCCGGGTTTTTCTCAGGAGCGTCCCCGCGACTTCCTGCGCAAAGGCCAAGTGGGAGATTGGCGAAACTACTTCACTGACGACACCAAAACCTGGTTTAAAGAAATTGGGGGTCAGGAATTGATTCACCAAGGTTACGAAGATTCCTTAGACTGGTGATCCAGCTGCAACCAATAATGGACAAAGTTAGTGGTAGGCCGATAACCTTCATTCTCCTTCCGAACCATCAATGCTAATAATCTCGCCTTTTTATCAACGGCAGCCAGCAGGTCCGACGTCTGAGTCTGTTCAAGCTCAAGGCTTTTACCGACTGCGAGCTTTTCGATGCACTCTTTACCGACGGTAACTCGCGGAATCTCCGGAAGGCATTGCAAAGGCGACACTAAATGTCGCGCGATTGCAGGTCTATCGACCGCGTCAAAATCCAATGAATCCTGAATTTGGAACCGACCGATACCCGTTCGGCTCAGTCCGGTCATGACAGCACCAGAGCCCAAATGAATGCCAATATCACGGCCCAACGCACGGACATAGGTCCCGCCTGAACAGTGAATTTCGAGTTCGAAATCCGGCGCCTGATAACGACTCACGTTCAGTTCGTGAATCGTCACCTCTCGTGCTGGAACTTCGAAGTCCTCTCCTTTTCTAGCTAAACGGTAAGACCGTTGGCCGTTTATTTTCACCGCAGAATACGCGGGCGGGCGCTGCCGAATGTTGCCGCGAAAACGTGCTACCGTGGCCTCCAATTCAGCCTCGCTAATTTTGGGGGCAGGCGAAAGATAGGTGAGCTCGACTTCCGTATCATCGGTCGGACTCGAACAACCTAATTTAAAACGACCTCGGTAATGTTTTGAGTGATGCAGCAAGTACTTGGCCAGACGCGTTGCCGGCCCGATGGCCAATACTAAAACCCCAGAAGCCAAAGGATCCAAAGTCCCTGTATGGCCCACCTTTAACGGTTTAACCAGCCTCTGCACCCGATTGACAACATCTCTCGACGTTATGCCCACCGGTTTTTTGATATTTAAAAAACCGAACAAGTGTGGCTTACTCCGAACTAAACAGCGTTGGCGATTTAGCTATTTTTGAGTTCATTGACTTCGGAATGAATGTTTGCAATATCGTCTTCCAATGACTGGACCTCACTTGGATCGTCCATTTGCTCTTTGGCACCTTTTAACTGAGTTTGTAATTTCTCCAACCGTTTCCTAAGAACTTCTATCTTCTTTTTGGCTTTCTTATCCATATCTTCCACTCCATACATTCTTTTTCGAGGAAGTCCTAATATATGCAAAAAGCCCTGCTCATTAAATGACCAAGGCCGTAGGATTAGAAAAATCACGCGTCTACCAAGAATGGTTTATCCGCCACCAGAAAAACCAGTCCCTGTTGCGACGGGAATGACAGGAGGAGGTGTTTGGTCGCTATACAGCTGACCGACATTCTGGGTTCTCAAGCCATCTCCCTTTACGGGCTCCAAGTCGGTGAAGGCAATCTCGAACACGTCACCTAAGCCGTACCACTGCTGAACCGTTCGCTTAACGGTTTCCAATCGTTTGATGGAGAGTTCAATGGGTTGGTCCCGAGCAATATAAAAGGCTTTCTGCCCCACGGCATGGTTCTTCATAATAGCAGCCAATTTCATTCGACCGGCTTGATTCAAATCCACAGTTCCTTCAACGAAGTGACGATGGTTTAAAACACAAGACGCTCGCCATCCCGTATCTAACATGGGCTCCCACATTTTAAAATACAGCTGACGATCGGCACACGTAAAGGGTTTAGGCCACGCAACATTACGCTGTGAAACCAGATGGTTGAACTCTTTCAAGTGGTGAACCCGCGCTCGAAAATTCAGTTTCCCTCCTAAGCCGGCGGTAGGATGATGACACCCTCGTCCAGCAGGGCAATCACTCAGGCCAGCAACCATTAGTTGAGACGGAACCGAATCCAAACAAGTTTCGCACGACTGGCCGACTACCGAGCCAACGCCAATAAGACTCAGAACCGAGAAGATTATCCATGGCGACACATTAGACATGAAAGACTCCGTTTTATTGATTGCGTTTCAGCACGAAATACACTTTGTGATCTAACACACTTCTATGGAAAAAAGCGTTTAAGATCCCGTTGGTTGGCAAGCTCTCCCTAAAACTGATATCGGCCCGTAATCGGTACCGCGGTGTGAGGAAATCGATAGTTCCTGCAACAAAATGAAGCGAAGCACTTTACTTTTGTAAAGCCGGCAGCATTTCGTTGACCATCGTAATTGCAGCGGGACCAACGAGTACAACGAAGATTCCGGGAAAAATGAAAATAACGAGGGGGAAGATAAGTTTAACGGCGGTTTTCGCTGCCTTCTCTTCGGCCAATTGTCTTCTTCGTAGACGCATCGCTTCGCTTTTAGTTCTCAATGCTTTTCCAATGGACGTCCCAAATTTATCAACCTGAATCATGATCGACGCCAACGTCTTCAAATCATCGACTCCATTACGCCCCCCTAGCTCCCTTAATACGTCCTCTCGCGGTTTACCCATTTGCAGTTGTTGATTACACACACCGAATTCGCTCGCAATCACAGGCTGCGCCCGTGATAATTCGTCGGCAACTTTCCGCATTGCCTGATCCAACCCTAGACCCGCTTCAACGCAAACAACCATCAAGTCCAACGCATCAGGCAACCCAAGAAAAACTTTCTCTTTTCGCGATTTGGCTATTAACGTCAGAATAAATTCAGGAATAAAAAGAAAGAGACCGGCAGTTACTAAGGTATAGGTCAGTGCAAATAAATTTATCCCGTTAAATAAAATGGCCCCACCTCCCCCAAAAACAAATCCAATGATCGCCAGGATCATTTTCAACGTATTGAACAATGCGGGCGCTTGGTCACTTCGAAAACCTGCTTCTGCCAGTTTTTGCCTTTGCCGACTGAGTTCTACTGCCTTCGTAGGCTTAAGCACCTCTCCTAAAGCGGGACTCGCTTTGGCCAGTAACCGAGTGATCCCCTCATTTTTACGAGGACCCCTTGGAGATCCCGTCGCATCCTGCTCACCCCGCGTCTCTTGTTTCATCAACATTAGGCGTTCGTCTGATTTAGATGTTCCATTAAACAGAACGTCTGAAATAGCCCAGGCTCCGACGGCAATCGCTCCAAAAACGGCAAACGGCAGCAAGGCCACGAAGTCGACTTGTGATAATATCAAAACCAGCGGTAATGCATTCGACATTGTTGCGTATCCCAGAACGAAGCGGTCCATTAAACTTTGATCGTAATGATTTTTTTAATCGCCGCCGCACCAAGCAACTGCATGACGATCCCAAACATCAACATCTGCTTTCCGAGCGGATCCTCGAAAAGCAGCATTACATAGTCATGATTAAGTCGCAGCATCACCGCGAACAACGCGGGCGGCAACGAGAGCAACACAATTCCGGACAAACGGCCTTCACCGGTTAACGATTGAATCTGGCCCCAAATTTGAAACCGCTCTCGAATCAGTTTTCCGATTTTGTCGAGAATCTCGGCAAGATCACCGCCGGTCTGACGTTGCAACATCACCGATGTGGCAAAAAATTGAAGGTCAAGATTAGGGATCCGATCGACCATCCCCTTAAGCGAGTCTTCCAACGCGACTCCAAGATTTTGTTGTTCGAAGCAGCGTTTGAATTCTGGACCCAAAGGTTCCTGCATCTGCTGACCCACTAACTGAATGCCCGCCGAAAGACTCTGGCCTGCCCTGAGCGCTTGGGTAATCAGATCAAGGGCCTCAGGGAGCTGTGTGGCGAAACGCTTTAAACGACGGCTGCGCACGATCCAGACATACCCGAAAGGGATCAGCATGCCTGAACCCAGGACAAGTGGCGAGATTGATTTGAGAGGCGAAAGGATCAGAAACAAGAATGTTAAAACGGCACCTGATCCCATGGTTATAAAGAAGAAATGACTGACTTCAATCTTCAATCCAGATTGCTCAATGAAGGCCGATAGGTTGAAAAACCTCGACACGAACTTTTCCAAGTGATTGGGTGTGTCATCGAGAGGTGATTTCAGAACGGAATCACTACTTTCCGATTCTCTCTGGGTCACCCCCCGCCCCCCATTGCTCGTCAGGGCATCCAGCCTTCTATTCACCGAGTCCGCGTCCGCCGCGAAAAACATTGAGGCGCCGTAAATCATTCCCGCGATACCGAGAACGATCGTACCCATCAAGATATAAAAAACCATGCTATAAGGTCACTGGTTGAAGGCGAACGGTGTTAACCGGTTTCTGCTGAATCAATCAATCCGTCATCATGACGCGCTCACGAAAAATACTGGCTGGCAAGTTAATTCCCGCAGCTTCGAGTCGATCCATGCACTTGGGCCGCACTCCAGTGCAGACAAAACGGCCTTGCGCACCGCCCTCTTCATCTACACCGTCTTGAACGAACCGAAAAACATCCTGCATGACAATGGTTTCATTCTCCATACCGCAAACCTCCGTCACATGCGTTACTTTCCTAGCTCCTCCCTGCAACCGATTCGCTTGGACAATCAAATCGACCGCGCTCGCAATCTGTGTTCTCATCGCTTTCATCGGCAATTCAAAACCGGACATCATGATCAATGTCTCGAGTCTAGAAATACAATCACGAGGCGAATTGGCATGTGTGGTTGTTAACGATCCATCATGTCCCGTATTCATTGCCTGCAACATATCCAACGCCTCGGGTCCTCGGCACTCACCAATGATGATTCTTTCTGGCCGCATCCTTAGGCAATTTCGAACAAGGTCGGTCGCTGTCACTTGGCCCTTGCCTTCAATATTCGGGGGCCGTGTTTCCAGACGAACAATGTGTTCCTGTTGCAACTGTAATTCAGCAGCATCTTCGATCGTGACGATCCGGTCCTTATTGGAAATAAAACTCGATAAAGTGTTTAACAGGGTTGTTTTACCCGAACCGGTACCACCGCTAATGATAATGTTTAATCGAGCCTTCATAGCCGCCTCAAGCAACATCACCATCTCAGGTGTAAACGCCTTATAATTTAAAAGATCCTCTAAACGAAGTGGATTTGAACCAAACCGTCGGATCGACATCGCCGCCCCGTCCAGAGCCAATGGAGGGATGATGGCGTTGACCCGCGAGCCGTCTTCCAAACGAGCATCCACCATGGGACATGTCTCATCGACGCGGCGCCCCACCTTGGAGACAATACGATCAATAATTTGCAAGAGATGTTGGTTGTCACGAAATTCCACTCTGGAGCGTTCCATTTTGCCCCCACGCTCACAATAAATATTCTTGGGGCCGTTGATCAAAATATCACTGATCGTGGGATCTTTTAAAAGTAATTCGAGCGGCCCAAGCCCGAATGTTTCATCCAGCACCTCCTCGACCAGTCGCTCACGCTCTTGCCGGTTCAAAAGATTGTTTTCGTCATCGCATAGATGCTCGATCACGACCTTGATCTCTCTTCGCAGAACATCCCCTTCCAGCTCACCCACTCGAGTCAAATCTAACTTGCCAATCAACTTTTGGTGGATTCGTTGCTTGAGTTTATCAAAGCCACTTACCTGAGGAGATTGGACCGTCGTCATAATATGCTCTTACCTGTTTAGAGTTTGTTTAAAAAGTTGCGTTGTGATACCGCACAAGGAACTCGTTAGAAAACATAGCTCACGTTTCTCCAAAAATGCGAAGATGCTTCGTAGAAACGGATTTGTTGGAAAAGGAAAACACAGATAGCTGGCAAAATACGCAGGGCCAGTGACAACGTCGCATAAAGACACCAAGTGATGTCGTATAACAGCAGCCCCAGAACGCATTGAGGCAAGAGAAAAGCTTAGACCGCCGAGAGTGCGATGGTTTACATACAGAAAATGATGTTAACCAGCCAACACGCGAATCTGGAAAAATTGCTTTGTAGAAGGAGTCGATAACAAGAGGCAGGATAGTCTGCCTCTCTTTTGGACAATCGATTGATTTGCTTACTCGGCCTAGTGGATTGAGAGGACCAATAGAATGTTCCGGTAAGCCAAACCGCCCCCCAGAACATGGGATTAAAATCAGGCCTACGAAAAAAGCCCTCTTTATTAAAGAGAGCTTATGGTTTCAAACTTGTTCCAACCATTCGAGAATAATTATCGAGGCTTGACGTCGGAACTAGGCCGGTGAAATCCAATCGCTTCAAGAGAGCGATAAACTTCATCAAGTGTTTTTTCACCAAAGTTAGAAATACTGAGCAACTCAACGCGCGTCGTGTTCAGGAGGTCACGAACGGTAAAAATTCCCCGCTCTTCTAAACAATTCGTCGTTCGAACCGTCAAGCCTATTTCAGCCGTACTGAGTTCTAATTTCTCGTGTAAATTCCGTGATTCTTCTTCGGCTGCGCTAAGCGGTATACGCGTCTTCGCCATCGGGGGGTCCCTCCCTAGTGTTATTAACAATCATGGGCTGCTAAGGACGCCTCCACCAATTCGGTATTCTTTCGGCGCTCGTCCTTGCCTCAACGAACTCAAAATATACCATATGGTCTGAGGATTTCGATCAGCCTGCCAAACAATTTTTTTTCTTACTGATTGAACGCTACAACCCCACACTAGCAACCCTACGCTAGCAACCCTTAATCTCCCCTTAAACGCTGATGCACGTCGCGACTACCCAAACCATCATCGACCCTCTCAATGACGCTCAGCGGCAGGCGGTGATGCATCTCGAAGGGCCTTTATTGATGCTCGCGGGACCCGGCAGTGGAAAGACTCGCGTCATCACACACCGGATCGCATATCTGATTTCTCAAGGGGTCCCTTCACAGTCGATCCTCTCGCTGACATTCACCAACAAAGCAGCCGATGAGATGCGAAATCGTCTCGGAAAACTTGTCCCCGGATCGCATACATGGGCGGGAACGTTCCACCGCTTTTGTTCACGACTGTTACGCCAACACGCAGCGATGGTGGGATTAAGTGAAAATTTTTCCATTTACGACATGGCCGATTCTAAAAAGGTTGCCAAACAGGCTATTGAAAACGCCGATGTCAATTCACAGCATTATTCTGTGGATTCCCTGATCAATCAAATCAGTACTCTCAAAGGCAGTGGACTGACCCCTGGAGATTTCACCCCTCGCCCGGGACACCCCATGGATCAGATCATGAACCGTGTGTACCCCGAATATCAGGCCCAATTAAAATTGGCGAACGCGGTCGATTTCGACGATTTGCTTCTACACACCGTGGACCTCTTGCGCCACAACCCCGAGTTACGAGAAAGCCTCGATCAACGTTATCAGTATGTAATGGTGGACGAGTATCAGGATACAAACGCCGCGCAATATCAGTTGATTCGACTGTTGAATCACAACGTTCAAAATTTAGGTGTCACCGGAGACCCCGACCAGTCAATCTATGGTTGGCGGGGGGCCAATTTGAACAATATTCTTGAGTTCGAGCGGGATTACCCACAAACCGTCGTCGTGAGACTTGAGCAAAACTACCGGAGCACTAAATCCATTCTTTCCATCGCCGATCAACTCATCGGAAACAATCTCAGAAGAAAACAAAAAAATCTTGTCACTGAAAATCAACAAGGGTCACCGGTTCGACTGGTCACCTACCCCTCCCCTCGAGAGGAGTCCTCGGATATCGCCGACCACATTCGGCTAGCGATTCAAAAAGGTGAAAAGAAGCCACGCGACTACGCCATCTTCTATCGAGCGAACTGGTTGTCTCGATCGTTCGAACATGCGTTGCGGAAAGAGGGGATCCCTTATCAAATTGTCAACGGTCACGAGTTTTACCAGCGTCGTGAAATTAAGGACGTATTGGCTTACCTCCATTTACTTAACAACCCACGTGACAACGTTGCGTTTGAAAGGATCGTCAACGTCCCCTCGCGAAAAATTGGGAAAGTCACGTTAGGTCGTATTCGTAACTATGCAAGATCTGAGAACATGTGCTTGCTGGACGCCGCGCGACAGTGTGGTTTGATCAGCACCATTTCCAAAGCAGCCGCCACAAAAGTAGCGAAATTCGTGGCGTTATTCGATGAGCTCTCCGTATTAGCCACCGACGATGTCGAATCGATCATCAAGATGGTCGTTACGGAAACCGGTTACCGAGAATGGCTCGTGATGGACGGCAGCGACGAGGGCCACGAACGTGCCGGTAATGTTGACGAATTGATCGTTGCTGCCCAAGAATTCGACATGGAACATCCGGAAGATGGCGGCCTAGAAGCCTACCTAGAGCAAACGGCGCTTGTCAGTGACACGGATGCTTGGGAATCCGACGCTAATTACGTCACGCTCATGACCATCCACGCGGCGAAAGGCCTCGAGTTCCCCTCGGTTTTCATTGTTGGTTGTGAAGACGGGATCCTGCCACACGAGCGCAGTCAGGAAAGCGACGAAGAAATCGAAGAGGAACGTCGCCTGCTCTTTGTGGGTATCACTCGAGCTCAATCGGAATTGCAGTTAAGTCGTTGCATTTCAAGATTCAAACGTGGGGCTTTTTGGCCGGCCATTGCCAGTCGCTTTCTGCTCGAATTGCCTCGATCTGAAATGCTAATCGTGGAACCGGCCACGGCCGACATCTTGGACTATGACGAATTTGAAAATGCTGATGACGTTCCTTTTGAAGTCGATCCTTGGATGCAAGAAGCGATCCAGGTCGATGCGGACGACCGGGACTCACGGGGACAGGAAGAAGACGAATCCGATCATGATTTATCGCCCACCCCCCCCGAACCAGTGGAAAACAAGCCGACACTTTCCCGCCTCATGACCGGGGCGGAGTTTGCCGAACAGGCTGCCGCAAAAACCCACCCCTCACGATTTGAAACCGGAATGCTGGTCGAACACGAAGAGTATGGAACCGGCACGATCACCGAATTATCTGGCAGCAAGATGAAACGGATTGCCAGCGTCGATTTTACCGAACAAGGAATGAAACGATTCCGTTTGGCGTTTTGCAATTTGAAAATCGTGGGAAAACGTCCAGACAATGTCTAGTTAGCTCATTGACTTCACCCATCATTTATCACCCGCCTCAGGTGGCTGCAACGCAAACACAACTTGAACACTTATCTGGATCTCAATGGCATCGGGAACCAACTGCCCATCCCTTTGATCCGCCGCCCCTCTCTGCTGAACTTGGTTGTACGCGAAATTTGACGTATTTCGTGGCCAGCCATTGGACGACTCGGTGATCTTGAGAGGCTCTCCAACCCCTACGCCTAATGCCTCTGCCATCGCGACAGCCTTCTGTCTGGCAAGCTTAACTGCTTTGATTCGCGTTTCATTTCGAAGTTCGTAACGTTGAGAGGTTTCGTAACGAAAACTCCCTTCCACCGGCCCGCCAACGATCTCCGAAAGAAACTCATCAAATCGGTCGAGATCTTTTTGTTTAATAGAGAATTCCCGCTGAATCCGAAAATGTTTGAAGACCGTTACGGGAGCGAGATTTCGCTTTGCGTCTACGCGCTCGACCACCCTCTCGATTTGCAGTCGACCGGAGGTCAATTGCTCTTGCGCAATCTTAAGGCGATCACGAATGGCCAAAACGCGTGCCGCCGATTGATCACTTGCAATTTTTGCTTTGGTCAGATCTGGATCCTCATCCGTGGTTGTAATGGACCAGATAATTTCGTCAGGGTTAACGCATGTCACGGCCGTTCCTGTGACGGATATTTGCGGACGCTCGGACACTTGAGCAAAAACATCTGCCCCAGGAAACCACCAGGCCATCATTAACAGACCCAACGTTGAGATACGATTCATAAGAGTCTTCCTACACAAAATTAATGACACGTCAAAAGCGGCATTCCAGAGAAACCCGCAAACTTCATGAAAAAGTGGCAACCTGCATCCGGCATTCGGACCGGTGGTAGTCGCCTATCAACAAAGAGGCGATGAAACGCGTTGATGCTGATAAAAATCGTAGAGATACATCAAACCCTCTCGATAATCACCATCATGTCGATCGAAAGCCTCTTGAATTTTCTCTGCTGGCACCCTCGTCGTCGGGGGTTTATTTAACGCTGTGACAATTTTCTCAAATTGGCCCAGGCTTGGATTTAACGTCGTAATCAACGGGAGGCTCAACAGTTTACGGTGGGTCGTTAATAACAAAGCACCGTTTCGACGAAGACAACTTTTGACCAAACACCAACGATGAAGATGCGACAAGGTTTCAATTCCATCAACCACTCGCAAATCGGCACTGCCATTACCCTGAAGATTGGAAAGGATCTCTACCGTCCTACCTCGCCAACTTTGCCTGCGAATCACCGCAAATTGAATATTTCCAAAAGATCCGAACATCGAACGGGCCATCGCGTAGGCGAGACTCGTTTTGCCGCAACCGTGGGGTCCCACAATCTGGCCGACCCGTCCGTTGCGCAAAAAGCACTGGGTTAAAGTAGCTACATCAGCCGTATCTTCCGGAGGAATAAATCGGCGCCCCGTCTGGGTGTAATGCGTCGCGAAGGGGTTGTTAGCAGTCCAATCCATTCATTCCACCGATGGCGGAGACAAACTACTAATCACATTGCCCAGCTGGAAATATAAATCTTCTGTGTGTTCCGAGCCGACCTCGAAAAACACGCGGATGCGAACGGCCCAGCGAACCCGAATCATTGTGCCATTATAAGAAAAAGGACTTGCCGGAAGTACCGTGCTAAATCTTTTTAGCTGACGCAATTTCGCCACGTCAAAGGGACCTTTTTGACGATCGAAAAAGTGAACGCCCATATCCCCCTCTCCTTTTCCATCAGTCAACCAAATCACAGAGGACTCTACCGCCACGATTTTATCGTCATCCACTGGGTCAATCATGTACTGGCCAATCATGACATCACCCGGGCGGTAGGTAAGCCTTTCATCTCCCAGACTGATTTTGATCCGTGGCCGTTTCAATTCGCTCCGAGCCTCCGATCTGGATTGGGTTCGGCTAGACCAAGGTCTTGAGGCAAAACGATTAACTCGAAACTTCGTTTTACCCTTGGAAACCCTTTGGCTTGTCCGTAAATCTCGATTTTCCATTGAACCCGATTACTATCTGAAACAAACGAATGCATAGCGCCCACAGGAACTTGCATATCAAATTCGGTCTGAAACGAGCGACTGGCATCAACATTGACCCCTCGGCGACGAAATAGACGTTGAGAGTAAACAGATTTTCGCTCGGTCCGTATATTCGTCCCCTGTTTGAATGTCGCCTCTTCGTAACAAACCAACGTGATATCTAGTAATTGTATACGCAAACGGCCGGATTGGGACAGCTGGATCTGGTAAACGCCACCAGGAGCAACAGGATAGTCTGATATCTCAAGGACTGTAGGCCCAATACTCGTTAGTTTCAGCAACTGACGGACAAAGTAAGCGAACGCCCAAACAGACGCTATCAAAAAAGGAATCGCTAAACCGGCGGCTGAGTAATCAGAGTAATCTTGGGACGCCGGGCGCTCCAAAAAATTATTATAGGCGACGATTATCAACACTGCAGTCAATGCCACGAACAGTATGAAAATGCAAGCTGCACCAACCAATCCCCATAAATTCCGACGTGATGCATACAGCCGATAGGCTAACTCACTTCCAGGACTTGGGGTGATCGAATTCACTGGAACCGTAGGCATCTTTTCGCGAACCCGACGAAAATCTTTCAGTAAATCGATTTCGTTAGCTTGAGAAATCAAAGCCCCACGACGCTCAACGGAACCGCTCAGTTTCCAAACGGAAACCACAACCAGATAGGTCCCAATTCCAATCATCGCCACCGCTAACAGTAGTTGCAAAATGAAAAAGGGTACGGTCATATAGAGGCCCTGCGACGTCGAGTACAGAACGACCAGTGTTACAGTGGTCACAAGCCAGATCACCCCAAGTAAAATCAGAATAGAGGCTAACATTGCCACGGCAACACCCGCCCACCATCCGCGTTTACTACGGCTGAATGCCTTTTGACCACTCAATAACCAAGATGACCATGGACGCAAGGGAAACACCTAAGATGGAACCAAAACTGAATGATCGCATCATAACCGCGCAGGGACCCACGCGTCCACGTCGAACGGTCTCAAACCAGGTCGGTTTCCTGTTCGTATTGACCACTCTTCTGATTACGGGGTCAACCGGCGCACTAGCCCCATCAGCAGCCGCCCAAAATTGGCCGCAAATTATGGGGCCAAACCGCAATGGAATCAGCGAAAACGAGACGCTATTAAGATCCTTCCCCGAAGATGGGTTAAAAAAAGTCTGGTCTCATCCAATCGGCCAAGGCTATTCAGGGCCCGTCGTGGAGGGCGATCGGGTCGTCGTCTTCCATCGTATTCGATCCGATCAATGGGTCGAGTGCCTGTCTCTAAGAGACGGTTCTATATACTGGAAGACGAAATTACCAGCAAAATACAGAAGCGGGGGAATCGACCCGGATACCGGACCCAAAGCAGTCCCCATCATTCACAATGGGAACGTTTATCTTTTCGACGCCGCCGGCGAACTCTTCTGCCTTAACATGGCTGATGGTTCAGAAATCTGGTCCCGCAGTGCGTCGACGGAATTCAGGGCACCTTCAGGTTATTTTGGGTTTGGAAGTACGCCAATCATTGTTAGCGATGCTTTGATCGTCAATGTAGGTGGACGCGACGCGGGTGTCGTTGCGTTCGATTTGAAAACAGGAGAGACGCAGTGGACAGCCACTGATCAACGCTCGAGTTATTCGTCTCCCATCGTAACCAACACCGACGGCAAACCAACGGTCATGCTGGTTTCTCGACTCAAATTTTTTGGGTTAAACCCGGCCACCGGTCAAGTCGCCTTTGAATTCCCGTTTGGTGATCGAGGTCCAACAGTGAACGGTGCTATGCCAGTCGCCATCGGAAATAAGATTTTCCTGACCGCGTCTTACGGAATCGGTGCACGCTACCTGGCTCCGTCCACGACCGGCATTAGGGAACTTTGGAGCGATGCTAACAATTTCGAGAGTCAGTACTCGACCCCGATTCTCTCACAGGGAAAACTCTTTGGAACCGCCGGTCGAGAAGATCATCGCACCGGTAGCTTTCGATGCTTGGACCCCTCAACCCAAACGACGGAATGGGTCGAGGAGAATTTTCCGGTGGGCCACTGCATTCTTGTCAACGACAAGATAGTTGTTCTTGACCATACAGGCCAACTACACATCCTAA
This sequence comes from Mariniblastus sp., assembly GCA_022447555.1. Lineage (GTDB taxonomy): Bacteria > Planctomycetota > Planctomycetia > Pirellulales > Pirellulaceae > Mariniblastus. The sequence continues at coordinate 84,248 of JAKVBF010000009.1, read as the reverse complement.
AGGCAAATCCCAAGGCCTTTGAACGCATTTACCAGACCCGCCTTTTTGAAGGAAAGTCGCGGGCCATGCCCGCACTCTCTAACGGAAGGCTTCTGGCTCGGTCAAATGCAATCAACGGTGAGGCGGAGCTTGCCTGCTTTCTGATTGGCTCCGTCGAGTGAAGCCTCAGCCCGTAATTCAAGCCATCTAAGTCAACCACTCGCCGCCGATGGCATCAAGCTTACCTTCGACTTTGGAGGCAATGATTTCGGTACGGCCTAACTGGGGCTGATCGTACTGCTGCTTGTAAAACATCAACTTCATCTCCTTGAAACCCAACCAGCGAAGGATATCACCCATTACTTTAGGGCCGGTGGGGTACCATTTTAGACCGTGCACACCGGACATCACATTTTCACGGCTTTCCCAACCCGATTTCATGTATCCGTCCTTTTCGCCCCAAGTCGTTGAGGTGTTGAAAAGCATCACCTCATTGGTCATGTCAGCGGCAATCTTCAGCCCCGTGATGGGGTCGGGGAGATGATAAAAAATCCCTTTAAAGATAGTGATGTCGAAAGGGTTCATCTCCAACTTCGGCAAGTCATACAAGTCTTTGACCTGAAATCCAATCCCGTCGGTCGGACCAACAACGCGATGGTTCTTCACAAAACGGGCTTGTTGGATCCAGTGTTCGCGAACGTCAAACCCGAACGCCGCTTTTGCATTCATTTCGCGAGCCCAGAAACAATAACCACCCGCGTTGCAAGCACAATCCAAAAATCTTTTGTCACCCAAACCTTCTGGATACAAACGCTTCATCAAATCTAAAAAGCCGTCTCTTAAATTCAACAGGCTAACACCCGCATTGGAAGGCCGATGATAGACTTCACCTTCATTAGAAAACACCTGACCTGTGTTCAAGTCCTCGGTGAGTTGGATGTTCATATGCCACGGCCCCAAGTCCTGAATCTTTTTGACCAAGGCTTCATTCACTTGGGGTTTTACGGGAGTGTCGGTGGACATTGTGACCTCATTTCAATAACGCCAATGGATGCGGGTTGGTACTCGAGCGTTAAAGATCCATGCTCAAGCATGCCTTCACGATGCCAAATCAATCTTGGAATCATGCGACAAAAAAATAACACATTCCAATGGGTGAACCAATATCAGCTGGCCGGTCGAGGCCATGAAAGAGTGCTAGCGTGCGAGTGAGGACAAGAAGCCGAGTCATTCCCATCTTCAGCTGCCCCAGCCCATTAGGTTAAATCATGCCCCGACAATTCAGAGAGCCGCCCTTTTTCTCGAGCCGCAATAATCTCGAGACGACGGCGGTTTTTGTGATTGATCACATCCTTGGTCAGTTTCATCTCTTTAAACCCCAGCCACTTGAGGATTTCCACCAGAATTTCAGGTCCGTTGGGAAACCACGCCAACCGGTGAACGCCAGACATGACCAAGTCGACGCTTTCGTAAACCATGGACATCCCCAGTGGATTTTCTGATTCAGGAACGGCCGCTGTATTGAGTAACAAAACATCTTGGGTCAAATCGGCCGCAATTTTAAGGCCAGTCACAGGATCGGGGAGATGATAAAAGATCCCACTGAAATAGGTGAAATCAAAAGGTTGCAAATCTTGGCTAGGAAGGTCGTAAAGATCCATTTCCTGAAATTCAATACGGTCCGCTGGAAAACCATCACGGTTTTCTTGAACGAACTTGGCTTGATCAATCCAATGCTTCCGGACGTCAAAACCGTAGGACATTTCGGCGTTCAGCTCGCGGGCGTAAAAACAGTAAGCTCCTGCATTGCAGGCACAATCCAAGAACCGCTTGCCCGCCATACCGTCGGGGTAAAGCTTGTTCGCACGAGACTCGAAACGCCCTCTCGGTGAAATCATACTCACCTTGTCGTTATCGGCTGGCAACAGAGTCCCATCGGGAGAAAACACCTTGCCCGTACTTAGCGTTTGATTGACCTCGATATCATGATGCCACGGTCGCATGGCGCGAATTTGTTCGATCAACTCTTCATTGTTCATCGTAGGCGGTACTCCTGCTTGTTTTTCAATTTTTTAAACGATCTCCGCGACCTCCCGGAGCCAACCTTCCTGTGGCCGAACGCATCCTGTGGCCGAACGCATCCTGTGGCCGAACGCATCCTGTGGTCCGTTTGACGATGACTCAGCGCCTGTCACACTAAATCCGATGGTAAAATCAAGATTCAACATTTCAAACGGCAAAGTCGTCAATTGTGAATGGCAGCGACCAGTTCGCGTGCTGCTTGGCACGTTTTTTCAGGTGTTATACCAAAGTGCTCGTACAGCTCCTCAAACGGAGCAGAAGCCCCGAAACCGGACATCCCAACAAACCTTCCGTCGGCTCCAAGCAAACGGTGCCAGCCCATTTCGATTCCCGCCTCTACCGCAACTCGAGCGCTGACGGAGCTCGGCAATACCGACTCACGGTATTCGGTCGATTGTTCCTCAAACAACTCAAAACAGGGGACGCTCACAACTCGTGCGCTAATCTTCTCTTGCTCTAACATCGCAGCCGCTTGCATACAAATCTCAACTTCGCTCCCAGTCCCCATCAGAATAACGTCAGGAACCCCATCGGTATCTTTGAGCACATACGCACCACGCCGCGTTCCGCTGGCATCACCCAATTCCGTTCGATTATAGGTTGGAACATTTTGACGGGTTAAAAACATGGCGGTTGGACGAGCGAGATCACTCACTGCGGCACCGTAACACTGAGAGACTTCATTGGCGTCAGCTGGCCGCATGACCAATAAATTTGGAATCGCTCGACACGAGGCTAGATGCTCTACCGGTTGATGCGTCGGACCATCTTCTCCCAACCCGATCGAATCATGGGTCAGAATGTATAGGACAGGTTGTTTCATTAATCCGCTCAACCGCATCGCAGGACGCATGTAATCGGTGAACACGGCGAATGTCGCGGCGTAACTCCGAATACCGGATAACGCCATCCCATTGCAGATCGAAGCCATGGCATGTTCTCGGATACCGAAATGAAAATTTCGTCCGGCAAAATCACCACTACTAAAATGCCCCGCGTCCTCACTTTCAATCAGCGATTTATTGGACCCAGCTAAATCGGCCGAACCACCAATCATCCATTCAATTTCCTTGGCGACAGCATTCAACACCTTTCCTGACGAACTGCGTGTCGCCAGCCCCTTTTCATCGGCTGGGAACACGGGCAATGCCGCTTCCCAACCCTCCGGCAAGCGGCGATCGAAGATACTTTGTAGATCGTTGGCCGCCTCGGGGTTGGACGAACGAAACTCCGTCCATTTTGTTTGCCACTGAGCAAAGGCCGCACTCCCGCGACGCGCCAAATTATCAGCGAACAACTCCGTTACCCCCGGGGGAACCGCAAATTTTTCGCCCGCCCATTCATATGCCTCCTTGGCCAATGCGATCTCGTCTTCCCCCAACGGTGAGCCGTGAGCCGAGGCCGTGTCCTGTTTATTCGGCGCTCCGTAGCCGATGATACTTTTCAATATGATGAGCGTTGGCTTGTCCGTCGTTCCTTTAAATTGCTCGAAGGCGGCGTTAATCACGTCGAGATCATTTGCGTCTTCGACCGTCACCGTTGCCCATCCCATGCTTTCGAATTTGGCGGCGACATCTTCACTGTATGCCAACTCGGTCCGTCCTTCGATCGTGATCTCGTTGTCATCATAGATCCAACATAGATTATCGAGTTTAAGATGTCCGGCCAGAGAAGCCGCTTCGCAGCCCACTCCTTCCATGACATCGCCATCACTACAAATGGCATAGACGTCGAAATTGCATCCGGTGAAATCATAACGCCCGTCCATCCACTTTCCAGAAATGGCCATTCCAACCGAATTGGCGATCCCCTGCCCCAGCGGTCCCGTCGTCGTTTCGATGCCCGAAGCCTCACCGTGCTCGGGGTGCCCAGCACAGGGACTCTCAAATTGTCGAAAATTTTTGATATCGTCGATCGATATCGAAGGAGAGCCATCCGGATTCTTAACGCCTGCCAGATGTAAAATGGAATACAGCAGCATCGAGGCATGACCGCATGAGAGGACAAACCGATCGCGCCCTGGCCAGGTTGGATTTTGTGGATCGTAATTTAAGTGTTCATTCCACAAACAGTAAGCGACTGGCGCTAGGGCCATCGGTGTTCCTGGGTGGCCGCTATTGGCCTTTTGAACTGCATCCATCGACAACGTTCGAATGGTATTAATCGCCAAGTGTCGTGTATCAACGGCCGAGGTGGTCATAGGGAACCTTTAAGGTATTGTTATAGTCAATGAGACGATCGGACCTCTTTTTTCAAAGATAACCGGCTCAAGCATCGAAAAAGCTCGGCCTGGCAGGTTTCTTAGGTCGTCATAATGCTGATTATCAACGGTTTAATAAGCGGGTCAATTAGCCCTCATTCGGCAACCGCTAATGAGGGAAAGCTCCGAATAAGGGAGACGTTTTGACCGATTTAGCGGATGCAGCTATCATCTAGTATGAAAACGGGGCGATTACGTGGATTTAGACTGGTAGGCATGATGGACCGACGCAAATTCAACCAACTGGCCATGGGGATGGGCTGTGCCCCTTTTCTTGGCGTTTCTGCCGCGATGGGGCGTGACCGCAAGGGATCTAAAAACGAGAAAACGCCGGCCCAACTAATCACCCCCGAGGCACGTTCGGCCGTTGAGCGTGCTCTCAGTTTTCTTCATCGACGCCAAGTCAAATCAGGCCGAAATCGGGGTGCCTTTGGCAATTCCGGGCTTTCCGCTGGAGTCGCCACCTGTTCGCTTTCTGGGCTTGCCTTTATGTGTGGTGGCCACGCACCGGGCTTTGGGAAATATGGCAAGACGATCGATCTATGCGTTGAGTTCATTCTAAATAACGTCCGTGAAACGGGCTACATCGCCCGCCGCGACAATACGGCCCATGAAAATATGTATGGGCATGGTTTCAGCATGCTATTTCTGTCTCAGGCTTATGGCATGACCCGTAAATCTGAAATAGGTGAAAAGCTCCGGATGGCGGTCGACTTGACCTGCAAATGTCAAAACGATGTTGGTGGCTGGCGTTACCAACCTCGAAAGAGCGACGCTGATCTGTCCATCACCGTTTGTCAAATCATGGGTTTGCGAGGCGCCCGCGACACGGGTATCGACGTCCCTGATGAAGTTCGTAAAAAATGCATCGATTACGTCAAAAAAAGCCAAAACAAAAACGGCAGTTTTCGGTACACCCTTCGCGGTGGCCATTCGACGTTTGCCATGACGGCCGCGGGCGTCACTTCGATGTATAGCGCCGGCATCTACGAGGGGCAGCAAGTCGAAACCGCGCTTAAGTACCTCAAAAAGTTCAAACCCTCCGGGCTGCAAAGTGGCGGCCACTATTTCTATTCCAACTATTACGCGGTCCAAGCAATGTGGCACGCGGGCGGGGAATACTGGAACGAATGGTACCCGGCGATACGTGACCAGCTGATCAAGACTCAGGCCGGTGACGGATCATGGGGATCCAGTGAAGCGGGCCCTGAGTACGGCGCGGCGATGGCCTGTATTATTTTGCAGATGCCGCTTAACTATCTACCCGTCTTTTCCGCGTAACATGGTTTCAGCTGCCCCCATTTATCTCAGGTCGTAAAAAGCAACCTAGGAAACACAGGAATAGCGCCCATGAATGCACCTAGCCGGTATTCACTTTCGTTTTCCTTCGTTCTGTGCAGTCTCTGCCTGAGCGGTTCCTCCGAGGGGCAATCCCAGAACAAGCTTAATGACATCCGGGGGAACCTTCGACTCGAAGTGATCACCGTTCCTGACAAGATCGCCGTAGCGTTCGAACGTCTCAACCCGCGCGCACTTCTTTATCTTCCGGTAAAAACGTTGAACGAGAAAAAACCGTTGGTGATCTTTCTCCACGGATCGGGAGGATCCAAACGCACTCTCGAACGGGCCAGATGGACGGGAGACGTCAAAAGGTTCGCGAAACCCGGACAGCCGATCACCAGTATCCTGGTACCCCAGAGTGAAGGCCACTGGGATCCTGCCTCGCTCAACAAGATGCTAGACCACGTTCTAAAAACGAACCCATCCATCGATCCAAACCGCATCTATTGCGTCGGTTACAGTATGGGCGGAAAAGGGACTTGGGAATGGGCCATGCACTCACCAGAACGTTTCGCGGCCATTATTCCGAAAGGCTTTATCCCCGATCTCTCCCGCATTGAAGGGATGATCCAATTACCGATCTGGGCGATGGTAGGAACGAACGATTCGAAACCCCGAGTGGAGGGAATAATCGCTATGCAACGAGCTCTTAAGGACTTGGGTTCGACCGATATTAAAACAACCTTTTTCGAAGGCGCTAACCACGGCACCGCTCCAGGTGAGGTCAAGAAATTGGATGGCGTCTACGCCTGGCTTTTTTCGCATTCGCGTAGTAAGTAAGAATTATCGCCTTGCTTTACGCGCAATGCTTAGGTGCATAGAGCCAATGATTTCTTTTTTTTATTTATACGGTCCTGACTCGATACTGGGCGTTTGCCAGTGTCTTGTTGACGGTCCTTGTAAAACACCGCTCGTAAAACATCGAACCAACGTAGCAATTTCAAGCTCATAACGTGTTTTGAGAAACGCCCCCCCCTTTTTGCACAAAGCAAACGAGTCATTCTTATCGATAGGACTACCATCCATGACAATCAAAATCATTCACTGCCCCATATGAAAAGACTATATCTCGAAGGTAGCGAGTTACGCTGCCGCGATTCGAAAAGAGCTGGATCAGGAGCCTGTCATCGAGACCGGTTCACGAGGTCAATTCGATGTGTTGGTTGACGAAAAGAAGGTCATTTCACGAAAAGGAGGTTTGCTTGCCATGATCATGAAAAAACATTGGCCTTCTGATCGGGAAGTGATTCGGGCTATTCTAACATCGCAGTATCCCGTGGACTAACCGTTACAGCAAATGTGTTACAACAATAACATATCGGTCTCACCCTTTCCCTGTCAGCAACAACGCTTGGCTTTCCGCAATGAAAACAAAAAACTGGCTCGTAATACCAAGATGTTACTTTTTACTAATATTGCTTGTTGCTCTTAGCGGGGTAACGCCGAGCACCCTCTTCTCGTTCGAATCCACATCCCCACCCAACATCATTCTTATTTTCATCGATGACATGGGTTGGGGCGATTTTTCTTGCTTTGGAAATCCGGATGCCGAAACCCCCAACATTGATCAGCTGGCAAAGGAGGGGATTGCCTTCAAGCAATTTTATGTCAACTCCCCGATCTGCTCACCCTCGCGCGTAGCGATCTCTACAGGTACCTATCCACAGCGTTGGCAGATTACGTCTTATCTGGCCTTCCGTGAAAAAAATAAAACACGGGGGATGGCAAACTGGCTAGACCCACAGGCCCCGATGCTGGCACGCACTCTGCAACAAGCCGGATATGCCACGGGCCATTTCGGCAAATGGCACATGGGAGGTCAACGCGACGTCGACGATGCACCACTCATTTCGGAATACGGGTTCGATGAATCGCTCACCAATTTTGAAGGCATGGGGCCCAAGCTACTTCCTTTAACGATCAACAAGGAGGGGAGGAAAGGTCAAATCTGGGGCAAGGCGGTTAATCTAGGAGAACCTGTGACCTGGATGCAGCGATCAGAAATCACGGGCGGGTTTATCGATGCGGCCATTCCATTTATGAAAAAAGCGCAAAAAGCCGGCAAGCCGTTCTATGTCAATGTCTGGCCCGACGACGTCCATAGTCCATTCTGGCCGTCGTATGAGCGGATCAAAAAAACCAACAATAAACGAGAACTCTATCTGGCCGTTCTGGAAGAAATGGATCAACAATTTTCCAGACTCTTTGAATTCATCCGGTCCGATGAGACGTTGCGTGACAACACGCTGATCTTGATCTGTTCAGACAATGGTCCCGAACAGGGCGCTGGCCAAACGGGAGGATTGAAAGGCTTTAAGACACATTTGTATGAAGGGGGAATCCGTTCATCCCTGATCGCTTGGGGTCCTGGATTGATGAAGGAAAGCTCCTGTGGTTCGATCAACGATCGTTCGATTTTTTCAGCGATGGACCTAGCACCTTCACTATTAAAACTGACGGCCAGCAAACCTTCAGACAAACAGCCGACCGATGGCGAAAACGTACTGTCCACGCTTTTGGGAAATTCCAAAGCGTCCCGCCAAGCCCCCCTTTATTTCAGCCGGCCCCCAGACAGGAAAAGCTTTTATGGTTTTCAAAACCTACCGGATCTGGCGGTCCGTCAGGGACGATGGAAACTGCTATGCGATTACGATGGCAAGCGAATCCAGCTTTACGACATCACTCTAGATCCTACCGAATCGAAAAATCTCGCCTCTTCCGAACCAGTGGTGTCGGAGCAACTCTCTCGGGATGTCATCCATTGGCACCATTCCATGCCAACGGGGTCAACGGACGACTGATCCAAGTGCCAATAACGCCCCCAGACACCCAAAAAATCGGGAAGATCATCACAGCTTGTGAATCTTAAATAGCCTGTCTCGCGTCTTTTAAACTAACCGAGCAGGGCTTTCCACTCAGCGGTTGATCTATCCAACCCAATAAAAGATTCAGTTTTCCTGTAAGTAGACCTTGGAATAAGATGCCCCAATCTTACTCGTTCTCGTCTTCTTTTCGCCTTTGCTTCTGGCTGAAATCCCGCAGCGCCTCGATCATCTTATCCGCCTGTGCAGGGGTAATCTCATCCCTGCCGACGGCGATATCGAGTCGTCGCTGAACAGCGTCCAAATCATAGCTTGCGGGCTCGTACGTTGAAACGGGCTTTAAACCCAACGTTTCGATCCCCTGCTCGAAAACAATATCGGTTGGGATACCAGCCTGTTCAACTCGCTGCAAATCAGCTTTAAGCACTGGCCCGACAAATCCCATCTCATCCATGAACGTACGAGCGCCTTTATAATCTCCGTCCCCCTGAAGCTTGAGTATTTTGTTCGTCAACGCCGTCGCTGCGAGTTTAAGTTCCGGAATATTGATCCGATACTGTCCATTATCCAACCGAGTGAAAGCATCACGTTCCTTGAAGAAATTAAACCGCAGCATATTCGCCTTGCCGTGAGCGCTACTGGCACCGAATCGGACCGAGCGAAAGATACTGGCCATAAACGTGACGTAGTAATCTTCTAACGCTCCCTCGGTTAGCTGGCCGCTGTTGAGAAGTTCCGTGACCATGTAGAGACCTAAAATATCGGCCTTCCCTTCCTCCAGCGCTCCCGCCGCTTCACGAAGCGTCTCTCGAACCTTACCTTTTCCATTGATTGTGTTTTTAATCCCCAACCCGTGTGCGACTTCATGGAACATCGTATTGGAGAAAAAAGCATTGAACGTAATATGCTTTCGTTGATCTGGAGTAATCAGCAAGTTGGCAATGGGCACCAGGATCAGATCAAACTTGGCACGCATCGTATTTTTGAGCTGCAGGCGACGAGAACCTTTTTTCAACTGCACCTCTTCATCATTAGGCAAATTGATCGCAATTGTCTTTGAACCCGCGTTGCAATCACCTGAATAATAAATAACGTCATAGGCATTCAAATCAGAGTTCGTACCGGGTGACTCTTGTTTATATTCCTCAGGTACCGGTAATCCCTTTTGCAGTGCTGGCAACATCGCCGCATATTTCTTAAGCCGCCCACTCCAGCTCATATCTTTGACCAACACGTAACTCTCACAAGCAGCCTTGTAACCATTCAACTGATCCTCGTAATTTTCGATGGGGCCTATCACAATATCCAGAGCGTTGTCCTTCATATCCATCCAAAGCATGTCACTTTCCCGATACTCATCCGACATCAGCGCATCGGCGCGCGAGATTAAATAAGCTTTCAGCCCTGGTTCTTCCGCTAATTTGGCTGCCTCTCTCAATTTGTTTGCCGCCAAAGAAAATTCCGTTTGAAAGGCTCGGCTGTAAGGCACAGCGAACAAGCGATTTTCCTCATCTCGACGAATGAATGTGTAAAGACTTTTGAACGCATCCGTATCGTTTGGGAATTGTCGGAGATGTTCGTTAAATTCCTCAACCGTCAGGTCGGCAGGATACAGATTCGCCCCCAACGGTTTACTCGAAAATCCAGAGATGAATGGTTGGTTTCCATCTAGTCGGTTCCATGGACCATAATTAATCTCGGCAAAACCCTTTAATTTGGAGTCCCTGATCCCATCAATCAGTGACTGACGATCACCATAGGCTTGTATCCAGAAACATTCGTCCATCGCCTCGGCAGCTTGGATCATCAGTACAATCATCTCACGCTGGTTGTCGGTCAAGTGAGTCAAGTCAGCCGTCAATTTCACGGTTTCGTACTGGGTCAGATTTGGCTTGTCTTGCGCCGTAGCCGGCTGGAGCCACAGGAGTAAATTCATCAGAGACAAACTGACCACAAAAAAAGTACCTCTTGGGCGCATCAAAGGGCTCCAGTCATCACTCAAGGATCAAAAATCTACGCCGCAAAATACCTTTAATTTTCCCAAAAAGCAAAGGTGCGCACTTCTCTGCCAAGGCGAGTCCATCTTGCATAAAAACAGAACTCCAATGGCTCGAGCGCACCCTCGCAACTCGCTTCCCGATCAATTCACGACTAGCCCTGTGGGGGTGTTGCTATTGCGGGTAAAAGGGGTATTCCAGCTCTCAATCACACGCCCAGAAGCCTTAAAACCCGATTCAAGCTTTGGGAGAAACATAGGTTTCTATTAAAAAAGAGCATTTCGTTCCATTTTCAAGGAGTTTCTGAAGTTTCTCAAAGTGTTGATTAATGAGACTTATGACGCCATTTGAACCCCTTAACGAAACCATAAATCGATTTGTTATGAAGTCCCACTCAAAAGCGGTTTCCCTACCAATCTCGGAGGCAATCTTTCATTTGCTTTTTAGGATTATTTGTCGGAATTTCGTCAAAATTCGGGCCTTACTTTTCCGATTGTTCAACTACAACTCGGAGTTCGACCGTTTTAACACCGTTTCAAGAAAACAGGGCGAGGCCCCTGAAATAAAACATAAGGCATTTGGAGTAATACGATGAATAGTATGATCGCCACATGGGAGGACGAAGAGAACAACCGTCACATTCAATTCTTGGTGGCTTATGCAATCGAGAAGAATGAGGTTGAGATCAAGTCCATCACCCCCAACAAAATCTCGTTTTTATGTCCCGATACGAACACGGTGACGCGAGCTATTGGCGTTCACACCAAAACCGGCCAAGAATTCTTAGAGTCTAAAATCAAAGAGGCTGGCAAGATGGAAAACGTCACTCTTGAAATCGCCAAACGCGAAGGCCTAATGATTTCAGCATAATCTGACTTCCGGTTTCGCAACTCGAAAAACCCGCGTTCCAATCGCGGGTTTTTTTTTGAGCCCATCCCAAACAGGAACTCTTTTCTAAGCTGTCTCAGACCTACAAAAGATCCTTGCTACAACTCAAACCAAAATGTTTGACAGGCCAATCGCTAAAGCCGCCACTTCTGACTCGGCCGAATCGAGTTCCTTCAACATTGTATCATCGCGCTGCGAGATGAATTTTGCCGACTCGTAAGCTACCTGTTTCATCTAAACGTGATCCTTTAGGGATTCGTTTTTGCTGCGTTAAACCGCCCGATTTCAGGGGAACGAGCATTACCGGAACGTACTGTATTCGAATCAAGTTTTTGGAATTCATGTCTGAATGAAGTGTTTTTGCTAGCGTGCCCATGATATTCGATGTTGAGCCCTGCGATTGAACCAAATAAACTCCTTGCGACACGTCATTCAAAGAGCGCCTTATGTCCCATCTTAGAAAACCCACGGTTTCCGTCGTTGTCCCGGTTTATCAGGAGAATGAAAATGTCGAATTGCTTTATCGTGAAATATGCGACGCACTGGATCCGATGGAAAATGATTATGAGCTCGTCATTGTGGATGACGGATCCAATGATGGAACCGTTCAACAGCTCAAGCACATCGCTGCAGACGATCGCGTCAAACTTGTTTTATTTCGTCGTAATTACGGCCAAACCGCCGCGATGAATGCCGGCATCAATCACGCCTCCGGACGGTACATCGTTACAATGGACGGCGATTTACAAAACGATCCCCGTGATATCCCAATGATGATCGCCAAATTGGATGAGGGTTACGACTTGGTGCACGGTTGGCGAAAGGACCGTCAAGACGAATGGCTCTCTCGAAAACTGCCCTCAAAAATTGCCAATTGGTTAATCTCGAAAGCGACCGGATTTCCGATCCATGATTTAGGTTGCACGCTCAAAGCGATGCGTTGCGAAATCGCCCAAGACTTAGAATTGTACGGAGAAATGCACCGCTTCATTCCCATCCTTGCAGATCAATTGGGTGCCCGTTCCATCGAAGTCGTGACCCACCATCGAGCGCGTCAATTCGGAGAAACAAAATACGGAATTGGCCGTACGTTTCGGGTTATCTTAGATCTCATTACGGTCCGATATATGCAAAAATATTTCGCCAGTCCAATGAAATTGTTTGGCATGATTGGGATATGGACCGGGTTGTTGGGATTGTGTTCTTTAACACTCACCGGGGCCATGAAGCTGATTGGTAATATTGACATGACCGGAAACCCTCTCTTGTTGCTGGGAATCCTCAGCGCGGTCCTCGCTGTCCAATTTTTCAGCCTCGGTTTGCTGGGAGAAGTGGCCGCTAGAATTTATTACTCTCAGCACCACCGCCAGAACTATCGAATCCGAGACTTGGTCAATTTCTCGCATAACCCGGTGACATTAAAAATGTACCCAAATAAAGCTGCTTAAGAATCAAGCATCATCCAAGTAAGAGAATAGACTGATCGTTTAAAAAAAAAACTCGCCCTCAGCGAACGCCTCAAGAAAGGCTTGATTACTTTCCAACAGGTCCGGTGACGCTTTCATCTCTGCGCAGGTCATCCAGCAGGCCCATTCAACTTCGGCTGGATTACAAACGAAGGGCTGTTGGGGATCATGCTCGGCCAACCACCAGTGAAGATCGATACCCGAAGGCGTCCTACTTTGCCACACTTCGTGAATTGGCACGACATCGAGGTTCAATTCCTCTCGCAGCTCTCGGACCAATGCCATTGGAGCCGTCTCTCCGGATTCGATGCCTCCCCCAGGGAAACAAATTTTACCCGGAGCCCTTACGGTAGCAGATCGTTTGATGACCAACACATTGGTATCTCGACGAAGAATTCCCACCACGGCACTTCGAGATCGACGGTTCTTTAGGGTTTCACTCATCTCGGGGATCCTTCTTTAAAGCGGACACCAACCGGTTACGAGTCGACCCAAATTTTCTTAACCGAGTCGGCAACCTTTTCCAGACAATCTCCATCTCGGCTTTGAACGTTAACTGGGTGACTCACCGAATTATTCTTCATCACCTTGCAACTTGGCTAACACACTAAAATCTTCCAGTGTAGACGTGTCTCCCGCGGCTTCCTTACCGGCGGCGATATCCCTCAACAGCCGTCGCATGATTTTCCCACTTCGCGTTTTGGGCAAAGCTTCGGTAAATCGTATATCATCTGGTACCGCTAAAGCACCGATCTCTTTCCGCACATGTCGCTTCAGTTCTGCTCGCAAATCTTCCGAAGCTTCCGCCCCTTTAACCGAGACAAAGACGGCAATTGCCTGCCCCTTAATCTCGTCGGGCCGACCGACGGCAGCCGCTTCCGCAACGGCGGGGTGCGACACCATCGCACTCTCAACCTCAATCGTGCTCAGGCGATGTCCCGAAACATTAATCACATCGTCGATCCGCCCCATAATCCAGTAGTAACCGTCATGGTCGACTCGCGCATTATCGCCGGTCAAATATTTACCGGGAGCCGTCGACCAATACTGATCGACATAACGATCCTGATCGCCCCAAATACCTCGCAACATACCGGGCCAAGGTTGATCAATACACAGCATCCCCCCTTGGTTGGCGGGGACCGGCTGGAGCGATTCATCGAGAATCACTGGGACCACACCGGGCAACGGAGTGGTGCAACTTCCCGGCTTAGTAGACGTCGCGCCGGGCAGAGGACTCATCATGATACCCCCTGTTTCTGTCTGCCACCAAGTATCAACGATAGGACATTTACCGTAACCGATTTTTTCGTGGTACCACATCCACGCTTCCGGGTTGATCCCTTCACCGACTGTCCCTAAAAGTCGCAAGCTGCTCAAATCATGTTTTTCAACGTGCTCATCACCCCATTTAATGAAGGCGCGAATCGCCGTGGGAGCGGTATATAAAATGGTCAATTTGTGACGATCAATCATTTCCCAGAAACGATCCGGCTCGGGATGATTCGGAGCGCCTTCATACATAAAGACGGTCGCTCCATTAGAAAGGGGGCCGTAAACAATATAACTATGACCTGTAATCCATCCACAGTCTGCCGTGCACCAATAAAGGTCTTCAGGCTGCCAGTCGAAAACCCAACGGAATGTCATCTTCGTCCATAAATTATAACCCGCCGTCGTATGCCGAATGCCTTTGGGTTTACCGGTTGAGCCACTGGTATAAAGAATGAATAAATCGGCTTCACTATCGAGCGGCTCGGCGGCACAGACATCGGCCGCCTCGGCCATCAAATCATGCCACCAAAAATCACGGCCCGGTACCATCGAGACTTCGTTTTCGGCTCGCCTCAAAACAATGCACTTACCAACCGTGGGAGACTTTTCGAGCGCTTCGTCAACCGTCTCCTTCAAAGGTAATATTTTGCCCCGACGAAACAAGCCATCCGAGGTCAACTGGACCTTTGCCTCGGCATCATTGTTTCGGTCCGCTATGGCTCCTGCCGAAAAACCAGCAAAAATAACGGAATGCACTGCGCCAATGCGTGCACAGGCCAACATAGCTATTGCTAGTTCGGGTGTCATGGGCATGTAAATCGAAACAACATCACCTGAAGCGACACCCAAACCTCTGAGGACGTTGGCAAACTTGCTAACTTCAGAATGTAATTCACTATAAGTTAACGCCCGCGTATCACCCGGTTCTCCCTCCCAAAGAATCGCTGTTCGATTGCCATGCCCCGCTTCGATATTTGCATCGAGACAGTTATATGAAACATTGGTCTTACCCTCCAAAAACCAGCTGTACTCCGAACCGTCTTGTTTCATCACTTGCTGAAATGGCTCAAACCAATGCAACTCTTCCTTCGCACAATCACCCCAAAATCCTTCGGGATCATCCTTCGCTTTGGCATACAAATCGTGATACTTGTCCATCGAACCAATATGCGCTTTTGCCGAAAATTCCGTGCTCGGAGGGAACTGACGGTCTTCCTGCATCACACTATCGATTTGGCCGGTTTCGGGTTTAGACATATTATTCTCCGTTCCACCGGTAACCAGAGGTGGAATTATTCTGTATCACATTTTGCCAATGGGAACGAATCTAGGGAGCGCGTCAAAGCTAACGACAGCGTTTCAAACCTAGGATCAAATGCTTATTTCACTGTAATCGGGTCGATGAATTGCTGACTCAGGGCTTCGATTTCATCGACCTCCATCTCACCTTCCTGCAACCAGATTCTGTATTGTAATTTCAATGGTTTACCGTCATCCATTTGGTACTCAAAATAGGAACCAAATCTTCCGTAATCCCGTTCGCTATACCGAGATTCTTTGGGGTTGTTAGGGTGGTCCAAGTAGCAGCAGGTGTAGTTATCATCGCCGATGGTAAAATTTAAAGCATTCCAAGGCAAATTAACGTGCGCCTGATTGACCTTAGTTTCGCCTTTTTTCGCCGACCAATTACGAAATTCCCCCGGCTCTCCTTTTCCGTCCGGCCGCACGTAGTAAGTTAGATGCTTTGTTTTATCGGGGACCGCCTGAGACGCTCGGAATTGGAAACCTGCGTGCTGAGGATCACCGTCGAGTTTGACTGGCCCCACTTCTGATTCAAGAATGGAATCAAACTCGATGAGGGTCCCTCCGTTAACGCGAAATGCCGTCATTTCACGAAGTTCATGAGCAAATGGCTTGCCGTCCTGCCCCTGCCAGTAGATCACGGCTAACTGACTTCCGAAAACCGGACCACTGATCTTGCGGACCATCTTTTGGTGAGTCTGGCTTTCGCCATTACGGCAATGCCAAACATCGGCCTTCTTGTTGTCGCCGTAACTAATCCGATTAAAGCCGTAGAATAGTCCTCGATGGTGAGGGAATAACCCGCCGGGACCCTTGGTCACCAACTGCTTACCATCGGGACTGTAAACGTGATGGAAGACCTTATACGTGTCGGCCCGCCGTTCAGGCGTTGAGTCATCAACGGGCTCGTACATGTATTTCATCACCGGCTGACCGGCATATTGCAATTCAGCCGTCCCGTATTCATCATCATGCCATTGAAAAACTCGGTTGGCCGTGAGCCCGTCATCGGTTGCCCTAAGTTTGAGAGTCGTGTTCGCTTTGAGTTCGGGCAGGATAAAGGTAACCATCCTGTCAGACTCTTTCGCTTCTTTTTGAAAGCCGATCGATGGCGCGGACAACTGCCCTAAATACTGATTGCCCGTGGAATCCCCCAACGTCACAACCTTTCCCCGATAATTGGGAAGCGAAACCAGATGGCGCACAATCATATTCTGGCGATCAACCGGTGAAGGACCAACCTCAAGCTCAAACAAGGCTGAAGCACTCGCTGGATCGGGCCGCAACTTCAGTCGCGTGGCCACCTGTTCGGTCTGACGCAGCACCCTCAAAACGTTCTCACCCAAGATCTTATGAATATCACCCCGAGTGTATCCCCGGTCTAGCAATTCCTGCGTGATGTTTGGGTAGCAAGAGACATCTTCCAAATTCCGTGGCAGTCGTCCCACACCATCGTAATCGGCACCGATCCCCACATGATCAATCCCCGCAACCTTAACGATGTGATCAATATGGTCGCAAACCAAATCACAATCCCCCCGAGCCTCCTTGTTTTGCTCGACGTCCTCCTGGGGGACGACAAATCCAGAATAAAAGTTAACCATCACAACCCCACCATTCTTGGCGGTCATCTTCAACATCTCGTCGGGCACATTACGCGGGTGGTCACATATCGCTTTGGCCGATGAATGCGAATAAATCACCGGGGCTACGGAAACTTCAAGAGCATCTCGCATACATTTTGGGGAGACATGAGAGAGATCAACCAACATTCCCAACCGGTTCATCTCCCGAACAACTTCTTTTCCAAAAGGGGATAGGCCATTGTTCTTCGCTACATCGGTACACGAATCGGCCCAAGCAAGGGTCTTGCTGTGTGTCAGCGTCATGTAGCGGGCGCCACGATCATACAATTCCCTCAGGACCTGAAGACTGTTTTGAATACTATGCCCGCCCTCGACGCCGATCATCGAAGCAATTTTGCCGGCACCCACAATGCGTTGGATATCGTCTGCCGTTTGGGCCATTTCAAATTCATCGGGATACCGTTCACACATGTCGTGAACCAATTGGATTTGCTCGAGCGTTTGCAACAAAGCATTTCCCGTTAAGTCTGTTCCCGCGGGTACATAGACCGACCAAAACTGGGCTTTCACTCCACCCGCCCGGAGCCGGGGTATGTCCGTATGAAAATCTGTAGCCTCGGCAATATCGATCTTGTCAAATGATGAACCGGCTTTTTTCCGCATCGTCCATGGCAAGTCATTATGGCCATCAAAAAGCATACCCGCCGTGTGGATTTCACGAGCTTCTTCAGATACCTGCGGGCTTAAGGGCGCTTCATCCAAAGGCACCTGAGCCCGCAATGTGCTTCCCGCCAGTACACAACACATGATGGTAGACCACCCAACCCAATTCAAGCTTCGCATCGCTTCCTCCCATTCGAATTTCAGCCAATCATCTTATCACGGACAAACTTCTTGGATACGAGTGCCTTAACAGAAGACGCAATATTTCAAAAATCGCCGGCCTTTGAAAGCACCTATTTTGCAAACAACTGCCGCATATCTCGAAACGACTTGAATTCCAAAGCGTTTCCAGAGGGATCACGCAGAAACAAGGTCGCTTGTTCACCTACTTCTCCTGCAAACCGAATGTAGGGCTCAATCACAAACGAAACGTCATGTGCTTTCAATCGATCCGCCAACACCTGCCATTGGACCCAAGGCAATACCACTCCGAAATGTGGAACGGGGACATCGTGACCGTCCACCGGATTATCACCCTCTGCCACATCCGTTTGAGACTCTTGGTAATGAGCGACAATCTGATGACCAAAGAGGTCGAAATCGATCCATGAATCACTACTACGGCCCTCCGGACATTCAAGCAGTCCACCGTAAAACTGCCGAGCAGCCTCTAAATCGTCAACAGGAAAAGCCAGATGGAACGGGCTGATCGATTTGGATTCGGTTTCTGTTTGCATCGCTTCATCCTTTGCTTTGATTAATTAAATTTCTGAAGGAAAGCATCAAGATTTGCCATAGCGAGCTCAGTAATACCGCGGTTCGTACTTTGGACTCACCCCGCTTCCGATCTTCAAATACAATCGGGACCTCCGCCATCTTGACTCGCGCCGTCTGCAATCGCCATAGAAGCTCTTCAAGGTAAGCATAGCCTTTGCTGACAACATCCGACAATTCAATGCGACGCAAGGCATTTGCGCGATATACCCGAAAGGCACTCGTATTGTCATGTGATTCCAGACCTAAGACCAGTCGAACGTAACCATTGACTAGTTTGCTCGCCAGACGCCGATACCAAGACCACCCCATTATCCGTCCCCCAGGAACGTATCGCGAGCCAATAACGAGCCCCAACTTACCTGTCTTGTCTTCTTTGATGCGTTTCAACATCAACAATAGGTCCGCGGGATCATGACTCAGGTCGGCGTCCATCGTCGCGATCAGATCAAAGCCCCCATGCATGGCCCGCTGCAAACCGGCAAGCGTTGCGGTGCCCAAACCCCGTTCACCTTTTCGGTGAATCACTTCCAATCTCGGTTCTCGTTGCCGGTATTCGTCGCACCATTGACCCGTGCCGTCAGGGGAATCGTCATCAATGACAAGCACTTTGGATTCCGGCAGAAGATCGAAAATAGCGGAAACCAAAACGGGAAGATTATCCACTTCGTTAAAAGTGGCAATCACAATGAGAAGTGAGGGCACTTGTTGCTTTCCTGTCGTTGGGGTGTCAAAATCATTGACCGATGACTTAACGTTACATTGTAAGACAGTCAACAAAAATTACACGCATACCAACATCTATATCGGCCTAGTTTTCCAATATGAACGAAACGTTTAAACCCTCACCCAAGAAACGATGGCTCTCTCGAATGAAATGGATTTTCGGTTTGTGCGTTGCATTTTACTCCGCCCTGCTTGTGATCTTGGTACTTAACGAAAACAGACTGGTTTACCCAACGCCAGGAATGCGGGGAAACTGGCAACCAACGGACATTACTTTTGAGGAAGTTAATTTTAAATCCAAGGATGACACCGATATATCCGGTTGGTTTTTGCCGGCTCCAATGGGGCGAGACAGACCACCGAGAACCTTGCTTCTCTGTCATGGTAATGGCGAAAATGTTGCGATGGCAACGGCCCATATGGGCGATGAGTTGCGACAGTTCCTCGGTGCCAATGTTCTGGTATTTGACTACAGAGGCTATGGCAAAAGCGATGGTTCTCCTCACGAACAAGGGATTTTAATGGATGCCGAAGCGGCCATGAGCTGGTTGAATAAAAAAACGGACACAACGCCCCAAGATGTGATCGTTGTGGGCCACAGCATTGGCGGAGGTCCCGCTTGCCACCTCGCTTCAAAAATCGGCGCGAAAGCCCTTGTCCTTCAACGCACGTTTGCCTCGCTGCCTGACGCGGCAAAATCCAATTTTTGGTTTATTCCCGTCGATCGCATCATGAGTAACCGCTACCCGTCGGCTGAGAAAATCCGCACGTGTGACGTACCCCTTTTCCAAAGTCACGGCGATCGTGATTATTTAGTACCAATCAGCTCGGGAAAAAAGATATTCGACAGCTCACCGTCAAAAAACAAGCAGTTCTATCTCAACTCGGGCGGAGGACATTGGGATCGATTACCAAAAGATTATTGGAACCGTTTGATCGCGTTCCTTAACGGGCTAGAATAGGGAAAAGCTGACAACAGTTCCGGAGACATCAACTTAAGCGCCTCTAATTAATAGCGGTGACCTGCTGTCAAAGTTAGTTGCAGCCAGTACCCGATACAGCGAGAGAGACTGAAAGATCGTGCGGATGGACATCATTGATCTATGGGCGGAAGCACACATTGCTGTCTCTAAAACTCAACGCCTCACAGGGGTTCGCAACCATATCCAAAAAGAGACCAATCCATCCAAACAAAACGTCACCATCCCACCAACACAATACGAGTTCAAATCGAGCTGATTAAAATACGAGCCAAACACCATTCGCCCGAGTCGAAAGCTTCGAATCTTGGTGAGCCAATCCGGGTTCAACAGTCGGGCGAATTCGAGTCCGAACGTCGTCAACAGTGCAAGAATCAAAACGTTTACCGGTCGTAGTCGAGGGAGTAGGATACACCAAAGAAGGTAAATGAAACCGGTCCATAAGCCGCTGGCCAATGAATCCCGCCACGCAACGGGAACCGAGGCGAACTCACCTTGACGCACACCCCATCCCAGACCGGCCAGAATCATGGCCAATATCAGGCAAACGGTACGGCTGCGAGAGACTTGTCGATGCACCATTCGCCCACCTCACATCTTGCCAATAAACTCCGGACGCGTTAACGGGGTTGGATGCGCACCAGATCAATCCCTCTCTTTGCGTCATAACTCAAAAACAGAGATCCCGGGCGACCAAAACCCTTCATCATATTCTCATAGAGGGGTCGCTCTTCAGGCCAAGGATAAGCATAGACCAAATCGAAATCTTTTAGATTCAGATTAAGTTCTTCGTAACCTGAAACCGGATCCGTGAGCGTCCGACTCACTTCATCATCTCTTGAAGCATCCCATGCAAACGTATCGGGTATTAAGTTACCCACCGCGAATTGAGCATTCGATTGATACGCTCTCGCGAGAACTCGTGAGTATTCCACCAACTCACCCTCGGCTTCAATGCCATAGGCGTTAAACCCCATGCGACTCGCCATAATCGAAACAACTCCCAAACCGGAACCCCATTCAAGAAAGGTCTTGGCATGTCCTTGTAAAACGTTTAACGATTCATAAACCGCGCGGTAGTCAGCACTCACGTAACCATGAAAGGATGGTTCATCTTGATTGGCATTCCAAATCTCTTCGGCTTCGTCCCACAACTGCTTGAACTCCACCAATAAGGAAAGGGCCTCCAAATCGATGTCGATTGGAATACCTGATGCGATCTCTTCACTGCTCATGTTTGGATTCAACGTTGCTTCCTTAATTTATTGGCTTGAGGCCAACCTCACACCATGGAACCGTCACTTGTTGCACACACAAAGGGGCGATTCACCCGCCTAGATTGACCCAACATTGACGCCAGTTTGTTTTGACATCAGACAAGGCCGGCACAAAAAAGACTCTAAAATATTATCATAAAAATGTTCATTAGGCGGGTTTACCGATCGATCTTAATACTTGGCCAGAAGTCTGAGTCATTCGGAATCATTGATGTCGAGGTCACAAAAAATATTCCACTACGACCAAGACCGGCAGCGGGAGACAACGTTCGAGGAGCGACTCCAACAGTCATGACTTCATCAATGCCACCAAATTAGAATCGACGCCTCAAATCGCGGGCAAAAGCGAAAAATCCGGATTCATAGCTTTGTCTCAAAAAACCTAAAATAGTTAACCCCATGCACCTCGCGAGGCACCGCGCCCAGAAGACAATTGGTAAGGGTTTACACGGCGAGGATCGCATCAAACCCATGTTCAAAGCGTTGCACCGTGGAAAGAATGCTGCTGCCGACATGCCAGCACTTAGGCCTTAAACGATATCACTCAACGAGAAGTCTCATCCGCTTGCAGCGGCGATAAACCCCGACGGGAATGACAGCATTTACAATCGACTTTTCCGATTATCTGAACGTTCCCTATTTTCCGGATCCAAAATCTCGATGGGTGATCCTGGGCCGAACGGAGTCCTCACCAGCCCGTTTTACGGACATGACTTGCAGCTCCAAAGGAGACGGACCTTGCCACTTGGTATTCGTTCCTTCAGCGCGAATCATCCCGTTTTTGGGATCGATCGTAAGCGCGGCGTAAAGCGGTTCCTGATAAGGACACGTGTAGGCCAAATAGGGAAACTTGCGATGGATCTCTTTCGTATAACTGGGATGTGTGAAGTCACCTCCAACCCAATAGTAAGACGCCGAATTCACGTGCCAGTAAACGACATCGCCGACTTCAACCACATAGTCGATATGCGTATGCCCATTCATCGCAAACAGAACTTTATCAGCATGTTCCGTGAGCACACCTTGCACCTCTTTGGCGTTATCAATTGCACTGGGACCCGCAAGCGGTTGATGCGAAATAACAATCACCGGCTGATGGGCGCGAGACAACTGCTCCTTAAGCCACTCGACCTGCTGCGGACCGATAAACTTTGGATAACCCCCTTTATATTTCTCGGAGCCTTTTTCGTTTCCGTCTAAAACCAACAGCAAAAGGCCACCTATTTCATGTGTATAGTAACCGTCGGGAATCCCCCACTCGTCTTTACATTGTTGTCGCGTGTGGCCTGAATCCATGTCGTGGTTACCAAGAACATGAAGGTTCTGGGGCCCCGCCTCGTTGAACTGTTTGGTGAACGCCCGATTTTTTTGACTGGGTACGGCGAAATCCCCCAGTTGGATCAGTGCATCAGGCTGAAAATCCTCCATCGCTGACAGGAATTGAGACAAGCGTCGAGGGGCATCATGAATCACATCTTGATGGAGATCTGCAATCACACCAATCTTTATCGGTTCAGCGAGCGGGCCCATCCATTTACCTAGCCGTTCCGAGACCGTCGCGAAAAGGACCGCAGTCCCCGTTGTTCGTACAAACATCCTTCGATGCATTTGAGAGGACATACCAAACTCCTTGAGACGAACCCACTGGCAAGCCACAGCTTCCAAACCAAGCCGATTTTGAAACACGATGTCAGGTGTTATCGTGGGTTCTTACAGCTTGTCGGTGGATGAAAAAAGCGGCCATGCGATTCATTAAAACCATGCCCAAAAGTCCCGCCATCAGATCGGAAAAACTAACAGACCGGGCTGGGAACCAAACCTGGCTTCCCTCCTCCAGAATCGCGAGAGCTCCGATGATCACATCACTCCAATAGATCGCGACCCACAACTTTACTATTTTACGGGCTCGCAAAATCAAATTCAATGTAAAAGCAAGGCCACCCGCCAGAACAAAATGGCCGAACTTGTCTCCCCATGGCAGTCTATTTGCGAGCCTTTCTAAAGGATTATACCACCCCAAATTGGCCATGACGGTCGACACGACAGTGACCACCAATACCCCCAGTAGCATGGCCCAATAATATCTTTGCTTCATCAGTTCTCTGTCACAAAAATGGCGGCCCTAGTTACCGCATATTCGATGGTGAACGCGCTCCAACTGTTTGAAATAACATACCTCAAAACAATCCAGAACGTAAAATGGTAGAGACGGGTTCTAGGAAATATGACAAAACATTCAATCGTAACGCGTTCATCATTCAATCACAGCCAACTCATTGATCCCGTCCGCCCCTCAAAAGGTTGGAAAACCAATCCCTGCAATCATGCTTGATGCTTGAGCAAAATTACATTCTATCGAGAATATCAACCCAAACTCCATTCAAGTAAATTTACCTGATTCGTTTTTTCATTTACAATTAGACGAGATACTTTTTTGAATAGGCTAGGCCACGAAGATGAAAACGGCGATTGTTACTTTTTTGCTTTTAGTCCTGGGGGCTTACCAGTGCCCGATCACTCAGGGTCAGCAAGCGCTAGAAGACCGAGTCAAGGCCCGACATTTCACCTTGCAAGTCTTGCCCATTCTGAAATCGAAATGTTACGGATGTCATGGAAACGATCCGAACAATGTCCAGGGTGATTACGATCTTAGGACACGAGATACCGCTCTCAAGGGAGGTGAATCCGGCGTGGCAGCCATTGTGGTAGGCGCTCCAGATCAAAGCCCACTTATGGAAGCTGTCAGATGGGACGGTCTAGAGATGCCACCCAAGGAAAACGACCGACTCGACGAAACCCAAATCGATATATTGAGCGAGTGGATTCGCTCTGGAGCAGCGTGGCCCGATGAACAAGAACAGTCGGTCATTCGCTCCGCTTTTCAGTCCTCCATCGAAACGGCTGAAGGTGTCCGATTTCCAACATCGAGGGGACAGTCAGATGAATGGACACAACGCACCTATCAAACAACAGATGTATGGGCCTTTCAGGCTTTTGAAAAACCCCGCGTCCCCGAAAATATCGGGCATCCTATCGATGCGTTCATTGCGAAAAAGCTAACTGCAAAAAATTTATCTATGGCTCCCCGTGCCACAGCGGAAACGCTCATTCGAAGAGCCAGCTACGACCTGACTGGTTTGCCACCTACACCGCAGGAAGTTACCGAATTCAAATTGGCGGATCGCGAAAACCCGGCCAAGGCTTGGCGAGAGCTGATCGATCATTTCATGGCAAAGCCGCAGTACGGTGAACGTTGGGCGCAGCACTGGCTGGACGTCGTACGCTACGCCGATACGAGCGGGCTTTCCAACGACTTCGAACGATCAAATGCGTGGCGTTATCGAGACTATGTGGTCCGATCATTCAATCAAGACAAGCCTTACAATCACTTTGTTATTGAGCAGCTGGCCGCAGACGATTTGGTCAAGGAACAAGAACGCTCAGAGGATGGGAACAACGCCAACGGGTATCACATCCCACAAGCAGAAGCTGCGGTCGCAACCGGTTTCTTGAGAATGGGGCCTTGGGAACACACCGCAATGTCCCCCGAGCGGGTGAGCCGCCAAAATTATCTCGATGATGTCGTCAATGCGATTGGCCAGTCTTTTCTGTCAACACCTTTACGGTGCTGCAAGTGCCACGACCACAAATTCGACCCGATTCCTACTCGCGACTATTATCGTTTTTATTCCGCTCTGGCCACAACGCAACCCGCCGAAGTCCATGCGCGGTTTCTACCGTCGGAAAACCTCGCCGCTTTCGAAGAGGAAAAACAGCACGTTTCGACTCTCTTAGAGCACTCCACCGGCGAACAAAATCGGCTCTATAACAAACGTGAGGCAGCTGCCAAAGTCTGGTACCAAGAACAAGGGATTCCCGAACAGTATGTACCGTTCGCAAAACGTCGGCAAATGGGCGACAACTCTAACAAGCCCCGCCGGTTCATCGGACTCACCGTCGAAGAGGAGGGAATTCTCAAGGTGCGAGAAGGAGAAGTGCGAATATGGACTCGTCGCCTCGAACGATTCCAACCCTTGGCACAATCGGTTTACTACGGAGGGGACCTCCTAATGAACTCCGGGAAACTCCGGAAGCCCAACAACAACAGCAACAATAAAAAAAGACTGGCATTACACAACACCCTGCCAATCTCATACATTTACGAAGGTGGAAGCGTGCTCGCGCCCGGGGAAAAAGTGACTCCAGGCGTCTTGAGTGCGCTTCAAATCCCCGCTTTTACTGGTACCGAGGAAGACCCATATGCTCTGCCCAGATCCAAGGATCGGCGACGCCTTGCGTTGGCTCGATGGATCGCGAACGGCAAAAATCCATTGACCAAGCGTTCGATCGTGAATCGAGTTTGGACTTATCATTTTGGCAAAGGACTTGCCGGCAACCCCAACAACTTTGGCGTGTCCGGCAAGAAACCGACCCACCCCGAGTTACTGAATTGGCTGGCCGAAGACTTTATCGAAAGCGGTTGGCGAATCAAGCGCTTGCACCGATTGATCATGACCTCGCGCGCTTACCAAGCATCTACCCAGCATCCAGACATGCAACGAATAGAACAGGTCGACCCCAGCCATGATCTGTTAGCCGTATTTCAACCCCGTCGTCTGTCTGCTGAAGAGATAAGGGACTCTTTGCTTTCGGCATCCGGAGAGCTAAGTGACCAGGTGGGGGGACTCCCCTCCCGCCCCGAGATCAATTTAGAGGTCGCCTTAGCACCCCGTATGGTGCAGTTCAGCCTTGCACCAGCTTACCAACCGAGCCGAACGCCACAGGGCCGTAATCGAAGGTCTCTTTATGCCTATCGGGTACGTGGGCTTGCAGATCCAATCATGGAGGTCTTTAACAAACCCAATTCAGATGAATCCTGTGAACTACGCGATACGGCAAGTGTTTCACCGCAGGTGTTCGCAATGATGAATAGCGACAACGTCACCAAACGTTCTATCGCGATGGCCCAACGATTGGCCGAACAAAAAGACTCTATCGATCAACAGATTCGTTACGGTTTTGAGGTATTAGGACTCAAACCTCCCAAACCTGAGACGCTCAATCTTCTCGTTGAACATTTTAACCAGATGAAAGCTTATCATAAAAAACACCCACCCAAACCACAACACTACCCGATTCAACTTCCCCGCTCGGTAGTTGAAGAGTTTTCTGGGGAAGCGTGTCACTACGTGGAACGTTTAGATATCTACGAAAACTACGTACCCGATCTTCACCCATGGGACGTGACTCCCGATACGCGTGCGATGGCCGACATCTGCCTTTTGCTTTTCAACTCGAATGAGTTTATTTACGTATATTGAGACCTTGAGATGAACCCACTTGAACTTAGCCGCCGTAACTTTCTTTATGGCCTCGGCACGTCACTTGGCTCGGTCGCATTTTCAAAATTAATGGCCGAGCAACCCATTCTTAGTTCCGCACCATCGGAACAAAAGCGTTCCACTTCTTTACGAGAACCTCGCGCCAAGGCCTGCATCATGTTATTCATGGAAGGCGGACCCAGCCACATCGATACCTTCGATCCCAAGCCGAAACTAAACGAGCTGCACCTAAAAAAATTCAATGTCGAAGGGCCGGACGTATCTAGCATGTCTCGCGGCAATCGATTTTACGTGAAAAGCCCGTTCAAGTTTAAACAAGCCGGAGAAAATGGGATTTCAATGTGCGAACATTTCCAGCACCTTTCCCAGCCGTCGGTTGCCGACGAGCTATGCGTTTACCGTGGCTGTCAGGCTGAGTCAGTCAATCATCCCACCGCATTGTTTCATATGAATACGGGAAATCGCTTGGGAGGTGACCCCGCTATTGGATCCTGGGTCAACTACGGATTAGGAAGTGAAAACGAAAACTTACCGGGCTACGTGGTGATGACAGAACTGGCGGCGCCACAAGGAGGGAGTGGGAATTGGTCAAATGGGTTTTTGCCTGCCAATTTCCAAGGCACTCTACTTCGCTCCCAAGGATCGCCCATTCTTGATTTGGATCCACCCGCATGGAAATCGCGGAAGCACCAGCGTGCTAACTTGGACATATTAAATCAACTAAATCAACAATCTTTACAAAATCACCCCCAGCATCGCGACCTGATGGCGAGAATGGATAACTATGAATTGGCATTTCGAATGCAAATGGAGGTGCCCGATGTCGTCAATATCCAAGATGAACCCGAGCATATTAAAAAACTTTATGGTCTCGATCGACAAGAGACTTCATCGTTTGGTCGACAATGTTTGATGGCCAGGAAACTGGTGGAGAACGGAGTTCGTTTTGTACAAATTTTTTCCGGGGGCTGGGATTCCCATGACTTCATCGAACGCGCACATCAGAAAAGAATCCAATCCGTCGATAAACCGATCGCGGCCCTTATCCAAGATCTCAAAGCGAGAGGAATGCTCGACGAGACCTTAATCGTCTGGACCGGTGAATTTGGCCGAACCCCCGACAATACGATTCGTGGTGGTGAGACCGCAATCGGCCGGGACCACAATGCCAAAGCGATGAACATGTTTTTTGCCGGAGGAGGGACTCAGCCCGGTGTGGTTGGGGCAACCGACGATATTGGAAATACGGCGGTAGAAACCGTTCACCCAATTCGTGACGTCCATGTCACAATGCTTAAATTACTTGGTCTCGATGACAACAAACTAACCTACTTTCACGGCGGAAGATTCAAACAGCTTTCGCAATTCGGTGGTAACGTGATTGATGAAATCATTGCCTAAATACGGATCTCCAAAGGAACAGAAAGTTGAATTTGTCTACACAATCAATACTACTCATAGTTGGCTGGTTCCTCACTGGCGGAGCGGTTTTGGGGCAAAACGAAAGCAAATCGGACCAGCCAAAGCAATCAACGGATCGTCAATCGGAAATGACCCGTCCCAAAGAGAACCATATTTACAAAAACCGGGAAAACCAAGATCTGTCACTTCAGATCACCAAACCGCAAGGATGGAAGTCGAGTGACCGTCGACCCGCAGTCGTTTTTTTCCACGGCGGGGCCTGGGTCGGAGGCAAACCGGGGCAATTCAACAAGCATTCGGAACATCTTGTGAACCGTGGGCTGGTTACGATCCAGGCGCAGTATCGTCTTTTGAAAAAAACTAAGCAGTCCACTGATCCTCAAATAGATAAAACCCCAACACCCTGTATTCAAGATGCTAAATCCGCTATGCGATGGGTTCGCAGTCACGCGGAACAACTAGGAATCGACCCGGAACGCCTCGCTGCAGCTGGCGGATCGGCAGGAGGACACTTAGCGGCCTTCCTGGGTACAACTGATGGAATCGACGACCCTTCCGATGACCTTTCCGTTTCAGCTAGAGCCAACGCAATGCTGCTGTTCAACCCTGTCTACAACAATGGACCTGGTGGATGGGGGACCGCCCGTGTAGGGAACCGGTTTCCCGAGTTTTCTCCGGCCCACAATATCAGTAAGGATGATGCACCCTGCATCGTTTTCCTTGGAACCGAAGATAAGTTGGTCCCGGTCGAAACTGCCAAACGTTTCCAGAAAGAGATGCAAGAACTTGGAATCAAAAGCGAACTACGTCTCTATGAAGGCGCCACCCACGGATTCTTTAATTTCAACAAAGAAAACGGCAAATGGTATCATCTAACAATGGCTGAAGTCGATTCCTTCCTCGACGAAATAAAGTGGACGACTCAAGGTAATTGACCACCCCGAAGCCGGTTCAGGTTACCAGCCGATGCTCACTTTTAGATCGCCCGAGCAGCGAACAACAACGGGCTTTCGCCAAGGCATTGCCCGATCAGCTAACAACCATGTGGACCGCGGCGATTCATTCATTAACAAGTCTGCCCATGTTGGGCAGATTCGTTAATGCATGACACAGCCTATCAGCCTCGATTCGCAAACTCTCATATGACGCACCGCCGATTCGGCAATCGACCTACTAGATCGTTTCTTGTTGATCGCCAAATATGAACCGCCGCAATATTGACTCCAAATTTGTACGGCTTCGCTGTGAGCGTCACCGGCATTCACAAAAATAAATGAATGACTTGTGCTAAAATACTTCAAGTAATGATTTAATTTTTCGCCCGCCGACAACAAACAATCTATGGACATGGTACCGGCAGGAACGAAATCTAAACGGTTGTGATCGGTGTGTTGAGCGGCGATTTCACTAGGGGTTGTTTGAATCCAATCGGAGATGCCCAAACAAGAGTCCATTCCCTGCATGGCACTCAGTTGTCTCGTCTCGAAATCCGAATCAATCACCAACACCCGTTTCAGCGACCGACTTGCCAACTTAACCGCCACGGCAGCCGTGATGAATTGACTGTCAGAGTAGCGATCAGCCGACGCAAACAAAATAACGGAAACCGTTCCGGTAGAAAATCGGTTTTCAATTTGTACCGTGACCGGGTCCAACTCATCGGAGCCCGCGGCCATCACCTTGAAGCAACAAGACGACTCAAACCGAGGATCCGCTCGGGTTTCTCGCCCTGGAATCCAGTCGACCGGCCTGTATTTTAGGTCTGATTCCATGCCTCGAGTCGATTGCGCTGGAAGCGGCCCAACATGGAGAGCAGGACTCACATCTTCCAACGTAAGAGGCGGGTCGAGGGTTGCCCCCGACTCACCCACTTCGGATGACGATATCTCAGTATTCGCTGGGTGCTGCAAACTCGAATTTAGATCCG
Organism: Mariniblastus sp.; assembly: GCA_022447555.1. Taxonomy (GTDB): domain Bacteria; phylum Planctomycetota; class Planctomycetia; order Pirellulales; family Pirellulaceae; genus Mariniblastus. The sequence continues at coordinate 54,139 of JAKVBF010000009.1, read as the reverse complement.
GAAAAGAAAAGGTTACCGAGTCACTCGTTTTCCCGGCAAGCTCCCCAGCGTTGATAAACTCTTCTGATCTAAGCAACGATTGCAAGCTCTGGAACCTCCTCCTCTGGTTGTCGATCGGAGGAAATTTGTCACTCATCGGTGCGCTCCTGTTCTGATGTCCCCTAAACGCCCCTTGATTGCAGTCATTCACTTCGTAGCTGCTCAAAGAGTTCGTGATAATCCATACGACAGGCCTGACCTGTGGAAGGACCGTCCGTCAGATAGCTAACCTCCGATTCCCCATCGGCCTCTGCTGCGCGTACATTTAACTGCTCTGCCCGACTGACAATAAGCATGTCACGATCGTCTGTTGCAGATTCCTCTGAAGTAATCGCCTGATATCCCTCGTGCTGGGTGACCGGGTACTCGATGGCTAGAGAATCTCCATGTGCGTTTGCGGACTCAACCTCCTTGGGTGTGTGCGTCGCCAACGAACCACCGGTCTCATCCGTCCCCTGCGTGAATCTCCTTATTTCATCCAACAAGCGATGAGCTTCATCCATCGAATCAGCGATTGCAGGCTCAACTTGCCCATTTAAATCAGAGGTAACTTCTCTGGTCTGTCCGTTTAAAGTGGGCGCATCGATCAGGTTCTCGCATGCGTCCAAGGGCGACAACAGATCGTCGTTCGACTGATGACGCTCCATCCGCTCAACGGCTGACGTGACGGAATCGAGTTGCTTCAACTCATCATCGGTCAATCGCAAATCATCAGAGAGTTCTTCTTCCAACGGTGCAAGTGTGTACAAGTCCGAAGTCGAATGAATCTCTATCTGTTGCTTTCCCGGCAATTCGGGAAACACCTGAAATTGTGGGTCGGGCCATGCTGGATTTCTATTTTCCATTGGGGAGATAGTTTCAGGGACAAAGCTCTTTTGCGGTTGTGAATCCTGAGCTATCCCTTCCGGAATGTCGCATTCAGGCTGGGACGGATGGCCACCAGCCATTTGGTCGGCACACTCTTCCAGCAATTGCATATGGTCGCTGGTAACCTCTAGCGATTTAATATTCTGCTCGGCAGCATTTAAGGCGTAACGATCAAGGATCAGCTCTTCGTGTGCGAAACATTCCGAAAAGGGATTTTCAATCGAATTAGGTAGATTGCCCGCGTCACCCAAATCAATCGATTCATCCTTCGAATCGTCTGCAAATTTCAATTCTTCCTGAAGAGAACAGATTTCGTTCTCCGCCGCCGAATTGGCCGCCAATGTCTTCAGCATTTCAAGATGCGGAGTATGGACCTCTGGATATTCAGGGTTTTCGAGGGGGGCATCCGTCTCCAAAGGCAGGCTCTCAAGTTCCATCGTCCCTTCGTCAACAAAGCCTGAAAACTCGACGGTGGCGTCCGTATCTCCATGACCGGCTTGGACAACATCTTCCTTTCTGTGTTCCACGTGCCACGTGCCATTATGGCGTTCCAGATCTTCTGTTACCCCTCCCAGCTCACCAGCACTCTGACTCGAATTCCCCGAATCCAATTCGCCAAATTCAATTACCGAACCTTCCTCCTCATCATGGGAAATATGAGCAAAGTTACCAAATCGTTCAACGGCCATCTCCGTGTTCTCATCGTTTGGGATCACGGAGGCGGGTGAACCGGGAAGACATTGAATCTCGGCCCAAGCCTCGCCAACCAACTGCTCATCGATGTTGGCCGAATGAGCGCTGGCCGCTAAGAGCAAGGCTTGGTCACAGATTTGATTGATCACGCGAGGACACCCGTCGCTTGTATCATGAATCGCGTTTAACGCATCAACGGTGAATAGACTCTGGCCGTCGCCGCCGGCACGATATAAGTGATCCAAAACATAGGCGGTCGTTTCATCCCGATTTAAATTTCCCAAAAAACATCTAGCGGCGATCCTTTGATTGAATGGTTCAAGTTTTGGATCGGTCAAATTTTCCTCGAATCGGTGGCCGCCCGCCATCACCAATCGAACCTTTGGCTGCCCGTCATAAACGATATTGGTAATCAGTCGAACCTCATCTAACAAATCAGACGACAAATGATGGGCTTCATCGACCAAGAGGACGACACCACTAGGGCATGAGGGATTGGGCTTGAGATAATCAATCAAAGTCAATCGCAGCTCAACTTCTGACATATCACGGTAAGGCTGATCCAAGTTGAAAAGGATACTTTGCAATAGATCGTGACGTTTCTCTAGTCGCGAACAAGCCAAGTTGACAATACGGAAATCACTTCTAAATCGGTCGGCGAGCAATGTCAACAATAAAGATTTGCCCGTGCCAGAGTGCCCCACAACAACGGCAGGACCCGCGCCCCGTTCGACACACGCCTGACACTGAGTGAGTGCCTTATGCATCGATTGCGCCGCGAAATAATGCTTGGCATACGGAGTCGACGTAAAGGGGCGAGTATGTAATTTAAAAACGTGCTCGTACATGCGACTTCCTGTCGATTTTCTATTTCAGCGCAGGAAAACCTGCTAGTTACCCAAAAACATCCATGTGATGCGAGCCAAACCATGAAACGGGTTTTCGAAAAACGAGGACCGTATCATGGGTTCAAGCAGGCACGTGACAATAGTTAGTAAAACAAAACCCGTAAGTGCAATCTCAGCACAGGCTACAAATCTATTTGAAAATCCAAACGAAGATCCAGACCGGGTACCAGCAGCACCCCAGTCGTGGGGCATTTGGGCGACGACCGGCAACCCTAACGCGTCACTGACTTGTTTGTGGGACCCATATCCGCTGTCCAGCAGTTCGGGACGAAAGTTAAAGGAAACCAACCAGCCAACTGCGAACGCCACTATTCCGAAAAGGGCCAATCGTTTCTGCCCAGGAACACCACCTTGTGGTCGACTACTGGTCTGAATTTCTTGTTGCACGGATTGAACTTGCCGAGCACCTCTTTTAGCCAACGAGGAAAGAGCGATCGCAGAGTCGGTCTGCTGATCTGATTTTGCCTGAATCAATTTGCGCGTCGCTCTCATACGCCGCTTCAAGTCCCCCGCATTCAATTGTTCCAGAACATTCAAGGGTTCCCTGCACTCCAGATGCTTACCCTTCCCGACACTGGCCTGTTTAAAAATAGTCCCTGAGCTCTGAGGCTTCGCCTGACCGGCGGACCCAGGTGGTTCGCTGACGAACGAATTAAGTTGTTGATTGGCCACCAACCATTTCTGCTCGAGTTGGTGAATTCCCTCCTCGATGTCATTCCAACTTCGACGAATCGCCAGTTCGTTAGCCCGGGAAGAACTTTGGAAAGCCGTCACCTGATCCTCGATACGAATCACCCCTTCTCCAAAATCGGTACTCGCCGCGAGGGACCGAGCAATTTTGGTCGCGATATTTTGAACCAACGAACGTTCCTCCCACCCGCCATCGCCCGATAATGAAATTCGGAATTGGTAATTTGGTGCAACCGGATTTTCAAAAAGGGTATATTCGATGGCGGACTGCAAAGAAACCAAGTCGCGATCGAATAGTTTTGACGTCTCCGATGCCCCGCTTTGAGACACCTGAGTAAGTTCGGACTTCAGCGACGATTGAGTCAAATTCGCCTCCACTTGGCGTCGCACCTCTTCCATTCCATCACACTCGACCGGTAATGCAAAAGAGAACTCCGAGGTGGTGACCAAACTTTGCACGCCGAGAGAATTGATGGCACACAAAGTCACAAACATGGCCAAGCCGCTGACCAAGAATGCGTTCAACCTCCGCTGGCGAAAAGTCTTGATATAAGACCGATCGCGCGAAACGAATTGGCGTGATTTTGGACGAACCATTTTGTGAGCCAGAAATATGATTGAGCGCATCGCCACATTGGGATACGGGGCTTCTTAATCAAGATCGACTCTCTCAATATCGCGCTTGAGTCAACTTCTACCGATTGTCCGGATTATATGAGAGGCTTCAAACCCGAGAGAAAGCGACAGCATTGAATTATGCTGTCACTAAGACACAGAGTATTTACTGATTACCAATTCCGGTAGGAGCATTAACTGACTCACCGGCATTCGACGATTCATCCGCTTGGCTAAAATGCGGTTTTTGGGGCTTCGCTTGTTTAGGCTTTAGCTCGATGGAAACAAGCGTTTCAAAGATCCCTTGCTGGACCACCTGCGAGCGATGATTGATTAACGTCCGTAACCAGGTCACCTTTCCAGTTCGACGCCCTGTAACTGTTTTCGCCTTGCACACGGTTTCCACGTAAACCGTGTCACCAAAATAGATAGGCCTTTGAAATTCCCAATCGCGAACCGCCACAAATGCCAATGTGTTAACATTGGGAAAGTGACTGCCCAGACCCGCTACCCACGACATTCCAAGAAGACCGTGGGCGACAGGCTGGCGATAATGGCTCTTGGCGGCAAAGTCAAAATCGACGTGAAGAGGGTTGTGATCTCCGGTCATATTTGCAAATCCAATGACATCGGATTCCGTTACGGTCCGACGAGGACTGACCCATTTTTGGCCCACCTCAAAGTCGTCGTAATTTAATGGAGAATCCATTCAGATTTTGCCAAATGATCAATTGCTGCGATTAGCTGAAAATCGGGGTGAAAGGATTCGAACCTTCGACCCCCTGCTCCCAAAGCAGGTGCGCTAGCCAGACTGCGCTACACCCCGGATCGTTCTACAAATCGAAAACATCCGTTTTCGATCCGCAGTCTACTGAAAAGCAGGCAATTCCCCGCTTATTCAGCACCGATATGCTAACGAACCCTCAATTTTTATGCAATTGGGTTTCCCGCGAAACGGAGCTGATTTCCGAAGGCTAACTCGTTGTTTCATTGGGATAACCGCCTTAGACAGCCCCGGTTGGTAACTAACGGGGCGGGAAGGCGATTAGGCAGCCCTCTGGTGAGGTACTTGTCGGCCGCATAAAAGCTCGTTTAGCCTTTCAAATTCTTGCCCATTGGCAAATTCGATGGCGATCGTCCCTTTCCCACGTTTTCCAGCTTTGATCTTAACCTTCGTACCCAACGCCAGCTTGAGAGCCTGCTCCATCGCGTCCATCTGGTTGCTGCGAGGTCGTTGAATTCGGCCAGCAACGACCCCGGCTGAATCCTCTTCTTCGATGCGTTCCGAGACGATGCGTTCTGTCTCGCGGACACTCAGCCGTTCAAGCTGGATGCGTTCAGAGAACGCGGTTTGCTGGTTTTCATCACCAAGAGGTAATAAGGCCCTGGCATGACCCGCCGACAATTTGGACTCACTCAACGCTTGCTGAACTTGCCTTGGCAACTCCAACAAACGGATCAGATTAGCCAGCGTTGACCGATCAATCTTTAAACGTCCGGCTAAATCTTCCTGAGTGCACGCATGTTCATCGATGTAGCGGCGAAACGACAACGCTTTTTCGATCGGATTTAAGTCTTTTCGCTGCAAGTTCTCGACAATTGCGAGTTCTGAAACCAATCGATCGTTGGCAACGCGTATTCTAGCCGGTATCGTTTTCCAATTGGCTTGAATTGCGGCTCTCAAGCGGCGTTCGCCAGATATGAGTTGGTAACGATTGTTCACAACTCGCACCAAAATGGGTTGCAAAATATCGTGTGCTTTTAAGCTTTCTGATAAAGAAGCAATTTCTGCCTCGCTAAATTCTCGCCGTGGTTGAAACGGATTGTCTTCGATTTCGTAAACACCTAGATGGACGATGTCACTTGTTTCCGATGTCTCAGTCGATTTGGAAGCCGACTCGGAAACCATCTCCGTATGGATGGACACCATCGGCTCTGGCGATGAAGTTACCGAGTTTCCAGCACTTAACAGCGCTTCCAAACCTCTTCCCAAACGTTTCTTCTTAGTCACGTTCCAATACCTCCATGCATAACTCTATGTAAGCTCGACTGCCTCTTGATCTAGGCGAGTAGCTCATAACGCTCTTACCATGACTTGGGGCTTCGCTAATATTCACATCTCGGGGGATCACCGTGTCAAACACGATTTCACCAAAGAACTCTCTCACTTGTTGGTCCACTTCCACCGTCAGCTCTAGCTCTGCGTCGTACATCGTCAACAGAATTCCACCAAACTCGAGAGAATGATTTTTATTCTGAATAACATCACGTATCAGTTCGATCATCTGCGTGAGGCCCTCCATCGCAAAGTATTCGCATTGGATGGGCATCAATACCTCATCCGCACAGGCCAAAGCTGTACGCGTCAGTGGGCCGAGCGAAGGCGGGCAATCCACAATCACGAAATCGTATAATCCCGTCTCATTTTCCAAATGAGCCACTACTTGAGCGCTCACAGTACCAATGTCTTTTGCTAGCAGGTCAACGTCCTTAAAAGAACGGCTACCTGGCAGAAGTTTCACCCCATTCCACGATGTTTCTACCGCGCAATCACTGATCCTAGCCTGCTCGACAAGTGGATGCCTGGCTATGGGTTTACAACCAGCGCCGCTTGTCGCATTACATTGGGGGTCCATATCTATCAATAAGATCTGTTTTCCTGCCATGGCGAGACCACCCGCCAAATTGAGTGCCGTTGTCGTCTTGCCGACGCCACCTTTCTGGTTCGCAATACAAAATGTGCGAGACATGCCTACTCAAACTGCCCGATGGATTTCCCACAACCTTTGATACCTCGGAACGAGGCACCCTCATAAATAGATAATTAGCAGTTCTGTGAATCAACTAAAATGCCAATCCCAATTTCGGCGTGCAAAATCCGATGATGCAGGCACTCACCCAAAGAGCTAGCACGCTTCAATTGAATCAAACCTCCTCACAACCGCTCGGTATGAAAGAAGCTCGGTATGAAAGAAGCTAAACTGCTATCTTTTCAATCAAATCAATGCGTTGAATCTTTTAAAGGAACCGCGAATTCTTCTTAGAAACCTCTCAGGAATTCACTCAGGAACCATAACGGGAATCCGAAAATTTTCAGTTAAGTCCCTATTCACTAGATCAAAATATTAAAGCAAAAGTCCGGCCCAAAAAAACAACGAAACCGTAAACACGAAACCGTCGTAGCAACTGATTGCTCAATTTAAAAAAGTTGCTGGACCGTTTCAAGTGAAACAGCAATCGAACGGCCAATTGAAGCCGACACACGCCCATCAGGCTCTTTCTCAAAACTTTGCCTCATCCTGAGAAAGCGATACCTGGTCACGGTTTCTGACAATCCTTTACCTTAGCAACACCAGCACCAACCTCATTCCGTTAACGGCCGCGTTTCACGTGAAACCACACCCGCTGTGAGGACGACTTAAGTCGACCCCTTACAAAAATAAAAAGCAACCTTGGATCAGCACCCGTCAGCGTTCCGTTCGAAACATCAAACCGCAATGGAAACTGAATTGAGTCCACCGGTAGACCCCTGTTTCACGTGAAACCAAATCGTCTCATCCGGTTCAAAAAAATCGTGACTCGCCGAAGGGGAGCTATCGTTGCTGACGTACCGTAGCCCGTTCCCCCGATCCCAAACCTCTGACGCTAACGACACCGCGAGGCACAAGCGCAAAAGCGAGTGTTTCACGTGAAACTGAATAAAAATGGGCGTTCTGAGGGGATGGGACAACCTGTCCCACGTATTTTTTGTTAGCCAATTGGGTTGATCACCAAACCACTCAATAGCTTCGGATAAAAATAGGTACTTTTGGCGGGCATACGCTCCCCAGCCTCTGAGATTGCTTTGACATGCCGCAGACTTGCCGGCATGACGAGGCAACACAATTCGAACGGCTCACCCGAGCCCTCTTGACCCGTCGCATCACGACCAGCGCCATCCCCACTTTGTATGTGCTCAACAACCTCTTCGATCGAATGCACGTATAACGGCGAAGGCAAGTTGGGTTTTTCGAGTATTTCGTCCATGATCAGGTTGTGGAGTATCGCCACACCTAGAGAGCGCCATTCATCAGATTGATGAGGCGCAAGTTCATTCATCAGCTGCGCGCCCTTTTCGTTCATCCGGCACATAACCCAAGCATCATCCGCATGGCAATAAAAGGCCATGGTCGATTGCAAATCCTCTAACTCAACATCCTGCCAGGCCTTAGCGGCAAGCCCAGCCCCTTGCCCAACGACGGAACAATCGAATCCAACCGACAACTTCTGTATCAACTCGCTTGACTCAATGGGTGGCAAACCACGAAACATGCGATGAGTGGGCAAGACAATCATCCCCGGGTCAGACATACTAACGTTCATCATCAACACATAATTAGCGGGATCATTCGCGTCCAACACCCCCTGTTCGGCCTTTGCTTTTTGGATATTGCATGCCGTCTCATATCGGTGGTGACCATCAGCAATGTAAATCGGCTTTTCACCCATGACTTTCGCGGCATTTGCAATGGCTGCATGATCCGTGACCAACCAGACTTTGTGCTCGACCCCCAAATGATCGTTGGCTTGAAACGGTGTTGCGTCATCGATCGCCGCCTCAAGAATTTCCTGCGCTTCGTTAGCAGCGTCCGGGTAAATTCCAAAAATCGGACTCAGGTTGGCCTGACAAGCCGACATTAATCGGAAGCGATCCTCCTTGGCTTTGGAGTGGGTCTCTTCATGTGGGTATATCTGGCCTTCACCAAATGGTTCCAATAAAACGCGAGACATATATCCACGTCGCGTATGCGTTTCTCCATCAAACCGGAATGTCTGATGGTAAACATAAACCGCCGAAGGATAATCCTCTTTGAGAATTCCGTCCCGCCGCCACTGTTTTAACTCTTTCGCCGCCGCTGAGTAAATCGTCTCGTCGCCGGCTAATTCATCACCTCGATTGAGGATCAAACGGATGACGTTATTTGGATGCAAAGCGTAAAGCTGGTCTTGGAAGTCCCCATTGATCACGTCATAGGGTGGGGCGACCACATCACTAAGCTTTCCGATTTTGCCCAAATCGTATCGTAAACCAGGGAGTGCTTGAATATTTGCCATCTTCGAGAGCCCGTTATATCGGTGTCATACCGTGTTTAATTAACAAAATGCCTTTATCCCGCAGGCGCTGCTCTGTGTCAAAGGGAGGCAGCTAGCATTTCATTTGCAAGCTCAAATTTTATTGTTTACCGTTGGCCGACCAAATCGAATCGTCTGTTGGTTCAGCGCCGATTGCAGTGATTCTTAAATGTCTCAACCAGGGGAAACCTTCCCATCAGCGCATAAAAAAACACCGCCCCAATAAGACGGTGTTTGGTTCTTAAGCCCGAAGCACGGACTAATAGCGGTAATGTTCTGGCTTGTAGGGCCCCTCGACAGGAACACCAATGTAATCAGCCTGATCGTCACTCAGTTTAGTCAATTTAACACCCAACTGATCCAGGTGCAATCGAGCCACTTCTTCGTCCAATTTCTTGGGCAAGCAATGAACACCGATGTCGTAAGTATCTTCTTCGTTCCACAGAGACATTTGGGCCAATGTTTGATTTGTGAACGAATTCGACATCACAAACGAAGGGTGACCTGTGGCGCAACCGAGATTGACAAGACGGCCTTCCGCCAACAACAAGAGGGAGTTTCCATTGGAGAATGTGTATCGGTCCACTTGTGGCTTGATTTCTTCCTTCATGACGTTCCCGCCACTGACTTCGTTTTCCAACCACTCGACGTCAATTTCGTTTTGGAAATGGCCGATGTTGCAAACAATCGCATCATTCGGCATTTGAGCCATGTGCTCACCGGTAATGATGTCTTTGTTACCTGTTGTCGTCACAAAGATGTTCCCTTGCGAGGCCGCCTCTTCCATCGTCGTAACTTCAAACCCTTCCATCGCCGCCTGCAACGCGTTGATCGGATCAATTTCGGTGACTAGCACGCGTCCGCCATACCGCTGCATGGAATGAGCACATCCCTTACCAACGTCACCGTAACCGGCAACTACGACGACTTTTCCGGCAATCATCACATCCGTCGCCCGTTTGATCCCATCGGCTAAAGATTCACGGCAACCGTATAGATTGTCGAACTTACTCTTGGTGACCGAATCGTTGACATTGATCGCGGGCATCTTTAGTTCCCCACGTTCACACATCTGGTACAGCCGGTGAACGCCCGTCGTGGTCTCTTCAGAGAGCCCTTTTATGCCGCTCAAAAGCTCTGGAAACTTGTCGTGAACCATGGCAGTCAAGTCCCCGCCGTCATCCAAGATTAGATTCAAAGGTTGGCCATCTTGGAAGAAAATTGTTTGCTCAATGCACCAATCAAACTCTTCATCGTTCATGCCTTTCCACGCGTAGACAGGAATCCCAGCTGCGGCCATCGCAGCGGCTGCGTGATCCTGAGTCGAGAATACGTTGCAGCTGGACCAAGTCACTTCCGCTCCAAGTTCAACCAGTGTTTCAATTAACACAGCAGTCTGGATCGTCATGTGTAAACAGCCGGCAATGCGAGCTCCGGCGAGTGGTTTCTCCGCTCCGTACTTCGTTCGCAAAGCCATGAGACCTGGCATCTCATTTTCGGCAAGTTTAATTTCGCGGCGCCCAAAATCCGCAAGGGAAATATCAGCAACCTTGTAAGGCAATCGTTCTGTTTCGACGTTGGCCACTTTAAATCTCCTTAAAGAATGGGGTGGCAATATTTCATTTGATTAAAAGTTGAAGCAGGTGACTAACTGTTTTTTCAGCTGCCAAGCAACTAATCATAAGCTGCTCACCTCAAAAAGATCAATGTCTCGGCTTTTGATTTGGTTCAAAAAGCAATCGAGAACGATTTTGGTCCGGCAACGGGAAGAGGAACCCTCAATGTTCTCCGAGGCAACAAAACCGGCGATAGCGCTTCCAACAGAGAAAATCCAGCATTAAAGGCGGTTTTTACCCAATTCAAACGATGCTTTGGACAGGAATTCCCTCATTAACTCCAAATCCTTGAGGCCAGGCGCGGATTCGACCCCACTCGCCACGTCCACCGCAGCGGGTCGGACGACCTCGATTGCCTCAGAAACATTGCTGGGCGTTAGACCTCCGGCAAGAATCAACGGGACTTGGCAGGAAAAAGCACTCGCCATGCGCCAATCAATCACAGTCCCACTCCCACCAAAACTACCACTGGATGCGGCATCCAATAAGATCGCCGCCGCACCGGCAGAGGTCCATTGGTCGATTTCACGCTGAGCAGACACCGGGTCACTCACGCGCACGGCTCGAATAACCGGCATTCCAATGTGCTCAAGGATACCTACCGACTCGTCACCGTGAAGCTGAATTAGATCCAGCCCGACTTGATTTGAAACTTTAACAAGATCTTCAGGTGGCTCATTCACAAAAACCCCGACCCATTGAACTTCGCTACAGTCGGTCTCTTGGATGATTTTTGCAGCCCGTTCCACGGTGACATGGCGACGGCTGTTGGGGTAAAAATTCAGACCGATAGCCTCTACCCCAAGTTCGCTCGCGGATCGAGCATCTTCCACGGTTGTAATACCACAGATCTTTGTTTTGAATTGAATCAAGTGCTTTATGCCCTCTTGGGTGAATTCGATCTAACCTAACACAAAAGTAGCTTTAATAATACTTTGCCTGTCTCGACAAGACATTGCCAGATATGGGTTTTGTCCTATGACAATGAATTTACTGCAGGAAACCTAGCTCCATGAAACCAAACATCGCTCGCCAACCAAAATTCGGTGATTTGGAGCAGTTCGGTCGCCCGTTGGAGCAGTCGGATTGTTTACCCCTTTTGGTCACGGGGATAGCGGGAGTCGCGGGCTACAACGCGTTTTCTTATTTTCGTCAAAAGTACGGGGCGGCCGTGTTCGGGCAGCGGCCCGAGAGGAATTGGCCTTTATCGGGACCGGGAGTGTTAGGGATCGATCTTGATGAGACGGAAGCGATTCGTGAATTCATCCAGTCCCATCAGATAAAATCAATTTTAAACTGTGGCGGAAGCTGCGCTCTAAAGAGTTGTGAACTGGATCCCGAAATGGCCAACCGAGTGAATGTCTTTGGTGTCGATTCACTCCTCAACGCGATTACGGAGACCGACGTTCGTCTGATTCACCTGTCGATCGATCTCGTCTTTTCCGGAACCCGAGGTGGCGGTCACCACGAATCCCAGCCAACGGACCCCGTTACCGTTTACGGCCAAACCATGGTGCGAGCAGAGAAACTCATTTTGGAGAAACGTCCCAATTCCTGCATCATGAGAATTTCACTTCCGATGGGTGTCAGTTTTAATGGCCACGCAGGGGCCATTGACTGGATTCAATCTCGTTTCGCGAAAGGCAAACCAGCCACACTCTATTTCGACGAAGTTCGGACCCCGGTCTACGTTGAGTGCCTGAACGAGGTAATCGAGGAGATGCTAGCGGGCAATCGGCAAGGCTTGTTTCACGCGGGTGGTCCAGAACAATTATCGTTATATGAAATCGCCCAGATTGTGAATGCAGTCGGCGGTTACGACCCGGATCTTTTACAGGGGTGCTTCCGCATGGAAGCTGGCCCTATACCACCTCGCGCGGGTAACGTGACGATGATCAGCAACAAATTGGCTCAAGTCATTGAGCGATCTCCCTTCGTCTCTTGGCCGCAGGACAAAAGGCTTCTTCCAACCAGTCGTAAGTGGCACTACCAGAGAGGTAATTTCGAGTCAGCACCAACCATGATCGAGCGTTATCTTTACCAACGTGGCTAGAACACGCTTGATCGCGTCAAGCCCTTCGCAAACGTATGCTACTACACAGACTGCGACGAGCTTGGTTCACACTTCGGTGAAAATAGCAATAAAACGCGAGAAAACCGAGTGATTGATGAATTTCGAAAACGCTTTTAAAATAAAATGGTGCTAGGAATCCATTCCGTATTCTTTTGCCATTGGCACCTTGCATACCCCAGAACTTAATTCGGATTTAGGGATGAATCACAACAATTGCTGGAGCTCGGGTCTCGGACGGTGGCGTGGAACACCTGTGCGGATGCACATGTTGCTGTTTCTTTTTATAGCAGTGATTTTTAGCGTCCAATGGTATTACTTGGGCCAGCAAAATGATTTGCTCGGGACCGCTTTGGTGACAACACTCGTGCTTCTAACCAGTGTTGTCTTGCACGAAATGGCTCACGCCTACACCTTGAACAGCCTCGGAGGCCAAGTCTCCAACATCGTCCTTACCCCATGGGGCGGGAACTCGAATTTCGAACTGCCTGATCAACCTCGTGATCGCTTAATCGTCTACCTAGCGGGCCCTGTCATGAGTGGGCTGATATTTGCCCTGGGGACCTTAGTGCTGTGGCAAGCCAACCCCGTTACCTCGACAACCGACCTGATCAATCCGTTCTATCCCATCTCATTTAAAACGGGCAGTGACTGGGTCATCTCCATTCTCAAAATCACGACTTGGGTCAATTTCCAGATCATGGTTGTCAATCTACTTCCTTGCTACCCATTCGATGGACAACCCATTTTGCGATCCGTTCTTACCTGGGTCAGCCCGGATATCCCGGCAGTCCGTAAAGAATCAACGCTCATGGTTTTTGGACATGCCATTGGGCTTACCATGATCGGATTTGCCTGGTTTTTAAAATCTGAAATGAATGGAATGGTAATTCCTCCCTCCGTATTATTCTTGTTGGCTGGAATTGCAATTATCTTTGCGGCCCGATATTCATACGAAAAAGAGTTAGCCACAATTGATGAAGACTGGGATGATTTTGACGATCTGAATTACGAATCCATTTATGGAGATTCCGCTTTTTTCGATCTCCCAGAATCAGAAGAGTCGCCTTATTCTCAATGGCTGATTGAAAAACAGATGGAACGTGAACATCTCGAATATGAACGAGAACAGCACGAAGAGGGACTCGTGGATGAAGTCCTTAAAAAACTGCATCGAAAGGGTATTACCAGCCTTTCTCCCGAGGAACGAGAATTGTTAGATCGGGTGAGCGAACGAATACGTCGGCGTCGCCAGCAAGGTGTTTAACACGGCTGTTTGCTTAATCCATACGACGGACTTTACAGTGGGTGAGTGGACGCACCCTCTGGCCTGCGACTTAATCGCCCGACCCTGTGTTCAAGGTTACCTTCTGGGTTGATGTTTTGGACGATTCTCGATTGACGAATAAGGCTGCCACCGATTCGCGCTAATATTTTGTGTGGGCTTTTGAAAAGTCTGGCAACTCAATCCATTTCCAAGTCGATTCGACGAACCAACTGCTTCGTGAGAGATCTGAAAAAACAACTTCTCCGCAGTTTTACTGACCCGCCTGTTTTACTACCAAGATCCTATCGCCGCCAAATTTTGAGAGGAATCGTTGACCTCTACGCGTTCAATAACATAAAATGCAAACCGTACATCATGGTGCGCGTTCTTAATTTGATTCCCTCGAAAGTCATCAGGAGATACCCATGCCGGCACAATGGCTTTCAATGCTCAATTGCTTTAGACCGTCGCATCGGTTGAAAATCGTCAGCCTGTTTTTGGCGATGGCCTTCATTTTCGTCGTTGGTCAATCAAGTCTTGTTCCCTCCCTCTCTCTTATGGCGCAACAGATTCAAGTAGCAACACCCCTTACCAACACCAGTAGCTCGTATTACGAAAGAATGGGGGTCAATTTTGGTTTTAATTTCCGGGGAGGTCGTGGGCCCGGCTCCCGCATTGTCGGATTGATGCCCAATGGTCAATTCACTCCCAATGGCAACCTAGTGTTCCAACAGGGTGGAATGAACAGCGCGATCCCGCCATTTGGTGGTTATGACCCTAACGCAAATGCTCGCTTCGGATTCAGCCGGGTGAATCCAAGTGGAAGTGGTTTTTCACTTGGCTTTGATTTCGCCCAAGGCAGCTCACGGTCAATGACGTCGACGACCCCCAGCGTCATGGTCCAAAATGGTCACGGCGGTTCGATTACCAGTGGCGCCTATCGTCCCTATGTGACAGGCATCATCCCAGTCAGCGGAAATTACATCCAACGCCCAACACCTTTTTTCACCGACAACGCTGTGACTCGGGCGATCCAAAGCAAAGCAGATCTGACGCGGCGCTCACCACGAGAAGAACGAGCGGTTACGCGAACAAGTCGGACCTATAGCAACCCGTTCAGTACTGCCCAAACCGGTGATATTAGCGTTGCTAACATCAAAGCGCAGCGGGCCCAGCGGGCAATTGACGAAGCCCACAAATACCGAGCTCTGTTAAATTCGGCCGCAAAGGCCGAATCAGAAGGAGACTTCCGTGTCGCAAGGATTAATTTGCGCGATGCGATTAAAAAGTGCCCCTCGGCGACTGAAAAAGAAGAACTTCGAACATGGCTATCCCGGCTTCGAAACAAGTAAAACTAGAGATCTAGTTTTGGAACCGTAATCCCATCACAAAGGCTTCCCACTCGCGCTGGAATTGATCCATGGAGCTTGTTCCCAAGATCTCTTGCAACGTTTGATAACCGGTCGGATCGTGAGCAACGCTAGAGCGAAAAGCTTCATAGTATTTTTTCAAAAGGCCCTGCTCTTGAAGGTAATAGCATAAATACCTTGCTTGGGAATAGTTCGTGCCGGGATCTTCACGGTAAAACTGCTCTCGCGTCGTTTCGCAAAGGTCTTTAAACGACGGGACCCGATTACTTTGAATGGCACCCTGCAAGCCTCTCAAACGCCAGTTCGTACTCCCCCGTATATGTCCGCTTTGATCACGGCATTGCTCGTACAATGATGCCAAGCCCTCATTAAACCACGAAGGGCATTGAGGGAAGTTCCGCTCCATAAAGGGATGCACGATTTCATGCACCAGCGTCCCACCGCCGGTAGAAATATTCATTACTAGAACATGGTGCTGAGAGGAATAAAAACCGAACGGCGTTGTCGGTTCGTACCCCACAAGCCATGGAACATTCCGTTCATAGCTCTTTCGATTTTTGAACAGCCAAATATCAATAATCTCGTTCGGATCCTCGGCGAAATATTGCTGTTTCAAACGATCCACAGCCCATTTTATCGTCGTCTTGGCTCTCTGATGAATCTCATTTAGGGACTCATCCCCAATCACGACGAAGGGTTTTTCAATCACGATGTGAAAGTCGCCCGGCGGTAATTTCTGTTTGAGTGCGCTAATATGTTGCGCGAATTCAGCATCCGTAAAAGCAATCCGCTTCACACTGTCATTTAAAATCATTACCGGACTCAAAGGCAAACGCTCTAGCGATAACTGTTGTTCGGACACCTTTGTTATACATCGACGCAAAAAAGACGATCGATCCAAACGTCGATATCGACCCTTGCTATCTTCTGGATCATGGAAGATGACTTGATCGGATTCTGGATCGTAACCAGACACCAAGACAAACGAACGCGTCCCCCTTTCGGAGATATGGAATATCGATGCATGCTGGTGCTGTAGATCAGCCAAAGCATCACGCCAAATTTTTTTCATATTAGCTTGGCGACTCGAAGCTCGGAAAAAATGTTTCACGACGCGAGAATCCATCCCTAGCTTTTCCGCCGCCTTTGCCAAGTCATCAATCCTGCACCCACGACCTTCAATTGGATCAAGCCCTGAGACGGAAAAGACTCGGTCTTGGGAAATGTCGTGGCCGTGGGATTTCAGAAACATCGACAAGCAAGCTTCCCCTGAAAAACCAGGCTCGTTTAATTCGAAAGGAATATCGTGTAAACGAATGGCATCGATGGGCCCACCTTCGAAATCCAATGCTGCTAACAGTAAGAGCGGCGGGATGAAAAACAATGACAGCGATAGGTAATTTCGTTGCACGCCCGGGAGTCTCCTTGTTGACCCAATCGGTTTCCATTTCGGTGCCAATCGCAAAGCAAACGCAAAGCAAACGCAAAGCAAACGCAAAGCAAACGCAAAGCAAACGCAAAGCAAACGCAAAGCAAACGCGAAGGCGATGTGATTGTCCCCCAAAAGTCTACGTTAGACGCTCTCTCGCCGGCAGTTGTTCCCCCAGTCGCCACGATTTCGTAATTTTTTCATAAATTTCTGCAGGTTCACGCAGATTACCAAACCTTTGAAGGTGCGTTATCATAGTCCCGCGATCGGTAAAGTCAGCTGACTGACCTTGGCTTGATCAGCGGCACTGCGATGGTGTACCACGCAGAAACTTTCACCCCATTTGAAGTCTCATGGAATCTCCCTCAATTTTTGCCGTCGCGGTAGACACCTCTGAATTTCTTGATGCGGCGATTGGCCGAGTTTGCCAAGATCTCGGATCGAAATTCGCCGAATCGATTGACCTTGCGATGGTTTTTGCATCCGGCTATTCGCCCGACGAATTTGACCGACACCTGCCGCTGATGCAAGAATTGTTGAAGGCAAAGCACGTTATGGGCTGCAACTGCGAAACCGCGATTGCCGCTAAACGAGAATATGAAGGGAAAAAATGTCTGACTGTTTGGATCGCCCATTTACCCGGGACTCAGCTACTCCCAATGCATCTGGACTTTGAACGAAATGCCGACGGTGGTGCGATCGTTGGGTGGCCAGATGAAATCAGCGGGCAATGGCCAGCTGCCTGCAAATTACTGGCGATCGGGGAACCCTTTGGTTTCCCGATGGATGGCTTGCTAGAACGATTTAATGAGGATCGACCCGATGTCGAAATCATTGGTGGGATGGCCAGCGGCGCGATCACGCCCGATGAGTCGCGTCTCCTGCTCAATGCGGAAACATTTCAGACCGGCGCGGTCGTCATCCGACTCTCCGGCTCCAATTACATCCAAACGGTCGTCTCCCAAGGCTGTCGTCCGATAGGGGAACCCATGGTCGTGACCCAATCCGAGCGGAATGTTATTTTCCAATTAGGTGGTGAGCCCGCTCTAGTTAAGCTAAAGAAAATCTTTGACACACTACCGACTCGCGAACAGAGAATGGTTGAACATGGGTTGCAACTAGGAAGAGTGATCAGTGAATACCAAGAGAATTTTGAATATGGTGATTTCTTGATTCGGAACGTGGTCTCATTTGATCCCGACAGCGGAGCGATCGTGGTGGCGGATTACATGAAAGTGGGACAAACCGTTCAATTCCATATTCGAGACCACGAAACGGCGACCGCTGAAATGCAACAACTGCTTGTGAATCAAATGAGTAACCATCCGATTCAATCGGCATTGCTGTTTACTTGCAATGGTCGCGGCACCCGTATGTTTCCTGAACCCAATCACGATGCAGAATTATTGTCAAAAACCCTTGGAGCCGATCTCATAGCAGGTCTCTTTGCGGCCGGAGAAATCGGTTCGGTTGGGGGTAAAAACTTTTTGCATGGTTTCACCGCCAGCATCGCACTCTTTTCCGAGAAGGCAATTCCATGCACGAACCAGAATTAGTCGACTACAACCGAATTGCTTGGGATCATTTGGCAGCGAATAATAATGAATGGACCCAACCTGTTTCACCAGAAACAATTCAGCGTGCGCGACAGGGTGACTGGGAAATTATATTGACTCCAGAAAAAGCTGTCCCAAAAAATTGGTTTCCAGAACTCCAGAACGCGAATATCCTTTGTTTAGCCGGTGGTGGTGGCCAACAAGCCCCCCTTTTGGCAGCTGCCGGCGCGAATGTGACCACACTGGACAACAGTCCCGCCCAACTCGCAAGGGATCGAGAAGTCGCCCGACGAGAGGACTTGCAAATAAGTACCGTGTTGAGCCCGATGGATGATTTAACGGCCTTTGCAGATCAGACATTTGACCTGATCATCCACCCATGCTCGAATTGTTTCGCTCCGGCAATCCGACCCGTTTGGAATGAAGCCTTTCGAGTGCTGCGTCCGGGGGGTGAACTTTTAGCCGGCTTTAACAACCCGGTCCGATATCTTTTTGATAGTTTCGAGATGCAAAAAGGTAAGTTAGTGGTCAACCACCGGATTCCCTACTCCGACGACCGTGACCTTTCTCCTGAGAATCGTCAAAAATTGCTCGATAACAGGCAGCCTATGGAATTTGGGCATAGCTTGACGGATCAACTTGCGGGTCAACTGGATGCAGGGTTTGTTATCCGCGATCTATACGAAGACAGCTGGAAAATACCAGAAGAGCCATTGTCGGAATATATGAACGTTTTCATTGCCACTCGAGCAACCCGATTGAGCGAGAACACGTGAGCAAAAAATTTGCGATCCTGATTTGCAAGACCGTGCTTTCGGTGGGCATTCTGGGTTACCTCTTCCATTCAGCGCGGTCGACGGAACAGTTCCACGATTTATCCGCTGAAGATTTAAGCTGGGGCTGGTTGGGAATGGCCATCGTACTATGTATCACCGCGCATGTTGTCAGCTATCTCCGGTGGAGAGTGATGGTTCGAGCTCTCGGCATCCCTTTCAACATTTATGACGCAGTTCGCATTGGTTTTATTGGATCTTTC
Source organism: Mariniblastus sp. (assembly GCA_022447555.1). GTDB lineage: Bacteria > Planctomycetota > Planctomycetia > Pirellulales > Pirellulaceae > Mariniblastus. The sequence continues at coordinate 34,870 of JAKVBF010000009.1, read as the reverse complement.
TTTAACTTGTTCGCTTTTGGTGTGGTTGGTGGTGACTCACTGCGGGCGTTCTATGTCGCAAGGCAGATCAAACATCGGGTACCCGAAGTCATCGCCTCGGTATTGGCGGACCGAATGATCGGCCTCTTAACCATGTTCAGCTTTGCCTCGGCGGCGTTTTTACTAACCGATATTGCCCACTTTGGAAAAACAGCAAATCCTCAAAAGACACAGGCAATGATCACCGCCTGTCGCTTTATCGTCACAGCTACGTTTGTCGGTTACTCCGGCCTCATCGCATTGCTCTTCATCCCTCGACTGACGCAAACGAAAGGGTTCAAACAGTTGACCGCCATGCCCAAGCTGGGTCCGATCATCGACCGCCTCGCCCAGGTTTTAATCGTTTATCAGAAAAGGAAACGAGCTCTCGGGTCTTGCTTCCTTTTAAGCGCAGTCATGGTTGTTTGTTTCGCGAGCTCGATCTTTTCGATTGCATTAGCGATAAATGAATCCCACCCGTCACTGGCTCAGCATTTTATCATTACACCCATTTCAATGACCGCCAATGCGATTCCGTTACCCGGTGGAATTGGAGGCATGGAACTGGCACTCGATTTTCTATATCAGGCTTTCGCCTCAAGCAGCGGCAACCAACGCGCTATCATCATTGCATTCACATTTCGATTCGTTCTCCTAATGACCTCCGCGATCGGCGCTGTGGCATGGTTCTTTCATCGGAAACGGGAAGGGAACAAAAACCGGGAAACGCTGGAGTCGGAAAAAGAATAACCTTCTCCTCCCGACTGATTTCCGCCCATTCTTTCTGGACTCACATTAAAAACAACGAGCCCCTGACCCCGCCTTGCTTTTGGCGCTCCCATAACCAATTCAGCCAATGCTTGATTCTCGTCAAGTACCTTATCTTTTCATTAAAATTCGTCTTTTTTATATTGCCCCTATTCGTATACAGTTAATCAGACAGTCTGCCCAAAGATGAAAGCGTTGATCCATGCCGACCGAGACACAACCGTTGACGGATCTCCGGTCCCAATTCACGTGGCCTCGAATCTTGCTACCCGCCGCCGCGTTGTTAGTTGGGGCGCTCTACATCGCGCCCTACGACGTCAACATCTCACAATCGATCAGCGCGGGATTTTTACCAGGTGATATCCGTCGAATCATTCATCTGTCAGAGATCTTTGCACACGGTTTTGGAGTCCTCATGATCCTGATCAGTTTGTGGGTGGTGTTTCCGGATAAACGCAAGTTTGTTCCAAGGATCGCCATGTTGGCTGGGCTTTCGGGTTTGACGGCCCAATGCATTAAGTTATTTCTAGTCAGACAGCGACCTGGCGACTTCGTGGATCGATGGGAACTAGCCACGTCGACGTGGTCTGGTTTGATTCAAGATTCCTCGCTAAACATGACCAACAAGTTCCAATCTTTTCCGTCTGGTCACACAGCCACCGCGGTTGGATTGGCGATCGGTCTAACCTACGTGTTCCCCCGAGGCAAGTATCTCTTTGCCGTTTTGGCTGTCATGGCGTCACTACAGCGCATTGTGAGCAACGCTCATTGGACCAGTGATGTATTATCGGGTGCCGCAGTCGGCCTCATCGTGAGTGGTTTACTGATGCAGAATTTCGGACTTGGTCGTTTCTGTAATCGCTTAGAAGACAAGCGGCCTACCCCATCCTAGGGTCCTGCTCCACTCAACATTGACGAAATACCAAAGCTCAATAAAAACTTCCAAAGTTCATTGAAAAAGTGGCCGCTCAATCTGCCTAAGAGTGACCTTACTTACCGTTTGACAAGTTGTTTGAGTCACCATTTTACGACCATCTAAAAACGGTTAGGATAGGAACCCTAACGGGTCTAGTCTTTTAACAGTTCAACAGAGGGGCGACATGCAATCTGGAGGTGATCAAAATATGAGGCAACCGACAACGGTTTCACATCGACACGCTCGCTTTGTCTTGGGTAAAAGCCGGATTCCATTCCCCACTTTCCAAACCACCCACGTCCTAAACTTCCTGGGATTGCTTTGCTGTGTCGCTTTCGTGATTAATCTTGCTTGGTTAAACCCAATCGGAGCCCACGAACACGTTCATGAGTCCCCTGCACGCTCCTTTCAAAGACCAATCGGTGAGATCCGCAAAGATTTAAAGGCATTTCTGAAACGATCCAAATCTAAAGACGACCCGATTTCAGCAGTCGGTGCCATTGTGGACCTGTGTCAACTACATTACGAAATCGTTAACGATGAACGTTTCGAAGCTAATGATCAATTAAAAAGTCTTCGAGCGATCACTGCGACTCGACTAAAGAATTGTCGTAAAGAGATTGAATTAGACATAAAACGTAGGGACCGCCGGTTGGCCAAAGAGGCCATCCAAGCGCGACGAATGGATTCGCCCTCCGCGTCCCGTTCAATTGAAAAAACTCAAAAAACCGTATTGAACGCCAGATCCAATCCAGAGCATCCGGAAGATTCGGCGATCTTCCAGTCGGCCCATTCGAAATTTGAAGCGGAATCACTACTCGCTGAGTCGATGTCACGAGACATCCATGCAATGAGCGCGATCACCGGTGGCCCCCTTCAGGCCTGGACCCATGTTGGAGGTAATTTCGCGCCTCTTTGGGATCACGGGCCCGAATTAGTCGCTCTCATTGAGAGCACGATTGATCCCCAATCTTGGAAACGCAGTGGCGGTGACGGTGTGATTCACTACTACCGTCCTCTTCGCATTCTCGTGGTAACAGCCTCGGCTTCGACCCAAGATGATATAACCCAGATGCTAAGGAACCTTCGCAAGTTAAGCCGTTAACCCAAAACGAGGAGAGCCGAAACCAGTAGGATCGTTACCACGAAGACGCACGGGCGATTCAGTCAACGAACAAGGAATTGATGATCGCCGGGAACTAAGGAAGCTTATTAGAATCCGATGGATTCCCCCACAAAACCTCGAAGCGACCACTGGAATCGGCAGCGGCTCGCGACATGCCACTTGTGTTGAATCGCATCGAAATGGAACCATCGTGTCCAACCGCAATGATCCCTCCGTCACCTGGTTTCAACTCGTTTTGTAAAACATTCTGTACACTCTGGTCCAGTGTTGAACCACGAAATCTCATTTGAGCCGAAACATTAAATGCCACTGCATTACGAATAAACTGTTCACCGATCCCGGTACAGGACACCGCGCACGATCGATTGTCTGCGAAGGTACCTGCTCCAACAATCGGACTATCACCCACCCGACCAAATTGCTTATTCGTCATTCCGCCTGTAGAAGTTGCCGCCGCCAGGTTTCCCGTTTGGTCGAGCGCAACGCACCCAACCGTACCGAGGTATGATCCGGTGGCGATCTCTAGAATTTGATTCGGCTCCCCAAGCTTTCCATTATCACCCATTTTGGCTCTTACCCGTTTCCAAGCCTCCAAGGTCGACTGCGTGTCAAAATAGGACGTTTTCACTCGCGGAACGTTCATTTTCGTCGCGAACGCTTCGGCGCCACTGCCAGCCAGGAGCACATGAGGCGTCTCAGTCATGACCATTCTTGCCAGTGAAATCGGATTCTTGACTGTCCAGACTCCCGCCACCGCGCCACACTCCAGCGTTTTACCATCCATGATGGAGGCATCCAGTTCGTGACTACTTGCCGCATTAAAAACCGCCCCCTTTCCAGCGTTAAACTGAGGATCGTCTTCCAGAAATAAAACGACCTGTTCGACCGCTTCGAGCGATGTTCCTCCCGATTTGAGAATCTCCGTTCCAATCCGCAGAGCTTTTTCTAGTGAGTTGCGCCGCCGCTTATTGGCAGCATCTGAAAAACGTTTGGGATTGGAACCTGCCCCACCGTGAATCGCGATGGCATAGGTGAGTTTCTTGGGCTGCGGCGTTGCTTTCTGAGTTGCGCCGCCGTCCTGGCCCGCAGCTGCCATCGTGAGCAGACTCAAAAAGATCGCCAACGCGAGTCCCACGGTGCCCCAATTGCTTAATCGGTCAATCATCTCATTTACCCCTCAAAAACGCGGCGCTAAAAACATCTAAGGTTTGCCAAAGGCGTATAATGCATTATGAGATCGGATGAAAATACGACCATTCGAGATGGCGGGCGATGCCGTTGTTTGCTCACCCAAATCATATTCCGATATCACGTTGTGCACTGGACCTGTCTTCAATACAACAATATTTCCATCACGGCCGACGACGTAGATTTTACCGTCCGCTACAACCGGCGTTCCCCGGTGTTTACCAGCGAGTGTCCGCTCCTCGTAATCAAGCTTGCCGGTCTGAGCGTCTGCCGAGACAAACACTCCGTCTTCACGAGCAAAGTAGACCCTGCTTCCGGCAATCACAGGCGTCGCTACATCTGGCGTTCCACGTTTGATTCTCCAACGATGGGCTTCAGGAACATCCGTGACATCACCTTGCAAATGCTTGCTGTCGGCCTCCAGCCCAATGATGGGGCCTCTTTTTGCCGACGGAATCACAATCAGATCTTTGCTGCAAACGGGGGAACTGACCAAACGTAAAAATGGGTTATAGCCATCCAGTGGATTAATTCCTCCGCAACGCCAAATTTCGGAGCCATCTTTTAACGAATGCCCAATAGCGTAATCACCTCCGAGCGTGATTAGATACTCCGCTGACGGAGACCGATAGACGACGGGTGAAGTGTATGAGTGCTTGTTCTCTTGTGTCGCAGGCGTTTTTCTTTCGTGCTTCCAAACTTCGCTGCCATCATTCGCGTCTAAGGCGATTACCCATCCAACACTCGTACCTTTTTCCCGCATCGGACCGTGAATGAATTGAAAGTAGAGCTTCCCACCATCCCACACCGGCGTCGTCGCCATACCAAATTGGATCTGAAATTCCCCGTATTCCTCCTGCATATCTTTTTTCCATACGAGGTCTCCGTCGAGCGTAAAACAATGCATGACTCCGTTGTTCATCATTGCCCAAACATGCTTGCCATCGGTCATTGGAGAGGGACTTGCTGAATTACTTTTATCCATTCGAGTGACGGAATTTTTGCCCTCCAGCGATCTCTGCCACTGCAATTCACCTTGAGTGGAAAAACACATCAGGGCTAAATTATCTCCATCGGCGGTCGTCACAAAAATACGATCTCCCCAAACGATGGGACTCGCGCCGGCGGGACCAGGCAATTCGGTGCGCCACAAGAGGTTGTCCTCACCCAAGATATCCGGAAGATTTGATTCGCCACTTAAACTGGTTTGATCCGCACCGCGCCACTGCGGCCAATCATCGAAACCAACGGCCGCCAAAGGTTGCAGCAGTAGAAGCCCCGACAAAACGAAACTCAATTCTAATCTAGAAAAAAACGATTTCATGGCAGGGAATACTCCGCGTAAACATAATGAAAACCAATTGAGATAATGGCATGCACAGATCACTGTAGTTTAGCAGAAATTACCAGCCCGTGATCGCATGGGCAAGCAGTTACACGTGGATTTGGAAGCCGATTGGAATTAAGATTATCAGGCGGCCGGAAAAGCCAAATACGATCCAGCGCGATAAGATCATCAAAGTCGATCTCCACGATCTCTAAAGACGGCTTGCGATTGGAGTCTTTCACTCAGCAACCGACACCTTTTATTGATGGAGTTCGTCGATCCTGAAAGTTCATTAGACCAAGTCAGCCTTCTCGGTGACCGTCGCGAGCCTCAGGATCGAGGTGACTTCGGGGCCCCCCGCCCCTCTCAATCAGAGAGGCATACTCAACCTAAGCGGCCTTGGGTTCTGGTATCTGAGAAGATTCGGTGGGCGATATTATCGCCTCTGAGTTGACGGCTTCGACCTCTCCGGTTTTGCCGACGAATTGCTTGATCGCCTCCTCAACCTGAACATCGAGAGCATTGAGCTGCTCAAGCACTTCGTCCTGCCGAGCCAACAAGTCGTGAACAATCTTGAATTGCTCTCCAGAAACGCGATTGATGGTCGATTCGGACATTTTTACTCGCAAAAAGGTTACTCAGACGCTGTTAGGATCGGACGCCAGAGTAGAACCGCGGTCGACTTTGCTTTGAAAATTTGTTTGGCAGGAACAGGTAAATTTTGCAGGTTGTCCCAACTAGGCAGTACAAATAAAGTTGTCGTGGTCGATAACAGGCCTAGACATTGCCGTTAAGATCTGGCTAGAATTGCATGATTGAACCCCGCAACCGCCTTAAAAGCGGGAGAAGATCGGTTCGCGCCGGCAGCATGGCCCGCTGGCGGTCGCTAAAAGATTCCGAATAGGCGTCTTTTTATAAATGGTAACAAGAGTGTTTTTGGAGGAATGATGGTAAAGCTGTTGGTACGGGACAAAGAGTCCATTCAAGAAGCCGTTAGAAGGTTTAGAAAGCTTGTTGAGCGAAGTGGCATTAAAAAGGAAATGCGTCGCCGCGAGTATTATGAAAAGCCAAGTGAAACAAAACGCCGCGCAAGACTCCGAGCCGAAAGACGCTCAAAACGAGCTCGCATGCTTTCCAACCGCTAAGTGGAAACAGTATTTCAATCGGGCCAAAATCAGTAAGCCATGTCGGAAAGACATGGCTTTCTTTATGCGATGAGTCGAGTTTATAAAACTCTTCCGCGTTCTCATCCCAGCGTTCTACACTGGCTCAGTCAGCGCACCCTCACCGAACCCTGGCGCCACCACCATCATCGGTAATTGCTGGAATTTTGGCCTCCGAATGGATGGACTGCCATCAACACGTTGAAACGGAGGCGATGCCAGATTTTCCATCCTGTCGGCGGATGAGTTTCCTTGCAGCGAATCTTCGGGGTCTGAAGACGACCTCCTCTCCTGAAAACGTCGCGACTCAAGGCGCCTGAAATGTTCGAATAATAAATCCACTTGACGTTGTGTTAACAAACCGGTTCGGACAACGAGTTCCATCATTGAGTGACTGGTTTTCGCTTGTTCCGTCAACAAGCGTTCGCCCGCCACACGATCTAGGAAACCATTCTCAATTGCCAGTTCAATAAATGAGCAATGGGGAGAGCAGGCTTTCATATCCAAAAGTGTGGCGACCTGCCGAATGGTAAGGTCATTTTTCCGTAAGGCAAGACTCGGCAGCGAGGCGAGTGCCTCTTGCTGCATTTTCACCAAACCACAGAATTGCGCCGAGGAAACAATTTGGTGTTCCACAAGAAAGATCCCAAACTTCAAACTCATCCAATACTTTCATAAAAGTAAGCTGTCATTCTGCAAGTCGCCTGTTTAAGTTCATTCGACGAACCCGCCATCGCATTGCACATCTCCCTAACGGCCCGTCATGTTTGAATTCGCCGGCATTTCCGAAAAACCGTTTGCGACAGAAACAACCGATGCAGTTGTAAGCGGCAATCAACGCGTCGTGAGGTTCATTCGGAACAGGATGGTTATACCGGCTAAGCCAACGTCTTTTCAATTCGCTTAACTTACCCAGCAACAAATCTTTCTCTCGTCGTCATAAAAGGAAGTATCTTTGGTAGCCGATCACCAACCTAGGTGGATCACCCCTAAAGGAAAACTGCCTTACCCACTCGCCCACAAATAACTGGAAAACCAATGAGTCGAAAAAAGCGGAAAAACAACTACATCGATGCCTCTGTACAAGGCAATCTTTTAAAGAGGATAATGTATCATTGGCTAATCTTCTTTGCGGTTGCCGGCCTGTCTTCAATTTTGGTCCAATCACTTTTGGGTGATCCCAACATCCCGATCTCCTCCCGCATCCAAGCGTCCTCCGAAAATTTTGCATTCATAACGCTCGTCGTCTTTGCCATCTTCCCAGCTTTCCTTTTGGATACAATCCGTTTCAGCAACCGTTTCGCCGGCCCGATCGTAAGACTTCGTCGTCAGCTCCGCGAACTAGGCACGCAGCGAGATACGCCATCAATGAAATTTCGGGATGATGACTTCTGGATGGAAATCTGTCCTGAATTCAACGCCGTAAGAAGCGTGGTTCTGGAACAGCAGATTGAGATTGACAACCTCAGAGCTCAGCTTGTCGAACAACAAGAAGAAATTACGGAGATCCAACACATGCCCTACGATGCCGATTAACCACTGCAACAAGCACTCTGCGATACCGTCAAGTTCGCAAGCCAAGTTTAACGTCGGGGCGAACGCAAAAATGTCGTGATGCAAAAAACTTTTTTACAACAAGATCTTACCGCCTGTATGCCATGGCTCCATCCGATCTGTCTTTTACATTACCTTACTCACCATCTGCTTCCCGCCGCAGAACAACCACTTAGGTTTTCCTTCTACCGCCAACAAAACTAAATCAGCGACGGTCATACATTGCCAGCCAAAGAGTCATGCGGCCAACCATTGAGGTGGAGACCAGACTCACCGGCCCAGCCATGGCCCGAGCAGCAAAAGTTAATATACTAAAAGGACTCTTCCACGGTTCTCCCTACCCCCTTCCGGCACCATAACTGCCCTGGTTCGCAAGTGAATACCCCGTTCTCAAATTTAGGTTTCCGACTGTCAAGGCTCAGACTCGCGATCCCCATAGGAATGCGCGGCGTCATCTTCTTTTTCGTCACCCAGTCTTTTGTTTTAGCCGCCCCCGACGAATTGATTCTTAATGGCAACCGATTAAGCCCACAAACGATAGGCGATTTCCAAATCACCTCTGGTCGGTCGGAAAAAGCAAGTTTCGTTATTGAAAACCTAATCGACTCCAAGGGCCAAGTACGAACGGGTGAACTATGGGATTTCTTTCGTTCACAAGGAATCGAATCACTGGACCGGTTGACACTGGTAATCGATGTGGATGACCACCTCACCTCCAACCAAGACTTCATGATGGATTCCATGACGTTAACCATCGCCGACCCAGATGCGGGCCTAGGTGGTGAAAAAATCACGGAAGCGAACATGAATCGCGATGGGGAGAATCTTCTGGTTCTCAAGAAAAGTGATTTCCCAAACATCGAACCCAAAGCGAGAATGGAATTTGAACTGGGCTACGATTTCATGCAAAGATTTCAATCCAGCAGCAAGGAAACGGTTTTGTTTCATTTCCACACTCGCTCTGGAATGATTGATTCAGCCGCCTTTGAGTACAATCAGCTAGAAACCCCTGCCCCCCTGTCACACATGCTTTCAATCATTCTGTTTATCCTTTTCTGGACCGTCGTATTCTTTTTGATGTACCTGTTTCTGTCACCCAAAAAAATTCAACAAAAAGATCCGGCGGTCCAAAAATCAGCGACTTAAACCAATTCTAAACCAACTGAAACACGCGACGAAAATCGCTTCCGCGCACCCGTCAAACTGCATGTAGCCAAGACAATATCAGGCATCTTAGAAAAACAGGGCGATACGTTTGCTCATTCACGAAGCACGCCCTTCTGGGACCCGTAGTTCTAGGCAGCGCGAATGACCTGAGCCCAAACATTCACTCAGACCTCGCGGGATGACGCTGCCTCATCGCTTCGTAAACCAAAATGGCTGCCGTGGCTGACACATTCAAACTGTCCCCAGCACCCCTCATTGGTAATTGAAATGGCACCGCATCACCTTGCCGCCAATCTAGGGTCAGGCCCCGCTTTTCATTGCCCAAGACCAGGGCCGTACGAGGATTTAAGTCAAGATCAAAAAAATCTTGTTTTACGTCCAGACAAGCAGAAAGAACCTGAAATTTTTGCTGCTTCAAAAACTCTAGCAAAGCCGACGACGTGACGGCTAAAGTCGGCATACTAAAAACGGTCCCAAGGCTGGCGCGAATGGCGTTGGGGTGAAACGCATCGGTAACAGGATCTGCTAAAAAGACCGCCTCGGCGCCAGCTGCATCGGCACTCCTAAATACGGCCCCAACATTGCCAGGTTTTTCAAGCCCCTGCAAAACAACGATCACAGCGTTTTCTGAGAATGTAAAATCAGCAAAGCTCGACTCCGGTCGCTGGGCAATGGCGACCAATCCGTCATTTCGATCTCCAAAGACGAGCTTTTCAAACAGACTGCTGGGCATTTCGTAGAAATTCCCTGACTCAGCGCTTTTCAGAAAATCGGGTAACGGCCGAGACTCATCGAAAAAGACTTCTTGTATCGGCACTCTTGATTGGATCGCACGGGAAATTTCCGCAAGACCAAAAATCACAATCCTGTTCTGCTGCTTCCGCCCACGACTTGAATGCAGCCGGAGAGCGCTTTTCAACTTAGGGTTGTTGTCGCTAGTGATGCGTTGAACGTTCATGGTCTGCCAGTCTACTTTAAAAGGTCGACTCGTTTAACATCCGAATCGGACATAATATCCAGATGACAACCGCGAACCCGCAACGGTCTCCAAATTCATTTCGCCCGTAATCAATTGGCTCCGCTCTAATCCAAACTCACGCGCGACCTCGTCCGCTAAATCGACTGGCCCTCGGCCTATCGAATGCCCTGTCACCAAAGCCAACCGGGTTTCGCCCTGCGTGAGAACAGCGAGTCGCCTTAGAAGTTCAGTCATGTCCCGTTCAATTTTCCAGCCTTGCCGTTTTACACCGTGTCCAAAAGAGGGCGGGTCAGCGATGACAATATCATATTGTTTACCCCGTTTGATCTCCCGTCCTAAATACGAAAGAGCGTCGTCGACAATCCAACGAATTGGCGCCTCGCCCAATCCAGAGGCAGCAGCATTTTGTCTGGCCCATTGAACCACAGTTCGGGCCGAATCGACATGCGTAACAGCCGCTCCGGCCCCAGCCAAAGCCAGTGTCGTTGCGCCGGTATAGGCGAATAGATTAATTGCCTGAAGACCATCCAAATCCCACTTCCCTTGTCGAATCCACTCCCAATTCTGCGCCTGCTCGGCAAAGACGCCCAGATGTCCAAAAGGTGTCGGCTGAAGCATCAGTCGTATTCCGTTCCAATCGAGAGTCCAATCATCCGGCAACAAATCCAGATTCCTCCAACCCTGCTTCGAATCGCGAGAGAACGAAAGGCATCGCTGATTCCAAATCTGAGAGTGAGCTTTACGGCGGTTGGCCGCCGGGCAATCACGGCGCACCAAAGTCCCAGCGAATCTCTCAAGTTTTTCGCCGTCGCCAAAATCTAGCAATTCATATTGATCCGATTCAAACAATCGACATCCCCTGAATTTAACAGCAAAGGCACGTGGGAAACGACACTATCTAGAGCTAAATCCTTTAGCCAACACGAACCATCACGATCAACGATTCGCCATTGCTTTTCCGACATGGATGACTTCAGAAATAACCCCTTCGTCAACGGCATTTACTTAAGGGACCGCCCCTAAGCTTTGTGCTCACTCAATCCCAAATCCAAAGTCGAGGATTGGCCTGCTGTAACCGAAACACGCCTTCCGGCGTCACAGCGGTTCTTCTCACGACTAAGCAGTGCAAATGTTTGTGACCATAGAGCGGCTCCAAACCATCATCGGTAATTAGTGTGTTTTCCAGATCTAAAACTTGGCACTTCTTCAAGTCCTCAATATAAGCAACCTTGGCATCCACAATGGGAGCATTTCTAAGGTTGATAATCTTGCGGCCGGTGTACTGAGCATCGTACTTCTCCCACCGTAACAGTCGAGCCCCAAACAGCAAGAGATTCCAAAATGGCCTTTGAAGAAAGCTCAGTCTCGCTCTGGGATCCTTGGTCAATTGCCAAGCCTTTACAACGGCTAAAATATAGAAAACAAAACCGAGGGTTAGGCAAACGGCCGCAACAATACCTCCAATACCACCGACCAAAAGTGCAATCGGCATCAACACCATGTAGACAAGGCAAAACAGAGCCGTGACAAAACCAGCCACCCACCTAATCGAGGCACCATCACTTACAATTTGTGAGACCCACAACTGAAACCCAGCCAACTGAATATCGATTTCATCCAGTGCAGCTGACTTGGAATTAAACTTAGGCTCCACATAAGGGCATAAAGAACATTTACCGTTGTCAGCTAATGCGCTGCCACAATCCGGACACCGCTTCCGCTTGAGGTCATGGACGCTTCGCGGTTGACCATCGTCAGACACCAAACCCTCTGTTTCTTCAAAGGGCTCACTGCCAAGCGGTTGACCGCTGCTGTTTGTCACTCGCCCTGTGTTAATTTGGGCTGACTCACCAAACAACGCTTCTTCGGAACTTTTCGGGGAAGAGCGGCTCACCCCTTGATTGGACGAGCGCGAAGATGTTGAAGATCGCTCCTGCCGCGCCTCTTCGGCACCGACATAATCAAAGGGAACTTCTACCATTTGCCCGCACTTCGGACACTTAAGGAGCTGACCTATCTTGTCATCGGCAGCTACGACCAATTCATCGCATGCAATATACCGTCCCTTGGACGCATCGAAATCGCTTAAATTAGAACAACGAAACTCAATAAGCATTAATCAAAGACCAGGTGAAATTCAAGGGTGTTACGGAATAACGCTTTCAACATGGGTCACACACGAATCTACCGCCCGTCAGACTGGGTCAGAGTGAGTCGGCAAGTGTTTGACAATGAGTGCCCTGCCCGTTGGACGGGCCCCAAAACACCAACGAGCACGCTCAGCGGAACGTACCTATTTCCGTTAGTTAACTCCATGATACTCCGCCCATCGAAAAGGCGGAAGGAAAAGCTTACTTATCGTTTAACGTAAAGGTTTCCGATTCGATTTGAGCATCAAAATCAACAATCGCAAACGGCTGTCCTGGGTCGTCTGTTTCGATTTTAATTTTGGTAGAAATTTTACCGGTCGCCGACGTATCCAATTTGTAATTCAAAATATGAAGCGTCTTTTTCCCGACAGTGCCTTCAAATTGGATACGATCATCGCCGGCCTTAACGGAGCGGATCTCAAAAGGTCGTGAACTCCGAACAATCAATTTCTTCTCAATCTTCTTGTCCTTCTCAACAACCCCCAACTGAACCGGCTTGACTTCAAGAATCGACTGCACGTTGCCCAAAACGCTTACCGTCAACTGCTTTTGATTTGCTCCGTTGGTGACAAACGTGATCTGGTCGTTGAACAAGCCAACCGGCTGTTTACCGTTTAATTTAACCTGCAGCTCGTAATCCACTTTACGGGATCGAGGATCGCGGCGAAGTTCGGTCTTCTCAACGGTGATATTGGGGTTAGTCGAACGAATATCCAGGATCTCCCACTGGCTATTTCCGGCAAACATGATGGTCGCCTTTCGGGTTTGGTTTTCACCTGAGGTCACCGAATCAAACTTAATCTCACCTGGACTAAAAACAACGTCTTGCCGGATCTGCCCCTTCACCATGAATTGAATTTCCGCATTTTCGGGGCGAGGTTCGTTCCGACGTAGTGAAACCGTCACCGTCGCCTTGCGTGTTCCTTTGAAGCCTACCGTATCGTACTTGGCGAAAATCTTTGCCGTTTCACCTGGTTCAACGACCGGCGTTAGGATCGAGGGTTTCGTACAGCCGCAACTTGTCCGGACGCGAGTTAGGTACAAGGGTTGATCGAGGGTGTTTTCAAATTCAAAAACAAACTCCTGTTTTGATGCCCGAGGAACAGCTCCAAAGTCTTTTACCTTCGCATTCGGAGAGAACGAGTTTGCCCAATACTGAGTGCCTGCCGTCCGAGGGGAGGGTGAGGACGAACCCTGTGTTGGCTGGGACCGTTGATAACGGCGGAACAACTGAGCTTCCGAAACAGAAACCGAAATCGTAATAAGCATAATTGCCGTGATCGACCCAATCGTCATCGTTCGGACAGAGAAGCAGTTCATTTCAACCCTCGGGGAATTTTAAATAGGTTAAACAGCGAATGATTCGCAACCAACTCTACGCGCTGGTTAGCAGATTCGTTCGAAAAGGCCAGCAATAATAAAGGGATTCAGGCGATCCGAATCCGGTCATTTGGTTTTTTGGGATCAGCTAAGATTGGTAATTTATTAGTCTGCTAAAACCTGCGGGCGAAAGACAAAATGACAATTATGATGATTGACCGCGATTGAAATCCATTCTCGCACTAAACGAGGGGGATTCAAACAAATTACACCTTAAAACCCAAACAAAAAGACGTTTTCCAACAAGGAAAACGCCTTTAAAAGAATTACCCGGCAAGGACTCGAACCTTGAATGTCTGAACCAAAATCAGAAGTGTTGCCATTACACCACCGGGTAATTTGCCAAAATTTTAACTACTTCTCGCCCTTCTTTACAACCGCAAATGCCAACTGTTCAAGCTCCATTGCCAAATCGACCCCAACTACACTGACAGATTTCGGCAAATTTAAGGTCACGGGAGCAAAATTGAGCACTCCGGAAACCCCACTTTGAACCAATAATTCCGCAACATCAGCAGCAACTTCCGCTGGCACCGCCAATATGGCCAATTGAATTCCTTTTTCCTCAACCATCCCAGGTAACGAATCGAGGTGGTGAACCTTTAGCCCGTGAAATGTCGAACCGACAATCTCTGGGGCAATATCAAAAGCGGCTTGCACACTGAATCCTTGACTCTGAAATCCGCGATATCCCAACAAGGCTTGTCCCAAATTACCGCAACCAATCATTGCGGCAAGCCACATCCGATCCGTACCTAAAATACCTCGGATTTCTTGAATCAGCTCTTCGCATCGATACCCAATACCTGGATAGCCAAACTGACCGAAATAGGCAAAGTCTTTTCGAACCTGGGCATCGGTAACGCCCAATAAACGCCCCAATTTTGTCGAACTGATCGTCTTTTTATCATCTCGCACCAAAACTTGAAGTTCGCGCAAATATAAACTGAGTCGGCTGACAACCGCTTTGGGCACCCCAGATTCTGAATTTGATTTGGCCAAACTGTTTTTCTTGGAAAACAAAATTAAAACACCCAGCGAGAAAACGGTTTCTCTTGTGAGTAAGCGATTCCGTCAATTTTCCCACCTATCCTGCGAACAGCAAGACCCTTTTAGTAGAACGCAAATAGACCAAGACGAATTCGCTCCCCAAACCGGTGAAACTAGCTTAATGACGCGAAAGATAATTTCACGTTAAACATTCGATCTCTAATAACTTCACCACCTCGCCGGGCCGCAACAAGCGTCAAAATCATTCCATTCAATACGTCCATTACACCGCAACACCTTCACCAATTACCTAACAATCAAGGCTTCCTGTCACTTTCTGCAGTGGAAGCCCAGTGGACGTTATCCGTTTTTCTTGAATGACCGTTAAATATCCACCACCCAACCCCCTTTTTTTTACCGTATACAATTCCCTATTCAACGCAAACAACCCATTCGCCCGATTTTTACACAATCAGGAGGACCTTTGGTCCATCCAACGGATTGGGATGGGCAAATTACGTAGTTTCAATTTCACGGCGAATTGACGCCCAAATACGAGCTACGTTTATCAAGAAGGTTAGGCATGGCGAGTGTTTCGTCCGACCAGATGTCACCTCCGAAAGGTTCAGAAACGTCCGATTTGGGAGAGAAGCAAAATGAAATTTGTTAGAAGTCTGCTGATGGCAGTAGCCGTGACGGCTACCATGTCAGCCAGCTTCGGTATGGCGCAGAGCTGTTGTGGGGGCGCAAGTTACGTCACGGCCGGCTCTGTTGATCCTGTTGCAGCCGATGACGTTGCAGCGGACGCCGGAAGCGGCAGTTACACCGTTATGTGTACACGCAGCCGAATTGTTTACGACACGCGTGAGGAAACGCGTTATCGTAATTGCTATAAAACCGTCTGGGAGACTGTTCAGGTCCCCGTTTGCCGAACGGTTCGAGAAACTTGTTACCGTGACAAAACATACACGGTGAAACGCCCTGTCCGGGAAACCACTTATAAGACCTGTAATTACACGGTACGACGGCCCGTCACCGAACATTACACCAAGACCGTCAACTACACGGTTCGGCGCCCGGTCAAGGAAATGAAGCAGCGTACCGTTAACTACACGGTTCGACGTCCTGTAAAGGAAATCAAGTCGAAACAAGTCACGTATTATGTTCGTCGTCAAATCAAAGAACAAAAGACACGGACCGTTACGCGCACTCGTCGAGTCCCCTACACCGAGACACGCACCGTTCAGGTACGTGGCGGCCATTGGGAAACTCGCAGCGAGACACGTCCTGGACGTTCCTATACCAAACGCGTCCGCACTCCCGGCCACTGGTCATTTGACCCCTGCACCTGTTGTCGAAAATGGACTCCTGGCTCATGCCACACTGTATGTTGCCAGACCCCATGTCGAACCGTATGCCGAAAAGTATGGGTCCCAACATGCGAAACCAAGCAGGTCTGTTGCACCAAGTACCGCTGTGAAAAGTACACCGTGGAGTGCCCTTACACTGTTTGCCGAACCGTTTGCGAGCCTTGTACGAAAACGATTAACTACTGCTGCACAAAATGGGTTTGCGAACAAAAGCAGAAAGTCATCAACTACTGCTGCACGAAATGGGTTTGCGAGCAAAAGCAACGGACCATTAATTGCTGTCGCACTCGCTACGTCTGTGAGACCAAAACGAAAAAGGTACCTGTCTGCAAGACCAAGTGGGTTTGTGAAACCAAAACTTGCAAGGTTCCCTACACAGTTTGCCGAAAAGTAACGGAAACAAAGTGTGTCCGAAAGTGCAAACGGGTCTGCGAGAAGGTTCCTTACACTGTTTGTATTCGAGTACCGCGGTGCGTTACCGAGCAATACCCAGTCACGATTTGTCCAGCACCCAGTTGCTGTGATTCCTATGACTCCGGTTGCTGCAAACAACAATGGTGTGGTGGTCTATACCGCATGATTTCTCGGATCCGCGGAATGTTCGCTGGCTGTGGTTATCATTCGGGCAGCGATTGCTGTGACTCAGGTTGCGATTCGGACGCGGCCCATTCATGTGGTTGCGACGAGGTCACTTCCAGCCTGTAGTCGCAATACAGCAATCAATCTGACCTTCTAACCAAGACGCCTATCTGGTCAAAACGTTAACGGGCGGCTCGATCGAATTGAACGAGCCGCCCGTTTTATTTACCACCAAATTTTTATTTATCACCAAATTTTTTCATCTGCTGTATTCGATGGAATCTTCATTAGACTATTTTTTCATCGCTGGTACCGGACGAAGCGGGACGACTATCCTGCGTCGTTCCTTTGCGCTGCACCCACAAATATATTACGGCGGTAGAGAGAACAACATCATTCAAGATGTGATCGGCGTAGCTCAGACCAATTGCCAGCAACCGACAAGACGAGCCTCGATGCTTGTGTCGCAAGCCGAGTACGATCGAGCCTTCCGTGACCTGTTAAACAATCTCATTTGGCCAAACCGGGACAAACGAAGTCAGCATCTCCTACAAGCGGCGATCAACCCTAAGGCCGAAATCATGAACTACCTGACGGAGGTATTTCCCAACGTAAAAATTCTCGGTCTCGTGCGCAACGGCATCGAAACCGTTGCTTCCCGCATGCGTCATAAATCCTTCGCCCACCTTCCATTCGAGAAACAATGCGAAACGTGGATTCGCAGTGAAGGGGTCCTTCAATGGGGAAAGCAACATCCCAAACATTTCCGTCTATTCCGGCATGAATGGACTTACAATACCATTGAATTGAGCCTGCAACTCAAAGATATTTTTCGCTGGCTTGGGATCGAGGACTGCCCAGCAGTCCAACAAAATTTCGCCAATCGTCTTTGGCACCCTTCTGTCGAACCTAGCGACCACCAAAAGAGGTTTTCTGACCAAGAAAAAACCAATTATTTCCAACAAAACTCTCGTAGTTGGCAAGGGTGGTCCACTCAGCAACGGTCGGTGTTTAACACACTTTGCGGCCCTCTTATGCGTGAATTGGGCTATCCGATGGACTTTTAGTGGATTGCCCCCCCGTAAACCGGCTGGGTTTCTAGCCTAACCCTCTTTCTTTGGAAGAGATTGGAACCGTTTTCGGGGTTGCTGCTTGTCTCAGGCAATTCAATCGTCTTAAAATACGGGCACTCCAATATTAATTCTACCATCCCCGCATGACTGGATTTCAGAATGTCTCGAACGGAAAATCGCAGAAAGTTTATCAAGAAAACCGCTGCCGCATCGGCCGCGGTTGCATCGATTCCCTATATACCGTGGACGCAAAAGGCCTTTGCCAACACGTCCAAAAACGATCGTCCCCAAATCGGCTGCATCGGCGTCGGCAGCATGGGTACTGGAGACGCTCGAGGCCATGCAAGTTTTGGTGACATCGTGGCAGTTTGCGATGTGGATTCTCGCCATGCCGACCGTGCGAAGAACGACAAGAACATTGGTAAAGGGAAAGCTGATAGTTACAAAGATTATAAAAAAGTCCTCGACCGCGATGACATCGACGTGGTGAGCATCGTGACACCAGATCATTGGCACGTCAAGATTGCGATCGAAGCACTTGAGTCCGGGAAGCATGTTTTCTGTCAGAAACCTCTGACATTGACTCTCGAAGAAAATGCTTTGATTCGAAACGCCTGCCGAAAACACGAGGACAAGGTTTTCTTTATTGGAACCCAGCAAAGATCGGACCGAGGTAGGTTCCTGCGAGCAGTCAACATGGTACAAAAGGGACTGTTGGGCGATATCACCAAAGTGACCGTTGGTATCAATGGAAGTCCTACCGGCGGCCCATTCCCTGTCGTCGCGCCACCCGCTGAGCTGGACTGGGAGATGTGGCAGGGACAAGCACCTGAAGAGGAGTTTCGAGAAAAACGATGCCACTACCAATTTCGTTGGTGGTACGAATATTCAGGAGGCAAGTTCACCGACTGGGGAGCCCACCATGTCGATATCGCAACATGGGCGCTTGGTTTGAATGGAGACGGAATGGGGCCCATCGAAATTGACGGGACCGACTCCAAGCATCCTGTCGAATTTAAAGATGGGTTCCCAGTCGCCAAAGATGCGTACAATACTTCTCACGACTTCAGTGTGCTATGCAAATTCAAAAACGGAGTGGTCATGGATGTCACCAGTCGCGGTGACAATGGCGTGATGTTCGAAGGAACAAAAGGCCGGATGTTTGTGAATCGCGGAAAAATCACCGGTAAGCCAATAGAAGATAACTGGGACGAAGGGGAATACACTGATGAAGATGTCGCCAACCTCTACAAAGGCAAACCCCATGAAGGCCACAAGAACAACTTCTATCGCTGCATCTCAGAAGGTGGACTTCCTGTTTCAGACGTGTACACCCATGTCCAAGCAATGAGTACCTGCCACTTGGCAGCCATTGCTGCCCGACTGGGTCGAACCATCAAATGGGATCCGGAAACTGAAGAAATCATTGGTGATGACCAAGCGAATGCGATGCGAGCCCGCATACCTCGTAAAGGATATGAAATCATGAATGTAAAATCCGTTTGATTTTGACCCAACATGGATTTCCAAGGACAGCACGCGAGTCCGTCTCGCGTGCGTTTTTTACGCGCGAATATATATTAAACCCGTTTCATGACACGTTACATGCGCCAAACTGAGAGAGAATAAATACCCGCCGGCTGGCGGGCTTGGCGACCCTTGATTTCGTTAATCCATCAAGCCGATTGAGTCGATAGAATTTCCCAGGCGTCGAGTAAAAGGTCGCCCGCGCGATCCAGATCCTCCTCACTGGAATTCCACCCCAACGACAGACGAACCGTGCCACGCATCACTTCAGCTTCGGTTCCCATAGCCGCCAAGGTCACCGAATGCGATTCGAAATCGCTGTGACACGCTGATCCCGTCGAAGCGCATATCTCTGGAATGCGCCGCAATATCTCTTGACCGCTTGTACCTGGGAAACTAACCGACAGGGTATTAGGCAGTCGTTCCACTTTTTCGGCGTGGACAATAAGCCCCGGTACACCCGCCAATAACTTTTGTTGCAGCTTATCACGCAATTCCGATAGACGAGCGATCGTCTCATCGAGGCAATTGTAGGACAGATACGCCGCCTGCCCCAGGCCAACAATTAACGGTGTATTTTCTGTCCCCGCCCGCAGTCCCTTCTCTTGCCCGCCGCCACGCAAAAACGGTTCCAGCGGAAGGCCCGTACGTACGTATAAGGCGCCCACACCTTTGGGACCGTATAATTTGTGCCCCGCAAGGGTCAGCAGATCAACGCCCAATTCGTCGACCCTCGCCGAAATCTTCCCCACGGACTGAGAGGCATCGGTGTGAACCAAAATATCCCGGCCGTGGCAGATTTCAGAGATTTGGCGAATCGGCTGGACCGTTCCAACTTCATTATTGGCATGCATGATGCTCACTAAACGAGTGTCTTTCTGCAATGCAGCCTCGATGGAAGAAGGATGAACATATCCGTTCGAATCACATTCAACGACCGTCACTCCGTAACCCAAACGTTCCATGAACCGGGCCGGCTCAACAACTGCAGGATGCTCTACCGAGGAAATGACCATATGACCTGCTGCAGCGGGTCCATCACGAAAAAGGGTTCCGCAGATCGCAAGATTATTGGATTCGGTTCCGCCACTGGTGAACACCACCTCATCGGAATCACAACCGAGGAGACACGCAACACGCGACCGAGCCTCTTCGATCGCCTCTGCCGAGGCCCGACCTAGACTGTAATCGCAAGACGGATTTCCAAAATGCTCCGTAAAAAAAGAGAGCATACTATCCACAACGCTCGGAGCGACCGGTGTGGTTGCGTTGTAATCAAGGTAAATTTTCTTCACGGGTTTGTCTGAGCTCCTTAAAATGGGATCCTGCAATTTTGAACCATTTAAATTGCACTTTCTAGACGCAAATTGAATTGATAGCAAATCTGACGATCGCACCGAACCAGAATATTCCGATTGAAACGATGATCACAAGCAATCAAGAGGGGGCTGAGTACCGATCCCGTTCATCTCGGGACGCGTCGAGCCGTCAAACAGAGGGATTTAAAAATGACTTGAGATAATGCCCCGTAAACGAAGCGGGGCAATCAGCAATCTCTTGGGGCGGCCCCATCGCCACGATAGAACCGCCAGCACTCCCACCCTCGGGCCCCATATCGACAATCCAGTCCGCGCATTTGATCACATCAAGGTTGTGTTCAATGACAATCACCGTGTTACCCGCGTCTACCAATTGTTGAAGGACGCTTAGTAAATTACGAATATCTTCGAAATGCAAACCAGTCGTCGGTTCATCCAAGAGATAAAGCGTGTTACCCGTATTCTTCTGTGACAATTCTGTGGCAAGTTTGATTCGCTGAGCCTCCCCGCCCGAGAGTGTGGTCGACGGTTGTCCAAGTGGTAAATAGCCCAATCCAACGTCCTCAAGACTTTTAAGGATCCTATGAATCTTGGAGAAATTTTTGAATGCTTTACACGCATCTTTCACCGACATCTCTAAAACATCTGCGATCGACAAATCGGCAAAACGGACCTGTAACGTTTGCAGGTTAAAACGACGACCCATACAGCTTGGACATTCAACAAACATATCTGGCAAAAAATTCATCGAAACTCGTTGCATCCCGTGTCCCTGACACTCAGAACACCAACCGGCTCGGGAATTGAAACTGAACCGCGAGGGGCTGAATCCACGCTGTCGCGCAAGTTTCGTCGCAGCGAAAACTTTTCTTATCTCGTCGAATACACCACTGTAAGTTGCGGCGCATCCACGCGGGGTCCGTCCGATAGGGCGCTGGTCCACTTGAACCAATTTATCGATGTTCTTGCCGCCTTTGAACGATTTGTGGGGACCAATGTGAGTCGTCTTCAACCCCAACTCGCGACGAATCGCTGGCGCTAATGTTTCGTTAACCAATGTGCTCTTACCCGATCCACTCACCCCTGTAACGCAGTTGAAAAGTCCTAAAGGAAAAATGACATCGACTTCTTTCAAATTATTACCGGATGCCTTCTCCAGTTTTAGGCTGCGACTTAAAACAGCTGGACGCCGCGTGGGCGGCACCTCAATTCGACGTTTACCTGAAAGGTATTGCCCCGTCAAACTTTCATCGCAACCTTCTAGGACCGCTGCCGGCCCCTGCGCAACGATTCGCCCTCCGTCAACTCCGGCACCGGGCCCCACATCGATCACGTGGTCCGCGGCGCGAATCATGGCCTCATCGTGTTCAACAACGACCATGGAATTGCCTTGATGGCGTAACTCCTGAATCGCTGAAATCAGCCGGTCGTTATCTCGCTGGTGCAGACCAATAGATGGTTCGTCCAAAATGTAACAGACGTTCGTCAACCCGCCACCGATAGAGGTCGCCAAACGAACACGCTGTGTTTCGCCACCACTCAGAGAATCCGCGGGACGGTTGAGAGTCAGATAAGAAACCCCGACCTTCTCCAGAAACAATAGGCGTTTACAGATCTCGTCAATGATCGGCTCGGCGATCTCTTGACGGTGATCATCAAACTGAAGGGATTCGAAAAAAGGACGCAACTCGGCGATCGACTGTTCCGTAATGTCTACAATCGACTGGCCGCCCAACCGAACGGCGCGAGCCTGAGGGTTCAGCCGGCAGCCTTCACACTCAAGACATAGAGAATGCGTTTGAAACGAACGCAGCACTTCCTGACGCGACTCAGTTGGAGTGGTTGCCAGCTCTTTTTCTAGTAACACCGAGACGCTAGGCGTTTTAGAAGATCTGTATTCCATTAATTTCCTCAGTGCCTTTGCTGGCACCTCGTCGAGGGGCGTCCTAATGTCAATCTTCAATGCATCCAACAAAGGCTGCAACGCTTTCAAATATTTTCTCCGCCGACTTTGGGAGAGGCCTTTCCAGGGTGCGATGGCCCCCTCCTCGATGGACAGGCTACGATCGGGGCAGATCAAATCGGCTTCAAACTGCTCCACAACACCCAAGCCATTGCAAGCCTGACACGCGCCGTAGGGGCTGTTGAAGCTAAATGTGCGTGGCTGCATTTCCGCGTAACTAATCTCACACCGAGTACACGCATACTCCGTACTGAATAAGCGATCCTGCCAACTGTCAGCTCCACTTCCCTCCCCACGCAACTGATAACAGACTAAAACTTGGCCGCCACTCATTTTTGCCGCCAAATCAATCGATTCAAACAATCGGTTTTCGACACCCGAACGAATAATGATTCTGTCCGTAACCGCATCGATCGTCGTATTTTTACGCCCGGTTAGCTCCGGCAATTGTTCGATATCACAAACCTTGCCATCCACCCTCACACGGACCAAACGTTCTCGACGAATCTGCTGAAAAACCTCCTCATGCTTTCCTTTGCGACCAGCGACCAAAGGGGACATGACCATTACCTTAGTATTTTCAGGCAGTTCTAAAACCGTTTCTAAAATTTGCTCTAGGCTTTGTTGGTGTATTGGGTTGCCACACTGAAAACACTGAATATCACCGGTTCGCGCCATTAAAACGCGTACGTAATCATAGATTTCGGCCATCGTACCAACGGTTGAACGAGGGCCGACGGAAACAGGCTTCTGGTCCAGGCAAATGGTGGGCAAAAGGCCTTCCACCATCTCAACATCCGCTCGCGTGGACTGATCGAAGAATTGTCGTGCGTAGATAGACAAACTCTCTACGTACTGACGCTGCCCCTCAGCAAAGAGCGTATCAATCGCGAGCGAACTCTTTCCGGACCCACTACGACCGGTTATCACAACCAGGGAGTCCATAGGAATATTTAAACTGACATCCTTCAAATTGTTGGTACGCGCATTGGAAATACGTATCTGAGACAAACGTTCATCCGTCGAATTAGCAGCCACTCGGTGTTCCGTTATGCTCACACTGGTTTAAGGTTGCCGTTTACCGAACGCAGACCGCAACAAATCCAGACTCTTTGGAATCGCGGTCTGGTAGTCTTCTTGGCCTTCAAATTCAAGTGAGACATAACCACGATAATTAGCCGCTTGAAGGGTCTTCGCAATTTGATCGTAATCGATGTCAATCGTGTACCAAGTCCCACCCCCAAAGTACGTTTTTGCCTGCACTAACACCGTATTAGCCGCCATCATTTCAAACTGCTCGTGACGCCGCTCGAAAAAGTTCCCGGTGTCCAGCGTTGCCTGTAACCAAGGACTATCAATTGCCTGAATGATTCGCATCACACCTTCAGCGGTTCGCCCGAGGCCCCAGTGATTCTCTAAGCCCAAAATAACGCCACATCGCTCAGCGACCGGCAAGCATTCAGAAAGCGAATCAATCACCCATTGAAATCCTTGATCATCCGTGTACCCGTCCAGTCGCTTCTCAATCCCCTTGTCAGCCATCAGTTGATCAAAAGACGGTGTTGTACCCCAACGGCCGGTATTGACCCTTATCGTTGGTATCCCCAACTTGTATGCCATTTCAATAAAGTCGATTGTCTTTTCAACATTGGATTTCCGAACCGCTGCATCAGGCGATACAAACCCTTGATGAGTTGACATCCCCATTAAATCTAAACCGTTCACGAATGCCTGACGTTTGATTTTTTGCAGGTAACTATCCGAATCATCATCCATTTGGATTCGAAGTAATTCCACACCGTCAAATCCCATTTCCGAAGCCAGGTCGATACACTTGGACATTGTCAACTTCGAATCATCACGAAAGCGCCAAAACGAGTAAGTAGAAATACCGATACGATTGGGGATAAATTTCGCCGGCTCAACCTCTTGGGCAGGCGCCATCGCGGACACAATCTTTGCCGGGTCACTTGCGATCATACTACCGGCTACGGTCGCCGCACTTGTTTTCAGAAGATCACGTCGATTCAATGACATTGGTTCACCTTTATTGGCCGGACACATTACAAGGAAAACGCCAACAATTTTGCAATCCAATTGGTTCCTTGCAAAAACTTGTAGACGATCGGTGATGGCAACCTTAGTTTAACCGTTTAAAAAGAACACAGATATCCGCCGATTTCGAGGGAATGGCTTGCACCCGTTTTAATTTAGCATTTGACCGAAAACCGTTGCGATTAGACGACGCGGTCCACCATGATCGCGGTGCTCACACAGGTAAATCCCCTGCCAAGTACCGAGGGCTAATCGCCCATCGGAGATCGGAATCAATAACTGACAACCAAGCAAAGAGGATTTTACGTGAGCCGGCATGTCATCACTCCCTTCACAAGTATGAAGGAACGGTTGATTTTCAGGGCATATCCGGTTGACCGAGGCCTCCAAGTCGACTCGAACATCTGGATCAGCGTTTTCATTAATGCTGATTGAAGCGGAAGTATGCTGCAAAAAAAGCTGCAAGAAACCGATTTTGATTTCCTTAATTTCCCTCACTTGATTTGAAATGTCCCCGGTAATCAGATGAAAACCCCGGTATTTTGGGGTTAATAACACATTTCTTTGATGCCATTGCATTGGGTATCTACTTTCATTGAGTTAACTTATGAGGGTTACTGCGTCGCGTATTCAACCGTTGATTCGGTCCTGCGGGGGGAAACAATCCACTTATATTAAATCCAAATAGGTATCTCGCATTAACCTGCCAAATCTAACGGACCATCAAGGTCCTCCATTCGGCGGTTTATGCATTAAATTTCCTTGACTTCATACATCTGCCGTCAATAATGGCCCATGAGGGCGACGATTCAACCACTTTTCAACATTTAGACTGCCATTTTCCGCAGCTAAATTTTTAACCACTTTGAGTGGTAAATGTTGATTTCTGTCGCCGATTAAGGATGCTTTTTTCGGCCCACGACCACGGAATTTCGGGTTGCAGTCCCTGAGCTTGGTTCTCGCTGGGTCTACTTAGTAAATAAACGGCTAGAGGTACATGAGCGATGTCTCAAAATAAGCAAATCAACAACGTATTCGAGGCAATTCTTGAATACGGTCATGACGAGGACTTTGTCCCCGCAGAAGATGAGTGTTTTATTCCAACCGACGCGCCTGCTGGCTCCGAAGCAAAAATCGAAGCCTTGCGGAAACGCGTCCTTTCCGGACAACCACTCTGGCACGGTGACGATCGGGAAGATTACTCGGGTCTATCGGGTGCCGTTCGTCCACGGGAGTGAATGACGAACAATCGCAATCAGTTAAAAGCTCGCTTTCTTGGCGAGCTTTTTTTGCGCCTTCGTAAAACGTGAGAATCCATCTGACCGCCTCTCCAAAGTCATACGATTCCTCCTGTGAACGTTTCAGATGATTGTATCGCTATTATCGCAAGTCATCTGCTCGTTATTCTCGAAGCAAGCGTCCCCCAATCCTTTGGTCGGAGCCTCTTTTATAGTCATAACCCCTCGGTTTCCAGACATGGCAAATGCTACAATCAGCAAGTCAACAATGCCCCGAAAAACAACCTAGCGGGCGTGTTATCATGCGGAGGAAGACTCGCATGATAACCGCTCGACAAATGGCTTATCTTTGCTTTAGAGAGGTTGCCGTGAATCTACTGCTTTTAAGATTGGCCGTAATGCTTCTCGGCATTGGCACACTATGGTCGTTTCAAATAAATGATTTGAACCCTAGTGATCTAGCAAAAGCCAACGAGTTCATCCATCATGTCACCACTTCCGAATGGCTTGGCCCTCTAGCACCAATTGCTATCTCACCCTTTTTCGGAATCGCATGTCTCGCAGGTATGTCTCAAATTTCTGACGGAACATTTTTAGAAAACAACCAGTTCATCAGCTCCAATCCTGTGTTGCAAAACCCTTACGTCTTTTGGGCTTTTTTGATACTGACGCTAATAACATCTGTTCCACGTTTAACCAAAGTTAGTAAGCCTATCGCCCAAGCGTTGGATCAGATTGAGACGTACTCTGGTATCATCACGCTTTTGATCATCCGTGCCGCGGTCACCTTTACGTTTGAACGCGAGGCCGAGTCGGCAGAAATCATTCATATGGGATTGTTTGCTATTACTTTTGAAATGCTTGCATGCGTCTTTGCAGTGTTAAATATCATCGTGATCAACACCGTCAAATTCTTCTTCGAAATACTCGTATGGTTAACACCGGCACCCTCGGTCGACGCACTTCTGGAAGCAACCAACAAAGCCGTTTGTGCCTGTTTGATGTCAATCTATGCCTACAGCCCATTCGCTGCATCCGCCATCAGTGTTCTGCTTTTCATCGCCTGCCTCATGGTGTTTAAATGGGTCCATCGACGGGTCATTTACGCCCGTCACATTTTCTTTGACCCCATCCTATCCTTCTTGTTACCCGCCTACGGAAAACTTGACCAACCCAAAATTCAAGTCTTCAACCAACAGAAGATGGGACCTTTTGCCGCAAAATCAAAACTTTATTTAGAAACCACTGCCGAAGGTTGGTGCCTGACTCAGCAACGTTTTTTCACCCCCCAAAAATCAATATTGGTTGATCGATCAACACGAGTGACGGTCACCCTCGGACTTTTGACAAATCGCATCACGATCCCCGGGGAAACTTACGGAGATTTATTATTCACTCGCCGATATGCCGATCAAATGGAAGCGGTTGTGGAACAACTAAACCTACTTCCAAAAGAGACCGCAACCGGCGAAGGATGGCTGGGAATCGATTCTCTCTAGCATTTCTTTCTGATATTACTAAAACAAAACAGGCAATATTGGCCAGCGATTAACGAGACACCGGCATGCTTGCGAATATCGAAATTTCAACGGTATATTGAACGCAAACCCAGTATGAACGCAAACGCAGTACTCAAATTTATATAAAACGGGCCGGAGCGTTAGAAGTAATGTCAATTGAATTCTCATGTGGTCAATGCCAAAGCATTTTAAGAGTTCCAAAGGAACATGCTGGGAAGCTGGCGCGATGCCCCCAATGCGATTTCATTAACACGATCCCGCTCGAGACAAACACTGGAAATGAACCACCGCTTAACCGTGAACCAAACGGACAACGACCCGGAGATCAATCCACCGCATACCCATCAACCACAACACCACCACCTGGATCTAGTAAACCTTATGATTCACCCAATGCATCTCAAAAAGAGGCTCAATGGTTGGCACCCCACCGAGGTTCCATTATTTTGGTTTTGGGGATCCTCAGCATTGTCTCGAACTGCTGCCTGCTTCCCGGAATTTTTGCTTGGTCCATGGGTTCAACGGACTTGAGTAAAATCGCTGCGGGAAAAATGGATCCAAACGGCGAGCAATTAACAAGGATCGGTATGATTCTTGGGATCATTGCTACCTGCATTGCGTTTGCCGGTTTTTTATTGGGTGGTCTATTTGCAGTACTCAGTAGCATTCTGGCCGGTTGATCCTGAATGACATTCCGTCACCGAACAGGGTGCAAAGGTCGGCACCCAAACAAATCGACGAGATCCCGATATCAATCGATGTCAGCTTGCTGAGAGGGCATCTTCCAAGACATCCTCGGCA
The DNA here is from genome assembly GCA_022447555.1 of Mariniblastus sp. Lineage (GTDB taxonomy): Bacteria > Planctomycetota > Planctomycetia > Pirellulales > Pirellulaceae > Mariniblastus. The sequence continues at coordinate 6,699 of JAKVBF010000009.1, read as the reverse complement.
ACAAAGATTGGCAGGGGAGGATCACATGTCACCGCGATGCAGATCGCATCCGAAGGTCGCGCATCGACTTCGATCAATTCTCCTGCGCAACGTAGACGAAGTGAAGCGAAATATGTCTGATCCCTCAACTCGCTAATCAGAACACTGTCTAATTCCCCACCCAGCGTTTCCACCATGCCCACCAACAAATCATGGGTTAATGGTCTGGGGCGGGGGATGTCTTTCACGCGGCGGTCGATGCTGGTAGCCTCAAAGATACCGATTAATATTGGAAACTGTCGATCACCATCCACCTCGCGAAGAAATACGACCTGATTTTCGTTAATCTCGCTAATGATGATCCTGGCCAGTTTCATTTCAACAGGCATATCTATCCTCTCGTTATTATTAAAAACGCACCTCTAAAAATAGCGGGACGTCATCTTTCGAAAAGCCGAAATTACGGTCAAATTATAGTTGGTTGAGGCGGTTCATCGCCAGTCGCGATGAAAAATTCTCAACATCTCGAACAAGCCCCTCCAAGAAAGAATAAAATGTTAAAAGTTGGAATTGCCGGGATTGGGTTCATGGGTTGGATACACTGGCTGGCTTACCAGAGAATACCCGGGGTGCAGGTGGCCGCGATTTGTGAGCGCGATGCAAAACGACTTGCCGGCGACTGGACAGACATTCAGGGCAATTTCGGGCCTCCGGGAGAACAGGTCGATCTTGAAGGAATCGCCACTTATGAGGATTTGGATGAGTTGGTCCAAGACGAGGCACTAGATTTTATTGATATCTGCCTACCTCCCAGTTTCCATTTACCGGCCATTGAGGCTGCTGCCAAAGCAGGAAAGCAGGTGTTTTGCGAAAAACCACTCGCACTCAATCTGAAAGATTGTGATCTGGCGAACCAAGCCTGCCTGCGGGGAGGCGTTTCACTGCTGGTGGGACACGTTCTACCTTTCTTCCCCGAATACCAAATCGCTCGTCAGGAAATTGCCTCTGGAAAATATGGCGATTTACTGGGAGGTCATTTTAAACGTGTGATTTCGGACCCTACCTGGCTAACTCATTTCTATGATCCCAATAAGGTGGGTGGCCCGCTCATTGATTTGCACATCCATGACGCCCATTTGATTCGCTTGCTGTTTGGAATGCCCAATGAGGTGACCAGCATTGGGCGGACGCGAGACTCAGTCGTTAGTTATTGCGATTCCGTTTTTCGCTTCGCCGATCCAAAGGTTTGCGTCTCAACCTGCAGCGGGGTCATCAACCAGCAGGGTAGGCCTTTCACACATGGTTTCGAAATCCACCTGGAACGAGCGACCATTCACTTTGAGTTCGCTGGTTTTACGGACTGTGGTGAATCCATGCCCCTCAAGATACTAACTTCGGATGGTGAAGTCGTCCGTCCAACGTTGGAGAACTCGGACCCACTCCAGGGTTTCATTTCCGAAATCACAGAAGTCGTTCACTCCATCAACACCGGTGAACTCTCTGAGATTCTAGCGGGCGAGCTAGCCCGTGATGCTATCGAAATGTGTCAGGCTCAATCCGAATCCGTCATGACGGGCCAATCCATAACGATCCGTCACGACTAGCACGCGTCATCTAAAATTACTTGAGAGGTCTTAACTCAGTTGTTTCCATGACCGTCTCAGCGAGTGATCGATCTTGCCAGCACGCTTCTTCTCCTATATGACTCCATCCCACCCTGCTAAAAGGGACCGCCATTCGCGAATGAATTAGCCACAACGGAGAGTCCCATGCGCCAACCAGCAGCCAGCCTAGCCTTAACTATCGTGTTCGTGTGTCTAGGCACAACCGCCACCTTCTCGCAAGAAAGTCTCTCGGGTGAGCCGTCTCCAAACGGCCTATCAACCGCAGAATCTTCGGTCGCGACACCAACTGAAGTGGCAAGACCGACCGTCACAACGCCAGTGAGTGGCTCCTTCGGGAACATTGGGAGCGAAACAGACAAACTTGTTCCACCTGCGGCGAACGAAACAGAACGTCCCCAAGATGACCACGAATAATACTGCTCTCGGACCCAGCGGTGCCGCGGTGACAGCACCAACTGCTGTCCACAGAGCCTTTAGTTTTTAAAACAAGCTAACTCAATCGCCAACTGCTGAGTCGAATCACGCAAGTCTGTTAACAATGCCCCGGCAACTTCCCAGTCACCATCCCCCAACTCTTCAAGATTTTGTGCAACAGCCGCAGAGAGTTCCGAGCCTAAATGACGCAAGGCTCCTTTGAACGAATGGGCAGCGCGTCGCAATTCAGAAGCGTCTTTTTCTTCTATCGCAGTTGCAATGTCATTGAGCATCACCTCTCGCTCATGAGCGAACACTTTGATCAACTCACTTAATAAATGTCGGTCGCCACCCACTGTTTCAAGCGCTCGCTCCCAATTCACTAGCCCCATCGAAGCCCCTTTGTCTGGCAATTCGGAGCCGCTAATCAAATCTTCCGACATGGATGCTGTCTGACTGCCGACCATTTCGTCTATCAATTGCATCAATTCAACCGCCCGGATCGGTTTCGCCACGTACTCATCCATCCCCGCCTCCAAACAACGTTGACGGTCAGCAGGCAGCGCGTGTGCGGTCATCGCAATGATGGGCGTTCGTTTGCCCACGGCCGCCTCGACTTCGCGAATCAGCCTCGCGGCGGTGATCCCATCCATCTCGGGCATCTGTACGTCCATCAATACAAGATCGAAGGATTCGATATTAAATGCATCGACCGCCAACCTTCCATTTTCAGCCACTACGATCGAGTGCCCATGTTTTTCTAGTAAACCAACCGTCAACTTTTGATTCACTAAATTATCTTCGGCCAACAATATCTTGAGGGGGCCCGCTTGCGGCGTTCCCAGCCCACGATCCAGAACCGTTGGATCCGGCAAATCTAACCCAACCATCAACGCATGAGCTAATTCTGAATGCTTGACCGGCTGCAGCAAAACAGCATCCCGAACAGAGGCTTGATCCTTCAAATCATTCGCAAGAACCCCGCGAGACAGGAAGATCACCGGCGGACGATCGGCCCCTAAACCGGGTCGTATTAACGCCTGCAATTGACCAACCGTTAACCTCGATTCCGACGCTTTCTCCTGAACTTCTAATAAAACCAACTCGGCGGACCGTTCGGCATCCTGGCGCGATGTTAAATTCTGAATCGCTTCTTGTTGGCTAGCGACGGCTATCGCGTGGATGCCCCAAGAACGCAAAAGTTTCCTTAGGCTTTCCCGATTGGATTGGTTCTCAATCGCAATCAGCACCGTTCGATTCTTCAATCCCGACAACTTGTTTTTCAATCCCGCAGGATCGTTAAACGGAACGGCTAAATCAAAGAAAAACTGACTGCCGGAACCGACGACGCTCGCTGCCTTTAGCTCACCGCCCATTAATGCCACCAGTCGTTTGGCGATCGACAAACCTAAACCTGTCCCACCATATTTTCGCGTGATCGAACTATCAGCTTGTTCAAACTCTTGAAAAATAGTCTTGATTTTATCCTCATCAATGCCAATACCGGTATCACTTACGGTCCACCGAAGTAAGGCTTCGTTCCCCCCGCGTTCGACGCAGTCGACGCGTACGACGATCTCTCCAACTTCGGTAAATTTGATGGCATTGCCAACCAAATTCACCATCACTTGCCGCAATCGCTCTGGATCCGCCAACACCTGCGCCGGAACCGACGGATCAACATCGAAAATTAGATCCAATCCACTCGAGTGCGCCCGGAATGCCAAAGTTCTAAGCGTGTCCCCTACGCGATCACGGAGATCAAACCAGCAATTATGAAGAACGAGCTTACCCGCTTCGATTTTAGAGAAGTCTAGAATCTCATCGATCAGAGTAAGCAGCGAATGAGCCGACTGTTGGACCATCTCAAGATAGCCTGCATCCTTAGGAGCCTGTTCCGAATCGAGTAACAAGTCGGTAATGCCAATAATCGCATTCATGGGTGTTCGGATTTCATGACTCACATTTGCGAGGAAATCGCTCTTTGCGGAGCTCGCCGCCTCGGCCAACTCTTTCGCCTCCTGCAACGCCAACTCACCCATCTTGCGATCGGTCACGTCCCAAAACATTCCCTGGATTCCGATCCGATTCCCCGCTGAATCGGTCACGGCCGACTTCAGGACTTCGACGTACAGAAAATCTTCGTCACCCTGTGGATGATACTCAATATCGTGAAACGGTAATCCCGTTTGTAATATCCACTGGTCATCGTTCTGATACTTTTCCGCTAGTGCCACCTCGAACAAATCATAATCCGTCTTGCCAATTAAATCGTCGAGTGAACGACCGACTGTTTCACAATATTTGTTATTACAGAAAACCAGTCGTCCGGAACGATCTTTTCGAAAGACGTTAATTGGCAAACTCTCAACCAGTGAGTGATAAATCGCTTTCGAAACCTCTAATTGTCGCTCAGTCTTAACCCGACTGGTAACGTCTTTTGCCACCAACCCAATTGCTCGCGGAACATTTTGTGAGTCGAGGACTAAACGGAACTGGCCTTGCAGCCATCGCTGCGTTTGATCATCACGGACAATCCGAAAGGTTTGTTCAAATGAAGTCTCAACCGTGATCAGCTCCAAACGTGCCTTGAGCGTGGCTTGGTCGTCCGGGTGAATCATCTTTAGCCATAAATCCGACTGATCTTCTAAATCTTCAAAGGTTCGGCCGTAAATGGACTCACCTGCTGGATTGATATAAAGTAACTTTCGACCATCCGTGGCCAATGAAAGAACTAAGTCGTTGACCAGCTCCAACAACCTTGGAATATGGTCTTCGGCGCGCCGCTCGTGACGTTGACTCGATGGAGGATCGGAGTCTTGCGAATGGGTCATGAAAAACTTCAATTCTGAACGGGTTGACGACTCACACCACCAGTTTATCGCCGTCACGATGGATCGCAAATCAAAAAAACCCTTGTCTAATACATAAAGGGCTGAAGGCGCTCTGGCAATCTCTTTGGTTGAGGACAAAAAAAAAGCCTGCCCAACGGGACAGGCTTTCTCAGTAAAGTAACTAGTTCGTTTCGCTAACGGCTGCCAACGCAGCATCATAATCGGGTTCTTGCGCGATCTCCGGTACTAATTCGACATGCGTCACCGCTCCTTCGGAATTCAGCACAACGATAGCCCTGCCGAACAAGCCCGCCAAAGGACCATCAACAATCGTCATTCCATAGGCACTTCCAAAATCAGGCGAGCGAAATGCAGAGAGGTTGATGACATGCTCCAGCCCTTCGCTTTCGCAAAATCGTTTCTGAGCAAATGGTAAATCCATCGACACGTTAACGACGACCGAGTTTTCACTCCCACCCACGGACTCGTTAAATTTGCGAACCGAGTTGGCACAAACGGGGGTGTCAAAGCTGGGAACGATGCTGAGAATCACGTTTTTACCCCGGAAACTATCGAGGGTCACTTCGCTCAGGTCGGCCCCGGTCAATGAAAATTCAGGCCCTACCGAGCCGACGGCAGGCAAATCACCACAGGTATTGATCGGATTGCCTTTTAGAGTAATCGCAGCCATATAAAAATTTCCTTAATCCTTAATTTTTTGATACATACGGAGTGTTTTTGATTTGTGGACGATTCGTAATTCTATCAATCCTGTCTATTTCCACTAGGCGACCAAGAATTACTTGGCGTCATCCGCAGCGTCCGATTCATCCCCACCCATGTCGTCAATATCGAGCGAGAAATCACTGTCATCCGTCAAATTCATGGTCTCTCCATCGACGGTCACAGAAATTGATTTTGTCGACCATTCATAAGTTTCTGCATCAAACACGCTGACAATCTTCCCCGTCCCACTCCCTTTGGGACCGGATACTGAAACGCCAAAAGTCATTTCGATATTGTTGCCATCTTGTTGCTGAGTCTGCTCTCCTGTGGGCTCACAAGTAACCGGTGTCCCAAGCTTGGCCTGTACCTCTGATGAATTTTCTATCGTATCGACGCCGACGGATATTTGTTCGATGGCACCAGTGATCGCGCCACCAAGAAAATAGTAAATCACACCCGCACCCAACCCGCAAACGAGAAGGATTCCCAGACATCCAATAGGCAAGATCCAAATCAATTTACTTTTTTTAGGAGGTGCGGGGGCCGAGCCTGCTTCAAATTCATTATTCATTGTTCTCTCCATTTATCTTCCATGTGTTCCATGATCGCCAAGTTGTTTCGACAACTCACATCGTTTCGATCTCACCTTGAGACGCGACACGCATGCCGGCCCGTTTGATCTGTTGCTGGGCTGCGCTGTCATCTCGCAACGCCGGATTCGTATGGTTTAAGTGAATGAATCTTACCTTCTTACGTTGTGATTCGTCGAGGGCGGCAAATTGTTGGATCGTTTCTTGAACGAACGGGTGGGGAATTTGAGCCATATCCCGCCCTGGGATTTCCCCATTTTCGAAAAATGTGCCGTCCAAGTAAGCGAGATCGACCGAGGTGACCAGTTTCTCAATGGATTGCGTCCATTTCGACCATTTATCAATATCGGGTAGATAAACGGCTGATCGATTGGGGGTCTGGATGCGGAACCCAACCGTTTCCGAGTATTCATCCCGATGAGGCACTTGAAAAGGGGTGACCGTGATCCGTTGGTTCAGCCTGATTGACTTCCCGGACTGCAAGGGTTTCAGCAAGATATTCTGCTTGGCAACCAATTGACTCCAAGGTCC
>JAKVBF010000008.1 GCA_022447555.1 Mariniblastus sp. | reverse complement strand
TACCACCTGCTACGCGACGAGCATGTCTGGCAAAGAAGGTATGTCTGGCAAAGAAGTTGTCATACCCGCTAGAATAGCGCTCAATTGCGAGCCTGCTGCCTTTCCCATTCCAGGCGAAACCATCTTGTCACTGGAAATCATCAAAAGGGACCTGCACCTTGACGCGTCATCCACAGGAACCCTATCAGTCTCCACATGCGCAACCGTGGGACTCAATGGAAACAGGCCAGGAGCCCCGGAAGCACTCGGGCCTTGGTATCGCCTCATTTATTCTCGCTATCTTTGCAGGATTTACAGCGTTCGCTTTGGTCGTCACTGCCGGCGTACTAGAAGCGAGCACCCCAGGCGGCATCGACGACGAATCTCCAGTAGCCATCATCATTGGATTAAGTCTGTTCGCAATCATCGGAGTTAACCTATTGGGAATCGCACTAGGCGTAGCCGGGATTTTTCAGCCAAACCGGTACAGAACATTTCCCGTTCTAGGGATCTTGTTCAACCTAATGCTGATCATGGCGTTCCTTTTACTTGTCGTTATCGGGTTAACCATAGCCGTCTGAAGTTGGATTCCGAGTTCCACTTGTACGACGTCTGCCTGATTCAACAAGAATTTGGAAGCCATGCCACGTTATCAGCTCCGACGCGATGAGTTTCTTTGAGTATAAGAATTTGCGTATTTGTCTTCACTGCGTTCCCCGCTATGCGTAGGAATACATTTGGAAACTCACTCATGTGCTTTCATCCGATTCTCATACCACACCACATTTTCGGAATTACGACCAGCATTCAAAAGGTCCAAGTCGCCGTCACCATCCATGTCGACGCTGCGAATATCGTAACTTTGCTGTGAGTTGTCGATCGTATGAATCTTAAATTGCCCAGCGCCGTCATTTTCATACCAGCGCACCCATTCGCTTTCGTAACCGCAACTGGCCGCGTCTGGATCTCCGTCACGGTCAAAATCGGCGACGGTCAAACTGTGCGGCGACTTGATTTCTGTATCAATTTCATGCATCTCCCAATCGGGACTTTCAAACCACAACAGCCCCACACCGTGCCCACGGCTTGCCAGCCAATCAACTCTTCCATCGCCGTTCACATCAGCTGGAAGAATATTAGTGGCTCCAATTTGGTTTTTGGCTAAGATCGTTTTCTTCCAGCGGCCTGCGATACCACCTTTGCCCGGGTTCGTCCAAAAGGCAAACCAATTGCCATCCGCAAAGGGTTTACCTTTCGCCCCCACGGCGATCTCTTTCCAGCCATCACCGTCAATATCAGCCACCCCCATGTAGTGGCTACCGCCTCGTGCATCACCGTCCGCAAAAACATGACGGTGCCACCTTTGCGCCTGCAACGGATTCGGAGGCCGACTAAACCAAACCATCGAATCACCAAGCCCTTTCTCAGGCTCGAAATTGTTGATCACCAGGTCATCTTGGCCATTGTTGTCGATGTCCGAAGTGGTAACGCAATGAATACCAGTAATCTCCGGATCAATGACGCGTGATGTCCAGGCACCTGCCTGCGCTTTACCCGTCCCAGGGTTCTCTAACCACATCGGATGGCCTTCGGCCAAGGTTCCCGCCCAGTCGAGGTCCCCATCTCCATCGGCATCGATCACCGAGCTGTGAATACAGCTACCACCACTGGAAAACCGATACAAAACAGTTTCCATTTCCCAAGTCGGCGCAATGAACAAACTCACTCGGCCGTTGAAACTGGCGATCACATCCAGTTTCTTGTCACCGTTCGCATCCAGTGCAACTGCGGTAAAACACGGCCCCTGCATCATGACAAGGTGCTTCTTCCAGACTTGAGCACAAGCGTTCGAACCGCTCAATGTAAACACGAACAAAGTAGCGACCATATAAAAAAAGAAGCGATTCATCGCACCACCAATCATCCTAAAACAAGACACTGTTCTTTTTAAACTATGAATCCATGCTTTTCGACGACTAAAGTTCTGACCGGTAACCGGATCGAATCCACATAGAAAACCTAAACGAATTCACTGATGGAAGCAGTGGTAGAAACCGACTACGCCGAAACCAACGACATCTTTTCGCGGGGCAGATGCCATAAGAAGCTCCAGAAGACACCAGACAGAGGAAGTACGCATATTTACCGTATTCACCTCATCATATAGCCGTCAACTACTGAACTCGCACAATTGTGCACATTTCTCCTCAAAAATTAATTTTCCCCAGCCACGACTCTTCTTGCCAAGATGCCAATGAAAACGCCCAGGTCTTGGTTTTTTTATTCTCCAAACCACTGATTTAACCATCAAAAAATCTCGTTCATCAAAGAATCTCTGACATCAAAGAGGATCAAAGAAGAGGAACAGGGCCGTGTCTTTTATCGGCGCGGCCGGTTGCGCTTATGGGATTCGTTGAGTACAATTTTGGTTTCGTGGAAGTGACGGGAACGGAGTTCGTTATGGATCAGATGCCGAATCGAATTGTTCAAGGCGATTGCGTCGCCCAAATGAACAATCTCTCAACAGAAAGCATCGACCTTGTTTTTGCCGATCCACCCTTTAATATCGGCTACGACTACGATGTTTACGATGACTCCGTTGAACATCAAAAGTACATCGATTGGTCGTCCCACTGGATTTCGGCAGTCTGGCGAGTGTTAAAGCCAAATGGCACATTTTGGCTGGCAATCGGTGACGAATACGCCGCTGAACTGAAGCTCACAAGTCAACAGATAGGTTTTCAGTGTCGCAGTTGGGTCGTGTGGTATTACACGTTTGGCGTAAACTGTGCCAAAAAGTTCACGCGATCTCATGCACACTTGTTTTATTTCGTAAAGGATCGAGACAACTTCACTTTTCTTGATGGAGAGCTCGACAACCGTGTCCCTTCGGCCCGAGAGCTCGTCTATAACGACAAACGAGCAAATCCCAAAGGACGACTGCCGGATGACACATGGATCATTCGACCTGCCAACGTGGTCGGAGAACTTGTCAGCGACGATGACGGCTCATGGTCACCTAATCTGGAGAACTCACCGACGGACAATGACCGGACGTTTACCCTCCGACCTCAGGACCTCGACAACTGTTTTGGCCCCGACGAAGACACCTGGTTCTTTCCTCGCGTGGCTGGAACGTTCAAGGAACGTGCCGGGTTTCATGGTTGTCAAATGCCGGAGCAGTTGTTAGGTCGCATTGTCCGCACTTGCTCTAATCCTGGCGACGTCGTCCTTGATCCTTTTTCCGGCAGCGCAACGACTCTTGCCGTAGCCAAAAAACTTGGCCGCAAATTCATTGGCTTTGAGATTTCTCAAGACTACGTCGAATACGGACTTGGCAGACTTGATGCCATCCGAGTAGGGGACCGTCT
>JAKVBF010000007.1 GCA_022447555.1 Mariniblastus sp. | reverse complement strand
TCTCTCGGAAAAACCGATTTTAATTTGTCAGGATTAGCTAAGGTTTGGCGAAAATGCTGTCCCACTAATCGGAAAGGGAAAGTGACAGTCTGCGACAAAATCGAGCAACAAATGTCGATTTTCACCATTTAGGCAGATACAATTGCAGGTTGTCTGTTCCAGCCTTCTAGACGATTCTGATAAAACGATGGCCGGATGATTTAAAATGTTGCCACTCCGGTTTGATTACAAATCGGGCCGATAATAAACCGTTGAATAAATGAGGAGTTCACATGTCAGATTCAGCCGAGTCAAAATACGGCGGCGGCTTTGCCGCGAGGATGATTTTCTTGCTGATCGTACTAGGGTTAGTGCTTGCTTGTTTCTTTTATGACAAGCAAATGATCGCCGAAGCAGATAAAAAAGTTGGGGAAGCTTTCAACCTGTTGACCGTTGAAACGGACGATGGAGGCGGCATCCCCAAAGACTTGGTCAAAGAGAAACTGGCACAGGAGCCCTCGGATGAGTCGAGCGACGGTGGTTACGATGTTGAGACATACACGTTCAGCCGCGCCCTTCCGTTTTTGCAAAAGCGATTCATCACGGTCGTGTATCAGGGTGGTGGCTTGGTGCAGATTTTCGACAGCAAGCCGTTTGATGTGGCTCTTATGAAAGACACCTACGTGCCCAAGCCGGAAAAAATCGACCCATCCAGGTTGCCCTCGTCAGCCCTCTCAGGCCCGGCCCCTCCCTCTGGTGGTGACGACGACAAAGAAGAGGATAAAGAAGAAGACAAAGAGAAAGATCGCCCAGCTGCGGACGACGACAAGGCGGATGCACCTGCCGACGACAAAGGAGAAGCGAAAGCTGACGAGAAGGAAGAAGACAAATAACCACGNCTTCCTTAGGAAGAAACTGACCATCGAAAAGCGGCCCCGAGCGGGCCGCTTTTTTTGTCATCACAGACGATCCGGCTGCCGCGGCAGGGTGACATTTTGCAGTGGCGCGGTGGAGTTCAGCAGCAAACGGCCCCTTACATGTCTTCGGGCATCGACTCGGTTCCACGTTGCTGATCTGTCAACTGCCGCGCGATTTTCGGGTTGTAATTAACCAACCCTTCTACATACCACTGCGGCCCTGGAGGCGTTGGGTAGTCCATGCGTACTAGATAAAGTCCAAACTCACGAACGTCACCGTTTGGTCGCGTGTACTTAAACCCGACGATGACCCGCTCCTTCAGGATCCCCAGTTTTTCATATTTCGTGAGCACTGTTCGCAGCTGCCCCTCTTCTGCATCTTGGCGGATCGAAACCTCGGGCTCTTGTTTTAAATACAACTCAAGCTCAGGCCCAGGCGAGGTTAGTGTTCCGTATTTTTGCACCAAGTCGGTTTCGGGTGTCGCCCGATTGTTATAGTGAAGACTGAGTTGATACAGCTCGTGGATGCGACCTTGCCTGGCTAGGTCGACCCAGTTCTCGCTGAATGCAACCGCCGTCTGTTCTAGGTGCTTCCTTCGATGCTGTTGATAGGCCAACGATGAAGAAATGGCGAATAACGAGATAAACAACGCGCAGCCTGCCATTTTATAACCATTGATTTTGCGGCGGCGAGGGAAGAGCCAAGCTAATACGAAAATCGCAAAACCGGCCGCCATGACCGCACCTGGAGCCATCGGCGGATTCACAATGACGAGCATTCCGCAGAATAGCGACAAAAGCAGTGAGACGAGTGACAGCATGGAAAACGGTCGATAATCTTCGATGGTCAGGTCGACGTCAGTAAACGGTGATCGGTTGTCGTCCACGAAAAACCTTCATTCGGCAAGTCAGCGATTCAGTACAACTAGCCCTTGGGGCCTCAGCGGGCAGCCGCGAGCTAGATACGGTTTTAGCGTAACCGGCGAAATTAACAAATCCGGGATAAGAGCTCTAGACCACAAAACGGCCTCAATTCACCGTTCGCAGGTATTCGCTTTCCGATATGCTTTTCCGCCGAGCGTGATTGTTAAAGATGAACATGGATTCGGGATCGAACACTCGTGACTCGAGACCCTCGTCATCAGGATGCTCGGGCAGAGTGTAGCTGGGGAAAAAAGGAGACTGTTTGGATTCCGATAACGCTCCCCGGGACCGGCTTTGAATAAAAGACAGCCAAAACCGATCTGGGCCGAACACAAGAGCGCGCGTTGTGGGGTCGGACTGAAAAGAATCTGGTGGGAGTGGCGCCATATGCAGTGTGAAAAATGTGAAGCAGAGGAACCCGCAAGCCAACCAAAAGGAAAAAACACCTCGGCCTATATAGTCGAGCCAAGGCTCCAGTTTGAGTTGATACCGCGACATAAAATCAGTGAGCAGTCGAAGGATGACAAACGCTAGGGTGAATACGAGCCAGACCGCTACAAAGTCCGCGATTTTCACATAAGTTGAATCCAGACCAACAACCTGAGCCGCAACATTCTCGTAAAAACTACTCGCGATCAATGCGGCCAGAAAAAAGTTCATCAGGTTTAAAAGGCAGTTCCACGCCCCAAACCACCAGTTGGACCCGAGGATCAACAAGAACACAAGAAGTGCGATTAAAAACACCATGTATGTACCTATTTCAGTAGCCTGTTTAACTTGTTATTTTTTTAAAACGCGTTGCAACTCTTCCAGCGATGTGATCCCTTGGGCGACCGCCACGACACCGGTCTCGCGGATCGAAATATGACCCGAGGCGCGTGCCGCAGCCGCCAGTTGATCGACATGAGGTGTCTGAACCATCGCCTGCCGATAAAGGTCGCTGACGAGGAGCACCTCAAAAATACCCGTTAGTCCGCGATAGCCGATGCCATGGCAGCTGGGGCAGGGTTCGATCTCTTTTTCATTTTCGTCCACCATTCCAGGTTCGTACTCAAAAGCTTTGTACATTTGTCGCACTCGCCCGACTGGCAAGCCAAGTTTAGCAAGCAGCGTTGGGTGAGGGGTAAAGGGCTGGCGGCAGTCCTCGCACAACCTCCGAATGGTTCGCATGCACAGGACAGCCCGAAGCTGTTTGGCGAGTTTTTCGACATTCGGCTTGGAGACCATCAAGCGAGCGACACCGTCTGAAGCGTGTTTTCCGTGAATTCGAGTGGGTACGAAAATGTTGTTTTCGGACAAATCAACCATTTGATTGACGGTGGAGGCTTTGTCTGCTTCGGCAAAAGCGATGACATTAGGCTCACGCAGCAATAGTTTGGGGATCGGAGTGAATGCTGTTTCGCCGGCTTGTTCGTCATACAGTATTGGAGAAACGTTGATGACTTCGGGCTCAGTTCGAGACTTTTCTTCTACGACGTAGTAATCGCGCTGGAAGCAATCGCAGGCGTTGAGCATGCCTCGCCATATCGAAGTGTAACCTTCATTAGGAACACCGCAGCACAAAACCACTCCATCATCGCTAGCCAAAACACCGGCGAGTTTTTCTTGGAGGCTCTTAGGCATTCCCATGTCCGTCAGCGTCTCAATTTTATCTTTGGGAAGCTCGACGTACAATGCGACGCGCTCGCCATTGCGGACGCCTTGAGAGACTAGTTTGCATGAATGTTTGACTCGCATATATTCAGCGCGAAACGCCCCCTCTTGGCGAGCTCGGCGGTTGCGATAATCGGTACCAGCCATTCGTTTCAATGTAGCCAACATGTAATCGCCATCTTCGCGTTCCATAGAAGGCATGGTGTGCCAAACGTTGTCAATTTGAAATCGAACACTGATCGATTGCGGCGTAAAATCCAAAACGGCGATATCCGCTCGCTTTTGAATCGCGTCGGCTACCAACTGTGCGGCAGCAGGAAATCCAGGCGAAGGGAGCAACAGCTCGAGGGTGGCTTCGCGATCCTTGTCGGTGTTACCAGCAGCGACGAAAGTGATCGGGGGTGTTTCTTGGTGTTTTGACTTTGACATTTGCTTTTACTATCTGGCGGGTGACTTAGCTTTTGAGCGCACGCTGGACTTCGTTAACAGAGGTGATCCCCAGCAACGCCAACTTGTAACCATTGGCCGCCAGAGATGGGGCGCCCGATTTTTGGGCAGCTTGGCTGATTGCCTCGACGGAAGGTCGTTCTAAAAGAGTTTTTCTAAGCGAGTCCTTGACGGTAATCATTTCATAGATGGCAATCCGCCCGATGTAGCCAATCCCAGCGCATGTGGCGCAAGGCACCATCAACATCGGCTTGCCCTCTTCGTCAACCTGCTTCTCAGGAGGGGGGAGTACGTAAGGGTTGAAGAGAGAGTTTTGCTTTCGCGGGTCGCCGCCTAACTGTTGAATTAACTTCGGTTGGACCGTGATGGAGACCTTGCACGTATCGCACAGTCGCCGAGAAAGACGCTGTCCAGTGATCGCCGTCACGGCCTGGGTAAATCGTTTTTTGTCGCCAGCTATTCGGTATAAACGAAGCAGCGCCTCGGCGGCGTTGTTTGCGGGGATTTGGGTGACGACCGTTTTTTCATGGTTAACCACCTGGTCGGTAAGCATGTCCAGCGTTTCGCTGTTGACGAGGTTGGGGACGACCAAGGCATCGGGCTGAGAAAGCAGAAGCTGCCGAAGGCTAGTTGCCGGCGACTCTCCTGCCGCAGCATTAAACCGGTAGGGCTTGATGTTCTCAATCACGGTTTCTTCTTCGTTTTCATCTAAAATACTGACCCAGTCGCGAGTGATTCGATCACATGCAAGCATGGCTCCTCGCCATGTCGTTGAAAGCCCTTGGCGAGGCGGTCCGGAAATAATTACCAAACCTGGTTGGGTCAGGAGGTGGGATAAATTTCGAACCATATCGGGCCACATGCCCAACTGAGAGAGTGTTAAATCGGCTTTTTTCGAGGCTAGAAACTTGAGCTGAACGCGCTCTCCGGTTGGCACGCCTTGGCTCAGAAAATCAAAGCCCAGCTTCTCGTCATCAATGATGGCTCGGAACTGGCCCTGCTGCCGACTGCGGCGATCCACAGGGTTTGCTCCGGCTAGACACTTTAGACTAATGAGCATGGTATCACCCGCTTCCCGGTCCATGGGCTCCAAGGCGTGCCAGGTGCCGTCAATGAGCAACTGAGACTTCACTATGTCTCGGGTGTAGTCCATCATTAAAACATCGGCCCGTTGTTTGAATCCATCCATCACCGTAGATTTCAATCGCTGAAACGCCTCGCCGTTCTGTCTTGCTCGTATTAGGTTTGCTTGGCTCTCCGTGCCGCTTCCGGCAGCTTTGAAGGTGACAGGCGCCCCTTCGTCCTGAACAAGAGTTTCAAAAGCAGGCTCATTGGGACCCGCTCGAAGCTTATTGGCGATTCCAGGACTGGTTCTAATTTTACTTCGACGCTGGAAGAAGTAGATCAAAAACGGCGTGAACACTGCGATGACGTATATCGGTAAGCCCGCCCAGAAAATCGGAACAGAAATGGCACACCAAAAACCAACCAACATGCAACCAATGGAGATGGGGTTCCAGACCTCGGGTTTTAAAAGAGTCGCCTCACCTATTTTCATCCCGTCTTTGTTCATCCAGTCGGTCATTTTAACCCAGGCTAAGAACAAACCAACAACGATCAGTAGTTTCCACCAAGACAGGTACGCACCCGGTTGTTGCTGTGAATAGGTTTGCGCCAATAAGCCCTGAGCAGAGACGCTGCTAGAGCAGAAGGCGACATGAGCAGTTGCGACAAGTGCAATCAAAAAACAACGGGGCATTAAAGGATTCCGGGTTGCGATACGTTGATTCCCTTGAGACGCATCTTGAGCGACTCTTTATTAGGAGCGACCTGGAAGGCGGTCGGACGATCAATCAACTCTTGATCAATCAGATCTTTTAGGCTTTTCGTAAAGTCCTGCATGCCCTCTTCTTCGCCAATTCGAATCGCATCGGCCAGTTTGTGGTCGCCCTCTTCCAGTACGAGCTTGCGAACAGTTGGGTTAAACGTCATGACCTCACAGGTCGGTACGCGACCGACACCCGGCTTGATCGATTTAAGCAACTTTTGGGCAACAATCGCCTTCATATTCATCGAAATGGCGCTCCGAATCGCACTGTGCATATCTTCGGGGAACAGATCCAAAATACGCCCAATCGTCGAGGGTGACGTTGAGGCGTGAATGGTACCAAACACCAAGTGCCCGGTTTCGGCGGCATTGATGGCCGTCATGAACGTTTCTTCGTCTCGCAACTCACCCACCAGAATGATATCGGGATCTTCCCGAACGGCATGCTTCATGCCGACCGAAAAGTCCACGACATCAATTCCAACTTCGCGCTGGTTGATCAAGCACTTTTCGTCTTTAAAAACAAACTCGACTGGGTCTTCAAGCGTCAGGATGTGTTTGATGTAGTTTCGGTTGATGTAGTTCAACATCGAAGCGATTGTCGTGCTTTTGCCAGATCCGGTTACACCTGCCAGTAAAATCATTCCTTGGTCGTAGTGGCATAGCGACTCCATAACAGGCGGCAAATGCAAGCCCTCAAAATCTGGGATAAAATTGTTCACACGACGAGCCACCAATCCCAAGCGTCCCAATTGTTGGAGCATGTTGACGCGGAAACGCCAGGTTACACCATCCAGCTCGATGGTGTAGGCAAAGTCGGAGCCACCTTCCTTGTCAAATATTTCCCGAGAGCGCTGAGTCATCATTGGGAACAGAAGTCGGGTCATCTCTTCGGCTGTGACGGGGCCTCGATTCAACGGCTTGAGTGTGCCGTGGACACGAATAATGGGTGGTTGCCCCACTTTCATGTGAAGGTCGCTTCCTTCCAGTTTGACCAGCGCTCGAAAGTACCGGTCGACTTCTAGCTCTTCGCGTTGCTTGGTAAACCGGGCGACCATTTCCTCTGTAGAGGCCGTAGCTGCCGACTGGATTTCACTATCAGCCACATTGCCGTTGGTTTCAGGTTTCTTGGACTTCACTATCTATTTCTCCGTTGCGGAACCTTTTGGCTGCAGGAAAGTCTTGGTTTTTAACAGCCAGAGGCAGCCGATTGAGCAACCTCAAACGGGCCTCTAATAAAAGCCATTATTATCGAACATCCCAGAACCGCCATGAGTCCAATCGATTTAGACAAGACAGTCTCTGAATTATCACCCAAAACAACTAACGATACACTGGAATTTCACGAAATCAGCCGGCAAATCCTTGGGGTTTCGATCCGAGCGGGTCACAGTCTCACTGGGATGCCCCGCCCGGCCATCAGTTGTTTTGTCTCTTCTATTGTATACTGGCCAAAGTGGAAGATGCTGGCAGCAAGTGCCGCACTTGCACCACCTTCGGTCACAACCTGTGCCAGATGTTCCGGTTTTCCGGCTCCTCCGCTGGCAACAACCGGAATCTGAACAGCCTCAGCCACCGCCCGGGTCATCTCCAGATCATAACCGTCACATGTCCCATCTCGGTCCATGCAGGTCAAAATGATCTCTCCAGCCCCCTGTTTTTCGACCTTTTTAGCCCACTCAAGCGCCTCCAGCCCGGTCGGTACGCGGCCGCCGTTCACATGGACTTCCCAAACCTCTCGACCCGCTCGGTGGACTCGTTTTGGATCAATGTTGACGGTGATACACTGGCTACCGAATCGTTTTGCTGCTTGGCGGATCAACTCAGGTTCACGACAGGCCGCCGAGTTGATGGAAACCTTGTCACAGCCTGCATTGAGCATCCTGCGGATATCGTCCAGCGAGCGAATGCCGCCGCCAACAGTCAGCGGCATGAAAACTTGATCTGCTGTGCGTTGCAGCACGTCGACCATTAAATCACGCCCCTCGTGGCTGGCGTTAATATCTAAAAAGACTAACTCGTCCGCACCCTCTTCTTGATACCGTCGAGCGACTTCGACGGGGTCACCCGCATCTACGAGATTGACAAATTTCGTCCCTTTGACAACGCGACCTTGATCGACATCCAGACATGGGATCACGCGTTTGGCAAGCATGGCTGGGGCTCGGGAGTTGATGGGATCGACTTCAAAACCAACAGTCATTGATGAAGATCGTTGGTTTTGATTCATAAAGTAGCCTGTAGTTTATACGCTCGCAAGCTTTTTAGATATTCGCTCACAGC
Source organism: Mariniblastus sp. (assembly GCA_022447555.1). Lineage (GTDB taxonomy): Bacteria > Planctomycetota > Planctomycetia > Pirellulales > Pirellulaceae > Mariniblastus. The sequence continues at coordinate 42,543 of JAKVBF010000007.1, read as the reverse complement.
AAAACCCGCGTGGAACATGAGAAAAAGCGAGACCGAATTCCATCGAATGAAGCAAGCCGAAGAAGAACGTGGTCCTCGCCACCGATAGCCCTTGAGATTGCTATCGCATCCCTCATTTGGACGCCGCCCGTTTCGGGTTATCATTTCCGTACCCTAAACCGCAAAGGAAAATTAAATGGACTCCGAACTTGTAGAACGCTCTAAGCAGATCCGCCAGCGAATCACCCAATTACGAGACAGTCTTTGACTACGACGGCAAGCTGAAAGAGGAAGCCGCGATCGAAAACCAGATGGCGGCAGCGGGGTTCTGGGATAATCAGGAAAAAGCTCAATCGATTGTGAGCAGCCTGAAGGCAGTAAAATCCATCGTCGGCCCGATGACTGAAATGTTAGCGGTTGGTTCAGACTTAGAAGCGCTGCTGGAAATGGCAGACGAGGATCCGGATATCGAAGCGGAGGTTCGTTGTGAGGTGAGCAACCTAGAGGGCCAGCTGGATGACTTGGAATTAAAGTCGTTATTGAACGGGCCTCATGATCAATGTGGTGCGATGCTGACGATTTATGCACGGGATGGCGGCACCGACGCCAACGACTGGGCAGCCATGATGTTGAGGATGTACAGCCAATGGGCGACGCAAAATGACTACAGCGTGGTGCTGATCGACCGCAGTGATAACGATGAAGCGGGCATTAACAATGCAACGGTCGCCATTCGAGGGCCGATGGCCTACGGATACCTTAAGGGAGAAAAAGGGATGCATCGTCTGGTGCGGATTAGCCCATTCAACTCAGAGGGTAAACGCCAGACAAGCTTTGCCGCCGTAGATGTTTCGCCTGAGGTGTCCGATTCCGAGGAAATTGAAATTGACGAAAAGGATGTCAAAACAGACACCTACCGGGCGAGTGGTGCCGGTGGCCAGCATGTCAATAAAACGGACAGCGCTGTGCGGCTAACACACCAGCCTTCGGGGATTGTTGTTCAATGCCAGTCTGAGCGGAGCCAGCATAAAAACCGGGCCCAAGCTTGGAAGATGTTACGCGCGCAAATTGCTAGGCTCGAGGATGAAAAAAGGGAAGCTGAGGAAGCGGCTAAGTACAAGGATAAAGCGAGGGTTGGTTTTGGCTCTCAAATTCGAAACTATTTCTTACACCCTGACCAGCGAGTTAAAGATGCGAGGACCGGGTTTTCGATGGGAGATTTCAACAAAGTGCTAAATGGTGAAATTCAGGGTTTTCTGGACGCCTTTTTAAACTGGCGAGTCAAATCCGAGGGTCCCTAATCAACAAAAAACCGAATTCAAAAAGAAACTTAAAGAGTCGGTGATGATTCTGTGGCTGATTGAATGACGTCTCTCCGGCTCGTGAAACAATTAACCAAAAACACCCTTGCTGGGCCGGCCAAATAGAGGAATCTTTTTTGCCCGCCAGAAGCCTCGCTCCCTAGACGGGGATGCTGGTTAGTTCCAGAAAGTCGACGTCGTTGCGGATGGCGTTGAAGTCGGGTTCATCGGAAACGTAATTTCGATAATCCGGGTTGAGTGAAAATGCGTGAGACAAGTGCAGCACGGCTGTTTTGGGTTGATTCGCGAGCGCCCAGTAGCAAGCCAAGTTGTAATGGGCGATGGCGCTGTCGTTGTCAATCTCAACGGCGAGCTCCATGGTTTCAATTGCCAAATCAAGGCGATCGATCCGCTTGTAACACCACCCCAGCGCTAGATTTGCATGAATGTTGTCAGGGTCCAGTCGTGAAGATTGCTGTAGAAAACCGATGGACTCATTGTACCGTTCAGCCAGTCTTGCGGCTTGGCCTTTGAGAAATAGGATGTAAGGCTCGTGGCCCTCCGGTTTGCAGACCTGAGACAAACAGGCGATCGAAAGTTCAGCCAGCTTATAACGATGCAAGAGGTCTAACGGAAGGCAATCGTCTAAAACCATGGCTAAATCAAGATAGCCCTCAGCCGTCTGAATTAATTGTTGTCGGCGAACGCGTTCGGCACATGTCATCATCAGGCTCGACAAAGATAGTTACGGGGCTGAAATAGGGCTGGGCGATTTCGCCGGCTGCACGGGAGTTCGGGAGCGCACCGGTTCGGCTAGGTGTAAACAAGAGCATTCATCATACCATTAAATCAAAACGGCTTGGCTCGCGGCAGAATTTCGATACCAGGTGGTGAGCACCTAAAACAGCACCGCCGTGATCACCACGGCTGGATTTTACGGGATGTGCCGGTGGGGGCAAATATTACGGTTTGGTATTTGGTGAATTTTTGCAACGCCGACTAGCTGAGGATGTCGTGAGAAGGCAGCATGCGGCTCGGTGTAACAGAGAAAAAAAACTGGAACACAATTTGCATCTAAAGTGCATTAGGTTTTTTGTGATCGATTGCATTGAGGTTTCATTTTCGGTGAAGATATTTCCCCTGAGACATTTTTGTCGATGGCTGCTTGTTTTTTGGGTTTCCATGAGCGGTTCTGTGTCGGTCGTTTCTTTGGCTGTATCTGCACCGAAGCAGGACGCTCCGCATGGAGCCGTTGAAGACTCTACCTGGCGCAAAACACGGATGGGGTGGCAGGATAGCGCACTCTGGAACCAGCCCGACGCGACGTGTGCAAAGCGAGGGATCGAGCGAGTTCATCCTGCCGTGGTGGCCGGATTGATTTTGCTGGCGTCGATCGGGTCACTGTTTTGGGCGTCCGAGGAGTGGGAGTTTGTGCGATTGTTTGAGGGCGATCAATATGTTTGCCGACGGGCACAACCCCGAACAACCACAGCGGCGGACGAACGCGATCGCAGGCGTTCAACGTGATGCCGATGAGTCTACGAGGACCTTAGGTTCGTAAGAAAAAGGGAGCCGGATCGGCTCCCTTTTTCGTGAGCTTGATTTAAATTTTTTTGCCTGGTTTAGCGGTCGCGAAAATAGCCTTTCTGCCTCCGCCCTTCGTTATCCCCATCACCAAGAATTTTGTAACCGCCTGGGTCACTATCGAGATAAACGTCTTCTACAGTCAGATAGTCCGCAGGTTCGTAAGCATCGTCTGGATTCGACCCAGGCAGGTTTAGGCCAGGCAGCGAGGAGTCCACCGGGGGAGTTTGATTGGGGGATTCCGGTGTGGCGTCGGGTTGGCTATCCGGCCCATCGGGCGGTATGTAGTAAGGTGCGTCGCCTGGACAGGGCAGCGGGTCACCATAATCCCAATCCTCTAGAATATTGACACCCATATTCACGGCGGAGTAGACATAGTCATATGTTCCATCTCCTTGTCCAATGATCCGAAGACTTCCGCTCTCCTCAAAGAGAAACCACACAGAGTACCCGTTGTCCGAGCTACTGACTGTGATTTCCTTCACTTTGTGGGTGCATCCATCGTCGCCACCTTGTGCAAATAGCCTGGAGTGGCCGCTTATAAAAATCACAGCCACCAAGAGCATTAGGCGTGGCAAGCATTGGGTTAATTTGTTCATAAGTGATTCCTAAAAAATTGATTGAATGGTGATCGTCCTGTTTGATCGGCAACCAGTTTGGCCAGGCGAGCAGTTCGTCCCGCCTGGCATCTGTTTACATGCCGATCAATCGTGACGGCCGATAAAAGATGGGCTGCCTTTACTGTTCGAAGGCGCCTATGTCTATGCTGAGACCTTGAACTCGAGGAGCCATTGTTATGTCAAACATGGTTGGATTGACTCCAGGCGCCCCTGAATCGACGCATGGTGAAAATGGCAATACATCTCCATTGGGCATCAAGTTTGGATTCCATGCAAAATTGGCCATGCCTGGCCATGGCAGTGACCCCCAGCCTGCGACACAGCTGTGCGTAAAGATGTTGGGCGGGCGGTTTACCTGCTTCATTAAAACTGAAACGGGCGGTGCCCAATTGCGCCAGAGGATGGAGTTGTGAATTTCAGTTTGGACGAGGTGGGCACCCCAATCAAAAAGCATCACGCCACCTCCTGCAATCCTGGCGCCGTTGCCAAAAAGGGTGCAGTTGACCATATACATCTCGGCGTTCATCGTTGGTCCACAGGCTAGGGCGATCGCTCCGCCGAAAAGAGAGTGGTTTCTTTGAAAGACAGAGTTGGCTAATTTTGACGTGGCTAATTTAGCTGCAATCGCCCCTCCAGCACGCGCTGCCCTGTTACGAGTAAACGTCGAATTTTCACATTTAAGCCCACCTAAAACGCCCGTTGCAATGCTGCTTGGGTTATTGACCTGTATTGCACCGCCATAGGCATTTGTGATATTGCCCTGAAATTTACACTGTTCGATATGAACCAAATCGCAATCTTCAGCCATGATTCCTCCGGCTGCCCATGTCGATCGATTGTCGTAAAACCCGCACTGAGCGCCCCGCACAAGCCAGCACCAGTGTGCTTTGACAGAGCCATCGATCGCACCCTGGAAGTGGCATTTATTAAAACGGATGCCACTGACGCTAGCGACGATGTGGGAGAGTGATTTGAAAAAATCGACTCCCGTCACATCGAGATCTGTCGCCTGCACCTCCATAATAGGTGACGTTCCAGAGACATTTTCCAACGATGTTGGAAAGCCATACAGCATGCCACCGTTGAAGGTAGCAGCGTCGGTAAAAACATAAGGCGCTGTACTGACGTAATAGCCGCTGGCGACATAGATATTGTCGGCGCCGGCCGTTGCATTAGAGTCGGCCACCGCATCATGAATATTGGTGTAAGCGTCCGTCCAGCTTGTGCCATTGTTGGCACCAACCGCAGCTGCGTCGACGTAGATATTTCCTGCCATCACATGAGGTGAGTAGCAAAAAAGAGCGCACGCAGCGAAAAGAGTTAGGAAGATTTTTGACATAAGATTTTTCCTTGAGATCTGAGACGTGATGAAAGGAAATGGCGATTCAAGCGCCAGGAAGGAAGGCTTTATGCCCTGCTGACCTACAAACGCAGGATTTGTGCCAAAGGGAGAAGTTCGGCCGTTTAAAACCCCATGCTTGCACGTTTTTCATCGGTTAAATGCGAGATAAGAGCTTGTCATCCTGATTGCAAATAAAAGATTATGCCGATCCATCTGTTTCAATCTGCGACAAGAGTCTCAGTTAGAGCCCCAGCAGCCGTTGAGCACGGTCGATCAAAGAGATAGGAGAAGTGGAGCCATCCCAAAAACACTTCTTTCAAAACCTACACCGTGGGCTCCTGGTGAAGTTTACCTTAGCCCCGGTTAATGAAGTCGTTTTTAAGCCGAAAGCGGGTTCGAGAAAGTGTTTGTTTAAAAGACCTTGGGATATCTAGCAGGCGGCCCCACCGGCCTGTGATTCACGGATTCATGTGTGGCACAGGGGTGGTGATGCACAATGCCGAGATCGGCGGTTGAAGCTCCTGAGACAGGCTTCGATTTTCATTGTCACCGCCAGGCGGACCGCTAGGAAAAAAAGCAGCGGGCTGAGCCTTAGTTGGGCAGAGGGCTTATCGGGCGTTGACCGGATTACACGGTTATCGCGGCAGCGGGTACCGGAAAGTGCTCGCACATGGCGCTTACTTCACCCTGAACACCACTAAGGATTCCTGGGTCTTCGGGAGATTTCAAAACCTGCATGATCCAGCTGGCAATTTCTCGCATCTGGTCTGGCCCCATACCCCGGGTCGTCAGAGCGGGAGTTCCAATCCGAATCCCACTAGGATCCATCGGTTTCCGAGAATCAAAAGGGATCATGTTTTTATTTACCGTGATGCCACATCGATCCAGCGCTTCTTCGGCGACTTGTCCGCATGTTCCCACTGAGGTTACGTCGGCTAGCACCAAATGATTATCCGTGCCGTTGCTTACTAACTTAAGGCCTTCGCCCATGAGCGACTCGGCGAGTGCCTTGGTGTTAGAGATGATATTGGCAGCGTAGATTTTAAAGTCATCCTGTAACGCTTCGTTGAAGCAGACAGCCTTGCCGGCAACAGCATGCATTAGGGGGCCGCCTTGCATGCCGGGGAATACGCTGCTGTTAATTTTCTTGGCGTACTCCGATTTGCAAAGGATCAGACCCGCCCTCGGTCCTCGCAAGGTCTTGTGAGTGGTTGACGTGACATAGTCGGCCACCCCAACAGGATTGTCGTGCACACCACCAGCCACTAGGCCGGAATAGTGTGACATGTCGACAAACAGCTTGGCTCCAACGTCATCGGCGATTTCCTTGAATTTGGCGTGAGGGATTTCACGTGGGTAGGCGCTGGCGCCGGCAACGATCATTTTGGGTTTGTGTTCTCTTGCGAGTGTGGCGATTTGATCAAAGTCAATACGGTGATCGTCGGCACGAACGCCGTAATGAAAAAAATTGTACAACTTACCCGATAGGTTTAGTCTCATCCCATGGGTCAGGTGTCCCCCGTGGGCTAGGTCAAAGCCGATCACCGTGTCGCCGACATCCAAAGCCGAAAGATATACCGCTTGGTTGGCTTGTGAGCCAGAATTGGGTTGCACGTTGGCGAATTCGGCTCCGAAAAGGGCTTTGGCACGGTCTCGAGCCAAGTTCTCGATCTCATCGACAAATTCACATCCGCCATAATAGCGACGCCCTGGATAGCCCTCGGCATACTTGTTGGTCAGGATGCTGCCGGTGGCTTCCATCACCGCTGGACTGGTGTAGTTTTCACTAGCAATCAGCTCAAGACCATCATGTTGTCGACGGGCTTCGTCATTAATCAAAGAGAAAATGTCGGGGTCTTGGGTTTGCAGAAAATTCATTGCGCTGGGTGTACCTAAGTGTGTTGGTGAGCGGTTGTCAGACACCCCTGCTTGGATACCGAGTCACAGCTCGATCGCCAGCGGGAGGTCTGGTTGATAAGTCTTATTTTGAACCGATTGTTTCTTATATGGTATGGGTGGGCGGGGCTAATTTTTAGTAAAGGTAACCCTTAAAAACCCCCTGTTGTCTGATCTTTTGGCGGGCGATGTATTAATTCGCAAGCAGATTGCCCCAGCCCTTTCCGCGACGAAATCGTGACCCAAACCCACAACTCGCGATGTTTTCGCCATGCTAGCGGGATTTTGGTCGTCCAAAACCCCCATCATCAACACGCCCAGCGGGTTGCCCTGATAGTATTCAATCGTGATACCGCCCCCAGCCGAGGGCAAGGTTTTTTTGGCGACAGTTAGCTCGAATTGCCCTTCGGCTGTCAGTTGAAACCGGTCGCCCGCCTGCACTCTCCAGGGAGTCTCCTGCCAACTGTAATCAGCTTGCACCTGAACCGAGGAGTTTTCGGCGTCCTGTGTCGCGGCCCTTAAAACACCTCGGTCGACTTCATAGCCGTACACCATTTCATTAATGTAAAGTTGCCAGTCTCGCTGAACGATGGGCCAGTGGTCCTCGATCGATTGTCGGAATTGGCGATTGAAAGCAGGCCCGATTTCTTTTGCGTTTTTCGTAAGCTGCTGGAACGCATCTTTGGTTAAGGGATGGTGGGCGAGGAAATCACAGGCGGCCCAACTCCAAGCATAGGCCCGAACTTGTCGATACGCGGCAGCGGGTATCTCCATGACTTGCTCGAGTAATAGCTCGTTTCGCTCTGTAACATCGTTGCGGAGAATTTTAACACGACCCCAGTAAGGACAATCAAGATTACTGCGAACTCGATAACCCAGCTCGAGTTCACCATCTTGCCATCGGTTTAGACCCAGCAACTCAGCCATCCCTTCGCTATACCAAGAAGGTCCAGAGCCCCGAAGAAACCATTGCATGAAGGCGTGGGTTCCTTCATGCAATAACAGGTGACGCGTGTAATAGTCACCAGGTTGCAAGTAAAGCCAAGTTTCGTGACCACGATTATATCCCGCTAGAAACTCGGGCAGGTCAGCGGGGATCAGGCCGGCCTTGCGAAATGCTTGAGTGTTGTTTCGATCGGCAATGACCATTGCGGAAAGTTGATAATCTTTCGTTGTTTCCGGTTCGACCCCAAAGAAATTACACCACTGAGCCATCGCCGCATCAAAGACGCGAATTAGATCTTTGGTCAATTCTTGATCCCGAACGTCCGTATAGATGCAGATGTGTTTACCTGACAGGACCTCGATCCCCGCGGCGGCAACCCGTTCGGGGTCGATTCTTAGGGGTAGAGGCATGGCTGGGTTAAGCCGTTGCATGCGGACCTGTTGAGGGGTTTGGGCCGCGGCCAACAAAGGAAGGCAGAGCGCGGTTACGACAGTAAGTGCAAATTGAATCACGGGTGATCGTTGCATTTTTAAGACTACCGGATAGGGCCCCAGGTTTCCCGCATTAATTGATACATGACCGGGTCATGCTTTTTTAATTCGGCTCGGACAAACGGATAAAAATCGTTGACTCCCAAATAGGCTTCGGTCGATTCAGCGAAATACTCTTGGGGGTTATTCATGCCGTAGTGTCGAGCGATTTGTCCGGTGTGCAGTAAAACCTCGTTGTAACGACCGCTGCTTCGAGCGGCTTGATAGGCTTGGCGTACAGCAGCATCGTTGAAGCCGACCACCTGATCGTGATAGGCGTGTGCCAGCTCATGCAACACCACATACGGATGCTTGGACCACATGCCGCGGTCGTATAGCTGTCTCGCTTGAGGGATGTGGACATGTTTCACCAACCGGGGGTCGTGACCATTGGCAATCAACCATCCACGGCTTGGGTGATATTGCATGTTCGTTAGGCTTGGGTGTTTGTAGTCGATCCAGATTCGGACGGCCTGAAGCCTCGCAAGCTGTTTCGCCGGCACGATGTACTTAACCCGCTGCAGATGATTTCCTAACGCTTGAAAGGCCTGTTCGCGGACGTCCTGGTTTTTAGCCTGTAGCAATTCAGGGTCGACATCGACTGCCCAACCTTCCAAGTCGATTTGAACAGGGTCATAAAATACGGGCTCGTCGGCTGAAATAGACAAGACCGTCAAACTCGTTAGCCAGATCGCGGTCAGGCGGGTGATTGTTTTCATCATTCGATACCGTTTCTTGTAAGACGGTCTAGTCTATTTTGTCAAAGCGAGGTTTAAAATCCAGCCAACCCAAAGAGATCCTTTAATTTTGGCAGTAAATTAATGGCCGGCAAGTGCCAGCTTGGATACGATAGTGGGCAATCCTAGGCGAATCAGCAAAGAGGTTTTCGTCTTTCACTCGATATTGAGCAGGGTCCTATGGAACCAGATCAAAAACAAGCGGTTGGTCGGTTTTGGTTTGTCAGCTTGGTTTGCTTGCTTGTGTCCGGGTGTCTTTCCCGTTCCGGCTCGGAAGTGGTGGTCTATACCGCGCTCGACAAGGAATTTTCAGAACCAGTGCTCGACGACTTTCAAGAAGTCTTCGAGATATCCGTCTTAGCTAAGTTTGACGTGGAGTCGAACAAGACAGTCGGGCTGGCTAACGAAATCATCAACCAGGCGTCCCGCCAGCGGTGTGATGTTTTTTGGAACAACGAAATATTACACACCCTGCGACTCAAAAAGCAGGGCCTGTTGAGGCCGTATAAAAGTCCGTTAGCGGATCAGTACCCGAGCTTGTTTACTTCACCCGACCACGATTGGTATGGTTTTGCCGCGAGGGCCAGGGTGTTGATCGTTAATACGGATTTATTGCCGAACCCAAAAGAGTGGCCCACCTCGGTGGTCGACCTAGCGGATCCGCGATGGAAAGACCGATGTGGGATGGCGCGACCGCTGTTTGGCACCACTGCTACCCATGCCGCCGTTTTGTTCAGCGACTGGGGAGAGGAAAGAGCCATGACCTTTTTAGACGCAGTGGCTGAGAATGCCAAGATTGAGGGGGGCAACAAACAGGTAGCGACGAATGTCGCGCGAGGGCGTTACTCATTTGGATTGACCGATACGGATGATGCGATCATCGAGATAGAAAATGGTGCACCCGTAGCCATCGTTTTTCCAGACCAAGGAGCCGAGGGTATGGGGGTCCTGTTAATCCCGAACACGCTAGCTCTGATTAAAGACGGCCCTAACTCCGGGGGGGGCCAGAGATTAATTGACTATTTATTGCAATCTGAGGTGGAGCAGCGGCTGGCGGCGGGGCCCAGCGCACAAATCCCCTTGAATCGGAACAGCTCAACCCGATCACGGGTAGAGCTCCAAGGGGGACTCGAGGGAGAACTTAAGGTGATGGAGGTAAATTTTGAGTTAGCCGCCGAAGCATGGCCCAAGATTACACCTTATCTGGAAGCGGCATTTCCACTAGGCGGACGATCCAACCTACCCTAAAGGGAACGATCTAACGATTGTTTTGATTGGCTCAATGAACTGACTCGATCAAATTTCGCAACGCAGGTTCATAAGCATTAGCATAACGCACCATACCCAAGTCGTTCGGGTGAGAGCCGTCGGTGGCCCCTTCGCCGTCAACCCCCAGTAGTTTATCACCTCCAAGGTAATGAACGTTTTTGAAGCCATCAGAGACAAGTTGTTGATAGGCGGTTATAAGCGCCGCATGGTTTTTTTGATGGTATGACGTCTTGCCCTTCCGTAACCAAGCTCCCGTGTTGACACGATCTTCAACCAGCAGGATGGGAACCTCAGGTCGGGCGTTATGTAGCTGTTCCACGAAAGGTCGGCATCGTTCAGTGACTTGTTGCGCGTTCATGTTTGGGAGACAGTCGATCGCGTAAACACAAGGGTTTAACTCACCCAAAAACTGACCGACGGACGTTTCCATGGTCCCGTTCCCTGAAAACCCAAGGTTGATCACAGGACGATTCAATCGTCGACCAAGAATGGATGAAATGGAGAGTCCCGGCCGGGAGGCACAAGCGCCGTGCATTATAGAGGTGCCGTAGAATACGATCGGCCGTTCGTTTCGAGGACCGACTCCGTTAAAGACCGCTCCGCTCGGCACTCCGACTTCTAGAGATGCGATACCATTGTAGAGAGGCAGGTAGAGTTGAAATGGCCGAGGCTGACCGTCCGGCAAAGCCCGGATGTTATTGACGAGCTGAGCCTCGACCGATTGGGATCTGGGCATCACAACCGCGGACCAACGCCAGCGTTGATCTGGGCGGTTAATGAATCGCCCCTTCAGCGTGTCGTCCAAAGCGTATAGATCCAATCCACTGACACCCGTTGCTGGCATGTGGGGCATGGCCAGCCTAGAGCTCGTTAATCGATAACGGACGGAGATAGAGGTAGCGTCTGTATTGAACCGGGCGACCATCCCAGCCGAATGGCGGCTTAGATTCCAGACCGGGGCACGAACTTTTTGTTCCGCGCGAGCGGGCAAGCGATCGTAGTAAAGCGCGGTGTCATCAAACCCCTTACCTTCGAGCCCCCAGTCTTTAACATTGTGCCAGTCTAGCTTGTCTGACGGCTGTTTGTCATCTCGCGTCCAACCACCGACTGCCAATGTGGAGACAGCGGCCGAGGCCTGTAGGAAGGTTCGACGTGTCGTACATGGGTTGATAGGAGGTCGCATGGGCTCACTTGATAGGTGGGAATGAGTGGAGGGTGAGCGACATTCAGATCGGTCATTGACCAGAGGTGTCGCCGGAGAGTGTTTAGAGGCTAAGCCAAACTAACGATCTCTCCAGTGGCTTCTTGTGTCACGACGGTACCAATGAGCGTGTGCGCAGTCGCGTCGTAAATGCCGATCGGAATCGTTTGCCCCACCAAACGCTCGTTCCCATCGAAGACGACAATTCGATCGCAGTGTGTTCGGCCCGTCAGCTGAATAGGACCTCTAGACGGCCTATCATCTAGATCCGCTTTTTTACTTGGGCCTTCGACCAGAACGTCAACGTGCCGTCCTAGAAATGCTTGATTGCCATCTTCACTGATTTGATTTTGGACCGCCAGCAGTTCGTTGTTCCGGCGCTTCTTGACCTCGAAGGAGATATCGTCCGGTAGGTGATCAGAAGCTCGGGTTCCGGGTCGTTCGCTGTATTTGAAAATGAAGCTGTTTTTGAAGCGGCATTCTTTTACCATTTCAACCGAAGCCTGAAATTCATCCTCGGTTTCTCCGCAAAAACCAACAATGAAGTCACTCGAAATCGCAGCTTTCTCTCCTAATGTTTCATCGATCCGCTGCATCATCTCTCGATAGTCGGCCACCGTGTACCCGCGCTTCATCCGCTTGAGCACCGCGTCCGAGCCGCTTTGTAGGGGGACGTGTAAATACGGTGAAACTTTCGGCAAGTCTCGGACTGCAGACAGCAGATCGTAAGTCATGTCTTTAGGGTAGTTGGTGACAAACTTAATTCGCTCGATGCCATCTACGGACTCCAGTTGATTTAACAAGTCTGCCAAGCGTGTTGTTTGATCTCCATCGCGAAACCGGTAGCTATTAACCGTTTGCCCCAATAGTGTGATCTCTTTGCAGCCTTGGTCGGCTAGGATTTTTGCTTCATCCAGAATCTGGCTGGGAGGCCGGCCTTGTTCAGGGCCACGTGTCATAGGGACAATGCAGTAGGTGCAGAACTTATCACAACCAATTTGAATCCGCAAAAATGCCTGAAATGGCGTCGGACGCATGGTGGGGTCGCGTAGGGGATCGTAGGTCTCGTGACTCCGCTTAATGTCTTTCACGGCGCCGTCACGGCGCCCCAGGCTTAGTGCGGCATGCTGGCCTCCTTCCGTGCGAGCCTTCTCTATCAAATCGGGGATTTGTTGGAGCTGGCCCGGTCCCACGACAAGGTCTACAAACGGGGCTTTTTGAAAAATCATTCGCTGATCTTTTTGAGCCATACAGCCCATGACGCCAATGATTTTGTCCGGGTTGGATTGCTTTTCTTGTTTGAGTCTTCCCAAAGCGCTGTAGGTCTTATTTTCTGCTTGCTCCCGAACACTGCAGGTATTGAAGAGGATTGTGTCGGCCTGGCCCGGCGAGTTCGCTAGTTCGTAACCGCGTTGACGCAAGCTGGCGACAACCATTTCACTGTCCAACATATTCATTTGGCAGCCGACGGTTTCGATGTACAGGCGGTGGGGTGCTTTCATGGGATATTCGAAAATGGGTTGTTGGCTCCGATAGCAGGAGAACGCAGTGGGACGTCCAGCAACGATCACCTTTATTTTTGAAAAGGTTTATCCCCAGAGCCTGAGAGAGGGGTCGTTAAACGGCCTAGTTTAACACGTAGCAATTGATTATTGCGATAGCTTTTCATCGATTTGTCCCCGTCAAAATCACTGCATTTTAACAATCAACCCCTTATATCCCACCGCTTTTCGGAGCGACAGATACCAAAACAGGAGGTACAATGTGAGAGTAACCCAAACTAACTCGCGAGGTAAGCCATGAACCCCACCTGCATTCTAACTGCTGCTTCTATGTTTGTATTGTTGTTGGCAAGTCCGATCGTTGCCCAAGATCAAGGCCAGACGGTACGCGCACAAGGAGATGGGACCCAAGAAAACGCGGGCCAACAAACGGGCCAAACAGAGCGTGGTTATGGCCGCGAAAACCCTTACGAAAGATACGTACCCTACAAGCGTAAACCACAGCCCCGCGTGATCACCTCGCAAAGTATGATTGGCTTGGATGGAGGTGAAGTCGATCCGGGGATGTTGAACAACCCGAGGGGTAATAACCAGCCCGGAGCGCTTCCTCGAAATAACTGGTTTGGTATTGAGACGAACGGCCAAGGCAATGCGGGTCCGGTGGGCGGCAATTTTGGCAATCGAAACACAAACTTTGGCAATCGAAACACAAACTTTGGCACTAATAATGGCCCGAGGGTCACTGTATCCAACGGAGTGCGAACCATTGAAGTCGATGAGTCAGCGCGTAAGATCAAAATCGTTGAAGATCCACAACGAGGGATTTATGTCGAAGTAACGCGGAAGTATGGGCCGAACGAACTGGCTTCGTTAAAATCGAGAATGCCGAATCTTGGCGAGTATATCGACTTATTTCCAAAACAGCTTGATAATAGCGACATTGAGTTGACGATCGATGTCACATCTAAGTTCAATGCTGCGAACGCTCAAGATTTAGAGCAGCAAGACGCTGGAGCTTATAATATTTACCGCCGCTTTGCTAACGTTCAACAGAGTAATAGCCAGCAGCAAAGCCAAAGGCGAAATAGGGGGGGTGTGCCTCCCGGGTTTGGCCAGCCTATTCTGCCACCTGGGTCAACACCTCGCAATCTGCCCTCGGCGGGCATCGGAGGCGGTGGCTCAGCGATTGGTCGATAGTGAAACAGAATGCAGCTCAATGATACGTTACCGCCGTTTAAAACACGGCGGTCTTTTTTGCGCGAACGCGGCTGGAGCGAGTCGCCCCCAATCAGGCGTCTACGAAGCGATCGCCCAAAGCGGGCTGGTATCCGCGAATGAACTCACCAGCGTTCATTTGACGTTTTCCGGCTGGTTGGATTGACAGCACCTGTAGCCCGCCCTGCCCTGTCTGGATAGTCAGCGAATCACCCTCGACTCGACAGATCTCACCCGGCTGGCTACCGCTCGAATCCACGCACCGGACCTCATGCAGGATCACACGCAGCGGTTTACGGCTTTGGCCTTGCCATTCGCTAAATGAACCGGGCCAGGGCTGAAATGCTCTGACTTGGTTAAAGATTTGAAGTGCCGACTTCGACCAGAGGATCCGCCCGTCTCTTTTTTTAAGCCTTGGTGCCTTGCTGACCAAGGTGGAGTCTTGCGTTAGGCCTAATGAGGAATGGCCATCCCAGTTGTTTAAACGTTCAACCGAATCCCTGACCGCTGATACCCCTAGTTCGGCGAGACGCGGTTCTAATTCCTCGGCAGTCTCGTTGGCGATCAGTGATGTTTTGTTGGTAGCCAAACAAGGGCCTGCATCCAGCCTGGGAGACATATGGATGACGGTGACGCCCGTTACAGTTTCTCCGTGATAGACGGCCCAATTCACCGGAGCAGCGCCCCGGTACTTTGGCAGCAGCGAGCCATGCAGATTAATACCGCCTAGTCGAGCCGTCGCCAAGCAATCGGCCGAAAGGATTTGACCGTAATCACAGACGAAAAAAAGATCCGCTTGCAGTCCTGCCAGTAATTGAACGGAATCAACAGAATTGACATCAGCAGGAGAAGCAATGTTCAGTCCTAGCGATTCAGCCAGGTCACGAACCGGATTCTCAGATGTTTTGCGACGCTTCCCCGAATCCGCGATAGGTCGTGTGATGACTAAAGGCAGGTCGTGGCCAGACTGGCTGAGCCATCGGAAGGAGGGGACCGCAAATGGCCCGGTACCAAAAACTACGATTCGCATCGCTATACTCTTCCTATTTTACACGTTTCAAGGGTGTTGCATTCCAAGAGAGTCTTGTTTGAGCCAAGGATCAGCAGTAACGATTTTCGACTTCAACAAGCCGTTTCAAGATTGTTGCTTGGTCAGGTATTTTCTGGCTGGCTTGGTGACCATTGAACTCCAACTCAAAAGCATCCAGCTCCCCAGCAATTTGTTTTTGTGCCGACTCGCTAATTCGATCGATAAACAAGACGCCCTGCAGATGGTCGTATTCGTGTTGGATGACTCTTGCCAACAAACCGTCAGCGACCATGTCAATTTCATTCCCCTCAAGGTCGTAGGCTGAAATGTGAATCTGAGCGGGCCGATTTACGTCGGCGTGCACGCCAGGAATGCTCAGACAACCTTCTTCAGAAACCTCGGACCCCTTGGGTTGGTCGATGACCGGATTGATGAAGACCAGCTCTTCTCCGTTTCCTGGTTCACCACTCGCGTTGACCACGAACAGCTGTAGGGGCAGATCCACCTGGTTGGCGGCCAGGCCGATTCCGCGAGTGTCATACATTAACTCAAACATTTCACGGACCATTGCCTTTAATTCCCGGTCTACGCGGCAAATGGTCTTCGATTGATACCGCAGCGTTGGGTGCGGATAATGAATTATTTCCAACGGATAGCTCCACCTAATTAAGTGACGCGGTTGATTATAAAAAGCTCTTATCTCTTCCGTACCCGTAATTTAGCCACGAGCTATTAGCCATCACCAGAAAAAAATTTTTTTTGAAACGAAAGTGCCTGAAAACTAAAGGGGGTTGACGATGGTTCAAATTGTGTTTCGAAAAACAGGATCACGAATAGTTACATTTTAATGCGGGTAAAAATCAAACGACATATACAAAAAGGCGTCAACCAGTTCCAAGAAAAAAAATTGAAATATAAAATTTGTGTTGTCTTTAGTTGACAATTAGATGAAGGATCACAAAATGGCCATACGAAACAACAAATCTCAAGTACTCTCCTGCGTTCGTTGCAGTTCGAAATCATAACAAACTGAATCAAAAAAGGCTTGCTGGCACTCGCCTCAAGCCAGGTAGGTGGTATTAAGACCATTGTTTCGCACGCGGCAACTACAACTTTGAACTCACCAACGAGAGAGCCGCAACCAACTCGAAATCCGCGAATTTGGGTGGCGGCGACCGAGGGAAACGATAGTCGGCAGCGTTTAACGTTGTGGATCGGAATCCTCACCCGCTTTTGTGAGGTGACGGTTTGAGATGGCAAGTATAAGGAAATCGTGCGACATATCTTCTTGCTGAAGTTTGTTGCTTGTCATCAGAGGTTGACCAGGATGGTTGCTAAACCCGTCACATCGTTGGTTGGTGTTGGTAACAACGCCTCCCAACCAAGCGACGCCTAGGCTAGGAAGCCTGACGTCGTTTTTTAATGCGCTCGTCATTGCGAAACGATCATGCACGACTGTTTGATTTCATTCGGCTCAAACCTCGGTGATGGCTTTGGATTACTAGAGCGAGCCGTTGATTATCTGCGTGCCAGCAAGGGGATCACCGAGCTGCGAGTCAGCCCCTCGATTCGAACACCACCAGTCGGTGGGCCCCCAGGGCAGTCGGACTACGTTAACGCTGTCATTCGCCTCCAAACGGTCCTGTCGGCTGCTGCTTTGCATCAGCGGTTGTTAGCAGCGGAGGCGGAACTGGGTCGAGTGCGACGAGGCCGGTGGGGTAGTCGTACGGTTGATTTGGACTTGCTGCTCTACGGTGAGCTTCAGATCGTAACCGACTCCCTGACCGTCCCGCACCCGCGCATGTCGTACCGTCGGTTTGTGCTGCAACCTGCCGTCCCGATTGCGGCAGAAATGAAGCACCCGGTTTGCGGTTGTCGGCTAGGCCACTTACTAGAATGCCTCGAACGAAAGCCGAATCGGATTTTGTTGGTCAACAACGTTCTTTCAGCCGAGATGGCTTGGGGTGAAGCGTTGAGTGCCTCTATTGAGCACCCTGGGGCGAAGGTCGTGTTTGGTGAATTGCCTCATCCTTTAGAGCACGACGAAGGTCTGTGGCATATTTTGCAAGTCGATTCAGCGCAGGCCAATGCTTGGTTAGGGTCCAGTAAATTATTGGTAGAGCGCAAAGGGGGGGATACAGTGCCGAACTCGAAGTATTGTGGCCCAAGGTTGTTGGTAGAGGGTTTCGATGAGGCCATCCTGAAGGCTGAGCTCGCGGCCGCTGTGCAAGCCATGGTTCCCATCAAAATAGATGACGGATAGATCGCCCATGACGGGTCGCTAAAGGGGAAATCTTGAAGGATATTGGGGGTCCTGTTTTCCTACGGATTTTCAAGCGACGCATTTTAACTCAGAATGAAGTCCCTTGGGCCGCCTTTTAATCGACGGCAGCCCTTAATAGACGGTGTTCAAGGCCATTCAAATGCTTTCGGCGCGGGGGTTTGAGAGCGAGTGATAACGGGCCGCTGCCAATTAGCTTACTTAACGGGGTGGTGTTGGGAGGGCCTCGGCGGCTCCTAGTTCGGTGTGGATGGCTCTGGAATTACCATAAGGATTCAGGTTCGGCAGGATGGCAGACTTACGTTTCGACCCCGTTTCCGGGACCTGGGTGGCGATTGCTCGGAATCGCAATAAGCGACCGATGGAGTTTGTATCGGTACCTGAAATTAAAGAGGAATTGCGGTGCCCGTTTTGCAGCGGTCACGAAGAGGCAACACCCCAAGCGATAGCGGCCTATGATGCCCAGGGGAATGAGTTGACGAGCCAAGGCCTGTCACAGCCGTGGGTCGTGAGGGTGGTGCCTAATAAGTACCCATCTCTGAACGAACCCGATCAGGTGGTCGATGGCGGTCCCTATCAGACATCGAGCGCAGATGGCATTCAGGAGGTGGTGGTGCCGTCTCCTAGGCATGTCGCCAGTTTCTCCGAACTCACCCAGCAAGAGGCGACCGTTTCACTACAGGCCTGTCAGGAGCGGTTGCGGCATTTAGCACAGCAGACCGGCGTGCAGCATGTGATGGTGTTCATGAACTGCGGCCTCGTCGCTGGCGCGTCGTTGGGTCATATTCATCTACAGATCATCGCCTCCCCTCTTTCGAGCCCTAGTCTGGATCGACGTGCCAGCCTCAATGATCAACATTTGGCCGAACAGGGTCATCCGATACTACGCTCGTTGTTAGATTGGGAAGTGCAACAACAGGAACGCGTCGTTGAGGAAACCAAGAGATTCTTTGTAGTGTGCCCGTTTGCAAGCCAGTACCCTTATCAGACCTGGTTTCTACCCAAACGACTCGAAGTGGCGTGGACGGACTTGGATCAGGTTGAGCGAGAAGAATTAGGGTGGCTCTTGAGAAAGTACGTGGGGCGCCTGGAGACCCTCTTGGACCGACCGGCGTATAATATTTTATTTCATCAACCGCCAACTTTGGCGTCTTTCCGGGGTGGCGGTTATGTCGAATTGATCCCTCGGCTGACACGTGCTGCTGGCTATGAATTAGGAGCGGACATCTGGGTCAATCCGGTCCCCCCAGAATTAGCTGCCCAACAACTTCGATCGTCGGATTAGGCAGAAATTTTAACGGCTAGTTAATTCAAGCGGACGGCGCGCCACGTTCTACCCTTAGAATGCCCGGCATTTTAATTAGATCTCTAGAGCAACCCTTTTAGACCGACGAATTTTACGTAAAACAGGTGATTGTTTCTGGCCGAAAACAATGCCGCCAGCTGAGGACGTTTAAGGAAACCGAACACGATGCCAGCCCCTTCAGTTCAGCTTTGTCTGGTTTTGCACAATCACCAGCCGGTCGGTAATTTCGAACATGTGTTCGAGGCGGCCTACCAAGATAGCTACCTTCCGTTTTTAGATGTTTTTGAAGAATACGCCCACTTGCAGATCTCGTTGCACATTAGCGGGCCGCTGGTGATTTGGATACAAGAAAAACACCCGGAGTATCTTGCTCGGGTATCCGAACTTGTTGGCCAAGGCCGAATCGAAGTGTTAGGTGGCGCGTTCTATGAACCCATCTTGCCGATGATTCCCAGCCGGGATCGGCGGGGACAGATTCGTCTTTTTTCGACATGGCTGGAACAGCATCTGGGCGGCCCCATTCGAGGTATGTGGATCCCGGAACGTGTGTGGGAATCCGAGCTGACGTCCGATTTGGCTCAAGCCGAGATAGAGTACACGATTCTAGATGACTATCATTTCCACCGCGCGGGCCTTAATCCCGAGCAATTATTGGGTTATTTCGTGTCAGAAAATGAAGGAGAGATTCTTCGGGTCTTCCCGGGGAGTGAGCGCCTCCGTTATTTGATACCGTTTCAGGAGCCTCAGAAGACCGTCGAGTTTTGTCGTGATATGGCAAGGCAGCAGCCCGGCTGTGTTCTCGTGTTTGGAGATGACGGCGAAAAATTTGGGACCTGGCCAGATACCGGAAAGCTCGTTTACCAAGAGGGCTGGCTGAGGAGATTCTTTGACGCTTTGACGGAAAATCGAGGCTGGTTGAAAACCACCACTTTAGCCCAGGCCGTGACATCGAGTCCGCCTCAAGGCAAAATCTATCTGCCGGATGCCAGCTACCGAGAGATGACTGAGTGGGCGATGCCGGTTGAAAAGCAATTAGAGTTTGATCGGGCTTCCAAGGGGCTGAAATCAGATGCTCGTTGGCTTTCGATCCAACCCTTTATAGATGGTGGCTACTGGCGCAACTTCAAAGTCAAATATCCCGAGTCTAACGAAATGTACTCGCGGATGATGTACGTGAGCAAGTTGGTAGAGCAGGCTGAAAACATGGCGATACCACCGATGATTTTAGACCGGGCTCGCAACTATCTCTATCAAGGTCAATGCAATTGCAGCTACTGGCACGGAGCCTTCGGAGGCGTTTACCTGCCGCATCTACGGAATGCGGTTTACCAAAATTTAATCACTGCGGAATGTTTGATTGAGCGCTCCCAGCGTGATGGCAGGCCGTGGGTTGATGCGACCCACTTAGATTTCAATTTTGACGGACACGAAGAAATTAGAATGGCTAACGACCGGTTGGTAACGTGGTTTTCTCCCCAACATGGCGGCAGCATGTACGAGCTGGATTTAAGAGAACTTGGCCACAATTTACTCGCCACCCTTCAGCGTCGCCCCGAGGCCTATCACGAGAAAGTAAAGGCTGGGGGGAATCAGACCGATACTGCCGCCAGTAGCATTCACGACCGTGTTATATTCAAAGAGGAGGGGCTCGAAAACTGCCTGCACTACGACTCCCGATTGCGCAAAACTCTCATCGATCATTTTTGGGACGAAGAGGTCGATCTGCGCAGCGTTGCGGACAATGTTGCCCTGGAGCGGGGGGATTTTGCTGACGGAATGTATCAGGCCGTTATTGGTCGAAATCCGGAGAGAGTTCAAGTGAAGCTGCAGAGGTCGGGAAACGCTTATGGAGTGCCATTGAATTTAACCAAAGGGGTTACGATGGAAAGCGGTCAGCCAGAGATAAAGATCGCTTACCTGATCGAGGGCCTCCCCGTTGAGAAGGATTTTCATTTTGGCGTGGAATTCAATTTCGCCGGTATGCCAGCAGATGAAGGAGACCGCTTCTTTTCGGGTCCCGAAAAACAAACACTCGGGACTTTGGGCCAGGAACATGATCTTGAAAAGCAGGGTCAAATCCATTTGACCGATCGATGGCTCGGCTTGGGGGTCACGTTATCCATTGGCCAAGAAGGTGGGATATGGACGTATCCCATCCAAACAGTTAGTCAGTCGGAGGCGGGGTTTGAGCGAGTCCATCAATCTGTGGTCGTTCAACCCCATTGGCATATACGCGGCGATCGAGATGGCTGCTGGGCAACAGTCATGACTCTTTCATTTGACACCTATTGCAGTGATAATCAAAAGCAGATCGAGCGAATGCTGGCCACGCACTAAATGAGGTGTGGCGGTGGACACGCGATGGCCATGATTAGAGTGCTTGACGTGGTAGAGTCCAAGAAGGGGGTGGAGCCAGCCTGATGCGAGGTAATGACGGCGGTCCAGCTGAGTCTATGAATAATAAACAGGAACAGGATATCGGCGTTGATACCACCCCAGCTCCGCGCGTTCTCCAAGAGCTTTTCTCGGTCGACGTCCGATCGCTGGCTGTTTTGCGAATCGGCATTTCTCTGCTGGTGTTGATTGACTTGGCCCGACGTGTTGGGTGGATCGAGCTGTTTTACTCAGACCAAGGCATTGTGACATCCGCTCAGGCTAGTCAGCTTTTAGGGCCGGGCTATTGGTCGATGTACTGGGTTAATGGAAGCGAATTTTTTGCTCAGATGCTGTTCTTGTTAACCGCGTTTTCAGCGATCGGATTGTTGGTCGGGTATCGAGCTCGGTGGATGAATATTTTTTGCCTGGTGTTGGTTTGGAGCGTGCAAATGCGAAACCCAATGCTACTGACAGCCGGCCATATCCTCTTAAGAATGATGTTGTTTTGGATGCTGTTTTTACCCGTAGCTTCTGTTTGGTCATTGGATGCGTTGTTAAAGAAAAAACTGCAACGAGTGCCCTATCGAGTTTTGTCGGTCGCCTCAGCTGCCATCCTGCTGCAGGTGGCCTACGTCTATTTTTTTTCAGGGCTTGCGAAATGGAATACGTATTGGCTAAGCGGCGTAGCGATGGAATACGCGATGAATTTAGAAATGTATGTGAAACCTAATGGGGCGTGGTTGGGCCAAAATACCGAATGGCTACAGGTCATCACATTGCTAACACTGGCTGCAGAGATCGCAGGCCCGGTGTTGATGTTCGTTCCTCGCTGCAGCGGTTTTTTTCGGGGCTGCTTGATGGCGGTATTTTGGATGCTTCACCTCGGTATTTGGCTAACGATGTCGATCGGTATTTTTTCAGCCGTGGCGATGTTGGCGTGGGTTGTTTTTGTCCCGACAGAAGCTTGGAGGTCTCTTCTCGGCCGACCGGCGATCGACCACGGATCAAAGACGGCCCCGTTTCGTGGCACAAACCACAGGGCCCTCAACGGGATCGCCGCCGTTTTTTTAATGTATATCACACTACAAAATGTGTTGTTCACGTTTTTGCCATTAAAGGGTGGGGTTGATAACCCGCGCACAGTGATTGGAACGGTGGCGGCTAAGATCGAATGGTTCGGGCGGGTCACGATGACAGTGCAGCAGTTTAGGATGTTTGACACCCCTCCCCTGTTCGACCCTTGGTATGAATACGGAGCGAATCTCAGTGATGGGCGGCAGGCCGATCTGTTCTCCAATCAGATTGTTTCTCACAGCCAACGGCCCCAGTCGGTTTACGACTGGATGCAGAACCAATACTGGCGACGGATTCATTGGAACCTGACAACCCACCCGTCTAATCCACCCAGGGAGCTCGCAACCTACGAAGCAATTCGCCGGCAGATGTTATTAAATACAGTAGAGCGTTGGAACGTGAAGCACCCTCAAAATCCGGTGGAAACCGCCTGGCTTAAGTGTTACCTGTCGCCGATACAGTTGCAAAGCGACGAGATCCAGCCGTCACCGTCAGCCATTCTTTGGGCCACCTATGGTGACCCAAATGCCTCCACTCGCGGCCGGTCGGATTAGCGAAGGATTCGAACGGTTGAGGATTCTGAGAGGATGGCAAAAACTTCTTTAGCCTGCTGCTCTTCCAGGGCAATCGAAGAGGTCATGAGGGGGTCTAAGGCATGCAGACTCATGCCGTTGTTGAGCCCAATCTGATAAGGCCCACAGGTTCCTGGTTCAACAGATTTGGTGACGATTTGGAATTCACCTAGGACGGGTTTAGCTTGGGGGTTTACCTGAATTTTGAATCGCCCTGCATACAATTGCTTCCAAAATAACGTCATTGTGCCCTCGGCTGTATCGATTTCAGCATCGAAAGCACCACTGATCATTTTAAGTTCATTGCCAGGCTGAAGCGCGTTGCGATCGGGAATCTTAGCTCGGTTCACAAAGTAAATCAGATCAGCAGGGATCTGCCATCGCGAGGCCAGAAGATCTAGCGTGTCGTTCGGCTGGATAATATAAGGAACAGGCCTCAAGTGGTGTTCGGTGGAATAAATGACTTTCGCCGCCAGCGAGTCTAGCCAGTCAAATAACTTTTTTTGTTCCGGTTCGCTCAGCAAATTTGCGTTGCCGTAAAATAGTGATAAACGCCGGAGAGCGACTCGGAACTCGCCCTCGTTTACCAACTGGGTTACTTGCGGCCAAAGCAAAGCCAGCCGCTCAGCGTCGTATTTGGTCGTATTGGCCGCTTGAGCGACCGCAGGCTGAGCGACCGCAGGCTGAGCGACCGCAGGCTGAGCGATTACTGGTTGTGGGGACTGCGATAGCGAAGCCCGAGGCTTGATATCAACGAGCGTTCCGGTGGTCGTCGTGGCATCCGGTGTTTCCAAAAGGTCTTTAAGCCCTTTCATGTCTTCAGCGCCAACGGTTAATAACTTAGGCCGGTCTTCGGTCGCCCCCGGAGCAAGCGGAGGGGTGTCATCGAAGGGTGCTGGTTCAGCTAGTAAGGTGGCGGGGATCGCCGGCGCGGCGGTCGGCCCCGGCGCATCGAAGGGAGAGTCCTCGATGATGGTATCCAGCAGCGCATTCTGGCTTACCGTCGGATCGGGCGTCGTGACGAC
Organism: Mariniblastus sp.; assembly: GCA_022447555.1. Classification (GTDB taxonomy): domain Bacteria; phylum Planctomycetota; class Planctomycetia; order Pirellulales; family Pirellulaceae; genus Mariniblastus. The sequence continues at coordinate 18,757 of JAKVBF010000007.1, read as the reverse complement.
TTGGTAAACACCATAGGTGACACCAAGTAAAATAACGGCGACAATTGTGTTTTTTAACGAATCCACTTCAGTCCTCCTTGACTGATTGCAGCCTAAAAGTCGAGTGCCCTAAAGCACTGCCTTGTATTTTACGAGCTATTTTATTCTCTGGTGCATTCCCATGTCTGACGAATATTTTGAGGACGACGACGATTATACGATTCCCTGTCCGATGTGCGGCGAAGAGATCTATGATGACGTCTCCATGTGCCCCAAATGCGGCGAGTATCTCCTGAACCAAGAGCGTCGATTTTGGGACAATAAACCGAAGTGGCTTGTCCAACTGGCTGTCCTGTTCGCAGTCCTCGCGGCCATTGGCTTCGCGATGCCTTGGTTGTCGACACTCATGGTGCTCTTGGGTGGTTGATCGGCTGCGGAGAGGCGAAAAAACAGGCGTTGGAATGCCAGAGATGTTAGGAAATCCGGTAACAATGATCTAGGTCAATTAGCAAACTGACAACGCCCAAAGGGGCGGTCGTGATTGCTAGCAACGCCATAATGAGTGAGTCGCTGGCTAGGAGGCTCCGTCCAGCTTACCTTTGCGCAAGGTCTTCCGGATAATGTCCAAGCGTTTGGCGATCGCTCGCTCGTGACCGCGATCCACCGGCTTGTAATATTCCCGATCAACCCCCAAATAATCTTGAGCAACGACACCCTGATCTGAATCGTGCGAGTATTGATACCCCTCGCCATGTCCCAGTTGTTTAGAGCCCTGATAGTGCCCGTCTTTTAAATGCATGGGGACGGTTAGGATCCGGCCATTCTGAATATCCGCTCTGGCCGAGTTGATCGCCACAGTCGCCGCGTTGGATTTGTCCGCACAGGCGAGGTAGGCAACGGTTTGGGCTAAAGTCAGCTGGCATTCCGGAAGTCCGATCTGCTCACAAGCCTGAGAACAGGCGACGGCCAGCGGAAGGGCCGCTGGATCGGCATTACCGATATCTTCGCTAGCAAGTATGATTAAGCGCCGGCAAAGAAAACGGACATCTTCTCCCCCCTCCAGCATCCTAGCCAACCAATAGATCCCAGCGTCCGGGTCACTCCCCCTGATGCTCTTAATCAATGCAGAGGCGCAGTCGTAATGCTCGTCCCCTGAAACATCGTATTGCATGGCGCGGTGAGCGATGGCTTCACGAATGGTCTCAAGGGTCAGCATGCCTTGATCGCCCAAGGAAAGGCAGGCCGATTCAAGCACGCACAACGCCTGCCGCGCGTCTCCGTCGCACACTTGGGCCAGATGCTCGATGGCATTTTTTTGGAACTGGATATTCAGACCACCCAACCCGCGGTCACGATCATGAATCGCGGTGCTTAACAAGAGGGCGACATCCTCGGTCGAGAGCGGCTCAAATTGAAAAATGGTGCTGCGACTAATCAACGCTCCGTTGACTGCAAAAAAAGGATTTGACGTTGTGGCGCCGATGAGCGTCACAACGCCTTCCTCGACATCTGCCAGTAGAGCGTCTTGTTGAGCACGGTTAAAACGGTGAATTTCATCGATGAATAATAAAGTGCCTCGACCTCCTGTCGCCAAGCGGTCGCGGGCAGACTGAAGTACCGCCCGCAGATCTTTGACTCCATGCATGATGGCACTAAGTTGTTCGAAGCTTCGTTTTGTCTCGGTCGCTAAGACGCGAGCCAAAGAAGTCTTCCCGGTCCCTGGAGGACCAAAAAAAATAACCGAACCCAAGCGGTCACTGTTGACCAGCCGGCGGAGCAATTTTCCGGCACCGAGGATGTGTTGCTGGCCGACAAATTCATCCAACTTGCGGGGGCGCAGACGCGCCGCCAGTGGTTTGGCGCGGGATAAGTTTTTTCGTTCGGCTTGTTCGAATAAAGACATGCGAGACCTAAGACATACGAGACCTGTTGGCTGAGGCTTTTGAGGCGATCCACAGTATACCCGAATCCTAAGAGGTGAGTGTTCGCCAAGTCATCCAAACGCGACCCCAGGCAAACCATAGGTAATTAAAGAAAGTGGCTATTTGGTGATCAAAAAGGTGACCAGCATCATTACCCAGACCACATCCAAAAAATGCCAATAGCTGGCACAATGGTCAACGGCCCAGTGCCGCTCATGATCGTACCGGTTTCGGAAGGCCTGAAAGATAATAAAACCCAAGAACCCGATCCCACCCACAACATGCAACACGTGAATCAGAGAGAGGGTGAAGGACATCCCGTAGACCTTGGTTGAACCATCCGACTGGGTGAAGTGGTGCAGTAACAGCTCTTGCAGGCCGATCGCCTGGATGAAGACGAAAACGATAGCGGTCGACCATCCCAAAATCAACCAACGCCGGAACTCGACCTGGCGCTCTCTATGGACCATCCAGCTGGCGCGGTGCAGAGAGACGCTGACAAGCACCAGCAGGGCGGTGCTGACCCAAAACGACCAAGGTATGGTTAAGGCCTCGTAGGACCTTTGGATCGGCTGGAACGACTGGACGCGAACGAGGTAATAAGTCACTAAGCTGGCAACAAAAAACATGCTCAGCGAAGCGATGAAGAGGTAGAAAACGAGCTTGGCCTGATACAGGTCTCTACGGGCGGGAACCAAGCTGATTGACTGTTTAAGCATCGTATATGCCGCTACCGAAGATGGCAGCGGATGAAAGGTTTAGGGGGCCATGGTTGAGGTGTCAGGCTGTCGGGGGTACTCATCAATCGTGTTTTTGTAGTGGCTGGTGTCCGTTAACGTCAGACCAATGAAAAGTATCACAAATAAGGTGGACGAAAGAAAAACAAGAACATTGAAGGGCTTGTCCCAGTACATATGCATGAAAAATAACATGACAAGCGCCGCCTTGAACGAAGCAATCGACATGGCGATCCAAAAGCCGAATGCACCCATGAGCCCCAAGTCAACGCTGGACAGGGCTAGCGTCAAAATAGTTAACAGGACCAGCGCAATGAAGACGCTTAGCAAAAGCTTAAAGGGTGCGGGGTGGGCAAATCCACCGTCGTGATCGTGTGACATAATGCAATTTCTTTACTTGTGTATCAAAACGCGTTTTTAAACGAAGGTTTTTAATCAATCAAATACAACAGCGGGAACAGATAAATCCAGATTAAGTCAACCAAGTGCCAATACAAACCAACGTAGTCGACAGGACCAAAATAATCGCTTCTCCAATGTCCTAGTATTGATCGCCACAGAATCCACGCCAAAAAGGCGATCCCGGCAATAATGTGAATTGCGTGAAGGCCGGTCATGCAGTAGTAAATGCTGAAGAAAATCCCGATGTCCTGGTCAAATTCATCGGGCTGCGGCCCTTGGTAAGGGGCGACTTTACTTTCAGCAGTTTGCTGATCGACCGCACTCTCGTCATGGTGGTCGACCGGTTTATTGGTCGGTTCATGGTCGCTGTGGGTTTCGTTTTCGTAGGCCATCATCTCGGCTGCCGCCTCGGATCTACCCCCAAACCCTCCGTCGGTAACTTCCATGTAAAAGTGACCCGCCATGGCGCCAACGAAGTAACCGCCCACCGCAATTGCCATGCAAACGGAAAAGAAGGAGGCGTTCGGCTTGTCTGTCAGCTTCGCGATGCCGGCATAGACAGCAAAACCAATGATCACCAAAAGAGGAATGACGCTTAGATAGATCAGGTATTCAGAAACGCCGAGCGTGTGAGCGAGTGTACCGGCGGGGGCTTCGTGGTGCCCCGCATGGTAATCAAACGCACTTCGCACCAAAATCCCTTGGTCCCACTTGTGCGTGTATTCGATTGCTTTAACCCCCAAGAAGGCCGAGGCGCAAACCATCGTGCCCAAGACATACCAAACCACGTGACCATTTTTTCCGAGTTGGGCATACCGCACAGCGACGGCCATCGTGAGACTGCTAAATAACAGCACGAGCGTGTTCAAAAAGCCAAGGTATTTATCCAGAAAAACGTGGGCTTGGTCAAAGATCTCGGGGTGTAAAACGCGATACAGCGTGTAGGCAACGAATAGCCCGCTGAAAAACAGGACTTCGGTCACCAAAAACAGCCAGATCCCGAGCTTTCCCGAGTCAAACTGTTGCTCAGCGTTGTCAAAGTGATGTGCGATGAAGTCACCATGATCGTGATGATCATCGTGAGCTCCGTGTTCAGGTTCTACTACGGCCATGTGTGGCTCCGAGGCAAATCGGCAGTGTCGTTTCTGAATGAATCGGACGAACAACAATGTTCACCCGAATGGTTTTCTAGTGGACTTGGGGCTCTGGCTCCATCTCTGGTTGCTCACTGGGTTCCATGAATTCACGATGGATATAGGTATCTAGTTCCTCGTCATAGACCAACGCCCCAAAGTCGTAGGGATCGCAGAGGATTGGTTTATGGATGAAGTTGTGGAAATCAGGCGGGGAACTGCTTTGCCACTCTAGCGAGGCAGCACCGAACGGGTTTCCTGAGATTTTAGGGCCTTTGAAGGCAGCATAAACCAACACCCCAAAACCCAGCAGGATGCCCACGCCTAACACGAATGCCCCGATCGTTGACCATTGATGGAAAATCTGGAACTCAGGGTCATATGAGGCGTAACGCCGTGGCATGCCGCGAGCTCCCATTACAAATTGTGGAAAGAATGTGAGGTTGAATCCGAGGAAGACTAGCAAGCAACTAACCCTTCCTAGCATATCGTTATACATGCGGCCAAACATCTTGGGCCACCAATGGAACACGCCCCCCAGCAGTGCGGTCAGGGTTCCGCCAACCATCACGAAGTGAAAGTGGGCGACCACAAAATATGTGTCGTGCAAGTGAATGTCGGTGGATAGGGCACCGAGGAATAGACCTGTTAGACCACCAATTCCAAACAGAAAGATGAAAGACAACGCGTAGCACATTGGGGTCGTGAGCGCGATGGATCCTTTATACATGGTTGCCAGCCAATTAAAAACTTTGACCGCCGACGGAATGGCGACGGTGAAGGTGATGGCGCTAAAAATCAATGTGACCACAACCGATTGACCGCTGGTGAACATGTGGTGCCCCCAAACGAGGAACCCAAGTAACGCGATGGCAACACTGGAGAAGGCGATAAACGAATAACCAAATACCTTCTTCTGGCTGTATACAGCGATCAACTCGCTGATCACCCCCATGCCGGGCAGAATCATGATGTAAACAGCTGGATGGGAATAGAACCAGAAGAAGTGTTGAAACAAAACAGGATCGCCGCCGTACTTGGGATCGAAGATTCCAATGTGCATGGTTTTTTCCGCGATCAACAGCAGCAGGGTGATGCCCAGTACGGGCGTGGCTAGGACCTGAATGATACTGGTCGAATAAAGGCCCCATAAAAAGAGCGGCATCTTGAACCAGCCCTGCCCTGGGGCCCGCATCGTGTTGACCGTGACCAAAAAGTTCAGTCCTGTAAAGATCGAGCTGAAACCAAGGATGAACGCGCCAAATGTGGCGTAAATGACCCCAGTGTCTGTGCGGATTGAATAGGGTGTGTAAAAGGTCCATCCAGTGTCGAGGCCTTTTCCCGACAAGATGGCAAACAGAAGGAACCCGGTCCCAAATATCCATAGGTAGAAACTAGCGAGGTTCAGACGCGGGAAAGCAACATCTTTAGCCCCCAGCATCATCGGAAGAACGAAGTTACCCAGCGCTGCTGGAATGCTCGGGATGATGAAGGCGAACACCATCACAGCCCCATGGAGGGTGAACATTTGATTGTACATTTTGTCCGTCAAGAGCGTGTTGTCATAACTCCAAAGCTGGGATCTCAAGACCAGCGCGAAGACGCCTGCTAAAAACAGGGCGGTAGTCACACCGATCAGATACATCACGCCGATCCGCTTGTGATCTACGGTGAACATCCACGATTTGATTCCCTTGGTGCAGTTGAGGTAATTGTTCTCGGCGTGCCCAAAAAGTTTTTTTCGTTCTGCTGCAGTTGCCATTTTAATGACCTTTATCTTTAAAAGCAGTTTTGCTTTACTTGGTTAACTAGTTGTCTTGATCTTCAGTTTTTGTGTCAATTGAGTTTTCGGTTTCGGCCGGCTTCTCAGGCTTAGCTGTTCCAGCCTCCTCGGCCGTTGCCGTGGTGGGCTCTGCCTGAGCGTCGCGGCCCGGGAACTTGTCAGGTTCTTTCAAGTATCGAATGTAGTCGATCAAATAACCGATCTCCTTGTCATTCAACTTGCCCTGAAAAGAATTCATTTTAGACACGGGACCATACCCTTCCACGATTTTCGCGTTAGGCTCAAGGATGGATTCGCGGACATAATTTTCATCAACCATGATTTCTTCACCGCCGATCAGCTTCTCCTTTTCACCCCAGATGGTATTTAGGGCGGGTCCTGTTTTAACACCCCCGTCAATGCTGTGACAGCCTGAGCAGTTGATGGAAAACAGGCGTTCACCGTTGACCCAGCCTACATGTTTTTCATTTTCCCACTTCGTCGTGTTCTTGCGATCTTCTTCGGTTGTGTGAACTTGGCAAATGGTCCTCATCCGCGAATGGCCTTCGCCGCAATACTCGGTGCAGGCGAGTCGATATTCACCAACCCGATTGGGTGCCAAATAAGCATAGGTGTAACGCCCCGGAACAATATCCATCTTTTGACGAAACGCAGGAATGAACATGCCGTGAAGAACATCTTCCGACTGCATGATCAGCTTGACCGGTCGGTTGACCACGAGATGCAGTTCTTTGGATACATCTCCGTCAGGGTAGACAAATTTCCAGTTGAACTGATTGGCTGTTACGTAAATCTCTTCCGCATCGTCAAACGGGACTCGCATGTCGAAATAGTCTCGGGCGCCGGCGTAAAAAATCCAGACCAAGATAATGCTTGGGATGACCGACCAGAAGATCTCAATGGCGGTGTTATGAGAAGAACTCGGCTCAGGCCCGACTCCTTCGCGGCGGCGATATTTGATGCAGAAGTAAATCATGAACCCGACGATCAGTGCAAAAAACACGACGGAGATCCATAGAATCGCCATGTAGAGAAAGTCGTAGTTCGGAGCAAACGCACTGGCTTGATCCGGGAACCAATAACTGCCTGAATGCACTTTGGCAGATTCGGGCATCGGGATATCGGATTGAGCCAACATGGGGGTACCAAATAAATTCATGGAATCAAAAACTGAACTAAGGTGTTGACGGATGGGTAATTATATCTTGTGGTTCATCAGACACCGCAGCGGGGTTGCTGCTGTTGCGTCGGAAGAACCAGTAGGGCAATAACGTGAACATGAGGACGGCAACCATAATGGCTCCGCCGATCCGCATGATGCCCATGACTTGAGTGGTGTATTGCCCGGTTGATTCGTCATACAAGAAACAGCCGAGAGCGTAACTGAGACGGTTGATTGGAGAGCCGATTTTTCCCTCCGCCGCTTCAACCAACGCCCGCTCGATGGTAACAGGTTTATAGTCTAGGCCGTGAATGTACCGAACGATCTTTCCCGACGGGGAGATCAGTAGAAACACGGGTGAATGTGAGTATAGTTTTTGATGGGGGATGTATTTATACTTGAAACCGCAGCTGTCCGTCATGAAGCGAATGGTTTCAGGGTCGGCGACCAAGAAATGAAAACCATCTTCCGAGCCACGACGATTGTAAATCTTGGTGTACAGTTCTTTGGTAGCTTTGGCTCGGGATGTTTGCTCGAGCGGATCGATACTGATTGATACGACCTCGAAGTCTTCACCAACGGTGAAGTCAAGCTGCCCTAATGCAACCGTCATGTTTTCCAACTGCACACTGCACAACTTTGGGCAGTTCGAGTAGTTGAATGAAAGAATAACCGGTTTTTTGCCATCGAAGAAATCGCCCAACCGAACATAGTGGTTGTGGTCGTCGTGAAATCGTGTGTCGAACTCTAACTGGTCTCCCAGTCTGGAAACAATTTCGACACCTTTTGTCGCCTCGGGTTCACGGTTCAGTTGACCCCAAGCAGGCCCCGCCGCAAGCACGCCCATGGCGCAAAGCAAGCCTGCGGTGAGGGTGGATCGGATTGGGCCAAGGAGCTGTTTCATCGTTTTATCAGTTCGAGATATTTGCCTAGGGAGTGTTAAGCTTTTTAATGATTCGGGTCGACCGGTTTCGTGGCATCGTGTCCGTATTCAGCAATCACTTGCTTCATTGAGTCTTGAATGGAGATCGTACCTGGTGCTGTCCCCGTCAGTCGTTGTTTCTGGTTATCAACAAGTTCTTGGATCGGCCCATTTACGTAATCGTACTGGCGAGCTCGGACGTAGACATTCTGCCACTGGTAGCAAAGGCCTTGGACAAATGCGATGGTCAGAAATGTCACGATCGCGGAAATCACACCGACCAAGAGAATAACCGGGGTATTCAGGTCATCATAACGCGGCTTGTCGCCACGGCCGCTGTCAGAGGCGTCAGGGTCTGCGATTTCGTGATTGTCTGTCTCAGTAGTCATAGATTTAATCTCGGACGGTTTTCCGTGGGAAAGTTGGTAAAAAGGCTTAGGGGTTGTGGTGGGCCAACGCCTCACCCAAGCGAGGGTCTTTTAGTGGCACCAATGGCCGATCGCGGGCGATCAGGCAGAACAGGGCGACAAAGACGCCAGCCATGCCGATCACACACGGAATGTCGACCAGCGGATTAAATGAAAGGGCCAAGCCCGCAGCAGGTCCCGTGTGAGCCGTGGTGATCTCAGTGTATTGTGGCATCACAATCCAAAAGTGATCCACCCAGTGCATGATCAACAGATAGATGGTGGCAAAAAACAAGAAGTTTTTACTACGACGAACGGTTCGGGCCATCAACGCCAACAGCGGAATTAATAAGTGGCCAAACAGCAGAAGCAAAGAAACCCACTGCCAACCGGTGGTGGAGCCGTCGGAGGCGGGGTTGATTCGCCATGCATACCAAAAGGTCTCTTCAGGAATGTTTGCATACCAGATCAGCAAGAATTGACTGAAGGCGATGTAACCCCAAAAGACGACAAAAGCGAACATCAACTTGCCCATATCGTGATAGTGCTCGACGGTAATCTCATCAGTGACCCGCCCCGTACGTTGTAACAAAAGGCAGATCAGGGTGATCGTGGCCAAGGCACTTAGCATTGAGCCGGAAAAGAAATAGACCGGCCACATCGTACTAAACCAGAAGGGCGCTAAAGACATCTCAAAATCAAATGACGCAAAGACCAGCGTCGCCGCGAACAAGATCAGCATCCAAGTGCTGTTTTTCTGCATTTTGACTGACAGGCTTTTGTCTCCCGTTTTGTCCTGTTTGAGTGAATTGCTCAAGAAGAACCAGGCCATGCCGCCCCAAGCTAAGAAGTAAGCAACCATTCTTATTCCGAAGAAATAACGGTTTAGATACAAAGCTTTGAGTGCTTCAATGGGGGGTGGGTAGTCCGCTTCGGCCAACGCGGCTTGCTTTTCAGCCTCGGTGCCATGAATGGACCAGCCCTCAGCATTCCATACATAAACCGCGTCTGATCCGGTCAAGACAGGAACCAGAATGGGTAGGTACAGGAAAAACATCGGCAATGTGCACATCGCGATGATTTCAGCGATTCGCCGCAGCGTTACACTCCATCCAGCTCTCGTCAGGTTCATGATGATCACAAAAAATAGGCCGCCCAAACAGATCGACATCAACGTGCAAAAACTGGTCAAGTAAGCGTAAGAAAATCGCTGCATGTCAAGTGACAGCAACAAAGCACTTCCGATACCGGCGGCCGCGACAATCAACGAAATGGGGATCAGTCGCACATAATTGTCTTTGAGCGAGACGATGGGCGAAGTGATTTTTGCTATTCGTGCTTCGTGCATGTTACTATCGCAAATTAAGCGTTATGAGTGTGTGTTTTGAAACTTGGTCCAAGCTTACTTCTTAGGTTACTCGGCTACGGCGTCTTCTTCGGCTTTGGTGGTTGATTCTGGCTTGATGCCTGTTCCCTGAATTGCTCGAACATAGGCCACAATGGCCCATCGATCTTCGACAGGAATCTGGTCCTTGTAGGGCCCCATGGTGCCACGACCATAGGAAATCGTGTCAAAAATTCGACCGACGGGATTTTTAATGATTTCAGGGTCATTAAGGCTTTTTGCAGCTGTCCACTGGGCTTTGCCGGCAGCAGCCAGAGCCAACGCCCGGGTGTTGACCAAGCCATCCCCGTTTCCGGCGTAGCCGTGGCAAACCGAGCAGTAAATATTGAATCGATCTTGACCGCGTTCCAGCAACTCCAAATTAACCTCGACGTTAGTGGGGAATTGGGTGACCCAGTCAGGTTCTGAAGTGGCCGCTGTGTCGGAGTTCGGCTCAGCCGGTTTATCGTTCGCAGCATCATCTTGACGGGTATCATCCTGCAGGCTCGTGCGAGCGCCAGCACTAGAGACCGTAGCAAACGCATCGGTGCCCGATTTGATTCCCCGAAAATATTCGGAGTCGGTATCTAGGTCGCCACGGGCGATGGTTCCTGGGATCGGCTCTTGCATCGCGCGACCATCAACAAATAAAAACTTCGGGTGTTTCTCATCACCTAAATTAGGCGACAGCGTCTGTGTTTTATATTTGTCTTGCCAGTCCATATCCGGAACCACGTGCAATCGGGGTTTGCGGTTGGTCATTCCTTCAGCCCGGAAAATCAGCACAGGAGGAATCAATAGCAGTAAAGCGGTCATTAAACCTGCCAGCTGTAGCCAGCTTGGTAGTTGCTGGTCGGTAAGGTCTTCCTTTACCTCTTCGACCACCGAGGCACCCCAGCTGCTGAGTTGAGACTCGGTTTCGGTGCGATCAAACTGAGGATCTTTCGTTTCAATCAGCAGGAAAAATTTGTCATTAGTTACACGCTTAAATCGGGAAATCCGATGAAGTGGATTAGCCAGTCGCGGCAGTCGGTTCAGCGCCCACATACCTAGGAAAGTGGCAAGGGCACTAGAGAGAATCACGACTTCAAATGTAACGGGAATGTTGGCTGGCAAGCTGAAAAAAGGCTTGCCACTGATCATGAAGCTATAACCAGGAAACAGCGGCGACCAATCTGCAGCGTTGGCGTAAAACTGCATTCCCAAGCCGACCGCACAGCCCGTTAATCCAATGATTAACACAAAGAATGGCAAAATCGTCCGGGGAATGCCCAGCGCGGGATCGATCCCGTGAACGGGAAATGGCGAAAACGCGTCAATTTTTTTATATCCGGATTCCCGAGCGTGATTGCAAGCGCTAATCAAAGACCCCGGATCTTCGTATTGCGCTAACAGGCCTACGAGTTTTTGCTCAGACACTTCCGATTTAGTTTTTTCAGTCATTTGTTGACTCACTGTGCTTAATGCACGTTTCGTAACAAGGGTGGTTAATGGTGGTCGCCTTCAGAAGGCATGATGCTTTTAACTTCGGATATGGCAATGATCGGCAGGAATCGACAAAACAGAAGGAACAGGGTGGTGAACAGCCCAAAACTGCCAATAAACATCATGATGTCGATCCCCGTCGGATGGAAATAGTGCCAACTCGAAGGGAGGTAATCGCGACAGAGCGACGTGATCGTGATCACAAAACGCTCAAACCACATACCGATGTTCACAAAGATGCAGATGACCACCATGGCAATGGTGTTGGTTCGGAAAAACTTGAACCAGAACAGTTGTGGTATGAATACATTGCACGAAACCATGATCCAATAAGCCCACCAATAGTTGCCAAAGGCACGGTTGTAGAAAGCAAATCGTTCCATCGCTACACCTGAGTACCAAGCGATGAAAAACTCGATGCCGTAGGCGGTTCCTACCATTAAGCCCGTAGCCATAATGATCTTGTTCATATTCTCTAGGTGGCGAATGGTAATCAGTTCTTTTAAGTTGTAGAGCCGCCGAGCCGGCACCAGTAGCGTGACCACCATGGCAAATCCAGAAAAGATCGCACCCGCGACGAAGTACGGCGGGAAGATCGTGGTGTGCCAGCCGGGCACCTGGGAGACAGCAAAGTCAAAACTAACGATTGTATGAACACTCAAAACAAGTGGTGTTGCGAGAGCAGCCAGAATGACGTAGGCCGCCTCATAGCGGTGCCAGCCGCGTGCCGAACCGGTCCAGCCGAGTGACAGTAGTCCGTAAACAAATTTTCGCATTTTAGATTTAGCCCGGTCGCGGTAGGTCGCAATATCGGGCACCATCCCCATGTACCAGAACAACAGAGACACGGTGAAATATGTCGAAACCGCGAATACATCCCACAATAGTGGGCTGCGAAAATTAGGCCACATCGCCAAATGCTCCGACGGCACGGGAAATAGCCAGTAAAAGACCCAAACGCGGCCGATGTGCACACCCGGATATGTGCCCGCGCAGATTACGGCAAAGATGGTCATTGCTTCGGCCGCGCGATTGATACTGGTTCGCCAGTTTTGGCGGAATAGGAATAGAATGGCTGAAATGAGCGTGCCTGCATGCCCAATACCAACCCAAAAAACAAAGTTGACAATTGGCCAACCCCAGTAAGCAGGGTTGTTGTTTCCCCAAATACCAACACCCTTCATTAGCAGATGGTTGATGCAGGCTCCAAACATCAATAAGAGACATGCGGCTCCAGCGAGGACTAGCCACCAGATTTTAGGCGCCTTATCAGCCTCCCAGATCGCGCAAACTTTGTCTGTTACGCCAGCATAATCCAGTCCACCCAACACCAGTGGAGCGCGCTCCTCCGGATTCTCAATCGTATTGTCACCGAGTGGTTCTACCGTTATCGCCATTTATTCAATTCTCGTATGAGGTGTTCTTTTGATTGGGTTGTTATGCGGTTATTCTGCCGGTTCGGGGTGTCTTTCTTCATACCCACGTATCGCGTCTCGATCGTCAAATTCCATCAACGCTGGATTGACGTTCCGCACCTTAGCAAGGTATTTGGTTCGTGGGACGTTGTTGAGTTCGTCGAGCATTGCGTAAGAACGAGGGTTATCATAAGCCTTGCGAACATTACTCTTGATGTTGGCGAGGTCTCCAAACTGAACCGCATCGGCCCCGCACGCGTCTTGGCAGGCCGTCCGAATTTCATTTGGACCAATTTTTCGATGTTCGTTCTTAGCCTGAATCTTTGCGTGTTGGATTCGTTGAACACAGTAGGTGCATTTTTCCATCACACCTCGACTTCGAATCGTCACCTCGGGATTCATCATCAAGTTCTGCATGGCTTGATCAGCCTCTGACAACTTGTCGGCACCTGGATACTTGAGGAAGGTTACGGCATCGGTGTAGTTGAAGAAGTTGAATCGCCGGACTTTGTAAGGGCAGTTGTTGCCGCAATAGCGAGTTCCGATGCAGCGGTTGTAAACCATATCGTTGAGTCCCTCGGAACTATGGACTGTCGCAGCAACCGGGCAAACCGTCTCGCAAGGGGCGTTTTCGCAATGGTGGCAGGCGACAGGTTGATGCACGAGCATCTTGTCTTTTGCCTCACTGTTGTACAGGTTGTTGCCGTAATAACGGTCGATGCGGAGCCAGTGCATTTCGCGGCCTCTCCAAACATCATCTTTACCCACGACGGGGACGTTGTTTTCGGCTTGGCAGGCAATAACACAGGCATTGCACCCAAGGCACTTGCTCAGATCAATCGTCATGCCCCAGCGATGCCCTTGGTTCGGGTCATTGGGCCGGAATTCGTAAACGCGACGAGAGCCTGGCGTGATGTCAAAATTCTCATGGTGCAGATGAAACGCCTCGGGCCAGTGGGCGTGACCATGGCCTCCATGGCCATGTTCGTCGCCGTGCTCATTCGAGTGAGCTTGGTCGTCTAAAGGCTGCACAAATGAAACATTGTTGAGGACCGGCAGCGAACCGTTAAGTGATGGAGGAGGTTCTTGTGATGGAACCAAAGCATGGCCACCGCTGTGGTCTGCCTCGTCATCGTGGTGTTCGATGGGGTGTTCGGCGAGGAAAGATTTATAGCTTTCTAAAGAGCCCTCTCGAATTAAAGCGCTACGATTGGATTCTTTCTTGTTCTTGTCGTAGAACATCCGGCTCTGAATTTCATCGCGGCCTACAGTATCGATATTCCATGGTTCCTGAACTAACGCTAAGCGGTAAGCGGTCCGCGTTTCAGTCGGCTCGTCGATTGAGACAAAATGCCATGCATCCACAGACCGCAAAGGGTTTACATTGACACCAACGGGATCGACTCCGGTATTACCGTCTCCTCCCACGCGTCCAGCCGCTGTTCGGCCGTAACCAATCGCAACCCCCAGAGAGCCATCAGCCTGGCCAGGTTGAATTAAAACAGGCAGTCCGACGATTTTGTCACCGACCTGAACGTTCGCAATCATTTGGGTGCGAATCCCATTCTTTTTTAGCACGTCGTAGGTGTTGGGGCTGACCAACAAGGCGTTGTCCCAGGTCAGTTTCGTCATGAAGTCTGGCAGTTCTTGCAGCCAGGCGTTGTTGGCAAAACGCCCGTCGTAAACAGAACTGCTAGGTGTGAATACCAGTTCAAGGCTCGAGCCATCCCAGTCGCTTCGCCAACCATCGGTTGCTGCCGGGATAGCCACGTCGGCGGCGAGGGTCACGTCGACAGGCTTGGCGGCAGAGTTTTTGATGAAACCATCGTGCACCGAAAGGGCCCAGTCTTGATCCGACAAACCGGAGTTCTCTTTGATCTGCGTCATCCCGTCGGTGGTCTTTTGATTCATCCAGGTTGCGAGCAATTCAATCTCGGAAAGGCTATTGAAAAGAGGACGAATAAGAGGCTGGCCCACACATGTGGATCCATCGTATGCTGTGGCGTCGCCCCATGATTCCAATGGATGCGAAGGATTTCCGATCCACTGGCAACAGCGAGCGGTTTCATTCCGGTATTGCCCTAAGTAAACGGTGTTTTCGATCCTGCGTAACTTGTCGGCCATCTCGAGCTGGTGAGGCGCGGTGAACACGGGGTTGCCACCCAAGATCACCGCGGTTTTGTAATCGCCACTCACAAAGTCTTGAATGGCTTTCATGTGATTTTGAGTGGCGCTTTCAGGAAGCTCGGTAAACAGGATGGTTTTACCGTTATTACCAAGCTTGTCATTCAACGCATGCACTGCTGCGTGCACAGCCGCCGGTTGCCGCTCGCCGCAAACGATCATCGCTGCACCTTTGTGATCGACCAGATCCTGAGCGATACACGCGATCATTTTTTCTCGGTACTCTGCCTTGGGGTCGATCTTTCCGGAGGCCGAATCGATCGCAGCTGCCAACGCGCCGACGAATCCTGCCATGTCCGAGCTAGTCACCGAAATTCGATGATCGGCCGCAGCCCCCGTATGGGTGAACTGACTTTCAACCGCGTACAGGCGGCTCATTTCTTTTTCATCGGGATTACGATGTTGGGTGAACCCATGAGCATTACCAACCCCATTTGGATTCATGAATAGCGGGTCTGCGTCAATCGTCAGAATGATTGCCGCCTGGTCAAACTGGTAGTGAGGGCGAAGCGGTTTGCCGAAGGCGATTTTAGAGCCTTCTAGTTGGTTATCTTCATTGATCGAGGAGTAAATAAACCATTTAGCCCCCTTATCCTCAAGCTGTTTTTTTAATTTAAGCATGGTGGGCGAACTGATCTGCTCCGACAGCAACGCTACCGATGAGAGGTCGCTGCCGCCAAGCAAAGACTGGCCATATCTGTTGAGAGCCTCCCAGTTTCGTTCGTTGTGAACGAGGTTGGGTTTGAGGTCTTTCGTGTCGGCTTGCATCGGCGTTCGCAGCCGCTCGGGATCATAAAGCTCGAGAATGCTTGCCTGTGTATAGGCCGTGGATGCGCCCAACGAGCAGGGGTGCTCTGCATTACCATCTAGCTTGATCGGCCGCCCATCAAAGCAGGTCGCCAGCAGGGGTTGTGCGACACCACCGAAGTCCATTGTGGTAGCAAATTTCTCCGGAACGCCAGGGATTCGGTTTTGAGGCCGAAACGCATAAGGCGCGATTTTTTCTTCCTTGTAACGGCAGCCGCTCATGCCGCCTAGAGCAAGAGATGCGCCCATCAACTGAAGCCATCGCCGACGTGAAAACCCATCTTGAAGTTCACTGGTCGCCGACCCAAAGTCACGCTCGATCGCCTCCTGTAACTCCGGAGACTGATCAATCTGGTCGATGTCGGACATAAGTTTCGGTTTATTCATTTTGTCGAGCTTTACTGGCTACGATGTTTTGGCGAAATTTCTAAAAGACTTGGGCAAACGATTAGCGGTGGCAGGTGCTGCAGTTGACGTTCGGATTGACCCCCAGTTTCTTGGCCCAGGTCTCACCGTAATTCGGGTCATCACTTTTAAAATCGAGCTTCGTTACAAGTTTGGGATCGCGAATGTTAGGCGTCGGATTGCGGTGGCAGTCGAGACACCACTTCATGGACAGAGGTTCAACTTGCGTGACCACTTCCATTTTGTCGATTCGGCCGTGACAAGAGACGCAGCTGACGCCGCGATTGACGTGGGCTGAATGATTGAAGTACACGAAATCCGGCAGGTCGTGAACGCGATCCCAGAGAACGGGGTCGTTTGTTTCCAAGCTAGTGCGTACGGGCTTCAGCAGCGGGCTATCCGGGTGAACGACTCCGAGCGTCGCCCCCTGTTTGGTTAGGTCACCACCGTGACAGTTGCCACAAGTAGCGGTCGGAGGAACCGCCGCGTGACTGGTCTTTTCAACCGTGTTGTGACAGTAGCGACAATCTAATTTTAAACGCCCGGCGTGTAGTTTGTGACTGAAAGGAACCGGCTGGGTTGGTTGATGGCCTACATTCACAATGGACGGATTAATGGCCGCAAACAAACAGGTCGCCAAATAGCCGGCGACGAGCAGTCCGCTAACCAGCATCAACAACGTAAATTTGTTCACCCAGTTGGGAAAGTGAAACTCTTGCATGTTTTGTGCAATCCAGTAGAAGTCGAACCGACGGAATCGTTTCTCAGTCGGGGGTCCCAATAAAGTCATGGCCTCGCTTCCAAGCCACCGTAAATACGGAGTATTGGCGCAAAGACCCGAATATTTGTCTGCAAAATTTAAATGAATACAACGTTTCGGTCGACGTGGTAATTCGTCGCATACTTTTGGGGGGGTAAATTCGTTTTTAGGTCGGTTTTTTTAGGGTGAAATGGATCCATTTTGCCTTTGGTTTGGCTAATTTCGAGGCTGCCTAAACTTCCTGCTGCAGTCGCCAAAAGGACCTAAGGACCGATATATCTAGGTTTTTCCCGATCCGACCACGAACCGAAGTTAGGGCCTGGTTCGGTAAAAATCGGGGTAAAACGTCAAATCGCGGCTTCGAAAAGTTCAGGAGTGGCGTTAGGAGATGGATCAATTCTTCATAGTAATCGGGATGATTGGAGCCCGATGTCCAGCCAAAAGCAGCTAACCGAGACAGGAAAATTCCTTGTAATCGCCATCATTATGGTCGTTTTAGCTCGTGTTCTAATGGGTTTTCCCTGCTGATTTGGCCTTTGTGGTAATCTGAGCGGTGTGATTGCGCCCTATCAGAACACTTTTGAGACCCCGTTGGCAGGCTGAATCCTTGCCGCCGGCAGCCATTTGGCTGGAAGCAATAGATGGGAGATTTCGTCGGCCTTACCTGAACTTGGTTAGGGTGCGTTCTTCTTCAGCTTTCGCTGCAGAGTTCGTCTGGGGATGTCCAGCCGACGAGCCGCTTCGGAGATGTTGCCGTTGCAATCTGCCAAAACCCGCTGAATGTGTTCCCACTCGGCAGATGCCAATGAGGGGGGTGGGAATTCAGGCACTTCAGGATCTTCTTCCATCGAGCCGAACGCGCTTAAAACTTGATCGGCATCGGCTGGTTTGGTGACGTAGTTCAAAGCTCCCAGCTTAACCGCTTCGACAGCATTGGTGATGCTTCCATAGCCCGTCAGCATGACGACCTGAGTCGCGGGTGAAAGTTCTTTGATCTCTTTTAGCAGCTCCATGCCGCTGCGACCCGCCATTTTGAGATCTACAACCGCCATGTCCGGTGCTTGTTGTTTGACCTTGTCCACAGCTTCGTCAAAGCCACTTGCCGTGAATACAGTCAAGCCACGCTTGGCAAACGCCTTTTCCAATCGCAATCGCAAGACTTCATCGTCGTCGACGACTAAAATGGTTTTGGATTCATTCATGGTTGGTTTTTAGGGGGTCCAGACTCAAAAGGTATCCTACTTTAAAACGTTCATTCGGTTGGCGTCAGGGCTAACCAGTAGACCATTTGGCCTCAATCAATGTTATTTTTTTTCGGTGATGAAAACTGTTCCATGCGATTCGTAGGTTGCTCCGGAATTCGAACGACCACTTGGGTCCCTTGCCCCGGAGCGGAGTCGATTTGGATGTCACCACCAAGGCGTCCAATCACGTTCTCCGCCAGGAAAAGGCCTAGGCCCATACCTTTGCCCGGCTGTTTGGTTGTGAAAAAAGGCTCGCTCACCCGATTGAGAACTTCGCGAGTCATGCCGGGGCCGCTGTCGATGATATGCCACTCCCAGCTCCTTCGAATTCGGATAATGTTGATATTAACAACCCCCGGGCCAGCGTCTAACGCATTTTGGATAAGGCCCCGTAGCGCCTGGCAGAGGTCGTCTAGAGGGACACGAATCGTATCCTCAGCCAGTGACTCCCCCAGCTCGACTTCGATTTTACGGTGTTCGGGCAGCTCGCTGAGCACGGCATGAACCAGCTGCTCAATGGTGACTGTTTCGAAGGCGTTGCCCGCCGACTGACCCGCATGACTGGCCATCCGATCCAGAATCTTACGGCAACGGTCCAGCTGACTGCGAATCAGCCGGACGTCCTC
>JAKVBF010000062.1 GCA_022447555.1 Mariniblastus sp. | reverse complement strand
CATCCGTTTTCCGATCAGTGCCATCGAAACCAGTGGCATGACCATATAGGCCGAGATCCAGAGTGCTAGTGTCCAGCCATGGGTGTAGATCAAAGCGGGGAATCCAGTGAAGGAACCACCTGAGGCATTGGTTGCTGCAAAAGTCAGAGCGAACGCCCAGACCCCAAAACTCCGACTGCCAAGGAAATATTCACCCGCAAAATCTTTGCCCTTGCCGATGCGGTTTGACAGGATTGCCAAAATGAAAACAGAAATCGTGTATCCTGCAAAAGTCAATAAAGCTGCTGTTGATCCCTCACTCATATTCAGCTCCCAGCTTGTTTGCGTTCGATTTACTGGCAGCAGTGGTACAAGAGGAATCTGGTAAGTCGTGGTCTTCAATTTGTGTTAACGCAAACCAGGAGCTGACGAGGGTAGCGCTGATCCACGGTATGAACACTCCCCAAAAAACCCATGATGGCATACCGATCACAGTAGTCATTTTTCCCGATACGCCGAATGTGTAGCCAGAAGACATGTAACCGAAGGTAGAGCAATATCCGACGACCCAAAGAAAATGGACCAGCCAGATCACGAAAATCCATTTAAGCTCACGGAGTGAGCTCGTGTAGACAGGGTCTAATGATGGGTTCGGTTCCTGACTCATTGAAATTCACCATTCGGTGGAATGTACTTGGAGAGGTGTTTGGACAATGTAAAGTACTGTCAGGTTTGTTGTGTGCGATGCCCTTGATTTTTCTTTTTTGTATTAAAACTTTTGCGTTTGCGCGATTTTTTCTGCGTTATCCGGCCTCCACTGCCGTCTTGAATGAAGAAGCAGGCCTAGATCCCCACAGTGCGGTGATCAGCCACACTCGGTGTCTGTTAATAAGTCTGCTCCGTCTGACTTGCGAGATATTGGGCCAGGCCAGCCACTTGCGTTTCGAGCAAGCGAAGGCATTGTGTCAGATGCCGAGACGACTACGAGCTGTGACACTCCACCTCTCGGAACCAACCTTTCCATCGCGAATGATTGCAGCATTTTCGTGTAACGCCATTGTGGGGCATATATGACGGGGGAGTGTCAATAAAGGTTGGCCAATGCTGAGATTATTGGCTTCCGGGCTCTCAAGCACCATGTGCTCCTCACTATGGCTAACGATTCTTACATCATCCAATCCGAGAACAGTCAGGCGGTTTTCAAGTGGCATCTCGGACGCGATGGCCTTGTAGCCGCAGTCCACACAAAAACGATGGTTGCCAGGCTTGCTAATGACCCTCGTTAGGATTGCGACCGCAATTTCATAAGGCATTTCCGGGAAAGCGGTGGAGTAACCCATGTCCCAGAAGAGGGTTGTGCCTGGTGAACATTCCCAGGAAGTGTTTGCGGCCCAGAATTGGAAGGTTGGCGATCCACCACCAACAACAGCGCCAGCCGCGTAATCCTTATCGTAAGTCACTACTTGTCCGATGATGCCCTCTGTCTCACGTTGCCGAGTGTCTGCATCGGGTTGATGCAAATGGCCGTCGTATACATGTAGGCCCTCGTACTCG
>JAKVBF010000061.1 GCA_022447555.1 Mariniblastus sp. | reverse complement strand
GCGAATTCAATATGATCAACGACAATCCGCCTAGCGCCCTGAAGCGCAATCCGGAAAAACATGTGGTTTGCCACAAAATGCGAGATACAGTCACTCTGATTCGATGTGCCAGTGATTTTTGTCCACGGGACGCCACGCCTCTTGGCGACCCCGAGTACAAACGCCAGCAGCGTGTACGGTGACGGATCGTTCAGGGCCGTCGATAAAGTATCAATTGGCACACCCTGAAGAGATATCTCCATGTCCCTCACATGGTTGATGATCGTACCGTTGGTGCCCAGTAGCTCGGGCGGCACCTCATTGGCGTCATATCCGCGGTACACGGAGTTGCAGGGAATCAGCGACAAGGCGGATGCCCCCAGATTGAGAATCTCCTTGACGCGCTTGTTATAGTCTTCAGGAAGCCCAAGACCAATCAATTGCCGTTGGCTCCAACTGCGCCCCCGATACATCGTCGCGTAGATACCGCGCGTATAGGGATACTGCCCCGGATAACCTATTGATTGATCTATCGACTCGCCAGAGCGATCCCGACCGGTATAAAGCGGTTTTATGCCAATCCCGGATCGGTTGTAGACCATTGGGTCTCCGGGAACCCCTGTCGAGAACTCGTCTGCCCACTGTTCATAGCCGGATTTGACGGGTTCTTTGGAATCTCGATTAACGCTCATATTTTTCCCCTTGCAATTCGCGGCACTTCGTCGCAAGCCTCCTTACCTCAGCGACGATATCGTCGAGGGATGCACCTGGGTGAAATACCTTGGCTACTCCGCATTGAAGGAGCTTCGCTTCATCCTTGGCGGGAACAATTCCACCAACAATGACTTGAATATCCGACAGCCCAGCCTCTTTCAACGCCGACATAAGCATCGGGACGATCAAATGATCGGTAGCAAGAGAAGAAATGCCGATAACCTCCGCATCCTCCTCGATGGCCAACTTGACGACAGTCGAAATTTCCTGCCATGGCGGGGTATAGATCACCTCCATACCAGCATCCCTGAGGCACGCGGCAATGACCCGACTTCCGCGGTCATGTCCATCGAATCCGATTTTGGTAACGATTACTCTAGGGGGACGCACTGCCATTTCGTTTCTCCTTAAACAGCCCCACGAATTCACGTCAAAACACGTAGGGAATCGCATTTCTAGGGATACACCTAGTGAAGGAATCAATTCGCATCGGCCAAGGTACATAGTCAGAACCAGTAAACGGTCACCACATTGGTAAAAACCTCATCGCTATTTGGTAAAACCAAGGTGTAATTAACAAACGATTGTTTGCTAATTTTTTTTGTAATGTATCCCAACGAAAAATCAGAAGTCAACAAATTTCAGGGACGAGAACTCTCCGCGAGGCAGCACCTTCCCGATCAAAAAAGGAATAAAGACTGTACCGGCTCGGATTGACTGGACACGGTATTGCAACTCCGGTCGCCTTTCGTATGGCATACGCCCGACGGGCTTCGAGGGGTGACATGAAGCCATTTTTTCGAGACGCCAATGGCGACTGTCACGATCCTTGAACGCGGTG
>JAKVBF010000060.1 GCA_022447555.1 Mariniblastus sp. | reverse complement strand
GCAAAAACCGCTAACGTTAACATTGGAAGAAAACCAGCTGATTCGGCGCGCTTGCGAAAAACACTCGAATTTGGCTTTCCTCGTCGGAACGCAACAGCGGAGCGACCGGAACAAATTCATGCGTGCTGTCAACATGGTCCAGAAAGGATTGCTCGGTGAAATAAAGCACGTGACAGTGGGAATCAATGGTTCCCCGAAAGGAGGCCCTTTTCCAATCGCCCAAGTTCCCAAGGAACTGGACTGGGAAATGTGGCAGGGTCAGGCTCCCTCGAAAGACTATCGCGCCAAACGATGCCATTATGAATTCCGCTGGTGGTACGAGTACTCGGGAGGTAAATTCACCGACTGGGGCGCCCATCATGTCGACATAGCCATGTGGGCGCTCGACAAAAATGGATCCAAACAGGGACCGTCATTGGTGGATGGTACCAACTGTGAGCATCCGGTTGCTTTCAAGGACGGCAATCCCACGGTTGATGATTGCTACAACACATCCCATAACTTTTCCGTCATTCACACCTTTGATGACGGTATCACGATGGATGTGACCAGCCACGGTGACAATGGCATCACCTTCGAAGGCACCAAGGGGCGTATCTTCGTAAATCGAGGAAAAATAACCGGAACCCCAATCCAAGAAAACTGGGACAAAGATGCGTATTCCAATGAGGATGTTACGAAACTTTATAAAGGGAAACCCCACGAGGGGCACAAGAATAACTTTTACCGCTGTATTCGCGAAGGCGGGTTGACCGTCTCCGACCCCTTCAGCCACGTTCAAGCCATGTCCGTTTGCCACCTCAGTGCGATCGCCGCAAGGTTGGGTCGAAAGTTCAATTGGGATCCGAGCACTGAGAACATTATTGGCGATGATCAGGCTGCTTCGATGCAATCACGAAAGCGTCGCGAGGGCTATGAGATCCTTGAGGTGTAATGTGTCACGTCCTTCCACAGGATGGGCACACACACCTTCCCAAATGCTACGGTCCTAATCAGGTGAAGGCAGCGATCCGTGCTGGCCAACATCAAAAGCAAGGACCCGAAGAAATTTCCAAATCCAGTTTGGCTGTTGCGCCCCGTCTCGATTGGGTGCATCAGCCGCTGGCTTTGTTGCTTCGGAAGGCCTAGGCAATCACGCCCACGCTTCACTCAGTACCCGTTCCGGCCCGAACAACTGACTCAATGACTCCCGACGCCAGTTGAGATCAGATGCAAAAATCGCTTAGCCGACTTCCTCAATTCTCCACCCAACCTAAAAGCGTCGATGCCCTCGATTCGCCGTTACAGGTAGTTCGCTGCTCTTTGGGCTTCAGTTTTACCCATGCTTTCCCTTTCAGTGCACATCACGTCTTCCCCGACCAGCAAAAACAAAACAATCAAAGAGTGTTACGACTGCCAAAGAACAAAAAGTGCAGTCGTGATTTCCCTTCCCGTCCAGCACTTTTAGCCAAAGACTAGTGAACATTATTCGTACCTGCCGTTTCTATCGATCTGAAATACAGCACCGGCTTCGGCGTTCGTATTCCGGTCTCTAGAAA
>JAKVBF010000006.1:19571-54062 GCA_022447555.1 Mariniblastus sp. | reverse complement strand
CACAATCGAGACAAAGTCCTTCTCGATGGTGAAACGTATTCGCACGATCTGATACTCGATGCTGCGTTAACCTTCATCCGAAATAATCAAGATCGTCCATTTTTCTGTTTCATGCCGGTTACGATTCCTCACGCGGCGATGCAGGCTCCAAAGCATCTTCACGATAAATACCGAAAACAGTTTCCACAATTTGAAGCAAAGGTTGGGAAGTACGCAGGGACGACGACGTCCAATCCAGTGGCCGCATTCCCGGCGATGGTGGAACACTTGGACAATGGAGTCGGTGAAGTTTTAGATTTGCTGAAAACGTTGGACATTCAGGACCAGACGCTCGTCATCTTTACGAGTGATAATGGGCCTCATCAGGAAGGCGGCCATCAACCGGACTTTTGGGACAGCAATGGTCCATTGAGGGGGATTAAACGAGATCTCTATGAAGGCGGAATTCGCTCACCCTTCATTGCGTGTTGGCCGGGTCATGTTAAGGCCGGCACGACTTCGGATCATGTTTCCGCTTTTTGGGATATGTTGCCCACTTTTTGTGAAATGGCTAGTGTGGATGCGCCCCGGTCGATTGATGGTATTTCAATGTTGCCGGCTTTGTTGGGAGAGAACCAGCCAGAACATGATTTCCTGTATTGGGAATACCCGCAAAGTGGTGGCGCCCAAGCGATTCGGAAAGGAAAATATAAAGCGGTAAGACGAAACCTGATGAAGAATCCGGACGCCAAGATCGAACTTTACAATCTGGAGACGGATTTGGGGGAGGAGGTGGACTTGGCAAGTCAACACCCACAAATCGTCCAAGAAATGAGCGAACTATTTCAAACGTCTAGAGTAGACTCGCCCACCTTCAAGCTTTTTAAATTAAATAAATAAACCCGTTATTAGGCGAAGGCGGTCTGCTTCTTACGGCATCGTCAGAACGGCTACCGTTTTTTTAATTGAATGGCGTCTGCGAGGGATTGTTTTCAAATAACCAGATGCTTGATTCCATGGTTGTGCCAGTCGGGAACTTGGGATGGTATGAATGTAGCGCATCGTTGCCACACTCAGGACGCATTTTCGTACGCTCCCTTTTCATTTCGGCTAGATTAGCCTAACCTCGCTCGTTACGATTGGAGTGGTTCAACCGCTTTTTGTTCCCGACCTGCAAACTTAAATACAATACCTTCGTCAAGTTTTGCTTGGTACGTAAGGCCAACCGTCTTGGTAAAAAATGAAAAAACACGAGTGGCGTGAGAGGACCGAAGAAGGTGAAACGCGTCTGGTGACCGCTACGCGTCACGGGGGTAAATGGCAACTACGTTCGAGGCTGAAGTCAGAGGACGAGTGGACTGAGTTTTCTCCGATCAGCCTCGAAGATCTTGAAAGTCTGCTCGAAGTGATCTCCAATAAATACCAGCGGAATCGGGTGCCACACACCCACGTTCTCGAGATTGAAAAACTAATCAGCACCGCCAAAAAGCGGTAGGCAAACCGCCCCTTCTAAATTATCGGTTTTAACCGGGTTGGTTGTTGACGGTAATGCGATTTGGTTTGTGAGACATCGGTTCTGGATTTTTGGCGAAGAGCCAAAAACAAAAAGTTTGGCCAAAGTGTTTCATAGGCATCCCCACCAAAGCGACGCGCTGTCCCTTTTGACTGATGGAACTGGAGAGGATCTAATGATCATCACCAATTCACGCTGCCATCGAATGAAAATGGCAGAAGTTTTGCTTCCAATTTAGGTGATCGCAATTCATGTTGAAAAACAGGCAATTTCCGCCATGGTGCGCGCCCTTAGTCGGCATTCTTGCAGGTGGCTATGTTGCGATGAAGAATATGGTTCTGGGCAATGCCGGTTTGCCCGGTTACCTAATGATATTAGGTGGAATGGTGATTGGGGGGCTGGCGGGCTGTTCCGTGTTCCTATTGGACCCTAGGGGGCGAGCCGAGCCAAGTTCGTTATTCGCCGAACACTTAGTTCCAACACCTCGGCGGTCGTCGAGTTTGGTGGGACGCGTTCTGGCAGCCTTCGGCGTTCTACTGAGTTGGTTTCCATTGCTTGGATTGGTTCTCAATTTAATTGGTTACTTAGTGAACCGGAAAACCGATGATTGGGCCGTTTGGACGTCAAAAATCGGATTGATCGTAGGGTTATCGGTTTCCGTTGGGATGATCTTTGGTTTTGTGATTGAATGGATTCGATAAAAAGATGGGTTGACCGAATCGATCACGTCCCATGAGTTTTTTGGGATAGGTGGGTGTTGAGCGTTTAACGCCTGCTGGGACCCTATCAAAGCCAATCATAGGGACACCCTGTTGCCGCGGGCGGGGTCACCTGAATCGAATGGACAAACCGGTTCCAGTAAAGAAATCTTGGGAAGTTTGGTTCAAGCCCATGCCCGCACGTATGTCCCACTGAACATTGTCGCTCAATAAAAGGCTAAATCCACCATTGAGATACTGCTCAACACCGTCGGTATCCGCATCGTCTGGGAAGAAGGCGTACCATTCACCATAGGCTCCAAATCGGTCGGTTAAACTTTTACCGATCGCAATGGACTGCGCCCATTGGGTGTACTGTTTTCCAGTTACTCCATCAAGACTGTGGTTGAATTGAGTGCTTCCGGCCAAGCTTAAAACGTCTGTCAATTGCCAACTGTAAACCCAATTGGTACCGAACAATGCAGTATCGTTTGTGAAGTCGGCGCTTCCGGTCGCGAGGGTTGCTTGTGGGATAATGGCCATTTCTGGGAGGATGCCATCTTGTGGGGTCAGACCGATCTTTGCACCGATGTAAAGATCATCGCTGCCGCTGTTGGAAAAGGTGGAATCCTGAAATGTCCCTGCGTTGTAGGCAATCCGCAATTCGAACCAGTCGCGGCATAACCCTTGACGCAGCAAAAGCTCGGGATACGAGTGCTGATCGGTCCTGCTGCCATTAGACTTGTCGGTCGAATAGGTATATCCGAGTTCCCACTGTGAAACGCCCCGGCCAACCGTGCTACTCGCTTCGGTGAAATCCGGGCGGTCTGTAACAAGAGGTTCACAGAGGTTTAATTTTAAATCTTGGGCGTTTTGACCGGGCCACTTGAAGAGGAAAGACCGAGTTGTCCAGANCGCGGGTGGGGCCGACTCGGAGTGAGGCATCTTTGAGAGGATTGACGAATCGTCCTGAGTTTGATGTTGGTTAAGCGGATGGGCCGCTCCCGAAACGCGATTAAGAGATATTTCGGACTGGCAGAAGGCGACTGCTTGAAGGGCTAAAACGCTGCAGCCCACAAGGATGAATTTCATGATCGGCTGTGCCATAGTGCCTGAATCCCTCGTCACGTTTGGAATACTTCTTATCGGATCATCCAGCCCATCTTTTTACCAATAGGCTACATCAATTCTTATTAACTATCGGTTAGATTCGGCAACCAAAAACAGTCTTATCAAGCGGGAGCCCGTAAAACTCACGTTTTGCAAGCACGGGTCGGCGGGAATCCACGCTGTGTTAGGTGCGAAAGCCTCGATCGCGACGGATTGTGGTGGAGAGAGCTACAAAAAGCCGGGCATCACTGCGCTCGTCGCTCTAGTTGGACGATACTAAGACTTTGGAATTCTGGGCGATTGCGGCACCGAGGAGTCGCCATTCATTGGCCATATCTTCTGCTGGAATGACGGAACGTTTCGGGTCTTCCCATTCGATCAAAGTGTTTTTTCGGTACTCGTTTCCTAGGTTATGCGCAACGTTGACCTCGTAACCCCTGATCCAATCTATTAAGTCTAAAGTCAATGAAGTACAGCTTTTTAGCTGGGACGGTTTGGGTGGATTCAAATCTGGCATGTCAGTAGGGGCCCAAGGCTGGGACTTGAGAGTCGGGTATTTCGTATACCTTGGCCGAAACTCATACCGAGGCAGGAAGACGCCACCCCGTTGATCACCGTAGAAGATGCCAAATCCACGCAACATCACGCAGCCGCTGTCGGGTAGCGGTAAGCTGTAGATACTGGCACACTCATTAAGATTTGCAGGTGGCTCGGCACGATCAAATCCATTTTCTAACAGCCAGTTTCCTTCTGGTCGTAGGATGTCGCGACCCCAACACCATATTTGTTGGCTCAGCAATTCGACCGCATGTTGGATGAGACGGGCATGCATGATCTGCGGCTCCAACCCCTTACTTGCTGGGGGCGTCGGTGTCGGCCTTGATCGTGATGGCTGCCGCAATGTTCGCTAATAACCAGGAAGACGCCGCAGCCAACTGCAACCAATCGGCCTTCTCTTCAATTCCATATGCAAACACGCTGGCAATCCAGCAAAGGCTCGCTGCGGTTTGGCCAAGCCATTCGATACAAAAAACTTTCTCAAAAAGCGTTGGCCCTCTGACGGACGGTTTGTCAAAGGCAGGCTCAGTCGTGTTCTGTCCGGGCGTTGGCACGTCGCCTCCGTTTAACATACACATTCCTCTCCGCAACAGGAGAGATCGTCTAAGTACATGCCCCATTGGCGATATTTTTCTAATTCTTCCGCCGGCAATCCCAGCGAATCCGCAATTGCTTTGGCGACGACGGCGAATCGTTGGCGATATTTATAGATGAAGCAAAAGACATGATTCCCGTGTCGAACAGCGGGTCCACAGAGGAACATTCCAGGTACGATGGTCGATTGATCGTTCTCATCCAACAGTGGGAATCCATCCTCTCGCTTTTCGAATAAGTCGGCAACGAGTTTGTGACTTCCCTCGAAACCACTCGCCAAGAGTGGCGCCGTCGTTGTTTGGAATAGCTGGCCGTCTTTTGTTGTTACTTCATAGGCTTCGCCAACTTGCACAACGGATTGAATGGGTGTGTCTGGGAAAAGTTTCACGTATTGTCCAAACTCTTCTGCCCGCATCCGTTCCTGTGAGTAAGTCGATAGCGCAACACTTGGGTCAGAGGTGGTTTCCTCCCAGGGACATTCCTTGTCGAACAGGAGCACTTGCTTTTTACGACCGGCTAGATGATATGCTGCATCAACACCGCTCTCGTATCCACCGATAATGATGAAGTCGTCTCCATCGACTTGCTTGTAACTGGGAATGGTTGCCGTGTGTTGACAGAGTTCGATCCCTTCAAATCCATCTTGTCGTGGGTATTGGAATTCACCTGCTGCCCAGATGACGTTCTTGGTTCGCAAGGTATCCTCGTCGGTGTCGACGCGAAAGTCGTCGCCGACGTGCGTTACTCGCAATACGCGAGTGCGTTCTTGGACGGGCAGTTCAAAGAATTCGGCCACTCCTCTCAAGTGGGCGGCGTATTCCATTCCTGTGGGATGTTCTACGCCGATACTGAATGCAGGTGACAGACCAATCGCAATGGAGTTCAAGTCGAGCATGCCAATGGAGTTGGTGGGGAACGACGGAGTGATGAATCGAGTTTCTTCCGGCCACATCGCGAAGGAAGAACCTACAGAGTTCCCTTCCAGTACGACAAAATTCTCGATACCGGCATGCCTCAGAGAGATCGCAACCCCTATACCTGCGGCACCCCCGCCCACGACGATGGTGTCGTAGACGTGTCCGTTTTTACTAGTCACCATTTAGCTTTTTCCTTGATTCTGCGTACATGTGTCAAAAGTTGCTGTATTGCATCAAACCGGATGAAAGCGTCGTCGATAACAATGACCCGGTTCGTCTCCAAATCGGCTTTGGAAGCCGCGGGCACGATCCACTTTGTTGGGATGTACGCTACCCTAATGAGGCGTTTAGGGGAACGGCACTTTTCAATCTTGCGGCGACGTGAAACGCGTTTGGACTCAAATGGAGGCGGGCTGAAAACGCTCAGAACGCCCATTTGTTTTTAATACAAAACCAGTGTTGTTGCAATAGTTATGCATTTAGGGAGGCCTTTCATGCGCTGCCGTGACATCCCCGAAATCTAAAATGGGACGGCTTGGGAGGTAATGAACTTGTTAATTTACCGAACTCTGCTGGTTTGGTTGTTCTGATCCATTCTAGTTAAAAAAAGAACAAGAAAACGGGGACATTTGGCTGCCGTTTTCGGTACCGCGGATCGCCCGCTGTCAGCCAGCGAAACAAGGACGTTTGAGGGGTTAAAGGTTTTCTGACCGCGGCAACAATTGGGCCTTTCCACAAGTGCAGTAGCGATTTGTTTTCCTAGGAAGGGTTGATACAATCACACATTCAAAGTTTAGGTCAATGAGACGAGGTGGTTGGTGGCTATGAGATTGTTGGAGCTGTTTGTTATCGGATTAGTTTTGTTGGGGTGCAGCTTGTTGAAAGCGCAAACTGCCGAACAGCCGGAAGCCTTAAAAACGGCGGTAGAGAAATTGCAGGTCCGCGATGTTCCCTGGCGGGCGATTCCTTGGAATAACAGTCTTATTCGGGGCTTGAATCAATCGAAAACGGAAAAAAAACCGGTCTTGTTGTGGGTCTTTATCGATCGTCCCTTTGATGATGCACGCTGCTGAGTGTTTGCCGGGGCCGCCCGTGAGGCGGTTTTTTCAAATCCAGACGTGATTGAATTTGTGAACGAGCATTTCGTTCCGGTGGCGTTGAAAGCCGGGGAGTTGAATCGTCCACCGGATACGATTGAAGGCGATTTGTATCGTGAGATAGCTCGGTCACGACCGCTCCCTCAAGGAATCTGCGTCGTCAACTCTGAGGGGAAGGTATTGCAATGGGCCGTTGCCTTTGATGGTGACCCACAAGTGGTTGAATTTTTAGCACGCGCGGTCAAGCGGTATCAGCGTGTACCCGGTCCTGAAGAACCCTTGATCGCCGAGCGGTACATGCGATATCCAAGTCAGCGAAAGCCCGATATGGAGGCCTCGGCAATCAAGATTCAAATACCGGAACTCAGTGATTGGAAAGCAATACCCTCAACCTCGCCGCAAATTCCGCCGAATGCGTTGGACGCCAAGATAATCGGGCGGGCCGTGAAACCAAACGGCGATTTGGTCGACGATGTCTTGCAGCAAGAGCATTATGCGGAAGATCGATTTATTCTTGACGCAGCGTTAATGAACGGTTTAGCCGAACAGCTATCTAAAGCACCAACATTAAAACAGAAGATCCCGGTCCCGTTTTTCCGTCCGATTGTTGCACGCGCTTATATGGGAGTTTTAGACGTTTCCCCAATTTTTAATCCGGGTCCGGACAAGGGGAAGCTGATTCAGTGTGATTTTAGCGCCGAGCCCTTGGCGAATCGTTCCGGTTGGTGGAAGATCCGGGGTGAATCGGAAACGTACAACGGTGAAAATATGGCCAATGCCGGTCCGGGTGATTTGCATCGAGTGCGGCTGAATTGGAACGGCTTTGTCAACGTGAAAGACGGAGCGGTAGCGGAGATCATCTTAGAGGCTGAAGGATCTGAGCAATTGAAATTTGGAACCGTACGGAGATTAGAGAAGAGCAACGTCGCGCACCTTCCGAGCGGACACACCATCAATTTGGATAGTACGGTACGTTATGGGATGGTTGCGATAAATCCCGAAACCGAGGGCGTCACACCGTCGAGTCGCTAAGATGCTGAGGGAAAGGATTGGCGGATCACTTTCCGCGGAATGAATTGAGAGCGGCCAGGGCTTGTTGGCCGTTCCCGTCCGAGCAGTGGAATTGCCGAATGGGGTTCGTTAGGATAAGGGCTCCTGAAGAAATCACTAGCGTTTGCAACCCATTGGAAAACGGCATGCCTTTAATGAATCCACGTTGGTTAGCGCAATGGGCCTGGATCATTGCCATCCTGAGCGCGGATCTCGGGTACTTAAGCGGCCAGGAAGAAAATAAAACCGAAGAGGCGTTAAGGCCCAATGTCCTGATTCTCTTTACCGATGATCAGGGGTACGGAGATCTCGGCTGCTACGGATCGGCGGTCAATAGAACACCCCGCCTGGATCGGTTGGCCGAGCAAGGCACCAAGTTCACAAACTTTTACGCCCAACACGTTTGTGGTCCCTCGCGATCCGCTTTGTTAACCGGGCGTTATCCTCACCGCAGTAAGGGTTGGGGAATGCCTGCCAGTGAAATCACGTTCGCTGAACGGCTCCAGGGGATCGGTTATCAGACGGCTTGCATCGGAAAATGGGATGTTTCTAATCGCCAGCCGATCATTGACCGAATGCCGAATGCCCAGGGATTCGATTATTATTTCGGAACGCTCGGAGCCAACGACAATGGCGGGGTCGCGTTTCACCGGAATAATGAGAGCGCGGGAAAAACCCGCGACATGGGTAGCCTGACTCGTTTGTATACGGACAAGGCGATCGAATTTTTAAAAAACGGACGCGATCCCAGCAAGCCATTCGTTTTATACGTAGCCCATACCATGATGCATACCGTAATTGATGCGTCGGAAGCGTTTCGAGGGACCTCCCGTGGAGGCCTTTATGGCGATGTCGTCGAAGAATTTGACTTTGAAACGGGACGTCTACTCGACGCGCTCGATGAATTGGACTTGGTCGACAATACTTTGGTCATCTATACGACAGATAACGGCCCGTGGAATCAGCCGGCTTACACCGACAAAAAAAAGGGGCATCCTGAAGGAGCGATTTTTTGGGGAAGTTCCGGCCCGCTCAGAAATGGCAAAGGTTCCTGCTATGAAGGCGGTTGCCGCGTGCCCTGCATTGTACGTTGGCCGGGCAAGATACCCGCGGGACACACTTCAGACGCGATATTTGCCACGATCGATTTGATGCCGACGCTGGCCAATCTTTGTGGCTTTCAGGTGCCAACGGATCGGATCATCGACGGCGTCGATCAAACCGGTCTGATTTTTAACACGGACCCACAGGGTCAAAGGGATACGTTTTTTTACGTGAATGCCGTTCGGCAGGGGCGTTGGAAATATCTCAAAGCAAAGCACTGCATGCACGGCTACGCACGCGATGCAGAGCGTGTGGAGCGGGAAGAGTTGTATGACCTGCAAGCGGATCTGGGTGAGACGAACAATTTGGCGGAGGAATATCCTGAGAAAGTGGCCGAATTGAAAAGACTGTTGGAACAAATTCGTGGCGGTACCGATGGCTACCCTTTGAAAATTAGAAACTAATTGGTATCACCCATTTTTTGGTTCAACCGAAACGTTCGTCGTAGGCAACGGGTTCCTCGGGAGGGCTCTCAGTCCACGATTTTTCTGAAAGAGTGGGAAGGGAATGTGATATCTGGTCGGTGTTGTTGTCGAGTGATTATCTGGCGGTTGGTTTTGGCTGAGATGCTTCGTCGCTGTGAATCACCGGCCCAGTGAGCTTTTGGTCTGATCGCTCAAACGCTCATGGGTCGTTTTTTTCTGTGCGCCGTCCTGAGGGCTTGGTATCGAGGCGGGGAGTTCGGATGATTGCGTCTTCACGGTGGATGTGAGCCGTTGCAGAAGAGCGTTGGCGACCCGTTGAATGTCCTCGTCACTCAATCCGGTGGTCGGGTCATTCAGGGGTATGTCATTGGGCGCCCCTTGCGGAACCGTTTCTTCTAAAGTTTCCGGTTGATTCAGGTTCGGGACGCCGCCATCGGTTGACGGTGCAAGGCCTTCAAAACCATTGGTAATGACGCCACATTTTTGGTCCAACAGACAGCGGATCTCCCAACCGCCGCCCAAAGCCTTGTAAAGTGCAATCAGGTTCAGTGCAATGGACGCTTGCGATTGAACCAGCTCATTTTGCTGCTGGACGACGGTGCTCTGAAGGACGAAGACCGGGGAAAAGTCGACCTCACCCTCTTTAAACTGTATGTTGACGAGATCCAGAGCCCGTTGATTGGCTTTGACGCTTGCTTCAAGCGCCTCTGTCTGTTCCTGAGTTTTTAAGAAACCGTATAGACCATTTTCAACCTCTTCTCCTGCCTCAAGAACGGTTTGTTGGTAATCAGACACCGCTTGTTCCAATACGGCTTCGTTTGCACGGATATTATTTAGCAATCGGCCATAATTCAAAATGTTCCACTGGAACCCCGGTCCAATCCCGCCATTCGAACCATTACCGGCTAAGCCTCCGTTTTGGAGGGTGCTGACTTTGATGGAGCCGTTGATAAAGAAACTTGGGAAAATTTCGGATTCAGCCACTCCTACCTCAGCACATCGAGCAGCGACCAAGCGTTCGGCCGCGCGAATGTCAGGTCGCCGACGTATCAGATCCGCTGGGATACCGACGGCGATATCAGAGGGGACGGTCGGTAGGTCACCGTATCCAAGGATGGGTCCGAGTTCGCGGGGTGGAACGCCGAGTAAGACGCAAAGACGATTGCTAGCTTTGCGCAAATTGATTTCGAGAGCCGGAATCAAAGCTCTGGTCTCTTCCAAGTTTGCCCGCGCGTATTCAACAGAAATCTCACTTGTCGCGCCAAGTTCTAATTGGGTTTGGACGAGCTCGAGAGACTTTTCTTGTATCGTTACATTGGCTCGCGTGTATTCCAACTGTTGTTGAGCGGTACGGATTTCAATATAGGTCGCGGCAACGTCGGCAATCAGGCTCGTGAGGATGGAATCAAAGGAATTAACGGATGCGTCGAGTTGAGCATCGGCTGCTTCAACCATCCGTCGGAAGTGTCCCCAGATATCGAGTTCCCAAGCCGCATTGAAGCTCGACGACCATTCGTCGAAAGTCCCGCCGTTAAACGGCGGCGGTAATTGAGCACTTGTGTTTATCCGAAGGTATTCCCCACTGAGCTGCTGAGCCTGTGGCAAGAGTTCGCCCGCCGCAATGGCCCGTTCCGCACGGGCTTGTAACACGCGGAAGCCAGCCTCGCGTAGAGTGAGATTTTGCTGGTAGGCATTTTGTATCAAGCCATCTAGAACGGGATCATCAAAGACCGACCACCAATTGGCGAAGTCGGAATCGTCGAGACTCACTTTCGGGTCGCTGGCCTCAAGCCAGACATCAGAGACGGCGGCCGGCGGACGACGGTAGTTCGGGCCTACTTTGAAGCCATTGTCATACCACTGCTGCAGTGAGTGGCATCCTGTACCGGTTAACAAAACGCTCCCCATGAACGTCCACATCAATGCTGAGACGGCGGTGACAAAAGCGCGGTTGTTAGGGCCGGCCATTGTGGATCTGGCTCCAGTTTTCGGCTTCCATCTCATGGTATTGGCCAATTTGAGAGGCGTTTAACAAGGGCTTAGAAACGCAACCGAGTGGTGGCCGGCGGCGCGATATTAAAGGATCTGTACAATCGGAGAAATCGGCATAACCGGCTTAAGGGGAACAGGTTTTGTTTCAAAATCTTTGAACTCGACGGATATCCCGGTAAATACAAACGCGGTCCGAAGCTCCGACGATTTTTTCTTATCGCTTTAAAATTGAATTCGATCCGAGTGTTTTCCTGACTGGCCTGTTAAAATGGGGTCACACGGGGCTTTGTACTGCTAGCAACCGGACTCACCGCTCTCACCTACTTGGTTCATTGCAAATGAAGTTTTTTATCGAACGACCCATCTTTGCCGCGGTGATTGCCTTGGTGATGGTGATGTGCGGTGCCATTTCTGCGTTTCTTCTGCCGATTGCTCAATACCCACAAATCGTTCCCCCTCAGATCCAAGTGATTTCCAAGTATTTGGGGGCTGGTTCCGAAAATGTTGCCAATTCGGTCACAACGCCTCTGGAAGAACAGATTAATGGCGTTGAGGGGATGATTTATATGTCCTCACAAAGCACCAACAATGGTGAATCCATCATCAATGTAACCTTTGATGTCGGTTATGATTCATCCATTGCGCAGGTGGATGTACAAAACAAGGTTCAACAGGCCGTTCCCCAGCTACCCTCCGAAGTGAACCAGATTGGAGTCACCGTCGAAAAGCAATCGACGAACATGGTTCTGGTGGTCCAACTGGTTTCTCCCAATGGTACCTATGACAATAAATTCCTAGGTAACTACGCCGACATTCATCTGACTGACGCACTGGCTCGGATCCCAGGTGTCGCCTCCATTCAGAATTTCGGTTTCCAGAAGTACGCGATGCGTATCTGGCTCGATCCTGACAAACTGAGCAACTTAGGGCTTACGGCGACGGACGTCGAACACGCGATTCAAGAACAAAACCAACAGGTTGCCGCCGGCAAAATCGGTCAGGCACCCGCGCCCCCTGGAAAAACCTTTACTTACCAGCTGAACACTCAAGGTCGGCTGGATCAGGTTGAACAATTCGAGGCGATCATTCTGCGAGCGAATTCAGACGGCTCTGTGGTCCGTATACGTGACATCGGTCGCGTGGAGCTTGGGGCTGAGGAATATGACTGGAGCGTTAAATTTGATGGGGGTGCGACCGGCGCGCTGGGGATTTATCAACTTGCAAACGCCAATGCCTTGGATCTGTTTCGGCAGGTCAAAAAAGAAATGGATCGGCAAGCGAAATTTTTTCCCGAGGACATGGAATACCAACTGCCGTACAACACAACCAAATTCGTGACAGCGTCCGTCGAGGAGGTTGTTAAGACGTTGCTGATCGCGATCGGTTTGGTGTTTATTGTTGTTTATGTCTTTTTGCAGAGTTTTCGATCGACGCTGATCCCGCTACTGACCATTCCGGTGTCTTTGGTGGGTACGTTTGCATTTATGAAAATGCTGGGTTTTTCCATCAATACACTCAGCTTGCTCGGAATGGTTTTAGCCGTTGGACTGGTTGTCGATGATGCCATCGTTGTCGTTGAGAATGTGAAGAGACGATTGCAAAAAGGCGCTACGAATATTCGGCTCGCGACGGCAGAGGCCATGTTAGAGGTGCGGGGACCGATTATTGCCACGACGATTTCGTTGATGGCGGTGTTTATACCTGCGGCTTTGATGCCAGGCATGACAGGCCAGTTATACAATCAATTCGCACTGACCATTGCGATATCGGTGGGGCTGTCAGGGATCAATTCTTTGACGCTGAGCCCAGCCTTGTGCGCGCTTTTCTTGAGTCCGCCGAAAAAGAAGGAACGGAAAGAGTTCGTCCTCTTTCGTTGGTTCAATTCTGGATTTGATCAACTTACCGAGGGGTATGGCTGGTGCGTCAAAGCGATGTGGTCACTGTGGCCAGCTACGGTCGTTGCATTTGCGGCGTTGACCTGGTTGGGCGGCTATCTGTTGCTCGAACTTCCGACGGGATTTGTGCCGGAGGAAGACCAGGGGTATTTTTTGGTCGCGGTCGCGCTACCGAGTGGGTCAACCATCGGAAGGACCGAGGGTGTCGTGGCCGATTGCCGTGAAATTCTGATGCAGGACGAATACGTGGAACATGTCGTAGAGATCAGTGGTTTCAATGGGATCGATTCAATCAAACAGACCAATGCAGGTGTGTTGTTCGCCCTTTTAAAGCCTTGGGATGAACGGAATAAAAAGCCGGCTCTTCTCTCGAGTATTATGGTTCGTGCTCAAAACAAATTTTTCGAAATACCCGACGCTGAAATTATTTGCATTAACGCCCCATCGATTCCAGGGCTGGGTACGGTGGGTGGTTTTCAGATGGAAATAGAGGACCGCATGTCACGGGGTTACCAATCCCTAGAAGACATGGCGTCCGAGGTCATCAAGATCGCTAATGACGACCCTGCGTTGCAGCGTGTCTTCACGACCTTTAAGACGGATACCCCTCAGCGTTTCATCGATATTGATCGGACTAAAGCGATGTCCCTCGATGTCTCCCTCGAGGATCTATTTGACACGTTACAGATCAATCTCGGGTCCAAGTACGTGAACGAGTTCAACAAGTTTGGACGGATTTACAGGGTGTATCTGCAGGCCGACGAAGGGTCGCGACAAACCGATGCCGATATCACCAAATTGAAGGTGCGGAACCGCCAAGGCAAGATGATTGATCTGAGTGCCTTGGTGACCAGTCACCCGATGGTGGGGCCTTACAACGTCACCCATTACCAAATGTACGATTCGGTTGCCCTGACGGGTACTCCGGCTAGTGGATACAGTGCGGGGCAAGCGGCCGACGCAATGGAAAAAATTGCGAAGGAACATTTGGGACAGGGCTATTCCTACGAATGGACAGGCGTGACGTACCAACAAAAACTCTCGGGTAATTTGGCCCCGATTGTTTTTGGTCTATCACTCGTGCTCGTTTTTTTCGTATTGGCGGCTCAATACGAAAGTTGGAGCATGCCGATGGTCGTCTTGTTGGCGGTTCCAACCGGCTTGCTCGGAGCCGCTTACTTTCTGCACTTCTGTGAACGTGCTTTGGATATCTACGCCCAAATTGGATTGGTGATGTTGATTGGGCTCAGTGCAAAAAATGCAATTTTGATCGTCGAATTCGCTCGAGAGAGGCGGATGTCAGGAGAAACGGCCAGTAAGGCAGGTATCGATGCGGCCAAAGTGCGACTGAGACCGATTTTGATGACAGCGTTTGCCTTTATTCTTGGGACCATTCCTTTAGCGATCGCGTTGGGAGCGGGTGCCAACTCCAGACGTTCTATCGGAACAACAGTGGTTGGCGGTATGTGCGCGGCAACGTTGTTCATTATTTTTATTCCGGTCTTTTTTATTATGGTCGAATCGGTACGTGAGCGGTTCAGCCGCCGTGCACGAGAAGAAATGACAGAGGATCGAGAAGGCGTAGAGGGAGAGGATTCCGATAAAGACTCCCCTGATCAGCAACCCATCCCTAACAAAGTAGTCGAAACATCATCAAACGACGAATCCAACGGACACTCAAAAGGTGAACCTACCAATGAATAAACGTCCCTTCCCAATCCAAATGAATCTGTCGAACGGGTTCTTGATTTTGATGTGTCTGATATGGATCAGTCTCTGCGGCTGCATCATTCGCAAACCGGATATCCAGCCTCCTAAAGAACCGGCGGTCACGGTGTATCAAGTTGAATCCAAAACGATCCCTAGGCAATTAGAATTCACAGGAACGCTTCAGGCCGTCAAATCTGTTGATATTCGATCCCGCGTAGCGGGTTATCTGGATTCTCGCCATTTCATAGAGGGCAGTATCGTTGAAAAAGATCAATTGCTTTATCAGATTGATCCCAGACCCTTCCAAGCGCAATTGGACGCGGCCAAAGCGCAAAAAGCCCAGGATGTCGCGAGTCTAAACTATTGGGAAATCGAGGTCAGGCGGTTCACGGCGTTAGCCAAGAAAGGTGCTGGCTCTTTAGAGCAACAACAATCCTCTCTCGCTCGCGTGGCAGAATTGAAAGCGGCGATCGAACGAGACAATGCGGAGATTGAGTCCGCCCAGTTGAATCTTGGATTCACACAGATTACAGCACCTTTCACAGCGAGAATTCAATCAACCACCACGAATGTGGGCGCGCTGGTCGAGGCTAACACCGACACGTTGACCACCGCGATTCAGGTCGATCCCATTTATGTCCTCTTTAACATAAGCCGGAATCAATTGACCCAGATACAGAGTTTCGAATTACAAAAAACGACGACTGCCGAGCCCAGTCGACTCGAAAACAGTAGCGTGACGCTCTTGTTGCCTGACGGTAAACCGTATTCCGTGAATGGCAAGATTGATTATGTCAGCGCGCAGATTGATTCGAATACCGACATGCTCGAGGTTCGCGCTGTTTTCAAAAATACATTTCAGGGGGCCGACCAAGTTGAGTTGTTACCGGGCCAGTATTGTCCGTTGTTGCTGGATTTGGGTGAAATCAAGGAGGCTGTTTTGATTCCTCAATCGGCTTTGGTACAAGGGCAGCTGGGCGCACAAGTGTATGTGGTAGGCGCAGATAATAAGATTCAAGCCCAGAACGTCGTGGTAGGTCCCGAATATAAGAACGACTTTATTATTCTGAGCGGTCTCACCCCAGGGACTGAAATTGTTCAAGAAGGAACGCAAAAGGTCCAGCCCGGTATGACCGTCACGCCGCAGTCGGCGGCTGCCAAAGCCCAAGTCTTAGCCACGTCTCAGCAACCAACTGAAGAAGCGGTTGGTGGTCCAGCCAAATCAAAAGCTAAGACCGACGAAAACAAGTAACGGAGAAACATGGTTTTTGCCCGTTACTGGCCTTTCGAGTAAGAAGTTGGTCTGCGGTTGTTAAATTTAACGACATTTTCGCTGGCAGCTGGTGGATGACCTTGTCCGTTAAATTTGGTAGATTGCCGAGGGTTCCAGCATCGATCCACGGGCGGCTGGTGTTTTGTTCGCGCGGTCAAGTTTTGATGAGCCAAGATGAAGATTGCCGTTGTGTTATCGACGTATAATAATCCTCACGTCTTGCGCAAGAGCCTGCTTGGGTTTACGATTCAGACGGAATCCAATTTTCAAATCATGGTAGCAGATGATGGATCCGACGAGAGAACGGCTGATGTTCTCAAGGAATCCGTTTTTTCCGGACTCAATTTGGTGCATGTGTGGCATCCCGATGACGGGTTTCGGTTGTCGGCAATCCGAAACGCTTCCATCGTCCAGACGCAAGCGGACTATCTCATTTTTTGCGATGGAGATTGCATTCCTCGGAAAGACTTTATAGAAAGCCATGCGAGGCTGGCTCGTCCATCGACGTTTACTGCAGGTGGAAGAATTGACGTCCCCTCTGAGGTTCATGAGTCCTTCACCGAGCAACAGATACTAGATCATCAGATATTTGATCCTGCGTTTTTACGCCAGCAACACCCGTCGTTAAAGCGGTATCGCTACCGTTTGACGGCCGGTAGGGGGGTTCAGATGGTCATGAATAAATTGACGTGGCGTCATTGTGTTTTCAGCGGCTCCAATGCCGCGGCGTGGCGTTCCGACCTCATCAAGGTGAATGGATTTGATGAAGATTTTCCAGGCTATGGGAGTGAAGACCGTGACATAGGGGTGCGCCTTAAAAATCTAGGGATCAAATCACAGTATCTGAAATACTCACTGGTTCAAATCCATTTGGATCATAAAAAAGCCCATTTCGATCGCGCTGTCTCGGATCGAAACCGAAGCGTGTTTCGTCGACGGAAATGGGATGGGACAACGTGGATTCCCGTTGGGATAGAAAAGCCGGTTAGTGAAAGTCCTTCTTGACCCGAGGCCCTGGCGGTAAAATACAAATGCCTTCCTGTTTTTCCTAGCGGAGCGATTTCGGGTCTTAAAATCTTTTGCCCTTAATAAGAGACGTCAAACAGGAGCAAGAATTCCGTTTTTTTGGCGTGCTTTTTTTGTCAGCCTCTTTGGCCCCCTTTGTTGCGAAACTCGGTGACAACGGGACGATTTTGCGGATCTTATGTAACAGGGGGCGACCACCCTGCCCCACCGTTTCTACCGCCCTTTGAAAGTTAAGTGTTAGCAAGCAGGCGAACCTTTGCCTTTCGCCCCGTCCTCCTCGTCTTGCTAGCATAGGCTGGAATCAACGTTTGTGACCCATGCGGACAGCGATAACATAGACCGGTGTCTTTTTTTTATGCGAGGTCAGGATGTCGATCGTCACGGATGAAGTTTGTGAAAACTGCGAATACGAGGGTCTCGTTGAGTTCGTAAACAAACAGGGTCATTACCTGCTAAGGTGCCCACAATGTGATCTATACCAGAAAGGTTTTTTGGATGCGGGATCGAGTGTTCACTATGGTCGCGAGACCGATACGGTATATGAGAGTAATTACCACACCCATTACGCGAAACGGTTGCCCGCCAAAAAGATGACTGCGATGATCCGCTTGGGTGCGGCGGCTCGATACATGCCTCAGGGTGCGAGGATACTTGATGTCGGCTGTTCGATTGGTGCCACCTTGAGGTCGGCCGTCAAATTGGGCTGGAATCCGACGGGAGTGGATATCAGTCAGGCAGCGGTTGATTATTGTCGCAAAGATGGTTTGGATGCGTACAAGGTGGATGGTCACCAGTTACCTTTTGAGGACGGCACTTTTGACTTGGTTACCAATTGGCACGTGATTGAACACATACCTTACGTCATGGATGCCATCGCTGAGTGGCGACGGGTGTTGAAACCGGGCGGTGTTTTGATGCTGGAAACGCCCGCTTCGAATTTTTACAAAGCGAAAAAACTGGGACTAGCGCATCTCAAATTCTGGCCACCCGATCATGTCTACACTTTCAATCGTAACAATCTCTCCAGCATGCTGAAGAAATCGGGGTACGAAATATTGCCGACGCGGCTGACCGGTGGTCTGACCAAATTAAGGCCGAATATGACGTTGTATGCGATGGCTTACCGGGGGTACCGAGAAACTTGCCGCCGATTCAATCTCTGTAAGTCGTTTGAACTGACTTGCCGCAAACCGGCAGCGTAGGGACGCGCCCCAAGCCCCTTTGTTCCAGTCAGGGCGCGATGCGTTCTTTGGAAAATGAAGTCTCTGCGGAGACACTCATAGCTGCGCTTCTGGAAATTCTTCACCCGTGCACAAACGAGCGTTGTTTCCCCTTTTTTACCCAACGTTTTGGTCGATTCTTGGTGACTAATAAGTGAAGTTTCAATTAAACTGAGTGGCTTTCCAAAGATGTATGGGTGCCGGTTACGGTAGGACCTTCATGACTGAGGGGCCGAGGTGGTTGATGGCTAGTTGGTGCAAACGATTACGCTTGGTGGCTGGAGGCTGATGCCGGTGCCAAATGTTATCAATTCGTTGGATGATTTAATATTTAAGAAAATCCACCGCGGTAACAACTTTGATTTTTCGCGGGTGAAGGGGCGACAAAATGCCCCCAGACAATGA
The DNA here is from genome assembly GCA_022447555.1 of Mariniblastus sp. Taxonomy (GTDB): domain Bacteria; phylum Planctomycetota; class Planctomycetia; order Pirellulales; family Pirellulaceae; genus Mariniblastus. The sequence continues at coordinate 35,496 of JAKVBF010000006.1, read as the reverse complement.
AAAGTTCCTTATGAAAAAGAAAGTATTATTAATAGGCTGGGATGCTGCAGATTGGAAAGTGATTCACGAATTAATGGATGCGGGGAAAATGCCGACGCTCCAAAGATTGGTCGATCAGGGCACCATGGGAAATCTTCGAACGTTGATGCCGCCGCTGTCTCCAATGCTATGGACTTCGATCGCAACGGGCAAACGCCCCTTCAAGCACGGGATCTATGGTTTTACGGAACCGACTCCTAAAAAAGAATCTGTGCAACCGATGACGAATTTATCTCGGTCCAGCAAAGCGATTTGGAACCTTTTCAACCAACGGGAAAAAAAATCTTTGGTCGTTGGTTGGTGGCCAAGCCATCCGGCCGAACCGATCGACGGCGTGATGGTATCTGACATGTTCCATAAAGCGCCGAAAAAACCAAATGACCCATGGCCTTTGCGGGCTAATTGCATACATCCGCCCGAGAAAACCAAGGAGATCGGTGAACTGAGAGTTCATCCGTTTGAATTAACACCCGAAGATATCTTACCCTTTGTGCCCGATGGGGCAGAAATTGACCAGAGTAATGACCGACGAGTCGCCTCCATTATGAAGGTCACTGCCGAATGCACATCGGTCCATGCGGCGGCAACCCATCTACTGGAAAATGAAACTTGGGATTTCGCTGCGATCTACTACGATGCAATCGACCATTACAGCCACGGGTTTATGAAATATCGCGCGCCTCAGCAGCGGCATATTTCCGATCCTGATTTCGAGATGTACCGACATGTCGTCGACATGGGGTATATCTATCACGACATCATGCTCAAACGTTTACTTGAATTTACCGATGACGAAACGACCGTATTGCTCATTTCGGACCATGGCTTCCATTCCGATCACCTTCGTCCCATTAACTTGCCGAGTGAACCGGCCGGTCCCGCTATGGAGCATCGAGATTACGGGATTTTTGTAGCCGCCGGGCCCAATATCAAAATGGATCACGTAATTCATGGTGCCAACCTGTTGGATATCACTCCAACCATTCTAGCTGCCTGTGGCATGCCGGTTGGTGATGACATGGACGGGCGTGTTTTAACCGACATCTTTGTTGACGAACCAAAGGTTTTGACCTGTGAAAGTTGGGAGCTCATTGAAGGGAACGACGGCCAGCACCCGCCTGATTTCACGATTTCCGCGCAAGAATCCAAGGAAGCGCTCGATCAATTAGTCGCCCTTGGATACATCGATCCACCCGAAGAAGATCAGGAGATCGCTGTGACGAAATGTCAGAGGGAACTCGATTACAATCTAGCACGATCCTATGTCGACGCTGATTTATACGGCGAGGCGGCACCGTTGCTGATCGATTTGTACAAAGCCAATCCGCTCGAGTTTCGTTTTGGCATTCAATTGGCAACCTGTTTTCGTGTCTTGGGCGAATACGAGAGCTTGCATTTACTCATTGACGATTTGAATGACCGTTGGAGAAAGAGCTCCCTCATTGCTAAGAAACGAATTTCGGAGATCGCTTCAATCGCCCGGGATCGCCGAGAACATTGGAAAAAATTGAAGCAGATGGAGGACGAAGCGGCGAATGATGATTTAGCAAAAATCGCGCGGGTTGATAGTAAGGGTAAGCCAATCCTTTTTGACGACAACGAAAAACGTTTAATCAGGAAGTTTAGGGCGATTGCCCGAGGCAACCCGCAAACACTCGATTTTCTAGCGGCAACCGTGGCAGTCAGTGCCGGTGATTTTGAATTGGCATTAGAGCTGATGGAGAAGGCCAAACTGGGGGAGTCGGTCCAACCGACTTTTCATTTTCATTTAGGAAATGTCTACATTGCTCTCGAACGTTTGAACGACGCAGAAACGAGCATGCTAAAGGGGCTCGCTATTGATCAAAATCATCCGAGATGTTTAATGGGCCTTAGCCGATGCTATCTGAAGATGGGGCGAATTAACAAAGCGGCGGAGAAAAGCCTTGAAGCGATCGGCCTGCAATATCATTTTCCTCTAGCGCATTACTATCACGGCGTTGCGCGACAACGCCTCAGTGATTTCGACGGAGCGATTCGGTCTCTTCAGACCGCCATCGACCAAAATCCTAATTTCGAAGAAGCCCACCTAGCATTAGCGGAAATTTACCAACGGTCTGTGCTTGATGAAGAGTTGGCCATTGAACATCGGTCCCTTGCCGAAACTTTGGCCGAACAGAATCGATTGGCTAAAGAAAAGGCTAAGCGGATTTCTTTTGATACGAAAACAGAGGAAGAGCTTTCCGATCTTCTTCCCTCCATTGACAACATTGACAATAACCCTGATTTGGATATTTCGTTGGCTCGCCCCAAGGTTGAGAAATCGTTGGTTAACACGGATCAAGGAGGTAACGCAAAACCGGCAGAGGTCATCCTCGTTTCAGGGCTGCCGAGGTCGGGTACGTCCATGATGATGCAAATGTTGGCAGCCGGTGGATTGCCGATTTTTACCGACGGTAACCGTGCGGCCGACGAAAACAACCCCAAAGGTTATTTTGAGGCAGATCTGGTTAAAGGACTCGCCAAAAAGAACAAATGGTTACACGACTGCGATGGTCAAGTCGTAAAGGTTGTTGCCCCATTAGTCCCGTTGCTCCCGCAGGGTGTGAATTACAAGGTGATTTACATGCGGCGGCCGATTTCTGAAGTCGTTCAGTCTCAATCGCGAATGCTGGATCGTTTAGGTGAAGAACACGCGAACATCGATGACGAACGAATGGAAAAAATTATGCGTGGTCAGTCTCATTCGGCCGTCAGTCTCTTATCGTTACATGAAAATCCGCTTTTGCGTTTAGCTTACGCAGATGTGATTGCTGATCCCCTGGCGACAGCTGCTGCGATAAACGCGTTCTTGGCAATGGAATTGGACGAGAATGCCATGGCACAGGTCGTTGATCCGAGTCTGCACCGTGAGAAAAAAACGTTGATCGACCGAGTAAAAACGGTCTAAATACTTCATTTGGTCGACGTAAAGCGAACTGGGATCTCGAAACGGAGGCCTGGGAACCCATCAGTCCCGAATGATTCTTGTAGGCACCAAAACAAATGAGTTGGGAGGTTGTAATTTTGGCATTTTTCCTCGAAAACCTCCCTAACCTCCTTGATTACCTAAATAGGATTGTTGAAACTTAGTGCCGTATCGGACAAGTATTCCCAGAGTATCCGTTTAGAACGGTACATCATTGTTTTTTACGAGCTTTACGAACAAAAGTCAGGGATTAACGAATAATGGTTAAATCAAATCCAGTTAAAAAAGCGGCGATCGGATTTGGCGCCGCTGCTGCATCCATTTATGCGGCTCCAGAGTTAATGGCGAGCATTGAAACCATCACTTTCAGTCCGGGTAGCGTTGCCTTTACATCCAGCAGCAGTAGCGCTTTCCAAGTTGCGATGGGGACTGTCGACGGCGACATTGTAGGCACGTTCAGCCAGTACAACGACAGCATTGGCAAAACACTTACTGCCCCTGGACTTGACTCTTGGACTCAGGTTGCAGCAGGGGAGGTCCTGAACGGTTCCACCTTTTCAGGCGAGTTTAGTACCCTATACTTTTCTGCTAGTGCTACCGGCACGGTCTACATCGGTTTCCGTGCAACGGCCGCCAACGGCGCCGGTGTCGGCTGGTTCAGCATGGACCTTGGTGGTTTAGAAGGCGATATTTACTACGGTACAAAGGGTGGTCAGTATGGAAACGAGGGCGAAAGTGTAACCGTTGGTGAGTCCGGGACTTCTGGGGACGTTCCTGAGCTCGGATCGGCTTATGGCGTGGGCCTCCTTGCAATGGGTGCTATTGGCATTCGACGCCGCCGTCGTGAAGCGAACAAGTAAGCACTCTTTCAGCCCATGATTGAGAAGGTCGCCGATTTGAATGGGCGACCTTTTTTTGTAACTTTTGTTAACCCAGAATGATGTTAATGCGGTGCGAACATTGTGGGCGTGAAAGGGACGCGTACGCAAAAACGCTCCCCGGACAACTCGGATCTTCTCGATTTCGATGGTCGTGCACTTAGGGGCGATACAGACTCTGGTTCCGATGCCTCGGAAGGCGTGTCCTAAAAAAACGCCCGGTAATGAACCAACCAAAATTCAAATGGTATGGTTCAAATCAAAACGTATTGGTTAAAATTGGGTAGTTTTGCTATCCTGCGCGCATGTTGGATGACCGGGACTTTGCGAGTGAGCAGGACTCGGTAGATGACAGCACCAACCAAAATCTCTCCGTTACCTTGGTAAGGGTTGACCGAAACCCCGTTATACAATTGGGAAATGATGGTTCCAAATTCAATCGGACGGCTATATTGTGTCATCCGTAAACTTCCAAGATTCGTCAGTCGATGATGATTTACCAAGTGACAAGATCGACCATTCCGGGCCTGCTGTGTGGATTTTTCTATCCGAGAACTTGTCTATAAGAATCCTGCCATAATAGGGTCGATTGGGCATTGCCTGAATGGTGAAAAAGACAAGATCAGGTTAGTCTTTTAGTACCCCGAATTGGCGACTTAGCCTACTCTCCATGTGGTATTCGGCAATTCCCACCTCTATTTCAGTTCTAGGATCGGTCGTGAATGATCAAACGACGTCTCACTCAGGCATAGATGACACCGAAATCAATCGATTAAGGCAGCAGATTTTTGACCAAATCGATGGCCGGATTGCGGATGTACTAGGTTCATTACCTAGCGAATATTTTGAGCAGTTGGACGACGCCGAGCGTTTGGAACACTTTAAAGCGTTGGTGGCGTTGAAGGTATGTGACATTGACCAGGAAATCATGCTTCGGGAACAAGATGGTAGTCGGGTAACCATCATCTCCGCTCAAAATTATCCGGGTCAATTGGCCAGGATGATGAAAGATTTACCCTCTAAATATCCGTTGGTGAGTGCCAAGATCTTCACCAGTGCGAAGGAAGATTTTATCGTCGATGTTTTTGAGTATCAGGTGGATGAATCCGATTTGATCTCTGGTTTAAATGGCCATGCATGGAATCGCGATTCGGTGCTTGCGGAAGTCATGACTTTAACGAATGGAACAAAGGCCGATATTTCCGGATTCATTGATAAGTACCACCGTGACAACGAGATTTTAAGTTCGGCTGAAGAGATAGCCGCTCAGTACACGGCACTTCAAAAAACGGAACACGTTAATGACATAAAAGTGTTGTATCGTCTGAGTGGTTCCAATGATCCCAACCAACGACCTTTCGCAAAAATTACTATTTCTGCCGCCAGTGCCACCGCGCGGGAAATTGTAGAACGGGCTGCCACCTATTTGGGACTTTGCGGTTACGACATCCGACGCGCGTTGTGTGATAACATCATTGTCGGGGAGGCTTTTGAGGTCGCGTTGTTGACGTTTCACGTGGTCTTTAACGAAAAGGATCGAAAGTTCTTGTCGGCCGCACCAACGGTAAAGGCCGCCGATTCCATCGAGGAGTTGGTTTGTCGGGAAATGGAAACGTTCATTAGGATCGATGAGGAGGTTGTCGAATACCGGGCCGATTCAGGAAATTCGTTGGTGAATGAAGTAGGTGGACTAGAGAAAGCGGAAGTTCTCTGTGGCCTAGCGAGATTGGTGCAACACAAAATTAATTTTAGTCAACGGTTCGATCTTTCAAGGGACCGAGTGATCCGCGGATTGATTAAGCATAAGGAATGGGTTTCCGAATCGCTGGATGTTTTTATGAGCCGTTTCGGGGGGAATCCATCAGGGGCTGTGGTTTTTCCAGCGGCTGGAACGGCGGAAACGCTCGAAGCCATCACGGATCATGCAGAGCGGGCCATTATGAGGGCTTTTTGTTCATTGATAGCAGAAATTGAACGTTGTAACGTGTCGTTAAAACGGCGACGTAGTTTGGCTTTTCGAATGCCGGGGACCGTATTTGACAATCCGAAACGGGGCGAGATTCCGTATGCGGTGTTCTATGTATATGGTTCCGGTTTTGATGGGTTCCACGTGCGGTTTCGGGAAGTTGCCAGAGGGGGAATGCGCCTGGTCCCGACGAGAAACCAAGAACATTACCTATACAACTCGGTGAGGGTTTACGAAGAGGCATGGCGGCTTGCTGCCGCCCAGCAATTAAAGAACAAAGATATCGCTGAGGGGGGTGCCAAAGCCGTCGTGGTGATCAAGCCCGAGGTGGATCATCAAAAAGCAGGACGCGATTTTGTCGACGGTCTTCTGGATATGGTGACCGAAAAAGAGTTGACCCAAGCGAGGGATATGCCGGACAGCGGGGACGAATACCTCTATCTAGGCCCGGACGAATACGTTTCAGATGGCCTTATCGATTGGGTGGTTGAACGGAGTCGAGAGCGGAATTATCCGTTCCCATCGACCATTATGAGTAGTCGGGCTCATTCCGGAATTAATCATAAAAAATATGGTGTGACCAGCGAAGGCGTGTTGGTTTTCCTTCGCTATGCCTTAATTGATGCAGGTATCGATCCCAAATCGGATGCCTTTTCGGTCAAGTTAACCGGTGGTCCTGACGGAGATGTAGGAGGGAATGCCATACGCATATTGATTCGAGACTATCCCGACCAGGTTTCGATTGTGGGGGTTTCTGATGGTACCGGTTCGGCCATCGATCCGGAAGGCCTTGATCATGCCGGTCTGTTAACCTTGGTCGAACGAGGCGAGGGGATCTGCCATTTCCCGAAAGATCGGTTGTCATCGCAGGGAATGGTCTCCGGACTCAATAATGAAATTGAAATTGCGCGTCGCAACAATCTTCATAACGAAGTCCTTGCCGATGTTTTTTTACCCGCGGGTGGCAGGCCGTCCACAATCAATTCCAACAATTGCAGTGACTTTCTTGACTCGGAAAGCGTACCAAGCTCGCCGATTATTGTCGAAGGCGCCAACCTTTTTATCACGGACGCGGCTCGAGACTTTTTGGGGAAGGCTGGTGTGACGATCGTAAGGGATTCGTCTGCCAATAAGTGTGGTGTGATCTGTAGCAGTATGGAGATCATTGCGGCCATGTTACTCCAAGAGGAAGAGTTCTTAGCGATCAAACCGAAATACGTCGAAGAGGTCCTGGAATTGTTGAGACGGTTGGCCGCAACCGAAGCTTTAGGTCTGTTCAATGAACGTTTGCGTCAGCCGGAGGTGGACCTTCCTCGAATCAGCGTCAAAATTAGCGTTCAAATGATCCGACTTGCGGATTTGATCAACCATTTGTTTGAACAATGGACGGACGAGGAACACGAAATTTCAAAACAATTTATTTTGGATTACCTTCCCAAGTCGTTGGTGGCGTTTTCGGGTGCGACGTTAATTGATCGGATTCCGGCCAATTATCGGCGGCATTTGGTCTCGGCGATTTTATCCTCGCGAATCGTTTATCGAGAGGGTTGCCTTGGGTTAGAGTCGATGCAAGACGATGCCTTAGAGCGGTTGATTCGGTCACAGCTTTTGTATGAAAAACAGGTTCGGGAAATGATCACGCAACTCGAGATGAGCGATTTGCCCGACAAAGACGCCATGATGAAAATTTTGGACTTCGCAGGGGCTCGCTGCCAGAGAGATTTGCGGATGCTTAGCGGTCCCTCCGGCACGAAGTCGAAACAAAAAGGCTGATGAGTCGAGGCCAATACGATTTCGTTAAGGGACCCTGAGCAGAACCCTGAGAGCGCCATGAGAAGACCCTGAAGAGAGCATGAGGCGACCCTGGCCAGATTGCGAGGCGACCAGGTGAGATGCTCTCTGCTTTAGGTGTTATGAGAAGCGCCAAAGATTCGCGATCGTTGCCCAAAACGGGTGATGGATGGCAATGGCAAAGAGGAGGATGGTTGTGGGGCAGGGCTCGAGGAGTTTCGTTAATCTGTGGGAAAGTCTGATCAACCCGCTGGTGAATGCAAAAACAACCATGACCTGCAGCAGGGCTTGCCATCCCAGTACCATTCCCGTCAATAAGAACCCAAACGCGAGGATGGAACGATGGTCCGTTTTGAAAAGAGATCCAAATAGCCAGCCGACCGCCCATCCGAACAGGCTGCCTATGGTGAGTTTGAGCAGTTGTTGGATGGGTAGGGAAACGTTAAGTGATGGAACGGGTAAATGGTCCGATAAGGGGACCGGTTGAAGCGGTAGATAGATTGCAGCAGAAAGGAAAAAAACGATGCCAAGAATGCTGGCAAAGATAGGTTTCAGACGTTGCTTATCCCACTCAAAGAGACAGAGGATTAGGACCGCTGACATAAAGAAAACGTGGAAGCAATAGATCAAAATGGCTGGCCATTTCGGATATAGAATGACCCAAAGGATCCCCTTGTGAACGACCCCTAGATCAGGGACGTTTTGCCCGCCGGTTGTTAATTCATAAAGAAATAGGGAGCCAAATAGGGTGGCGACGACTAGTTCGACGATCAAATAACGGGCTGGAATGGGTTGCTTGCAACTCCGGCAACGCGCCCCGAGATTGATGTAGCTGAAAATCGGTAGGTTGTCGATCCGAGAGATTTTGATGTGACAGGTGGGGCATCGAGAATCCCTCAGCCCAATCGGTTCACGTCGAGGAATGCAATAAGCAACGACGTTTAAAAAACTTCCGACGCAAGCGCCGAGGTAGGCAAAGACGAGAAAGACGCCGAATTTAGCGGCTCTGAAAGTGGCTTCATTAATGACGTTCCAATTTGGATCTCGAAGCAAGAGTTTGTTCTTGTCGGCCTCAACGGTCTCCCAAATGGTTTCAACCAGGGGGACCGCAAAAATGTAGATGATCGCAGGTATGGCCAAGGTTCCCCAGGCGAGGGTTTTGAGGATTGTAGTTCGCGAACAACCTTTGATCCAAGCGCTCATTTCAAATATGCAGGCTATCACAAGGCATAGTAATAAGATCCGCGTCCCTATGAGTTCTGGCGTGACGACGTGGTTGCGTGTCACATCGTTGGGATTAATGGCTAATGCGAAAACGTTAAGAGTCATCGCTACCAAAAGGGTAACGCGTATGCCCTGACGACCGCGATGGGTGATCAAAGACGTCAGCAAGATAGCCGTTGAGACCAAGCATAGGATTCCCTTGGTCTGTTGGAACGCGTAAGTGGCAGACCAAATGAGTAACGGGAATGCCGCCAGCAGTAAAAGGATGCGTGAGTATTTACCAACGCGCGATAGTCGGTAGGACCTGTAATGTTTGGGCAGCAGAGGAATCGACGGGCCGGTAACGAGTGGCTCGACGCCAAAGCCTTTTTTTTCTTGGTTCATGACTGACGTTTCTTTGAGAAACCGTTTTGACCCTAAACAGATTCAACCTCTAGCAACACGCACACAAATAACCGTAGCGGCGATTGTAGAAATGGGCGGCTACCAAAAGTAGGGCTCCGAAAGGGGTGATCCATGGTGCCATCTTTGAGAGCAGCGTTTTTTCAGGTGTTTCGACGGTTTGTGAACCGACATTGCCTACATCGAATTCGGCTGCGATTGTTTGGCACTCGTCACACTGATCACAGACCAATTTGGCTTCTGCGGGAACCGTAACAACGGTTTCACAGTCTTCGCATTGTTCGCAGGTCAGCTCCGCGTTGACGGCCACGCCGAGGGTTTGACAGTCTTCACACTGGTCACAGGATAGTTCGAGGGTCGCGGGCGCCGCAAGCGTTTGGCAGTCTTGGCATTGGTCACATGCGGAATCGCCACTGGTTGATGCGACAGCGACGGCTTCCTCGCATGATGGGCAGCATTCACCTTCCAGGCCGAAGGCAGCAAAGGTGATCAATACGAGTCCGACGCCGCCCATCGTGACTGGCAGCAAATTTTTGTGTTTTTTGATGCCCGGGAGAAAAGCGGCGATGGCAATAAGGAAGCAGGCTACTGCCATCCATTGATGAAATCCTTCGTCGGCAAGAAAACTAAGTCCCAAGGCAGGGAGATAGGCAATCACAAACGGCATGGCTGCACAATGGATGGCACAACCGATGGACGCCACAATGCCTAGTGAATCGCGCCATGCAGCGGTCTGCCGCTTGACTTTTTCGGTTGATAATCCTGCGATCTCTACAGTGTCCATTAGGTGTCTCCTCACCAGTGTTCAAGACAAAAGCGAAAGCGATGGCATATATGGGATTATGTTAGTCCTTGCCGGGATCTGACGATACCTTGATCCGGGGTTATTCTAGCGAGATGAGTCCAAATTATTGGTTTCCAAACCCAGAGGTTTGGATGAAAACATGAAAAAAGTGCGGACAGCAAAAGCTATCCGCACTTGATTCAAAATGCTAACCTTAGGCGCGTTTACGTCGACGTAACACGAGAGCCGCAGTTCCCATTGCGAAAACGCAAAAAGAAGTTGGCTCGGGAACCGCACTGACACCAAATTTGGCCAATGCGAGATCATCGAAGTCATCATCCGACATACCGTGGTTCCAGATGATCCAGAATGGATCCGAATCCAAATCCATGTTTCCGTCACCTGTCGCGAAGTCGGCTTGCATGGTGAATAGCAATCCATAAGCTCCATTGGGTGCCGAAGCGTCATCGAGTAAATCGACAATCAGGTGGTCGTGAACGTCACCATGGTCGTCACCGAGTCCGAGGAATTGGGGATTGACGCCCGATTCGACACTGCCACCCGATAAAATAAGGTCATCGGTTGTGGTGGAATTGTCGTAAATTCCAATGCGACCCGCTGCTTCGAGTGAATCGGTTACCGGATTGTAAAAATTGACATAACCAACACCGAATGAGGAGTGGGCCGACGCATCCAGAGTTCGTAGCCAGATTTGGTCGTTTTCGTTTACCAGCAAACCCTCAGCTGAGGCAGTGGTGAAACCCGGTTCATCAGAGCTGTAGTCCCCTGAATTGAACGGATCAAGTTCCTCCATTTCGCTTTCGAAAAAAAGGTAACCCTCTGTGGTGTATTCATCGTGCTCAATTTCAAATCCGGTCGGGTTGGCCAGATTGTCATAGCCGAATTCGACGTCACCCTCATGACCATGTTGGGCATGAGCGGTTGCCGTCAGCATCGCTAAGGCGAGCGCTGTAAAAAGCAAACGTAAATTCATTGTGAAATCTCCTGTTGAAAAAAAATAAAGAAAAGTTAATCCGAAAGTGATTCAGTGCGTCCGTCGGCCCGACTTCCGAGAGCCCACCAAACTTCTTGGGAAACTGTATCCGATAAAAAACGAGTTGAGCCGTCCACCAATGCCATATTCACACCACTTGGGTGACGGCTGCTGGCGGTGACGACGAAATCTCCCTCGTCCATACTTGTGTTGTAATGCCCGATCACCGAATTGGGTGGTTGGACATGCATATAGGTTGGCGCCACTAGGGGCGATCCGCTTGACCAGGAGCGACCGATGTGGGCTGACTCAAAAACGTGAGCGTGAGAGCTCGACATCTGATCGACGATTTCAGCCAAAACCTCGTATCGTTCTAAAATGTGCAGAGATCGAAGGCGTTTGTCTCCTTCATTGATCGCTTTCGCGCTGTTCCCTGTTTGGATCAAACGCTCTGCGAGAAGCGCGGTATTGGACGTCCCGTCGATAAACGAAGACATTTCTATGTCTCCTGAATGCCAACTGACCGGTTGGGCGGGGTGAATGTATGTGATGGCTCCATTGTGTGTTCCGGGCGTTGAGCGTTCACCGTTAAACCCAGTTGCGTAGGAGGGCCAGCCTCCATTTGCGGCATAACTACTGGGTGCTGGGTTTGCCGAACCCAGGATGATGGCATTCTCTCGATTCGGGATGTCTGAAGGACAGATAAATGTAGGTACCATGGTTGCCGCTGCGGCCGCATTGGGATGGGTGGCACTTATTTTGTAGCTATCACCGTCGCCATTGGACGAACGAATGTCGAATAAATCGTACAAGTTGCGTTGTTCCATGTGGGGTAACAAAGGAACGAGCCAACTGTAGTAGCCGGTGTCATAACCCCCGGCACTATTTGCGGCGCCTGGACCCACTTGGTTGACCGGGAATTCTTGGATGGCCGATTCGTAATTGTGAACGGATAACGCGATCTGCCTGATGTTATTAGCGCAGGCTGTCCGTCTTGCAGCTTCACGAACAGATTGGACGGCGGGAAGTAGCATGCCAATCAATATCCCAATGATCGCGATAACAACCAACAGCTCTACTAACGTAAAGCCTTCTCGCGAAACGACATGATGTCTTTGAGTTTTGAACACGCTTGTCTCCTTGTGATAGTATTTAATGGATAAGCCCATCACGTTTGCATACCAAAGATAACCGAGTGAGTCGTTTAAATCCGTCGCGGACAGCCCGCGTCGTTGTAACGGAAAGTCGGGCCGCCAAAACTGACGAGTGCCCACGACGGGAAGTTGAAACAAGTTATGCTTGCCGAGCGGTGGTGACGCCCTTCACGTGCTTCATTGTTTTCGCGTCGGAATGAAACAACTTGGATTACACAAGGTCGCTGTCTTATTTTGTTCTCTACCGCACGCGACGTATTGCGGTTAACGGAGAGCGGCAGCTACCTGGCGGTGCGGCGTCCTGCATGTCGAAAATAGAAGAGACGAAAAGGCCCTTCCGAAGACATGAGCGGGAGATCGCACACAATGGCTAACTCGTTGCGGGTGGTCCGCGTGCGCCTTGGATCAGAATCGCAATATGCACCGGTGTTGGCCGGGCGTGTTTGAAGATCGGTCCGGCAGAGGTCGTCAATCGATATTCGGGAATATCGGATGTGACGTTGTACTGGTCGAAAAATTTACAGAAGGAACAGTCATGGTCTGAGTTAAGGTTGCCCACCGCCCCCGGAGTGCTGTTAGCTGAATGCGTTGGGCCACCACAACAGGTTGAGTGATGACAATGATGATGTGAACTAACGTTGTGGGAGTGGAAGCCAAAAAAGTGAGCGCGATGCAAGGATGATCCAAGGTTCAATAGCAGAACCAAGTATCCAATAAAAAAGCAGATTGAGAGTTGCTTTGAAGGCATCTGAAAAATGTTGCTAGACCGAAAAAAGGCGGCGCATCTCTAGGTCATTTATTATGATTGATACAAATACTCGGTCAATAGCCCACGTTGAAACTGTGGTTTTTGTTGGGTATCGCTATTTGGTTCAACGCTCCGGACGGTTTTGTTAAAATACGTTGTGGACGGAAGTCGGGGGATACGGTTGGTCCATTCGAATACCTCGGAATTTTCAAGCTCAAATTGATGGCCTGACAAGTTACTCCCATAACGCTCCCGAAGTCAGTTTTGTGGGAAATGTACAGCGTTTGGGAACGAAGCAAGCCGATGGTAAGCCCGTCGGACCGTGTGTTGCCTTAAAACGCCCCAATCAACTTCGTTCCTTGAAATGGGCAAACGGGGCTTTTTCATCCGTCCAACGGCTCTCGTTCAACGCCGCACAGCAGCCGCCATCAAGAGCGGAAAAGTTGCACTGGGTATCGACTCGGAGTCGCGGCAAGACAGAATCGCTGATCCAATGCAACCTCAGATTTACATTGAAACGTAAGACGGAAAATAGCCGGTGGAACTCCTTCCGCACGTTGCTCTAGCTAATTGGGTTAATGAACGATCGCGATCACACGTGTCAACTGGTTGTCTTTGGAATTATCTCTTGCGGTGTTACCCGTTCTAACGGAAGGGTAACGCCCCCGGAGCGAGGGGTTGTGCCTACCTTTGAATCGTGTGGTAGCTGGGACGTGAAAAGGATGGGTCCGTGACTGACGGTACCGAGCCGACGCTCGTTCCGGGGTTGCTTAAACCGGCTTTGCGTTAATTGCGAAAAGCGCTACTCATTCGGCGATAGGCTCTCTGGACGTCCATCGCTTTCTCTTCGACCGTCTCTTTGTTGCGCGCTTCGACGGCCTCCCTCAGGTCGTCCAGTTTTTGTCGATAAAGTTTGGCTTTGGTGGTTTGAAATTCGTCGATTTTTCCGGTTCGCAGGAATACGCCGACCTCGAGACGTCGGGAAAGGTCATCCGAATAGGAGATCCACTTCTCAGCAGCTTCCCACTCATTTGTTTTGGCCGTCAAGACGGCTTCGGAATTGACGATGATTAAATCTGCGAGGAGTTCGTTGGCGGGTGGATAATACAAGAAGCAACCGGCAACACTTGCTAAAATAAGAGAGACGACCGAAACGATCCCCAGCAGCCATCCCGGTAAGATAATGTCATATCCTTTCTTGGTCTTCGTGTCAGACAGGAACCAAGCATTGAAATCGAACTTGCGGCTCAGGAGCGTTAACACAAAACCGATGATAATCATGCCCATTAAAATGAAGGTTGCGCCTACCTCGTTGGCGACATAGAACTCATAGGCTTTCCGTTGAGCAAGTCGAAAATGTTCTGGAAACTCTGGAAAAAATGGGTGCGTGTACACATCGAACGCGTGAGAGTGCCCTGCCGGTTCGACGCCTTTTGGATAGAGCGGTTTGTCGATGAGGTAGGCAAGACTGACCGTTGTGGTGATCAGTAACAGGCAAAAAACAATGACCCTCCGGATCCCGTAGGTCATGGCAAACCAGGAGATCAAGCCGAGGTTTGCGCCAGCGCCGAGAATTAAAAGTGAAAAGGCAGCACCGATGGAGTTGCCGTGTTGGAACATACCTCCGATTTGGCTCATGGCCAACAAGGGGGTCGAGTAGATCGGAGCAGCCAGAACGGCCATCGTGATTGGGGCGAAAAGATTTTCGCGTTCCACTTGATCTTGCAAAAATCCCTTTGGTAAAAGGACGGCCATGAAAACCGAACCCATGATTCCAATTGCGATGTAAACCAAGGTGGGCCCTGCTAGTTCACGTGTTGCGGTGTAAAACACGGCAAGCGTCCTTTTGATGCCCACTACCGGCAGGCCCTCATCTGCAGAGCTGTTTTCGGTCTTCAGAGGTATCCAGCGGTCCCAGAGAAATCCCAATACGCTGACGATCAACAAAGCGCAAAGAGAAAAAGAGAGGATGGCGATAGGGTCGGAAAGAGTCAATCCATAAAGCACGGACATCGGATTAAATAGAGGTGCTGTCAGGCCAAAGGCGACGATCGTGCCACGGTTGACCCCTGCCCGATGAAGCTCGCGCACAATGGGGATCACGCCCAGTGAGCAGACTGGTAATAACATTCCGATTAGCCAGCCCGCCACGAGTCCCCAGCGGGAACCATTGGCAAAGACACGTCGTGTTTTTTCCGCCCCCAGCATCCGTCGGAAAATGGCCGCAATCAGACAGCCAGCGACGATCCAAAGCGACGAATAGATAATGACTTGAGACAGACGCAAGCCGGCGCCAGCTATATAGTATTCCAACATGCCTTATTTTTCCGATGGTTATTGTTGGTTGCGCTCGGACTCGGTTAGTTCAGCGGACAGCGTGGACATGGAATTGGCATAGCGAACCATTTCATCATTCAGCGTTCGAATCGTTTCCCGTTTCGTTTCCGTCTTGTCGGTGTCCTTCAGTTCATCCTCGAGAGCCGAATGCAGTTGGTCGGATTCCGATTTCACGGTTTCCCAAGAGGTTTTGTTCATGTCTGTTTCGGCGGCAATGTTAGGCATCCATTTTACGATATCCATCATCTCGGTAATGGGGTCCACGAGAACATCATGGAATTTTTCACTCGACTCCTCATCGTCGTGACCGTGCCCGTGTGCGTCGGCGTCGGCTTGACTTTGATCAGAAGAATCCTTGGCAAGATTGTAATGAGAGTGGGCACCCGGTCCGGTTCCATGAATGGACTCAACCACTTTGAAGCTTTTCGGCTCGGGGAGTGCTTCTTCTGAAACGACTGCCTCACGCAATTCGTTCAACCGAGCAACCGCGCTCTGGAATGTCTTGGGTTTGTGGAATTTGAGTTTTGGAAGTTTTTTCGTTTGAGCGTCTGACCCTGGTTTTGCCTCAGTCGGGTTGCAGCCCGAAAGCATGGGTATCCCGGTTGCAATCATCGTCGCTGCGATCGCCAATGCATAAATGGTCGGTTTAAGCTGCATGGTG
>JAKVBF010000006.1:0-19472 GCA_022447555.1 Mariniblastus sp. | reverse complement strand
GACGGATTCTATGATCTCTTGGATAATCAAGACGGAGTTTTCTGATGAGCCAGAGATTCTCAAATTCAATACAGGTACCGCGACGGCTTGGACGTCTTCGGGAATGACAAAATTCCGTCCTTGCAAAAATGCCCATGCTTGAGCGACACGTTGCCAAGTGATTAAGCCACGGGGGCTAAGTCCCAGCTCAATCGAAGCATGGTTTCTGGTTGCTGAACCCAGTTCGACGAGGTACCGCCTGACTGCCTCACAGACCTCCACCAGCGCCACCTCTTGTTGTATCTGTCCCAACTCCTCGACTGTCAATACAGAATCGATTATCTGGCTTGAGAAGGCTTCACCGACGAAATGCCCGAGCAATTCAACTTCATCCTCAGATTTAGGGTACCCGATTTGAAGTTTCATTGCGAATCGATCCAGTTGAGCCTCGGGTAACGGGTAGGCTCCGTGACTTTCCACGGGATTTTGTGTCGCAATCACCATGAACGTCGGGGGGAGTTGCTTAGAAAGGTTATCGATCGTGACTTGTCGTTCGGCCATCGCTTCAAACAACGCACTTTGAGTTCGTGGAGTCGCTCGATTGATCTCATCCGTCAGCAAAAGGTGAGAAAAGACTGGCCCCTCCTTAAATTCAAAGGTGTGGTTCTTCTGGTCGAAAATATTAAAACCCGTTACATCACTCGGTAACAGATCTGGTGTGCATTGGATTCGGGAAAAACTGCCGCCAATCGTCTGCGCCAATGCCTTGGCGAGAGTGGTTTTTCCAAGGCCGGGGAGGTCGTCAAATAAGAGATGGCCTTTTGCAATCAGGCAGGCAATCACCAATTCAATGACGTCTTCTTTACCGACCAAGGCCCGGTTGAGTTGGATGCGCAGGTCGTTGATTTGGGTAGTGGATTGGGTCACGATGAGCTCACGAGTTGGTTTGGTTTGCAAAATGTCGAATGCGACGGTAGGTCAACAAGTCAACCGCCTGTTTGCAGGCGGTTTTGGTTTTAGACGACCCAAAGGATCGGGGTTGGTTACTGAAATTAGCTTCCTGCCACTGCGAAATGAAATCGGATGCCGCATCGGGATCGATTTGCGAATACCAATGGGTGATGGGTTCGAATGAAGGTCGGGGGATGCCGGCTGCCCAAAAACGCAGGTCCAATAGTTGACGGGTTAATCGCAGGCGGCGGTTTGGTATGCCAATCATCGTCAAACGCCATGCGATCCATGCAATAAAAACGACCAGGTGGTTTCGATAAATGATGATAAAGATAAAGAGGGCAGCGTAAAAAATCGACGTGAGAGGATGGCCAACCGCCCAGTTGATCGCGTTGGCAATTTGAACCTTAGTCCATTGCCAAAAGGTTTGAGTATTACATGGTATTGGATAACCCGGCGTGGGTTCAACCGGTATCCAGTTCATCCCATCGATACAGATTTCAGGCCACATGTGAAGGTTGCTGGAATCGACAACCGATTGGCGAGAAATCCGGCTGTAGTCTTTAGGTTGAACCAGAAAGCCGCTACGAATCCGAGTTCGATATCCGGCAAGTCGGAGCAGCTGCGTGGCGGTGGTTGCAAATTGGTAGGACGGACCACCCTTTTGATCCAGAAAGCTTTGAATCGAATCATCGCATTCCGGAGAGGCCACGCGGGACGCGTCCAGCTCGTAGTGGTTGCGCAGGTGGTTGACGATGGCGTCAACTTGCTTCCAACCTGGCTTTTGATTCTGCGAGATTTTATCAAGAAGTTCTTGTAATCGCGGCTTGGTGCTGTTTTGTGGGACTTGGAGGTAAGGGGACTCGGGGTCATCTTCAAGTGGGGAAGGGTTTCGCCCTCCGTTGCCGCTCTTTGCCGATACGCCAAACCATTGAACCAATGAAAGCCAGTTTTTCTTGCGTTTGCCCGAACTCGTCAGATCGTCGGAGGTTCCTAAAATGTAGTGATTGGGGATTGCGCTCACGATGTCAATCATGGTGTGGGAGGGGATCAGTCCGCCGTCCATAACGACAGATCCTTCCGAGTCCCACTCAAAAAGGTTGGTGTCTTCGACCCGATGAATATGCCAGCTTTTTAAAAAGGGTGGCGCAGTTAGTGACGCGGTCTGAAGGCGCATGATTTTGACACGGTGCACCTGCTTGGCAGTTAAAAACTGCCTTCTCGGAGTGAGTAGGACGTACCATGGTTTACCCAGTTTTCTTTGAACTTGAATGGTCGGGTTAGGGATCTGGGCCTCTCCTAAATCAGGCTTGGTCCAATCCCAACCATCGAAATGGTAAAAGGAATCAATTCCGAAGCGTGCGGGGACTTCCCCCTCAACGAAAAATAGTGCTTTTGTGATCCGATTCTGTAAATCGAGATCTTTGACGACGGGGCGCTTTCGAACGGTCCGAAAGGAACGGCCTGACTGCTCGGATTGGACCACATTGTGCATGTGTTTGGCGATTCCATCCAATGACTGGGCGCGGTTTTTTCGAATCTTTTGTTTGACAGGGCCGTCATATTTTTCCGACATGATGTCGTAGATTGAGGGTTTGTCGTCCTCAATCATTTGATCGGAGTCCACCGCGCCGGAAGTTGATGCGTCTTCGCCAGCGGTCAGCATGTCGCCGTCACCAATCCCTGACCGAGCGTAGGTGTCGTGCCATGAGTCCCCGCCGGAGGATGGCATGAACCCTTTTAAACCGACGGCCGTTCGCATCGGCCCCAAAGCCATTGCGATGGTGCCGATCACGATCAGAAACGCGAAGGTTAAGACCACAACCAGTCCGCGAGCTGGGAGCGAACGAGATTCACCGTCAATGGCTTTGGATTCCAACTGCTCCCAGTAATTTCCGAGGAGCCACCATAATGAAATCGCCAAATAGAGGAACGCGAAAACGAAGGATTGCGCGCTCTGTGTCATGAAACAGACGAATAAAACCAGGCAACTTCCAAGAATGAACGCGAGGCGACCAAAACCTTGGACCTTGGAGAAGACCGCCAAATACCAAGTGGCGTTCATCATGATGCAAAGCGCTAACACCTCGAAAGGGTCGCCAAAACCAAACTGACGCGTGATGTATTGAATCAAAATGGGCAATAACGCAAAAAGAAACGCACCGATTTGAATATAGATCACCCATTGGCGTTGTCGTACGAAGGGTGGTGTTGGTCCTAATCGACGTTGGAGGCCGAACAGGATGAGGGTCGGGATGGATAGGTAAAAGAAGGATTCAGCACATAGGATCAATAACGATCCGTGCATATCCCAGCGAAAATTGAAGACGACCAACCCAGCCAAAACGGCCAAGAGTAACGACTCTGGCGTCGGCATCGTCTCGATTTTTTTGGTTGTGGATTTGGAGTTAGGAACCATTACTTACCCCGTGCTCCCATCCGAAACCAAGTTCTTTTTCTACCGCTAGGGGGTCCGTGACCTGTAGGGTGTCGGTCGAAAACGTTACGTTCGTTGATTCTGACGTAGCCATTTCTTCTTTGAAGAGGGGCGTTCCCGATTGAAAACGATGTGCGTCTAAGACAATGGTGTGTTGCTGTCCGTTGTCAGGAAATGCCTGAGATTTAGTCGTACAAATCAGAAAGGTCTTTTGATTGCGGTCCGGGGTAAAAGATCTCGATGGTTTGTACGTTTCTAATTCAGCGAGATCCGGCAATGCGGGTAACATGGCCAAAAAGTCCATCAGCCGATTGAGGCCATTCTGATTGCTCACCTTGGATTCAACGTCGGCTGGCAATCCGAGACAGACCAAGACAACCTCAGCATGGTGTAAATGGAGTTGACGACAGATCGACCCGGCAACGCGGATCGTCCATTCATAGCTGCTTTGACTTCCCATGCCGCAGTGGGAACTCGGTGCTAGGTCGACGAAGACTTCAAATGGACGTGATGCGCACGATTGCCGTTCTTGCACAATCAAACGGTCTTTTTGAGCGGTTTTGCCCCAATGGATATGTCTTAGGGAATCCCCTTGACGGTAATTGCGAACGCCGATCATGTCTCCATCCACACCAGCCCGGTCGCTCATGATGCCCGATATGTTGAACTGCGTGCCGGTTACCTCGGGGACACCTTTAAGATTGATGGATTTTGGCCAGACGATGGTTTTCCCTCGGATCGTTACCTCTTTGACGGCGTGATAGATTCCGAACGGGAATCCATTGGTAATTTTAGGGTCTTTGGTCGGCAGCAGGCCTCGTTTTTCCGGATTGATGTTCCATTTGAAGGATGAAACCGAACCCCCAGGAATTCGTTGCAAACCCATAGCAATTTTGTCGTCCTCAGTGACCAGGTCTTGTAAGAAGTCTCCGACGATCATGAGGCCAAAAATGGGTACGGGCCAATGATTGGTTATGTCAAGAACCGCGATTGTGTCCTCGCCTTCAACGGATCGAGACTTGGCAAAGGATAATTGACAAGAGATCCCTTTAATACTGAGCCATGGCCAAGCGGCGCCTAATGCGAGCAGTCCGGTGAAAGCCCACATCAGAATAAAACCTTGTGGACCGATGGTCAGGCCAACCAAAAGAGACGACACGATCGCGCAGGCCACCCACCCGATCGGCTGCTTTAGCCAATAAACATATCGATTCGCCCAGGGACAAAAATCGTAATTCATCCCGCTGCCCATGGAATCCACAAAACGAGTTATTTTTGTGCGTACACTGGGCTTTGTTTTGTTTTTCGATCGATTCGGTTTTTGAGCTCGCATGGTGCGTTCCGCTGCGTCTTTTTAAACAAGGGACAATTCGGTATCAACGGTTAAATCATTACCCCGCTGGGGTAAGGTTTTGCTTCCCAATGATCTCATCTGTTTGAGAACTAACTGGTTCAATGCCGTGTTCACCGAACCATGGAAACCATGAATTATCGAGAAGGTGCCACCTTCGGGGCGACTTTCGTGATGTTGTTATAAAGCGAGTGGGACGAGGCCTCTCTCGACATAGCAGGTAACGGACCGAACGTTTGCCGATTGATGCAATCGAGTTTTCCTATGAGGATCGCTAGTCCGCTTCAATACTTTCGTTATCAAAAACAGGCTTAACCCATTTGAGCGGAAAGGGGCGGAGCCCGCGCGCTGGCTTCCAAAAGAGCAGAGGCTGGAATGCCCAATACAAAATGGTTCCGTTGGTAGGCACAATTCACGTCAGATGGCGATTCGAGAGTGTTTATAACGACATTGTATTGGTCGAAAAATTGGCAAAGGGAACAGTCTGAATCCGTCCCTGTGACGATTCGCTGAGGCGTTTGCGATGGGTCTTCTTTTAGATGGGAATGGCAATCACTCGACTCGTGAAAAGGACTTAGAAAAGAGTGGCCGCACCCTTCGAGTGAACCATGGTGACAGTGTGATGAGCCACAGTGGTGGGAGTGAAAGCCGAAGAAATCAGCTTGGTGTAACGAAGGACCAAGGTTCACTAAAGGAACCCAGTAAAGCAGCATGAACCAGCTTGTTTGTGTAATCCTACGCATAGTTTTGTTATATTCGAGAACTCTTTTTTGTCAAATGCCCTTAGATCCGGGAAACGTAGAAGATACCTATTTGGGGCTCGAAGGGGCCGCGCTGGAAATAAAAAATCCCTTATTTAGTCGGGCCTCTAGGGCAAAGGAAATGCTTGAAACGAATGGTGGGTTTGTAAGGGCATCGGTGCGATGGTTCGCGGCTGTGATGACAGTTCATAACCACCATGTTCGAAGTTCAGGTCTGAAAATTAACTGGGATGTACTATCGGTTAGTTAGGCTGCGTTCGAAGAAAAAGAATTTCGTTATGCTGACCAACGACAACACTGTTTCAAGGAATCTTGAGCGACTCGTTTCAGTCGCACTTCGTCGAAACTTCCAAGGGTTGGGGCTATACAATTTGGGGAAAGCCGCTGGTTCGGATCTGCAAAGAGATCGGTTCCATAAAACGATTGTTGTCATAAAGAGGCTGTTAGGCGTTGTGGATGAGTCGGATCCCCGATCAGAAACCGGACGACCCCACCGAAGATGAACGTGACGGTCAAACCGAGAGGACCACCGTGGAGTTAGATGGCGATCTTGGTTGAAATGGTTCACAGCCACGAATGTCGTTCATAATGAAAACGAGTCAGAACTGGACCAGTGGGCTTTTCGTTTTATCAGCATCCATAAAAATAGCCGACAGACGGCTTGGGGCTGCGGGGTTCAAACGACGCATTTGGGGGGCGGTCTTTACGAGTATCGCCTGAGCGTTGCAGGGTTGAGGGAAAGCATCCCGGTTGGTGGTTCTATCTGTATCGGTTTCACGGCAACCGGGGCGTGTCCCTCGGTAATTCTGGAGAACTGGATGCCGAAGGGGCGGTATGACGGAGGCTGGAATGGCGAATAGGGGTCCGTTTGTTAAACGGAATGATGGACCAGTGCGGGGCCGGTAGGCTCGCAATCGTGTTCCAAGGATTTGTAAAACGGAGCGGAATGGACCGTCGGAGTGAATGCTCGGATCGCCTCATTATTGGCGTTTTTTTGAATCCGCCATGATTTTGGGTGTTTGGGTAGTTTTGAATGGGTAAACAGGTCGAGGGAATAGTTGTGAGATGCTTCATAAATAGTGAGGACGGGCGTGTTGCGATCGATGGCGACAAGCGGTTCATTAACTACTGACGAACAAAAAATTCTTTTCGAGGTGAACAAAGATGCTCTGGATCTTATTAATCATTGGTGGTTTGGCAATCATCTTGGGCGTTTGGGGAACCCGCTCTGAGACGCTGGCGAGGTGGACATCTTCCGATTCATCAACGCGATATTCGGGTGTGAATACGCCGAGCCAAGTGAACTTACAGGTCAAAGAATGGGTGAATAAGGCACAACAGGACCACGGTCACCCCTACGCCCGAGTTCCAAATCGAACCTCTCTCCGCCGTTAAGAGGACGGCTTTGCCACGTTCGCCGAAACGAGGCATTGCCCAAGGTTGTTCATTGAATCGACTCGCGATGCCCAATGGGCAAGCCCTGTCCGCTACCAGTTGCCCTGGATGGCTGAATTCTTTCGCGTTGCCCTTATGCGAATTTTCCATATTGATTGGGAAAATTTCGGTGATCTGACATCGCTGTTGTGCGACGTAACGCGGTCCGATTTGTGAAGATCGGGTCGCCTCGGCCACCCTGACTTTAGCTACGCTAACGTAAGCGTTGCGGACACAGGAACGCGGGAATCATTCGATAGGTTCCGGCGTTTTTGTCCGGCGGAAAACTGGGCAAACAGGGAGCGAGTAATGGCATCGCCTCGGAATGGGTAGGCGCAAAAAGAAAGCGCGGAGGGTGGGTTTCCGCGCTGAAAAGTTCACCGCTGGTTTGCTTCAATTTGTAATGCTTAAAACGGAAGCAACTTGGGTGAACTTATTTTTGTGAACCAACAATTTCAATTGGCAAACGCTACGGTTCCGATGGTAACCCAAAAAGATGGAATTGAAATTTGGAAACGATCAAAAAGCATGTCCAAGGAACCGAAATTTTATTTGGTTTTCCTCAATCGGTATAAGGTCTCACAGAGACACATGTTCTCTGCGTTGTGTGACGTCCTGGCGATGCGTCAGTATCCGGTCAGTCTAATGGTCGAAGGATTTTGAACCGGCGTTTAAAATTGACTGACTGAATCGGCGGTTGCAAGGCGATCGTCGGATTGCCGGCCACGAGGACAAAAAAAAACGACGCTCTTCAGAGCGTCGCTTTTGTCTATTTATTTAAAAATTATCGGCGTCGGCGGCGAACCAGCCCAACACAACCGATCAATCCGAGAACCGCCAGAGAACCTGGTTCAGGAATCGCGGAAAAAGAGGCGACTCTCAAATTGTCAACGGCAAAGTCCTCCGATCCCGAGTTGAAATCAATCGTCATTCGGAGGTCCATCGAGGAACCGGTGCCATTGATATTCGCGGAAAAGTTTTTAGCAACGCTCGTCAAGGCCTCTGAGCCATAAAAGAATCCAGCGTTGATTGAATCCGGATGATTTGGGTCAAAAACGAATTCCATCACTTTGGTGAATCCATTTCCATCAAATTGGACTTCAAAGTACCATTCGTCAGATCTATCAAGATTCGTGTCACTGGCGCCAAAGTCACCCGAAAAGGTAAGATCCGATTGATTGGAGACGTCAATTCCGGTCCAATTAAGGGTGATCGGGAGGGTGGCACCTTCCCCGTCTAGATCTTCTCCGGTTAGAAAGTTGTCGGTGAAGCCGGTGTAGCCTTTTTGGCCGGATGGCGTAGTGCCATCACCCCAGTCTTCAGCCGAACCATTAATACCGAAGTAATCATGTTGGCCATCCGAAAAGAATCCAACGCTTTGTGAAAAGCCTGAGTTGTTATCGAATGTTTCAGTGAGAAGGACATCAGCAGTCGCAGTGGCCGTGAAACAAATTACGCCCGATAAGAGTGCGGTCGAAAGAAGTGTCAAGCGATTCATAATGGTTAATCCAGGAAAGATGAAAATCAAATCGTGTAACTCATTTGTCGTTGAGCTGGGCAATCATCACCCCGCTTCAAGGAGTCAAATTAAATGGTTGATTTGGTACTTGCAACCGTTAAAAATCTAATTCATCAATAATTTACAAGCTCTTAATGATGTGGCGAAAAGCAGATTAGAGACCTTCTTATAAGTAACAGTTATGGCTCTTTGTCTTTATTGGTATAGATTGGTATAGAGCGGTTTTGTCACTCGGATTCCAATCACTCGCCCGTTTGCGTGTCTCGATCATTTTCACTCTGGTTTGAAAAAAACGACGAAGGGGAGGATGGCCGGAGTCCGTCTGAGGACTTCCTCGTTTTTGTGCAGCGGATCGTAACAACTGAGCAGGGCGGGATCATTTTGAAGGAGACACTCTCGAACCCGAGCCAACCGGTTGCGGAAACCCCGGCAGCGAAACCCGGTAGCGAAAGTCGGAAACGACAGCCGAGGCGTCAGGACGAGTCTGTTCGGCAGGCGACCGATGTGACGCGTGTATCTCCTTCTCCCTGGGTTTCGGTTGCCAGCGAACAGATGGGGCCCATTTTTCCGTTGTGGATAGAAGGTTTCCATAGCCCAGAACGGGATGTATTGGGGCACGCGGGATACAGGTGAAATGATGACTTAACCCCCCTTTTAATAGATTTGGTGGGCTTAATTTTCCCGCAAATTCGATTGGTTCCCCAAAATTGGTTGGCAAAGTGTGAGCTGATGCACATAATGTGTCGCATCTAACGGATGTCTCCCATCTTCAAAGCCTGCCATGTCCGCCTTCCTAACCACTCGCTCCGCCCTAATCGTATTAACGCTTGTCATCGCCGTGGGTTTGGGATGCAAGCCGCAGTCGGCCGTCGATGAGACACAGGGCGATCCCTTTGAACAGATGATGGTGATCCAGCAATGCTATTTCGACTATGCCATAAAAAATAAAAAAGCCCCCTCTTCAAAGGAAGATCTTGCCGCTGGGTTTCAATCGTCTGGATATGAACCATCCGCTTTATTGAAATCTCCTCGGGATGGGCAGCCGTTCGTCATCCTCTGGGGTGTGATGCCGGACCTACAAAGTACCTCTCCGGTCGTCCTCGGTTACGAATCATCATCG
Organism: Mariniblastus sp.; assembly: GCA_022447555.1. Classification (GTDB taxonomy): domain Bacteria; phylum Planctomycetota; class Planctomycetia; order Pirellulales; family Pirellulaceae; genus Mariniblastus. The sequence continues at coordinate 9,920 of JAKVBF010000006.1, read as the reverse complement.
GTTGGTAATGCGCGGATGGTCATGACCACGATGGGGGTTGTCACGATGTTAGAGGACACATTTCAAAAGGCGACGTTCCCTGAAGGGCACGCGGCGCCGAATAACTTACCGACTTCCAATTAATCAAAAGAGGGATTAGATGAACGTCAACGCAAAACGAGGGTTTACGCTCGTTGAACTATTGGTAGTGATTGCCATCATCGGTATTCTGATTGGTATGTTATTACCCGCGGTCCAACAGGTGCGGGAAGCCGCGCGGAGAACGAATTGTTCCGGGAATTTAAAACAAATCGGCATCGCCATGTTGAATTACGAAGGGTCACTCGAGTATTTCCCTGACGGCGGAAAAGATTGGTGGTCGGCCCGCTCTATGCAAGGCGGAAAACCAAGAATGGCGCCAGATCAAAACTGGGGTTGGTTGTACCAGAGTTTGCCTTTTTTGGAGCAAGGCAATTTGTATTACCAAGCGTCCGATGCAATCGTTCGCAAAACGCCCGTTGCCACTTACTTCTGTCCCTCGCGTCGTCCGCCGACGGTTTTGGCGGGGACGCGAGCCATGAATGATTACGCTGGAAACGGTGGCTTGATTGGAGAGGGAGGCGGTTTGGCCGGTTGGAACGAGGGGAAATTAGGCGGGATGTTAGTGAGAGGCGGGTACGAAGCACCCGTGACTTTCCAAACGGTTACCGATGGCACCTCGAATACGTTTCTGGTGGGGGAGAAGGCGGTCCACCCCGATCACTATAGTATTTACAGTACCTCCGACAATGAAGGTTACACATCAGGCTGGGATTGGGATATCATCCGTTGGGGCGACCAAACACCCATTCCGGACCGCCAAGCCCTCAGCGCAGAGGTCCGTTTTGGTTCGGCTCACCCTCAGGGTTTGAACTTTGTGTTTGTCGATGGATCCGTCCATTACGTCACGACCAATGTTGATTTGCAGATCTTTCAGAACGCGTGTCAGCGCGATGATAACGCGACCACCAACATTCACGATTAAAAAGATACTTTAGAGAAACCATCATACATATCGAACTACCGCGTCGGATGCCGAACCGATTTTATGTTCCCCTGATGGGGTGGTTGCAAGGTGCTGATTTCGGACCATCGGGGCGGGATGTTGTAGTCGGTTCATTCCCTTTGATAAACTCAAATCAAAATTTTGACAAAGCGATGCCTGCTTGGTTTAATTTAACGGGTTCTAAATTGGGCCCCCCGCCGTGAACGTTTTGACGTGATAATGTTTTTACGTGATACGAACTCACTTCCCTTGGAATCTTTGTTATTGAGGACGGTTTTGGTGAACTACAAGATCTCAAACGTCACGGTCTTCTTATTCCTGGTTTCCATTCCGGTCATGACTTTCGGCCAATACGACGGACGGGACCAGAATGCCGCTTGGCGTACTCAAGCAGCAGAGCAAATTGACGAACACCGAAAGGCGGACTTGAATGTCTCGGTTCAATGGGCCGATGGGACAGCCGTCGAAGGGGCCAGCGTTTCGATCTCAATGAAGCGACACGCGTTTCAATTCGGATCGGCGGTCGACCCCCGTTATTTCTTGGAGTCTCGCAGTGAATACAGCGCCGGCTACGCCGAAAAGATTGAAGAGCTGTTTACCGCCTCTACGCTGGAAAATCATTTAAAATGGCGCCCCTGGGCAGGGAATTGGGGGAGTGGTTTTAGCCAGGAGGTGACCCAAGCTGGATTGGATTGGTTGCAGTCTAGATCGATTGCGACTCGGGGCCATGCGATGATGTGGCCGCGGTATCAAAGTGTGCCTAACTCGGTGCGAGACTTGCTGGATATAGAAAACCCAACGCAGCAGAACTTACAAGATCTTTATGATGCCACGTTTGACCACATCGCGGATATCGGTTCGGCCGTTCAGGGTAAGATTGATGCTTGGGATATGTTGAACGAGCCGCGGACCTCCAATGATATCGAAGACAAATTGATCGGTTTCACCCCCACCGGTGGTCCAACCATCAGCGGTCGAACGGATTTACGTAATCGGTGGTTCGAGGCGGCCCAAGTTGCCGATACCGAGGCTGGGATGTTCCTCAACGATTACGCAATCCTTGCTGGAGGGGACGATCTCAATAACAACATCCGGACTAAGTACCGACAAAATTTGAGTGAGCTGGTCGATGCGGGGACACCGATCGACGGCTTGGGCTTTCAATCTCATTTCAACGAAACGAACCGGCCTCTTACGAGTCCTTCCGAAATTTGGGAGTTGTTGGATGAATTTCAAAATGATTATGATTTGCCGGTGCATATTACAGAGTTCGACTACAACACAACGGATAAACAGCTTCAGGCGGATTACACCCGAGATTTCATGACCGCTGTCTTTGCCCATGAATCGGTGGACGCGTTTGTTTTATGGGGGTTTTGGGAAGGTAAGATCAACCATAGCGAAGCGGCTTTGTTCGATAATGATTTCAATGCAAATCTTAACGGCGTTGAATATCTCGATCTGTTGTTCAACCAGTGGTGGACCGATACCGATGGACTGAGTACGGTTGAAGGCGATTTTGGTACGCGAGGTTTTCTGGGAGACTATGAAGTCGTGGTGGACTACAAGGGTCAGTCATTTCAGTTCACAACGAGTTTGGACGCCAATGGACTGGATTTTATTGCCGCGATCCCGGAACCTGGAACGGGACTTGTTTTGACCTTCATGGGTTTGCTTTGCCTCGGCACGGGTGGCAGGCGGCGTCTCAAGGGCCTTGCCTGAATCGGTGGAATTGGGCGGGTTGCGCCGTAGGAGATCGAGGATCGTTGGTGGGGATAGGAATGATGGAAACCCATGAAAGATGAAATGGTATTGCGTTGCGCATCGATCGAAGACGCGGACCGTCTGTTTCAATGGCGAAACGATCCTGTGACCCGCAGGGCTTCACGCGACGTCCGACCGGTTGATAGGGAAACGCACTATATTTGGTTAAATGATGCGATAGCCGATTCCAAACGGGGGTTGTGGGTGGCTGAAGTCGATGGCAAAGCGGTTGGAACATGCCGTGCCGACATAGAGGAAGGTGTTTCGGTGATCTCATGGACCATTGCGCCAGATTCGCGGGGACAAGGTTTTGGTAAACGGATGGTTCAGCAGCTATTGTCACAATTAGAAGGCTGCATCCGCGCGGAAATTCGCGGCGGTAATGAAGCGTCTAAACGGGTTGCTGAAGCGGCAGGTTTGACAATGGTCGGCGAAAAAGACGGGTTTAAACATTACGCTCGTTCCGAGAGTTGAACGGCTCAGAATCGAATGCAGCGTAGAGGGTGTGTCGCATGAAGAAGCCGGTGGAGGTTTTAATTTTTTATAAACCACCCTCGGGACAAGATACCGTCTCCACCGAGCCTCGGAGACCCAATGTTTTGGGCGAGAGTCCTCGGTTCTGTTTGCCTGCTGCTCTCGGTCCTGGCGGTGACGATGTATGTCCTTTCCGCTTCCATCTTAATCCCTCAAGCCTTTCGGCTCGAGGCAACCTTCGACTCGATGGTGGTAGATTTGCCAACCGAGTTGCGGGATATTGAATCGGAACGGGACCAAGGAATTATTTTTGCCAGTTGGGTTCTTGGATCGGTCTGTATCGTTTTGGCGATAACGACATCATTGGCAGGAGTTCTATGTTTAAGGCGAGGGCAGATGTACGCTTGGGTTTTGCTGTTACTCGGATTCGTCGTTTTTGCGGTGCTGGCAATTGTCTTGGTGCCGACATAAAATAACTTTCAGGAGCGTCACTAAATGCTATCCATCCCAAAAGGTTCGCTTGTGACGATCATTTTGCACGGTTGATCCTGGGGGGCATTGTCTTGGTTGCCAGTTTTATTTTCATGTTGCTCTTAGCAACGGCGCTGTCGGGTTATCAGGATCGTCGCTGGCTGACGCTCTCGCTCTTTTTTGTCAGCTTGATAGCGATTGCACTCTTGTTTGTGCATCACGCCACGGATCCACTGGACATTAGCCTATGAATACCCATTCAAAATGGATCAGGCACGGCAGCTATATCACCGCACATTTGACGGTGCTGGTTGTCAGTGGCGTCATCCTTGGCGCTTTTTTCGTTCAGTTTGTCGGCAAGGAGTTTCCCTGCCCTCTCTGTTACCTCCAACGGATGGCGATGATATTGGCTGTATTAGGTCCAGCGCGAATGATAGCGATCGGTCATCGCAAAGGTAGGATTGGCGGTTACGCCTTTACGACCGGTTTTGGTATGACCGTTTTGGCATCGATTCTCGGCGCTTGTATCTCGATTCGGCAAATTTTGCTGCACATTGCCCCCGGTGACCCAGGCTATGGAGAACCGGTCATGGGATTACACCTTTATACGTGGGCGTTGATCGTTTTCGCATGCTTGTTGCTCGATGCGGGGGTCCATTTAACGTTCATTCGCGAAGATATACCCATTGAACCGTTGCACCCGCCGATCCTTTCTCGTCTCGTTTTATGGTTGTTCTTGTTGGTGATCGCAGCCAACATCATTGCAGTGTTTGTCCAAACCGGTTTCCATTGGTTTTTGCTCGACAATCCAACGAGTTACCGGCTGTTGCGTTAACAAGTTGCTGGGCGAGCAATCGAAACGTGCTCGATCGATCACCACGTGGAGGATGACTGAGATGTTACATTTTTTTGGCGGCCGCTCCGTGTTGGCATTGTTGATTTGCGTATTGACCCTTGGTTGGCTGCAACCTGCTGATGCATGGGAAACTTTGCCGCGGGTGGATCGACCGAACGTGGTCGTCTTTTTTACCGACGATCAAGGGACGCTCGATGCGAATTGTTACGGTTCGACGGATCTTTATACGCCGACCATCGACCGGCTGGCCAATCACGGAGTCCGTTTTACCCGCGCTTATGCGCACGTTGTTTGTTGCCCCTCGCGGGCGATGTTGATGACGGGGCGCTATCCACAGCGATCCGATATCAACATGTGGGCCCAGGGTAACATGAAGACGCGCAAGGGCCGCAACCTGTTGCAATCCGAAGTAACATTAGCCGAAGCCCTAAAAAAGGTGGGTTATCGAACGGCTTTGTTTGGTAAATGGCACCTCGGTGCACACGCCGATCACGGACCCACCGCTCAGGGATTCGATCAGTTCTTTGGTTTGCGAGGTGGTTTTATCGATAATTACAACCACTTCTTTTTACATAAAAATGGTTTTCATGATTTGTACGAAGGGCCGAATGAGGTCTTTGCAAAAGGGGACTATTTTCCTGATATGGTGACCGAACGCGCGGTGGAATTCATTGACCAAAACCACACTGAGCCATTTTTACTGGTGGTCGCTTTCAATATTCCTCATTACCCCGAACAAGCAGATCCAAAGTTTGACGCCCGCTACGCGGATATGCCGATGCCCCGCCAGTCCTATGCAAAAATTGTATCGACCACCGATGATCGGATGGGACGAGTCATGGCCCGCCTGGATCGTTGGGGGCTGACCAAGAACACAATCGTCGTCTTTATGAGTGATAACGGGCATTCGGCAGAGGATTATCAGATAGAGGGCCCATCCCATGTCAGTGGATTTGCCGAAGGTCACAATTACGGGGCCAACGGCGGTGGTGGAAATACGGGCAAATGGATCGGAAATAAGAACACGTTTTTAGAGGGAGGTGTTCGGGTTCCGGCGATTATCAGTTTCCCAGCTGATTCGTCTTTAGGCTTACCGCAAGGGATCGTCCGGGATCAGGTGATCACCGCGATGGATTGGTTGCCGACCGTCTTAGATTTGTGTGGTGCTCCGTTGCCGAAGAATCAACTCGATGGTCAAAATCTGGTCCCCTTGATCCGCGATGCGACGGTCTCCACCGGATATTCAGAGGTTCACTGGCAGTGGGGAGATCGATGGGCCGTGATGGTCGGTGATTGGAAATTAATTGGGCAGCAGGACACACCATTATCACTTGGGAATTTGTCCGATGAACAGCCCGAGGTGATCAACCACCTCGAAAACCAACCCGAAATCCGCAAAACGTTATGGCAACAGCATCAGCAATGGGCGGCTGAGGTGAAGGCGAGCCGTCAAGGAAGAAAATAAAAGAATGATCTGAAGGTTCGGGTCAGTTGATGGTTGCAGATCACTAAAAGATACACAAATGGTAGGAGGATTGAAAATCAAGCGATCCATTGCTTTCACGCTATCTTGGTAAATTAGGATCGTTGTACCCAAAGCCTTGATTCCAAAGTCGGTTGGTCTCGGATTGAACCCTGAGCGCGTCGTGTAACCAATCCTCGATCATCCAACCGGCGAAATAAAAAAAACCGGCCGCGAGAATCTGTCCCGTTTTCTTTGCGACCCCTCTACCCTGTTCGGACAGCTGATGGAAACGATTGGGGGGTTTGGCAAGGGTCGTTGCATCCGCCTGTGATTGGGCAACCGATTCCGTGATCCGGTTCGGCAAGAGTGTCGCCGTTTCCAACGATTCCGAAGGTTTCAGTATCGCCCCGGAACGAAGGTTCTTAATCGCGTTACATCCGGTGAAGGGTATCACCGCGAATACGAGGATTCCAATCAAAAAGGTCGTTTTAATGGGTCGGTTCATGGGGATCAATTACGGAATAAACGAGTGCCGTTCAAGGTCGTTTCTCAATTGATACCCGTGTTTTGGCCCGGTCCGGCCTGCTAGCGGTTTAGACCGTTGGGTTAGAGGTATGGGTCTGGTCGTCCAGCATGTCGCAATGCTCTAATGAATTCGGGCATTTCCAGATGATCATCATCAAGGAATGCCGAGAAGGTCCGTCCCTTTCTAAGTGGGTAATAAAAAAAATGGTTCTCAAATATTTTGCAATTTTGGTCGCGCTCGCAGGGTTCCAGGCCACCGCCGCAAGCGGAACGGACTTTTATGTCTATTACCTTGGCGGCCAATCTAATATGGATGGTTACGGGTACGTGAAAGAATTGACGGGGCCTTTGGCACAACCGCAGGAGCATGTTCCAATCTTTCACGGCAATCCATCGCCCGACGGACAGACGGTGGATGGGCGCGGAAAATGGAGTGGGCTCCGACCCGGTCATGGCGTCGGATTCCAATCGGATGGGAAAACGAACCAGTATTCTGATCGGTTCGGCGTTGAACTTTCCTTCGCGCAGTCGATACAGAAGGCCTACCCTAAACGGCGTATAGCGATCATCAAATATTCGCGAGGTGGTACGTCAATTGATTCCGAAGCGGCGGGCGAGTTTGGGTGTTGGGAACCCGATTTCAATCGAGGGAATGGGATCAATCAATATGATCATTTTTTAGCCACCATTCGCAACGCGCATTGCGAGGCTGATATTGATGGGGATGGGCAATCAGATCGTCTGATTCCGGCTGGAATCCTTTGGATGCAGGGAGAAAGCGACGCCCACTACACACTGGAAATTGCCAGTCGTTACCAGGCGAACTTGCGGCGTTTGATGGATTTGATCCGGGCGGCCTTTCGAGCCGATGATTTGCCCGTGGTGATTGGACAGATTTCCTATGCCCAAAAAGACCCCCCTTCTTGGAAGCACGGCGAGCTGGTTCGCAAAGCCCAGGCAGACTATGTAGCCGCCGATTCCAAGGCAGCCTTGGTGACCCGTACGGATCGCTATGGCTATTCCGATCCGTGGCATTACGATACAGAAGGTTACATCGATTTAGGGAAACAATTCGCGGCGGAAGTGATTCCGCTAGAGAAGCCAAAATAACGGACGTGTATCGTCCAGGCCAACAAAGCGTGAGGTTTTGTTTGTTTTGGTGTAAGGTGATCAGATGCGGGAGAATGGGTGCCGTTTTTTATTGTTGTTACCCAGGGAATCCTCCGTAAGGACCAGCCCCTTCTTTGCAAGAAATGCGGGACCACCGGTTTCGGTCGGGGCGTACTGGGTTACCCTGTCTCAGCCCAAGCGATGGGGCGATACGGTTTGGAACGAGGACACAATTGGAAACCCACGGTTGATTGCCAAGCCTTTTTACCTGAGTGACTTGTTAGATCAATTTAATGGGTTGGACGCACATTACAAAACGGAGGAGATAGGATGATGTCGATTTCAACAAAAGCGAGTGCGTCCGATCAGCGAGTTGGCGATGATGCCTGGTTTTCCACCACGCGTCGCGGTCCAACACCGGTGACGTCACGCTTGGACGGGAACAGACGTTCGCGCAGACACTACTACGTGGTTTTATTGCTCGCTGGGCTAATCTGTTTAGTAGGAGGCATGGCGAGCACCACGGGGGCGCAAGAAGCCGATGGAACATCGCCAGAGTCGCCGACCCTGAATGTTCCATCCCAACTCCCTTTTGTGGACCGGACCCAATTCATCGATCGTGGGGTGATTGAGTATCGCGTGCCACAGCAACTCCGTGACGGGATTCCTGTTGGAGATGCGCGGACGATTGCCGACATTGGGCCCCTCCTTGATTGGTTGAATCAGACGGAACAAAAGAATCAGGCCTTCAAGTTGGGTAAGGGGCCACTGCATCGACGGAAACCTAAGAAGGCGACAGACCCTATCCTGGCCGGCTGTGTCGATAGTGTGTTGATTGCCAAGGATGGAAAATTAGTGGTCGAAGAGTACTTTGCGGATGCCAACCGAGACAAACCTCATTATCAGATGTCCATTACCAAAAGCATTCTGGCCTTCGCGATTGGAAAAGCGATAGAACAGGGCAAGATTGAGTCGGAAAATGATTTGATTCTCAAATACCTGCCCGAGGTGGATACGGCTCAAATTGCTAAAGGGGTCGATCGTCTCACGCTCAAAGATTTGTTGACGATGAATTCGGGAATTCGAATCCCAAAAGGTTCGCCCAATCAAGGCGCGACCCCCCAGAATCAAGCCCAACGCTATCTGTCTCAAACCAAACCGATACCGAAAAATCCAACCTATAAGTACGACGGATCAAACTGCGAACTGTTGGTACACATCCTATACAACGTGTCGGGCCAGACGTTGGGTGAATATGTCGGACAACATCTTTTCGGACCGATGGGAATTGGTGACTTTTCCTTTGGTCAATCGGCATCCGGCTTAGACAAGGGGGCCGCCGGGATGCGATTGCGTTCACGAGATATGTTAAAGATCGGAATGATGACCGCTGCCGGCGGGCTGTGGGAAGGGAGGCGTATTCTGAATACCGAATGGGTGACCCGAGCCACCAAGCCGCATGTGAATTTTGATAAGCCGACCCAGTATGGTTATTTCTGGTGGAGCCATGAGGCCCAACTGGGTGACGAAACGGTTCGAGTTCGCTCGTGCCGCGGTGCCGGAGGCCAGTTTATTTTTGTCGTACCCGAAAAGAAACTGGTAGCGGTCGTGACGAGTTACTATGCCGATAACCGACCGATCCGATATTTCGACACGCTGATTTTGCCGGCGTTTGCCGCCGGCTCCGAAAAGGATTCGGCAGAGGATGAGACGTTGACCCAGGATGGATTGGCACCCAAAAGAATCGGAGTTGGCGATGGAGAGAGGTGGACCGAAGAACCCGATTTGAAGGTGTAAAAACAGCCGGTTCACAAATGAAAACCGGGATCCTCGCAGAGGGAGACGAATTTGATTGTTGGAGTTGCGGCTGATTGCCGATAGATTAAAATCTAGTCCTTCTATGGCGGTGTAGCTCAGTTGGTTAGAGCAGCGGAATCATAATCCGCGTGTCGGGGGTTCGAATCCCTCCACCGCTATTTTCTTTGCGCTGGTGTTTACCGTGCGGATACTCTTTTCGCGAATTTTCTTCGGGCTGCAGCAGACTTCCTGATGGCCTGTCATTTTCGTTCTGATTACCATGGTCAGTGTCTTAACCACTACCAAGGACCTACACCGATGAAATACCTTTTCACCCTTGCAGTCGTCTGTCTGCTACTCGTACCCTCGGTTTGCGTATCACAACAGATCTCACCCAACCCGAATCCGGCTGGCAATACGATCTGGGTGGATAA
>JAKVBF010000059.1 GCA_022447555.1 Mariniblastus sp. | reverse complement strand
TGATTGGCAACCGCTGCTATTGTGTTCACGAGATCAGGTGTGGCTTTCACGCTAAGCTCGATAAAGTGAGGCGGGCATGGCGTCCTATTACTGAACACTCTTCCAATCGAAGTCTGTAGAGTACGTTGCCCTATCTTTGGTTGGACGGCGAGCGTAGATCCTTACATAATTCAGAGGATTGTATCGCAGGTCAAAAGTGGCCCCTGTACGCGTTACAAAACGATCCAACTCAAACGTCCGTTCTTCCCCTGCGGGGATCGGCTCCCGATTGTAAATCTGGTAGTGCCTGTTTATTTGGATGTTGAGATGGGTCCAGTCTTGGGCACTATCATTGCGAATCACCAACTCTCCCGTCGGAACCGCGGGGCGCTGATCGTAGGGCTGATCGTAAAAACTTGCCGGGGGTAGGCCAATCGCCGAGACGGAGGCCTCGAGCTCACCCTCGTGGACCTGAGGCAGAAAAATAAACATGACGGTCAACAAAACGACCGGAATGACACACATCGCCACCAAAGTGGTGGTCAGTGCGCGGTGTGTCAACTTGGGCGCCTTTTGAAACGCCGTCGATTCCTGTCGTTGCTCGCTGGCCACATCGGATTCACTCATCATTGTCGAGCCCATAGTTTGTTTTACTCATCTCCAGCCGGCTGGCTGTTTCACAGGGTTTCCATCTTTGCCGATTACAGCTCTGGAACAATTTCAAGTATAACGGTAAGCGACGATTTCCATCATGCCCGAATATAGTAAGCCGATGCCTCGCGAATCCAACCGATTTAACGTAAACGCCTCATGGTTAATCAAATTGCGATGGGTCGCCGTGGTCGGCCAACTCGTAACGATCGCCTCCGTCGTTTTTTTGTTTGGTATTCAAATCGATATGCTTTGGGCGTTGTGGGCGGTGATCGGCTTGACCGCAGCCTCCAACCTCATGTTTTTACTATGGTTCACGCGGTGGTCCACCAGCCGGGACCGTCGAGACCTGCCCTGGGATCTCATTTTGGGCCTCATCATGGTGATGGATATGGTTTCCCTGACCGCGCTCTTGTTCGCCTCGGGGGGGCCAAATAATCCATTCTTCCTGTTTTTCTTTGTGAACCTTAGTCTCTCAGCCGTTGTTCTAAACCGAAATTGGGCTTGGGGACTTAACCTACTGGCCCTCGGCTGTTTCACCTGGCTGATGTTCGACCATCATCAAATTGAGGAGCTTGATTTTGGCGTCTGGATGATTCCATTGCGCGAAAGCGGCAGAATCTCTCTGCCCCAGCTCGGTCTCTTGGTCGCCTTTTCCACCTGCGGTAGTGTGATCGTTTACTTCATGACACGGCTAACCGACGAATTACGGCAACAGCAATGGGATCTCGAACGGGTTCAGCAAATGCAGTCGCGAAATGAAAAACTTGAGGCACTGGGAACTTTGGCAGCCGGAGCCGCGCATGAACTGTCGACCCCGCTCTCTACCATTGCCGTTGTAGCTCGAGATGTAGAGAAAGCATTCGACGAGCATCCGCCTGAATTTGAGGGCGCTGAGGAAGTCGTTGAGGACGTCCGGCTGATTCGCAGTCAGCTGGACCGTTGCCGTAAGATTCTGGATCGGATGGCCAGTCATGCGGGTCA
>JAKVBF010000058.1 GCA_022447555.1 Mariniblastus sp. | reverse complement strand
GAATGAAATTCGTGCGATTCGCGTAATTTGCGATTTTCCATTGATTATTGGAAAGATCTTTAATCACGACCCATTGGGTGTAATCAATTACCATTTGTTCGCCTTCCTTGGTCTTGGCAACCCCCAGCGGAATATCCACGTTATTCAATAGATGCCCCATCAGCTGAATCGCGTCCGAACTGCCAGCAGGCTGGGTTGCAAAATTTCTTAAATACGTGGCCCTGACAAAACGCGCAGGAGGCGTGTAATCAGCTGGCAATCCTAAGAGTCCTCCGCCTTGACCAAGTTCATTAACCGTCGTTCCCTCAATCATGACGGAAGCCTGACTTTCATCGGATAGCGAAAGATAGTTTCTGACATTTAATAGATGCCAGTCATAGGTCGGCGCATTGGTAAGCACATCGGCGACATTGTCGTGAATCACCATCTCACCTTTCACAAACTCAACCACAATGCTCTCACCACTCCGATCCGTGAATACAAAGTGAAGCCATGGCGCCGTTTGTAAACCTTTTACTTCACTGGGATCGTACCACACTTTGTATTTTGGAATCTCCTTCCTTAGTTCCTTGACGGAGCCAAACATACCGAGGGTCAATCGGCCGAAATTTACGATCGAAACGTATTGTTTGTCTTGAGCGGTAACCGTTTGATATTCGGTAAACCCCGGGAGGAAGTTGCCGCTCATGCCAAGCCCCACTTCATTTTGACCCTCGAGAAACGCTGGCGCTCCTTCCAAGACAGCTGGGGCAACCCCCACAAAAGCATATTTACTGGAGAGTTTGGTTACAGGGAGATTTAAGTCCGAGGGAGCACTAATCTCGATCTCGGTGCCTTTGGGCAAGGCCAACAACTCCCACTTCATTTCAAACCCCCATTCCATTGTTCTTCCAGCAATCACGGTTCCGTCTTTGGCGGTCAGGTTAATTGCCGTGCAAGCGAAAGTACTATAAGTCAATGAAATGATGCAGACGGTTACGATCAAGAAGCGGAAAGGTAGCAATGTAAATTTGAGCACTGTCATTCTCTTTTAAGGCTGGGGGATTCTATGTCGTTTATGTGTCAGTATACAAAATTTCGACGGTCGTTAGACGGCGAAAAGAATGACAACGGATCTGACAAACCTCGTTCTGACCCATCGCAGTTCTCCCAATCGCGACGCGCGAAAAATTACTCCACCACCTGAAACACTTCTTCCAACGGGACGTCAAACGTCTTTGCGATTCGAAATGCCAACTCAAGAGATGGGAAGTATTTTCCCTTTTCCAAAGCGATGACGGTTTGCCGCGTTATCCCGACGCGATCTGCCAGCGCCTGTTGCGTCATCTCCTCGGCTTTGAACCGAAATTCGCGAATTCGATTGCGAATGTCAACCTTATCCATGCGCCAGCCTCCGGTATCCGACGACGATCGCCCCGTAGTAAGCGATGTTGGAGATGACGAAGCCGGCAAATAGCAGGTGAATCCAATTCATCGCTTCTGGCACACCAATCGCAAGGTCCGACGTTGCCACTGGAAGATCAACGCCCGCAGCCGGTACCCCCAACATGGCGACCATCGACCAAGCCATCACTGCCGTTGCCAGGAGAATGCCGGCCAGTTTGGATGCCCGTAACTCGATGA
>JAKVBF010000057.1 GCA_022447555.1 Mariniblastus sp. | reverse complement strand
GTGGAAATAAATGCGAAATTTGTTACTAAATTGCTAAGGTTTTGTTTCTTGTTTGCCTTTGTTTTTTTAAGTGGGAATTTTTGTGTTCGAAAATTAGGAACTTTTTGGATTTGAACGAGGAATCTGTAAAATCGAACGTGTTTTTGAAGCGGCCGCCAAAAATCGTGGTGTGTTCGTCTAGGTTCGTGAATTTAATCTGGCGAGAATAAAAAGGATCCGGCCCGATATTGAGAATCGGAATTTTGACGTTCCTTACGGTCTTTACCGTTAGTTCTACCCCATCATTGTCATTCTTTTTGAATTCAAATCGCAATTCCCGATTGACCGCTCTAAAGTCAAGCGTAATCGGGTTCGTGGTTTCTGTCGTCGCTGTTGTATCGATGGTAAGGGAAGTTTTACCCTTGTTGGTGACAAAGGTCGGTAATCCCACAAGGGTCCCAAACGTCGCCAGGTTACTAGACCCGGTGCCCCAATATTCGTTCCCAAACAAGAAGTGCTGCTCGCCCGAGCCCAGTTCGATCTCGTCGAAGTTTGAGAAGCTGTTGCTGTCCGCGACAACAGTGCCGAAGTTGTTATTGTCGGTTGCGGTCAACTCGAGCCGAGCGGGTTTGACGTGGCCAGTTTGGTCGAGCGAGCCACTGGGCGTAGCCGTGATCGTTAATTTTCCTTCTTGCGAGACACCGAAGGTAACTGCACTTGATGTGAGCTGATTTTGTAGGTCGGTAACAATCGCGTCAGCGTTGACATAGTTTTTGGCATCATGGTTGACATTCAGGTTGTAGACCTGAGGTGCACCATCTGCCCGGTCGACCCAGAGCCGGAAATGGAGTTTCCCTTTCAGGTCTGAGGGGTTGGGCAGGTTGGCAACTGCCGTGATCACGGCATTGGCAGCGGCGTCGCCCAACACTTTGCCGGTTTTGCCGGAATTTGCCTGGTGCAGGCCGAATCCGACTTCCGTCACAACCTGTCCCGTCGACGGTATCAAACCCGTTAAATCGGCATGCGAAGTCGCCAAATGTACTTTAGGGGTGGGTAAATCATTCAGTTTCAATTCAATCGAGCCATTTTCCAGGAGCTTGCCAGGTGACGCGAACAGGTTACCGTTACTTAGAACATGAACATAGTCTTGGTCATTTTCAGATAAATCAATGACGTCTGCGTCTCCGCCGTCGTTCTCTTCAGAGAGACTTGCGATTCTCCAGTTGCCATTGAAAACATAGGAATCATCGCCTTCACCACCTATCCACCGATCATAATCGTCGGCGTTTTCGTCCAGTTCGTTTTGTGATTCAATGTAATACGAAGTGTAATTGGCGGTATCTTCATTTTCTTCAATCACCTTCAGAGTGTCGTCACCTTTGCCGCCTTCAACGACATCCTTACCTGATCCGCCAATGAGAATATCGTTGCCCGTTCCGCCCTCTAAATGGTCGTCTCCAGAACCGCCATCCAAGCGGTCATCTCCTTTGTAACCGAAAATGACATCGTTTCCCCCTCCACTCAGGATTTGATCCTTGCCACCATCTCCCTCGATCGTGTCATGACCATCATGACCAAAAAAGAAATCATCCTTTCTGTTTCCGATCGCTACCATTTTTCCAGAGGACGACACCTCAACGTGAAAATTCTCGCTCTT
>JAKVBF010000056.1 GCA_022447555.1 Mariniblastus sp. | reverse complement strand
GCTGGGCGGCAAACACCGTGATTCGATTCTGGCCTATGCGAACGGGTGGTATCGCGCTGAACGAACCGCAGAAGATTTTGTAGCGGCAGCGGAATCGGTGGCCGAACATGGATTTCGCGCGGCTAAGCTAGATCCGTTTGGTCTTGCCCAAGGAACTATCAGTCGGCATGATCTTCAAATCGCTCGTGAGATTCTGTTGGGATTACGTGAAAAGTTCGGTACAGATTTTAAAATCATGATAGACGTCCACACGCGATTTAACCCCCGCGAGTCAATTCGAGTCGCCGAAAAATTGGCTGATCTTGATTTGTACTGGTGGGAGGAGCCAACAAAAGCGGAACGCGAAGTCCTGACCAATCAAGTCGCCGAAATGTGTTCCATTCCGGTTGCCACGGGTGAGCAGTTTGATTCGGTGGGCCAGTTCTTCACACTGGCTGAAGCTGGCGGCGTAAGTATCTTTCAGCCGGAGCCGATGTCGTTAGGCGGCATTACGAACACGATCGCAGTTGCAAATATCGCGCATGCCAATGCGTGCTGGATTGCGCCTCATCAAAGTGGAGGACCAGTCGCGACAGCCGTCTGCTTGCAGTTGGCAGCCGCCATTCCGAATTTTCTGATTCAGGAACACTTTGACGCTTTCAACGAACCCTGGGCACACGAACTCGTTAGTTGGAATCCAGTCATCAACCGCGAAAACGGACATCTGCCAATTCCCGTGGATCCAGGATTAGGTATCGAATTGAACCTCGACGTCATTGCCGAACATCCATACGATCCAAATTCCTATTTCGACGTTCATGAGGACGGATGGGAGCGTCGTCTTGGTGTGCGGGAACAAAACCAAGGCAAAAAGCAATGAGTCGTAAGTAAGAAGGGCGTGCCATGGGTCTGATTAAATCATTGAAAAGTCCGTTTGTTTAGCGATTCTTTTTTGGGGGCCTCAAGTCCCTGGATCTGGGCAACAGAGTTTGATCTTACCTGTTGATCATGTGGCAGCGAAGCAATTTGTCGCAGCAAGGCTGCTAACGCAAAAAGTTTCCGAAACACCCCGAACATGGCTGGGTGTCGACGGTTTAAGAGGCCGGTTACTCAAGAACATGGCGACAACCAAGGTCTATCATCTCGATGTGGGTGCACTTCCACTGAAGATTGCCGACAAAGAATACCGCCGCGGTGTGTATTTTCCGTCTGAGGAAAAGATTGTCGTCAACTTACCGAGTGCAGCACGCAGCCAGCGTCCCTAGTCAGCCCGGCCACCTTGCGGCCAATTGCTCAGTCGAATACGTTTCGATTTCTGCGACATCGTGCGGCGCCCGCTCGGCGTAACCCGCCGCGGCCCGACACAGATACCGAGAACAGGTTCTCGGGCCAGTCCAATGGTCTCAGCACGAAATGAGTCTTGGTCAAAGTGATCGGAAAATAGCTCTCGAACTCCAAGCAAAGGGATCGGAATATGAACGCGTTTCATACTCTTGTAGTCTTCACCGTCATTTGTGTTTGCTTATTTGCAGTCACAGAATCCCCAGCACCAATTGATACGGAAGGTGCAAATGATGAGGCAGCCATTGGGATAGAATTTGAAAAAATCCTGTCTATCAAGATTCAAGTCAAAATGGACGATCAGCGCGGCGAATACA
>JAKVBF010000055.1 GCA_022447555.1 Mariniblastus sp. | reverse complement strand
AGTTTAACTCTCCGACAAAGTTTGCATCAGGGAGACCAATCCATTTCGTAAGCGATGAATTAGTTGCTCGCCGAATTACACAGGACCACATGTCGCTGGCTGACGAAAAGACATCGTCGACATTGGCGGGTAAGACATGCCAATCGCCATCTGCAATTTCGGTGTCGAGTTGTCCGGGATTCCAACCTAGGTGACCGATAATTAGTCGAAAAGGTTCGTTCGGCTCACGTATCAAGTCAACGAGATGTTGTTTTTGGGCGGCAACATAAATCCCATCGCCCGTTTCTGCCTCCGCATACTCGCGGATTTTATGGAGTGCGACAATTGGTCCTGACAGAGGACCCCCGAAGTGTAGCGACCTTGAAGACAAAGGTAGATCTGAATCTTGAAAAGGCGTCTGGGGCCCGTTTTCTTCCGCTTTTTCCGTATTCGTAGGGAGTCGATGGTGTTGTTTCGTTAGGTTCTTGGGGTGTGTCTCACTGAGAATGACATCAAAGGACCCCGAATTTGGTTCGATTGGGCGGTTAAGCATGACACCAATCACGCGGGTGTCGTCATCGTAAACGATCAGACAGACGCCGTTGGCGTACATTGGGTCGGTAATAGTGCTTGATGCGACCAGTAATTGGCCAAGGTACGATTCCCTCATGGGTTGCTCCATCGTTCATCAATGCTGTCAGGTTGGCAGTAAAAAAGCCACGCGTTTATAACAGGGCAAGCGGCGCGCCAAAACGCGGCGTTAATCACGAGCGTGTTTCCTTAATTTCCTCAATTCTCCCTTCCTAAGGCCTAATTCAAGCATGTCCTTGCACGAAATGCGCAAAAGCTACTCCATGGCTGGACTGACCAAAAGTGACGTTGATGCGGATCCCGTGGTTCAGTTTCAACGCTGGTTTAAAGAGGCCCAGCAGCCTGATTTGCCCGACTGGGTGGAGGTCAATGCGATGACTTTGGCAACTGCAGATCCCCAAGGAAAAGTGACCTCAAGAATCGTCCTGTTAAAAGGGATTGAGGGTGGACGCTTCTGTTTCTACTCGAATTATGAGTCCGAGAAGGGGCAACAAATCGCAGCGAATCCCCACGTTTCTCTTTGTTTTTTTTGGGGGCACTTGCAGCGCCAGGTGAGAATTGAAGGGAGTGCCAAGCTGTCAGATCGTAACAAGTCAGTTGATTACTTTCATTCTCGCCCGCGGGAAAGTCAGTTGGGAGCTTACGTGAGTCAACAGTCCTCAGTGATTGATTCAAGACAATTGCTCCAAGAAAAATACACGGAACTTGAATCCGAGTACCACCAGCAAGAAATTCCATGTCCTGATCAATGGGGAGGTTATGAGGTGGAACCGACCAGATTTGAATTCTGGCAGGGCAGGCCCGGGCGGTTGCACGATCGCGTCTGTTATCGTCGGGATCGTGAGCTTTGGACATTGTCGCGTCTATCGCCTTGATCAAGAGAATCGGTTGCTGTGTGCGGCAGGCAATGCCCCTGGTTACACCACAATGGCGTGTGACCCAGCAACTTCTTAACGCGTGTTGTGTGCGCGGGCTGCCGTCTGCATTTATTTTTAGAGCATGTCCATGGGATCAATATCAATGACATATTGAACATCGTCTTTATCGGCAATAGTGAAACCCTCGACCGCTTTTCGAATTGTGCTTCCCAAGTGTGCGGGGTTGGTGG
>JAKVBF010000054.1 GCA_022447555.1 Mariniblastus sp. | reverse complement strand
CGAAATCGTTGCGGTGCTAACGGTGATGCCAACACGCGGTTCGCGATCTCTCGCGATCATCGACCCCAATCGATTCTCCATGTCGCTTTCACCGGTGCCAAAGAACTTCATCACGTGCTGTTTGATCTCAGTGCCGGGACCCTTTTCTTCCAGAATCCGGGGGGCCACCGTTTCATCGAACATGCGCTTCATTTCCGCCGGTACACCAGGTAATGCGAATAACCGTGATTGGCCAGATTCTACTCGCGGAATCACCATGTCAATTCCAGGTGCTGTCCCCTGCGGATTGAAAATTTGTTGGCTCCCAATCGGGAACATTGCCTGAACGCGGTTCCGTTCCGGCATGTCACGTTTGCGGCGGGAAAACATCTGTTCAATATGCTGCATTGCTAACGGATTCAGCTCGAGTGGAGCTCCAATCAGATCTGCCAGGGCTTCTCGGGTCAGGTCGTCTTGAGTGGGGCCCAGACCTCCCGTACTGACCATCAGATCAACCCGCTCGGCTGCAACACGGAATACATCGACGTTTTGTTCCAACGTGTCAGCGACGGTGGTGTGAAAACTAACCTTGATACCGAGATTGCCGAGTCGCCTGCTAAGCCATTGGGCATTGGTGTCCAATCTTGCCCCACTGGTCATTTCATCACCGATGGAAATGACTTCAGCGGTCAGTTGCCTTGCTTGTTGTGTCATCTTTAGCTTGATCGAGTCGTGCTTTGTTTTTCTGAGTCGTCAAATTCAACGACCGCTTTCCCTGAGCTCCATGAATCAACACGCGGTGCGTATAGTTGGGCTCGCGGTCCTCAAGCATCCTCTGCTGGATCCACAGGGGCTCGCGTTGGTCGGTTGGCGCAATTTCAAAAAACCACCAGACGTGAGGCCCATTTTGCTGTCTCCCGATCCAATGGTATGAACTGGTCGAGGGTTCCCCAGCCTCTTCTGCTTTTGTGACTCGAAACTTTTGCTCGAGATAGTTCAGACGCCAATTCTTAGACTCGCGAGCATCGGTCTTGGATGCCTGTTTTGTCAGCCACTGTTCATCCAATATGTCGAGCCGCAACGCGACTTCCATGTGGTTCGTTTTCGAGTTCCATTCGATCTCGGCAATCGTTTCGTGGACGGGGTGAACCAGCATTAGGCAAAGCAAACCGAACGACATGATAGCTTTATAAAAAGGGGGTGAAGATGGGTTATGCTCGAAGGATCAATGGTGTCACTAGCTTATTTAAAATAAATAGGTTTGACCCTGTGGTGGCGCGAAATGGTGTTCCAAGAGCCGGTAAAGCATGGAGTTCCTGCTTTCTTTCTCACCTCATGGTTCCGCCCGGCATGTGTTGTCAACATGCGAAACCTTTTAGAGACAAGAGGCAAAACATTGTACTGTATGCATTGCCCTACTCGGAAGCGTTGGTATTCGCTTTGCCGGACGGTTTGCTTTTTCCCTTAGTGTCCTTCTTGTTGCTGTTGCTGTCTGGTTTGCTCTGATCCTTTGTTTCAGGCTCAGCGGTTTTTTTGTCATTTGCCTTCGTGGCTTCACGTGCCTTTTGCATCGGATTTCGACTGGGGCCATCTTTGAAGAGGCGGAAGCGACTCGGGACAAGTCTCGGGGGCCAGTGGTTGTTGCTTGACTCTGTGTCCGCAGTTTCCTGTTTCGGATCGAGTTCCAGACGCACAATTTCTTTGTCAGTGATCAGCATTTTACTGACGTTCTTGCTATTGCTCCGCCAAATCTCAGCAGGAAAGTTCATTGTTTCGCTGGTGTTGTCCGCGTAATGAACTCGTAAAATA
>JAKVBF010000053.1 GCA_022447555.1 Mariniblastus sp. | reverse complement strand
AACAAAGGCCTAGCCACCGATGACATGCGGTAAACCCAGGTCGGGTCAGGCTTAAAATCCAACCGTATCAAAAAGGAAGAGTCGTGAAAGTACCGCAACGGGTTCCACTTCTGCGAAGTGAAAACCCGATTATTTCTCCACCAGACCACCATCGGGAAAGGGTCTCGGGAGTTGAAATCTTCACTCCACACGCCAAGGCGGTCGGCGGCGTCAAACCGTGAAAAAATGAACCGCGTCGTGATCAACCGTAACGAAAGCCTCTACCAAATGCCATGCGGCCTCCAACCTTCCGCGGACACATGGGCTTCTTTACAGCAGTAATTCTTAACAATTATTGCTCTCGTATCGGTGAACGGATCAAAGAGCTGCACATGCATCAGCAAAAAAATGTGGCTGTGTCACACCGCAACGACTTACGACTGCAATTTCTTATAACGAAACCGATGCGGCTCGGCTACTGCTTTCCCAACTCGTTCTTCCCGTTGTCGCTCGTAGGTTTCAAAATTGCCTTCGCACCAATGAACATAAGCGTCCCCTTCAAACGCCAGGATATGTGTGGCGATGCGATCCAAAAACCATCGATCGTGCGAAATCACAACCACGCATCCGGCAAAACTGAGAATCGCTTCCTCAAGTGCTCTCAGCGTGTCCACATCCAAATCATTCGTTGGCTCGTCTAACAGCAACACATTACAGCCGCGTCTCAACAATTTTGCCAAGTGCACACGATTTCGTTCGCCCCCGGAGAGGTTACCGACTTTCTTTTCTTGATCGGGGCCACGAAAATTGAAGCGAGAAACATAGGCTCGCGCATTAACTTTACGACCACCCATTTCGAGTGTTTCGTGACCACCCGAGATTTCTTGGTAAACAGTCGCTTCGTCCAAGAGAGAGTCTCGCGACTGGTCAACATATCCCAACTCCACGGTTTCTCCGACTCGCAACTCGCCTTGGTCTGGCCCGAGTTGTTCCGTGATCAGACGAAACAGCGTTGTTTTGCCAGCACCATTGGGTCCGATCACACCGACGATTCCACCCGCTGGCAACCGAAATGATAAATCCTCGAATAGCAGTCGGTCTCCCATGGCCTTACTGATTCCCTTGGCTTCGATCACCAGGTCGCCCAGTGGCTTTCCGGGAGGAATTTGGATTTCTAATTCTTCAGGGCGGTCCTCGAACACCTGTTGAGCCAGTTCGTCATAGGCTTTCAAACGTGCTTTGTTCTTCGCCTGACGAGCCCGCGGCGCCATGCGCACCCATTCCAACTCCCGCTCCAAAGACCGGCGACGTGCGACCGATGACTTTTGCTCTTGAGCCAACCGCGTTTGCTTTTGCTCAAGCCAAGAGGAATAGTTTCCTTCCCAGGGAATACCTCGGCCACGGTCGAGTTCAAGAATCCAACCTGCCACGTTGTCGAGGAAATAACGGTCATGTGTGATGGCAACGACCGTCCCCGAATAATCCGCCAGATGACGTTCCAACCAAGCGACCGACTCGGCGTCAAGATGATTGGTAGGTTCATCCAACAACAACAAATCCGGTTGTTCGAGCAAGATCTTGCACAGCGCCACGCGGCGTCGTTCGCCGCCGGACAAATGCGTAACATCAGCGTCGCCCGGGGGAAGATTCATGGCACCCATGGCGATCTCGACCTGACGATCGAGATCCCAGAGGTTTTGCGTATCGATCGCATCTTGAACATGCGCCAATTCGTCGCACAACGATTCCATCGCATCTGATTCCATCGGTTCGGCGAGCTGCGTATTGATCTCATTAAAGCGATCCAACATGGCCT
>JAKVBF010000052.1 GCA_022447555.1 Mariniblastus sp. | reverse complement strand
TTTCCAGCTTGCCGGCAAACGATAGGCGAATTCCGCGATTCTATAGTCCAGAAAGGGCGCTCTGAGTTCGAGAGAATGTGCCATACTCATACGATCTACTTTCACATTAATATCGTCTGGCAGATAGTAGTGCAGGTCGAAACTTGTGTAAGGTCGAAGCGGATCTGGATGATTGGCAGCTTGTAACCCTCGACCGATTGCATCGTAGGTCGAAAACTGACGAATCGATTCTAGAAATTCGGGAGACAAAACTTCTCTCGTCTCGAATTCATAAGGTCCTACGATGAAATGTTGGTGGTGATTGAGCCCGAGGGAACGAAAATACCGTCGCCCCGGTGCACTTCGCGGGAGCAAATGATGAAAGGCTCTGCCACCTGCGCCGAGCATCACACGAACAGCTTTTGGCACATTGGAACGCTGGAGAATTCTTAAGTAGCGGTCGTACCCGCCAAAGCTTTCATCTCCACCGTCCCCAGCAAGGGCCACGGTAACATGCTTTCGTGTCATCTCGGAAACATACCATGTTGGAACCGCCGACGAATCTCCGAATGGTTCATCAAATGCATCAACCAAATCATCAAGCACATCCACCGCAGAGGGATTAACGACTAGCTCGTGATGCTCCGTACCGAATCGGTCTGCTACAGCACGGGCAAACTCCTTTTCACTGTAATCAGATTCTTCAAAATCAATATGAAAGGTTTTCACCGGGTTGCTACTGTGTTCTGCCATTTGCGAGACGATAATGCTTGAATCGAGCCCGCCGCTCAAAAATGCACCCAGCGGCACGTCGCTGATCATCCGCAACTTCACCGAATCCTCAACCAGATGAAGGAGTTCCTCACTGGCCTCTTCTTGCGATCGTTGCGAGTCGATTTCGCCCTCCAATTGCCAATAACGATCAATCGTTATCGTTTTTGAATTCCCATCAGCGATCAACCTTCCAGCGGGCGGAAGTTGACGTACTTCTTTGTAGATACTCCATGGGTGGGGAATGTATCCAAGCGTAAAGTAGTGAAAGACTGCTTCGTGGTCCAAATCGCGGGACACCGAATCGCAAATGCTGAGGCATTTTAATTCAGAACCAAAGTAAATTCCGTCCGAGGTTTTTGCATAATACAGCGGCTTTTGCCCCAGCCGATCCCGAACAATCGTGAGTTTCTTTTTTGACTCGTCCCAAACGGCGATAGCAAACATGCCATTTAGTTTTTTGACAAAGTCGATCCCGTATTCCTCATACAGGTGAACAATGACTTCCGTGTCCCCTTGCGTCGAAAATGTATGCCCCCGTTCAATGAGATCGCGTCGCAGGGATTGGAAGTTGTAGATCTCGCCATTGAATACGGTGCAGATTGTCCGATCTTCGTTAAAGATTGGCTGTGATCCAGTGACCAGATCAATGATGCTCAGTCTGCGCATCCCGAGACCAGTCGATCCACAAACGTGCATTCCCTGATCATCAGGTCCTCGATGTATAATTTTCCGACACATCGAGTCGATTAATTCTGCAGGAACTGGCTCTGCGGAAAACATTCTATAGGCACCGACAATACCACACATAATCTTCTAAATTTCTCTCCCGATTTATGCCCTGCCGACAGCAAGCTCTTGCAACAGTTCTTTGTCACCGTCTTCTGCTTGTTCCGGTGTTACTTTTGTATCGGCACAAACGCCATAATTTTCTTGGCCAAAGATTCTCGTATAACAAACGGCTAAAATAACTATCCAAAATCCCCACTCTAGATAAAAGAAGTCCCCAACCAAACATCCCGCAAACCATGCAGCAAATGCCCCGAACAGGCAGGGGCCA
>JAKVBF010000051.1 GCA_022447555.1 Mariniblastus sp. | reverse complement strand
CATTCAGGCAAAAGTTCAATGTCAATTCCACTTTTCCCCAGATCAACCGTAATGCCCTCTGAACTGCCAGTGATATCGAGGTCTGCATAGACGAGGTGCATTGAGCCCCCATAACCGGGGCTTATTTTTCCATAGATTTTATTGTTGCCACTGAAATAGAAGGTGTTTTTTCCTCGGCCACCAATAATGTTTTCAACGCCCACTGCGAAGATCGTGTTCATGGAGTTAAAAGCCTCCGTGAACGGCGAGCTGTCGGGCCACTCGGATTTCTTTAGGGACGTCGCGAGAACAGCTTTCATTCCAACGCTAATCGGTAATTCGCCATCGATGCCACCCATTCCGGTTCCGCCCCACGCGTCTTTAAATGCTGCTAAATCGGCAAGACCAAAAGAGTAAGGATAAAAATGCCAATCACCTGGAGTTTTCGAAAGATCAAGTGTGTCGCGGGGTACGAAGGCGGCAAGTGCGGCGCCAGCTGCGCCTTCAGCTGAAACGTCGATATCAATAAGATCATCAACGACAAGTCCCAACCCAAAGGTTTTAACGACGAATGAGTAGGTATCGCGACCGCTACCTCCAAAAAGAAAATGAGCTCCGATCGGACGAGAACTCATCGAATCACCCACGCTGATATGATCTGCACCACTTTCCAGGAATGCTGTAAGATCACCGCTCCCGGCATCTCTACTATCCCCAACTTCTTTCCAAGAATAGTCGGTTCCACGTACAATGTTGATCTGTGGGAGAGGCAATTTGCCAACACCTACCGTCACCTTGTCCAGATTTGCCGCCGTTAAACTGTCTGTGTCACCCCATAGGCCTCGTGGTGGAATACGTTTTTCAAGGCCTGCGCAGTCAAGCCATAGTGCCGGGTTATTAACGTGCTTGGCCGTAGAGCGCACACCATGCAAAACATTCCCGGCCTTGAAGTCGCTGGACAAATCCATCAAAATTTCGCCACAGCTTGTTTCAGTACGCTCTGTTTTAAGTTTCTGCAGGTTGACGTATGTCGGAGTTAAAACCCTAGATCCGAAACTGAGGTTGTTTTCCACCGTTTGATAGAGTTCTGCAGCAGCACTCACATCCATGTCAAACATCAAGTCTTGGCCGGCATCCATGAAATCAAACGCTTTATCCCGAAGGTCCCCTGCCAGGTAGCCAATCCGTCCAGCACCCGATCCACCGTGAAAAACCCCTTTAAAGTTTATGCCGCCCTTACCGGGCACAAACTGTTGCCACAGGGCTCCACCAAGTTTTTTCAATTTAGTTATATTCTTTTTGAGTTGCGACGGGCTAACATCATCAAATTGGAGCGTGTTTTTATATCGCCCACCGTAAATGACGGTGTTTTCATCCACATGACTGAAAGTAATATGTCGTTCATTTGTAACAGGACCCTTCTCATAAAGGGGTAATTCGTAGTCGTGAACTACCGATACCTTGAGTTTTACAGAATCCTTGAAAACTGGTTCATCTTTATGCTTCGGATTATCTAGTGGCAAAAACTGAAAATGTAGTTCTTTGTTCACCGCTCTGAAATCAATGACTAAAGGCGCATCTTCCTCTACCATTTCCTGCGTATTTATTTTCAACTTATCCGTAGTAAGCGGAGTTGCCAAACTGGACAGATTCTGCACTGCCTTGTTCAACAATTCTCCGTAGATTACACCAGGTTTCCAGGAATCGTTACCGAATAGAAAAGTACTAGCCCCCGAACCCAGGGTTATCCTGCCAAGGCTTTTAAAAGCATCTGCGGCGATCGCGATGGTGGAATCATACTCGGGCGGGACAGGCGGGTCAGGCGGGTCAGGCG
>JAKVBF010000050.1 GCA_022447555.1 Mariniblastus sp. | reverse complement strand
TCCCCTTGCGTCGAATCAGCCGTGCCCCGAAAAGACCCCCAGCGCCAGGCCGACCCTAAGTGTGGCTATTGCCGAAACTTGGAATCCAGCCAGTGGGTCACCATCGTCTCGCACCAATCTGGATTTTGGAAAATCAATTCCACCATGATATTGCCTTGGTCCATCTGGCGGCTGTAACAACGTAGTGTCTTGACCAGCTCGCCTTCAGGTTCGCGGAATTTCATCTCAAACCATTTGAAATCGAGCCCGTCAATGACGACCGTTTCGGTCTCGCCGACGTCAACTGAGATTCCATTTTGCTGGTACAAATCCAGGTACATCTCTTTTTGCGCTTCAATTGGATGATCGTTTTCCGCCCCCGCTAACTTCTTATGGGGAACCGTGTAAGCAATGAACTGATTCGTCTCGTCCTTTTGAATACTCACCCGGTTTATCAGTCCCTTTGGGCGGTCATAATCCTCCACCAACATACGAGTTTTGGCTTCCAGTTCTGCCATTTTTTCCCGGTCCAAAACTGACCATCCTGTCGGTATTTCGAGCGTCCAGCCGAGCTCACCACTGTAATAGATATTGCCCTTAACGGACCCTTCTTCCACGATCTCTGCCGGATCGATTTGAAGCTTCCGTTGCCTCACATCGCTGAAATATTCGACCCCACTGATCTTGCCATCGCGGTAGGTTGTCACTTTCAGCGCTTTATCCCAATCCATGAAGTCGAAAACGTGGGCATAAACTTGGCCGTTGATGGGCAATGTGGATTGACCGATATAATGCCGACCATCTCGTTCGACAATCAACTTCCCCACGTTGAAGAGTGGGCCATCAAAAACCTCTGTTTCCAGTTTACCGGCCCGGTAATGCCGCCAACCAATGACTTGATGGGCGGGAAAAGATGAGGCGAAGGCGGCAGGTCCTCTGACTCCCCCTTGCACTTTTCCGCTTCTACCCAAAATTTTTGGTGAACCGATGATATTGGAGACACCGGTAAACGGTTCATCCGCCCCCGGCTGGTAGAACAACCCGTCTCGCTGGACCAGTTCGGGCCGAATTTCAACCAGATCTCCCCGCAGAAAGATCAGCCAGATCAAGCAATAGGCAACTAAGACGAGCCCGGGGTACGGCAATAAATACCTCAAACAACCAACAAAACAGCCAGCCGACTGTGGAGCCTTGGCTTCTACCTTCGTTGTTGGCGGACCCGAATCACCGCCCGGTCTCTCATCGTCCTGGTTCGGCTTGCCCTGTTCGGCCCATTTCTCCAGGCACACAGCGAGCAACACAATAGCGATCAACCCAATCAACGCCACGCCGGCAAACCAACCCGCGGTGATCACATTGAACCATTCGAATTCCATCGATCCATTCCCCCATTTGCGGGTTCCACAGACAACCAACCGCCGGCGCCGGCTATCGAAAAAAACGAGCCACCCTTATTTCCTGAACTGCGATTTCTGCAGAGCGCCGATCATCACGTCCCGATCGGCCTTCGTATTGTAATCCAACATGATCCGAACGTTGTAATCGTTGATCAGGCGATTGTAGAATTGCTGTGTCAAAACCACTGTTTCTTCGGGCCCTAACAATCGAATTTCGAACATTTTGAATTCGAGCCCGTCAATCATCACCGTCTCCGTATCCACCGCCTCCATCGGCACGCCGGTTGCCTGGTACGTTGCCAGCAATTGCTGTCGGTACGCTTCCAGTCGCGATTCCCATTCTTCTTCCGGCTTGCCATCCCAAACCTGCAACGACGAGAGGAATGAATTCGACTCGTTTCTTCGGAAATTGATTAACGGCTTCCAACCCGCCGAACTGACCGGTTGGCCAGACCGATCGGCCTGCGCCGCACTGCCGTTTGGGCTTAACTCACGGAGTTCGTCCCGGGGAATGATGCTCCACCCATCCGGGATC
>JAKVBF010000005.1:53527-171982 GCA_022447555.1 Mariniblastus sp. | reverse complement strand
TTGGCGAGCGCGAATTCAGGACCTTTCTCCTGCTCAGTTGGAAACGCCGTGTTCCCAATAATCTTGCCCAAGTCGTCGATAAGACCAATTTTCACATTCGTGCCACCCACATCAACGCCGACAAAAAGTCCCTGATCGGGTTCAATTGTTTCTGTTGGGTTCATGAAAGGACCGATTTAAAAGGTTACCGCCAAGACAAGCTTCCGGAATCAGTATAAGTAGCTAGGGAAGAATCAAGAATACGAATATCGTGGTTTAACCCATTCGAGAAACCTCAATGACGAGGGTCAAGCATCTCAGGGTACCAATCGCCCGTAAACCCCCGGCGCCAGCGCATCCCGACGAACGCTGAAACATAAGTGAAATGCCCGTTTGAGCGATCCCCTCAAATCCTCCAGCTATTTCAGCCGTGAACCCCGAGAATGGAAGAACCTTTGGTACGGAGATGCATCCGGTCATTTATTTTTTTTCAATGTCCCTATTTTTTCTTGGTATCGAGTGCCGATGCGATCGATCTGTGTAATGATCTGACGCATCATTTCACCCCGCATTTTTGAAATCTCTTTCTCGTCGGCCCCCTCGTTTTCAAGACGTTCTATCTTTTTTTTGAAACGCTCTTTTATTTGATCCACCACCTTTTTTTGCTGCGCTTTCATCTCGGCAGTCAAACGGCGCACCTCCCCCTCCGGCCTGGCCCCCTTTTCGACTCGGCCCGCCGACTCCCTCTTATTTTTTGTTGCAGGACGACCTTGTTGCTTGGCATCCCCGGCCAGTTTGGATTTCAGCTCGCGATTTTCCTGCTTTAACTGCTCACATTCTTTCTCGATATTTTTCAGACTCTGAACGTGTCGCAAGCCTTGCTCAACTAAATCTTGTTCCACCATCAACCGCTGATCCAGAACTTCTCTTAGACGGACAATCTCTACTTTCAATCGATCGTTCTGTTCATCGCGCAACTGAGGCCCTAAAACTGGGCGGCGACGGTTACGAACGTTTTGATGGGTTACTGGCTCTTCTATTTCGCTTCTAGGAACCTGCCATCCCAGACCCGATGCGTAAGGATTCACGCCACCCCAAACCCGCCAGATAGGGACCGCTTTAACGCTAGGTGAGACCGAACCAACTGACTGAGTGAAACCAGGTGGCACAGCCGTTAGGAACAACACAAAGACGAGGATAGAGCGCAACACAACACGAACTCCTAATAAGAAATAATCGAATCAAAACACTCATTATAATCGCCTGCCCCGCCAGAATGCGGGGTTTACGCCCAGAAGCGGCGAGGTGTGCCAAACAACACAACAGGGCCGATATCATTGTAACCTTACGTCTAACGGGCCTTGCTCGACAAGACTTTGCCGTTCGCCCACCGTGGCGAAACGATTAATGAGGCGCAAAAAAAAGCAGCGTTCAATTGAACACTGCTTCCAACATAAATTAATCGATAAATAACCTGTTATTTTCGCCTGCGAATCAGACCCAACAGGCCTCCGCCGCCCAACAAGATCAAACCGGAGGGCTCTGGTATGGAGCTGATGGTCAACGCCACGTTGTCCAATCTCGTCTCAATCCCGTTGTCGGTAACGTTGGAAGTCGAGATAAATCGAAATTCCAAGGTTCCGTTCACGTCTTCAAACGTGCCGGTGAAGGACGCATCAAAAGATTCGCTTGGGCTGTCAAACGCACCTTGTTGAGTGATTCGGGCAGACCCAAGAAAAACATCTTGACTCGCGAATCCGTCGGTGCTGGCACGCACGTCAACCTGCAACCAAGCTCCGTTGCTGGGAGGAACACCCAGACCGAAGTTACCAAGATCAAATTGGAGCCGATCGACAGTGAAACTGTCCGTCCAACTCACCGTCGATATCGAAAACCCTTGGTAGGCATCTCCCGTGATCGAAGGGTTGGAACCCATGACTTCGCAATTCATCCAAGCGGCGTTGTTTCTGATGCCAGAGTTCGTTGGAAGCGTGTTTGCCTGATCTTCCGTACTGGCAATCGTATCAAAGCCTGAAACAGTCGTCCAAGGATTCGTGTTGGAGGCCGATGCTGGAGAAGCATCTTCTGGGCCGGATGAAAAATCGTAAGTGTATGTCGTGACGACATCAGCGAACGAAAATGAAACACATGTCATCAAAATGGCAAGTGCTTTTACAAATGAACTTTTCATTTGAGGATCCCAATTAAATTTCAAGTTGTTTTTCAGTGATGAAAACCGGGAAGCTCGTCCCAGCGGCTAAGGCTCCAGTCTCATTAACCGGGGCCCATTAATCAAGCAAAAGTCTCTTATATTTATCAATTTTCGAGGGTTTTTTGAGATACGGTTCAAAGAAAACCGTCTCTCTATTGATCATTCAAGGAAGGTGGATTCACCAACTGCACCCAAAATCCCCCCAATGCACGCAAGCATGTCGCCAACATCGATCAAGGCATCGAATTTTCACATTAAAGCCGACCGACAGACTCAATCCGGAAGTTAAATTTTGCCAAATGAGACCCGCTTGATAAGAAAAACTTATTCTCCAACGGCGGTAGCAAATGCTGTAGCAAAAGAATCGCAATGGGAAATACTGATTAGCATCTGCGAAATCCCTTTTTGTTCACATATATTTTGCGCCTCACCGCAAAGTTGCACGAACGGCTGCCCACCCGATTCATTCCGGATTTCAAGATCCGTCCAATGAATTCCTTTCGCCCAACCAGTTCCCATCGCTTTCAAAATCGCCTCTTTGGCGGCCCACCGTCCCGTGAAATGTTGCAGGGAGGCCTTACGTCCCGAGCAATAGTCCTGCTCCCATGGCGTGTAGACACGGTTTAGAAAAAGCTCCCCGTGCTTCTCGATCATCGCTTCAATTCTGGCACACTCGGTGATATCGGTACCGATCCCAATCAAGTTCATACTATTTCAGTCCACAAGCTTTTTGAGCCCTTAACAGTACTTCGCCCGCTTTCACACGAGCAACCGCTGCGCCATCCCCCAGAATTTGAAGGACTCGATCTGGCTGCGCCTCCAATTCCGCACGTCGTGCGCGGGCCTCTGCAAAATAGGCCTCGGCAGCGTCGGCCAGCTTTTTCTTGACGTCACCATAACCAAAACCACCTTTTCGATAGAGTTCCGCCATTTCCCGACAATCCGACGGTTCGGCAAAGAGCGAATACAGCTGGTATAGGTGGTCCGTCTCAGGATCTTTTGAATCTTCCATCGGCCGTGAATCGGTTGCTATCCTCATGATCTTTTTCCGCATCGGCTTTACGGGCTCGAAAACCTCGATAAAGTTTCCGTAACTCTTTGACATCTTATCGCCATCTGTGCCTGGCACCTTCGCGCTCGCGTCGAGAACCTTGGCTTTTGGCAAGACAAAAACCTCCTCTTGAAAGGCATTGTTAAAGGACTTTGCAATGTCACGACAGACTTCGATGTGTTGGGTCTGATCCTCACCAACCGGCACCGTATCCGAATCGTACGCCAAAATATCTGCGGCTTGTAACACCGGGTAGGTGAACAACCCCGTCCCCGCAGATAGACCCTTGGAAACCTTATCTTTATAGGAAACGCACCGCTCCAAAAGACCCATTGGAGTACCCGACATCAGCAACCAACACAATTCGGAAATTTCAGGGACATCTGATTGAACAAAGAGGACAGCATGGTCGGGGTCGAGTCCCAACGCCAACAGGTCCATCGCCGTATTAAGAGAGTTTTGTTTCAATTCCTCCCCGTCACGAATCGTAGTTAAAGCGTGGAGATTGGCAATAAAATAGAACGCTTGCTGCTCATGTTGCAACTCAATGTATTGGCGTATGGCGCCAAAATAGTTACCCCAATGAGGACGTCCTGTGGGTTGGATGCCGGAAAGTACTTTCATCGTGCCCTAATTTAGCAAAATTAAAAATCATGTCTAAGATGACAGAATCTTAGTTTATCGACAAATAGTCGTGGCGCAATTGGGCTAGTGAACACAACGTTCCAAGAAACCGAATTTCAGGCCAGAGCCTCGGCAAAAACACCGTTGCGCAGCAAAAAGCGACCAGCGGGGGGGTAAAAACCAGCCTGCCGGTCGCGTTGCACCAACACAAGGCCGGTCAGAATAAAGCTGACGAGCCCTGGATTGTTTTTTTTTATTCACCAACTCGTATTCTATACCAGGACCTTAAGTCCATGGACTAGATAATACCGCCGTGCGTACGCAGCGGCTTTTGGTGATCGGGTTGATCGGTAAACCAGAACCGATGCCACTGATCTCGCATGGAGCGGAAATCTTCTGATGTATAGATTAACTGGCGAGCACGCATGGCGGGATCAGCATCGTAAATTGGGATAATGCACCCGACATTTGAGCTAATCGCGATTGCCACTAGCGTCGCAAAGAGTAACCGACGCATTTCGTATCCTCCGTAAATGAAATAACTGCCACACCGAAAGTGTTTAAACGATGTTTAATTTTGTGTTACACAATTGATCGACATAATGAGGTCGCAAAGTTGATCCATACAAACTAAAAATTCGATAAAGTTTGACAAGGACGCTAGCGACCAAACCGCAAGCAACCCTCCGGTGCCTTCGCACAGAAACGAATCCAGAAAACCATCGTCGCGATGCATAAAAAAACTCGCCTTGGAAAATCGATCCCAAGGCGAGCTGTTCTGTTGGGTCAGCATTTGACCCGCAAGCGGTGGTTGCCTAAAGGCACCCGCCGGTAAACCGTCAGGCAAGTCCACCTCTTCGGCTAATACAGAAATAATACAAGACTCACCTCCTTTCAAACGATTGATCCTGGGCCGGAACCAATGCCGTAGACGGTTCCTCCCAGGGGGTCACTCATCGCGGTGCGTTGCCCGCGATCCGATGGGGCTATTGTTCCGCTACGTAACCGCATTTGCAATCAGGTTGCACGGCACGCATCCAAAAAAAACCCGCGAAACAACCGCCTCCGCCTCGTTGAACCGGAAACAAGCGGCAGGATTCACAATTGGACGCACAACGGAAGTTGTCCCAACAATTGGTCCCAAGGACCATCGTTTGGCAGGAAAGGTACTTTGAGCGGTTTAATGACCAAAACCTTCAGAAATCTCCCGTTTCCATGCCGTCGCACGTTGTATTGAACCGATCTATTTGATAGATTTCGTGGTCCCCTGTGGGTCGGCCGTTTGTAGGCTACCCAAACTACCATCCACTGCCATGTCGAAGCGACATGCAACCCACGGTGATCTTAGACACGTGTCTTTGATCCAAAGGTCCCCATGGTCAACCGCAACTTAATTAGAAACCTCGAAGACGATACCATCTCTCAAGAGCTCGATAGCCTTTTCACATCTGACGATGATTTAGCGAGCCTCTATCTTCCAAATCCCGACGCCGAAGAAACTAAATTTCAAGTAAATGAAATTGTCAAGGGAAAAATTGTCAGAGTTGACAGTGAAGCTGTCATCGTTGACGTCGGCTTTAAGAGCGAAGGCACTATCACCCGCGCCGAATGGGCGGAACACGATGATCCCCCAAACATCGGCGATGAAATCGAAGTCTTAATCGAGGATCTCGAAGACGAATTGGGACAAGCAGACGATCCCAGCGGTTTGATCAGGTTAAGCAAAGTCAAAGCGGACCACATCATTCACTGGCGAGATGTGATCTCCAAAGTCAATGAAAATGACATTGTCACGGGCACCTGCACCCGAAAAATCAAAGGTGGTCTCTTGGTCGATATTGGCGTCCAGGTTTTCCTTCCAGCGAGCCAGGTTGACATTCGACGGCCCGGTGACATCGGCGACTACATCGGCCGGGTTGTCCAGTGCGAGGTACTGAAAATTGACGAGCAACGGCGCAATATCGTCGTGAGCCGGCGAAGCTTGATTGAAAAAGAAAGGCAATACGCCCAACAAAAATTATTGGACGAGCTGGAAGTTGGCCAAGTCCGAAAAGGTATTGTGAAAAACATCGCAGACTTTGGAGCGTTCGTGGACCTTGGTGGCATCGACGGCCTGCTACACATCACGGACATGTCTCATACGCGAATCAACCACCCCTCAGAGATGGTCTCCATGGATTCCGAAATCGAGGTCAAGGTTCTAAACATTGACCGAGAGAAGGTGAAGATTGCTCTTGGCATGAAGCAAATGCTGCCTAACCCATGGGACAATGTCGAAGAGAAATACCCAATTGGTTCGGTGAACAACGGCGAAGTGGTTAACGTGATGAATTACGGTGCCTTCGTCAAACTGGAACCTGGGATCGAGGGACTCGTCCACATTAGCGAAATGTCTTGGGTTCGCCGGGTAAATCACCCGAACGAACTCGTGAAAATTGGCGACGAAATTGACGTGGCTGTTCTGGGAATCGACAAATCGGGTGAGCAGATGTCACTCGGCATGAAGCAGACTCAGGACAATCCTTGGGACAAAGTCGAAGCCAATTACCCCGCGGATAAGCTAGTCAATGGTCGCGTTCGCAACCTGACCAACTATGGTGCCTTTATCGAACTCGAAGAGGGGATCGACGGACTTTTGCACGTCTCCGACATGTCTTGGACTCGCAAAATCAGTCATCCCAATGAGATGCTGGAAAAGGGCCAGGAAGTGGAATGCAAGATTCTAGCGGTCGATATCGAACGCCGGAGAATCGCACTCGGCATGAAGCAAATGAACGACGATCCATGGGCCAATGACATCCCAAGTCGTTATCAACCGGGACAAGTCATCAAAGGGAACGTCACCAAGATCACCAATTTCGGAGTTTTTGTTGGGCTCGAAGATGGGCTGGAAGGGCTTTTACACATCTCTGAGTTGTCGGAAGACAAGGTCGAAAACGCCGAAGACGTCGTCAAAGTGGGTGACGAGTTAGAAGTCAAGATCCTAAGGGTTGACACCGAGGAACGAAAGATCGGCCTATCGCGTCGACGCGTTGACTGGACGGACGAGCAGGAAGCGGCCGACGAGAAAGCGCAGACTGAAACGAAACAGTCTTCGGCCGACCTCAAAGGTGGCCTGGGTGAAAGCGGACCGCTGATCTCAACCGGCGAGGAAGATGATGCAGCTTCTGCCGAAGACGCTCCGGTTGAAGAAGCGGTTGCTGAAGAAGCGGTTGCTGAAGAAGCGGTTGCTGAGGAAGCGGTTGCTGAGGAAGACGCTGAAAAAACTGACGACGAATAAGACGTCCATTACGATGCAATTGCAGAGACAATACCAATTGCAGAGACAATACCAAAAGGCACTGACTAGCGGTCAGTGCCTTTTTTATGCGTGCCCCCTCCTGACCCCTAGCAAGACCAACGCGCAAACGCTGGCGATCACTCCGCCAATCGCAGCCGAAACAACTCGCACATCTTTTGCATCTGACCCACTGATAACTGTTCGGTTCTGGCGTCGGGACCCAGCCCCATTTCGTCCAATACTTCGTCAACCTGAGGTTTGGTCAACTGATTCTTAAAGGCCGCCACCGCGACGCTTCGCAAAAACTTGCGACGATGAAAGAACATGCTGCGGACAAACTGATGAAAAAATTCCACGTCGGGGATTTGGGATCGTTTATCCGGCCGATGTTCAATATGTAAAATGGCCGACTCAACTTTAGGCCGAGGCCAAAAAACCTTTGGGGACATGACCCGGATCAATTCAACGTCGCAAAGGCTTTGAATCCAAACACTCAACGCTCCATAATCTTTTGAATTGGGGCCAGCCATAATTCGATCGGCCAGCTCTTTCTGAATGGTCACGGTCATGGACGCGGGAATGATTTCACAACGCAAAAGATTAGAAATTATGGGTGTCGCCACGTTATAGGGCAAATTCGCCGCTAACTTGAATACACTCCCATCAACCTCTGCCAACGCCTGATGGACCGCTTCGATCACTCGCGAATCGAAGCGATTTTTATTCTTGAGTGCGTCCTGACGCAACATCGTGACATTGCTAAAATCCTCTAACTCCTCCCGCGCCATCTGGTAGAGATAGCCGTCGATTTCTACCGTTATCACACGAGCCGCCTGTGAGGCGAGTAAGGCCGTGAGTGAACCCGTTCCCGTCCCAATCTCGAGGACCACGTCATCGGGGGTCAGTTTTGCGGAATTCGCCAGCAACTCAATAAGATTCAAATCAATCAGAAAGTTTTGGCCGTGGCGAGCATTAGGATTCAATCCAACTTCCCGAAACCGACGCGTCAGATAGGAAATGGTTTGTCGATTCTGTTTAGCCATGGCATCTGTCGTTTGAAATGAGAACACATTGAGATCTGGTCGCGTGCTTTCGGCCAGATCCAAAATTACTTAGGTTGTGCCCGCTCCAGCTGCTGCTGTACATATTTTGCAAGGATATCCGTCTCAATATTGACGGTATCGCCCACCTGCAAACGGCCCAGCGTGGTAACTTGCAACGTGTGCGGGATCAATGCCACACTAAATTCTTCGTCCATTACATCAACCAACGTGAGGCTAACACCATCCACGGCGATCGAACCCTTGCTGGCCATTTGCGAAGTCAGCTCTCGTGATACGGCAAAACGAAATTCCGCCCATTCACCTTCATCGTTTCGAGCGGCCACCCGACCGATCCCATCGATATGGCCGGAGACATAGTGCCCCCCCAACCGATCACCCGCTCGTAGTGCCCTCTCAAGATTAACGACACTCCCGATTTCAAATCCACCTAAATTAGTCTTGGACAGCGTTTCGGTCCCCGCCTGAAACGTCAACTGGTTTTCTGACATCCCCACAATGGTCAGACAGCATCCATTGACTGACACGCTGTCGCCAAGCTTTGCTCCGTCAACCACCCTTTCGGCTGACAGGGTGATATCGCAGCTCTCTCCAGATCTCTCAATCTGGGATACTATCGCAGTTTCCTCTACTAGGCCCGTAAACAAAAGACTGACTCGCAACATTAAGACTGAAACTATTGACTCCCAATCCATTGGATCTGGCTCTACTTTAAGCCACCTTGGTGCTCATGGAAAGGCTCTATTAGCAGCATTGAATCAACGTAAAACGGTGTTGTGTAAACAAAATTCCCCCTTTCATTTTTTAGCGGCATCGGGAAAATAATGGATTCCGGATGGCCGTGGACAGAGACGGCAACTGAAAAAAGACGTCAGCTGTGAATCCAAGCCTGCACCCGCAACTCCGCGGATCAGGACAACCCATCAACGCGATCAAACCTACCATAAACCGCAAAGCAAAGAGTCAATGATGAATACGATTGTAGAAGTTCAGGGGCGGCAGATATTCGACAGCCGCGGCAACCCCACCGTTGAGACCGACGTAACGTTAGCCGACGGCTCTTTCGGACGGGCTGCTGTACCTAGCGGCGCCAGTACCGGCGCTCACGAAGCGTGGGAATTGCGAGATGCTGACGAATCTCGTTACCTCGGTAAAGGCGTCACCAAGGCTGTCGAAAATATTAACGGCCCGTTGGCCGAGGCGTTGATCGGTCTGCCGGGGACGGACCAAGCGTTGATCGATCACACGATGCTAACGCTCGATGGAACCGACAATAAAAAGAATCTTGGCGCCAACGCGTTGTTGGGGGTCTCTCTGGCAGCGGCCAAAGCAGGGGCTCACTTCAACAACCAACCTTTGTTTCGGTACCTCGGCGGTACGGCGGGCGGTTTGCTGCCAGCGCCAATGATGAATATCGTCAATGGCGGAGAGCATGCTGACAACTCTGTTGACGTTCAAGAATTCATGGTCATGCCCCTCGGATTCGAATCATTTTCTGAAGCGTTGCGTTGCGGGATTGAAATCTTTCACCACTTGAAAAAAGTTCTGAGTGACAAAGGGCTCAACACAGCCGTTGGCGATGAGGGAGGATTCGCACCCGATCTGGGTAGTAATGTCGAGGCTTTGGATTTGATCATGCAAGCCATTGAAAAATCTGGCTATCTCCCCGGTGAGCAGGTCCGAATTGCATTGGATGTCGCTGCGACAGAATTTTACAACACAGACACCGGTATGTATTCGATCGACGGCAAAGAGATCGATTCCTCCGGAATGGTTGACTTCCTCGCTGACTGGACGAACCGCTATCCCATATGCTCCATTGAGGACGGATGCAGTGAGGATGATTGGGACGGATGGAAAATGTTGACCGACCGAGTCGGTGATCGCGTTCAACTGGTCGGCGACGACCTTTTCGTCACGAACACTACGCGACTGCAACGCGGGATCGATGAGGGGATCGCCAACAGCATTCTGATCAAAGTCAACCAAATCGGAACGCTAACCGAAACCATTGAGGCCATCCAACTCGCTCATCGTAACGGCTACACCAGTGTGACCAGCCATCGCAGTGGTGAAACCGAAGACGCCACCATCGCGGATCTGGCGGTCGCCTTGAACACGGGGCAAATAAAAACCGGCTCTGCATCCCGCAGTGACCGGATGGCTAAATACAATCAACTTTTACGAATTGAAGAGTTGCTCGGAGCCAATGCACGTTACGCGGGCCCCATGTTCGCAAAAGCACTAAATGCGATGTCATCCGTTTCCTAATCGGTAACCGAACGGGAACGAACACCAAAGGGTGCCCAAGATACGGGCACCCTTTTTTTTCTTGCCACCAAGCCACTAAAATGTCGAAGCGGTAAAACCTTTTTGAAAAAATCAATCCCCGTGGTAAGACAGTGAATCACCTCTGAACCATAACGCTCCGTAATTCGTAAAGTCGATAGTTTACCCCAGCACTCGAGAGTCATGACATGGAGTGGTTAGCCGAAACCCCGCTTTACACCATCATGATCGGGAGCCTGATGACCGGATTTTTCGCTCTGGTCTGGTTCGTTTCCAAACAACGGATTTTTTTTGCTCTCTCCGTTTTGACGGTTATCGGAGTGGTTGCCGGCGTCGTGATTGAACGATGGATCATCACGGATCGAGAGCAACTGAGAGAAAACATTTTCCTACTGGCCGAAGCCGTTGAATCCAACAACGTCGCGGATGTGGTCAAACAGGTCAGTCAAAGCACGCCTCAAACCATTCGGCGCATCCAAAATGAGATGCCGGACTACAATTTTAGAAAATGCCGTATCATCGGTTTTAACTACATCGACCTCCCCGAAACCAAAAATCCCGCACGGGCCTCAGTCGATTTTGTGGTTCGGTTCAATGTTGATGCGACCCAAACTCATGGATACGACGGTTCGGGCATTCGCAGAATCACGTTGACGTTTGAAAAACAGGGGGACCTTTGGAAAGTCATTGACTATCACCACGAACATCCACAAAGCCGGCGGAACCTTCGGCTTTAGGCCTCCTTTTGAAGCCCATTTCGCCGCCCAAATCGTTCGGCAGTCCTTTGATTCCCCGCCGTCGCTCGATATAGTAGAGTCTGAAAACCCATTAACAGGAGCGGCCCCATGACCGAAGTAACGGACCTCAATCTCGCCCACTACGTCCGTGACGTCGAGGATTTTCCAAAACCAGGAATCGTTTTCAAGGACATCACGCCGTTATTGGCCGACGGAGCGGCGCTCAAATGTTGCGTGCAACGAATGGCTGATCGGTTTCGTGATGAGAAAATTGATGTCATCGCGGCGGCCGAAGCACGAGGATTTCTTTTCGCCACACCCTTGGCCATTGAACTAGGGGTCGGCGTGGTCCCCATTCGAAAACCTGGCAAACTACCCTACCAGAAAACGTCCTATAGCTACGATTTAGAATATGGGACGGACACCCTTGAAATGCATGTCGACGGCATCGCGGCCGGGCAGAACGTGCTGGTTGTCGATGACCTGCTGGCAACCGGCGGAACAGTAGAAGCATGTTGTAAAATGATCGACGAGCGCGACGCGCACATTGTTTCATGTGCATTCTTAATCGAACTAGCTTTTCTCAATGGTGCCGAAAAATTGGCTCCCCATCCCGTTTTCAGCCTGCTCAAATACGATTAACCAATATTGCCAAACCGACGCGATCACTCGAATTCATACACCCTGCCCCTGTTTCGACTTGAACTTGTTCCACCATCTCTAGGGAAGTGAACCCAGATGAAAATGCAACACGTCGTCTCAGCCCTGTTGATGATGGGCCTGATTTTATGTCCGACGCTTTTGACGTGGGGCATAGATAGGGCAGAAGAAAAACCAAACATCTTGGTCATTCTTTGCGATGACCTCGGATACGGTGATGTTCAACCACTCAACCCGACTTCCAAAATCCCCACGCCGACGTTTAACCAATTAGCTTCTCAGGGAATGACGTTCACCGACGCCCATTCCCCATCGGCTGTCTGCACGCCGACCCGATACGGTCTGATTTCCGGTCGTTATTGTTGGCGGTCCGAACTAAAACGAGGAGTTCTCGGTGGCTACTCCCGTCCGCTATTAAAAGCAAACCAACAAACCATTGCCACGGTTTTAAAATCCGTAGGCTACAAAACGGCCTGTGTCGGCAAATGGCATCTCGGCCTTGGCTGGCAATGGAGCGAAACGGCACCCAACAACATCAACCATTTCGGAATTGCGGGAAAACCAGAAACGGTGGACTACACCAAGCCCCTTACTGACACGCCAGTTTCCCATGGTTTTGACTGGTCCTACATCATCCCCGCCTCACTGGATATGAGCCCTTACGTCTATATCGAAAACAAAGACGTAACAAAGCCGGTAAAACAGGTCATCGAGAGCAACCCATTTCCGGGTTTCTACCGTAAAGGTGAAGTAGCGAATGATTTTTCGATCGAGGGCTGCTTAGACCATTTATCCGAAAAAGCCGCAGACTTCATACGTAACCAAGCGAATGAAAATCAGCCCTTTTTTTTATACGTCCCACTACCGGCTCCTCACAAACCAGTGATGCCCACAGAGGCGTTTAAAGGGCAATCGAAACTGGGACCGTATGGAGATTTCATTATGCAGGTGGACGCAGCCATTGCCCGAATCATCCAAACAGTAGACGACACCGGACAGGCCAAAAACACTTTGGTGGTTGTGACCAGTGACAACGGCTCTTTCATGAGACGCAACGACACCGAAGGATTTGTTGACCACGTGAAGGATCAAAAGGTCCAAGCTTTTCAATCTACCAACCATCGAGCTAATGGTCCCCTCCGTGGAACCAAAGCGGACATCTGGGAAGCCGGCCATCGCGTTCCATTTTTGGTCCGGTGGCCGACTAAGGTAAAACCTGGAACGCGCTGTGACACCACGCTTTGCTTAGTTGATCTACTGGCCACATTTGCGGACGTGACGGGGGCCAACTACGACCCGAAACAGTCAGAAGATAGCTTCAGTTTGGCCAAACAACTGTCGAATCCAAATTCGCCGTCCGTTCGGCCCCCCGTCATCCACCATTCGGCCGCCGGAATGTTTGCCATTCGTCGCGGTCAATGGAAATTGATTCTGGGCAATGGGTCAGGTGGACGCCAGGCACCTCGCGGCCAGGCCTTTGGCGAGCCTTATCATTTAATGGATCTCAATCAGGACCTAAACGAACAAAACAACGTTTTGACAGAAAACCCGCAAATCAAGGAACAACTGATTTCCGAGTTTGAACGAATTTCACACAAAGATCACTTACCCTCCAACCCCAAAAGCAAGGTGCCATGAATCATCCCTACTTAATCATTGCTTGTGTGTTCCTCTCAATCGGTTTCGTATGCAGCGGGCTTTGCGGTCAGCAAAAGAATAACGGCGAAGACCAACTCTGGTGCGTCTACGAACCGGCCGAAGGAAAGGCCAACGGCAAGCAGATCGTCTTGATCGCTGGCGATGATGAGTATCGCAGTGAAGAAGCACTCCCAATGTTAGGGAAAATTCTCGCGAGGCGCCACGGCTTCAAATGCACCGTCCTTTTTCCAATCAATTCGGAGAATCTCATTCAACCCAGTTTCCAAACAAACATCCCCGGAATGCATCATTTGGACCAAGCCGACTTGGCCATCATGGGACTCCGTTTCCGTAATTTGCCTGATCATCAAATGAAACATTTTGCGGATTACCTAGGATCCGGAAAGCCGATCATCGGGCTCCGCACTTCCACACACGCGTTCAACTACCCCAAAGATAGTCAAAGTAAATACAAACATTTTGGATACAACGATTCGACATGGGAAGGCGGTTTTGGCCAGCAGGTTTTGGGCGACACTTGGATCAGCCATCACGGGCACCACAAAAGAGAAAGCACGCGGGGAGTGGTTGTTGAGAAAAACGCTTCTCACCCCGTTCTGAAAGGTGTCAAAGACATATGGGGTCCAACCGACGTTTACGGCATTAAACACCTACCCAAGACGGCGACTGTATTGCTCGACGGCGCGGTCCTCGAGGGCATGTCACCTTCGGACAAGCCTCTCAACGGCCCGAAAAATAACCCGATGATGCCTTTAGCTTGGTTGAGGGAATACACCAATGATTCGGGCAAAACCAATCTAATTTTTTGCACGACCATGGGTTCATCGACCGATTTCGAATCGGAAGACCTGCGACGCCTCATCGTCAACGCAGCTCATTGGTGCGTGGGAATGGAGGATCAAATCACCGACAACGCCAATGTCACATTGGTCGACCCGTATTCCCCCACCCCTTATGGCTTCGGTAATTTCAAGAAGGGGACCCGTCCGTCGGATTACAACCTCAAGAACAAAACGACTCAATAAGAGATTCCTTGGAAAGACGTAGTAGCATGGCAGACAGTCAACGGGCCGCCTGGATGGTTAAACTAGTCTAGGTCGGTCTGCTTGAGACGAGGTTGCTCTGTTTTTGCCGGCTCACTCAAGAACGTAACATCGGCCGGGCGATTACGCTTTGCTCGCTTGCCACCTCGCCCCTGATTGCTCAGGTCGCCCGAGTGATCAGCGGCCTCCGCCAGATCAAGGGCAGGGACCCTCTCGCTCTCTGAGACAAGCTCATCCCGGATAGCGACCTGATTATCAATCCGTATGCGTTTATTGAAATCAATATCGCCCAAATATTTTTCACGAACCTGATCATGTCGAACGATCTGATCCGCCGTCCCATCTACGAGGATCCGCCCCTCGCTGACTACATAGGTTCGATCAGTCGTCTGAAGGATCTCACGAGCCGCGTGATCGGTGATCAGAATGGCAATGCCTTGATCGGCTAATTGCCGGATGATGACCTGAATATTTTGTACTGTGACCGGGTCAATTCCAGCAAACGGCTCATCCAACATAATGATCCTGGGTTCCGAGACCAAACATCTGGCGATCTCAAGACGACGACGCTCGCCACCCGACAACTTACCCGCTTTGGTTTTTTGAATATGACTGATCTTGAATTGCTCGAGTAACTCATCACACCGCTCTTTTTGACGCTTGCGATTAAACCCTAACATTTGCATCACCCCTATGAGGTTATCCCGAGCCGAAAGTTTTGAAAAAACACTCGTTTGCTGAGGAAGATAACCCATGCCGCCTTCGCGAGCTCGCAGGTACATCGGCCATTGCGTCACATCTTCACCGGACAAAAACACAGCCCCATGATCGGGTCGAACCATCCCGCAGATCATGCGAAACGTGGTTGTTTTACCAGCACCATTCGGCCCCAAAAGACCGACGATCTCTCCCTCCGACACATCGAGGCAGACACCGTCAACAACCCGCCGACGGCTATAGGTCTTCACCAAGCCATCTACTTTCAAAATAGACATCACGAATCCTTTCGTTTGACCCCGCATAGGTATGGAGCAGGCTATCGAATGAACCCCATCCGACCAAAGTTGGGGAAGTAAGGAACCGGGGAATTAAGGCTATGCGGCCAATAAATATACATTGCTCGCCCGATCAGCAAATCTTCCGGCAGAACATGTGGACCATCCCAAACCCTAGCATCTAAACTGGAAGGACTATTGTCCCCCATCGGGAAATACTCACCCTCACCCAGAGGAAACATGGGTTCGGTGCGACCTTTATTCTGATTAAAAATTACTTTGGACTCGGGCAACCCCCATTTCCTTGGTGATTGAAATAACTGCCTACGCTGGTACACCTGCTCGCCGGGAGTCAAACCATTGATGGTCAAAAATTCTGCCGAAATCTGGTCTCGCGTGGTGGCCGCTGTGTAATAAATATCCCGCAAGACCTTTAACCGCGTCACCCTAGCCTTCAAATCGCGAGCTCCAATCGCCAATGGCTCCGCGTCCCCGTGATTCTCTGGGGTCCAAGTGGGAACCACGTCGCTGCCACGAACGTAGGCAGGGGCGTCAAACTCGACGAGCTGGTTGTTAATCCATAGATAGATCCGATCGTCGGCATTGGCAAATAAAATCTGATAAGTGCCTTGGCCGACGAGATTTGTCTCCGCGATCGCCGTGGCCGTTCGCGTCTCCCCATTTACAAATTTCACGGTCTCATCGCTCGAAGATAAAGTCGCCGTTCCAGTGGCCACATCAATTTCACACTCAAAAGCGGCTCCGCCTTGAACCGCTTTGAGAATCAACGTCCCACTCTCAGACTCAATCTGAATATCCGCATCAACTGCTAACTCGCCTACCCAGTGCCCCGCCAAACTTCGATCGTCACGCATGACACCATTGCTGAATTTAACCACCTTGTCATTGTAGGTGTAATAGTCCGTGATCAATTGCCCAAGGTTGCCATCAATCCGGGTCGGTCGAACACCTTGTTCGATATCCACCCACTCTTCGCCCCTTGGAGCGAGATGCCGGTAACTCAGCCAACTCGTCTGCTCACCCGCATCGACGATAAAATTCGGGTGTTTCCCAGACTGTACAACATTCCAAGAATCGTCGCCGCCTTGCCATGACTGCCATCTGGAGGGCCAATTGACGTCGGTTAATTTCGGTGCAATATGATTCGTATCATCCACCAACTGCAGCATTACCCTCAGTTTGCCGGGAGGCTTGCGAATGATTTCCCTCGCCCATTCATCGGCACCCGTCGAAACCATATCGTAAACGTTACCATTTTCAATGAGCAGGTTGTCACCCGGCAATCCCACCAAGCGTTTAATATAGTTCTGTTTGCCATTG
Organism: Mariniblastus sp.; assembly: GCA_022447555.1. Classification (GTDB taxonomy): domain Bacteria; phylum Planctomycetota; class Planctomycetia; order Pirellulales; family Pirellulaceae; genus Mariniblastus. The sequence goes on along the minus strand of JAKVBF010000005.1, from coordinate 155,051 downwards.
TTAGGGTTCTTGAAAACGATAACGTCAAACCGTTCTGGTTTTTCAAAATCATAAACGAATTTGTTGACAAGAATCCGATCACCGTTGTTGGATCGATGATTTGGATCGGACTTGTCCATCACCATCTCGTATTGGCATATTGGGCAGATGGTTCGAGTCACTGAGCGGCGATCGGCGTTAGGCGTCGAACCGCTGTCGTAGCTGGCACCGGTACGATACTGAACGCCGCACTGCTGACACTCAACATCCATATGTTGACCTTGTAGCGTCGGTGCCATCGAACCCGTAGGAATAATGAACGCCTCGGCTTCGAACGCCCGAAACATCAACGCTAAAACAACCGCGATGATGATTGATTCAATGGTCTCGCGTACTCCGAAATCTTTAAAAAACCCGTAAACGCCTGCCGCTTCAGATTCCCGTGGTCTCATTGAAGACGGACGCCCTTTCGGCACTGAGCTGCTCGTTGCAAAGGGGCGTTTTTTGCGTTTCTTGGCCATATCTAACAATCAAAACTTCATGGGTGACGTCAGGCGATCCACTCGAACAGATAATCTTATACATTTTCGCTTTAGGAGCCTACGTGAACCTGACACTTATCCCGCGTATATTCCCGCGAAATCCTGCTTATTGTGTCGTTTCCGCCGAATTTCCAGTCACGATCCCAATAATTTGGCTGCGAGTGACGGCCGGGACCTCCCAATGCCGGGAATCAACTGAAACTGGGACATTGTCGCCTAATATAAAAAACTCATCGTCTTTCGTCTGTTTTGGACTGTTCCCAGAAAAGTGATTTTCGACATCATCGAAGTAATGAATATCTCGCCAGATTTGCAGCCGGTTCAGTCGGCAAACACCAGGACCAATCACCATCGCCATGGGAGTCATGTCAGCTTGGCCCAAACCTGCCTGAAAAGCAAAAGCCTCGACGTCAAACAGTTCGCAACCGTTCACAATTAATTGCAGGCGTTGATCAAAACTAGAAATCTCAACCTTCAAACCGATCCCAGTCCGTCTAGGCATCTGGAATGACTGGTGAATCATCTCACTACCGACCACCTGTTCCAGATCGACCGTTTCGACATCCAAGCTGATGCGTATCGGATGCGAACCCGGCACCTGAAACGTAATCCTCACGTCGGGTTCGGCCAGCAAGTCATATTGCATGTACAACTGATCGGTGGTGTTTAACTTACGGCTTAGGTTTTGATTGTACGCATAGAAATCTTTGATCCTATCAATCGGCTCACCGGCCTCTTTACTACGATAGGCCGTCACGGGCTGAAACCGCATGCCCGTCACGATCTCCCAACCAGGCCCCGCAGTCGGCACACCGGATCGACTCTCTTGCCCCGAAGCCTGAACCAAGGTATCCAAAGAGCCCGGGATCTGGAGTAATCGACGAGACAACTGGGGGTCGCTGACCGATCTGTAATCACTGTCAAAAATCGGGATCCGCACCCGGCGTTGCACATCCAATGGTTTTGCGACTATTTCTCCGTCAATGAAAACGTCTCCGTCAAGCAGCCTCAACTCTTCACCAGGCATGGCGACCACTCGCTTGACGGCGTATCTCGGACTGTCCTCTTTTCCACTATGGAGCTTGACGGCAACCACGTCCCATCGGGCAGGGCGATCCGACTTCAGTATCGAGACCCTTTCGGCCGGTCCGTACTCGGCAGGCTGCAATTCATTTGCAGCATAACCACAATTCGGACAAACCGTTTGGCGATCTGCCGGGATATTGATTCCATCACAAGCAAAAACAAATCTGCAATCACCACAAGTCATTTGATAGTGTCGGCCCAAGAAGGAGGGAGCCATCGACCCACCCGATATAACACCGGGCTGATCTTCTTTTGGTCCGCAGCCCACCAAAGCGATGATCAGAAGCGCGCACATCCCCCACAAAACTGACCGTCCAAGCAACGGTAAGACGTTTGAGAATCGATGGAATGATTTCTGACTGGTCAAGAAACAAAAAGTCTATTCTTGGGAGGAAACAACACAGTCGACCGTCCTCCATTATAGCGATGCAGACACCACACATCACCGTCTTCCCGAGTCACGCACGATCGCAAATCAAAACAACCCTATTTTTACCCCAGATTGCCTCGGCCCACAGGCCGTTTTACCTAGACTCTTGGTGATCGGGTTGAGGGCTGGCAAGTTTTCACAGCGCCTTTCCATTGGTTCCCGGTGCACTTCCATCGGGTTGGGCACCCGAATCAATGGGTCCCCAACGAACCAGCCTACGACAGCTCCACGCCGTATGGGTTAATCACGATTCCGGTCGACCCACTCGCGCAGGAATCGGAACAAAAGAGGAGCTCAAGAATTACGGGCGGTCGGTTTCCATGTCCTCCATGAACCGTCACAATAAAGACGAAGATTTTCCTACTGCGAGCCCAAGCCTACTGCGAGCCCAAGACCTTTTTGAACGAACAGCGGATCCAAAACGAACAACCATTCAGACCAATCAGTATACGGCGGTATCAACTTGAAGTTCTATCTTGTTTCAACCTTGATGATCCTCATCACTTTACTAATTCCCATCGGTCCTTTCCTATTATTCGGCGATCAGCTGGAACATTGGACGACCCGTCTCTTTGAACAGGAGTGGCTGGCCTCTCGCCCTAGCCTGATGGGACTGCTAATCATCGCATCTCTGACCAGCGACATCCTGTTACCGATTCCGTCCAGCGCGATTTGCACGCTGGCAGGACGATTGTTAGGCACCGTGAGTGGTACGGTTGTATGCTGGTTCGGTCTTAACGGCTCCACCTGGATCGGCTATTTTCTTGGCTCCCGGTTTGGGTGGCCCGTGGCCCGATGGCTATGCAGTCGGGAATCATTACACAGTGCAGAAAATAAGATTCAAAAATGGGGAGTTTGGCCGATTGTTGCTCTGCGAGGATTCCCGGTGCTGGCTGAGGCCTCTGTTTTGATTGCCGGCGTTTACCGATTTCCTGCCAAGCTATTTTGGCCACCGGTACTGGTTGCCAATCTGGGGATCGCCCTGTCCTTCGTAGCGATCGGGGAGATTTCGTCTCATTACGGCTGGTTCTCTCTAGCACTGCCGATCTCTCTAGGGCTCCCGATTGCCTGGTTGGTCATGTGGTTATTTATTTGGAAGCCAAAGAACACCGCTTTGGCCAACGCCGAAAGTAACCATCATTCCCCCCCCTGACTGACCGACCCCGTAAGTCAACTGGCCCGAGTCAGATTCGAAAAGCCAAAACACGATTTCGATCGATAAAAAAGGGGGCCTCGGATCAACTGGCCCCCGCGGCAGACTTTTATTCAATTACCGAGACCGCTATCATTAAGCGAGAACGTTGTAGGATCATGGGCCGCTTATGAGTGCGATAGAAGTTTTAAACCACCCCCTGGTGGATTGCCATCTAACGGTGTTGCGAAAGCAATCAACCCCCCCTGGTGAGTTTCGCCAATCGGTTCGCCGCTTGTCGACACTGTTGGCCTATTCCGCGACCGCTGGAATACGGACCAGCGAATATCCCATCGAGACCCCTCTCCAGACCATGAAAGGCCGTCAACTCGTCGACCGAATCGGTTTGATCCCCATCTTACGGGCGGGCATTGGGATGGTTGAACCCATGCTTGATCTCATTCCGACAGCTGAAGTTTGGCACTTGGGATTGTATCGCGATGAAACAACCGCAACACCCGTCCATTATTACAGCAAACTACCACCCGGCTCGCCCGTGGAGCTGGCATTCATCCTCGACCCGATGCTGGCCACCGGTGGATCAGCCTGTTTGGCACTGCAAACCTTAATGGAATGGGGTGTCCGCGACATTAAAATGCTATCGATCCTAGCAGCTCCGGAAGGGATTGAAAAAATTCAAAGTCAATTCCCAAATATCGACGTACACTGCTGTGCAGTGGACGAAGGTTTAAATGACCAAAAGTACATTGTCCCGGGACTGGGCGATGCCGGGGACCGCATTTTTAACACCTCAGGCCAACCTTAGGCCTTGTTTCGAATTGTCTACTCACCGATGACCTTAGCGAATCTAACAGGCGAGACGTGCGGCAAATGAGCAATCTTGTAATGCAATGTCCGTCGTGCAGCCAACCGTTTCAGATCACTCCTGAAATGGCTGGGCAGGTTGTGGAATGTCCCGGCTGCGGGTCTGCAGTGGCTATACCGGAAATCCAACCAGAGACAGCCACAAACCCCGATCCCGAACCGACTAATTATCAATGCCCAATCTGCTCAGGACCTTTTGGTGTGACGCCGGACATGGAGGGAAAACGCATTGCTTGCCCCCATTGCGGCCAGGAAGTCACGATCGACTCCTCGGCATCAAACACCGATTCAGGCACTTCTAAAATCCAGACTAGCAAAACGAAAACCAAGCATCCAAGTGAAGAGCTGTTTGCGCCGGGCTTCACTCCCACGAACAAACAGCCACACGAAACGAAACGCACCAAGTCACCGAGCCGAAAGACTAAATCCCCTCGATTCAAGGGACAGCCCGGCCGGCCGGACTCTGATCAGGCGACGCCCATACCAGCCGGCTTGCCACCCACCAGCGTCACCTCAGCCAAATCGAACGTATTGCCCGGCGCTACAACTGAGAAAACAGATGCAGGGCAGAAAACCGGGCTTCCGACATTTCATCAAGACCCGCAAAACATCAAGGAACCGGAAAATAACGCGGACGAATCCAACGCAGCTTCGCCTGACGATAGTTCCGCAACTTCCGACCCTTTAGCCACTGTCTTAAGTGCCTTACCAATGCCATTTTTAGTCGAAGACCCCCAACGAATCTCCAACCTCCAAAGTCGAAAAAACACCAAAGTGGTACTGCCAGACTCAACCGAGGGCACACGCCAACTAGACCAGCGATTGGTGAAGATCCAGTACAAGGGTGAAACGGTCGAGCTGATCAGTCGAACGCCGGAGGAACAGGCCCGTTATCGCCGCGCAGTCAATCTCGTTTCCATGTTGATAGGCATGCTGTTCATTATCATCGCGTTTGTGATCCTACTCTGGTAAGCATCACCCTTCGGTTCACTAATCAAACCGATTCGATCTCACGACCAATCTCAAAAATTTGATTCAGTTCCAAAATGGCGTCATTAGACTCGAATAAACTCTGAATCGCCGCACGATGAATCTTCATCTTTAACCCACCAACCCCCACCGCTCCATAGCAGGTGACTCCCTCACGGACCAGGCCGGCGTCACTCGCCTCGACCTGACCAATCCCAGCAGGAGGTACGGCATTTAAATCAACCGCAATTCGAACGGAGGTTTCCGACTGAAGCCATCCCGAGGGGATTAGCTCAACCCCTGCAGCGCCCGCCGCAAACACCACATCGACTTCTTTCAGGCACTCCCTTGCCGCCAAGCTGTCATCAATCGCAATCGGTTCAATCGTGGCATTCTGCCCGACACGTGTTTTGATTTCCTCACAAACGGTTTCAGCCCGCTCCCGCTTCCGCGACGCCAATAAAACTCGGGCCTCCTGAGTGGCAACCAACTCGGCAATCCGGCATCCAACCGGGCCAGTCCCTCCTAAAACGACCACACGCCTACCTGCAACTTCCATGTGACGCCCGGCACAAAGCACCGCTGCTGCCGCCGTAGTATTTGCGCCATTAGGATCCGCCATCATCGAAATTCGAATCGGCCCAAAGAAACATGTTTGTGCGCGTTCGAACAAACGAGTGGCCAAGGTAACATCACTACCTCCGAAAAAAGCCGCAGTCCGCCGAAGATCAGCTGGCCCACGGGTGAACATGGCACCATGAATCAATCCCTCAATATCTTCAGTGGCGACATCACCAAACGACAGTAACTGATCCACGCCGGCATCAACGGCAACGACCGAATCAAATGAACTCGGATGTTTATCCCCGTCGAACTGCAACAAAACTTTAGGCTTCATTAAACGGAACCGTCAAAACAAATAGCTCGATTTAAAACAAAACGCCCGCCGAAGCGAGCGTTTCTTATATCTTCAAAACCGTCTCTCGACTTAGAAGCCGCGGAAGGGATGAACTTCATCTTTTCCCGCCAACATTTCATCCGCTGTCGGTTTACCCGTCATCGCATTAGAAATCGCCATCTTGGTCGCTTCATAATTGTATTCGTAGATCTTTTGATCGTCTTCTGCCTGAGGGTGAATGAATACTCCACAAACAATTACAAGGTCTTCGCACTGATCCTTGGGCAAAACGCCAGCTTCTACGCTATCCGCTACCGCCTTGGCAACCGCCGCCTGAGCCGGACCGAACATTTGCACCGCCTGCTTCATCCCTTTGATCGTCACCTTGGTGACCATGACGGTCGCTGGCTTGACTGCAAGGTTGGGGGTGACGACGGCCAATAAATTGTTGTGCCCTTCGCTTTGTGTTGACAAGGCATTTGCAAATGCGGTGCCGACAGGCCCGTCCTTACTTCCAATCAACAAATCAATGTGGGCAATCTCATTGTCACCACCGGCCAGTGCTTCACCAATATACATCGACATTTCTTGAACTCCAAAACTTTGAACAGGCTTGAAACGATCCGGCGCACCTGAAACGCCCGCCGGGGCGGGATTCCAACACTGTCAAAAAAGCACCGGTTGTTTGATAATTGATACAGTAAACTATCAGACACTGTCCGCCATGCCAACCTGCCAAGAACTGTAATTCCATAGCTAAATGTCAAACCATCTAGTCATCGCCGGTGCCTGTGTCCGGCAACATGTTGAGAGCGCTCGTCGCGCCGGACTCGAACCGTTGGGAATCGATCTGTTCGCCGACTGGGATACGTGTCAGTCGGCGCCCTGCATCCGAGCTCAGACACTTGATGAAATAGCCGAAATCATGGACAAACACGTTCGTGACCACTGGGTGCTTACGGGAGGTTTAGAGCATGCTTTTTTACAAGTTGGCGGCGACCAATTGCCAAACGGATTCCTGGGGCCCGACCTAAAAGCCTTCAAGCAAATTTCCAATTTGGACGACCTTGCGCGACTTGTTTCAGCCATCGGATTCTCTTTCCCCCTGACAAGCAGACAACCTTTTTGCCCTCGCGGTGATTGGCTCCAAAAACCTGACCTATCGGCCGGCGGCCTTCGTATTCGAAACGCTGATCCAGGGCAGCGCCGACAGCGGGGACACCATTTCCAGCAGCGGATTCCGGGGACCCCGGTGAGCGCCGTTTTCCTAACCGACTCCGCGGGGACTCATTTATTGGGCGCCAGCTTTCAGCTGTTAGGGCAGCATTTTGGACGGACGACATCGGCATTTGCCTATGCTGGCTCGATTGGCCCGCTTCTCTTAGCGAGTGCTGTTCGTGAACCAATCTGTCGATTTGGAGAACGGCTCGGCTCGGCTCTACCTTTGAAAGGGGTTTGGGGGACTGATTTTATTATCGGCAACGGGACACTCCATCCCGTCGATATCAATCCTAGGATGACCGCATCTTGCGATCTCTTCGAGCGTGTAGGACAGGTTCCATCGTTTGTCTCGCTTCACGCCAGTGCCTGCCGTGAACCCATGGGAAACGTCGCCTGCGATGTTCCACGGCAAGCCCATCCTTCGTATATAATTGGCAAGGCGGTTGCCTTCTCAGCGGCCGACCACCCAATAGAAATCAACCCAGCGCGCCATCGGCAACTCGTTGAGCTACGCGGCTCAGAACCGCCCTACCGACTTGCTGACATTCCCGTACCGGGAACATTCATCCCATCGCATGGTCCGATCTGTACCGTTTATGAAACAATGGATTGCCCCGGTCTTCGGTTTGGAAACGATCCCCAAATGAGGGAACCGAGAATTCCCCGGAGCGCAGAAAAAATGTTGAACCGTTTAAGAAAACGGGTCAGCAATCTTAATACGCAGCTAGAGTGCTCATGCACCGACTGAGTTCGCTCGCCGCATCTATGTTACCTAGCCGGCTAGTCGAGCGATCCGGTTAACCGCATCGAGTGCTTTCACGTCGGCTTTGTAGCGATATTGCATGACATACGCATCTTCGGTCGTATCATCGTAGTAATCTCGCAACACGGACATGGCCATGAAATCCGAATTACGAAAGAATAATTGAGCCGCCAGATTTGTCTCGCGAATCTCAAGAACGATTCGATTCCGCCGCTGCTGAGAGAGCTTACCAACCAGTTTGTTGATCATTTGCTGCCCCACACCCCGTCGGCGTGCATCGGGTCGGACGGAGAAATTCAGAACATGCAATTGGTTCTTGTGCAATTCGTAAATCATAAAGCCGACGACTCGCTCGTCATATTCGGCTACCATCCCAATGCAATTTCGCTGCCGTAAACAGCGAATGAAATCTTCCTCAGACCAGGGAAACTCAAAGCTGCTTTTTTCGATATCCAGCACTTCAGGCATGTCTCGGCGAATCATCCACCGTATATGCACGCTAATATCAAAATCCGTTTTGGAACTCATCGACAACATCCTTTGTCAATTGCCAATGAACCGCCTTGCTCATTAGCATTGTGGCTTCCTTACCGTTTCGTTCTTTAAGCTCGACGGCGAATAATCAATGGCCGGTCAAGCTTCACCTGAATCGTCATGATCCAACTCATTTCTTGATCCAAACCAATCTTGATTCTTTGTTTGGCTTGTTTGCTATCGAACAGCCACAGATTAGCAAATCACAATCTGCGTGCCAAGATTGAACAGAAGCGGTAAATTCCGACATTTTCGAAACGAAATGATTTTAGGCACCCGGTCTGCTGCCATTCTGATGTGCTGTCGCTAGCGACTTCACGAGTCGCGGCCGCCAAGTGCTATCGATTTGGAGGCAGATCAAAAAAAAGGCCGATTTTGATGCAATCATTCCCAACCGATGCTTATGCACCCCCCAAAAAAACACGGCCGTTTCAACCCACCAAAAACCTCACTTCACTCCGCCGAGCAGCTCGATCAGATTTTCTGGATTGGGATTGAGCGCGATGATCTCATGCCCCCTATCGACCATCACCATGTAGGGCAAAAAGGGAGGCCCCAATTGCCTCAACAACCGGAGCAATCGCCCATTACTCGAATCGACTTTCACAAAATGACAGTTCGGCAAGGATTCTGGAAAAACAGCTACCGCGTCGTTTAGCGATTTCAATTTCACTTCCTTCGCTTCACCCGTCCCCTCGAGCATCGTCGTTGGCGGTGGATTCATGACGGCGACCAATCGTAATTGACTCCCATCGAACATCCCCACCATTTTGTGAACACTCGCAAGCCGTTCCATCGATGAAGTATTTCCCGGGGACCAAAAAACGACCAACACTTTGCAGTCGTCTAAAATACTTGGCTGAAAACCTCTGCCATAAGCGTCAATCAAACCTGTAAATTCAAACTCTTGCCCGACTAATTTTACACGGTTTAATAGCGAGTCCAGTTTACGCTTAACGCCCTCAATGTCGGCCCTTCCTCCAATCGAAGGTAGGCGATCCCGTAACGACTGAGCCATCGCTTCCACCTGCTGGGCATCACCTGTTTGCACCAAAACCTCTAACATCGACAACAATTGGTCAAAGCCTCCATTGGATAGTTGAAACGATTGAACCAGCTCGTCGACTTGATTTCGAAACACGACCACTGCTTCCGAATCCCCTGCGATAATCTGTTTTAGTGAATCGGCCAAACGCGAACCAGCAAAAACGTACTGATCATAAGCTTTGTCAGCCAACGACTGGATAACAGCGTTGTCCGAATTGTTGAAGCGATCAAAAAACAGATCCCACAACTGACGAACCTCAGCGTCATTTCCACTTTTCGCTAACAATGATGCCAAGTTGGATATCCGAATGACTTCCACCAAATCATCACCGACCTCCTCGAGGGTCCGACGATAATGTCGCAAGCCCAGACCAAAATCAGCGGGTTCCCCGGAGATAATAAATCGGTGAATTTTCACCAGCGCCAAAACATAATTGGCTCGAGCCGCTACCTTCGAGTCGTCGTCATCGACATGACCACCGGCTAATTCCTTCAGCTGCCGGTGTAACCCCGGATCATCCACCTCATAAATGACGTTCAGAGTGTGCCATAACGTCAGCGCGTCCAAACCCGACAATAATCCAAACTGTCTGGCACCGGGATCCGCCGACATATTCAATAAGGCCTCAGAAATAACCAATCGATTTTTGATTTTCTCTAATTGAACCGCAAACTCTTCATCTGGATCAATTATTAAAAGATCTAACAATTCCTCCAATCGGGAGGTGTCACCCGATTCCACAGCATCCGTTACCTCAGCTTCGATCGAACTGGTCTGCTCGGCATCCGATTGAAGTTTCGCTTCGGCAGCGGCCAACTCCTTCTTTCGATTCTTAGATTCCACCCGATACCGGGTCGCCAATAAACCAGTAGCGATCAACACCGAAAACAGGATGAAAATAATAAAATTGCGAAGCGAACCGGATGGCAACCTAGAGCTTGACGATCTGCCCGGCGGGAACGCCTTTGATTTGGCTCGACGTTTTCTTCTATTCATGATTGACCAAAATTAAGGGATGAACAAAGCCCTAGCTAGTTTAGCCCGAGGAAGGGTGATCCGACAGCTTATCGCCTCTGATTCTTAAGAATGTACGGCGGTTCCGATCCCGTTGAAACGTTCAGACACATATCGGAGTATAATTGTAGTGCTTACGACGGTTGTTCGTTAATTCAAATAGCCTACAGTTATCGTCTGATCTTCTTCCCCTTTATTCATCCCTAAAAACGACGCGTGATGCCCGATTCAAAATCAATCTATTTCGTTGCAATGCTCGCTATCGCCCCGCTATTACTTGCGGGCTGTGTGCCGCCCGACTCGGTCGCCTCAAAATCAAGGAAACCGAGTCAATCGCCAAAATTCTATACCGAACAAGACACGCCAAGTGGTGGCTTAACGTTGGCAACGTCAGTCGATGGAATCGACCTATCCTTCCTAAAGTCCGACCACTTTGGTTGCTTTCTGATCCATGTCTCTCAGCTGGTCAAACAACCGTTACTTTCTGAATTGCCTTGGTCTCAGATCAATGAAGCCATGAGTCCCATGATTGGGTCCGCGAACTCCGATCTCCACAATATCGATAGGATATGGGTGATTTTGGATAGCGAATTCGTTCAGTTCCCCCCCGGACTTTTAGAAACGCCATCACCGCCGCCTTGGGTAATCATTTTGGACTTCAATAAACCGATTGACCGTTCCCAGCTGGAGGCAGCCAACGCGAGGCGATCGACAAGGGGCGAGAATTTGGCGACTGAAAACGAGAGTGAAACGAAGTTTCCTGAAATCGAATCGGTTGCGATGACGGATCAACGCATTGCGATCGGTGACGCATCTGCGTTAGCGAAGCTCTCGGGCGATCAGCGTCTCGGTACCGACCTGGTCGTTGAGTCACAAAAAATCCCTAAGGATGCCGACGTCTGGGGAGCCATCACCACCCGCCCGTTGCGTCCGATCCTAAGAAGCGTTTTCGATATGTTGGCTGGCTTTTCACCGGAGGCGAAACAATATGCCGACCTCCCCGCCGATCTAAAAAAGATGACACTGGCAATCAATCTAAGTGACCGCGACGATTTTTTTGAGCTCGCGATTTTCTTGGACAACCCTGAATTACGAGCCGAAATTATAAAAATTGGTAACGCGGCAATTTCATCCGGCATGAGTCCAACATCGAGCGTCCGCCCCGGCCTTTCAGTAGACGACCTGCTTCCGACCAACACAGGTCAGAAATCAATGGTCATCCAGAGCGCCCCAGAGGCCCTCAAAAAAGTCGGGGCCGAAATCCAAAACGATCAGTCGCCCAGACTTGAAACCGTGGACGAGTCGATCGTGATTCAAATTGGTCGTCCAGCCTCATTGCCCAACTTAATGGGCGCCGTGATCCAGGATGCTCAACAGGAAATCCAACTGACTCAGCGCATTGAAAAAATGGAAAAGATTGGAGCTGCCCTTAAGAAATACGAGGGGCAATACGGAGCTTTGCCTAGTGTTCAAGCGCGAGTAGCATCATCGAATCTGCCAGGGCAGCTTAGCTGGCGAGTCGCAATCCTTCCGATGCTGGGTTACCAAGACCTGTACGACCGTTTTGATTTCGATCTACCCTGGAATCACGCCGATAATCTGGCGGTCGCGATCGATATACCGATAGAATTCCAGTCGATTTTCCCTGGTGGAACCGCTAACAGCCCTCCCCGCTCCAACGTCCACTTGTTCGCCGGGGAAGGGGGACTACACGCCGATCAGAAAACGTCCCCCAAAATAGATGCAATCAAAGATCGCAAAATCTGGACCGCCATTGCCATTGAGGGACCTGACCGCACGGCGCGCCCCTGGACAGAACCTACTGCCGTCACCGATTCAAGCAAGACCTCCGCATTCGGAATTCAAAACGAGCAAGGGGTGCTGATGATAGATGGCAAATTTAATGTTCGAGCAGTCGTTCGAGAACCCAAGAACATCCAAGCGGTACTCTCTACCGACGGGAGCGAAACGCTTAAAAGAACGGACTTCATCCGCCTCAAGAAATAGCCGCTCTGTTTCCTATCACAATCAAGCGTAATACAACGCTGTAAAGATTGATGGCTGCCTACCTCGGTAAGACGCTCAGTGGCTTCGATTGCCAAGTCGTACCGCGGACCAAGGACTTCTTCCATTCCGCCGCGATCATCAAACAATTAATTCCTGAACCAATTCCAAACATGCCAACCTTATCACCCGACAAAACAAATTCATTTTCGCACGCCATTGCCATGGTGATAGGCAAAGCAGCCGCGCCAGTGTTTCCCAGCCAAGAGAAGGTCGCATAATCACGAGGTTCCGTCAGCCCCAGCGCCTCCAGCATCAACTTGCGATGAGTACCACCCACTTGATGGCAAACGGTTCGATCAATCGAATCAGCCGACCAACCGGATTCGGCAACAAATTCGGCCATCGTTGCAGCACCCGTCTCGATACCACGTTTCATCAACTCCTCGGAGTCCGTCTCCATTAGCGGGGTCATTTCACTACCGGCCTGATCTTGATGACTTTGGCAGAGCTCGTTGAACTGAGTATTGGCTTTACAGTAAGCTGCCACCATCTGATTCCCGGTCTTACTGATCGATCGATGCGTCAACAATACAGCACAGCTTGCCGAGCCGATGGTTAATGAGGCCACCGCCGATTTGATCGATTTTCGCGTCAGCGATTCGTCTCGATTCAACGTGTCAATGGTGGTTTCCACCAATTGCCGCCCCCCTTCGGAACCGACGACCAGAGCAGCTTGAATTTGCCCTAACTCAATCATGTTGGCCGCCTGAACCATGCCGTTCATGATCCCCAAACAGGCATTGGAAACATCATAAATCACACAATCCGAAGCCAAGCCCAGTTGATGATGTACAGTACACGAGGTCGCCGGCTCAAGAAAATCACGGCAGACCGATCCGTGGATCAAACAACCAATCAAGGCGGGGTCAATCCCCGCCGCCTCCAAAGACAAACCTGCACTCGAAACACTCAGTTCACTAGGCCTTATATTCTGAGGCCAAAATCGCCGTTCTCGAATTCCCGTCATCATTTCAAGCCGACCTTCAGGTAGCCGTAAACGCTCGTATAACGGGGCGAGCTTGTCTTCGATTCCCGTCGATGTCCATATTTCCTCAGGCAATGTATACCCAAACGACTCGATACAAACGTTTTGATACCGCATTTTCATAGGTTTGCTTTATTTTCCGAGCGGCTTGTGAGGCCGTTGCAAGTGGTTTTCAACTTTCAGGGCAATCCGCCAAAAGGCCAATTCCGCTAGCACATGCTATCACTGCTAGCACAAGATGTGGATACGGCCTGCCGTCGGACGTCAATTTACATAAAAATCCTTGACGTTTTTTGGCGATAGCCCACATTGGTCGTCGGTGGTTGTGAATCGGATTACAGCACCAACGAGGCAAACGCACTTAGCGAGGAGTTAACCGACACAGGCTCAGGACGGGCAACAGTCGGAGCAATGAAACAGGTGACAAGTGAGTTGAACGAATTCAACGCAGAACCACCCAAAGATTGCCCAGCGAATACCCGGAGATCTCATAGATCACCCAGAGCCTGACGTTCAATTCCAGGCCTCAAATGGACCCACGAAGGGTCGTTACAGCAAATTTAAAGGAGTAAAGCATGCTTGAGAAACCATTGATCGGGATTAACGCAGATTTTCGTAGCGCCCAAGGCAATCAGCCATCATTTTCAGTTATTACATCGGGCTATTACAACTGCATTCTAAGAGCCGGAGGCATTCCCGTTATCGTTCCCCCAATGTCCTCAGAAGACGATATTACCGGGCTTTTAGAGCGACTTGATGGATTTGTGATGATCGGTGGAGCCGATCTGGATCCACGACGAGACGGTTTCATGCTACATCCTGCGGTCCGTACAATGGATAAACAACGTGAAGCCTTTGACCGCAAACTGATGATGGCTATTGCCGAGCAAAAACTGCCTGTTTTTGGAATTGGCGTTGGCATGCAACTTTTGAATGTCACCATGGGCGGTAACCTCTTCTTGCACATCCCCGAAGACGTTCCAGCAGCCATTCCCCACAAAGACCCTCAGGATCCTGGGCATCGCCACAGTTTAGATGTAGCTCCGGGTTCACTTATGGAACGCGTCTATGGGGATGGCGAAATTCGAGTCAGCAGCCGACATCATATGGCCATCGATGAAGTAGCTTCTGGTTTTACCGTCACTGCTCGCTGCCCTGATGGCGTGATCGAAGCTATCGAAAGTGAAATCTCTGGCTGGTTTGCCATTGGCACCCAGTTCCACCCCGAAAATGACGCGGCTTCAGCGTTAGACGTTCGTGTTTTTGAGGAGTTTTTGGAAGGTATTCAAATCGAAACTGGCAATTTCTTGAGAATCGCCGCTTGATTCTAATTTAGGACATTTAAAAAAACGGCCAGAGTCAACTGGTTTTTATTACCAACAAACGCGGTGGGATGCCGACCTTAAAGGTTACCACCGCTTTTTTTATGTCAACGCAAAAACGCTAGCTTAACATCCGAACGCGAATGTTCTTTCCAAATCCGAAAAAGTGGATTTTGCCCAACCCGCTGGACCCGGTCCAGCGCATCGACCAAGAATTATCCGATCGAAGACACAGGCTCACGATGGGTTTGTCCATCGCTCATGACTTTGGTTCGGTACTCGGTGCGTTAGTGATCACCGAGGGACATGGAAAATATCTACGGCTCAAACATGCCGTTAGTGATTCATTCGAATTGCCCGATGCGGTAAGGGACAATTGCCTGGAACTAGTGCGAGCCGGATCGCCCGATTTTGCTGGAATCCTCGCTGCCAAGGCGGATTTATCTCGCGCACTCTGCCCAATGATTGAAACGCTCAAACAAAATGCCGGCAAATATGTCGACCGACTGTTGCTCGTTTCCATCAATGACCCGGGACTGTGGTTTCAGGACTTCGATGACCAAGTCGGGTTCAGCAATTGGATAGACCCAGTCTGCGTAGCTGAATTGACCGGCATCACGACGCTGGACGCCTTTCCAACTCGCGATATGGCGGTAGGTGGTTCAGGCCAAAATCTGAATTGTCTTCCTCTATGGCTGATGATGGCAGACCGTTCGAAAACCATTTCGGACCAGCATCATTTATTCCTTAAAATCAATAAAACATCTCAGCTTGTTTTCCTACCTGCCTCGGACGGTTTAGAAGCTGAAGTCCCTAAAATCCAATCCGCACACACCATGGGCAGGGACTTTCTGGATCGCGTACTTGAATTTTTCGAACTGGGCCAAGTTCAAGACTTGAGCCACCAACTCAACGTTCAAGGCCAAACTCTTCCGCGGCTATTGCAAGCTTGGCGAACCCAGCAAGCCAACACCGCATTTAGCAATCTGGATGACTATCTAAACTGTTGCCGCAAACTCCCGCTTCAGGCTCCATCGGCAGCCGATATCGTAAGAACCTCTTTAGTCTTTCTTATCGACCATCTCCACGCCACCGCATCGCGGCTTGCGGCCGGCAACAAGTTGAGCCAAGTCTTCATTGAGACCCCCGAAGACTTGGCTCCTTCCTTCGTCAACCAAATCGATCGAACGTTCGAGTCGGCCTCAGCGCGATTGGTAGACGAATGTGGCCTCAAAAACGGTCGTGTCGATGCCGCCGCAACGGCGGTTCTTGGGCTACTTAACATTGATCAGATGCCTGCGAACATTCCCTGGATAACCAACGCAGAAAGCCAACGTATTTTAGGTAGATTAACCCCTGGGCGGCCCTCAAACTGGCGACAGGTTCTTCGGGAGATGGCTGATTTTCAACCTCCCGCCATGCGACTGCGAGACGCCATTTAACCCAACTCGCCAGGCATTCGGCCACCGTGCAGCGAGACCCCGCTGATTGCAGCAAACCGCGGGGTGAAACGTTGGGCCGAGACAGGATTACTGGTCTCGTTGGAGGCCGCCGTCACGGGCAAAACCCTTGCAGACAACCGCCATCTGTCCCGACGTCGCTCCGCCCCGGATGGCCGCCTGACGATTGTATTGGACACTGTAGCCAATGACTTTCCCGCTGTTCCCGTCTCCAACGTAACAAACGCATCCGGCTGGGGCAAAATTACCGGTTCGTCCTCGCCTTTGAAAATTGAATCGACCGGTCGTCATGACGTAATCAATGTCGCCCGTTTTGTCCAAATCCATGTCTTGAGCGGGTCGGGCGAAATAGATGGCAGCGATCCCACCTGTCTGTCGGTTCATAACCCAACACTGCAGGTTGCCACTTAGGCGATCCAAGACGAACAGCCCCTCAACGTTGTCATCCACGTCGATTAGCCCTGTAGCCATGCATAACGATTTTCCGCTGGATGCTGTATCTGCGTTCAAAACGAGGGGCAAATCGGCTCCTGCGGAACCAACNCTGCGCCAAGGGTTCAAATAACTGCCGGCCATGACACCCACTGCGGAAGCGACGAAGACGACGATGGCCAAACCGCTAATGGCAACGCTCAATCGAATCCAGTTCCTATTCTTTTCCATTTTTAAAAATTGACTCATTTGACATCGACTCCTTATTCGCGTGCCTTCCACTTCTTCGGAACTCTGACGAGCATTATAGGGGATTTTCAGGCCGAGCGTGTTGCGAATTCAGTCGATAAAACACCAAAATACAAGTTCGCAAAGGGTTTTTTGAAGTTTTGAAACCACTACACTATGTGGACAGCTCACTTCATTATTCGCAGGTTAGGCCAATGAACGACAAAATCTTAATCCTCCTGATCTTCTATGCCGTTACCGGGATTTCGTTTGACAAACGCCCCGTCTCGGCTCAAACAAAAATGCGTGCGTTGATTATTGAAGGGCAAAACAACCACCAAGTTTGGCCCAAAACGACCAAAATGATGAAAAGCTATTTGGAGTCTTCCAACCTTTTCGACGTGGACGTCGCGACAACCAAGCCTGCGGGTGTGGATCCCGATTTCCATCCTGATTTCTCCAAATACGATGTGGTCATCTCCAATTACAACGGGGCTCCTTGGCCCGAGGCGACTCAAACGAGTTTTGCCAAATATATGAATAACGGCGGCGGATTAGTCGTTGTTCATGCGGCCGACAATGCCTTTCCAAAATGGACCGAATACAACCAAATGATCGGTCTAGGAGGATGGAATGGGAGGTCCGAAAAAAGCGGACCCTATGTTTATTATTCTGAGGCAGGAGAGGTCGTTCGCGACACCAATAAAGGCCGAGGTGGGGGACATGGACGTCAACATGAATTCTCTGTCGTTATCCGAAATTCAGAGCATCCGATTACCAAAGGCTTACCTTCGGAGTGGCTTCATACAAAAGACGAGCTATACGACAAGCTCCGGGGGCCCGCTCAGGGCATGCAGGTTTTAGCGACTGCCTTCTCTGACAAGAAGACCGGTGGAACGGGCCGACATGAACCCATGTTAATGACCATCAAATTTGGAGAGGGCAAGGTTTTCCACTCGACACTCGGGCACGCTGATTATTCGATGGACTGTGTCGGTTTTATCACTACATTCACTCGGGGTGTTGAATGGGCTGCCTGTGGACAAGTTACCCAACCGGTCCCAAAAGATTTTCCCACAGCGGATAAAACGAGTACGCGTATTCCGCTTCAACAAAACTGACACCGCTTCTTTAACGAGTTCACGGCTCCCTGTTTTACGCTGCCTCGGCGGGGAGTTGCTCGCAGCGGAGCCTGCTCGCCTCAGGCCGAACCGCGGCGTCCGTCTGTTGACCGACAAACGGTCACTAAGGTCAATTCAGGAGGACAAAGAATGCGTATCGGTTCGTCCGATGAGAGCCCTCTACTGACATGCATAATCGTGTCGCCGAATTGAAATGTGCCCGCACAATACTTGACGCCATAACGACTGGGAGCCACGACCGGCCCCACCACGGGCAAGCGAATTTGACCCCCATGTGTATGACCTGCGAACACATAATCAAACTCGTATTGCCTCGCCCATACGATTTGATCCGGGCTATGAGTTAACAAAATTTTAAGGTCTGCATTGCCGAGCTTGCTATCACTCTGCAACTCGTTTGCATCCTGATACCAAGGCAGTTCATTTCCAGCAATCCGAACGACGCTCTTGCCAATTGGAACGTCATGCCAAGTTCCGTCGCTGGCCGAGACAAAGCCTGCTGAGTTGAGCTTTTTCCTCAAAACGCTTTCGTCGCTAATTCGACGGTCATGATTCCCTAATACGTAATACTTGCCATGCTTGGCTCGCAATTGGGAAAGGACGGATTCAAGCCAATCTAAACAACGCTCCTCGTCGACCAGATCGCCTGTCAAAAAGACGAAATCAGCTTCAAATTGATTCGCTTGCTCAATCACAATCTGAAAATATTCCGGCAGCACGCGCCCAGTGAAATGCAAATCCGAGAGGTGGACGATCCGCAGGCCATCAAGATCGCTTGGCAAGTCTGACGTCGTGAATTCAAATCGCTCTTCAGCAAGCTCCAGCACTTGATTGAAAGGAAGGCTTCCCAGCAAATTCGCCTTGGATCCCGCCAAAAGCGGCTGTGACCATTGTTTTTGAATATTGGATCTAGAGGTCCTTAGGTGCACGACGCGGGCCGGAAGTCGAGCGGTCAAACGTCGATAAAACCAACGGACCGAGAGACCTGCACCTAACACCATTAAGATCGAGAAATACCATTGAACCGGCTCGCTAAAAAGGTTCATCTGTAAGGATGCGTTCCATAACAACTTGCCTGTAACCCAAAGCGTCGGCACCACGACCAAAGCTAAAATCGTTTTCTCGGTTAACTTCCTCTGCCGCCGAGGAATGGCGCTGGCGTGAATGTGATTGAATACAAAACACCAAAAGCCGGCGTGCCCGATCAACACCAGAATCCATTTTAGCCAGTCCATTACCATTGCAATCAATGCAGGGGGTTATGTGAAATTAAGACCAAAGCCAGGCAACTCCCGATATGAAACCCACCCCAACTCCACCAGTGTTATTTAAGCCAGCCAAAGGTCATGGAGTAGCAGCCTCGGAATCAACAAATGATTCAACGCATTGCAACAGTTGGTCTAAACGAAACGGTTTATAGAGCACAGCCCCTTGTCGCAAACCGGCTTGTCTTGCTTTGACAATCGAGTGACCTTTGTCATAACCAAACCCCGTCATCAGGATAAGATTGGGGTGTTCTTGGCCCGTCATTGCTTTAAGTTTCAACAAAATGTCATAGCCATTCATATCCGGCAGTTGGATGTCAGAAATCACCGCGTCATAATGTTGCTCTGTGTTGCGGATCATCAACATCGCAGCCCCTCCCTCATGGGCCGTTTCCACAATACAGCCATACCGATCAAGCAAGTTATGAGCGGACGTTCGCACCTGTTCATCAGCGTCAATGACCAACACATGCTTTCCCTTCAGAACAGGTCGCTGGTCGATTTGAACGCCAGCCGGCACCGCTTCGGCGGGAGCCATTTTCTCCCCAACCTTCTGAATCACCTGCTTAATATCGCGAGCATTCTTTAAAATCCCTTTCAACCGTTTAACGACACCAGGATTATGGCCGATGTAGCTTTCGATCACCTGCACGGTGTCATTTAAGATCTCATCGATCGGCAACGCAACCGCACTGTGAATTGCCTCTACACTTTGTTGTGCCGTATTGGCCCTTTGAGCCACCAATAATTCCAGTGTGTTGAGCGCCTGAGCGATATCCTGAGCAAATGCCTCAACGAACTGTAGGTCACTTTCCGTGAACGCCCCCACTTCGGGGCTCTCGACATTGAAGGAACCGATGACTTGATCGTGATAAGTCAGAGGAACAGTGAGTGAGCTTTTCGCGCCAATCAAACCGTCCAGATAAAGGGGGTCGTTGGTCGTATCCTCACACATGTAACTCTTACCAGTGGCGGCAACAAAACCCGTCACACCATTATCCTTAGCTGATGCGAACAATGGTTGTTTGGCGCGTTCCGAATCGATACCTGCTGACAACAGCGGCTCTAGCAAACCGCTTTCGTTATCAATCAATCGAATTTCCACAACATCGTAATTCAGAAGATCCTTCGTGTAATGAAGAATGTTTTCTTTGAGCAACTCGATTCGGTGCTCAACATCCATTTCAAAAATTTCTTCTGGACGCAAGTCAGCCAGTTCCATTCCAGCCTGATGCAGCGCCTCGAGTTTTTGACGTTGATGCGTGAACAACGTTGAATCACGAATCGTCACGATCAGAAAGATTGTGTCTCCATCCCGGTCTACAACCGGAGCCACGTTCAGTTGATAATACTTGTCATTCTGCTGCATGGTAGCAGTACAGATCGACTGCTTTGCCAATGCCGTTCCCAACGGACTAAGTTCAGCACCCAAAATTTCCGGATTGCCGATGGCCTTATAAAAATTAAGGCCAGTGGATTTCGTCATGTCGAACCAACTGGCCAATTTGTTGTTTACCTGAATGATCTGGCAGTCACAATCGAGGAGTGCGACGCCGTCTGGCATATCCCTCAGGATCAGGGAGCTGATCAGCAGCTGCTGAATGGAATGATTTGCCGAGCTGCCGAGCTCCAATGGCGGAGGAGCGGGCTGTAGCCATTCACCTGGCTCGAGATAGATACCCGCATACTGTTCCATGCCGAATAAGTGCAACGCATCCACCACGTCTTCAACCTGAATCACTTCAAATTGATTACGAAATTCGCTGGGAACTTCAGGCCAGCCACTCGATTCACTTTTTAGACAAAGTATTTTTGGCACATTGTCACCAAGAACCAACGAAAAAAGATTCAACGGATGTCAGACGACAAAAAGTTGTTAGGCTATAACTTATAATGAGTCGATCGCGATTGGGCCAAACTGCGACTATCGAAACAGACCGTCTATGCTTACCTTAGTTTGGTTAAACGATTTCGAAAAGTTGAATAACCATGTTCCCCTATTTTTCATTCCAATTGTTGGTGCGATAAACGGCACAACAGGTACTCGCCGACCGGAGCCGAAGGACTTGTAACAACCTGAATCGACCACCCGCTAATGACCGTCCCGGAGTAAATCGAATCTCATCGCCTCGAAACCTTCTAAGTGAATATTTGCAACCATATAATCGCCTAAGGGATTTTTTTACCCGACTAAACCATTTGAATTTGAATGGGCAAGAAAAAGAAGAATAAATCAATCGTACGAGCCGACTTCCGTAAGCGGCATGATTCGCGCACGCGAAAACGCGATTTCACGCGCGAATTTAAAGCGGGCGATGAGCAAATAGAGAACTTGCGTCGTGATGAACGGATCTCCGGTAAAGGAGATTTAACTCGTAAGAGAACCGTCACTGGCGCGATTGTGGACGAAGAAACGGGAGGTTTTCAGGTCGAACTTCAGATCGATCCGAACCTTTGTAAGACAGGTCGGGTGATTAGTGTACACGGTCTCAATTCGATCGTGCGGACTCAAGAACAGCAATACACCTGTGCGATACGCGGAGTCCTGAAGGCGCTTTCCACCGATTTACAACACGTTGTGGTGGCGGGCGATAAGGTCACCATCCAACCGATTGATGAGGACACTGCCGTCATTGTCCGCGTTGAGAATCGGCTTAACCAACTGAGTCGCACCAGTCGCCAGCGTCAACAGATTATCGTTTCCAACATCGATCAGGTATTGGTCGTTGCCAGCGCAGCGGAACCGACACTCAAGCCCAATTTAATTGACCGGTTCTTGGTTTCCGCTGAAAAAGCCCGGATTACACCGGTCATTGTGATTAACAAAATCGACTTAATCAACTCCGCAGACCTTCAACCAGCCATCGGAGTGTGGGGGCAAATGGGCTATCAGATTTTGCTTGTCTCCGCCACCACAGGGCAGGGGATCGAGTCGCTAAAATCAATTGTAAGAAACAAAGACAGTGTGGTCACAGGCCAAAGCGGTGTTGGCAAGTCGTCAATTCTTAATTCAATTCAACCTGGCCTGCAGTTACGGGTTTCGAAAATCAGTACCGAAAATCAGAAGGGACGCCACACGACCACCGCCGCTAAATTGATACCGTTGGATTTTGGCGGTCACCTAATCGACACACCGGGTATTCGCCAATTTCAACTCTGGGACGTGATTGCCGAGGAGGTTGGCGGATACTTCCGAGACATCCGCCCGTTTATCACAGGCTGTCGTTTTCCTGACTGCACCCACACTCACGAAGAAGAATGCCAAGTCAAATACGCGGTGGCCGATGGTAAAATAGACGTCCGAAGATATGAAAGTTACTGTCAGATCCGGAGTGATGACTAGTTATTTTTGGAGCGACCGTTCCAATTGTTGCAGCCCTCCAAATTTACCTTGGAAATGCGGCGGAAATTGCCCGCCCCTACTGATTCCGACTCGTCTTTTTAAAGGGTTTCGGCTACGATCACCAACGGGCTCCAGAGCCTCATCCCATCATTTCCCAGCTCATTTTAACCGGTAATTCATTGTCCCAAGAATATAAAAATCCAGTTGATACGGCTGACTACAAAGGCAAGTACGCGTTTGTTAGCTTGGGCTGCCCCAAGAACACAGTCGACAGCGAACGAATGATGGGCCTGTTGAAACTAGATGGCTACGAGCTCATTGCTGAGCCAGCGAAGTCTGACTTCGTCATCATCAACACCTGTGGCTTTATTGAGAGGGCCCGTCAGGAATCCTTTTCCGCTATCGACGAAATGCTAGAATTGAAACGGAACGGTCAAACCAAGGGAGTGATCGTCTCGGGTTGCCTGGCGGAACGTCAAAAAGAACAGCTACTAATCGACCGCCCTGACATTGACTCGTTGGTAGGAGTCTTTGGTCGAGAAGAGATTACCCGAATCGCAGATCGACTGGTCGGGGATCTTGAGGAACAACGAGCCGTATTTCAGCCCGCGCCGATCCGTGCACTCCCGGATGAAGATCGTTTGCAAATCACGCCGCCCCACTTTGCCTACCTCAAGATTTCCGAGGGATGCGACCGCCTTTGCACGTTCTGTGCGATCCCGAAAATGCGCGGAAAACATGCCACGAAGCCGATCGAACAGATTATCGCGGAGGCGACTCAACTGGCCGAAACGGGTGTAAAAGAGCTAATCATCGTCGCTCAAGACACCACCTACTACGGAATGGATCTCTATGGTGAACCTCGGCTGAAACAATTGCTCAAGGAACTGGACAAGATTGAGGGGCTCCGTTGGATTCGCCTAATGTATTTCTATCCGATGTACATCGACGATGAACTTCTTGAAATCATCGGTGGTGCCAAGCGAATCTTGCCTTACATTGACATGCCTCTTCAACATTCCGATGACACAATGCTGCGTCGGATGTCACGTCGAATCAATCATCTGGATGCGGAAAAACTGATCCACCGAATGCGCGACATCATCCCCAACCTGACTCTCCGCACCACGTTCATAACAGGCTTTCCGGGAGAGACGGAACAACAATTCCAAAACCTCTCCGACTTCGTGGTTCGTCACCAGTTTGAACGAATGGGCGTATTCACCTATTCCTTCGAACCCGACACTCCTGCCGCTAAGCTTCCCAATCAACTCGACGAAGCCACAAAAAATTCTCGCAGAGATCGATTAATGGCCGTCCAGCAAGAAGTTGCCTTTGAATTCAACAACCGACAGGTCGGTCGAACCATGGATGTGATCATCGACAACTCGGTCCCGAATCAACCTGGAGCTTGGGTCGGAAGAGCGACATTTGATGCCCCTGACGTAGATGGGTGCGTTTTTGTAACCGAAAGTGGACAATCACTGAAACCCGGAGATATCATACCGGTTGAGATTGTACAGGGACACGGCTACGATCTGGTCGGAGTTGCCATCTAACAGGAGGAGCGACCCATGTCACAAATTCACCATGATGTTTTTAATGTCCCAAACAAATTATCAGCAGCGCGTCTCGCACTCTCTTTCTTGGTCTTCGTCTTAATCCCCCTCGAATTCTATTGGGCAGCGATGGTGATTTTCGTGATCGCTGCCGGAACGGACTGGGTAGATGGTTGGTGGGCTCGTAAGTACGACCAAGTCACCCAGCTTGGAAGAATCCTTGACCCTTTTTGCGACAAGATCCTGATCTGTGGCATCTACATATTGCTCGCCGTCGAAATGGAACAGTCCACAGCGTTTCCCTGGTACGCAAAGATCGCCGGCTGGATGGCCGTAGTGGTTGTCGGAAGGGAACTACTGGTCACCGTTATCCGAAGCTTAATTGAAGGCTCCGGAGGTGACTTTTCAGCCAAGATGGCGGGAAAACTTAAAATGTGGTTTCAGTGCATTGCCGTTGGATCCTGCTTGGTTGCCTTGGCATTAAACCAACAGAACTCGGAGATTAGCCTGCCGACATGGCTGTTCCTAACCATCGTGATATCGGTTTGGCTATCGGTCGGCTCCACGCTTCATTCCGGGTGGCTTTATATTGTCGGAGCCCGCGATATTATCGTAGGAACACCCGAGCAAACCGACGTTTGAAAATCTTCAATCAACTCGCCGCCGAACCTGCCCACCGCACTTGAGCCTACGATTGTTCTATGGTCGACAAAATGTTCATTGTGGTATTCGTGGCCGGCTCGATTGCCAGCCTACCGTTTTGGCGAATTGGAATTCAACGCCTACGACAGCCCGGCGGTCATTCACGGTGGGACGTTTTGCTGCCCCCACGCAAACGGCTCGAGTCACCATTGGGTTTGCTCGACGTCGGCGTCGCTTTTTTTATCTGGGCGTTCTTTCAAGCCGCTTCCATTTTCATTGCGGTGCAGATGACCGGTATCTCGGAGATTGATTCCAACCTCGAGCCAGCCCAACAATTGACGCTACTTGCCAGCGCACAAATCGGCCAGCTCTTAGCGACATTCCTTGCATTAGCTATCGTCGCCGTTCGCTACGGACACGCCCCTCGGATTTTTGGTTGGCAAAACGAAAACATACGAACCGATATGCGACTGGCCGGTGCAGCCTTTATCATTACAATTCCAATCCTGCTTTTTTTGAGCTGGCTACTTTCGATGTTGGTTGCCTACGAGCATCAAACGTTCGACGTTTTACGAGACCAAATGACCCTCGTCAGCGTGGTCGTCACCTGGACGACTGCCGTCGTGTTAGCTCCGCTCACCGAAGAGGTTTTTTTTCGTGGCTTTTTACAGAATTGGCTTCAACGATTGGGCAGCGGAATGAGTTCTGCGGCCGCCGCTACGTCCATGATCGGAGGATTTCCTGAACAATGGAGCAAGCGGAACGAGACATCTGTAGACGACAAGAAATACAATCCTAAACTGGTGTTGGCAGATTCCAGTGCTCGATGGATGCCGATTTTAGTCACCTCGCTCGCCTTCGCTTCGGTCCATCTAGGCCAGGGTCTAGCGCCAGTAACCCTGTTCCTATTCAGCCTGGTATTGGGCTTTTTGTACCGTCAAACTGGTAGCATTTTGGTCTGCATCGTGTTGCATATGCTATTGAATGGTTACAGTATGTTCTGGGTAACCCTAGAAATGGCAGTGGGAGGAAGCTCCAACGGCCTGTAAACCAATCGCAATACCTACCAAGTCAACAAGGATAAAACAAATGGCAACTGGATTTGGAATTATCGGGTGTGGAATGATATCGCGTTTCCACGCCCGAGCGATTGCTGACCTCAAAGGGGCAAAACTAGTTGCCTGCTTTGATCATATCGGTGCGGCAGCACAACGTCTTGGAAAAGAATGCGGTATCGACTTCTACACAAATCTTGATGAAATGCTGGCGGATGAAAACATTGACATCGTAACGATCTGCACACCTAGCGGCGCTCACATGGACCCAGCCATTGCCGCTGCCAGATCGGGCAAACACGTGGTCGTTGAAAAGCCTCTTGAAATCACTCTGAAACGTTGCGATAAGATTATCGCCGAGTGCGAAAAAAATGACGTGAGCCTCTCGACTTTGTTCCCTTCCCGCTTTCACCGCTGTTCCCGACTTCTTAAAGAGGCGATTGAGTCAGGTCGTTTCGGTCGACTGACCCTCGGCGACGCCTATGTCAAATGGTTCCGGACGCAAAAATATTATGACAGCGGTAATTGGAGAGGAACTTGGGATCTGGACGGAGGTGGCGCGCTGATGAATCAAGCAATCCACAGCGTTGATTTGCTTACATGGCTGATGGGGCCTGTCGCCCAGATTTCAGCTCATACCGCAACTCTCGCCCACAAACGGATTGAGGTGGAAGATGTTGCCACGGCAACCCTCCGATTCGAAAACGGGGCGCTGGGAGTGATTGAAGCCACAACGGCTGCCTTTCCCGGAACTCTTAAAAAAATCGAAGTGCACGGAAGCGACGGCTCGGTCACGATTGAAGAAGAAGATATCAAGTCGTGGGAATTCTCCAAAATGACAGCCAAGGATAAAAGAATCGCCGCCGAGTTTGCAAACGTGACCGAAACAGGTGGCGGGGCCGCCGACCCATCTGCCATCGGCCATGCCGCTCACGCACAGCAGTTTCGAGAGATCTTGAATGCAATAAAGAAAGGGGAAGCCCCCGAAATTGACGGGATTGAGGGACGCCGAAGCGTTGAGATCATCCTCGCCATCTACAAAGCGGCCGAAACTGGCAAAGCCATCAAACTACCGCTAAAAAAAGATCCGGACCTGAAATCTCGCCAAACCAGCGACTGATTAACTCTGCGTATGGTGTCGAGTCGCGAACGGATGCAACGTTCACAATTCTGTACGTCGCCGAGCAATCACCAATATCCGGATTGTCTATGACAAAAACCGGGTCTATAGTTGCCTGTCAACGAATCGACCATGGCGTCCCGCAACATCCCTCAAAGAATCGACCACGTGCACCATGTTTCCTACCCGTATTGCCATTGCGTCCATGGTTATTTTTACAGCGCACTCGTTGGTGTGCGCTCAGGAAACGGATAGCTCTTCCATTCATCGTTACATCCATCCCCGGACCGAACCATTTACCGACTTTACATTCACCAGCCCGCTACCTGCTCCATTTATTCAAGCTTACCCTAAGCGAGAAGAGATGGGCGACCAGTACCTCGATTTTCTTGGGGTCATTGCCATTGTTGGCGAAACGAAACGGCAACGAGTAGATATGCGACGGCTCGCCCACGTTTTAATGGGCCTTATTGACAATGATCAAGACGGTCTACCAGATGACCAGCTCCTATGGAATAAATGGAAAGCAAAGACAAACGACCGGAATCGTCTGGTACTTTATGTAACCCAGCAAAAAGCGAAATTCAAGTCGTTCGACGGCGAAAGTCCCTCCATCTACCATCAAGGATGGAGCTCGTTCCGAGATGGTGAAAGGCTACATCTCAGTAATATTCAAGAAGAATTGTTTCATTTCCTTCAGAGACATTTCTGGGAAATAGAATACCCCGACGCCTTCGGCCTTGATAGAAACCCCCTTAGCATCGCTCATACCTCAGCAAGGCGAGCGGTTAGAAACAGGCATTATGTCTACGATCAGGATTGCATTTCGGACAGCGGCTGTCTGGTCCCCGAATTTTTCTTTTGCGTTATGACGGATCTGATGAACGGCTGGCAGGGTGACGGTTTTGAGGCACCCGGACAAAGTGAATGGCGATTAAAAGGAAATCGCGTCGCGATAGGACAGAATTATCCGGACATGATGAAAATGATTTTGAAAATGCAGAACCAAGGGAAACTGCCCCGAAAATGGCCCAGTTTCTTCCTAAATAAAAGTAAAAGCGAAATGAAACCGGGCTCTGCCAAAGAGCAAGCGAGTTAGTGGTACGCAAGAGATCAGGGTCTGGCGGTATCGGGAGCCTCGCGCATGGATCAAGCTACACGCGAGGCCACCCCACCGAAACGGTCACCGGGCAAAGACTCTTAAACAAAAACCTATCGGAAATTGGCCAGGTCGGCAAACGAAGAGATGCTGGCAAGTTGCTATTTGAAACATCCAGCGAACCTGTCACAATCTCTGCCAAAGCGCACCGACTAAGGTAAACTCGAGGTTTTCCCTCGCGTCTAAAAAACGAGCAAGGCAAATGGAATTAATCACAGAACAGGAGCACGGATGCTTCGCCGCTGGTTAGAATATCTGCTGATACGATGCGTCATCAGTATTATTGGGATCTTCTCAATTCAATGCTGCGAAACGGCTGCGCGGTGGCTCGCCTGGTTGTTTACCGACCTCCTCAAATTTCGCCGTAAAATCATCGTTGAAAATCTGACTTCTGTTTATCCCGAAATGACCCCTGCAGAGGTTCAAGAAACTACCCGCAAAATGTGGTTTCATTTGATCATGATGGCCTTCGAAGTCGTCCATGCACCCCGCCGGATTCACGACACCAATTATCTCGAATACGTGACACTCCCCGACCAAGCGTTGATGACGCGGTATCTCATCGACTACCGCCCGATGGTCGCGGTCACCGGTCATTTTGGAAATTTTGAAATGGCCGGTTATTTGACCGGTATGTTAGGAATGCCAAGCTACACCGTTGCCCGGAAACTCGACAACGAATTCCTGCACGAATACGTGAATTCGTTCCGAGCCACACACGGCCTTTTCATCTTCCCGAAGGATGGCAGTGCCAACAGGGTGCAAGAAGTGATTGACGGAGGCGCCATCCTGACCATCTTGGGTGACCAAGCGGCCGGTAATAAAGGTTGCTGGATCGATTTCCTTGGCCGCCCCGCAGCCTGCCACAAAGCCGTTGCCCTGTTCACATTGAGCGGCAATGCACCGATGGTCGTTAGCTATTGCAAACGACTCGATAAACCGCTGCACTTTGAAATCGGATGCACCGGAGTGGCCGACCCTGTCGACATGCCTGCCGAACTAAGAGACACAAAAAAACTCACCCAGTGGTACAACGACAGGATGGCCGACGCCATTCACCGGGACCCAGACCAGTACTGGTGGGTGCATCGCCGATGGAAAGAAAAACCGGCTCGCAAGACGGCCAAACATAAAAAAAACCAAGCCGCCTGAATTCGCTTCACAACATCTCATCCACCGCGCGCAAAAAACGGCGACTAGAAAGCCGCCGTTTCTCATCAATGATTTTCGGGCAGGTTGTTACTTGGCCCCAACTAATTTCTCTTCCTTTTCACGCCGGCGTTCAGCAATGACTTCTTCCTGAATGTTACCTGGAACCTTACGATAACCTTTGAGTTCCATTGAGAAAGTACCCTGACCTTGAGTCAAACTTCGCAAGTCGGTGGCGTATCCAAAGGTTTCAGCCAATGGGACTTCGCATAGGATAACCACCGTACCATCGGGCTGCACATCGGTCGCTTCCATGATCCCGCGCCGCGATGTCAGATCACCCACAATCCCACCCTGGAAGGATTCAGGACATTCGATCTCTACCTTCATGACCGGCTCCAAAAGCACCGGTTTGGTCTTGGGCATGAACTCACGGAATGTGGTACGAGCACAAATTTGGAATGCCATCTCCGAACTATCAACATCATGGAACGAACCATCACCGAGATAGAATTTGACATCGACCACAGGGTATTCGGCCAACGTCCCTTTATCGACCGACTGCCGGAAACCTTTTTCAACCGCAGGAATGAACTGCTTGGGAATCCGTCCACTGACAATTTTGTCTTCAAATATGAACGGTTCTTCGCTGTCCGGTTCCAGGGGTTCGATGTAGCCCACGATATGCGCGAACTGTCCCGAACCGCCTGATTGCTTCTTGTGTTTGTAATTGAATTCGGCCTTCTTTGTAGGCGTCTCCCGATAACTAACCTTCGGAGCGCCGACCTCAACTTCGATTTTATACTCGCGGCGAATTCGCTCAATGTAAACATCGAGATGTAACTCACCCATTCCGGCCATGATCACCTCACCGGTCTCTTGGTCGGTCATGACTCGGAAAGTCGGATCCTCTTTACGGAACCGCTGCAACGCTTTACCTAGCTTCTCTGTGCTGGAACGCTCAGATGGGTTCACGGCAACTTTGATAACGGGCTCTGGGACGAACATGTTCTCCAAAGCACACATTTTCGGAGAGGCTGCATAGGTCTCACCCGAGGCACAATCAATCCCCATAATGGCAACGATATCTCCGGCTGTTGCCTCATCAATTTCTTCGCGTTTATCTGAATGCATTCGCAGGATACGGCTGAAGCGATCTTTCCGACCTGTCCTCTGATTGATGTAGGTCTCTCCCTTTTTAATGGTCCCTTGATAGACGCGTAAGAAGGTCAATTGACCGTAAGGATCCTCAACAATTTTGAAGGCCATTCCCACAAAAGGCTTAGCCGGATCTGGACTTAGCGGATATTCCTCTTCGGGGTTGTCCCACTGTTTGGCATTCACGTCACGATCCAACGGTGAAGGCAAGTAGCTGCAAACGGCATCGATCAGAGGCTGAACCCCTTTATTTTTAAACGCCGTCCCCATAAACACGGGCGTGCAACCTTGCCCTTGAACCGCTTTGAGAGTGACTTCATGGATCAACTCTTCGCTCACTTCTTCTTCAGAGAGCAACAACTCCATCATCTCATCGCTATACATTGAGAGGGATTCCAACATTTCTTGACGCCATTGGTTGGCTTCTTCCTGGTGCTCCGCTGGAATATCGGTTTCACGAACGGTCTCGCCTTTTTCACCATCAAAATACAAAGTCTTCATCTTGATCAAGTCAATGATCGCTTCGAACGTTTCACCCGCTCCGATTGGCATCTGCATCAAAACCGGGTCGGCCCCAAGTTTGTCACGCATTTGCCCGACAACTTTTTTGGGATCGGCGCCGGTCCGATCCATCTTGTTGATGAACGCGAGCCGTGGAACATGGTACCGTTTCATTTGCCTGTCGACCGTCAGAGATTGCGCCTGAACACCACCTACGGCACACAAAACCAGTACAGCACCATCCAGAACTCGCAGTGAGCGCTCGACTTCCACCGTGAAGTCAACGTGGCCCGGAGTATCAATGAGGTTGATATCGTGATCGCCCCAAGAAACTGAGGTCGCTGCGCTGGTGATCGTGATCCCACGCTCTTTCTCAAGTTCCATGTGGTCCATCGTGGCGCCATCGCCCCCACCTCGAACCTCTTCGATCTTGTGAATGCGTCCCGTGTAGTACAAAATCCGCTCACTCAAGGTCGTCTTGCCCGAGTCAATATGAGCGGAAATTCCAATGTTTCGTAGGGTTTTAAGGTTCATCAGTGCACCAATAAATGCTTGGTCCTTTGGCCAGTATGTCCGTTACAATACAACAACTTTGTTTTCTGTTTTATCTTTCTAAGTCAGGATCGACTAAGCTGACAGAGTGTTTCCAGCAGCCCGTTCGCCAAAGCGAACAAATTACGCCAAGAGAGCAGCCAGAATCTCGATCGTTTGGTCGTCATCCATGCCCAAAGATCTGTGTTACGAGATTACCAGCAAAATCTGCCGGGCATGCAATGATCAGCGCGCATGCTCTCGAGAAGCTTGGATAATCTTAGTTAATTTATCTTTTGGCAAAAGGGCATATTTCACTGTATTGGCGATTCTTTCTACTGATCACAGTCGTGAACCAGCCCTGTGTCTTTTTCGGAGAATTAAGTACGGGCGCTTTAAGAAACCACATTTTTATGTCCGGTAAATTCGGTTTCAGGTCAAACATGCTGGCAACACCGGTAAAAAAAGCCCCATAGACAAAGAACGACTAAGTTATTCCGGAGTTTTACACCCCCTTAAAGGATTTTTTGTTGTGATAATTACCTCAAAAGCGGTTTTTCAAGCCTCGCTCGCAAGCACGAGATTTAGGGGGCAAACCTCGCTCCCTTTGTCGATTCCAGACGTCACACGACCCCTTAATTGGCAAAAACTCAATTTAAAACTCAACTGGCCAAGAAATCAGCTTTCCATAAAAAATTCGATTCGACTGGACCTGCTATCAGGACATTTAGCCGCGGGGAGAAATATCAATTCGCGGCTTTTGAGAGGAATCGGATGACGTAGACTAAAGCAATGCGGATACGGGCGATTGATTGCCTGCCGCAAACATCCGATTCAACCCAACTGGTTCCTGCACATGAGACTCGCTTCATTCCTTTTTTCATGGATCCTCTTATTCTTCGTCGGGCAGTTCAATGAATCCGCCGGACAAGACCCGTTGCCCCCAACGATCGCGGCCGCAAGTGACGAGGGTCAAACCGCAATCGATTCGTTTAAGTTTCCAAAAAAATGGGAAGCTCGTCTGTTCGCAGCCGAGCCGAACGTGGCGAACCCGGTCGCCCTCTATGTCGACAATCGAGGACGCGTCTTTGTTTGCGAAAGCTTCCGGCAGCAGGAGGGTGTCGAAGACAACCGCAGCCACCCCAACTGGTTAAATGATGACCTTGCGGCACAAACGGTCCAGGACCGGATTGACTACATTCGCAAGTACATCCCCGACGCCGAAAAATCGTATACGTCCCACGACGACCGAATCCGCCTACTGGTCGACTCGAACGATGATGGGGCGGCCGACAAAGTGACCGTATTTGCCGATCATTTCAACCAAATCGAAGACGGGACGGGTGCTGGCGTTCTGGCTTACAAAGGCGACGTCTACTTCACCTGCATCCCCCACTTGTGGCGGCTACGGGATACCGATGGCGACGGCCGAGCCAATGAACGGGAATCGATGGCGTCGGGCTTCGGTGTACGCACCGCCTTTCGCGGTCACGACTTGCATGGATTGACGCTGGGCCCCGATGGTTGGATCTATTTCAGTATCGGCGATCGTGGCTATAGCACGCCCGACTGGAAAGACCCTGCCTCTGGCGCCGTATTTCGCTACAACCCACACGAACGTTATCCCCACATCAATTTAGAGGTCGTCGCCACAGGCCTAAGAAATCCGCAGGAATTGGCATTCGATGATTACGGTAACCTCTTTACTTGCGACAACAATTCAGACAGCGGTGATAAGGCCCGTTGGGTAGCGGTCTTGCCGGGCAGCGATTCGGGATGGCGAATGTACTACCAGTACCTCCCCGATCGCGGGCCGTTCAACCGGGAAAAGCTTTGGCACACATACGACCCAGAATCAACACCGGCCTACATCGTTCCACCCGTGGCCAATATTTCCGACGGACCCTCGGGACTCACCTACTATCCAGGGACTGGTCTATCGGAGCATTTCAGGAAACGATTTTTTCTGGCCGACTTTCGAGGGAACGCGGCCTCCAGTGGCATTCGTACGTTTCGAGCTAAACAGAAGGGCGCGTTTTGGAAAGTCACTGACATGGAAAAGACGATTTGGAAC
This sequence comes from Mariniblastus sp., assembly GCA_022447555.1. Taxonomy (GTDB): domain Bacteria; phylum Planctomycetota; class Planctomycetia; order Pirellulales; family Pirellulaceae; genus Mariniblastus. The sequence continues at coordinate 121,358 of JAKVBF010000005.1, read as the reverse complement.
ACATTGGCCACCGACGTAGATTTCGGGCCAGATGGCCGTCTATACGTAGCCGACTGGGTGTTTGGTTGGGTCGGGGAAAAGAAGGGCAGGGTCTACACATTCGAAGACAAAACGGCCGCGAATCAGCCGGTCGCGCTTGAGGTGAAACAACTCTTAAAAGAGGGCGTCAACCAAAAAACCGGACCTGAGCTGGCCGCTTTGTTAAGTCATCCCGACCGACGCGTCCGCTATGAAGCCCAATTCGAATTGGCCGAACGGGCCTTTGCGAGTGCCCAATCCGAACCACCGCAATACGGCAAGGCAGCTCAGGTACTGCTCAAAACTGCCAAGAACCCCGGCCCCACGCTGGGCCGAATCCACGCCTTGTGGGCGATTGGGCAAGTGGATGAACTCGAAAACCAGGTATTTCGTGAAGAACTTCCTAGCTTGCTCCAAAAAATCTCTCAGGACCCAGATCCAGAAATCAGAGCCCAAGCGATGAAGTATGCTTTCCTTTGCAGGCATGACCCCGGCGTGAGTGACCGAGTCATCGCCGCTTTAAAAGATCCAAACGCTCGTGTTCGGTACTTCGCCACCCTTGCCCTTGGTTGGCGTGGTGAAGTGAGCGACCTTCAGCTAGTGAGCGACCTTCTCGTTGACAACAACAACGTCGACCCAGCCCTGAGGCATGCAGGGATCATGGCACTTTATAAAATCATTTGGCGGCATTGGCGTCCCAAACAAGAAGGGTTTGTTGAAATGGAGCCGATCGCTCCTTTCCCAGCCGCGATCGTCCAGCGGCTGGGACAACAGGCACCCGCGGCAACAAGACTGGCATTCTGTGTGGCACTCAGGAGAGTCATCTCTGAAATGAACACCACCCACATTGGTCACAAAAATAGAAAGAGGGGCCTACAGTTTTTAGCGCCAGCGATAGCCCTATTGTTGGCTGATCCCGATCCCCGCATTGCCTTAGAGGCAGCGCGGGCGATCCACGATGAACCGATTAAGGAAGCGTTCCCGCAGCTTGCGATGACGCTGGGACGGTCACAAGATCTCCCCTACCTCCGTCGGGCCCTGAACGCCAACGTCCACCTAGGCGACCCGGCCAGTGCGGCGAGAATTGCCGATTTCATTGTCGATCCGGATGCCCCCCAAACGCTTCGGCTGGAAGCGATCCAGCTGCTTGGCCAGTGGGCCAAACCCAACCCGCGCGACTACGTCTTAGGCGACTGGCGTCCAATCGAATCACGTTCGGTCGAACCGGCCGTGGCCGCACTGAACCAAATCCAATCTGTCCTGCAAAAGGAAGATGAATTGCTCGCCGCAACTCTGGATGCAGGCAACCAGCTGGGCGTAAAGTATGCACCGGGACCACTACGATCGCTCGTCCTCGACGATTCACTTTACGAAGCGTCGCGGATCTTTGCTCTGCAAAACCTGAAGCTGAGCGAACAGAGCGCGTTCGAAACAACCCTCCAGGAGTTATTACAGCAAGTTAATACGCTTCCCGACAACCTGACGGTCACAGTTCTCGACCTGCAACGACAGAAAGACCCAAAAGATTCCTCGTGGATTAAGGCTTTCCTTAAAAATGATTCGAGGTCACTCCCCAGCAAGCAACAGGCCATCGCATTATTAGGAAAAATGCAAGGCCAACAATCGGCGAACCAACTGATCGCAGGCTTGCAACAAGCGGGGCGAAACCAATTACCAAGTGAACTACGGCTTGACTATGTGAATGCGGCCAACCGGCGAGAAGAACCCGAACTGGTCGCCGCATTGACTCAATACAAATCCGCTCTGAACTCTTTGGGCAATGACAAAACAACGCAATACACTGACTCTAAACTGGGTGGTAACAGCGAACGCGGGCGCAAGATATTCTTCGAAAAGACCGAGGTTTCATGTGTTCGGTGTCACAAGATTGATGGAACGGGTGGAGAGGTCGGACCCGACCTTTCTGGGGTGGCTTTGGATAAAACCCGCGACTACCTGTTGGAATCGATTGTAGACCCCAATAAGACGGTCGCCGATGGTTACAATCAAACGGTCATCCTAACGGCTGATGGCATGACGCTGACCGGCCTTCTGAAATCCGAAACCGATAAGGAAGTGGTTCTAATTGACCCGGACGCGAATCTCATCACGATTCCCAGAGATCAAATTGAAGGAACGAAGCCGGGCAAGTCCTCGATGCCCGAAGACTTGATTGAAAAGCTCTCTGCAAGCGAGATAAGGGACCTCGTTGAATACCTCTCCCAACGCAAAACCAAGGCGGATCCCAGCCAAATTGCCCCCGAGGGACATTAAAATTGAACGGCATGAGTCAGTACCTTTTGGCCCAACCCAGTCCAACTAGGAATCCCCTCTTTGGACCGTCGAATTCATACCGACATCATCACTCTGCGTAACGACAATTCGATTTCCCTGAATCTCAATGACCTTGATCTGCTGCCCTTGTTCAACAAAAGCTCCATCACTCACCACATCCAAAGATCTGCCCGCGAAAACGGCACGGCCGGCCGGCCTTAACAGCGATTCAGCATGGCCCCAGTCACCCACTGCGATGTCTGGGTGCCGTCCTGAGATCAGCCTACCGGTTTCGGGTTCTTTCGCCATGCCGCCCAATTCACCTTCCGGTGATGGAACGGGTGCCAATAGCAAACGGTTAAAAAAGGGAAGAGTACCTAAACGTCTTGTTATGAAAACGGCCAAAACAAAGAAGATAAAACCTGTGGAAGCCAGCGTCAAAGCGGATGTTAAAAACTGGTTCCATTGCCGATCGGTTCGCGGCATGACGAAATCTTGCCCCGCCAGAAACACACTTCCGACGATCAATCCTAAACCCACTAGACCAGGTAACCCCCAACCCGGAATCACAAACAGCTCGGTCAGCAAAAATACGGCCCCGGCAGCAAACAGAATGATTTCCAACCAGCCCGAGGTCCCACCTGAAACGCGGCTCCAGAAAAACAAAACGGCACACAGACCGGAAATCAATCCTCCGACACCCAGCCCAGGTGCACTCAGCTCTAAGAACAAGGCCACCAACCCGACGATGACCAGCAAGACGGTGCCCAAAGGGTGGTTCAAAAAATAAACGACTCGGTCCGTGAAGGTCCGCCTATAAATGTGGAAATCGGTTGGACGCAATTCAAACGCCGCCGCCAACTCGGGGCGACTCGAGGCCAAGCCAGCTGCCAAACCCAATGCTTTCGCCCGCTGCCCACTGATGGTCAAGAAACGTTCTGGTCCCGATTCATCGACTAAAAACCATGGATCCACAGGGAGCTCTGGGGCATCGACCCGAGCGTTTTTATAAAGAATGCCCTCGGGCGTCTCTCGATAGAATGTCATCACATCTTTGTCGATCATCGATTCAGCAAGCTCGGGAGAGCGGCCTTTCGAGGTTGCCAAATCACGAGCTTGCCGCACTAACACCGATTGAATTTTCGCTGGCGCGAATCGGAAGGCGAACAGTTCTGGATCGAACTCAATGACACCGATGTCCCCCAGCCGTGCGTTGGGACCGGCAATTAACTCATCACAGCCGAGCGTGATCAACGCTCCACCACTAATCGCTTGGCGCGGGACAAAGGCAACCGTGTATGCCCAATCAACATCCCGCAATTGTTCGGCAATATCTAAACTTTCGCTTTTCAATCCACCGGGACTGTCGATCTGAATCACCAATAAATCGACACCAGCCGTTTTAGCCTGTTGTAAACGGCTTCGAAAGTATTTGGAAAGCTGCCAATTGATCTCACCCTTAAATTCAATAATCGCCGGCTTACGAAATTTTTCGGGACGAACCTGTTTTTGATTTGGGACATCACTCCACAGGGGGAGGCACCAGAGACCTGCCAGCAGACTTACTAGAAAAGTAAATCCAAACAATTTGTTTATATTATGCACTGTCTGGACCTCGGCTTACAAAAAGCTAGCAGTTTCATTCCTGCCGGACACGAAATTTTCGTCGGATTCAGGTTTCACCGTTTTGATATTTTCATTCTAATCGGTCAGGCAATCAGGACGAGAGGTAGCGCGAAGGATTCGGTCTCAATGTTCCGGCGAAGACCACCCGCCTGTTGGCTCAGAATTTCGTGAAACCTCCGTATGGTACGCCCCATAAACGGGTACCAAATCGCAGGTAAGTTTCGTCGTAATTTTTGATTCACTGTTTCGGCTTTCACGGCTTTCTGGTGGCCCGTTCAAGGAATGATCGGTCAACATTTTACCCAGGAATTCAGTCCACGGAGGGATTGATAATGAGAAGACGTGTGAAATTCGCGAGTCAGATATTCTGCCTCTTTATAATTGCAGCCTCCGTTCAAATGAGTTCGGCGGACACCTCACAAATCAGTCACACACGTTTGTACTTCTTCACCAATCCATCCTGTGGTCCATGCCATCAACTAGAACCGGTCATTCTTCAGTTAGCTAATGAAGGATTTCCCGTCACCATCGTAAATACCACAGCCCAACCGGAGTGGGCAAGCCACTTCAAAGTCACGCGAACACCTACGACGATATTGGTCGCTGATCAGGAGGTGGTCGGAAGAAAGACAGGCATGGTATCGGGAGCCACGTTACGGTCTTGGTTCGCCCACTGCGCCAAACCGCTACCGACAACAAACTCATTGTCCACCACGGCGCGCCCAAATCCCTCGCTCCTTGCCGGCACCTCGCAAAAGTCGAATGCGTCCATGAAGGGGACAATCGAACCGGTGAATCCAGCCGAGCTGAGAGCATTGCGAGCGACAGTCCGACTGAAGGTGTCGGATCCGGAAGGAACATCGTACGCAACGGGAACCATCATTCACCACCATCAGAATGAATGCCTCGTCTTAACCTGCGGCCATGTTTTTCGAGACTCCCAGGGTACAGGTAAAGTGACGGCAGAATACGACTTTGCCAGTGGGCAACCGAAAACCGCCACCGGCCGAATACTCAATTATGATGCCGGAGACCGCGATATTGCCTTGGTCACAATCTCGACTCAAGATTTTGAAGTGGAACCTGTCTTTGTGGCCCAACCCAACTATCTGATCCAGACCTCAGACCAAGCGTTTAGCATTGGCTGCGATCACGGCGAAAATCCAACCATTCGCAGAACACGCATCAAAAATCTTGCCAAATACAACGGCGTCGATAAATATGACATCTACGGGAGACCCGTTGAAGGAAGAAGCGGTGGTGGTTTATTCACGCCCGGTGGCCAGTTAGTCGGTGTCTGCAATGCGGCGGCGGTCGATTTTGACGAAGGAATTTACGTTGCTCTAAATACCATTTATTGGCAGCTCGCAGAGGTCAATTTGACCAATCTATTTTATGGGAATAACGCGATCGCGACCAATTACGAAACCGCCGATGACTGGGCGGAAACGCCTGACCAACGATTGGTTTCAAACGCATCCCAATCGCTGCCCCCTGCAGCTCGCGAATTGAGGGGCCCCGAATGGACCAACACCAACCGATCACAATCATCCTCCGAATCGCCAACCAAGAACGCATCCGGCGAACCCCAAGAGGTGATCGTAATCTTCCGGTCGAACCATCCCCAAGGGCATCCCTCAGCAAGCAGCCAGACGATACGGATCCCCAACCCCTCGCCCAGATTAATCAACGAGATTCTCCAGGCGTCAGCGGCCGCCCCGGCGCGACTTGCTGACCAACGAAGGGATATGCCAGCCGCCCCACCTTTAAACAGCAAAAACGACCAATTAAGGGCTCAGTCGCCTCGCTAGACTGCCAACCAATAACATCGCACGGTTGAAAAGACGTAAAACGTGAAGATAGGCGATATTTAACGTGGAGAAACCGCTGACCGCGATTGCCCAAACTTAAAAAACAATCATTCCCCGACAGCGACGGAGAGGTTGGCCCGAAAAAATCTTCCAAAACAAACAATTTGGGTAGATTTCCCGAAACTCTTCAACAAACAGTCGGTTAAAACAGAACAACACATCTTGTGCCCTTCCTAGGGCTCCGCCGGCCGAACTTTACAAGCTGGTTCTTACGAGCCACCAATGCCATATTCAGGAGATTATCGAATGAAGTTGCGATCACAATTCACCCTTGCCTTAGCCTTGGGCCTTGTTCTTTGTTTCGTTGACATGTCTTTCGCCCAACCAGGCGGCGGTCGGGGCGGTCGTGGCGGCAGCCAGATGGGACAGATTTTCAACAATCCAATCATGCTTTTGCGGAATGATAAAGTCGCTGAAGAACTTGAGTTGGTGGATGATCAAAAAGACGAACTGCGAGACCTTCAGGAAGAGGCGATGCAAGAGATGCGAGACATGTTCATGGGCATGCGTGACATGAGCCAAGACGAGCGAGAAGAAAAGATGGAAGAGGTGAGCGATATGATGGAAAAGCTCAAGGATGACGTCAACGATATCCTTCTACCCCATCAGCAAAAACGTCTCAAGCAGCTAAACTTTCAAAACCAAAATCGCCGTCGAGGCGGAACAGGCGTAAGTAGCGCGTTGGCTGAAGAGCTTGATATCTCGGAATCGCAGATGGAAGAGATGGAAGAAATCACGGCCAAAGGAAATGAAGACATGCAAAAAGCTATCGCAAAGATGCGTGAAGAAATCCAAAAGAAAGTGCGTGGTGTTTTGGACAGCGAGCAGCGTAAAAAGTGGGACGAGCTGGTTGGCCAAGAATTCGACTTCGGAGATCGTCGCAGCCAATGGGGCGGTGGTCAGCGTGGCGAGCGTGGCGAGCGTGACCGTGGCGGTGATCGAGGAGGACGTGGACGCAGCGACTTCTAAGGGTTTCCAGATCCCCTGTAACGCGAATAAAAAGTTGGCCCACCATGATTTCCATGGTGGGTTTTTTTTTAATTAAACCCCTGCAAATCGCTGGAATTGGACGATTTCACGAAACTAATAGGAGGTCCCGCGGTTTTAATAACTAGGGTGTGGATAGCTCGTAACTCAAAAGAAATGCACCGCCGCGTTTTGACGCGACCCTCTCACCCAACAGTGCGGTGCATTTCTTTCGGTTTACGGGTCCGTTTTCCCCTCGTTGCAGTCCAAGGCGTTTGCTCGGTTGTTGGCGAAATCGACACAACCGGATCATTCGTCAGGCGCGGCGAACGAATCCTGATTGTCACGTCCGTCCGCTTCGATTCCATCTGGTTCCTTTGAAACACTGGCTAAAGTTGGGGGTGGGAAGGATCCAAGTTGGGACGGGCTGTGTAAAAACCGCCGACATGACAAGGTGCTTTTCCTGACCTTAACAAACGCTGTAATTTAAACAAAACAAAGTGAGCCTTTATGGACGTTGCTGAAATCCTGTTGCGACGCGGTTTAATTGACGAAACCCAGTTGAACGATGTACGGCAATCCGATGATTTACTGACTTGGGCACACAGTCACCCAACCGCCGATGTGAATGTCATCATGCGTGCGATCGCCAATGAACTGGGGCTCGAATTTGTCGATCTGCGCGAGGAATCCGTTGATCTAGGCCTGTTGGAATCATTCCCTCAAAAGCTGATTTACCGCGAAAATCTTTTTCCCGTATCTCGCCACAATGGCTCGATTCGAGTCGCCACTTCCGACCCGCTCAACTTCTACCCCCTCGATGAAGTCGCAGCCGCAACCGGACTGACGGTCGAACCCGTACTCGCAGATCAAATTGAGATCGCCAAACTGATAAAAACCCATCTTGGAGTGGGGGGTGAGACGGTAGAAGGTCTTCTTGAACAAAAGGCCGAAGATGGTATTGAACTGCTTGAAGAAATCGAAACGGACGGTAGCGAACTTTCGGAAATGGCCCAAGAGGCCAGTGTGGTCCGATTGGTCAACGAAATCCTCTTGGAAGCAATCGAGAGCAAAACGAGTGACGTCCATATTGAATCGCAAGAGCGCGGGATCGTCATCCGTTACCGAATTGATGGCATCCTTCATACGCAACCCGTTCCACCTGAAATCAATCATTTTCGGGCCGCGATCATCAGCCGTTTGAAAATCATGGCGAGACTTAATATTGCCGAGAAACGCCTGCCTCAGGACGGTCGAATCAAACTAAAAGTCAAGGGTCGAGAAGTCGATGTTCGTGTTTCGGTCATTCCCATGATCCATGGCGAAGGTCTGGTCATGAGGATCCTAGACAAAGGCGCCATGAAATTCGATCTTCGCAACTTGGGGATGTCGCAGAAATCCTATGATATCTTTAGCAAACTCATTCGCCTTCCACACGGGATTATCTTAGTCACGGGCCCAACCGGTTCCGGTAAAACCACCACGCTTTACAGTTCGCTGATCGAAATCAACAACGCCACAACCAAGATCATTACAACGGAAGACCCAGTCGAATACCAACTTGCCGGAATCAATCAGATTCAGGTTCACCCCAAGATAGGTCTCACATTTGCCCAATCGTTACGTAGCATTTTACGTCACGATCCCGACGTCGTGCTGGTGGGTGAAATCCGAGATCTCGAAACCGCGGAAAATGCGATTCAAGCCGCCCTTACCGGGCACCTCGTATTTAGCACACTTCATACGAATGATGCCGCAGGTGCCTACACCAGGATGGTCGACATGGGCGTAGAGCCGTTCCTCGTCACTAGTACCGTCGAAGCGGTGATGGCCCAGCGCCTTGTGAGACGTTTATGCAAGAGCTGCCGGCGTCAGGTTTCTGTCAAAAAAGAAGACTTGCCTGAAGACTTCCCTTTTGAATTACTGGATGGGCCGTTGTATGAAGCGGGCCGATGTCGCGAATGTCGCGAAGTTGGTTACACAGGAAGATTGGGTGTTTACGAACTCTTAACGACCACCGACACGATTCGCCAAATGGCGACGGATCGGTGTAGCACCTGGGAGATCAAAAAAGCTGCGGCCGAAGCCGGCATGGAATCTCTGCGGGATGATGGCTGGTTAAAAGTCATCGCCGGAGATACCACGGTGGATGAAATCGTTCGCATCACCAAGAGCGACCGCACCATTAAACGGAAGTAGCTGACGGGTTTATAGATGGCCGACTTTACTTATATAGCACGCGATGCGTCAGGACAGCGAATCACTGGCTCCATGTCTGCAGCGACCGAGAGGGACGTGATCAATGTGCTGCGCGGCAAATCATTGTTCCCCGTTACCGTAGCTGCCGAAAACACAAGTAAATCATTCTCATTTGGCGGCGGTGTCAGCGGGCAAAAGATTGCCATTTTTTATGAGCAGCTGGCCTCGCTAATGAAAAATGGAGTTCCCCTGCTTAGATCTCTCTCTGTCCTTCGAGACCAAAGCTCAATCCCGGCACTCAAAAACGCACTTGACGACATCATTAGTAAGATCGAAGACGGTGAATCGCTGGGAGACGCTTTTGACGAACATCCCAAAGTTTTTAGCGAGATGGCCGTCAACATGGCACGAGCTGGCGCGGAGGGTGGCTTCCTCGAAGACGCTCTGGAACGGGTGGCCCTCTTTACAGAACAGCAGGATGAACTCAAAAGTCGCACCATAGGAGCGTTGATCTATCCCGCCGTTCTCGCTTCCATCGGAACACTCGTTGTCGCAGTCTTGTTAGTGTTCTTTGTACCTAAATTTGGCGAAATGTTCGACGCGTTGCGAGAAAAAGGTCAACTCCCCCCCATTACGGACTGGCTTTTGTCTTTTAGCACTGTCTTACAAACTTACGGAATCTTTTTATTAGCTGGTTTTGCGGCACTTTACTTTGTTTTGCGGGTTCAATTACGTACCGACCGAGGACGTGAAATTGCTGACCGCATGAAACTCAAGCTCCCTTTGTTTGGGATGATTTTCCGCAACCTCGCAGTCGCTCGCTTTTGTCGCGTTTTGGGAACCTTACTACACAACGGGGTTCCAATCCTTAAAGGTTTGACGATCAGTAGCGATGCGGCTGGGAATAAGGTGTTATCGGATGCAATCACAAGCGCTACCGACAATATCACCGCCGGTGCGTCGCTGTCAGTTCCTCTAGAGTCCTCCGGGCATTTTCCGAAAAATGTGACGGAGATGATTAGCGTTGCAGAAGAATCGAACACGTTAGATACTGTTTTAGTCAACATCGCTGACGGTCTTGAAAAACAGACAACTCGGCGACTCGACTTAATGGTTAAACTAATTGAACCCTTAATGTTGCTGGTGATGGCAGTCGTGATCCTGATCGTCGTCATCGCACTTTTACTTCCTGTCATGAAAATGGGTCAAGCCTTGCAAGGCTAGACACATCAAATCTACGATTACAAATTTTGAATTCTCAAAGGAGAGAAACGATGCGTCGCAATTTTCACCGTCCAACTCGAGCTGACCGAAAGGGCTTCACACTGATGGAATTACTATTGGTCATGGCGATCTTGGTGATCATGGCCTCAATGGTAACGTTCGCATTTTTGAACATTCAGAAAAACGCACAATCCGACGCGTGTTTGTCTCAGATCAACACCCTTGAAAACGCCTGCATCAGCTACAAGCTTCAGGTTGGTCGTTTCCCCAATTCTTTAGACGACTTGTTCACACAACCTGCTGGACTCTCGGCACGTCAATGGCGAGGCCCCTACCTCAACGAAGCCGTTCCAAACGATCCATGGGGCAACCCTTACAACTACGGTCCTGACGAAGCTAACAATCGTGTTTTCATTGCCAGCCCCGGCCCTGACGGCCAACAAGGTTCGGCGGATGATGTGCCTGAACCGGCGCAATAAAACCATGAATCCGTTGTCGAAACGTCGCACGAGCGGATTCACCCTGCTCGAACTGATCATCGTTTTGGCCGTCATGATCGCCGTCGCTGCAATGTCACTTCCGCTATTGCAGCGATCTTTTTCCGGGCAAAAGCTCGATAAGGGTGCCGATCTAGTACGAGCCCATATGGGTCTTGCGCGAGTTAGCGCCATCCGCACTGGAGAAATCTACGCCTTTTACTACCAAGTTGAAGGCCCCGCATTTCGGGTTGGTCCATTCAACGCCGAAACAGTCGACTCGATGAAGGGCGTATCTCTGAACGAAGAGACTCGCAGTAGTAATTTCGACTTCGGAGACGATTTGTTACCAAGAGACGTAAGATTTTCGATGGCCGTAACCAACACGGACGCCCGCGCCGCCGCCGCGATGGTCTCTGCCAATTTTCAGCCCGGTGACATGCGTCCACTCCTTTTTTACCCGGACGGGACATCTCAAACCGCCAAAGTGATCTTGCAGAATCAAGAGAACGATGCCGTTCAGGTCACCCTTCGCGGGCTGACGGGAACAACGACCGTAAAAAAAATTCTTGATGACCGAATGATAGAATAATGCTCCTTTTAAATCCTTCAAATCGAAACTCCTGCCATCAATGCAGCCGACCCGGTTTTTCATTGTTGGAAGTCCTGCTATCGATTGCCATTCTGGGCGGGGCAATGGCCGTGATTGGTCAGTTGGTCAACATTGGCTACCGTTCTGCGGTGGAAGCCCGTATCCGAAGTGACGCTAACATCTTAGTCGATGGGAAAATGGCAGAGGTTTCTGCGGGCATCATTGAATTGCAATCCGTTTCAGCAAGTGTGATCGACGAAAACCCGGATTGGATGTTTAGCGTCGATGTACAGGATTCAGGCCAACTCGGGTTGTTGATGGTCGTCGTCACCGTTGAACAGACCCCCAACTCAGCAGCCAACCCCGTTTCCATGTCCGTGGTTCGGTTCATGCCGGACCCTGAATATGATCCTTTAGATTACATTGATGAAGAATAGTGTTCCGTGAGAAAAAGAACATCTCGACTTCCCAATCTCCTGGGCAGCCAACACCTTGGGAAGGCAGGACTGTTTGCGCGCAGCAAGGGAGCCGATCGCAAACAGGATTCTCGTTAGTAGAGGTCGTACTCGCACTCGCATTATCAGTAGTCATCATCGCAGCCATTGGTTACGCGGTCCACATGTACATGTTGACCTTAACCCGGCAACAAGCGGACATCGAACGGAAACAGGTAGCTCGCAGCATCATCATGATGATCCATAACGATTTGCGTGGTGCGATCCAGTACAAGCCACAAGATTACTCGGGGTTGGAAAATCTCTACGAGTCCTTGGTTCCTGATGTCTTATCATCCATGATGGGTGAGGAAGATGAAGAAGCAGCTGACGAAGAAGAGACGGAAGAGGTGGTCGAGGAAGACATGTCAACCAGTCGGCCTACAATGATTGGTAACAGCCGAGCCATCGTGATCGATGTCAGCCGCTTACCGAGACTCGATGAATACAATCCACTGATTGCAATGGCCCCGGGGCAGGGTCAACTCGCGTCGGATGTGAAGGCGATCAACTACTTTTTTTCCGATGAGGCTTCGGCTCAATCAGATGACATCATCGATTCGATTGGAGAACAAGGCGGCCTTTATCGACGTCGAATCGACCGAGCCGTGGCGGCTTATCTTGGCGATACCGGTTTGGCCGAGTCACCCGACGAGTACACAAAACTAATCGCACCCGAAGTAGCCGGAATCGCCTTCCGCTACTGGAGTGGCGAAGGCTGGGAAGGGGAGTGGGACAGTGACGAAGCAGGTGGATTCCCCCTGGCTATCGAGGTAACGCTAGAGCTGGACCCGTTTCGGGCGACGGACCCGTCCCTCGCCAATAACGAAGACGAAATGGACTATTACCGAACGGTCATTCATTTACCGGTCGCGGAACCTCCTCCAGAAGAGGCGCAGTCCCCATGAATCAACACACTGTTTACTTAACCCGGATCGGCCAGCGACCTGCCAATCGCAGCGGTTCTTTGTTGATCGTCGTCCTTGTCACGATCGTGATGCTTTCGTTGGCCGCCTACACCTTCACAGCACTGATGCAAACTGAAGAAGAAGCAGCACGGCTGATGAGCCGACGAGTGCAGTCTAAATATCTCGTCGATTCCGGCGTCGATTATACACGACTTTTCCTCAGCTATGATAAAGACACGATTCGGGAAAAAGGTGGACTCTGGAACAATCCAAATCTGCAAGGAATCCCGGTCGCCTTCGATGCTAATAGCGATGGCGTTATGGGACGGTTCACGATAATCTCCTCATCATTGGATGATGCAGGCGTTCCCGAAGGTTTTCGATATGGCCTGACCGATGAGTCGGCAAAATTAAATCTCAATGTCTTACCTTACCTCGACCTCATACAAGAAAATGCTGGACGAGACTTACTGATGTCACTCCCTAATATGACGGAATCCATCGCCGATTCAATCATCGACTGGCTGGATCCGGATGACGAAGCGCGAGAATACGGTGTGGAGAGTGGATTCTACTCGGCCATGAGCCCTGCCTACCAATGTAAAAATGGCCCGATGGACAGCCTTGACGAACTACTCCTCATTCGAGACATCACCCCCCAGCTTCTTTTTGGTTTGGATACAAATCGAAATGGCATTTTGGATTCTGACGAGAATAACCAAGCGACTAATCTCGACTCGGACATGTCTTTGGGCTGGTCCAACTACCTGACGCTTTACAGCAAAGAAACGAATTTAACGTTTGACGGCTTGCCAAGAATCAACATCAACAGTGACGATCTAGAGCGACTTTACGACGACCTCCGGTCCGCTTTTAACGAGGAGTGGTCGCAGTTCATCATCATGTATCGAGTCAACGGCCCGGCAGCCCTTGAAGAAAACGAAGAGGCGCCTGAAAACAACACCTTGGTCCCTCTCGACTTCGACACGTTGGAAGCCACTACGACGTTTAAAAACGTTCTGGAATTAATCGATGCTTACACCACCGTGACGGACCCAGAAACCGACGAAGAAGTCATTATTCAATCACCGATTCGCCTAATGAATATGCCTTTCACGCTGCCCAATGCGATGCGAAATATCACCACCTATGAGGGGGCTGAAATCCCAGGTCGGATCAATTTGATGCAGGCGCCGCGATTGGTCCTGGAGGGAATCCCAGGAATGACCCCGGAAATCGTGCAAACCATCATTGATAAGCGCGAATTTGAGCTAAATGACCCAGATGGCTCGGATCGAAATCGGCAATATGAAACGTGGCTTCTGGTTGAAGGCATTGTAGATTTAGTAACGATGGATTCGATTTACCCATTTGTTTGTACAGGTGGAGACGTTTATCGTGCAGAAATCGTCGGATATTTTGACGATTCCGTTGGATCGTCGCGTGCAGAAGTCATACTGGACCATACGGTCCCTGTCCCCCGGATTCTGTTTTGGCGTGACAAGAGTCACCTACAGAGTGGTTACAGTGTGGACATCCTAGGTACCGAACTCATTGAGTAGCAAACAACCATAAACAAAAAAACTGCCGCACTTTTGCAATCCTTTCGATTCAAATCCCACGCGGCTCAAATCAGACTTTATTTCGAGTAAGTCATGGCAAACCTGATCGCAGTTGAAATCAACAACACTGACATCTTGGTGGTGGCTGCGCGCACCAACGCACAACGCCTTCAGTTCAGCCATCTTTTCAGTGTTGAACTGGAATCAGATGACACCGACGCGGAAATCGCAAAAAAACTAAAATCCGCTTTGGGCAAGCAGGGAGTTGGACGTGGTGAATCCGTCATCGTCGTCGGGAGACAACAAATTGAATTACGGGACATCTCCGTCCCGCCCGCACCAGACAATGAGCTTCCCGACCTAGTTCGATTTCAGGCTCGGAACGAATTCTCATCGCTCAATGAAAACTGGGCCCTAGACTATGTCCCTTTTGAATGCCAACCGGGACAACAGCAGCGAGTCTTGGCAGGCGCCATTTCACCTCAACTGTTGGAGCAAATCAAACAAATTACAGAAGAAGCTGGGCTGAAACCTTCTAAAATCGTATTACGCCCATACAGCACCTGCGAGTTATTCCAGGCTGAACTAGCGGACGACCAATGCCGCATGATCATTGACCCGAACCAAGATCAATTCGACTTAACGGTTACGGTGGGCTCAGATCTGATAGCCACCCGTTCGGTCCGCATCTCCGCGCCCTATCAATCGGAGGAGGCTGCCAAAAAATTGGTTGGCGAAATCCGACGCACGATCGCCTCAACGACCTCAACGGCCAACGGCGCCCCGCTCACTGAATTCTTAGTGGTCGGTTCTCGGGATCGCCTCAACCACCTCAGTGATTTACTTGGAGACAATTTCGAGCAGGAAGTCACCTTCTTGGACCCATACAAGACGGCCCCAGGGATCGCCGATGTGGCCAAAGAGCTCCCCCAACACCCGGAGCGTTTCGCCTCGTTAATCGGAACCGTGATAAGGGAATCGTCTGGTCAGCCGCATCAGATCGACTTTGCCAACCCGCGACGACCGGCCCTCCGTAAAAACACACAGTCCCGAACATGGGTACTGGCCGGCTTGGCAGCGACACTTTTGATTGGCATGTCCTGTATGGGTTGGTGGTCCCTTCGCAGCCAAGATGCCAAAATAACCGAGTTGAACCAAGAACTAACAAATCTAAAAACGACCAATGAGGGAAATAGGACCCGGCCCGGTGTCGATCAAATCACGGGAGAAGTAAATCTTATCGACGAATGGCAAAAAAATAACATCAACTGGCTGGATGAGCTTCTTGAAATCAGCAACCGATTTGAGACAGCGGACGACGCCATTGTGGACTCCATGATTCTTTCGGCGACTGAAAAGGGTGTTGGCTTCAACCTCAACATGCGAGTCAACAGCATTGAAACAGGGTCGACCTTAAAAAACAATCTCACCGCCAGACCGTACTTAGTCCGCGCAGGAAGAACCGAAGAGCAACGCGAGGACAAAGACTACCCGATCAAATACGACCAGTTTATTGAGTTGGAAACAGACGTTCAAAAAACGATTGACACCACAAACGCAATGGCCCGTGAGCGTCTGAATGCTGAGGCACCAAGCTCGAAGAACGAGAGCGCTCAAGTTCCACCCAGCGCCCCCAAAAACACCGAAGATTCCAAAACCAATTAACTCACAGACACTGATATCAACATGTTCAGCAATCTATCAAAACGTGAAAAATTACTGGCGACCGTAGTCGGCGGCCTCGTACCCGTTGTCTTGATTTTTATGGTCGGCATGTGGTTCAGCAACACGTACTTCCAAAAAAAGGCCCAAATCAATAGTTTGCAAACGCAAATAACGAGTCAGAAATCGAAACAACTCGAAGGCGCTCAGGCTAACGCCAGACGCCTCTACTACCGCGGCTTATCGATGCCGACCGATTTCAACAAAGCCAAAATCGATTACGAAGGCTGGTTGAGTAATCTGGCCCGAAACGATATCAAAATGACCTTCCGAAATTTGAAACCGATGCCCGCGGAAGAAAAACGATACACCGGCGGACGCACGATGGAAACGGTTTTTGTCAAACACCCCTATTCCCTGCGGGTCGACTGCACGCTCGATCAATTAACCGAATTCCTTTACGAATTCAGTCAACTAGATTTGTTACACCGCGTCAGTAATATATCGATTACGCCCCAAGCGGCGGGCACGACCGGAGCGAGTAAAAAGATAAGATCTGGAAAATTGATCGTTGAAATGAAAATCGACGCAATCGCTTTGGTCGACGCTGACGAGCAGAGAGATTTCACTAAAGACACGCATGAAATGGCTGAGCCGCTCTCCTATTACAACGATAAAATTGTGACACGAAATATTTTTGGACCGGCCAACAACATCCCCACCATGTCTCTGTCCCGCACCCGAAGCGGAACCGCGGGATCCGATGTTTCATTTACAATCACGGGCAAAGATGCCGACAAGGGAGACAATCTGAAATTCGAACTGCTCGAAACCCCGATCGAAGGGGCGGAGCTTTCCCAATCTTCCGTCACATCTCGAAGTGCCAAATTCCAATGCCCTGCGTTGGAAGCCGGAGAGTACGGTCCCTTCAAAATTCGCATTACGGACACGGGTTTCCCTCCGAAAACGTCCGAGGGAGAATTCATGCTGAACATTCGAGAAAAGAGGGTCAGCGCGCCTCGTCCCAAGAAACCCGAATTTAAACATGTCGGAGAAACAGCCATCACTGGTATTGTTCAAGAGAGTAGTGGCGATTGGAAAGTCTTTGTCTGGATTAAAACACTCGGCCAAAAATATAAACTCAAGCAAGGCGAAACCTTTGAACTCGACAAGTCGGACTGGCAGGTACATGGAATCACACCGAGAACCGTTACATTTAAAAGAGACTCGGAACTCTTGACCTACGAGGTAGGGGATCTCTTGAGCGAGCCAGCCAACAAGGAAACGCTTCCCAGCTCAGAAGCAAAACTGGATTCCATGGACACCTCAACCGAGAAACCGACAGAGGAAAAGGGGTAACCCGTGGCCACCTGGCCGCTAGCGTGAGTCCGGCCTCATCAGCGACCGTTCAAAGCGTTTCTCCTCGGTCTTAACAATCGGCACGAGAAGGCCCTCTGGCACCTTTCTTCCCGGATGCCGCATCCCACCCATCTTCCCAAGCCACGCCAGACTTTTCCGAATATTCCAATTATCTGCATTGGAATTAGTTTACTGATAATACGGATGGTTCCGATAAGAGAGTAACTCGTTCCATCGCGAACGGGAGTTCCCGCAACATCCAGTAATGTAGTCCGTTAGAGTCCTGCCCGCCCACTTTAGGGCGAGGGCTCCACGACTGTCGGTTCGCCGCCTAGCAAGCGATATCCGTCAGGCAGCGATCATCGTGTCTGCTTTCTGGTTAGCGCGGGGTTTTAGAAGACTCCGTGGTTTTAGGCCACACAACGGGTTCACGCAGAGGGCACTGAGATGATACTTTCCTCAAATTCTGGTCGTAAACAACAACCATTTGTTGCAAAAAGATCATTAAGAATCACCCAAGTTCTCTTGCTTAGTGTGGTTTGCGGCTTCACTGCACCCCCCGCTCTTAAAGGCGCCTTGCCCCAACAGGGGACTCAGGCTCTCGTTCAAAAGACAAAACAGTTTTCTCCGGTCCCACCCCTTCGGCAAGAGACTTATACCGCAGCCATGCCAAACCAAGGTTTGGGAAACATGGGTGCCACACACGATCAAGAGGCGAATTTGAAACTGGCCGCAGCCAAAGCTCGGATGATCCTGCAGGACTCGACGAAGCAACAAGCACAGAGTCCATTCCTCAACCAAGGTAAACGCAACTCTCTGGCTACGTCACCGTCCAATCGCACGGCACAACTGCGTTCAAACAATTACCGTCTCACAAATTTAACTTATGAAGAATTCGAAAACAAACTGATCCAAATTTGGGGGAACCGAATCTCCGGCCAAGCAATCGATGGTGATCGGACTTTGAGAATCAGCCTTCCAGCCACCAAGGTTTCCGCAGCCAAGTCGATGATTTTTGACCGGATGACGCGGGGATTGACTTATGAGGGCAGTCCTCAACACTTATCCGCGTGGACGAGGACCATGGAATACGTCGATCAACGTGACGGACTGCCAGGGGGTAACGTCTGTCGACTCGTCGACATGAATATGGCGGAACTCGAATTGGTTCAACAGGTTGCCTTTAATTTAAACCAACAAGAAGCGGCCCCGAAACAGGACGACGTACGACGGGAAATCCAGCTTCCTCCGGGTACCGACCGTTTACAGCTGCCCGGAATTGTTCGACAAGACGAACAGGATGCGGGAATCCTGAACAAAGTTCGAATTGAAGTGATCCCTGAATCGGGCGTGATCGTCTTGGTCGGTGAAGACGAGGACGTGGCCCGGGTTGAAAAACTCATCAAGGAAATCATCGAAGTCACGGACACGGCCAAACCAGGTTTTGAAAAAATCCCGCTGATCAATCAAAAGAGTGAAACCATCGCCGAATCGATTCAGGAGATTTATAACGACAACTTCGCGGAGCAAATTGGCCCGGCAACGGTCACTGCTTTTGCGACGCCTAACAGTCTCTTCGTGGTGGGGACGCCTAACAGCATCGAAATTGTTCGAGAGATCATTCGAACTCTGGACGTTGAGTCGGATATCGACAAGGCACCTGAGTTCAAGAATTACCGTCTTAAATACATCTCCGCCATCGATGCCAAGCAACGGATCGATGAGTATTTCGGTCAGGCAACCCAAAACGCGCTTGTGGATCCACCAGCGCCTTCACCGGTTTACACGGTTGCGGACTACCGTAGCAATACATTGATTGTCAAAGCCAGTAAACAACTTCTGGCTCAAGTCGATCTACTCATCGAGGATTTAGATGTTGATGAATCGGGGGCCGCCAACGTGGTCAAAATTTTCCCGATCCGAAACGTTCTCGCCCAAGACCTCCAAATTGTTTTGCAGGATGCCATCAACGGCCAGCTGCGGAATCAGGGAACCGGCTTCAATCCGGATCAAACCGCCCAGCAACAAAACCAACAGAACCAGGGACAGCAACAGAACTCCGTGAATCAATCGCAACTTCGTTCTGCCGCCCTTGAGCTTATGACGATCGACCGGAATGGCGACAAAATCAACGGCGGGATCATGTTTGACGTCAGGATCACCACAAGTGCCAACGACAATTCGTTAGTGGTCACCGGACCAGCCAAAGCGATGCCTTTGATCGAAGAATTAATCGCTCAACTCGATCGCGTACCCGACGCGGAAACACTGATCAAAGTCTTTACCGTAATCAACGGAGATGCTCAGGCATTACTGGACATGCTACAAACCTTGTTTGGAGCCGATCAGCAACAGGGCGGCGGAGCCAATCAAGCCGGGCAAAGCTTAACCGCACTCCCCCTTCAATCACTATCTGCGGCTGAAGGAAACAGTCTCGTTAATCTGAGGTTTGGCGTCGATAATCGTACCAATTCGATTATTGCGTCGGGACCCGAAGGCGATCTGAGAGTCGTTGAAGATCTACTCATCCGATTGGACGAGGATGACATCGCGGATCGCCGGGTCTCTGTCTACCGACTCAGCAATGCACCGGTTCTTGACGTTTCGGATGCCATTAATTTATGGCTCGAAGAGCGAGCCGCTCAAACGGATGCCGTGGTAAACAACGTACTCACAGAACGTCGCGATGTGATCCTCGTTCCCGAAGTGATCAGCAACAGCCTAATCGTCAGCGCAAGACCCGAATACTATTATCAAGTCGAATCCATCATTCGCGCCTTAGACCGCCGACCTCCAATGGTGAAGGTCAAAGTCATGATTGCCCAGGTAGACCTCAACTACCTTGAAGAATTCGGCGTTCAGTGGGGACTACAAGATAAACTTCTTTGGACACCCCAGACATCATCGGGGGTCTACGAAGGGTTTGTCAACAACAGTACAGCCGTCGGCTCGGAATTCATTGGCGGCAATGCCATCAACAATGTGCTGGGCCAAGCACTCGGAAGTTTTGGTTTGGCCAAAACCTCTTCAGAGGTTGGCTATGGTGGCCTCGTTTTATCAGCGGGGAACCAATCGGTCGAGTTACTTCTACGGGCACTAAAAAATAAAAACTGCTCCCGTGTTCTGGCGAGACCGCACATCATGACGCTAGAAAACCTAACGGGTCGGGTTCAAATCGGTTCGCGAGTCCCGTACCAAACAGGTCAGACCATTGCCAACAACGGTGCCACCACGAACAACATTGAATTCCAAGACGTTGGTATCATCCTTGAGATCACCCCTCGCGTCACGCCAGACGGAATGATCGTCATGTATGTAAACGCGACGAGTTCCAAACTAGGCAGCTTGGCAGATGGTGCCAATGGCGGTGCTACCGAGGGTGGCGCCGCAACCTTTGAACAACGACCGATCGACACCACCACGGCCCTAACTGCCATCATGGCTAAGTCGGGCCAGACGGTTGTCTTTTCGGGGCTCCTTCAGGAGAACAAAGAAAAAATCGACCGAGGAATTCCCATTCTGGGTGACCTTCCCTATGTCGGTCCCCTTTTCAAATATCAAACGGATCAATCCGATCGAAAAGAGCTCATGATTGTCATGACACCCTATCTCGTCGACAGCGACGAAGACATCGAAATGGCTAACCAAGACGAAGTAAACCGGATGCACTGGTGCTACTGCGACGTGGCCGAGATATACGGTGACCTATCCTATGGCGACCAAGGATTCGTAACCGACACCACAAAGGTTTTCTACCCGGACAGTGATCCAACGGGTGACAACCCACAGTTCGTCGAAGGCAAATCCACCGGAAATCACGCCCACTCGGGCGTTAGTGGCAGGGACACCCAACCATTGCCATCAGGAACACTCAGGCCGATCTCTTCGCCGGGCCAAACCATCACTTCAACCAATCCAAACACAACTCTACCAAACGATTCATTTAGAGGACGGCCGATGAACTCGAGTCCCGCGCCGGCGATACTGCCCAAACGAGACTCGTCTAAACCACTTGGAACCTACTTTGGAAATTCGTCGACTAGAATCCACTCTAAATAAACAGTGACACACATATCGGACCAGTTGGGATGTTTCATCCAACCGAATGCCACATGATGTTGCGGGAACTTGCTTCAAACCAAGTTTACATCAATGCGGCTAGGTGGCGTTTTACAGCGATCTGGTTCGATAAAACTTAATTTTACCGTCAGATCATCAAGGAAGATCCAATGGTCAACAAGCTTTTAGGCAGCTTATTATTAGTTACGGGCATTTCGCTTGCCGGATGCAATACACTAAAACCGAAACTGGCTGACCTCAATCCACTCCCCCTTGCTGAGACCGGAAAAAACGACGAAAGCAAAATGCCTACCCGGATGGCGATCATGTGGAAAGATGCGGTCATCCATGGCGTCGGCAGCAATCCGACAGCCGGTTTCGGGGGTCGTGTCTTTTTCTACAACGCTGAGGACGAGGCCGTCATGGCGGAGGGGGAACTGACCATCTACGGCTACGATGACGAAAACAAATCAACCGCCGCCAACCACAAATACGTCTTTCCGCAAGATGATTTCCAAAGCCACTACGACAACAATGGCTTGGGCCACTCTTACGGCGTTTGGATCCCGTGGCAAAAACTGGGTGGCCCTCGGAAGAGTGTGAGCTTGATACCGGTATTTAAAACCGCCGATGGCAGGCTTATCCGTGGTGGACAATCTCTGGTCGTTTTACCGGGTGCTGCCCCCAAAGAGCAGATGCTAGCCAAAACTGATATTACCGCCTGGCCAACCACTCGAAAAACAGCCTCTCATCAGAGATCCAATAACAATGGATCCGGCGTCGTGCTCGCCTCGGCTGAGTCAGCAATCGAAGGGAAATACGGCATGCGGAACATTAAAACCACGACGATATCCGTTCCGAAAGATCTAGGTCGCAGGATGTCGCATCTCCCCAAGCAAACACCCAACAATGAAGCGATCGGAACAGCAGAATTGAATACTCTCATTCAGAAAATGAACGTAGTATCCCCTAGGACTGGGGCCGGGCAAACCATCACTACCGAACCGGCTAAACCTGAACCAACAAACCAACAACTTAACATGTTTAACGCGCCCACTTCCCAAACCACCAACCAACGACCTGTTTTCGGGCAACCGGGCACCTTCCGGTAGACGCAATCGTTTTTGCCCAAGACGCAGGATGAAAAAATTTTGCGGATCATCACCAAAGCATAGAACCGGCTCTTTCCAAACGAACAAACGACACCCAGAAAAGACAGAGGGGAGGTCAACGAATGATTCAGAAACGTGGATTAAGAAATGCAGTTGTTCTGATCAACTCGCTCCCTAAAAAGCAGGCATCCAAGATATTTATGCTTTTGGAGCCAAACGAATTAAAGGTGATCTTCAAACACCTGAATCTGATGGACATCGTCTCAAAACAGGATTTGAGAACAACCTACGAAACCTTCCTTGAACGAACCGCGCAATACCTAAGCGAAACCAATGCGAAAGGATCTGAAGAAAGTTCGTCTAAAGTAAATCCAAACCAGCGCAAACCGGCACAAGCTCCATGGTCAGACAATTTTGACTTCTTGATCGATGTAGTACCCGCTCTCCAGGTAAAACTACTAGAGAATGAGCACCCGCAGAATATCGCGTTGGTACTTTCTCTTCTGCCGACAGATGTCGGATCGGGCGTCGTCAATGAAATGCCTCCTGAAACACGCGTCAGTGTTCTCCGACGAATGTGCCAGACGGAAGAATTTGACAAGACTCGCATCAAAAATCTCAGCCAAATATTGCAAGCCCGACTCAACAAGTTACTCAACAAAGATTTGTATAAAAAGCAAGGAGTTGAAGTCGCCACTCGCTTGCTGAGTTGTGTTGACCCAAAAACCTATGATTCGATCCTTTCTTACTTGGACCACAAGGATCCAGATTTAGCGTCAAAACTCAAAGAATCGGTTTTCAACTTTGCCGATCTACAACACCTCAATGACCGCGCCTTAAAAACGATCCTCAAGAGCGTCGACACCTCGTATTGGGCACCAGCGCTCAAGAATTCAAGCCTCGAGATGCGACAAAAAATCATCCGCAACCTTGCCACTAAACCGGCCGAACTCCTGACTTTTGAAATCTCCCATATGGAGCCCCTTTCAAAAAACCGGTGCCACGAAGCGCAACAACAGATTGTGACGATCTGCCTTCAACTCGCGGACCAGGGGCAAATCACTTTAAACAAGACGTCCAACAATGGATCATCACGAGCCTCGTCGACGACTTAACTCAACCACAGACACAGACACGTCGCACTAGTTCAGCCGCAGCTTGTAGTGCTTCGGGCGGAATAGCGTGTTGCCCGGCAAAGGTTACGAATTGCACGTCGTAACCTTTCTCCTCTAGTAACTCACGCAGCGACTCCGCACCGCCATAGGGAAGAATAGGATCGGACTCGCCATGCGACTGGACCACCCCCGCCGTGCCCTTCGGCGAACCACTCTCTTGCCATTCCGGCTCGTTGATCAACGAGCCCGACCAGCAAATCAAACCGCCCAAGGAACCGGCCGAATGGAGCATCACATCGGTGCTAAGCATCGCACCTTGCGAGAATCCACCCACGACAACCTGTTGGGAAGTCAAACCATATTCCTGACAGACCTCTTGGATCAATCGCTCTAACATCTCTCGGCACTTAGCCAGCCCCGGTGGCTGGGAATTCCTTAACTCTCGATACTCGCCGGTCTCCATCAGCTGTTGAACTCGTTCAATATCTATTTCCCACCAAGCCCGAGCATCGTACATCGGATCCAATTCCAGCGGAGCTGCGGGAAACACGAAACGGACGTCTTCAAAGTCGGGATTCGCCGAGTACCACTCCTCGGCAATCGGTACTAAGTCTCTTCCCGGTGCCCCAAATCCGTGGCATAGGATCACGACACCAGACACAGGCCCCTTGGCATTGCCGTGAGCACTAATCACAGCATCCAAATCTCCCAATTTGGCTTTTTGATATTTCGCAATCAACGTGTCTCATTCCTTCCCGTATCGAAACCCACCATTGACGGGCAAACAGTGGCCCGAAATAAAGGGATGAGCGCATAAAAACGCAGCCGCTTTGGCAACATCATCAGGCGCACCCCATCGGCCCATCAAGGAATCGTCTTTTGCCCTCCGGTCCCAAGCGGAAGACGCTTGATTCCCCCATTTCGTTTGAATCCACCCGGGTGCGAGACAGTTAACACGAACCCGAGGCGCCAACGACTGCGCAAGGCTACGCGTCATCGCCATGATGGCCCCTTTGGTGGTGGCAAACATTTCGCCCGAATCACCGGCCATCCCTTGGGCGGCCTGATCCCAGCCTAAATTGATGATCGAGGACGACTCGTCGATCGACTCTTGGCCACGCTGCAGCATTCTTTTACCCGCTAAGCGAGATAGCATCAACGAAGAAACGACGTCCGTTTTCCACAAATAATCCAACTTTTCAGCGAACGCAGTTTCAGCCAATTCGCCCGTCAGAACGTCACCCCCGGCGTTGTTCACCCAATGATTCACCTCTCCAAATGTCGCCCAAGCACTTTCAACGAGCTGTTCATAATTAGGGCTTTCTGAAAAATCACCGTACACCGCCTCGCAACGGCGACCATGTTCTCGAATCTGTTGCCTCAACGATTCAAGCTTATCCGATGGCCGACGCCCGTGTATGACCACATCAGCACCGGCCCTAGCCACTGCCAAAGCGATACCACGGCCAATTCCAGTTGAAGCGCCCGTCACCACACAAACTTGGTTCGCAAGTTCATTATTCATGCCACTTTAAAAACCTTTCGTCTCGTTTTCCACGGCGGAAGGCGTTTGAGTCTCACCGGGTTCCGAATCCGCCGATTCAAACGTTAACCGGTAACACGCCATTTCCGATTCACTCCGCACCAGCAGGTAGTCTCCGGCCAAACAGAGCGTATTCCAACACAAACCCTCGATTGTTTTCATCTCGCCTAACTGTTGATACTGCTCGGGCGAAGCTGCCACCAGATATAAAACACCCTGCTCAGACTGGATCAACAGCTTGTTACCAACTAACAGCAGCTGCCCATGCCCAAATCGGCCTCGTTTCTTCCATCGACGTTTGCCCGTCGCCAAATCAGTGCATTCGGCAAATCCGTCGGACAACGCGTACGCAAACCCGTCGAGTAGCACAGGATTGGTAAACTTCGTTTTTAAAACTCTTCGATTGGACCAGACGCTTTCCACTGAAAAACCCTTCCCGTCGGGTATCACTCGAACCAATTCCCCCCCTTTGCCATAGCCTTTGGTCAACAGCAATTCACTCCCCGAGACCACCGTTACTTGCGAGCAGTTGACATCCCCGTTACTTGCGCCTGGTCGCTCGTGTTGCCACAATGTTCGACCGTCTTCTGGATCAAAGCCCATTGCCTGAGCTTCCGCAATCACCACAATCTGGGAGGCACCCGCCAACTCTACCAGTGACGGAGACCCGTAAGAGATCATCTGATCGCCACCTGACCATATGGATTCACCTGTTTTTTTATCGAAAGCCAGTAAGGTTTGAAATGGGCCGCCCGTCGGCCCGCCCGCGGAAACCACAACTTTATCACCCACAATCAACGGAGCCGATGATCGCCCCCATGCAAGCCGAGAATTTTCGAATTCGTAGACGTAACCTTCCGAATTTCTAGCTTGAATCATTTCTACACCGAGGAGCTCAGGAAGAAACACTCGCCAAACCACCGAGCCGTCTTTGCCATCCAAACATTGCAGCCATCCAGTCGCTCCTTGGGCATAAACGAGCCCATCATTTACCGTGGGGGTGGCCCTCGGACCCACGCGGCCCATCGCCATCGTGTCTTCATGTCTGCAGGGGATTCGGTTGATCCACAACAGCTCACCGGTCTTTAAATCGTAACAGGTAACGCACTCATCCTGCCCACGCTGCTCTTGGGTTAACGCTGCTTGGTTAACGACGACAAAACCGGACCAACCGAATCCAACCGGGTGTTTCCAGATCTCTCGAGGTGCATGCTGACTCCAATCGGGATTGAGTCGGCGACCGGAAATCATTGCATTTCGCTGCGGGCCAAGAAATTGCGGGAAGTCGAATTTCGTGGTGGTCACTAGATCTACCACGCGTGCCGCATCCCCTTTGAGTTCAGAGACGTTTTTCTCAGCAGCCCAAAACCTCGGCTCGAAGCGAACGAAACCAGCGTCACCGTCGGAAATCCGTTTCATCAAAACAAAAAACGTGCTAACTGCAATCAGAACGATCAGCCCCAAAACATAGCGTGTTCGCCGAGGGCCACCACTGAAAAATGTCAGCCAAAACCACCACAAAATTAAGTTTAGCCCACTCAAGAGAAACGTTCCTATCCGAACGACACCGAGGTCAAGATTAATCCGCTCATTTAGCCATTCAAACTGACTGTCCAGAAAGGCAAGCAATCCGGCTATGCAGACCGTCCAGACCAACGGGCGGACGGGAAATCTCCAGCCATTACGCGCCTCTTCTTTTTCCGTTTTGATATCGCTCACAATAACCCACTCATCAGAATTTAGCCGAACCACGAACCAGCCAGAAGTCCTCCCTTAGCAGGTTAACAAACCACCTGATGATTGAATAGACGCGACTGAAAGCGGGCCGGTTTCAGAATCCGACCTGAACCCCGATTCGTCCGAAATGTTGGCGATGCATGGCGCGACAGGGTGGCGCGAAGTACACGGGAGGGCAGGGGGCAATTATAGGATACAGTAGGTTGGCCTCAGGTGATGCTGTAGCCGACGTTATAGGTAAGCTATCCGCGATTGGAACCACCGATTGGCAAGCCAGCAACACTTGATCAGGCAACCCATGGGATTGCAAAAAAATAAGATCGCCGGCGTTGGGGCGTTGGAAAAGACCCTGTGTTTGAACCTGTCTCGCAATCACTTCCGCCCCCACGCCACTGACATGCAAGTCGACAATCTGATCAAACGAAAGTGTCCCCCGACGAATTTCCTCGAAAGTCAACTGCTGAATTTGACGCGTCCGATCGATCTTGCGATCCGTTGCCGCGCCGACGGTATTTCCCCCAAGACCTCCCGCCATCGCCCCAACCAAAGCACCCTGAGCCGCCTGACCTTTAGAGTCACCAATCGCCGCTCCCACCATACTCCCGGCCAGGGCACCGAGCGCGGTGTCACGCTTTTGGTTGGGACCCATTGTTTGGCAACCAACACTGTTGAAACAGAAACAAATAAACAAGCAACTTCTAACAATCATTTTCAGCGCCTCAAAGTGATTTTCGTGATCGGGAGGATCGTCGCAACACCGAATGCTCTCGTCAATGCCGGCCATACTCGACTCTTGCCATCTACCATTACTGGCAATGGCAGACAAAAGACAGCATAATTTAGATAGTACCGGCTGTTTGAAATACCTCCGGAACTCGTTCATTGAATCCATCCATCGACAAGCGAGCATCACGTGAAGCAAGTCCAGGAAACCGCTAAACGGATCATTCAAAACGTGGAACGTGTGATCGTTGGCAAACGACAACCACTGGTGTACTCCCTGGTCAACTGGTTTTGCGAAGGGCACTTTCTGTTAGAAGACGTACCAGGTGTCGCCAAGACGATGCTTGCCCGAGCGCTCGCCCAAAGCGTCGGATGCGAATTCAAACGGATCCAATGCACTCCGGACTTGCTCCCCACTGACATCACGGGAGCGTCAATTTTCAATCAGAAACAGGTTGAATTTGAGTTCCGTCAAGGGCCTCTTTTTTCGAACATCGTGTTGGCCGATGAGATCAATCGTACCACCCCGAGAACCCAAGCCGCGTTATTAGAGGCCATGGCCGAATCGCGAATTAC
This sequence comes from Mariniblastus sp., assembly GCA_022447555.1. Taxonomy (GTDB): domain Bacteria; phylum Planctomycetota; class Planctomycetia; order Pirellulales; family Pirellulaceae; genus Mariniblastus. The sequence goes on along the minus strand of JAKVBF010000005.1, from coordinate 93,262 downwards.
TGTTGACGGAATCACGCACCCGCTCAAGGCACCCTTTTTGGTCATCGCAACACAGAATCCGGTTGATCACGAAGGTACCTTTCCGCTACCCGAAGCGCAACTGGACCGTTTCCTTATGAAGTTTTCAATTGGTTACCCCTCTATTGAAGATGAGCTAAAAATTCTTGATAACCTTCAACTGGGCCATCCGATCCAACAGTTGAAAGCGGTTGCCGATGGAAAAGAATTGATCGCTTGTCAACAGCTGGTGCGTCAAGTGCACGTCGACAGTAAAATTCGAAAATACATGCTACAGATTGTTCATCTTACACGACATCATGAACATCTGGCGTTAGGCGGTAGCCCTCGAGCATCCTTGGCTTTATTCCGAACAACACAAGCGCTGGCGGCCATCCGAGGGCGCAATTTCGTCTTGCCGGATGATGTCAAAATGATTGCCCTCCCCGTTTTGGGTCATCGACTGATCCTCAAACCAGAAAGCCGACTCAGGAAAATCACAACCGCGCAGATCATCAGTCAAATCCTTGGCGAAATCGCCGTCCCGGTGATTGGCAATGAGGCGCAATCGCAATGAGATGGCTAATTGCAGGACTGCTATTATTTATTCTGGCAGTCACGCTCAATTTGAATCTTCTGGTGTATGCCATCTATGCAATCGTTTTGATACTTTTGTTTTCGCGATTAGCAACATTAAACTGGGCATGCTCGGTCAAGTCCTCACGAGCCATTTCGGCAACCACAGCCAACGTCGGTGATCAAGTGACGGTGCAAATCAAAGTCACCAACCAATCAAAATGGCCGATTGCTTGGATGCTTGTGGAAGATTTGATCCCACCCAGTTCATTGTCATCACACACCCCAGCATTGAAACTTTCAGGAAAACGAATCGACCTATGTCAATTCAAAGGACGGGAAAAAAAAAGATTGATTTACCAAATGACCTGCCAACGACGGGGCTACCATCAAATTGGCCCCACACTTGTTGAAACGGGTGACATGTTTGGCTTCAACCGCCGATTTCGAATTCTCACCGAACCTGAATACCTACTGGTTTATCCACGAATCGTTCCCCTAACCGGCTATGGCATCGAATCCCACCGACCCATTGGCGAGGTGATCATGACGAACCGCCTATTTGAGGATCCAACTCGCATCGCAGGCGTTCGCGACTACCAACCGGGAGATCCATTCAACCGAATTCACTGGCGAACCACCGCCAGCAGCGGAACATTACAAAGTAAATTGTATGAGCCTTCTTCATTGGCAGGCGCCACACTGCTAGTCGATTTCCACGAGACTTCATTCCCCCCTCAGAACGAGCCGGTTCGAAGTGAACTAGTTGTCACCGCGGCAGCGAGCATTGCCGCCGCACTCAATGAAATGGGTCAACAGGCGGGACTCATTTCAAATGCCCGAGATGCGGTCGATCGCATCCGTCGAGAAGGATGGCAAGGTGACGAAAGAACTCGAGAGCAGGCGCAAGGGGCGGCCAACATGCACCGCTCTAGCAACCGAATACGGCCGCTTATCGTACCCACCAGAAAGGGTCCCCACCAGCACCTGAAAATCCTCCAAACGTTGGCTCGAATGGAACTCACCGACTCGCTAACACTCCCTCAACTCGTATTGGAAACAAGCAACCGATTACCACGCGACGCCACCGTTGTCGCCGTTCTGTCTCAGATAAACCTTGAAAACGCCATCGCTCTAGGCGGTCTAAAACGACAAGGCTTCAGCGTGATGGCAATCGTAAACGCATATTCCGACGAGTCGTTTGCTCAGATTTCCAGACCTTTATTATCGCAGGGAATCTCCGTGGCCCATCTCAAGGACGAAGCCTCGATCCGCGGCATCTGCGAAAAAACAATGCTTTTAAAGTAACCGGCAAGGGTGCTAGCATGTCAGCCGCCCAAGTCGGGCTCGAAACCAACTCAGTCTGTTTCCAAACCAACCGAGCATTCCCCCTCTCATGACGAAACAACATTGACACTATTTTTTCCGTGGGGTAACCTCATCCGTTAGCTTGGTAATGGATTCCAGGAAGTAGAAATCTAAACATCATGAAACAACCGCTAACGGTACTGATTCCGTGCAAAAACGAACGGATGAACATTCGTCTCTGCATCGAGAGCTGCTACCGAATTGCGGACGAGATTTTGATTGCCGACTCGGGTTCAACGGACGGCACATTAGAAATCGCCCGTGAATTTAACAAGGTTCGAGTCATCGAACGTGAATACATCACGTCGGGTGATTTCAAAAACTGGGCGATCCCTCAGGCAGCTAATGAGTGGGTCCTGATCGTCGATGCCGACGAACGTGTCACGGTCGATCTAGCCAATGAAATCGAACTAGAGTTAAGTCGCGGACCGTCCTCCGATGGCTACTGGATTTACCGGGATAATTTTTTCATGGGGCATCCCTTGAGATACGGTGACGCGCGAACCGACCGAGTGATTCGCCTATTCCGCCGAGACCATGGCCGCTATGTCGGGCCCAGTGATCACGGCGAGATCTACATCGACACTCGCCGCGTTGACCGATTAAAGAGTCGCTTCCAACACTATTCTTGCTGGAGCTACGATCAACTTTTTTCCAAACTCCACCGCTACTCAACCCTGCAAGCCACCCAGTGGAAAGAGCAGGGAAAGAAAACCAGCTACTTCAAGTTGCTTGTCCGGCCGATGCTACGCTTCATGCGAGAGTATTTCCTGCAGGGTGCCATTCTTGACGGAAAACGAGGGGTCCAAACCGCTTGGATCGCTGCCATGTATTCCTTCACCAAACAAGCCCGACTTTGGTCCCTTAATCAAGGCTTACCTCAGCCCGATCCCGAATCCACTCGCAACGGACGGGTATCCGCAGAAAACGACGAGACATCCCAAGCGGCCTAATCTGCCTTAGAGAACAACGGAACGGCCTGGCACAAAAGTGTGCCCTAAAGAGCCTGTACCAAAGATCGACTCAGCAACTAGCTGTTGTAACCACTTGGATGCTGCTGGTGCCATTTCCAAGCCGTTTCGACAATCGCTTGGATCTCATCGTACTGAGGCGTCCAACCTAGTAGCTCTTTAGCCAAAACGGGTTCCGCCACCAACTCTGGGGGGTCACCAGCACGCCTCGAGCCGATCTCGAAATCAATATCGATCCCCGTCACCTGACGGCAACAGTCAATCACTTCGCGAACACTGTATCCCCGCCCCGATCCAAGGTTGATCTTTAATCCCTTACCCGGCTCGAGCTTTTCCAAAGCGGCCAGGTGAGCCGCACCCAGATCGTCTACGTGAATATAGTCCCGCACACAGGTCCCATCGCGGGTTGCCCAATCGTCCCCGAAGATCGTTACCGATTCTCTCTGATTAAGAGCGACCTGTAAAATAATTGGGATCAAATGGGTCTCCGGATCATGGTCTTCGCCGATATCACCCACCGGAGAGGCCCCGGCCGCGTTGAAGTACCGAAGCGCTGCAAACCCAAAATCATAGGCATGCGCGTAGTCCTGCAATGCACGTTCGCAGACCAGCTTCGTAAAACCGTAGGGATTCACCGGAGCCTGATTCGAGGTCTCGCGAATTGGCAAAACCTCAGGCACCCCGTACGTGGCACAAGTACTCGAAAACACGATTCTGGTGACCCCGCAGCGTCGCATCGACTCCAGCAGGGATAAAGTCCCCACCACGTTATTTTGATAATACTTAGCAGGATTTTCCACAGACTCGCCGACCAATGCAAAGGCGGCAAAATGCATCACCGCCTCAATCCGATGCTTCTTTAGAACGGATTCCACCAGAGCTGAATCAGCCATATCTCCCACGACCAAATCACCCGCGGTGACCGCTTTTTCGAACCCAGTCGAGAGGTTATCTAATACGACCACTTGGTGTCCTGCACGATCGAGAAGGCGGACCATGTGAGAACCGATGTAACCTGCTCCACCTACTACTAAAACTCGCATAAAACGTGCCTTTGTAAAAACCTAAGCGGCCCGGCTCAACGGGGCAGCCGATGCGACCAAGTGATCAATGGTATGCCCTGGTTCATGCATGTTTCGCCAGGATTGACTGAACGCTTCTGCCGAAGCCCGATAATGCTTAAAATGTTCCACCATTTCATCAACCGCCCTAGGCACCTCCTGGAGATCCGCCGCGATCACGCCGACCGCCCCTTTGGCAATAGCGTGCCCATGGTACAAGCAATGGATTTCCAAATCGTTGATACTCGCCATCGAATCATGGAATGCATTGGTCAATTGCACCCGCACACTATCAAATGGCTTTAAACACTGAAATAAAACTGCCGGGTCTCTACCTTGACTCGGGTGTCCAACTACTTGGACGGAGGTTTGAACAACGTCCCCCTCCCCGTTTAGAAAATCCGACTGCACCCTGCAGTAGACGCCTCGCGAACGCGGCCAGTGCCAACCAAATTTCATCGTAAAACCATCAAATCTCGCGGGCTCATCGATATCGCAATTAAAACAAAAAGAGAATGGATGCCGCGTTTGATCAAATGACAAGACGCCGCCAGGCAAGGGCACGTTTTGCGCACTCCAGTTCAGCTGCGGCAAACGCAAATGAGCTACCCGATTATTTTTGGTCTCTGCCGCAACATGCGACAAAATCGATTCTTGAAGCTGATCAGCCAACCAACAACCCGCGGGAACGATCACAGGCTTTCCGCTACTGAGCAATTCTCCCAAAACACCGGCGCGACGACTGTAATAAGCGCGACTGTCGTAAAATAACAATCCGCAATCTGTGTTTGCAATTAAATCCAGATAATCCTCTTCGCCCAGAGGATGATTATAATACTCGACCCAATCGGTTGCATGGCCGGCCCCTCCAGCGGGTGAATGCAATTCGATCTTCTCTTTGGCCGGCCAGCGCCTAACAGGTCTCTGAATCGCCAGCTGAACCCGATTGGTTGCCAAATGGCGATCCCAAATATGATTCACCAAAGACTGAAGGTATTCGGAACTTCGTTTTTCACGCCGAAACTCGCCCGGACAGGTAAACTGGATGGGCCTCTTTATTTGCTCCGGCGCAGACGGCTCAGGCTTCCTCGCTCGCCTGCTGACCACCAGCGGCTCTTTCGGTTGACAGAAAAAATCTGGTCTTACGGGATAAGCCAGAACCTCAAAATCTCCCGCTCCCAGACGATTGTATTGGTCGGCCAAGGCCTCCGACGTCGTATAAAAGCGAAGTTTATGAAAAGGGACTTGCGCTAACGCGGAGTCAAAACAGCGTTGGACAATCCTCGCTACCTGCTGCTGTGATTCATATTCTGGCGTGCGACCTTCGAAAAGATTGAAATGAAATTGCAAATGCCAATTAGCTTCAATTGTTTCCGGGTGCTTGGCTAAAAAGCTCGCGAGCCCCATCAATTCGATTTCGTTAACGGTTGTGAAAAACGCGTGGTCCTGATCGGTGAACACGGCCGAATCGAAAAAGGTTTTGCAGTCGTCCGCGAACCGCTGAACGAAAGACGCGCGGCGGGCTCGATGCCGCCACCTTCGCCAACTTAACCGAGGGTTCAAGATATGACGGTCCTCTCGCGTCTCCAACTCGAGAAACCGATCCCCCGAACGGGTCAGATGCCTTAATCCCGAAAGGTAACTATCGGATAGGTAGGTCGTGTTGCGAAACACGCCGCGAATTTTGCCGAATTTTTTTAGTCCATCATCTTTTTGGAAACGGTGATTCGTTCCTATTGTATTTTTAAATCCACGCAATCGACACGCTTCGGCGACACAACGAACATAATCGAAGTGATGACCGCCGAGTTTTTCAAGCGACTGATCGATAAGGAAAAAATTAGCCAATCCATGGCTCCTGTGCGTAGCGATTCGAGGTCTTTCTATCCTAAGTTTTTTGATTTACCGCGGTCAATTCCAAAGGCCACTAAATCTGCCAAGACGGCAACTGCTAGCACCGCTGCTGACGGTTTGTTCTTGACGGTCCGCGTTCTGTTTGGGTAGAAAATTTGGTGCACGAATTTAGAGAAGTCGCCCGCGCGATCTGAAAGCCAGCCTCATGTCAAAGAATCAACACATTGTCATCCTCCCCTATTTTTGTGACGATGAAATAACAAGGTACCTAAAAATCGCGGAGAAACTTCGCAGCTATCCGAAGCCTGAAGTAGATGTTCATTACCTGTTGGCATGCAGTCCACGGAGAGAGCCGAGCGAAATACTGTACGAGGCGTACTCTAAACTGGGGCCATGCACTTCCTTCCAATGCCCCTCCCAAGTATTTGGATACCCCGAAGGCCCTACCGCCATGTATTGGGATGCCATGGAATTCATCGCTGAAAAGTTTGCGATGAGCGATGGCTTCAGCCTGTGGCTTGAATCAGACATGGCTCCCATTAAGCCTGACTGGCTCGACCGCCTGTCGGCGGAATGGTACGCCTCGGAGCCTCCCCTAATGATGGGGTGCTACGTGCCCGAAGTCTTCAAACACCGATTTCTGCGCCGACCTAAACTAATCTTGGCTCCCCACGTTAACGGGGGCGCGTGTTATGCGACGGACTTTGCCAAACGCATGCCCCCCGAAGCGAGGGAGGGCGTCTTCGATGTTGCCGTCTACCAACATGCCCAAGCCAAAGACCAAGTAAAAGCCTCGAAGCAAATTTCTTTTTCCACGCTGGACCGCGTTCGCCGAGACTTATTGGATCCGGACAAAGTCCTCCTCCATGGATTCATGCAGGAAAAAGACGAATTCATCGAGTCTTGCCTGAAACCATTGACCCAAAAGGAGCAAAATTCGGCGGCCTGGATACCGATCCAAGATCGAATCGAAAACCTTCGGCGTCGTATCCGAGTCTGTTTTGTTCGCCGTGGTCATCGGGCCATGTTTGAAAATATGTTGCTGGCTAAAAATCGTTTGGAATCACAAAACCGGGCAGCTTGATCCGAACACGATCAACTGTCTTTGCCTTGACGGCGGTAACTTGAACGTTAATCACTTCAACACGTTCCCCTACGGTGGAGCTGCTGCCGCGGCCAAACGTCTCCACCGGCAGATGCTGGATCAAGGTACACACAGTCGCTTTCTCTATCATCAGGCCGATCGAGCATTCGAACAGAACTCTACCTATCAAAAGGTCGCATTTCTCGATGATGAACCAGAGGGATGGTTAGCACCCCTCACGAGAAGATTCGAAAAGTCGAGGCAACGAAAAATACACCGAGGCTATGATCAGCATGTTGCGGGGCGCCCCTCCAACCTAGAAGTGTTTTCAATGGCAGAGTTACCAGTCAAAACACGTCTGGATTGGCCACAATATCAAACGGACATCGTGCACTTGCACTGGATGGCTTTTTTCATTGATTATGCCTCGTTTTTTGCGTCCATCCCTGATGCGGTGCCGATCGTTTGGACGTTGCATGACATGAATCCCCTAACGGGTGGCTGTCACTACAGCGGCAGTTGCCACCAGTATACAAAGGGCTGTGGTCATTGCCCCCAATTAGCCGATCCGTGTTTCAAAGACGTATCACGGCAAAGCTTTTCCGTAAAACAAAAGGCTCTTCGTTCCAAAAAATTGACTATCGTGACACCCAGTAAGTGGCTGAGAGACCTTGCAAAGCAAAGTCCAATCTGGCCCCAATCAACGACGTTCCACGTGATTCGTCTTGGGTTTGAATTGGACCAATATCAAGTTGTAGATAAACAACATGCCCGCCAAAAACTGGGGCTCGAAACCGACGCGGTCCTAGTTGGGTTTGGAGCAGAAGACATCAACAATGAACGAAAAGGTTTTCACCACCTGCTACCTGCGCTCGAACAACTCGCCCCCAACGAAGCAATCGAATGCTTGGTATTTGGTTCCGGCCAAATCCCGGTCGGATCCAACCAGTTACCGTCGATCCACCACTTTGGCTACATCGATTCATTGGAAAAACAGACGCTTTTCTACTCCGCATGCGACATCGTCGTCGTCCCATCGCGCGAGGATAACCAACCGCAAATCGGACTTGAGGCGATGGCCTGTGGAACGCCCGTCATCGGTTTTGACGCGGGTGGGATTCCTGAATACGTACTCCCCGAGGTCACGGGGCTGCTTGCAGAACTCGGCAACGAAACCGACTTGGCAAACAAAATAGCTTGGCTGGCGGAGCAGCCCATGCTTCGCAGAACCATGGGTGACCAAGCAAGAAAAATGATGGAAGCAGAATTTGACATTCGTACTCAGACAGAAAAATACCTGCAGCTTTACACCAACTTATTGTCTCACAAAACGTCGGATACCACTAACTGAAACGCCACGAAACCCAATGGCTAATCAATAGAATCAGCCCTGAAAACGGGCCAAGGCGGTTTCGACGACATCGTCTTCGACCAACATCACAAGATGATCACCCGACTGCAAAACGTCCTCAGCCGTTGGTAGTCGAACGAACCCGGGTTTCATCACCGAAACCACTAAACAACGCTTTGGCAAACCCGCTTCGGCCAGCGGCAGGCCGCAGATCGGAGCATTCGCCTCGACTTCGAGTTCAATAATATTAATCAAACCGCCAGGCAATTTGGACCGCGAAACCACAGCACCTTCGGTCAAAAAAGAGAGAACGCGATTGGCCATCACATCCCGTTGACTCACGGCCAAATCGATTCCAAGTTTATCGACGATGTTCGAGTAATCGGCCCTTTCCATCAAGCATAGAACTTGCCGGGCCCCAAGTTCCTTCGCCTCCACGGCCAACATCAGGTTGTCTTCGTCATCCCCCGTACAGGCTGCAAACACATCGGCATTCCCAACCCGTTCTTCTTCTAAGTTTTCTCGAATCGCCGCGTCACACTCAATCACGCTGGCGGCGGATAAATCCGATGCCAATCGTTGACTCCGTTCAGCGTCCGCTTCCAGAATCGTTATCTTGAAATTTTCGTGCTCGAGCAATCTAGCTAAATGAAATCCTGTTTCTCCACCCCCGGCAATCACGATCCTTCCTTTTCGCCCGTTGGCCATACCGAACAAGGATCGTACGACCTTATTATCTTCGGAACGGCTAAAAACGATCACCTTATCGCCGACCTGTAATTGATCATTTGCTGAGGCGATCCACATCAATTTGTCTCGCTGGATCGTTCCGATCCGAATACCGGACGGCAAGCTTAACTCAGCGATGGAGACGGCCGTGATCGAACTCTCTTTGCCAATCGTCACTTCGTTAACCGCCAAGCCACCACGAGAAAATTGTTCGACCACGACACTTCCGGGATCCCGAACTGCCCGGGCTAAGGCCATCGCCGTCAAATGCTCGAGACTCAAAATACGATCAATCTGAAAGTGCTCCTGATACTCAAACGTACTCAGATCACGAAAAACCGGGGCATAGACCCTTGCAATACTTCGTCGACAACCCATCGCTTTGGCCAAACTCGCTCCCACGATATTGGTTTCATCACTGCCGGTCACCGCTAGGCAAACATCGGCCGTTGAAATGCCAGCCTGGAATAGAACGCTAGATTGCGAGGCCGATCCGTTAAGGGCTCGCACATCCAGTTTTTCATTGATCGCAGCGGTCTGCTTTGGATCGATGTCGACCACCGTGACACTGTCTTCACGCTGACATAAAAGTTCGGCGATCGATGTCCCGACAGTTCCCGCCCCCAACACAACAACGTTCACGAAAAGCCTCTTGGTTTTGATTTCACGGAATTCGACATGATATCGCAATCCCGACAATTGTCACGTCGCGAAGCAGTCCCTTAAAGTACCAAAACAAAAAAAGCGAACAAAACAAAAAAAGCTGACCTGCGTGAACAGGACAGCTTGTCCATTCTTCGTTTTTTGATTCTATTCGTCTGATTCCTCTGGCATGTCTTCCGACCTAATGCTGAACGCTAGAATGTGGTAGCCGGTTTCATCGTCGGTGATGAACGAACCTTGTGGAGGAAAGTACTGCCTTATCTGCTCAAAATCCGGCAAGGGATTATCTTCCATCGTTCGCATCAGCCCTGCGACGACCGGATTATCCACCGCAGCCTCCTCCATCAGCTCGAATGAGTTGTCTGATTTTGCGATATCCAGCCACAACTTAATCTGCTCGGCAGGCCGGCTAAAGAACAAGGCAGCCGGCATGTCTGTCCCGAGCATACGGGTCATCTTGCCGGTGATATAGGAAAATTGCTCGTCTTCAATCATCGCCGGCTCGTCGCCTCGATCGGTATCGACAATGCGCTTCATCGCCTCCACACTATCGCAGATAATCAATTGATCATTTAGCAATAAAATACAGGCTTGGGTTGCTCGGAGTTCCATCGAGGGACCACCTCGCTCTTCATTTCGGCGAGCACGACGATCCACTCGATCGCTCACCGATGCGTCGGATTGCTTCCAATACAACTGCCCTTGGTATTCATCCTCTTCAATTGCATCGTCCCCATTATCTTCACGAATTCGCTCTACAAAGATGTCCACCATTTCCTCTGCCTTGTCGGGGTCGGCAACCTCAAGACAAGTGATATTGGCGGTGCTGTTCACGCGGGCGGGTTCCACGTTCCATTGCACATACGTGATCCGACCGGTCAACTGGTCGATCACGTCAAACTGAAGATCGATCCCTAGCTCATCATTAATTCGAGTCTGCACATTCTCCTGAAACGCTCCCTCACTGGCAAAAGCGTCAACGATCTTCTCCAGTTCGGCGTACATGGTGGGAACGTCCCAACTGGTCGTCACGTAATTCACGGTATCGTAGGGGACCCACGATTGCGGTTGGTAGTCTGCCGGCTTAAGCGCTAACATCTCAAAGACCCCCTTGCGAGGATTGGCAAGCAGTACGTGACCATGAAAAACGGTCTCGAATTCTTGCTCTTGAAATAGCACACTTCCGCCAGCACCGAGTAGACCATCCAATCCTAGGATTGGAAGAAAGTTCAAAGCCGCTTGCGCGCCAAAGTTCCCCCGAGTTGTACTCCTCGCAAGTTCAATCGGGTCCACAAAGGCGCGCACTTCAGGCGGAGCCTCCTTGGTTCCCCGGCAGCGGTTCATGATCGTCACGAACTTTCGGTTTTCAGACAGTGATCGAATCTTCTCAACGGGCCGATCATTCCAACGCTCCCAAATATCTTTTAGCACCTGCTCGTTGGCCGACGCGACCAACGTCCCATTTTTACGGAACATAAAGAGAGGGCCGTCCTGACCATTCACGCGTTCAAAAATAATCTCTTCGGTTTCCTCTTCTTCAACCACAGCCCCCTCGAAACCTTCTCTCACCCCCTGTTCCTCCGCGAATTCTCTGAATCGCTCATAAGCCTTGGTGACCGCTTCGTTCTCGGGATCCATATCGATCAAAACGACCGGGGCTGGTTCTTGGCGTTTGGGGGCAACTAAAGCGAAACAGAGCTCACCGGACGGTAACGATCGAATCTCTTCTAGACTAAGTCCCACCGCATCTTCCACGTTGGAATAAGCATCCAAACCTTGCTGATAGAATTCGGAAATGAGGGGACTGACCTGTTCGTCTTCCAACATGCGGCCGAAATTCGAATCCGTTATTTTTTCGAGCATGTCACGGACGTTTTCGATCTGAACATAAAGCACGGTGGTCTCGGGAAGGAGATCTTCTGTTTTGGGCCTCGTCTCCGTCTGGGCACTCGCCAAACAAGTACTTAAAACGAGCCCGAAAGCGGACAGCATCAAGCTTCGTCCTAGGGGGAAATTTGAGTTCCGTCGAGAGCGAAAAGTTATCTTCATAGTTACTTTCTTGATTGGCTCGAAATGATTCCCATGGGATGAGATAGCGTGGTTTGGAAATTCACAATAAACTCACACACATAAACTCAACCCGATACTTTCTTAACCCCGTTTTCGAGGAGAAAGTTTCGCCCAAAATGGTTCGAAACGAATTTCACCTCACTGGTCAAGCAGGTTATCTTCTTGGAAATGTTATACCAAGTGTCGACGTAAGCTGCTCCATTGGACTGTTCTGCCGGCCCGTTTCACCCGAATATGCCTGTTATTCCTGCAGATACCAGAGAAACTAATCCTAGATTAGGGGGTTCCATTGACTAGCGAGTCCACGGAACCGATGAATCAACTAATGTCTCAATTAGGTCTTGCTTTACAAATTTTTACCAGATGACTTGTCTGCCTGGAGAAGAACCCCATGATCCGTCCCCTGATTTCAATCGCCATTCTGACGTCGGCCATTCTCTTAGCGCCTGAGGCCGTCCAAGCCTTCCAAGATACGGGGGCCGGAGGTGGTGGCGGTGAAACCACGGGTTCCACAGGTGGTAATTCGGGGGGAACTCCAGGCAATGTTGGTGACGTCGGTGGGAATCTCGAATTGGCTACGGATATCCCTCCGGTTGAGATACCCGAATTCGAGGACAACCGAAATCAAGGGTTTGTCGGTGCGACCGCGACCAATATCTCGGACTTTGGATTTGTGGGGAGATCTTCTGAATTTGTTGGGGGCGCCAGTTTAGGCTCCTTTGGAGGGGATGTGAACACCATCAACGGTACCGGCGGCGGAGGGAACGCTCGTGGAGGAAATAACGGTTTTGCCGGAGGTGGAGCAGCCAATGGTTTTGAAATTTTAAGGCCCAAATACATCCGGACGCGGCTGCGTCTGAACTTCGACGCACCTCGCATACCCAACGAGCTTATCTCAAGTCAATTCAGTTCTCGGTTAAGCCAACTACCGGCTGTAGATGGCCGATCTAAGATCAATGTCTCCATTAACAATCGGATCGCTACCCTTACCGGACGAACCAACACTCAGGAAGAAGCGGTACGCATTGAACGTCAATTACGTCTCGAACCGGGTGTATCGCGAGTGATCAATCAGTTGATTTACCCCGGTCAGTGAGCAACCGAGACTCCCGTGGCCGTCTGCGGTCAGTCCCTCGGCCGGATTCGGTTTTTGATTCGCTTCCACGGTTAGAACGGCAGGTCACCACCCTCTTTGAGGAGGTTATCAAAGAGACTTCCCGGGCGAGCCTCTTCTGTTTTAACGCTTCCCCATATCACACTGGAACGGTTCGCTTCGTTGTAATCCGGGCCAATATCTTCCATGTAACAAACCAGCCTGAGCGAGACCACCTGTTGTTCCGGACCGTGTGTCTCATTCCACTGCTTGCCCCAATATTCGGCCAATGGTTGACGTAAAAAATCAAGGTTTTGAGCCATCATGTTCCGATGCATTTTTCGCCAATGGAAGGTTGGAAAAATTTCCCGGACCCATTCCGGTCGCGTCGACTTGATCTCTCCACCAGTCAAAAGGTCCAACCGCGTTCCGTCCTTTAATTCAGCCTCGTAAACGAACCAAGGATTGACCTCGGGGGGACGGTCAAACATTTGAAAATGCTGTTCGCAACCCATCCGATAACCAACCTTCTGAACCAAAGCTGATTTCAATGGAAGGGTGTTCGGGTGTTGAATATTACCTACATTCCAAATCAAGGTGAAAGCCAACAAACCACCACAAACCAGGCGTGACAAACGCCCGATCGTAGATAACTCGGTCCAGGTTTGAAAACCTCCAATTGCCGTCCGACTCGCGCCTGGCCATAGATAGCCCGGTAGTAGTGGCAGCCAAGCGATCATGCATATAACAGGAAACAGGCCTATGCTCATTGAAAGCCCGATTCCAACATGGAAGCCCATAAAGGCAATGAGATTACTAAGGCGAAACCAATCGTTTCGCCATGGAATCAACAATGTCCAGACCCAGACCACTTCAAAAAATAACGTGGCCCAAGAAATCAGTCTCAGCAATGCAGGGAAATCCAATAACAGACGCCCAAAAGGGTTTATATAGATATCTAATCGCAGCACGTACCACATAGCGTCCCCCTGCAACCAAACCTCATTGCATTTTGAGAGACCCGTAAAGAAATACATGAAGATGATTTGAAAAAGGAAACCAACCGTGGCAAGGGTAGCAATCGGATTCTGTTGATTCTCTACCGTGCGGCCAGCGCGGCGCGCATCCCAGGACCAGACCTTTCCCAAAGGTAAAAAAATGGACCAAAGTAACAAGGTCTTGAAGTACAGGTCACCCGAGGTCAGCACCAAAGGGTTTCGATAATGAAGAGAGACCAGCAGGAGGAATAACCCAACGGTCACAACGCGGGTCCAACAACCCAACACAAACAGAACTGCCAAAAGCCCGGTGATGATAAACAGCGCGGCCGCAAACTCAGTGGATCCCGAAAGCCAATAGAATGACCAAAATAACGAAACCCATTGGTCTCCCACTTTGTGTTGCAAATAGTCGTAGCTAATTTGTCGTGTAAAAAACCCTTGATCGGTATACATCGCCGTCAAACTAGACCAGCGAAATATGAGGTCCCAGATCAGAGTCAGCCCCCAAGCGACACGAAATACAGCTAGCGATCGCAAATCCAGAGAAAAGACGCGACCCAACCACGCGGGTTGAAGTCTTTGATTGTTTTCCAAATTCATTCCGTTTCCATTTTAGAAAACTTAAAAAACAGGCCCCACCGTCCAATTTATTATCGGTCGTCTAGCAAAAATCGAATTGGAAAAAATCCTATTTCGTACCCGTGGTAGGCAAAATTGGCCAAAAACAGCGATTGCCCGCTACCTGCTCCCATCGCTAATCGCCGTCCAGACTGGTTTCTGGAGCAACTAGCGTTGATGGGGCACTCGAACGAGTCCGGGGTGGATGTCCAGGTCGAGCGATTCGAAAAGTCCGGCGCGGTATCGCTCGACCGCAATCGCGCCCATCACGGCATTGTCGGTACAGAACTGGCTGGGCGCAATGTGCAGCAGAACATTCGCCTCTTTACACGCTTCGGTTAGCTGACCTCGGAACCGACGGTTGGCAGCCACTCCGCCACCGACACACAGCTGTTTCAGTCCCGTCTGCCGAACCGCCTGCAGCGCTTTGGTCACCAGACAGTCAACGACGGCGGCCTGAAAACTGGCGGCCAAATCGGCTACTTGCTGATCATCTAATGTTACCGAAGCAAAATCGGTCTTTCCGGGACCGGCGATCGCATAGCGAACCGCAGTTTTTAGACCACTAAAACTAAAATCCAACCGGTCCTCATGAATGAAACTGCGCGGGAATGACCAGGCCGTTTCATCTCCCGATTGCGCAACTCGAGATACTTCAGGTCCGCCAGGGTAGGGCAAACCGAGCATGGTGGCCACTTTATCAAATGCTTCGCCCGCCGCGTCGTCAATCGTTCCCCCCAAATACTCGGCGTCCAAGGCGTCACGGAACCGATAAAGATGACTGTGACCCCCGCTAACAATCATCCCGACGCAGGGATAAATACTCTCTTGGCTCTCTAGCTGGCAAGCGTAAATATGCGCTTGCAGGTGATTCACAGCCAATAACGGTTTATCGAGCCCCAAACAGAGTGATTTTGCCGCCATCAACCCGACCAAAAGGGACCCCGATAAACCGGGGGTATTAGCCACCGCAATCGCGTCTAGATCCTTCAATTCAATCCCTGACTCTTCGACCACACGTTGGATGACGGGTAAAATCCGTTCCACATGGGCTCTGGCGGCGATTTCTGGCACCACCCCCTTAAACTCCACATGCAGCTCGGTTTGCGACGCGACCACGCTCGCTAGAACCCCGATTTCGGAGTTTCCGGTATCGGATGCCTCCACGATCGCGGCGGCTGTCTCATCACAGGTCGATTCTAGGGTGAGGATTTTCATGAAATTCCATAATCTGCCTTGAAACTCGAAACATCTTGGGGCGTTCTGAGTTAAATAATAGAAAGAGAGACGCGCCGCGTCGATGCGACCCGATTTTCGCAAATCCGGCCGCGCGGGGTTGCTCCAAAAGATGGGTTCCGGTTAAAGCGATTATGATGCTGAGACACCCTCCTGATTCCGCGTTTATCGGCATTTCCGGGGTGTTTTTGGAAGGTTTTCTCCTTTCCACGCAGAGCTTCGACCTAAATTTCCCCAGATGAATTCTAATAGATATTTTCATAGACCCTCTCGCTTGAGATCTGCTGGATGAATAGTTTTAAAATTTTGTGCTGTGCCGGCTCTTTTGTTGGCTTTTCTTTTATGTCGGCTGCTGGTTGGTTAGTCGCTCAGGATGCACCCAAATCAGACGTCCCTCCTGCCGTCACCGAAGCGGTGACTGAGGAACCCGAGGCGTCCAAATCAGAGTCGAAAACTGCCGGAAATCCAACGACCTCCACCTCAATTACCCAAGAGAAACAGGAGGCTCCGTCCACTGATTCGAATGAAACCCAAGAGGAATCGCTGAAACGGGCCACTCCCGATGAGACCCAGCCGGCTTCAAAAGAGATGCCTGCCGAATCCGACGTAAAATCGGCCGTCTCCCAAGAAGATGGAACGCCCGGTAAAATCAGATTCCGTTTTGATGAAATCGAGTGGGCCGAGGTGATCGACTGGTTCGCCGAGCAAAACGGATTCTCTTTATTTCCCATCGTGCAGCCACCCGAGGGAACGTTTAAGTATTTCGACGATCAGGAATACACCGTTCTAGAAGGTCTCGACCAACTCAATCATGCGTTGGCATTACAGGGCGGCTATACATTGATCCGCAACCGAAAGATGTTGGTTCTGACGAAAAAATCAGAGGGCTATCCGTCGGAACTTATCGAAGAGATCGATCCAACTGAACTAGAAGATCGCGGCAAATATGAAATCGTTAGGTGTATTTTTGACATCAACGGCCTCGAAGAAACCGATTTTGCCAGCGAAGTCGAGGACATTATTAGCCGCGACCACCGGGACGGTTATGCTGTTTTCGACTCATCCAAAAAAATGATGGTTCGCGAAACGGGCGAAAAACTCCGTCGCATCAATGAGATGCTAGACGTTGCCAAAAAAATAGCGATCACCGGCAATCTGAAATACCAAACCTACGACATGCAAAACGTCGAGCCCGAAACATTGCTTTTCAACGTTCGCGAATTGATGGGGATGCGGGAGGACGAGAACCAAATGCGTGATGAAACACTGGTTTTCAGTGTCGAACCGCCTCCTGGAAATCGCGTCTTTTTGAAGGGAACGCCTAAGCGAATTGAGGAATTCCAAAACATCGCAAAGTTAATTGACGTACCGCTGACGGCCGAGGATGGAGCGATGCTTGAAAAGCCATTCTTGGAAACTTACACGATTCGGGGCACACCTGAAGTCATGTTTCAGGTGATGCAAACGATGTTCGAGGGTGAAGAAGTACGAATGGACCAGGATGAAACAACGGGTAACATCATCCTGTTAGGGCGAACCGAACATCACGACCGCATGGTTGCTTACTTAAAAGAGCTCAATGACACCGGAGAGGGCTTCGCAGCGATCCAGTTACAGTACGAAACTCCGGAAGACATTATTCTAAAACTTATGGCGTTGTTCCGGGTGAATCCCGATGAACCGACGACCAGCGGTCCCGCTTTTTATGCGGACGCGATTAAGGATCAGATTTTGGTAAGCGGGACCCCGCAAGAAATTCAGCAAGTTAAAGACATGGTGGCCACGCTCGATACGGGCGACGACCTAATGAGTGGTCCCCGGACCAATCAACGTTTTCTCGAAATGACCCCTTACGAGGCAGATCGTATCATGTCGATGTTGCCAGACTTAATGCCCACCACTGGGCGTCAAAACAAGTTGAATTTAGTTTTGCCAGAAAATCGAGCATCGTTTCGCGACCGTTTACGACGGCGTGGAGCCGACGGCCCGCAGCAAGGGGATGAGATCGACGCAATGCTTCGTGAACTCGATGCCCTGCAAGACAGTTCTCCGGCCCAACCGGCCCCAAAATCCGAGAACACCGACGGTAACACCTCCGTCATCATTCGCTCGGTAGGCAGTTATGTCGCACTCGGACCACAAGACGACGAGTCACAAGTCGGTAACTCACCTCAACAAGATCCTGCAAACGGCTACAAACCGGCAGAGGACTTCAATACCATTCCGGGCTCGGACCTGACGGCCAAACAAACAGAATACGGCATCGTCCTCAGCTCGGATGACCTAGACGCTCTCGACGACACAACATCCATGATTTTGGATATGCTTTCCAGTACCACGAGTCCTGAATTACCCACGATCTTTTACCTCAATCATCGTTCAGCAGTGGAGGCCAAATCCTTGCTCGACGCTCTCCTCGGTTTAGCCGATGGCGGCGGCGGCGGCGGGGGCGGTGGACTCGGCGGCATGATGGGTGGAATGCTTGGCAATGCCATTGGTGGCGGTGCCGGAGATGCACTGAGCGGCCTGTTTGGTGGCGGCATGGGCCTCGGTGGCACTTCGAGTGGCGTTATTTTAGAAGGGGATGTACAAATTGGAACGGATGTAAAATTTAACACCCTCATTGTCACCGGCGCCACATCGATGGATCTCGATACGATCAGTGAGTTGATTGATTACGTCGATGCTCCCGAACCGCCTCCTATGGACCTGCTCGGAAAAACATTTTACATCCCGGTCATTCATCGTGATCCCACTGAGTTATTAGAAAGAGCAAAAACACAATTTTCCGACTTGATCAAGAAAGAAGAGACCGGTGGCGGCAACAGTGCCGAGATGAAACAGGCGCAACAGATGATGAAGGCGATGCAACAACTCACTGGTGGTAAAGGAGGAGGGGGTTCCGATCCGGAGCAAGAAAAACCTTCTGCCACCATCGGAGTGGACGAATCGACTTCCATGATTTTGGTAACCGGACCCGAGTTCATTTACTTGAAAGTCCTCGATCTCGTAGAACGCTTGGACGTGCCCGACACCTCTTCAGAAAAACGCAGAATGATCACGACCGAAGGTAAAAAGGCAGAGGTCATTGCCCGAACCTTAGCGGCGATGCTAGGTGAAAAAGGGGAACTGGTCATCGGTGGTGAGGCCGTGACGCCAGGTACTAGTTCAGCGAAATCCAGTAGCAACAGCAGCTCTACGGCACGAAATAGTGGTGGCGGCGACTCGAAGGCAGCCGCAGAACAACGTGAGGCCGTCAGGAACGCGTTCATGAAGGCGATGCAACAGCGGGCTGCCGCTGGCGGCGGGCGTGGTGGTAGTTCCGGCGGACGTGGTGGCGGACGCGGTAAATAAGTTAAATTCCGCTAGGAAATGGGGCTGCCAACTAAGCCCCATCCTTAATGTCCCGTTCCTTTTTCTTTCCTGCAAAACTTGCGTTTTCGCCGAAATTCCCGGTCATCTGAGCGGACTTCTCGAGTGTTTCAAATTTGACAATTGGAATTCTATTTCAATTTGTTGTAAACTTATTCACAAATGCCTCGTCTTCTTCCTAATCTTCGGCATTTTGTCTACTCTCTTTTTACGCGCCATGGAGGCGAATCGCGATGGCTGAGAAATACTGGGACCTGTCTAATTTCGACCTATTCTCGCAGATATCTCCTGAAGATATCAAATTCCTCGAAGCAAACTCTCGGATGCGGAAATTCAAACGCGGCGAGCCTATCTACCTTCCCTCTCAAGCAGCTGATGGTGTGTTATTGGTCACTAAGGGCCGCGTCAAAATCTGCCACGTTACACCGGATGGGAAGCAAAGTATTTTGAATTTCATCGATAACGGTGAAATCTTTGGTGAATTATCACTCTTGGGAACTGTTGAACGCGAAGAGTTCGCCGAGGCATCCGAAGCGACCTCTCTGGTATTGATTCCCAAACCGATCATGCTTCAGCTGATTGGTAAATACCCGCATATCAGCATTGGTATCACGAAATTGATTGGACTACGGCGGCTGCGAATAGAGCGTCGATTGAGAAACCTATTGTTCCGAAGCAACCGTGAAAGGGTGATTCATCTCTTGCTGGAGATGGCAGACAAATACGGGCAGCCGACCGATCACGGCTTAGAGCTCGGTATCAAACTATCGCATCAGGAAATGGCAAGTATTATTGGCAGCACTCGGGAAACGGTAACGGTGATGTTGGGCCATCTTCAAACGGAAGGCAAAATCAAAATAGCCCGCCGTAAGATTATAATTTTGGATCTTGACCAGCTTCGTGCCGAAGTAATTCAGCCGGTAAAACCGGATGCCGAAACACCGATCCCAGTCGGCCACAGACCCTCACCAGCTCGAATCGGTTAAAACTGACGATCAATAATTGCAAACTAGCTCACAGAATGTCAAAATAAGCAAGTTATCACTCGGATAATTTATTGAATGTAATATAATTGACACTGTTTTATGGGTTCACTGTTGATAGTAAACAGATAAGACAGAGCTATTTGCGTCCATTGGTTTGAACAATGAAATCCCAGCAGTCATCCAACCCGTGGCAAAAGTGTCCTTCGGGATTGATACGCCACGTATCGGAAAAGCAGGTGAGTGAGGATCGCTGTAATTTTATCATCCGATCATCCACCCTCTTCATATTGATGACGGCTATCTTTTCGGGTTTAAACTACGAAGTTGATTCGAGGAACCGATCACCCGCAGCCAGCCAACCTCTTATGGGTCAACCCATCGACAATCGGGAACAAAGTCAAATCGTAGACGGGCAACAATGTGAGCCCAATTTTAGAAACGCTCCGTCATTAAAACACAGCCTCGAATAACTCTGAAAAAAGCTTCTAAAGAAAAGCTCGCTGCCCCAGTGACGCAACGGACTCGTCATATCCCATACTTTCAGGCACCTTAGGAATCGCCCCTGACTGTCTTTTTCCGGCCTCATCTGGTCCACAGGGCCTACCATAGCGTGCCTTACATAGCTCAAAGGAAATACCTACCGCAACGACGCTGAAAAACCTATCTTGGCGACCTAGGTTCCCTCACCCACTTCCGTTTGGCTTACCGAAATCTATTCAATACTTCCAAATAAGTCGTTTCTCCAATCGTTGGCCTTTGGCCGCTTATGAGCTATAGTGCCTAAATGAAATGTCCATTCTGCCAAATCGACAACGACAAAGTCATCGATACGCGTTCCGGTGAAGAGGGTTTCGTGATTCGTCGTCGACGCCAATGCGTCAACTGCGACAAACGATTCACCACGTATGAACGAATCGCTGAACTGGACATTCGTGTCGTCAAAAAAGACGGCGCTCGCGAACCCTTCAGACCTGAAAAAATTCGCTTAGGTCTCGAACGCGCTTGCTGGAAAAGACCGATTCCAACCGATCGCGTTGAAGACGTCTTCACAGAGATTGTTCAAGAAATCTACATGCTTGCCGATGCTGAAATCATCAGTGAGGCCATTGGAGAAATGGTCATGGAGAAGCTGATTGATCTGGATGATGTCGCTTACATTCGTTTCGCAAGTGTTTATCGGCAGTTCAAAGATATCCATGATTTCGTACAAGGTGTGCGTCCCATTCTGGACCGCAATTCAAAAACACCCGTCAAGCAAAAGGCAACGGCTCAGAGCCAGACCGCAACACAAAATCCCTCTTGAACACAGAACCAACTAAACGCTTGCTTTCGTCCAAATCAGTCTCTCTTCGCTTCCACTCTGCGGGTTTGTGTTAGCACAACGATTCGTGCTGCTTGACTGCCAATTGATGAGCTTCGGTCAATTGCCTTAGAGGCATATCGATTAACAAGGGGCCCCAGTCATCAGGCGAACCACGCCA
The DNA here is from genome assembly GCA_022447555.1 of Mariniblastus sp. Lineage (GTDB taxonomy): Bacteria > Planctomycetota > Planctomycetia > Pirellulales > Pirellulaceae > Mariniblastus. The sequence continues at coordinate 71,751 of JAKVBF010000005.1, read as the reverse complement.
TTAGCAATCGAGTGGCTAGTACGTTCGCTCTAAGACGAACTCGGCCATCACCTTCAATGCCCGCGAACCATCCCCTGAGGATAATTGATTCGCAAAACCGGCCGCTTTTTCGGCGTACACTCGAGCAACCCCATTCGCATAACCCAAAGAACCTGAATCAAGAAGCCAGTCCATTACCCGCTGGGAGTCGGGCTCTTCGGCTTTCAAGACCTGAACCATTTCCTGACGTAAAGCTGGAACCGCCTGGGTCAAACCATGAATGATGGGCAGGGTAGGTTTCCGGTTTTTCAAATCGGTGCCAAGGGTCTTACCAACCGTCTGAGCATCTCCCACAAGATCTAAAATGTCGTCAACGATCTGAAATGCTACACCAAGATTTTGACCGAAATCACCAAATCTCTCTGAGGTCACTTCATCCGCTCCCGAAAAATGGGCCCCACAATAACAGGCACAGCTACAAAGCTCCGCGGTTTTTTGCCCCACCATATCAAGATAAGATGCTTCCGTTATTTCAAAATCTCCGCTCCAAGCATTCTGCCTCATCTCCCCCTCACAAACCCGGTTACTGGCAATCGAAAGTCTTTTAAGCGCCATCAAAGAATCTGATTTACTGGCAATGTGAAATGCGTGCGTAAACAAATAATCCCCTAGCAAAACGCTTGTCTTGTTGTCCCAGCGGGAATTCACAGTGGCCACATGCCGTCTTTGTTCCGCGTGATCCAAAACGTCATCGTGAACCAAGCTTGCGGTGTGAATCATTTCCAGGGCCGCACCCAACTGATGGTGCTGCGGATTTATTTCACCGCAACAAATCCCGGAAAATAAAACCAATGCGGGCCGCATTCGCTTTCCACCCGAAATATTCGTGTGAGACAGCAAGCTTTCCATCCAAGGAACGTCTCGCTTCAACTCCTCGACTAACAGACGGTCAACCTCCGCTAGATCCTCACTTATCGGCTCATAGATGCCCGCTAAAAATTTCTTTTTGGACAGCGAACCAACCGGCTTCGATACGGCCATTTCCGAATCACTGGCAGCGGATTCATTTTCTGAGTGCATGCTTTAAGGGTCCCCAGAGGATGAACGTACAAAGAGACCACTCTTACCACCCGATTTCTGCTCCAGCTGCACGGCCGTCACCACGATTTCACGATCCACACTCTTGCACATATCATAAACCGTCAAGGCCGCGATGCTCACGCTGGTCAACGCTTCCATTTCAACACCCGTCTTACCTGTACTTTGGACATTCGATGAAACCCGCAACCGCCCCTCATCCATGATCTCAAAACTCACCGTAACGCTATCAATCGCCAAAGGGTGGCAGAGCGGAACAAGGTCTGCCGTGCGTTTCGTGGCCATGATCCCGGCGATTCTAGCGACTTCGAACACGTCACCTTTGTTGATCTGCCCGGAAGTGATCTGAGTCAGTGTCTCCGGCTTCATGACGACGACCGCAGAGGCTTCGGCCAATCTGCGGCTCACCGGTTTGGAGCCGACGTCCACCATTTGGCTGTTTCCATCGGTGTCAAAATGAGACAAGTCAGACATGTATTTTCTCGGGGAAAAAGCGTTTTAGGCGTAATAAACGAACCGTTTTGCGTGGTCCAGAATAACCAAATCGTTCATAAATAAAAACAGGAGAGACCCAAACGTCTTTGTTTTAGGGGCCTCTCATAAAAACCGCCCAACACGGCTGACACCGTTTGTTTTCCAACTTTCAGAAAAGCGCATAAAAAAACCGTCGAGAGGGGGTCACCTCGTCGACGGATTTGAGCGAAAGTCGGCGGTCACTGAGATCCATTCGATTCACCTTACGGCGAATACAGTCATTGGTGGTTACACCAATTCTTTCCGTGAACCGATCAGTGTGCGAAGTCGTTCAGCCAGCAAACTGGCATCAAATGGCTTCTTGAAAGTCTCATTGATCGCTGAACGATCGAAGGAAATTGGATTTCCATCGTCCGGCAGCAAGGCAATAAGGATTGTTTCCGAAAAATCGGGATTCTTTCGCAGGTTTTGGCAAATTTGCATCGCTTCAACTTTTCCAATTGAAAAGTCAGTAATGATGCAGTCAGGGTGAAAACTTTCAGCTTGAATTCCAGCTTCGAAACCGCTCGCAGCAACGGCCACTTTGAACGATTTTTCCGGAGGAAGTTCTCGTTTGAGATTTTCAATTAGTACCTGATCCTGAGCGACGATGAGGACTTTCGCCATCGCTTCGTCTTCCAGATCACCCAAGGGCATGCCATGCTCCTTGAGGAATTTGATCAGGTATTCCCGTGGGATACGACGGTCTTGTGAACCGGGGATTCGGTAGCCTTTCAGCCGGCCGGAATCAAACCATTTACTGACCGTGCGCGGGGCCACTTTGCAGATCTTGGCGACCTGTCCAGTTGTGAACACCTTCATCGCGGGCTCTCCATAAAATCACTTTGAATCGTCTTTCGCTACACGAGTTTCTTGAATACGACAAAGTAAATCGCAAACAGTTTTTCTCGTGCAACCGTCCATCCCTTGTCCCACCTGTAAGGGCGGAAACATCTGGGTCGGGATAAACAATAACTCGCTTTCTTTAGACTAGGACCAATTCGTTGGTTCTTAGCCTTTAAACGACATCGGAGATCTGTCCGCCCTAAGATCGGTCCTTTTCGCCAGTATCATGCAAGTTCGGATAATCGCACCTGCGTGATCAGCATAACCGGTCTAAATTGACATACAGTCGGCAATAGACGTCGCAAGAGAGGAAGAGCACAAAAGATCACCACCGGTGAAAGGGTCATTTCTAATGTGATAATCGGATGATCAACAGGCACGTACAAACCTGTTTCGCAATCCCCCCCTTTAGGTAACCATGAAATGTCAGGCTTCGCTCCGAAGATCAAAGCAGTTCACGAACATGACTACCTGACATTAAGTTTCGTTTATTCAGAGGGTAATACTTTAGGAACTTTCGCGAATCATAACGTTCTGCGCGATACTGCCGCGATTCAGAGTTCGTCCGAAGTTGCAATTTGTTACATTTTTCCCGAGATGCATGCAACTTTCGAGCGGGCAGTGGGGCTGACTGGCCGAATAATTTTTTTTGCTATCGATGTTGAAAAGAGGTTTCGAAGCAACGACTTACAGGATTTCGTAAGTCTGCCCGGCACATCCTTTAGTAAGTCTTCGAGACGAATTCAGAAACATCCAGTCCTAACCGCAGAATGCTAGCTCGCTAGCCTTTGGCTTTGCAACCAAAATTACCCACTGCCCGGTGAACCGTTAATCAACGAGGCCAGTTAACAAGCTAAGATGTCAAACGGCCCAGTCAGGGCTCTCTATGGGGCTAGGCAGCCTCTTCATCGCCACCACCACGTCGGATCGCCTCTTCTGAGATATGCCCATCCTCGCTCACGTCCTCGAATCGTACGCTCACCCGCTTCGAGACACCCGATTCCTGCATCGTCACGCCATAAAGGGTCGTCGCAGCTGTCATGGTTTTTTTGGAATGGGTCACAATCACAAACTTGGTCCAATCCAAGAAGCTCTTTAAGACGTTCACGAATCGCCCAATGTTTGCTTCGTCAAAGGGAGCATCCACCTCATCCAGTACGCAAAAAGGGCTGGGCCTGAATTGAAAGATAGCCATTAACAGTGATACGGCAGTCAAGGCTTTTTCTCCGCCACTGAGCAACGAGTTATTGAACTGGGGTTTTCCTGGCGGTGTGGCAACAATTTCAACACCCGCCTCAAGGGGATCCACGCCCTCTTCTAAGATGATATCCGCTTGGCCACCCCCAAATGTCTGACGATAGAGCTTTTGAAAATTACCGCGGATTGCTTCGAGTGTTTCCACAAACAGGCGGCGGCTGTCGGAATTAATCCGTTCAATGATTTTCTCAAGCGATTCTTTGGCATTGACCAAATCCTGATACTGCTCGTCCATCGCCATGTACCGAGACTCTAGTTCTTCGAGCTCCGACAAAGCGTCTAGATTCACCGATCCGATGGAACCTATCTTCTTTCGCAACTGAGTGATTTCTGCATCAACTGCCTCCCTCTCAGCTTGCTGCTCATCGCTTTCCTCTTGTGTTTCCACATTGGCAATCTCAATGCCATAATCTTCATTGAGCCTCTCCGCCAGACGATCCCGCTCCATGTTAAGCTGGCCTGTACGTAATTCAAGATGGTGCTGCTTGTCCTGTATCGCACGCAACTCATCCCGCTTCGTATTCAATTCCAAAGCCAACTCGCGTCGACTCGAATCCAGCTCATTTTTTTCACTTGTTATCTTGTCCAGCGACTCTTCGAATCCAGCACGCTGGGCACTGAGTTCCTTTAACTGGGATTCTAGGGATTCGATTTCTGCGGTCGCCTTAGATTCAAAATCCGTATCGGACTCCAACTGCTTTTGCAAACGCTGGGCCTCTGACTGGATGTCTGCGGCTTCAGACTCCTGTTGCTGCTGTCGCGTTTGAATATCCAACAACCGCTGCTCAAATTTGGCAAGTACCACCTTTGCTTTGGTACCCTTTTGTTGCAACTCCGTTTTACGACGGGTGAACTCCCCAACGAGCGCGTCCTGGTCTTGAATGATCTGATTCAGCTCCGCCTGCCTCGCTTCTCGTTGCTGCAAGACCACCCTGTCACTCTCAAGCCGGATCTCCAGTTCCTGCAAAGCTTCAACCGCCTCCCGCATTTGGCCTTGGTATTCAGCGATTTTAACGGCAACCGATTCCATCTGTTTTTTCGCTTCACCAGCCCTCACCGATTTATCCGAAAGCAGCTTGGCCAGGGTCGTGTTCTCGTTAATCAGTTTCTGAACCTGACGATCACTCTCCGATTCAAGTGTTTTCACTTGCCCCAACTGCCCCCGGCTCGCCTCGAGCTTCTCTTTTAGCTGGATTAAATCACGGTGCAACGACCGAAGCTCACTACGGCGCGACACCAGGCCCGTTGCGACCGATTTAGGGCCAACGACCACGGTACCATCTGACTCGACGATTTCACCATCTAACGTAACGTAACGAACGGTCTCGGGTTTCTCGGTGTACAACCGCAAGGCATCGGCCAGAGTCTTGACGACCCAAGTGCCTCCCAAAAGCTGGCGGACAAAGCTGGCGAAGCGAGCGTCAACCTGAACCAGTCGATCAGCCCTGCCAATGACCCCTTCCTGACCATTCATGCTAATATTCGGATCTGCCCCCAACGTGGGAGGGTGATCCAGCTGAATGATCCCAACGCGGCCTTTCACTTTAAGCTGCTCTGTCGCCAACTGATCAAGCAGTCGGTCCCCATCGACAACAAGATATTGAGCTACCTCGCCGAGCGCCACGTCAACGATGCCAGCATGCTGAACATTGACCGAAACCAAATCTGCGACGACGCCCAAAATATCTTTGATCGGCCCAGAATCGGCAATTTTGGATTGATTAAGCAACTCTTTGGCACCGGCATTCACACCTTCTAGGCGTTTTTCAAGTTCCTCCAGCACTTTCGTACGCTGGGTCACTCCAGAATGTTTGTTGCTGATGCTCCCGATTAAGCCTTCCAACTTCTCACGGTTCTCACGAGCTTCTGTAAGTCTTTCTTTCGCTTGAGCTAGTGCCGAATCCTTTGACGCCGCCTGTTGTTCCAACTGCTGCCGTTCTTCAACAAATGAGTCGTGCTGTTGTTGGAGGTTGGCCAGTGACAACTCTTCCTCGGCGATGGTCGTCTCCATTGCCAATCGCTGCCGAGAAACCTGCTCCATCTCCGCATCGGCCGAACTCACCAATCTACCAACCTCTGCAATCTGTCCCACTAAGTTCGAGGACTCTTCCCGTCCGGAGGTAATGGTTTGGCTTGCTTCCTGCAGCTGCTCTTCCAAAGACTGCAGCTCGACATCTAGTTCGGTCAACTCTTGATTGGCCGAACTATAATCCAACTCCGACGATTCGAGTAAGCGGTTATTTTCTTCGATGCGACTCTGATATTCCTGACACCGCGTTTCTGCCCGATTGAGTTGCGTCTCCAACTCCGGCCGCCGCTGTAAATTATCATTCAAGCGAGATTGATTTAGCGTCACGTTGGACTCAACCTGCGCCATGGACTCCCGCGACTGAGTGACCGCTTCCTGCTTCTGCTGGACCTCGGCAGAAAATGAATCGAGCTTTTGCTCGATTTCCTTGAGTTGCTCATCGGTACTGGAGATGCCTGAATTCAAATCTTCGACAGAAGCATCAAACCCTCGACGCTCAATCTCGATCTCGTCAAGTTTTTCGGTAAAGGCCCGCCAATCCTTGAGACCTACAAATGTGCGCAGCTCTTTGAGACGGTCCGAGTATTCTTTGTATCGAGACGCCTTGGACGCTTGAGCCTTGACGCTACGGTATCGACTACCCACCTCTTCGACGATATCGGCAAGTCGAATCAGGTTCCCTTCAACCCGCGAGAGTCTCCGTTGAGCCTCAATCTTTTTAGCCTTGAAGCGACTGATTCCGGCGGCTTCTTCAAAGATAGCACGGCGATCTTTGGCACTGGCCTGCAATAGACGATCGACCTTACCCTGCTCAATGAGGCTGTAAGCATCGGTACCAACGCCGGTACCTCGGAACAGATTTTTAACGTCCTTTAAGCGACACGTGTCTCCGTTGATCAGATATTCCGCTTCGCCGCTTCGATAGACCCTGCGGCCAACCAGTACCTCGTCGGCATCAAAGGCGAATCTGCGGTCTGCGTTGTCCAAAACAATGGTGGCCGTAGCGCTGTTAGCCGGTTTACGACCTCCAGCACCACCGGCCCCCTTAAAAATGACATCTGCCATTTCTTTACCGCGCAGGCTTTTGGCGCTCTGCTCGCCAAGAACCCACTTTATCGCATCAACAATGTTCGACTTACCGGACCCATTGGGGCCAACGACGACGGTAATTCCGGCAGGGAATTCAAAACGGGTTTTGTCAGCAAAGCTCTTAAAGCCTGTTAGCTCCAGGGCTTTAAGCATCGAACATACCTATCAAAGTAACAACGGTCGAATTAATCATTTTCGCACAGCCCGGATTCAGTGGCTACTGGCAAAACAGCTGTTCTTCGACAATCCCCGCCAACCCAAACTGCCAATCCATCCCAATTACAAACGAACAGGCCGTGGGAAACATCGTGAACTAGTCACTGAACCAATTTTTAAAACGAGTGAACATTCCTTCTTTGGTCTTTGTCTCGGCTTCGGAAGCACCATCTGCTTCCGGAAATTCGTCATCGAGACTTTCAAGGTCAGCCAGGGATTCCGCCATGGGCGATAACGCCAAGTCTCCGGAGTCCACTCCACCGTCCGGCTGAGCCTCATTTTGATTACGTATTCTGGGTACGGCATTCACGACCAATCTTGATTCCAACATGTCGCCGCTCATGGCTTCTCGAAACAGATTAACCATCACCGTGTAGTCACAACCGAGATCGGCTAATGTCGGAATCAACTCGACCAAGCGTGTGGAGCATTCCTTTCGAATTTCGCCACGCTGCGGCATATATCGCGTGATCTGGATTCGACCGTCACCTGCTCCCTTAACCGTCAAACCGGTCTCAACATACAAAAAGTCCTCAGAAACCGTCTGCGTCTCACCAAAGGCAACAATCTCAGGCAGCTTGGAACGAGAAAAATGCAACATTGCGTCAGTCGTCGAAGGCACTACGTGAAAGTAGAAATCATCGGCCAGCCACTGGCCATCAACTGCGGGTTCACTGGGGGAATGTTTTTGTAACGCACGAAAGGCACCGTAACGTGTTTCCGCACTTTTTACATGCATTAACTTATTAAGACCGTTTGCAGCGGCTGGTTCGTTCAGAGACGCTAATGCGGTGAGTGCATGCCACCGGTATGCCGGCTCCTTTTCGGCAAGGAATACCAGATCTTCCACACCATCTGTATGCTGCATATAAGCCAAAGCCTGAGCCGCGTTAAAACGAACCACCGAATCTGGATTTTTTAAAGCGCGCTTCAGCGCCGGAACTCCTTCTTCACCAAACGCTTCCAACTCTAAGGCTGCGCGAGCGCAGATGCTGGGATCGTTGATTTCTAGGTCCAGTCGATCCAATCGATTGACCCGAAGGTCGGCCCGCTCGTCGACCGCCATGTTAACCAAGACCTGAAAATAACGACCAATGTTATGCTTGTAGACATCCGGCAATTCAAGTGCAATATGCCGATCCGATTTTGCGGTGGCAACGCCTTGGCGTCCGCTCGACGTCACTGTGGTGAACCGGTTGTTAATGGAGTAAGCAATGCTGCGGGTCAACTTGACCTTGGTTTGATCCGTAAAGACTTTGAGTGCCATCTTGCGATCTTCCAGTGCGACACCGCCACCAAAAATCCAGCCGCGAGTATGGTTCGCTCCGTCTTGGCGTGTTTCGAATACCGAATCCACCATAACGCTTCCATTGACTACTGCATTGACCGTGCCCAATTTGACCGATCTCCCCGTATTCATCATGGGTCGCATTCGTGTTTTCATCAATTTCCCATACATCAGACTGCTCGTGTCGGATTTGGGCATTAGTTGTACCTCGACATCAAATCGTTCACCCTTTTTAATTCCAGGAGGTAGTAACCCTTTGACCAAAACCATCGAGGTATTTTCGCTGGCAATTGCCTTTTTGGGATCTTCGACAATCGATCTATTTTTTAATTCGGATAAGAGATGATCACGTTGCCCGCTGGGAACCGGATTACTACCGGTGCCATCTAGTGACGAAACCAGACCGACCCCTTCGACCGGCGCATAATTAAGCCCCCAAACTTTGCAAACATCAGAGATATAAATGGTTCGTTTTGCGTCATTATCCATTGAGATAATGGATTCATCGGGGCTTTGCCCTCTGGGAATGATATTTCCGCAACCCAACAATCCGACCAAGAATAGGGCGGTCAGAAATGCCCAACCGGAGACGTCAATTCGTCGCCGTGAACGAGCCGGAAAATCATTCGCGTGGGTTGGTACGCTTAGCTTTTTATTCATGCCGAAGCCTTGTATTGGCGGTTACGCAAAACTCTTGTCGATTGGGATTCAATCGAAATAAGGCGGGACGTTAAAAGGATTACGCCACGAAGTCAATGGCGAACTAAACAAACCAGTTACAAGCTCACCCAATCCCCGTCTCGCGAACTGCCCCCGAGGTACCACCTGCTTTCGACTCAAAAGGTGAGCGACGAATGCTAGCTTGCCTCTTTTAAGGGATTCACGAAATGGCCCCCCGAAGCTGGCCTAAGCAAGCTATCGCGCAACTGCTGGCAGTCTGGTTTTTTTGCTTCGATCACGATGTCCGCGCGACCGAGCGCCTCAACTCTGACTCCCCCCCGTCGACTGGCAAGGCCTCCCTGGCCAGCGAATGCCTCCTCAGCCCTTTGCGTAATTGGGGTGATCCGCCTGCCCGGTCAGTTCATAGAGAAATCGACTGGGAATCGTATCACGCGACTTGCCCCATTTGCGTCGTGTTAACGACATCGAAAGAGTCAGTTTTTCTTGGGCCCGTGTGATGCCAACATAACACAACCGCCGCTCTTCTTCGACGCCCTTCTGATCGCCCTCTAGACTTCGATGGTGGGGCAAAATACCTTCTTCCAAACCAACGATGTACACCTCGGGAAACTCTAGCCCTTTCGCGCTGTGCATGGTCATCAACATAATGGCATTCTTCGTCAACTGCTTCTCTTTTTCTTCCTGCGGATCCTGATCCCCTAATAAAATACGATCCAGAAATTCCGTAAAGGTCGGCTTTCTAGCCGATGCCTCGTACTCACCTAAGGCGTTGACGATTTGCTCAACCACATTCCATCGGGACTCCCGCTCATTATTGTCAGGATACAAACGATCGACTTCCGCACGGTAGTCGATCGCCTGGATTAAGGCCCGTGTTCGATCAACCATAGATCCCGTTCGTTTTTTTGTCTCGGCAATGACTTGCGTCAACCGCTCCATCCCCCGTATCGCATTGGCCGGAAAGGAGGGTCGAGAGGATCGACCCTGTACAACCGACCAAAGGTCGAGTTTGTTTTTAATACTGTGGTCCAGTAATTGTTCAATCGTTTTTTTCCCGATACCGCGAGGCGGCGAATTCAGAATTCGCAGGACAGATACCTCATCCGCAGCACCCTCCGCAACTTTCATATAAGCTAATATGTCCTTGACTTCTTTACGGTCAAAAAACGACATGCCTCCCACCAATACATAAGGCAATTTGGCTTTTCTCAATTCCGTCTCAAACGGCCGAGGCTGTTCGTTCGTGCGAAAAAGGATGGCAAAGTCTTTCGGCTGTGCGCCGGGTTGCTCGAGTCTACGCCGAATGGAGTAAACGGTTTCCGACGCCTCTTTTTCTTCATTGGGGTACTGCTGTATTTTCGGTCGTTCACCGGTCCCTCGAGCAGGCCGAAGCACCTTTTCGTGCCTCGTTTGATTGAACGAAATCAGCGAATTAGCCAACCCCAAGATGGCGCCCGTACAACGATAGTTCTCTTCAAGTCGAACCACCTTGGCATCCTGCCAATCATGATGAAATCGTAAAATGTGCTCGACTTCCGCGCCTCGCCATCCATAAATGGATTGGTCGTCATCGCCCACCACACACAAATTCCGATGCCCTCCCGCTAGGGCAGCTACAATCTGGTACTGGCTGTAGTTCGTGTCCTGGTACTCATCTACCAATAAATGATCGAACATTGCCGCCTCCTGAAGGCGGATACGCGGCTCCTTTTTAAAAAGTTTTTCCGTTAGCAAGAGCAAGTCATCAAAATCGACAGCGCCACTGTTTTTTAAATTTTTTTGATACCTACGATAGGCGATTGCGGCCAAGTGATCCCGATCCGTGTCGCACTCCAACGCGGCCTTTTCGGGGCTCAGCGAACGGTTTTTCCAATCGCCAATGATGTACAGTAATTGGGAAGGGGCCAGCAGCGTATCGGCTACATTGATCTCCCTTAACACACTCCGAGCCACTGCCTCCTGATCACCACGGTTGTAGATGCTAAACCGTTCGGGATAGCCCAAAGCCTCGATATGACGTCGCAAAATCCGCACGCATAAAGAGTGAAACGTGGAAATAAAGGGTTTGGTGGAATTTCCACGGCCCAACATCATTTCCAGTCGCTCTTGCATCTCGGTGGCCGCTTTATTGGTAAAGGTCACACCAAGAATCCGTTCAGCTGGGACTCCCGATTTGATCAACTTGGCAATACGAAAGGTAATGACCCTTGTTTTTCCGGTACCCGCTCCCGCCAACACCAGTAAGGGGCCCGACATCGTGTTGACGGCATCGAATTGTCCAGGATTGAGAACAGTCATTGAATTCAACAAATGGACGGATGGGAAGCTTGGGTAACCAATGGCCCCATTTTTGGGCAGATAACATCGGATGCCCGCAAAATCATGTATCTGACGAGACTTTGAGAGCCACTTTATCGTAATCCACGATTCTGACAGTTATCAGGGGTCGGTATTGACCATTTTCGGACAGCCCTAATATACTGTCGGGATTAATTCCATTGCGACTGACTTGGCACTGAAAACACCTACGTCGATGAATAAAAAACAACACGAAAAAGAGATTCTCGAAAACGAAATCCTGACTTGGACCGAAAAGAAATTCGGCCATCTCAAACCCCATCTCCCCATGATTGGGATATGCACAGGTTTGATCGTCGTGATTTTCATCGTATTCATGTACTACTTGGAGTTAAACGAAAGGAATCAGGCAATGCCTTGGTCCGCGTTTAACATGGCAGTCAGTCAAACCCGGCTTACGGGTGATACCCGAATGTTAACCTCGGTAGCCGACGAATACCCACAAAATGTTGCCGGACTGTGGGCCATGCAATTGGCAGCTGACTTCGAACTGCGAAGCGGCATTCAGCAATTCGGACAAGATGAGGTTGCCCGAAAAGAGGGCCTAGACAAAGTTCGCAAAGCCCGAGAACTTTACAAAAAAGTAAACGAGTCCAACGTCGATAAGTCTACCATGCTTCAACGCCGCTCATTGTTCGGACTGGCCTATGCCGCCGAAACAGTAGGGGACTTCGAGGCTGCAAAGAGTAATTATCAGACATTAGTTGATCAAGGCAATAAATCACCCTTTCTTGACGCGGCCAGCCGCGGCTTAAAGCGAACCAGTAATCCAGAATACAAAGTCGTCTACGACAAATTCCGCGACTGGAAAGAAACGCCTGGCGACGCTCCAGGCCCGGTTCTTCCTACGCGTCCAGACATTGGATTCCCTACCGACAGCACACCCCCGAACGAGGTGGGCGGCGGATCCTTTGAGCCGACTCCAACGCCCCCGACGACCACCGAAGGGGAAAATGAGAAGCCCCCTGAAACGACAAAACCCGTCGAGTCGGGTGTTGAAGCAGCGCCCGTAAAGCCTTCGAACGAAAACGAAAAGAAGAAAGCGGCATCTGATCCAGAGGCTTCGTCCGCGAAAGAAACGGAAAAAAAAGGGGATGGATAGGGTGGCGTTAAAGTCCGGCCGACCTCGTCGACCCTTATCCTCAATCATACTACTTTGGTGAGCGCTCAAACTCTGTAAGCGGTTTCGTCTAAGCCTTTTTCTGCTCTCAAAATGTCACACCGCCGTAAATGTATTGTGCTCTGTCGGTGTCCACATCAGGGGCCCGGCCAATGTTCGCCATCTCGCACTACATAAAAAAAGTTGCTTAACCAGTTCGAAGCAGTTCATAATACTGGCTCCGCAGGTCTGAGTTCGGCACGGCATGAGTAGGTGTGAGCATGGGATGGAAAATTAGTTGGCGAGCGATGGTAAACCGACTCTACCTCAACCCGCTGAGCACCGCGTTTTATGATTGGCTGCAGCCCGCATCAAGTTTTGGAATGTTGGGTGAACGCATGGCGGACCGATACCTGAGGAAACGGGGTTACATCATCCTCGCCCGACAATATGAGAATAAATGGGGTGAGCTGGATTTGATTGCTACCCGAGACCGATCCATCATCATTGTCGAAGTAAAAACGCGTCGAACTGATATTGCTGGGCTGCCAGCTGAGGCCGTGGATGCCAATAAACAAGCCCGTATCACTCAAACGGCACTCGCGTACCTCCGTCGCCACGACCTACTGGAGCAACCCGCTCGATTTGATGTGATCGCGATCCTTTGGCCATTAAATCAGAGGCAGCCCACGGTGACCCACTACATGAATGCTTTCGAGCCGGTCGGGCGATTTCAGATGCACGTTTAAAAAAACAAATCAGCTTCGCCGCATCAGTTTTTTCATCGCTTCCCAAGACAGGGTATTGGCAACATCTCCCGCAGTCAAACACCCACGCCGAGCCTGCTTGATTCCATATTTCATATCCGCTAACCCTTCTATTCGATGGGCATCGGTATTGATAACGATTGGGACACCATGAGACTGGGCTGCCAGCAGATGCACATCGTTTAAATCGAGGCGTTTTGGATTGGCATTCAGTTCAAGTAATTTCTTACATTCCGCAGCCGCCTGAAAGACTGCGACTAAATCGACGTCGTAAGGTTCTCGCTTATTGATCAACCGACCCGTCGGGTGAGCGACCATGCTGACATAGGGGTTCCGCAAAGCGCCAACAATCCGATCGGTGATCTGTTGACGCGGTTGACGCTGCCCATAATGCACACTAGCAATCACCCAATCCGCCTTGGAAAGGACTTCATCGGGCAGGTCCATCCCACCCGCTTCGAGGATATCACACTCAATCCCTTTTAAGATAATGAAATCATCCTCGCGTTCACGATTGAGTTGGTCGATTGTCCTCCATTGGGCCAACAGCCTTTCTGCATCCAGACCATTGGCCATGGTTACCCGCTGTGAGTGATCAGTTATGGCTATATAGTGCAAACCCCTAGCCTTCGCGGCGTCCGCCATTTCTTCAATTGTGGCGCGACCATCAGTCGCTGTCGTGTGCATGTGAAGATCACCAAGAATATCTTCTAATTCGATCAGCGTGGGCGGCGGATTTGACTCAGCCCACTCCAGCTCTCGTCGAGACTCCCGAATTTCGGCTGGAAACACGGGCAAGTCGAGCGTCTCGTAAACCTCCTGCTCGGAGCGACCGGCAATCCACTCTTCCTGGTCACCTTCCATTCGATAGACGCCCCATTCGTTGATTTTTAAACCGGCTTGTCTGGCGCGTCCGCGGACCAATACATTATGGTCTTTGGACCCCGTAAAGTACTGGAGTGCAGCCCCAAAAGACGCCTCGGGGACGACTCGAAGATCGACTTGAAACTCTTTTTCCAAACGAACCGACATTTTCGTTTCACCTCGCATGATGGTGCTTTGAATCGACTCGAATTGGGCAAAATGATTCATCACCGCTGAAGGATCATCAGAGTCCACCAACAAATCCAAATCGCCAACGGTCTCTTTACCGCGTCGATAACTGCCCGCAAATTCCAGTCGATTGACCGCCGGCTCCGCCAACATATATTTTCGCAGCTCAGTGACAATCTGGTCGGCTTTGGACCAAAGAATTCGTTGATTGGCCGCAACCGCTATCGCGATCCCTTCGAGAATCGCCTTTTCCGTTTTCTCGCCAAAACCAGCTAATTGCCGAAGCTGCCCTTCCATGCAAGCCGCTTCCAACTGTTCCAGATTAACAATGCCGAGCTGATTGAAAACGGCGGCCGCTTTTTTAGGTCCTAACTTGGGCACGTTCAACAAATCCAAAACGGTGCGAGGGACCTCTTCCAACATCGCGTCGAGTTGTTCCAATCCTCCCGTTTCAACTAATTCTTTGCATTTCCCTGCCACTCCCTTACCGATTCCGTCAAATTGAACCAGATCTTCTCCGTTTTCCAACAGCTTTGCTACCGAATCCGGCATATCACGAATCACCCGGGCTCCGTTGCGGTAGGCTCTTAGGCGAAAAGCGTTGGCTCCTTGAAACTCCATCAAGTCGGCCAGTAATTCAAGCATTTGGGCGATTTTCTGATTTGTCATAAAAACGATCATACTTTCTAGATAATCATTCTTCCAGCACAGCCGCAGAGATCCACTGGGCAGAATGGATAGGAACCTCTCAAGACAGTCGGTAACGGGAGAAACCTACCGAACCGACCTAACAACTTCGATGTCTCTATTTTAGAATAAGACCTTCCGACTCGTGCCACCCTAACCCCCAAAGAATCGTGGTTCGCTACGCACTCACAATTTTCCTGAGCGCTTTCCTGCTATTCCAAGTGCAGCCGATTGTTGCTCGTATCATCCTACCTCGCTTCGGTGGTACCTCGGCGGTCTGGACGACCTGCATGATGTACTTCCAAACCGTTTTGTTGTTTGGTTATATCTACGCCCATATCGTCAGACGAATCTTTTCCCCAAAAACCACATGGATCATTCATCTGACCCTACTTTGTACAGCTGCCATTACACTGAGAATCCAGGCGATTCCTGATCAGCCGATCAATGGCTCTGATAATTTGGCATGGTCAATTATTCAAGTCTTGACCCTGACGATCGGCTTGCCATTCCTAGCATTATCCACAACCGGACCATTGGTTCAGGCCTGGCATAGCACCACGCATCCAAATCGCCAGACCTACCGACTGTACGCGCTTTCCAACGTTGGATCCATGCTCGCTCTATTGACTTACCCTTTCATCGTGGAACGATTTTTCGGTCTGTCTGTACAGCAAACGAGTTGGTCAATCGGTTTCCTTGTTTTTGCCTGCCTCTCGGCCTGGAGTGGCTGGCAAACCATCCACTTCGAAGAATGGCAAACGTCTCGGGAAAGTGAATCACCAGGGCAGGAATACAAACGGATAGGCGGCACAACCATTTCAGCATGGCTGTTGCTTAGCGCAACAGCCTCCATCGTGCTGCTGGCCACGACCAACCTGATGTGTTTGGAAGTAGCATCCTATCCGTTCCTCTGGATTCTTCCGCTCGCGCTCTATCTCATCACTCTCATTATCTGCTTTGACCGCCCTCAATGGTACCATCGCAATCCGAGCATCAGCCTCCTCCTAATCTGCATCGCATTTGCAATCTTGCTGGTCCACCTTGGCACCAAGGCCTCTCTGATGGTCCAAGTATGCGGGATGTCCGCGGTCTGTTTTCTGGGATCCTTGGTTTGCCACGGGGAGCTTCAGCGACTCAAACCACCCACGTTGTATCTGACACTGTTCTACCTTTGCATTGCGGCCGGAGGTGCCGTGGGCGGAATCTTCGTCGCGTTTATCGCGCCACGATTATTTAATGGTTATTACGAGTTCCACGCAGGCGTGATTTTAGCGATCGTGATACCCATGATCATCATCTACCTTGAGCAACGAAAAAAATCGAATGGATTGCCGACCTCATTCTGGTTCGGCGCGGTCGCCAGCATGATTGTTTTATCGCTTGTGATCTGCTCCCTGATCTATCAACTTGATCGCAGCTTCCAACCCAATCTAATTTTTCACCAGCGAAATGATTACGGCATCGTCTCAGTTCAAGACAAACCCACTTTCCGCGTTCTGATTAATGGACAGACGGTACACGGAGGCCAATCACTCAATGAATCTTTCGAATTCACACCCAATCTTTACTACGTCAACGGTAGTGGAGCATCCTTAGCGTTCCAAGCATTTCGGGAGTGGCAGAAATCACACGGCCTCACAGAGCGCCCGATGAACGTTGGCGTTCTCGGCCTAGGAACCGGCTCCCTGTCGGCATGGGGGCGAGCAAACGATCGGTTTTGTTTTTACGAACTGAACCCACTCGTGACGGAAGTTGCCAACGATTACTTCACATTTATCAAAGAAAACGACATTGAAGTGGTCACTGGTGATGGCCGTATCGAACTGGAAAAGGAACTCATCACCAACGGCCCTCGTAACTTCGATATCCTTTTCATCGACGCCTTCTCAAGCGATTCCATACCGGTCCATTTACTGACCACCGAGTGTTTGGAGTTGTACTGGGAGCACCTCAACCCAAACGGCATTCTGGTACTGCACATCACAAACAAATTTGTCGACCTTCGACCGGTGGTTCAATCTTTAGCTCAAAACCTTGGTGCGACTGCGACGTTGATCGACCATGCCAACCCGGTGATTCAAACAGAGACACGATGGGTCTTACTGACTAGAAACGAGGAACTCAGTCGCTCTCCCATTCTCAAATCAGTCCAATCAGCGTGGCCAGAAGACTTGCCCAAGATCATTTGGACCGACGATTTTGCAAGCCTTGCCCCTCTCGTCATTTGGAATGGTGGCTCGGACTGGATCGCCGAACTAGAGCCCAACCAAACCAAAAGTGGCGATGTCGATTCCAAGATGCCAACGCAATCAACCTCGCCCGTGGGACAGAAATGAGTCAATCTGACCAATCTGAAAAACAATTTCGGATCGTTCACGTCACACCGGCCGAACGCGAGGAAAGAAATGACCAATTGGCCGTTGAGGAGCCGATGGAAGTACGAATTGTGTTTGGGCCCGCCCACCATCGAACGGGGCGTAGTCTGTCCATCACCATGAGAACTCCGGATCACGACTTTGAACTGGCCGCTGGATTCCTCGTCACCGAGGGGATCCTCCAGTCGCCGGAACAAATCGTGGGATTTGAGTTCTGTGGTGAAATTGCCGAAGGTCGCACGTCTCCCAACATCGTTCGGGTTGAACTCCAGGAAACGGTTGAGGTGAAAATGCAAAACCTCCAGCGGCACTTCTATACGACGTCCAGTTGTGGAATTTGTGGCAAAGGCTCGCTGGAAGCGATCCGGTGCAATGGCATAGCACCCGTTCACTCATCACTCAAGATTGAGTACGACACAATTTACCGACTTCCCGAACGCCTAAAAATGGCTCAGTCTATCTTTCAACATACCGGGGGTATTCATGCGGCCGGATTGTTCGACCGGACAGGCAAGCTATTAATCCAACGTGAGGATGTTGGGCGACACAATGCCCTAGACAAACTGATCGGAAATCAATTCCTGCAAGGCAACATCCCGTTGACCGAGCGAATTTTGGTCGTCAGTGGACGGACCAGTTTTGAATTGGTGCAAAAGGCTGCAGCAGCTCAATTCCCCGTCATGGTTTCCGTGGGTGCGCCGTCGAGCTTGGCGGTCGAACTGGCCATCGAGTTTGGAATAACCCTCATTGGTTTCGCCAGCCAGACACGGTTTAACATCTACGCACATCCGTCTCGTTTAGTCGACGCTCGCTAGTTTCCGGACCCTTGGGTAGCCCTCTTAGTTAATCAACGCGGGCTGATAGAAAACACCCGTTTTGAGGTCAA
>JAKVBF010000005.1:0-53427 GCA_022447555.1 Mariniblastus sp. | reverse complement strand
AACCGACTTCTCCCTCCTAGCCAAATCTTATGTTTCAGCCATTAACGGTGCGCCGTCTAAAAAACTACAAAATGGCCAAAACAAAATGGTCCATGAAGGAAAACAACTAGCCGGTCTATTTTTCTAAAAACACGGACCACTTTCAGCCAACAAACATCACGTAATTCTATAGGCAGGCAAGTCCTAGGTGTGGTATACCAAACCCTTAAGTCACAGACAATTCAAACGTCAGCCCTACAATCTTTGTACGGTTTGCGACAACGTCATCCGCTCAACGAGGGACCTGACATCTCATGTCTGAAAAAAACACGAATCACAGAGCAACCGTTGATGATAGTCAACTAAAGATCAAGCACCAAAAAGAGCGAGCCGCTGGTCTTCGTGCTGTCGCCGAATCTATGCGACAGATGGGCAGGTACATGGATTTACCCAAAGCCCTGCGATCCTCATTAAAAGTTAATCAAAAGAAAGGATTCGATTGCCCTGGATGTGCTTGGCCGGACCCGGATGACGAGCGATCGTTCATTGCAGAATATTGTGAAAATGGCATCAAGGCAATATCGGAAGAAGCAACAAAACATAGGGCGACTCCAAAATTCTTCTCGGAGCATTCCGTGTACGAATTGAGCCAGCTTTCTGATTTCAAACTTGGGAAATCAGGCAGAATCACCCAACCCATGCACCTAGCAAAAGGAGGGACACACTACCAGCCAACCACTTGGCAATTCGCATTTCAGAGAATCGCAGAACACCTACAGGCCGTCGACCCAGATGAATCAATATTTTACACCTCCGGTCGGACTAGCAATGAGGCTGCTTTCCTTTACGGATTGCTCGTCCGAGCTTATGGGACAAACAATTTACCTGATTGCTCCAACATGTGCCACGAGTCAAGTGGAGCCGCACTAACTAATACACTTGGAATCGGTAAAGGCTCCGTCCGCTTGACCGATCTGTATGAGGCAGAACTCATTATTGTTATGGGACAAAATCCAGGAACCAACCACCCCAGAATGCTATCGGCACTTGAGCGATGCAAAGAAAATGGAGGTAGGATTATCTCAGTCAATCCTCTTAGAGAAGCGGGTTTAGTACGGTACATCAATCCACAAAAACCAATTAGAGTCCTGACAGGCGGAATCGAATTAGCGGACCTACATTTGTCAATTCCCATCAACCGAGATCTCGCGTTTCTGAAATCTATCCTCTTATTACTCTGGCAAAGAGAACTATCAGGCGAGCAAATTTTCGATCGACTGTTCATCGAGGAACAAACAGAGGGTTATGAAGAATTTATTACCAATTTGGAACAATACAATCTTGATGATTGCATAGCCGAATCGGGGATTCCGCGTGACCAAGTCTACCAAGCCGCCCAGATGATCGCGTCAGCGAAAAAAATCATTGTCTGCTGGGCAATGGGATTAACGCAACAAGAGAACGGTGTAGCAACGATTCAAGAAATCGTAAATTTGTTACTTCTCAAAGGCAGTATTGGCATTCCGGGAGGTGGCACCTGCCCCGTTCGCGGGCATAGCAACGTTCAAGGTGACCGGACAATGGGTATTTGGGAAAAGATGCCGGAGAGATATCATCAAAAGCTTGATAAGACTTTTGGGATCAAATCACCGCGGGAGCATGGATATGACACCGTCCAAGCGATCAAAGCAATGTATGAGGGCAAGGCCCGAGTCTTCTTTGCAATGGGCGGTAACTTTCTTTCGGCGTCACCCGATACTGATTACACCGCAGCAGCACTCCGCAATTGCAAATTAACGGTTCACGTTTCTACAAAACCGAATCGGTCTCATCTTGTTCACGGGGAAGAAGCTTTTATTTTACCTTGTCTCGGACGAACAGAAATTGATATTCAAGAATCGGGCTATCAATTTGTAAGTGTTGAGAACAGCATGGGTGTCGTTCACACGTCGAAAGGAATCCTTGCGCCAGTTTCAGAGCAACTAAAAAGCGAGCCAGCAATTATTACCGGATTGGCCTTAGAGCTTTTTAAAAATAGAAAAGATCTCCAGATTGATTGGGAGGGTCTCACCGCTGACTACGACCGCATTCGGGAGGCCATCGAATCAGTGATATCCGGTTTTCATGACTACAATCAGAGGGTGCGTCAGGGCGGGGGCTTCGAGTTGCACAACGGGTCTCGCTGCCGTGAATTCACCACTCCTAGCGGTAAAGCTAAATTCACGACCAATGTATTAAAAAAAGAGAAGGTAAAATCGGGACAATTTAAGTTAATGACCATCCGCTCACATGACCAGTACAACACAACTGTCTATGGCTTGAATGATAGATATCGGGGAATTGAACGAGGACGAAAAGTCGTACTCATGAACGCTGAACAAGCGAAGGAACTTGGCTTTCAAGCTCTGGATCGAGTCAATCTATGCGCTGATGATCATGGTTCAAGTAGAAAAGTTTTTGATTTCAAGGTCGTACCCTACGACATACCCCGTGACTGTCTAGCGGCATACTTTCCTGAGGCAAATCCGCTGGTATCTATTCATTCGGTGGCTGAAATCTCAAATACGCCTGTCAGTAAGAAAATAATAATCACACTGGAGCGGTCTGCTCAGCCAGACAAAAAACCTGAATGACCGGAGCAAAAACTGCATGCCTTATTTAATGTCACTCGACGAGGGCACCACGAGCTGTCGCACGATCATATTTGATGAGCATGGCCAATCCATCGGAATGGCCCAACATGAATTTAAACAGCATTTCCCGGTACCTGGCTGGGTCGAACACGACGCCAACGAGATACGCGACACTCAATTCCAAACCATGCGCGAGGCATTGGACCAGTCCGGTTTAGCCGCCAAAGACCTGTCAGCGATCGGGATCACCAATCAACGTGAAACCGTGGTGATCTGGAACCGCGAGACGGGAGAGCCGATCCATCATGCCATCGTTTGGCAGGATCGGCGAACGGCGGAAGCCATTGCAAGTCACGCCACCCCTGTAAATAAAAAGCGCGTCCGAGAAGCGACAGGCCTTCGGTTGGATCCCTATTTCAGTGCCAGTAAAATTGGCTGGCTTCTTGACAACGTCGACGGAGCCAGAGCTGCCGCCGAAGCGGGACTCTTGGCCTTCGGCACCATTGACAGTTGGCTGCTATGGCACCTCACGGGAGGACAGGTTCACGCCACGGATATATCCAACGCCTGCAGAACCCTTTTGTTTAATCTGCATACTGGCGACTGGGATGAAGAACTATTGAGGTTATTTGAGATCCCCAAATCGATCTTACCTGTCGTGCGGCCATGCAGCTGTTACTTTGGCGAGTCCCAAACGGAGCTTCTTGGGGCCCCAATCCCAATTGGTGGAATGATTGGGGATCAACAAGCCGCTCTATTTGGTCAGGCCTGCATCGAGGCAGGCATGGCCAAAACCACTTATGGCACAGGCTGTTTCCTATTAATGAATACTGGAAACGAGGTAGTCGCGAGTCAACATGGCCTGTTATCGACCGTCGCGTGGCAAATCGAGGGCCAGCAACCTGTATACGCTCTAGAGGGGAGCATTTTCATGGGCGGGGCCGCGGTCCAATGGCTACGGGATGGACTCGGGATCATTGAAACGGCGGCCGAAGTGAATGAACTTGCTTTATCGGTTTCCGATAATGGCGGCGTATTCATGGTACCCGCCTTCGCCGGATTCGGTGCTCCGGTATGGGACCCCTTTGCTCGGGCCACAATCCAAGGCCTCACTCGGGGCAGTACGGCTGCCCACATTGCACGGGCCACGCTTGAAGGGATCGCATTTCAAGTGGTCGATCTTCTACGGGCCATGGAAAAGGATTCGGGTGTTCGATTAACCGAAGTTCGCGTTGACGGGGGTGCAGCCGCCAGTGACGTTTTGATGAAAATCCAGGCCGACCTGCTCGACCGATGCGTACGAAGGCCCGAGGTGCTTGAAACGACCGCATTGGGTGCCGCATTCATGGCCGGACTCTCAACGGGAATCTATTCCAGCCCAGACGACCTGACGAACCACTGGATTCTTGAGCGTGAATTTTCACCCACTATTTCAGAGACTGAGCGAAAAAAACAGATGAAACTCTGGCATAAGGCCGTCGAGCGATCCAAGCATTGGACTGAGGAGACGAACGAATGAACCGCAACAATCTTGTGGACCAAATTCAACAAACAGATCTTTGGGACGTGATCATCATTGGAGGCGGAGCCAGCGGAATGGGCGCGGCGGTCGACGCAGCGGGTCGAGGTTACCGAACCCTTTTGCTGGAACAGGTCGATTTTGCTAAAGGGACCAGTAGTCGGTCCACAAAATTGGTTCATGGTGGGGTTCGTTACTTGCAACAAGGAAACATCTCGTTGGTTCGGGAGGCACTTTATGAACGAGGCTTGTTGTATCAAAACGCGCCACATTTAGTGACTGATTTGCCGTTCATCGTCCCGCGTTACAGCTGGTGGGAAGGACCTTTTTACGGAGTCGGCCTAAAACTGTACGATTTATTAGCCGGCCGCTTAAACCTCGCACCCTCGCGCACCCTAAACGCCGAACAGACACTTCAGGCGATTCCCAATCTGGAACCGGATGGTCTGTATGGGGGGACTGAGTACCACGACGGTCAATTCGATGATTCGAGAATGTGTCTTACGCTCGCTCGCACCGCAGCGGACCTCGGCTGTGTCCCTCTGAATCATGCTCGCGTCATCCGTTTGATTCGAGATTCTCAGGACCATGTTGCCGGCGTCTGTTTTCACGACGCGGAAACGGGAAAAGAGCACGAGGCGATGGGTAAAGTTGTGGTCAACGCGACGGGTGTTTTCTCGGATTCGGTGAGACGGATGGACGAAGCTCAGGCCGCACCAATTATCGAACCCAGCCGCGGTGTTCACCTAGTCCTAGATCGCTCGTTCCTCAAAGGCGACACCGCGATTATGGTTCCCTACACGGATGACGATCGCGTTCTGTTCGTTATCCCCTGGCACGACCATTGCCTCGCCGGAACCACCGACGAAAAGACACCCCATCCCCAACTGGAACCTCGCGCCACCAAAGAGGAAGTAGAATTCATTTTAAGAAACGCCGCGCGGTATATGGCCCGCGACCCTAAACGCAGCGATGTGTTAAGCGTGTTTGCCGGCCTGCGTCCACTGATTAAACAAGATGCGACCGCCACCAAGAACATCTCTCGCGAGCACGAGGTCATCGTTTCTCGCGGCGGCCTGGTCTCTGTGGTCGGAGGGAAATGGACGACCTATCGACACATGGCCGAGGATGTAATGAACCACGCTGCCGATGTCGGCGGCTTAGAACGTCGGAACTGCATCACCGAGAATTTGCGCCTGAGAGGCTGGCTGGATCGCGGCGACATCAACATGCCCAAGGAGAACTGGCTGCGAGTTTATGGGGCCGACGCCGTAGAAGTCACCGCAGTATGCGATTCGATCGACGGGGGACACGAGCGCCTTCATGCCAACTTGCCCTACCTGCGGGGTGCCGTGGTCTATGCGGTCCGTTTCGAATACGCAAGAACCGTTGAGGATGTTCTAGCTCGGCGGACGAGAGCGTTATTGCTCGATGCCGAGGCCGCGGCGGAATGCGCAGCCGATGTCGCCGCTTTGATGGCGCGGGAACTCCAACAAGATGACCGATGGATCGCTGATCAGTCGCGGCAATTCAGAGAACTTGCTTCAGGCTACCGCCTCGTTGATTGAAAATATATTGCCCCCCGAAAGATGGCATTGGCCTTGCTCCCTCACACGATCTATCTCGCGAGATTCAGTCATTCCAGACAACCGGCCGCTTTGCACTCAAACAATCCCGCCCGCACCGCTGGCTCGCCGCTACCCAGGACCCTCCAAGCGAACCCAACAAACCGGATCACCAACGAAAATAAGCCCTCTTTTGCGCGGAAGTAGCAGGGTTCGACAACGCGGCAAATCACGGCCCAACGAGTCTTGATGCCGAGGGCTTCGCCCCATCAAAACGTCTCACCAGGCCGGTTTGTAGCAAATGTAAGGTATTTAGGGCAGTTTGTAGAATGGGGTAGTTTTCAGAATACTTCTTAAATGCGAGCTAGAATAGAGTAAACGGACTGATTGGGAACTCCCGTCATCCGCCGAAACCCGTTCGCTGGCCCCCTGATCACACCAACTATCGACGGCAAGCAATTGGTAAACATCCAAACTAATGAAACGCCCGTAAAACGCCCAAGGCTCCCGTGACCATACCCTTTCCCACTCTGAACAGCCCACCGATTGACCAAGTCGGTGTCGTCCAGCGCGCCAAGCGTTTCTGCACTCGCAGTATCAAAAACGAATCCAAAATGCAGGGTTTGAAAATGGTGCTCAACATGATTGACCTGACCACACTCGAAGGGATGGACACACCTGGAAAGGTGCGTCAGCTTTGCACCAAAGCGAAACAGGTACACGCCGCCGTCGCCGGCTTGCCAACTGTTGCGGCGGTTTGCGTCTACCCCAATCTGGTGGCCATCGCCAAACAGGAATTATTGGGTACCTCCATTAAAGTCGCATCGGTTGCCACAGCCTTCCCCAGCGGCAATTCATCACTCGATATCAAACTGGCCGAAGTCGCTTATGCAATCGATTCGGGCGCCGACGAAATTGATATGGTCATTTCACGTGGACGATTCCACACAGGAGATTATCGCTACGTGTTCGATGAAATTGCCGCTGTCAAAGAGGCGTGTGGTAAAGCTCGCCTTAAGGTCATCCTAGAAACCGGGGAACTGGGCACCTTTGATAAAGTTCGATTAGCCAGCGACCTCGCGATGGAGGCAGGCGCTGATTTTATTAAAACCTCCACGGGCAAAATCAAACCAGCCGCAACCCTTCCTGTGACTCTGGTCATGATCGAAGCCATCAGAGATTATCACCGCCGAACAGGACGTCAGGTGGGCATGAAACCGGCAGGAGGAATTTCAAAATCCAAGCTGGCATTACATTACTTGGTAATGGTCAAAGAAACCCTCGGAAATGACTGGTTGAATAACCAATGGTTCCGCTTTGGAGCCAGCAGCCTCGTGAACGATGTTTTGATGCAAATCGTGAAACAAAAAACTGGCTGCTACCAAGCACCTCAATATTTTTCGGCCGATTGATCGAATAGAACGCCATCACCCGATCGCCAATCCCTTTTCTAGAAACAACCCAACCTTGTAGCTTCTGACCAAAATGAACCAGTCTCCTGAAAACCAATGGCCGCTATCACCAGCTCTGGAAAGCCAAGACCATCTCCAATTGGAGAAGTCTTATGGTTTATTCATTGATGGAGAGTTCGTCTCTTCGACCGGTTCTAAAAAATACGCTTCCATCAATCCGGCTACGGAACAGCGGTTATCTCGAATCACGGAATCCACACCGCAGGATGTGGACGTGGCCGTCCGCGCCGCCAGAAAGGGGTACGACCGACACTGGTCCAGAATGAAACCCTCCGAGCGGGGAAAGTACCTGTTTCGAATCGCCCGTCTCATTCAAGAACGGAGTCGCGAATTGGCAGTCCTTGAAACACTCGATGGTGGAAAGCCTATTCGTGAATCACGCGATGTAGATCTCCCACTGGCCGCCGCGCACTTCTTTTACTACGCAGGCTGGGCCGACAAGCTTGATTACGCCTTTCCCAATCGAAGGCCCCGACCTTTGGGCGTGGCGGCACAAGTCATCCCCTGGAACTTCCCGCTATTGATGGCCGCTTGGAAAATCGCGCCCGCACTGGCGACCGGTAACACGGTTGTTTTGAAGCCGGCGGAAACTACGTCGCTCACGGCACTTCGACTAGGCGAGATTTTGCAGCAGGCTGAACTTCCGCCCGGCGTCGTCAATATTATCACCGGGCATGGTAACGTTGGCAAAGCCCTAGTCGAGCATCCCGGTGTCGATAAGGTTGCTTTTACCGGTTCCACGGAAGTTGGCAAAACAATTCAAGCCTCATTGGCCGGAACGCGAAAACGCTCCACGCTAGAACTCGGAGGAAAGGCAGCCAACATTATTTTTGCCGACGCCTCCATCGATCAAGCAGTCGAGGGTGTGATCAACGGAATTTATTTTAATCAGGGGCAGGTCTGCTGTGCAGGTAGTCGACTGTTTGTCGAAGAATCGGTCGCACAACAGGTCATCGAAAAAATCAAAGATCGGGTCCAGAGCTTAATTATCGGCAATCCGTTGGACAAAAACACCGACCTCGGAGCGATCAACTCGAGACAACAACTCAACACCATTCAAGAGTACATCGATGTGGGCCTGGCAGAAGGGGCCATACGATATCAACCAGAGGCCCCGTTACCCGACGAGGGATTCTGGTGCCGCCCAACGCTGTTTACGCAAGTGAGCCAAGCAAGTCGAATCGCTCGAGAAGAAATTTTTGGCCCGGTACTCGCAATACAAACTTTCCGAACGGTGGCCGAAGTTATACAAAAAGCTAACAACACCCCGTACGGATTGTCGGCGGGCGTCTGGACCAATAAAGGATCGAAGATATTCAACTTAAGCTCTCAATTGCGAGCGGGTGTGGTCTGGGCAAATAGCTACAACCAATTTGACCCGACATCACCCTTTGGTGGTTATCAGGAAAGCGGCTTTGGCCGGGAAGGAGGCTTGCATGGTTTACAAGCCTATCTCGACATTCACTAAGCCTCCGGTAAACCATCTCCCACCTGTCATCCAACTGAATGAGGTTTGAACGCGTGGCCAAAAACAAAAAATCAGCTCCGACACTTATGGTTCCCTCAAGAATACCGGTGTTGAAAACCTACAAGATGTTCGTTGGCGGCGAGTTTCCTCGAACCGAGTCGGGACGTTTCTACACCCCAAGGGTCAAGGGACGTTCACTAGGAAATTTCTGTCTGGGTTCGCGAAAAGATGTCCGCCAGGCCGTAGCCGCAGCTCGATCGGCGCAAGCCCATTGGGCAAATCGTACCTCATACAACCGAGCGCAGATTCTTTACCGAATTGCCGAGTTGCTTGAGGCGAGACGTCTGCAATTCATTCAAGACCTTAATCATCAAGGATCCTCTGAGAGACAAGCTCAAGCTGAGGTCGACATGAGCATTGAGCGTCTGGTCTACTACGCTGGATGGTGTGATAAATACCAGCAAGTTTTCGGTAGCGTCAATCCAGTCGCCTCGGAACATTTCAACGTATCCATACTGGAACCGATGGGCGTCGTTTTTCATATTGCGCCTGACAATCAACCCTTACTTGGGGTGATTTCAATCATGGCCCCCATCATCGCCAGCGGCAACACCACAATCTGTTTGGCTTCTGAGAGCAAGCCCATTTCCGCGGTGAACCTAGCAGAGGTCTTGGCCACAGCGGATGTTCCTCCTGGCGTGGTGAACATCCTGACCGGATCCTTGGATGAACTTGCCGTTCCCGCCGCCGACCATTTTGATATTAATGCGATCGCTTGGAACCGCTCCAACGGGCGTAGAAACAAGACGACCCTTCAGATGATCGAGGAAAAGGCGACCAGCAATTTGAAACGCGTCCGCCGATACGAGCGACCTTGGACACGGCTGGAGAGCCAAAATCCATATCTAATTGCCGATTTCTGCGAAGTCAAAACGACTTGGCATCCAATCGAAACGATCAGCGAGTCTGGCTCTGGGTATTAACTTTGACGGACAAAAGGATCGACCTTCAATCAGTCCGGCGCGGCATCCGACGCGGATTGGCCCACCGTCCTAAATGGATCATCGACAATATCTCCATCGATACCGCCCCCGGTCACGATCAGGCTACTGTCGACCGACATCGAATAAGCTCGCCCCAACCGTTCACGAGATTCAGCCAACAATCGCATCACAAATAGCCACATCCCCAACGCGACGATGAGAAAGAAACCGATCGCCCCCCAACCGAGCCAAGTTAATTGCCGCGTCAATTCGCGGACCGGCCGGATGACCGAACTGTAGTCTTCGGCTGCTAAAACATACAGACCGGTCGCGATACGGTTTGGCGGCGACGAAACATCTCGTTCGGGGGCGTTGCTATGAAAATCAGTCTCCATTGCCCGTTCACTCAACCGGGTTACCGGCTCGGCCGCCGCAATCCATAGTCCTTGAAACTCTCGACCTTCCACGTCGTCGGCAATGGGATCAGTAAACAGGATCGCACTGGCCCCATAAGACGCCACGTTCTCCACGCGGAGTCGTGTCAAGCTGTTCGGCAATTCCTCACCACCCTCCCTCAATTGATCAAACAAAGGATGCTCCAGCACGACTCCTGTGTTATCACCTGGTCGACTGTCGACCAGCATCGCGTATTGTCCTTTCCCGTCTTCAAAATCTATAAAATCTCCCATCTCCACAGAGCACCCCACCACGCCGGCGACTTCTCCGTCAATCCGAACGGGCGCCGAAAACGTAATTTTCCAATTCTGGGTCGCTTGGCTTAAGAAAATCGCTGACATGTGCGGGCGATTTATGATCGTTCGGTTATCCGGGGATTCACTCACGTCAAAAAACTCTTCGCCGGCTTCACCCCGAACAACCAAGTCCCGTTCACGTCCTGTAAAGTAGGATCGGTACGAGTAATTTTTTCCGATTGTGTTAGCCGTTTCGGAAGCACTGAACCGAGCCGCGAGCTGGTTCCCTTGACGATCGTATACCACCCAGCTCGCCGCCTCGGGCCATTGACCAAAAAGGTTGTCCATCCTTTCCTGTAGATGGCGATCAACCTGATTACGAATGGAATAACCCGAGAGAAAGTCTCTTCGCAACGGATCGAGCGTCGCGTCGGAATTAGTATTTGGATTGGCCAATTTCTGTCTCAATTCTTTAAAATCGGAATCGTTGACCAACCGTTCAAAGTCCACCATAAATTCTGGGGACCTTGCTAATCCCATCACCGCTCGATAATAGTCATCGACCTTCTCTGCAACACTACGCGCGGCTAATTTAGCCGCGAACAAATTGCTTTCAACGGCTTTATTCACGACCGCGGATTCCGTTTCCTTTTTCGCTTGCTGATACGCGTACCAGGAAAAGCAGCCGACCACCGCCAGCAAGACCATCGGGGCTAGAAAACCCAGCACCAATAAAGGGCGGCGAGTCTTTGCTAACTCACGCTGGCGCAGGGCAAACAGTACATCCTGTATGCTGTTAAACCTCTTGTCCGGGTCGACAGCGATACAACGATCGATAATCTCGGCCAAACTCCAATCGACCCCCTCAACCCTGCGATGCGCTACGGGCTGTTTCGCTGACTCCAAGGCTTGGCGATACTTAAGCAGCCGATCTTGGATCCCGTCACTCGCTTGGAGTGATTCCGCCAGCGCTTGGTGGTAATAGGGTGGTTTCCCGGTCAACATGCTGTAAAACAATGCGCCCAAACCGTAGACATCCCATCGCTGATCCGGAACAGCCTGGGTGTCGGCCTGCTCCGGAGCCATATAAAAAAGAGTTCCTAATGAGGCGGTCGCCTCGGACTGCAACCTTGCCTGCCCGAAGTCGGCTAATCGAGGCTTGCCATCCCGGTCCAAAAGAACGTTTCCCGGTTTCAAATCACAATGCAAGATTCCTTTCCCGTGTAAATGCATCATCCCGGTAGCGAGCTCCGTAAATAAATCAGTCGCCTCTACCGACGATACAACTTGACCGTGAACCAGCTTTTCCTCAAGTGATCCTCGCTCAATGTAGTCCATTACGTAGTAGGGCGGTGAGGCGTCCCAGCCGACGTCCAATAGCTGAACGACATATCGATCTGCCGCGAGAACGACTAGTTTCTCCACCTCGCGAGCCAGCAATTGAATGTCTTCCGAGGTCTTGCTTGAATAAAACTTGATAGCCACACTGCGACCCGTTTTTTGATCCCGGGCTGACCACACCTCACCATAGGCTCCGCGTCCTAGAAAACTTTGCAGCTCATATCCAGGAATCGGGGACGGTGGAGCGGTCCTTGAAGACGCCTCGGCGTAACCATCTTGCGGATCCTGGCCGGGAGCGAAACTCTCGGGGTGGAATTTATCTTGGGACATACGGGCAGAATCTAAAAAAAACTGGGGGCTACGACGATCAAAACAGCGACGCTTACATTCTTGCAATCTAGCTGGCAACCTTCAAATGCCGAGTCGGCCACCGTGCAACTCAATTCATTTTACCCGATTTCGGTAGTCGACAGTAACCGCGTCACCTGTCATGATTTGAGCTTGGATCCGAGACCCAACTACCCTTGATAAGGCCCGGCAAATTGGCTGGCAAGAAAATAAAAGCCGTCGTTTTTGACATGGACGGTTTGATGTTCAATACCGAAGATCTCTGGGATCAAGTGGGCCAGGAACTTTTGGGACGCCGCAACCACTTGTTCTCCAAAAGCCTTAAATTGCAGTTGATGGGTCTTCCAGGTCCCGTTGCCTTTCAGATGATGATCGACCAATGCGGTTTGGTTGATACACCCGAGGAACTCCAACTTGAATCGAACAAAATTTTCGACAAACTCCTTCCTCAGGAAATCCAAATGCTGCCCGGGCTGCCTGAGGTTTTGGACCTAATCGAAATGCTGGACTTACCCAAAGCCGTCGCTACCAGCAGTCATCAAGCGTTTGCCTCAAAAGCCCTCGCCCTGTTTGATTTGGAACCGAGATTTCGATTTGTTCTGACACCAGCTGATGTCACTAAAGGGAAGCCGGACCCGGAGATGTACCTAACCGCGGCAAGCCGTTTAAACATCGAACCCTCCGAAATGCTTGTTTTAGAGGATAGCGTTCACGGGAGCCGCGCGGCGGCCGCCGCGAACGCCTACACCATCGCCGTCCCCGGCCACCATAGCCTAGGAGGTGATTTTTCGCATGTTCAACAGGTCGTCTCAGCACTGAATGCGCCGGGTGTACTGGATATTATCAGGTCTTGAATTTAGACTCAGCGTTCACAGTTAACCGCTGAAATTGAAACGCTTCCAACTGAGGGCTAGTCGGACCCAGCCCTCCCATAAGGAACTTTAATGGACTCTCCACTCGCAATTGTGCTGGCCGCTGGCAAGGGCACTCGAATGAAATCCGATTTACCCAAGGTGCTGTGTCGGGCTTGCGATCGCCCGCTGGTCGAATATGTCATTGATGCCCTACGAGTGGCTGGTGTTGAACGAATCGTCATTGTGGTCGGATACAAATCAGAGCTGGTTAAGGAAGCACTATCCCATTATGACAATCTGGAATTCGCCGAGCAAACGGAGCAACTCGGCACCGGGCATGCGGTCATGATGTGCCAACCCCAAATTACCCATCATGACGGCCCCGTAGTCGTCGTGGCGGGCGACTCCCCTTTGTTGCAAACTTCAAGCATCGGCGAATTGTTAAGTGAATTCAAAAAGTCTCGTCCCTCCTGCATTTTAGGGACGCTGATTCATGAAAACCCCACCGGTCTGGGCCGTATTATCCGCGGGGATGGGGGGGACTTCCAAGGGATCATAGAGGAAAAAGATGCGACAGAAGCCCAAAAGTTGATTCGGGAAGTCAACATGAGCACCTATGTTTTCGATTGCCACCCATTGATTTCCGCTTTAGGAAAATTGACCGATGACAACCAGCAAAACGAGTATTACATTACTGATGTACCGAAGCTGATGCAGGAAGAGGGACTGAACATCCAAGCCCTTCCCGTGTTAAAACCAATCGAAGCTTTAAGCGTTAACACACTCGACCATCTCGCCGAGGTCGAATCCGTCATGACTCGAAACAGCGATTCCGATGCCTCCTGAACTGAAAATATTTAGCGGTCGTGCCAACCAGAAAATGGCCCTCGATATCTGCGAATTCCTAAATTTACCTTTGGGCGATTGCAA
This sequence comes from Mariniblastus sp., assembly GCA_022447555.1. Lineage (GTDB taxonomy): Bacteria > Planctomycetota > Planctomycetia > Pirellulales > Pirellulaceae > Mariniblastus. The sequence goes on along the minus strand of JAKVBF010000005.1, from coordinate 39,643 downwards.
ATTTCAAACGTTTCCGGATGGAGAAATCCATTGCAAAATCGAAGATGTACGAGGTCGTGACGTTTTTCTGATGCAATCGACCTGCCCTCCAGTGAATGATCATTTGATGGAATTGTTGATCATGATCGATACGTGCATGCGGGCAAGTGCAGAACGAATCACGGCCGTGCTTCCCTATTACGGTTATGCACGCCAAGATCGAAAAGATGAGGGTCGTGTGCCGATTACCGCCAAGCTGGTGGCCAACATGTTGACGCGAGCGGGAGCCAATCGCGTCCTGACGATGGATTTACATGCTGCACAGATTCAGGGCTTCTTTGACCTACCCGTAGATCATTTGTACGCTGCAAGCGTCTTGAATCATCACTTTTTGAAAAAACAATTGCCGCCGGAGGATTTGGTCATCGTGAGTCCTGACGAGGGAAGCATCAAACGTGCCTCAGGACATGCGACTCGACTAGGTGGGGAACTCGCAATCATCGACAAACGCCGAACCGGCGCCGAAACGACCACGCAGGAAAATATCATTGGCGGCTCGCTCGAGGGTAAAATCGCATTGATGTTTGATGATATGATCAGCACTGCGGGTTCCATTTGCGGCGCGGCCGAGCTAGTGAAGAGACACGGGGCTCGCGAGATTCACGTCGCAGCAACTCACGGGATTTTTGCTGGCAAGGCAATCGAAAGATTGGACAAGGCGCCTATTGACAGCATTGTCGTGACCGATAGCGTGCCCCTAGCACCCGAAAAACACCTGCCCAAGATCGAAGTCTTGTCTGTGGCCGGTGTCTTGGGAGAAGCAATAAAACGGATTCATCAACACGAATCGATCAGCGCCATCTTTGAAGGCGAAGTTGATCGGTCGCGAGATCTATAATGTCAGCTTCATGAAATGGCGGACTGTCGAAACCGAATGATAAATCGACATACGCTTCGCAACTCTCGATTTCGAGGCTTTGTTCTCTTTTTATGTCAAAAACCTGTTCTATCGGCCTCTATCATAGGCCTCCATCGAGACGACACCTCGTCGGCAACCCAAAATTGATTGGAAAGGGCAACAAATGAGCGGATAGAAACCTCTCGCGGCTAGAAGCTCATTGTCCCCGCTCGACCGGCTCCGGACGAAAAACGGCCACGATGTCCTCGACCGGGACCACAAAAAGCTGATTATCGGCCTCAAAATCGACCGGAATCGCATTTTTTGGATGAAACAGAACTTTGTCATACTGTCTCAAAGGGAGTTCGTCGTCGTGCTCAACGGCGGCGGAGATCGTCACAATACGACCCGTTATCGTCGGTATTTCGGCCGCATCGGGCAGAGCGATGCCACCCTTCGTTTCTCGTTTTGGCTCGTCTTTTCGAACCAGAACCCGTAAACCAATCGGTTCCACATATTCAAATTTCTGAGATCTTCGAGAGAGGGGCTGTTTTTTGGCCATAACTTGAAAATATTCGGAGTTAAATGCTGAATCGGAAATTTAGGCAACCCAAATAAGACGATAGGGTTACTCAAGGGTTAATTCGTCTTCGTGTTATTATGACGAACCGTCATTGTAGGGCAAAAGTTAATCGCTAAAAACCGTGCACGCAAGACAACTTGGGCTTGAAAGTGCCGACGAATCTGCGAGAATTCGCGGATTCTGGACAAACTTTCCGGCAGCACCTGTGTTGCCGTTTTCTATTCTATTGCCTCGGATTGATAAATCAAAACGCGGCTTGATTTAACCGAACAAACTTAAGGTCATCAAAGTGGCTGAGATATTAAATTGCGACGAACGAAAAGAAACTGGAACGTTGCGAATGCGTCGTTTAAGACAATCGGGCAATATTCCCGCCATACTGTACGGGCGCGGAGAGAATATCCAACTTACCATTAGTTCTCGAGACATCGGCAATGCGGTCCGCCACGGAAGCCGAATTGTAGAACTCAAAGGAGTCGTAAACGAGAGCGCTTTGATCAAGCACATCCAATGGGATCCACTGGGGGATGACGTTCTTCACTTGGACCTCACTCGGATCGACGCTTCGGAAGTCGTGGAGTTGACACTCCAAGTACAATTGGTGGGAGATGCGCCCGGCACTCACCATGGTGGCACCTTGAAGCATTTGCTGCATGAAGTTCAAGTTGGCTGCCCGGCCGACAAGGTTCCAGAAAAACTCGAACTCAAAATCAACTCGTTGGACGTAAACCAATCGTTAACTGCCGGAGACATTCCGCTACCCGAAGGTGCCTCTATGTTAACACCAGTAGGTGAATTGGTTGTTCAGTGTGTAGTGGCCGTCGAAGCGGACGAAGAAGCTGCAGAAGAGGACACTACTTCTGCTGCTGAGCCCGAGGTAATCGGGCGTAAGAGTGATGACGAAGAAGGTGGCGACGAATAAAACAACCCTAATAGGAATACTGAATCGATCCAATCCCTTGTTTTGCAAGGGGGAGATTTCGAGACGCAAGTATTGGAATAGCGACCCGCGGTGAACTTATGAAACTGGTGGTCGGACTGGGAAACCCCGGACAAAAATACAACGGCACTCGGCACAACGTCGGGTTCGAATTAATCAGCCAGCTTGGATTGAAATACGGAGTGGGTAGGCCCAAATCGAAATTCAACGCCGAATTGATTGAAACGACGATAAACAACAAAAAGACGATCTTGGCCTCCCCGCTAACGTTCATGAACCTAAGCGGGCAAACGGTTCAAGAAGCAGTAAGTTTTTACAAATTAGAGCTCGATGACCTGTTGATTGTCTGTGATGACTTCAACTTGGATGTCGGGAGGTTGCGGTTTCGCCCAAGCGGATCAGCAGGTGGCCAAAACGGCCTGAACGACATTATTCGTCGTTTGGGCAGCAAAGCTTTTGGGCGGCTGAGAATTGGCGTGGGAAAACCACCGCCGGAATGGAACGTCTCAAATTATGTTTTGGGGCGGTTTGATGAGGAAGATCGTCAAACGATGAATCAATCGATTCAACGTTCGGTCAAAGCTGTCGAACATTGGATTGAGAATGGGATGCAGTCAGCGATGAATCAATTCAACGCTGACCCCAATCAACCCGCAAAGAAGCCGGGAAATCCCGGGAATAATAAAATGGCTTCAGAGCCGGTTCACGGATCCGAAGCCATTCGAAATCAACTTAAAAAATCCAAACGTCTAAATTCAGAGGAAATTGATCGTGGCTGAGAAAGTCTACGAATGCATGTTCATCTTCAATGCAAACGCATACGCCAAAAATCCTGGGGCGGCTGCTAAAGCGGTTCAAGATGTAACTGAAACCGTAAAAGGCGAATTACTTGCTAGCCGTCTATGGAACGAGCAGAAATTGGCATACCCCATCAATGGCCACCGTAAAGGTGTTTATTGGCTGGCGTACGTCAAGATGGAAAGCACCGAAGTCACCAAGTTCAATCGAGGATGCAAGTTGACGGATATGATGCTACGACACTTAGTTGTCGGCATTGATTCACGACTGGTTGAAACGATGGTTGCGGCAGCCAAAGGCGAAGCCCTTCCAGAAGTGGAGGAGCCTGTTAATGAGGCACCCGCCGCCGAGGCTCCCGCCCCAGAAGAAACGGCCGCTGCTACCGAAGGTTAATTGACCAAAGGTGTCAGACTGCCGGGTAAAATGATTCGGTAAGTCAACCGTTAACGGAATCTGACTTGCGGAAAGTCCTGAACACCAGAACAAAAGGATAAAACATGGCCAGCTTCAACCGAGTCATTTTGGTCGGCAACGTAACGCGAGATGTTGAACTAAGATATACGCCGCAGGGCACAGCGGTCACGGACATTGGCATGGCCGTGAATGATCGTGTCAAGAAACAGGGAGAATGGGTCGAGGAGACCACATTCGTAGATATCACTTTGTGGGGTCGGACAGCTGAAGTTGCCGGTGAGTATCTCTCTAAGGGTGCCCCTGTTCTTATTGAAGGCCGATTAAAATTAGATATGTGGGAGCAAGATGGCCAAAAACGCTCCAAATTAAAAATCATTGGTGAACGGATGCAGATGCTCGGCGGCCGCAGTGGCTCCGGTAACAGTGCACCCGGTGGCCAGCAGCACTACAGCAATCAACAAGGCGGTCCCCAACCAGCCTCTGGCTCGCCCAGCGGCAACGCGGCGGCACCCAGCCAAAGCGTCCCGCCTGACGACGAAGTACCGTTTTAAAAATCGTTTAGAATCCAATCACCCACAATTTATTGAATAGTTGAGTTTGCCATGCCAAGCGCAAAAGCAAAGAAGACAAGTAGAACAAATGCCACCGGGGTCCCACGGCCTCCCAAAGGTCCAAATGGAGGAATTGAACTTCTCCTAATCCAATCGGTAGACCACTTGGGTAAACAAGGGGAAGTCGTTGAAGTGAAGCCTGGCTACGCCAACAACTACCTTCTCCCGCAGGGGCTTGCTACCATCGCGAGTGAACATCACAAGAGGATGGTCGACAAACACAAGGCCAAGTTAAAGGAGATCGAAAAATCTCGCCTGAAGGACTTGAGCGAGCTGTCCGCACTGGTCGCCAAACAAAGCATCACGATTGAGGCCAACGCAAATGATGAAGGCCATCTATACGGGAGTGTGGGCGCTGCTGACATTGTCAATGCGATGAAGCAAAATGATATTTATCTGACCAACGACCAGATTCGTCTTGAGGGCGTCCTGAAAGAACTCGGCTTGTACACGGTTAAAGTACACCTGCATCAGGAGATTGAAGCGGATCTGAAGGTCTGGGTTGTTCCGACAGTCGATGCAGACTCCGCCGAAAAATAGAAGATCTCCGAAATGCGCCGGGTAATGACACGTTATCCATAGCCTACCCAAAGAAACAGCTCGCCGAACTCTGGAATCCGGCGGGCTGTTTTTGTACTCTTCCAAGACATTCCGGCGAGTGTTTCAATTTGTCCGCAAAAACACCCCTTAACGGTTGTTTGGCACGTCGAGGGCCGTAAGATACATTTTTGGCAAGTAACTAGGCCTGACTGAGTCAAGCGGCCCGCTCAGCCCCCCAGGCTTTCAAAAAGGATTGAATCATTGGCAACGCAACCAAAAAAGTTCAGTAAAAGCAAATTCAAAAAAGATGAAAAACCACAACCGATTTTTGATCGCCAGCCACCGTTTAACCTAGAAGCGGAAACGGGAGTCCTCGGGAGTCTGATGCTAATGCCTGAGGCCTGCGACGAAATCGTCAACATTTTGCGTGGCGAAGATTTCTACGACGAAGCACACGGCAAATTATTCAGCCACATTATGGAGATGCATTCGGCGGGTAAAAAGATCGATATGACTCTGCTTCGCGAACGGCTAGTCAATCATGATGACTATGAAATGATTGGCGGTGCTGCCGGATTAGCCGAGATCTTCACTTCTGTCCCCTCAGCAGCACACGCCGTCTACTATGCCACGATCGTCCGTGAAAAGGCGACCATGAGGAATTTAATCTCAACCTGCACCGAAATTTTGACCGAAGCCTATGAGCCTACCGAAACCTCCGAGCCTTTACTCAATCGGGCTGAGCAGAAGGTTTTTGGGATTCGGGAAAGCCGGCAGTCAAACAACCTTTCACAAATCGACGAAGTTCTTGAAGTGGCGATGGATCGGCTGGAGTCGCGCGTCCGTGGTGAATCTCAAGAAGGTACCGTCGAAACGGGTTTTTCTGACCTTGATCGGCTGACGGGCGGTCTCCACGCTTCTGAATTGGTTATTCTGGCCGCTCGACCTAGTATGGGAAAAACTGCTTTTGCGATGAACATTGCGGAAAATATCGTCCTTAAATCACGAAAACCGGTCCTATTTATTAGCCTTGAGATGGCCGCCATCGAACTGATTGAACGGATGCTCTGTTCAGTGGCAAAGGTAAACGGTCACCGACTCCGCAACGGCACCCTGTCCGGGGATGATCGGAAACGACTGGTTCGCGTAGCCGGGGAACTGAGCCAAACTCCCTTGTTCATTGACGATTCACCGACCCGAAACGTTTCTGAGATCGCGGGTGCCGCTAGACGGATCATGCGACGACAAGGCTCACTGGGGCTCATTGTTGTGGACTATTTGCAATTGATTCAGCCAGATCAAATGAGTGATCCAAGACAGGAACAGGTCGCTAAAATGGCACGAAGACTGAAAGGGCTGGCGCGAGAATTAAAGGTCCCAATCCTATGTTTGGCTCAGTTGAACCGGCAGGCGGAGGACTCTCGAGACCACCGACCGAAACTCAGTCATTTACGTGAATCGGGTGCCATTGAGCAGGATGCCGACGTGGTGATGTTTGTCCATCGCAAAGACTACTACGCGAGTGCCGACGACGATTCGGACAACAAGGGTGAGGCCTTGATTATTGTGGGCAAACAAAGGAACGGCCCCACGGATGACGTGGAACTCAGTTGGCTACGGGAATTCACACGTTTCGAAGATCGCGCTGCCGAGCGTTTCACTGAGTTCGACAAATTTGAACCAGCAACATTTGACAGTCCTTAGGAGCGGCAGGAAGATTTTTCACGAATCTCCACGTTGAATCCGTCTTGGACATACCCATGTAACCTGACAGCGACTGGATTAGAACCATACGTTAAGTCACCTTTCGCTTCACAGCGGGTTACTCACGTTCAACCGTTTGGTTTTAATTTTGATTTCATGCGATCTCCACAATCCACTGATATCGTGATCCTCGATGAACCGGAAGAATGCCCCTACCTTCCTGGGGAGACGGCACGACTTCCGTTGCGAATGCCTGTCAGAAAGCTCACCTTGTCGGAAGCCGACATCCGTTTAGCTGAGGGCAATCGAAGGACAGGTGAGTTTCTCTACCAGACTCGCTGTCCCAATTGCAGCGCATGCGAACCGATACGTCTGGACTGCAATGAATTTGAATTCAGCCCCAGTCAACGGCGAATTTTAAGACGTGGCGACCGACAACTTGAGATCCGGAAGGGTCCGGCCATTGCCAACCAGCAACGTGTCGATCTCTTCAACCGGCACCGGCTGGAAAGGGGGCTGGCAACCAAGGAATCGGCCATCGATCTGAAGGAATATGAATGGGGCTTTGTACGCACCTGCTTCTCCTCCTTTGAAATATCTTACTGGCTTTCCGATCAATTAGCGGGGATCGCCATATGTGATCATGGAGAAAACAGCCTCTCTGCGGTGTACACTTTTTATGATCCGGAGTTGAGTCGACAGAGCGTTGGAACCTATTCTATTTTGAAACAAATTCAGTATTGTCAGGAAAATAGTTTGAGTCATTTATATTTGGGTTACTACATCAATCGCTCTCCCCACATGGCTTACAAGACTAATTTCCATCCCAACGAACGACTACTGAACGGCCACTGGGTCAAATTTGATTGAACGGTTTCAACGTGTGCTTGCGTTGACTCGTTGGGAACATACCAATAGTTTGCTATGCTGAGGGCCGAGCCGGTATCTTTTGCCAGCCAACTTTTCCCAATTTGTGAGTTACATAGGCCTTTTTTCAAAACGACCACTCGACCTACCTCCATCACCTATCCTAGGAAAGATTCACGTGAAGGCGCTTGTTACAGGTGCAAACGGATTTCTCGGCATGTACCTCGTTGAGTTATTGGTAAAACAAGGTCATGACGTACGGGTCATGACGCGAAAACCTAATGAATACCTCGGCTCACTGAAGGTCGACCATACACTAGGGGACATCCGAAACCCTGAGTCCTGCCTGCAGGCCACCCGGAATATCGATGTCGTATTTCATACGGCGGCCATTTCGGGTATCTGGGGCAAATGGCAGCTGTTTTACGAGACCAATACCGTCGGGACACAAAATGTGATTAACGGATGCCAACAAAATGGCGTTCGTAAAATGGTTTACACAAGTAGCCCCAGTGTGACCTTCAATGGTGATGACCAGATCAATGTCAACGAGACTTCGGGTTATCCAGAACAATGGTTGTGTCATTACCCACATTCAAAAGCGTTGGCGGAGCAACAGGTCCTGCTGGCGAATGATCCGTATTCGCTCATGACCTGCGCACTGCGGCCCCATTTGATTTGGGGTCCTCGGGACCAACATTTGATTCCACGCCTGCTCGACAGAGCCCGCTCTAACAAATTACGTAAAGTGGGAGAAGGGAAAAATCTTATCGACATTATTTATGTTGAAAATGCAGCGGTGGCACATCTTCAGGCGGCTGAGGCCATGGAGCCCAATTCGCCCGTCTGCGGCCAAGCCTATTTCCTTTCCCAAGGCGAGCCAGTCAACTGCTGGGATTGGATCGATCAAATTTTAGCCTTGGCGCAATTACCCGGTGTCCGAAAGTCGATTCCGCTCAAATGGGCCTATCGCTTGGGCGGATTAATGGAAGCCGTTTACGGTCTTGCCCAAATTAAGAGCGAGCCCAGAATGACCCGTTTCTTGGCGGCCCAACTTGCCAAAAATCATTACTTTGACATCTCTCGAGCGCGACAGGACTTCGGATTTGAACCCCGCGTTTCGACCGCTGAAGGGATGAATCGCCTTGCTGAATCGATGGGCCAATAAGGTTCCTCGCACCTTATAGGGCCAAAAATAGGCAGCATGGATAAGGAGCATCCCGATAGTTCGGCGGTTGCCAACGCCAATACTTGTCGGTAACTTCAATGAGACACGATTTTTCACGAGCCAACGTATGATTTCATATCCCCGACCTGATGAATTACCTGACGACCAGCGAGTCGTCATTACCGGCATGGGCCTAACGTCACCCAACGGAAACTCTCCCAGTGAGTTCCGTTGCGGGCTTCTGGAGGGCCGCAGTGGCGTCCAGGATTACGAAGTTCGCTATTTTGGCAAGACGTTGGCCGGAATTTGCGATTTTGACGTAAAACGCCACCAAACCCGTAAGGATGCTCGCCGAGGCACGAGAGCTGGAAGTGTTGGAATTTATTGCGCCAATGAGGCTTTGTTGGATTCGGGTCTGGACGTCGACAACATCGATCGATCGCGAATTGGGATCTATGTTGGCGTGACAGAGCATGGGAACGTGGAAACGGAAAGTGAAATTTTTGAAATCAAGGGTTTCGATTATGACACTAAGTTTTGGTCTCATCATCACAACCCTCGCACCGTAGCGAACAATCCAGCGGGCGAAATCGCATTGAACATGGGAATCACGGGACCCCATTACACCATTGGTGCAGCTTGTGCAGCCGGAAATGCCGGATTGATCCAGGGGCTGCAGATGCTGCGACTTCGCGAATGTGATGTGGCTCTGGCTGGTGGCGTGTCAGAGAGCATCCACACGTTTGGGATATTTGCGGGATTCGCGAGTCAAGGGGCGTTAGCCTCCCATACCGATGCAACCAAGGCCTCACGCCCTTTTGACGCTAATCGCAACGGTATCGTCGTGGCCGAGGGAGGCTGTCTTTACACGTTGGAGCGATTGGCCGACGCCAAAGCTCGGGACGCCCAAATAATCGCCGAAATCGTCGGATACGGCATGAATACCGACGCCACAGACTTTGTTTTGCCAAACAGTGAACGGCAGGCCCAATGCATGCGTATGGCCTTAAATCGAGCCTGCATCAACTTTGACGACGTGAATGTTGTCAGCACCCACGCGACGGGTACCGGCATGGGGGACACACTAGAAATTGCAGCCGTTCGGGAGGTGTTTGGGGAAAGCGAAAAAACTCATGTAAATAACGCAAAAAGCTTTATAGGCCATACGATGGGAGCGGCAGGCGCGTTAGAATTAGCGGGGAATTTGATGGGCTTTTCAGACGGCGTTGTTCACCCAACCATCAATCTTGACGACGTCGATCCTGAGTGTGATATGGTCCAGTTGGTAAAAAACCAGCCCCGCGAGATTGGGCAGGTCGATTACATATTGAACAACTCGTTTGGCATGTTGGGAATCAATTCCGCCTTGGTGGTCAAACGGGTTTAACCAGTTATGGAGAACGCGCAATGGCGCCTGAAGAAATCAGATCAGCAATCATAGACATTCTGGGCGATATTGCGCCTGACGAAGACCTTTCCACTCTTGACGATGCAGTTGCTTTTCGCGACCAGTTGGAACTCGACAGCATGGACTTTCTTGACATTGTGATGGAGCTTCGTAAACGTTACCGCGTTCAGGTTCCAGAAGAGGATTACACAGCCTTGAATTCGATGGCCAGCACCGTCGAATACCTGACTCCAAAAATGGTTGACGTCGTAGCCACCTAGCCTCTCAGTCCCTGTATAGCCCGTTTTCCAAAGCTGGTCTTTGCGTGAATCCGGCAAGTCCGCTGTATGTATGACACGATAATAATCGGAGCTGGGATGTCCGGTTTGGCGGCTGGAATTCGCTTGGCTCATTACGACCAACGCGTTTGCATTCTTGAACGTCATTACACCATTGGTGGTTTAAATTCATTTTATCGAATGAACGGCCGGGACTATGACGTCGGCTTACACGCGGTCACGAATTTTACCGAGAAGGGCGCTAAGAAAGGGCCGTTAGCAAGGATCCTTCGCCAGCTGCGGTTTAAATGGGAAGACTTCTCGCTCGCTCCTCAGAAGGGTTCTCGTATTGTTTTCCCTGAAACGGAAATTCGGTTCGACAACGACATTGAATTGCTTCGCGCTGAGATTGCCCAAGCGTTCCCCACTCAAGTGGATCATTTTGAGTCTTTGCTGCAAAAAATCATCGACTACGACGACCTAGATCAGGCGGCGTTTCAAATTTCAGGGCGGCAAGTGTTGGCAGAAACCTTCACCGATCCTCTGCTCATCGAAATGCTGCTTTGCCCATTGATGTGGTACGGAAACGCGGCAGAAGAAGACATGGTTTGGGGCCAATTCTGCATCATGTTTCGCAGTATCTTCATGGAGGGGTTTGCTCGTCCTTACAAAGGTGTACGTCTCATTTTGAAGAACCTTGTCAAACGTTTTCGTGGTCTCGGCGGTGAGCTGCTATTGCGAAAAGGCGTCCGCAAGATCCACGTGGACAGCGGGCATGCAGTGGCAATCGAACTGGACAATGGAGAGCAGATCGTTGGAAAGCGGATCCTTTCCTCGGCCGGCAATATTGAGACTCTGAGAATGTGTAGTGACACGAGTGAACCCGATCCACGTGGAGCAGGCCAACTGACATTCATCGAGTCGATCTCCGTTCTGGATCGCCAACCTGAGTCAATCGGTAATTCGGATACCATCGTTTTCTACAATGACTCGGACAAATTCCATTGGAATCGCCCAAAGCAAGACCTCTGTGACGTTCGAACTGGGGTCATCTGTTCCCCCAACAACTACATTTACTCGGACGACGATGGAACGCTCAGCGATGGGATTGTCCGCATCACGACGATCGCAGACTTTGATCGATGGAACGATCTTTCTGAGGAAGAATATCGAATCGAAAAACATCGCTGGTACGATCGGAGTGTCGCATCGGCTGTACGCTTCACTCCGGATTTCCGTAATTATGTCATCGACACCGATCTATTCACGCCAACCACGATTCAACGATTTACATGGCACGACAATGGCGCCGTCTACGGTGCGCCCGACAAGCAACTGGATGGCACGACACACGTCGACAACCTTTTCCTGTGTGGAACCGACCAAGGATATGTTGGCATAATCGGAGCGATGATGAGCGGTATCTCGATGGCCAACCTTCACTGCCTTCGAGATTGAACCCCACGGGATTTATTTGTAAATCAAAAAAGGCTCACGTCGCCTTTTGAATTCATTGAGTCGCGGCAGATAGACCTCTTGCAACTGTGGCCACAAAGCGCCGTTCATAAATGCTTCCAGGAGGCGTTCACTTCCCAGTAACAATCCGAAAGACTCGGACTGCCAGCTTGCTGCATAATCATCCCGAAACGCCATCGCCATTTCAAAACCGAGCCGTACAGGACTGACTTTTTCGCGATCAGTGATCCTGATGGAAACACCGTGACATAAATCACCGGCGTGCTTGCTGGATTGCGGCGTAAAACTTAACGGCATGAAGCGGACCCCTTCGATTTTCGCACGATTCAAGCGATCGGCCAATTGAAACCGATCGACCCAGGGTGCTCCGACGATTTCAAATGGAGCCTCTGTTCCTCGACCTACCGAAACATTGGTGTATTCCAAAAGCCCCACTCCAGGATAGAGGATCGCTTGATTAAGGTTTCGTATATTGGGTGACGGATTCACCCATGCCAGTCCGGTTTCATCAAAATATTGTCCACGTTTCCAATTCTCTACCGGGATCACGCAAAGGTCCACGTCGATCTGCAGGTCGGTCGCAAACATTCGCGCCAACTCGCCCACCGTCATACCGTGGCATATCGGGAGAGGGTGGCAGCCCACGAACGAGACCAACTCTGGCTCTAATACGGGACCCTGCACCTTGTGACCGCCCACAGGGTTGGGACGATCCAGAACGACAAAACGAATCCCCTGTTCGGCCGCAGCCTTCAGGGCATACTGTAGCGTTGAGATGTAGGTATAAAATCGAGTCCCTACATCCTGAATGTCAAAGACAAGGCAGTCGATATCCTCAAGCTGTTTCGCTGTGGGGCGTCGCACCTCACCGTAGAGACTCACAACGTCCATTGCTCGCTCTTCCATTCGTGAGTCACCGATCAGCGGCTGATCCAGCAAACCCTCAATTCCGTGTTCAGGGCTAAACAGGCGAACTAAATCGACATGCTCCGACTGGCCTAAGGCATCGACATTCCAATTTCCATCGTGGGTTCGTCCCGTTTGGTTGGTAATTAAACCGATTCGTTTTCCGTACAGCGGCTGAAACGCTTGCTGGATCAAACAATCCAAGCCTGTCCGGACCCCTGTGAGTCTCTCGTTTCGATTCCCGAGCGTCTGATTTTCCGCCGCGTTTTTCTCCACCAAGATCTGGCCGATCTTTCCAATCAGTCGATTCACCGATCCTTTCCCGTCGGGGTGCACACGATTGCTAAGAAAAACGTAAAACAAGTCCTGTTCCGGATCAATCCAAATGGCCGTCCCGGTAAATCCGCCATGTCCGTATGCTGAAGCGCTCATTCCTTCAGCTCGGTTGGTCGAATAACCTGTCTGTTTATCCCAACCCAGTCCGCGAATCCCCCTAGAAACTTGGTACGCCTGAGTCATCACATCGACCGTTTCCGAAGCGAAAATTTGCTGCCCGTCTAACGCCCCTCTTCCCAGCCACATCTGCGCGTAAATCGCGAGATCCTCTGCGGTCGAAAAAAGACCGGCATGGCCAGCCACTCCGTTCAATCGAAATGCGCGGGGATCATGTACCACACCATTCATCCAAACACCCTTACGTGGCTCGGTGGCTGCCGCACGCTTACGCAATGAAGGCTCCGGGCTAAAGCCTGTTTCAGTCATATCCAACTTCGACCACAGCTCCGTTTGGCAATATTTATCCAATTTACAACCACTAACTTTTTCGACAAGCTTTGCCAGAACGATAAAACCAACGTCGGAATAGATAAACGTGCTCCCGGGCTGGGCTACCAGTTTCAATGCGTTGATTTTCTCGAACGCCCGCTCTACCCCACCGTCATATTCCCTTAAATGATTATCAGGAATCAAGCCTCCCTGATGCGTCAACAGCTGCCTGATGGTGATTTTCGACTTACCATTTCCTTGAAATTCCGGGAGATACTTTGCCACTGGATCTGACAGTTTCAGCTCACCTTGTTCCCAAAGCTTCATCACACACGCTGAGGTTGCCAGCGGCTTGGTTAAGGAGGCCAAATCAAAGAGCGTGTTTTTCTCCATGGATTTACGAGTCGGCTGGATCTGTCGACAACCGAAGGCGCGGTGATAAAAGATCTCGCGGCCGTTACCAGCAATCACAACACACCCCGGCAGCCTATGTTCACTAATTCCCTGGACAATCAAGGCTTCGATTTCGGCCTCCGCCGAACGCGTTGATAGAAGATCCTCCACCGATTGGCCGACAGCCCATGCCCAAGAAGATGAAAACAGTGTCAAACAGAGCAGCTGGGTTAACCCTATTTTGCCTGACACTAGGTTCGGCATATTGACCATTGGCAATTTCATTCCACCCTCAACCAGTCAAACATTATGGGAATCGATCAAGCTCGGACAGAGGATGGCAGTTCACCCGCAATGAGGCTCCGCCCCTCAAATCACTCAATACCAGACACGACAGCATCAACTGCTTTCCCCCATTGCACCACCCCTGAGACGGGCCTTATCTGGCGTGAACTTGGTCCGTTTTCCAATCTGTGGCCGGTTTCTCGGCGTTGCCCGTTGAGGATTCTTTGGGGATGATTTAACCTTAACTGCTCAGTCTTCAGGTTCCAATTCATAAATGCATTAAATTCATGCCCAAAGATTATTTGAAAGGCGTTGCCGACGCATATGACGTTGTCGTTGTCGGCAGCGGGCTGGGTGGGCTAACCGCCGCTAACATTTTAGCCCGAGAGGGTTTGTCGGTTCTTCTACTAGAACAGCACTACAAATTGGGGGGAATGGCGACTTGGTTCAAGCGACCGGGCGGTCACATCTTCGACATCTCGCTGCACGGCTTTCCCTACGGCATGGTCAAGAGTTGTAGGCGATACTGGACTCCCGAAATTGCCGATTCGATTGTGCAACTCCATGGCGTCCGCTTCGACAATCCGATGTTCTCATTGACCACCACCTTCAACCGCAATGATTTCACCAAGCTTCTGACCACTGATTTCGGAATTGAAAAACAGACCGTCGACCAGTTTTTCGACACGGCTCGCAACATGAATTTCTATGACGATCAATCGCTCACAACGCGAGAATTGTTTGACCGATTTTTCCCCGGACGAGAAGACGTTGTCCGCCTGCTCATGGAACCGATCACCTACGCCAATGGATCAACGCTTGAAGACCCCGCATTGACCTATGGAATCGTCTTTTCGAATTTCATGTCGAAAGGCGTTTTTGTTTTTCAGGGCGGAACGGACAAACTAATCAAAGCCATGGAAAAGGAGATGAAGGGTAATGGGGTCGACATCAGGATCAATTGTGATGTCAAAAAAATCAACGTTTCCAAAGACGGCATTCAGTCCATCGACGTGAACGGCCGGACGATTCGAACAAAAGCGGTCGTTTCCAACGCCAACTTACGAGCCACGATTTTCAATTTGATTGGTAAAGACTGCTTTGATGCGGACTTCGTCGAGGAGGCGGAGGCCGTACGTCTAAACAACTCCAGCACGCAGGTATACATGGCCCTGCATCCTGAAGATTCGATTCCTCGCGAAACCGGCGATCTGTTGTTTTGCAGTACAGCCGACCGCTTTCAAACAGATCTGCTCTTAAGTCGCGACATCACCAGCCGAACGTTTTCATTTTATTATCCAGATACGCGACCCGACAAGAAAGAGCGAACTTTCATTGTATCCAGTACCAACGCAAATTTTGAAGACTGGACCGGAATGGACAAAGCGGCCTATGATGCAAGCAAGGAAGACTTGATCCAAACGACATTGGATTCACTAGAAAAATATGTCCCAAACTGCCGGGAACGAATCACTCATGCTGAAGTCGCCACACCCATCACGTTCCGGCATTACACGCAGCACATAAATGGGGCCAGTTTCGGGACAAAATTCGAAGGTCTGGGGGTCAGCCGCGCATTGCCTCAACAAATCCCCGGTCTGTATCACGCCGGCAGTTGCGGCATTATCATGTCCGGCTGGCTGGGAACGATTAACTATGGTGTAATTGTGGCCAACGACGTAATCAACCACCTTTCGAGCGTGGCCAATACATCCCCTATTGCCACGGAATAAGTAAGAACCGCCCATGAGCTCCGAGCCTCACCCGACCTTATCAGCTATCCACGCTGCGATTCCTCACCGATCCCACATGCTTTTGGTAGATGAAATTGCATCCCAAGACGCGTCAAGTATTGTTTGCCGTAAAACGTTTTCATCGGATGAATTTTTTTTCCAAGGCCACTACCCTGACTACCCATTGGTGCCCGGTGTCATCCTTTGTGAATGTGGGGTCCAAGCAGGCGCGATTCTGTTGTCCAGCATCGTTCCCGAGGGCGACGGAGTTCCCGTTCTCACCAAGCTTGAACAAGTACGATTCAAAACCATGGTTAGGCCAGGTCAAACGATCGAAATGACCAGCCGTTTAGACGAACAATTATCAAATGCTTTTTATCTGACAGCAAAAGTCACCTGCGACGGGAAATTGGCGGCACGTTTCTCGTTCGTGTGCACCATCGCTAGTCCTGACTCGGAATAGGTAGCCAAATGGATTTTCTGCAACTTGAAGGAAAAACCATTGTTGTTTTTGGTGTGGCTAATAAGAAAAGCATCGCTTGGCACATTGGGCGCACGCTAGAAGACTCCGGTGCTGTCGTGGTCTACGTGGTTCGCAGCCAAGCGCGACGCGATTCTCTGAGCAAGTTAATGGGGGATCGCCCGATGTTTGTCTGCGATGTTGAATTTGAAGATCAGATCGTATCCGTAAGGAATGAAATCGGCGAGGCCTATGATCGTGTCGATGGTCTAGTCCATTCCATTGCATTCGCCGACTACGAGGGTGAGATCAAACCTTTTCATGAAACAAATAAAAAGCAATTCTTACGGACCATCGACATCTCCTGCTACTCCTTCATCTCCATATCGAATCAATTTAAAAGACTCCTTAGCGACGACGCCTCAGTGGTTACGATATCAATCTCAACGACCACTATGGCGAGCGAAAATTATGGCTTCATGGCCCCGGTAAAAGCCGCACTGGACTCATCGCTGGCGTTTCTTACAAAAAGCTTTAGCCAGTTTTCAAAGGTCCGGTTCAATGCTGTCGCGCCGGGCCTGTTGAAAACTTCTGCATCCGCCGGCATCCCAGGCTATGTTGAGTCCTATTTGTTCGCTGAACAAGTCATTCCACGCGGCTCGGCCGTCACCACCCAAGAAGCCGCCAATGCAGCCTGCTTCCTTCTCAGCCCCCGGTCCTCGGGAATCAATGCACAACGACTGATCATCGATGCCGGAATGTCGATAAATTATTTCGATAACGAAATTATCAAGAGAGTCATGGCGAATTAACATGCTTCACTCTTCAAGCCGATCCTGGGAATGGATATACGGGCTCCGCCAAAAAAGCCGCTAACTCCCTGTTAGAAGACGAGATCGCCCTTCATTTTTGGACCGGAAATCGATTCGTTTTTTTTGAATGTATGATTGCGGTCTTTTCCCGTTTGGTGACAATAAAAGCATAGTTTCGTTCTATCAGGGCGAGAGTCGGCACCACTTGCCTTCCGCTGTTAGTGGGCATGGACGACTGAGCCTGGAGCGGAGAACTACATCAATCAAATAGGATCCGACTTCAATGTATAAATTCGTTCTCTTTGGAATTGCAACGCTTTTGTTCAGCGGCCAATGCAACCTGGTAAGTGGCCAAGACGCGCCAGCCAAAACAGACAAAAAACCCAAGGTCGAGGTCTCCGTCGCTGATGGCAACGTCAAAATGATGGCACCTGCTAATTGGAAGAGAATCAAACCTAAAATCAACTTCATCGAAGCTGAATTCCAAATCGCCCCCGTAGAAGGTGACGAAAACAAGGGAAGATTGACTGTCATGGCTGCCGGAGGTTCGATTCAGCAAAACGTGGATCGTTGGATTGGACAGTTCAAGCAGACAGATGGTTCCTCGACAAAAGCGAAAACCAAAAACGAAAAGTTAGATGTCAATGGTCTTAAGGTCCATTTGGTTGACATCACGGGGAACTACATGGAAGGAATGGGAGGACCATTCGGTCCTAAAACGGAACGCAAAGATTATCGCATGCTTGGAGCGATCATTGAAACGCCAAACGATGGACGCTACTTTATAAAACTCTATGGACCTCAGAAAACGATCCAAAAGCAACTCGCTGATTTTACAAAGATGATTGAGAGTGTGCGAGTTGTGGACTAACTCACAACAGAAACGTTGTCGGTGATTCAGCTTCCCCGAATTGTTATAAAAACAAAATCTTAGAATGATTCGATGCCGCAATTCGTTAACCAAACCGAGCTAGACCCACAGCCGGTCACAGAATCGACCGTTCAGGAAAATTTTTCCGATTGGATGTCTAACGTCCAGTTCGAAGATCCGCTGTTAGGACTGGCGTTGATCTTGGTGATCGGCATCGTCGGTGGAGAGCTTTTCGCGAAACTTCGCCTCCCCAAAGTCACTGGCTGGATTGCCACGGGGATTATCCTGCGACAGCTATCACTGCCAGGGCTCGATGTCGAATCGCTCAGTCGATTTTCTCCACTCATGAGCTTTGTCCTCGGATTTATCGCATTCACCGTGGGTGCGACCCTTTATTTTGCCAGCCTTCGAAACGTGACCCGGCGTGTTGGATTCTTGTTACTGGGAGAAACTCTAATCACGCCGACCATCGTTGGCGTCGCGATGGTGTTTATCGGGAACATGATCAATCCAGAAATGGGCTTCACACCCGCCATGCTGTTAGCAGCGATCGCGATTGCTGGCGCCCCAGGGACAACAGTGCTGGTCATTCAGGAGGCCAGAGCGAAAGGTATTTTGACTCGCACATTGCTGGCGGCCATCGGCCTAATTGACATGGTGGCGGTGGGGATCTTTATATTCATTTCAAGTTTCCTCGGAGAAAATACCGGTTGGGCGAATGCCTTTGGGTTGGTCGGCTTGCAATTTGGGATTAGTTGCGCTGTGGGCGCGACATGGGCCTGTCTAGCGCTCTTTCTGACGAGGACCATGGTTGGCCCTGCTTTTCTAGGCCCCATCATGGTGGCCGTAATTTTGGGCACCTGGGGGACGGCCGTTGGGCTTGGGGTGTCCGGGATTCTCGCATGCACGTTTGCGGGAATCTTTGTAACCAACATACGACATGACACGGTTCGCTCAGCTGAAGCCTATCTCCATTCTATCAGTAGCTTGTTATTTGCGATCTTTTTTACTCTCGCGGGCATGAAGCTGGATTTCACCCAAGTCCCCGCGGCTATTGGTTTGGTCGCCCTCTTTTTCTTCGCACGTTTGTGCGGGAAGTGGGTGAGTGCCTTCCTTGCCATGAGTGCCGCGGGAATGTCAAAGGATATTCGAAATTACCTGGGTATCGCTCTATTACCCCACGGTGGCGTAGCCGTTGGTCTAATCCTTCTGGTTCAAGAAAACCCCTACTTTGACGGCGTCGAAGGAATGGTTACCACGGTCGGGCTCGCAGCCTTGGCAATCAATCAGCTGTTGGGTCCAAGCGCTACTCGATTTGCATTACAACAATCCGGTGAAGACCATAAGGATCGAGCAAGGTTGCTCGACTTCCTGCAGGAACAAAGCATCGTCACTGATTTGACAGGTGAGACCCGTGAAGAAGTCATTCAACGAATGGCGACACTTCTGTATGCGACCAATAAAATCTCTATGAAGCAAGACGAATACGTTGCGCAAGTATTAAAACGCGAAGCCGAAGAAACGACCTGTCTTGGCGAAGGATTGATGATCCCTCACGCGATCTTGCCCGGAGACGACCAACGGATCACCGGGGTCTTAGGAATTTGTCGGAACGGACTTGATCTAAACGCGCCCGATGATCGCCCTGTTCACGCCGTCCTCATGTTGGCGACACCCGAGTCGGAACGCAACTTGCATCTAGAAATATTAGCAGCCTTCGCCACTGCAATCACTCGTGATGTGAACTTGCGCGAACAGTTGTATCATGCTCACAACCCGGCTCGGGCTTATGAGATTCTTCATGCGGAAGACACTGAGGACATGAATTACTTTCTCGAGGATGCCTTTGAGCGAGCGGGCATGACCGAGCCGGCCAAATCCGACGGTCAAAAGCAAGGCAAATCCTAATCATCGTGTCGAGGCAAGGGTTTTTAGCGTTCGCTCCAAGTCCTCTTTTAGCGGAGCGTTCAAGCTCATAATATCGCCCGTCCCCGGACTCTCAAAGGTGATTTGCTTTGCATGGAGCGCCTGCCTACCAAGTATCACTTCCTGATCCATTCGGTCGCCGGTAAAGTCCCCGCGGGTCACACGAGCTCGCCCACTATAAAGGCGATCGCACAAAACGGGACAACCGACATGAGCTAAGTGCACCCGTATTTGATGGGTGCGCCCCGTTTTGGGTACCAGGCGAAGCAATGCAAATCCCTCAAACCGCTGACGAACCTCGTAGAACGTTTCGGCATCTCGACTGGACGAATGGCCATCCCGAATGGCCATCTTTTCACGCTGATAAGGGTGTTTCCCGATCGGCTTTTGAATGATGTCTCGATCCCGGTCAGGCCCCGGCGAAACAATTGCCCAATACTCTTTTTCGATCGTTCGCTGCTCGAACTGACGAGATAAATGGTGGTGTGCAAAGTCGGATTTGGCAACCAAAATAACCCCACTCGTATCCCGATCTAGGCGGTGGACGATTCCCGGGCGTGTCTCCCCAGCAACCTGGCTGAGTTGTTCAAATCGAAAAGCCAGTGCCGCCGTAAGTGTGCCCGACCAGTGACCTTTGGCCGGATGGACGACCATCTCCGAAGGCTTATTCACGGCAACCACGTGCTCATCTTCGTACAGCACATCAAGCGGTATATTCTCTGGGATTGCCGTCACGGAATCGGGACTCGGCAAGACAATCTCAACCCGCTGTTGCGCCTTAAGCTTCACAGACGATTTCGATATCACACCATCCACGGTGACCTGGCCCTTTCCGACAACTCGCTGCAATTTCGCCCGACTGAATTGCGGAAATTGCTGGACCAGAAAAGAATCCAAACGCATGTTCACATGCTCGATTTCGACGATCCGAATTTCGCTTAATGGTTGAGTCAATCGGGCATCCTAATTGAGGGAAGGGCAATCATCAGAATAGCGTATTGCGTAATGTGCGCCCCTTGAGTTCTTGCCAACAGTCAGTCGATTCTACACCTTGGTTTTAACGCCGGGCATCCTCAGAATATCATACTGTTGCAGCTAATCATTTCTCGATCTTATCATCCATTGGCAGAGCCATGGCCTATGAAAAAACGTGAATCGCATATTGTTCCAAATGTAAACAAAACAATCCACACGCATGTAGCCTACCCGGTGATCGAACCTGATGATTCAGCTGGGGCAAACTGGCCGTAAGACGCTTTTCCGGATTGGACCTTAGCATTGTATCCACTGTGATCAAACCTCCTAGTTGGTAAAAAGGCCCCAAGAAACCAGCTTCTCTTCTCGCTCATTGGCACCTCGTCTCACCGCTGAGAGAGATAGAAATTTCAGACGTACCGACCCATCTCTTTTTTAATACAAAACGCCGTTCAGACCCGTTTTCTCAAAAAAATATTGTGACGTGGTGGTGTAAACAATTGGTTCGGGAAAGATTCGACTGAATCAGATTTGTCGTGAATTAGAGCTACCCGCATCCGACCGAATCAGTTGGATCTCGGATTTATTGGATCGACGCGAAAAAAAGATCGAGCAACTAAACGAGTCTCTCGCTCAATGATCACCTACATCAATTGAACGGCTCGGCATCCATACGAACAAAGACCCTCTTGGGCGTCATTGAAGATTCCTAAATCCCCCAGAACATTACCTTAGCATTAAAAACAAAGCATCTCTCCGCGGGGTCTGCTCCCTTTTGAGATGACGTCATAGCCGGTCCATGTTATGATGAAGCGTAACGTTCGTTTGAAATAAAGAAGTCATGGAATAGAAATGTCAGACAAAACAAAAATGCAGTTCATTGAGATGACCGGAGCAACCTTGGCCGAGATCATCAACGATAGCGAATTACAAACCCAGGATTTGGGTAGTGCCGGAGTCGTTGACAACTCCATTGTCCGGGTGAATCACCATGGTGACATTGAACTGCGACGAGCTCACAAATGGGATATCGTGGGTGGATTACTTGGGAATTTTGAAGAACGTCTCAAGCAGATGACAGGTTTAGACTGGGCGTGAGTCAACCGGCATGAAGATCTTGCTCACTACGTTTCAAGGGACCCGGCTGGCCTGCATTCCCTGTACTTTCTCATCGGTTTCTTTGTTGTTCCAGTAAGCGGCGCAACGCGACCACGTCCTGCTCATCACGATCGATGACCTCATCGACTGGATTGCTCCCTCTCCTAGAACCAGGCGCCAGTGGAAGCGGGGCACTTCACCGGCTGAGGACACCCACCGGCCTCGACTCCTAACAGGGACCGTCTCGCCCCGTGTGGCGCCCTGTTTACCAACGCGTGCTGCCAGGCACCAGTTTCCCGGCCATCTCGCAACCGTTTTTTATCTGGTCTGCAGGCCAACCACCGCGGCCTCAATAGACCGCCAAGGGCAAGCTGCTGGCTGGCACGCAAGTTCTATGGATAACCGCGTCAATAACTACGATTGAATGATCGTTATCGAACCATTTTCCCCTGAGCTCCCCTGAGCTTCTAGCACGACTAAGGGGCAAAAGGATGCCAGACCATCCATCTACTGATCGTCTTGATCAATAAATAACTCATCTTGAATTTCCAACAACTCTTCAATCCACATACGAATATCATTTTCATATTCACTGGAAAGATCGTTCTTGACCAATTGCCGATGAAATGCTGCGGCCCCCTCTTCAAGCAGCTCGGCCGCCTCGGCACTGGGAAATCTCTGCTCAGGATCTGGATTGACCAATCCCTTGCAAAACGTCATCAAAAGTTTGTTGCATGACCCGTCTTGTGGCATGAGATCGGGTAACCGGTCTAAAATTTCACGTTTGGCGACGATCAAGTCCGGCAGTTCTTTTGCCTCACTGAATAGCGGACGTCCCGAAAGCAATTCCAGTGTGACATAACCCAAACTCGCCAGATCGGTCAAAGGAGACTGACTAGCACCTTCCAATACTTCCGGAGCCGCGTAGGCGGGGGTGCATGCCTGAGTGCCCGGTGGATCTGCCATTTCAAAGGCAGATCCAATATCGATCATCTTGGCGTGGCCGCTACGTTTCAGCATGATGTTACCGGGTTTCACATCACCATGCACAATCCCCTTGCGATGTAGCGCTCCCAAGGCCTCTAGGCAATCTCGGACAATGGCAATCGCAACGCCCGCTTTGAATCGCGGTTGCACAGGACCGGCCGTCACCAATACTTCGTTGATGTATTGCCAACGTTTTGCGCTGACACGTCGCTTCACAACCCCATACATTTTCGGCGTTAAAAGTTTCCGCAGGTCAAAACCTTCAACCCACTCCATCACCATCATCCGAATACGATCGCGGTCCAAGAAGTTCTGAACGACCAACAAGTTTTCGTGTTGAATCCTGGCCACACTGGCTGCCACTCGCCCCATACGAGCCATGTCATCGTCATAACTATTGGGAGTCCGGTATCGGTCCGGGGAAAATATTTTCAATGCCACAGGCAATGTAAATCCATCAGAACCTCTGCGTTCTGTTAAATAAACGACGCCTTGGCCTCCCGACCCCAAACGGCGCAGCAATCTTAAATGAGTCGTCCAGCTTAACCGCTTTTCTAAATTGATCTGTTCATAGCGGCCAATCAGATCGGCGCACTGGTTCTCAACCATTTCTCCATCATGAGATACAGTTAAAGAGAGGCCCTCACCGGCCGTTCGAAACAACGTGTTGGTTTTCTTGTCTTCCAATGGATTACCAATTTAAAATTAAGAGAGTGCCAATCCTTGCGGCTCATTGTTTAGTTCTAGCATAAACGGATTGCTGCAACACCGTACCGACGGATCCGGGCAGAGAAAACCGTGGACCCAGCCGCGGCCAAGCGGCCCGGCCCACTGATAAATCCGCCGTAAAACACCCTTTTCACCACAGCAGACGGCCCCTACAAAGCCAGTAAATTGCTTCGTTGTTGAGATGTCAAACGGAATTCAGGCCGGGGAAAACCTAATTGCCGATCCACCCAATTAATCGGCTTACGGCCGGCCCGGATTCGCCGAATATTTTCCACGAACAAGCGGACGGTCGCGGGTACTCGCGACCGAGACTGAGCGCCCACGTGGGGCGTGATCAAGACGTTCGTTTGCAACCAAAGAGGGTGTTCGGCCGGCAGCGGCTCCGGATCAACCACATCCAACCCGGCCCCCGCGATCATGCCGTTGGCCAATCTCTTAACCAACGCCTCGTGATCGACCACCGCCCCTCGGCCCACATTAACAAAATAAGATTCTGGGGACATCAATTCGAAACACTCATCGTCAAGAAGTTTGTCCGTCGTCGGAGTCAACGGCAACGTGGAGATCACCACCTTGCACTGTTCAAAAAGGGTCTTGTAAGCGTCGGCCGGCCGCACTTCAACATTCTCAAAGTCTACCTGATTGGCAAAAAGATCCGTGGCAATAACCCGTTCCACCATCGGCAAAAAACATTCAGCGATTTTCTGACCATTCCCACCAAATCCAACAATCCCCACCGTTGCCCCCGTCAGATCATCGGTCGGCTTGCGCTGAAATTCATGTCGCGCTTGCGCCTGGAAGAAGATCGGCATACTTCGCACGAGCCCCAGTGTTAACGCCATCGCCTGTTCTGCCACCTGATTCGCGAACAAACCCGAGCAACCACTCACGACGATGTCTGACTCGACCACCGGCGGTGTTAAGCAATGATCCAAACCCGCCGCCGATGACTGAATCCAATGTAGTCGTCCACGCTGAACCACCGAATCCCAATCGATCGCCACCTTTGCGTGCCCGCAAAAGACATCCGCCTCCATGAGATCCCGAGCTAATTGTTCCTGACTTGAGATAATTAGCCGAGTCCTTGATCCCACCACCGCCTGGATTGTTCGCACATCCATATCGGAGACTGGAAAGCAGAGTACAATGGTTTCCTTGTTCAAATGAAACTTCCTTTCTCAGATTCAAGGGCAACGTCAGTTTTCCCATCATAACGGGTGTTGTAATCCTCGAAAATCCATTCCAATTAATGAAACTTTTTTGAGAAAAAAACAAGGCAGACCAGATGGCAGACATTACCATTCGCGAAGCACAGGATACGATAGACCGCTGGATCAAAGACATCGGCGTTCGATATTTTTCAGAGCTGACCAATCTAGCCCAATTGGTGGAGGAAGTCGGCGAATTGTCCCGAATCATGTCACGGACATATGGCGACCAGAGTTTTAAGGGATTGGAAAAAGACCAAACGCTATCGGATGAACTGGCGGACGTGTTATTTGTCCTGATCTGCATTGCCAACCAGACCGGTGTCGATTTAAGTGTTGCGCTGAAGGAAAACCTGATCAAAAAAACGCAACGAGACAAAGATCGTCATCGAGACAACCCAAAACTTAAATCAACAGAAAAAAGGGGCCTTTGATCAAAATGAATGTGACCATCATGAGGCAAGTAAAATTTTGCGCTGGTCATCGGCTGGTCGGTCACGAGGGGAAATGCGCCTACCTTCACGGACACAATTATTTAGCCCAACTTTATGTGACCGGTGGAGAATTTGACGAAGTGGGTCGCGTCGTAGACTTTTCAGTTATTAATCGCTTATTTAAAGGATGGATCGATCAAAACTGGGATCACGGAGTTCTGGTTTGGGATGAAGACATTGAACTCCTGGCAGCGTTAAACCAACTACAACCGTCTAAGATCTACCAAATGCCCTACAGTCCCACCGCCGAAAACATCGCAAAGTACCTGCTAACAGAAGTTGGCCCGGGATTGGTTGACCAAATCGAAGGATACGATGTCCAACTAACAAAGGTCGTGGTGTGGGAAACAGAAAATGCCTGCGCTGAACTCAGTGTTGGTGAACCCGCTCACACAACCAACAGCCGGCTGCCGTCGGGGCACGCCGAAGCTTAACTTGCGATTCTGTTCCATTCGATCCCAATCGTCCGATGAAGGCCAGACGTGGATTGCTTTTATTCTGACACCTTTGAGCTGCCGTTACCGCCCGGCCACCGATTCCCAATGCTGAAGTACCGGCTGCTTCGGGAGCGAATCGCAAACTCGCCAGAAATAGTCTGCGATCTCAGGCTACCCCCCGCCGCATCAGATAGCCAACTGCTTCATGTGCACACTCGGGATTACGTTGAAAAAATCACCCAGGGGAAACTCAGCCCGCTAGAAGTGCGAAGAATCGGTTTCCCTTGGTCGCGACAGATGGTGGAACGATCACGACGCTCAACGGGTGCCACGATTGCAGCCGGTCGATCCGCCCTGAGAGACTCGATTGCCTGCAATTTAGCGGGCGGAACGCACCATGCCTTCGCAGATAATGGACAAGGCTATTGCGTGTTCAATGACGTTTGTGTAGCCATCAAGTCACTTCAGGAAGAGAGGCTGATTCAATCGGCCGCCGTGATCGATTGCGATGTTCATCAGGGAAATGGGACCGCGAGCATTGCGGCTGAAGACGACAGTATTTTTGCTATGTCGATTCACTGCGAAAAGAATTACCCATTCCAAAAAACCAACGGCGATTTGGATATCGCCTTACCCGCTGGCACCGCTGATGACGCCTACCTAGCTTCATTGACAAACTTCCTACCGAACCTATTGCAAGAAGTTGATCCCGACATCGTTTTTTACTTGGCCGGCGCCGATCCATTCCAAGGTGATCGCCTCGGCCTATTAAGCCTATCCAAACAGGGACTTAAACGAAGGGATCAGCATGTCATTTCAAACTGCCTGAGTCGAAAGATACCCTTGGCGATCTGCATGGCTGGGGGATACGCCCCGAATGTCGAAGACATCGTGGATATCCATTTTTCGACGGTTGCCGACGCCTATCATCATTCCCAAAAAGACCCATATCCCTGGTAAGCCGATGAGCACTGAAATCGCAGTAATTTGACAAGGGTTGCATGAAAATTTGGTCTTTGCCTGTTACTACGCTCCCGATGTCAGAAAGTATTTCTATAATGGGACCTTCGCCAACGCGTCCGCAATCACGAGAGGAGATAAAAATGTCAACGGGGCAAGTAGAACAGGTGATGGTGGTTCCCACGGAACTCTTCCACGCATGTGGTTATTTCCAAGGCTTCTGCTCAGAAACCGAAGGATATCTGGAAAAGCTACTGGATCCCAACCAAACCCAATACTTACCCCGTGATGAAATGGAGTTGGACCCGTCCTACAAACAACTCATTCCTTATTGCATTTTTCAATACGTTGACGCGGAAGGGGTGCCGCATCTGTTCCAATACACGCGTGGTAAAGGGCAGGGCGAATCTCGGTTACACAGCAAACGCAGCATCGGCATTGGCGGGCATATTTCGTCTCTCGACGCGGGAGAGTCGTCACCCTATCGTGAGGGCATGCGGCGCGAATTAGAAGAAGAGGTAGCGATTAACTGTGAATATTCTGAAGCGTGTGCGGGTTTGCTGAATGATGATGAAAACGACGTTGGACGCGTGCATCTGGGTATCGTCCATTTAATTACCTGTAAGCAACCCGAGGTAACCGCCAAGGAAACCGAAATTGCCGAAGCCGGTTTTAAACCGCTGTCGGAAATCATGGCCGACATCGATCATTATGAAACGTGGTCTCAAATCTGCTTAAAATCTCTCTTCGGCTAATAGATTCCTGAAAACATTAAAGACGTTTTGCTTGCCACTCGTTGACTCGGGTGGGGCGTAAAAAGGGGCGTAACAAACATCCCCACCGTCCATTTAAAAGGCAACTCAGTGTCCAATCGGCCCGTCAGAGGGAAAAATTAGAGGTAAAACGGGTCAAAATCCAAAGGTTTTGCCCCGGTAACCCTCAATCGCTATAGACATTTAATCTCGTGTTACGAAAAATGACGATACCAAGGGAAAGTTACGAAACTGCAACTCTGCATTGGAGCGAATTAGATAATGAGTGTTACGCTTACGGAAAAAGCCGCCAAGGAAGTCCAACGATTTTTGGAAGAAGGTGATTATGACGAAAACGCCGTTCTTCGTGTCGGCGTTTCCGGCGGGGGTTGCAGCGGTTTCAATTACAGCTTGAACATAGCTTCGGATTTCAACGAAACGAATGACAACAAATCCCAACAACACGGTGTGGACGTCGTCGTGGACAAGAAGAGCTCGTTGTTTTTAGAAGGAACGACGGTGGACTACTTTGAGGGCCTCGAACAAAGAGGATTCCAGTTCCACAATCCCAATGCGAAACGAACCTGCGGCTGCGGTAGCTCGTTTAGCGTCTAAACTTCTTCAAAATCACACTCGGCTCTCCCAGCTCATCGGGAGAGCTTTTTTTATGCGCCGTCGAAGGTCTCAGACATAACACTCAAAGAAGCGTATTCGATCATGCCGTTTTACGCACTCGCTCCACCAACTCCATCAGCGTCGATCTCAAACGGGACGGATCGAACTCCATTCCGAGCTTTCGGATTTTCCCGGTCTGGATTTGATTGGCTGGCTCCTTAAGCTCACCTGTAACCCGGCTGGACGAACCGGCCAACTCGATCGCCAAGTCGGCAACCTCACGCTTCGAAATATAACGTTCGTAACAGGCATAGACCTGACCGCTGACATCTGTAGACGAAAGCAAAAGAGATACCGCTTGGGCCACATCCGCCGCATGAACTTCCTTGCCGCCTCCCTCTACATGTACCTCTTCGCCTCGCACAATATCTTGGACCAACCGAAACCATTTTGTTTTTTCAAGAGGACGGTTGATTCCATAAACTCCCGTCGGCCTCAGGGCGCAAATCGGAAAATCTAGGCCAAGGCCGTAACTATGAACAAATTTCTCAATCGCTGCCTTGTGGGCGCCATAATGGGTCATTGGCCATAAGGGATGGGCCTCATCCAGCGCTCGGTCTGTTAGTATCGTTTCGTGAACGGCACAAGTCGACAAATAGACGAAACCTTGTACGTCGACGCGGCGAGCTGCTTCGATTAGCTCCAAAGTTCCTAGGACGTTCACTCTGGCGAACTCGACGACATCCCCTTCGGCTCCTCGGAAACCGTTTCCGGGTCGCCAAAACGCAGAATGGACAACGGCATCGCAGCCGGCCACCAGTTCATCGGCAGACCGGGCCTGCCCGAGGCCTCCGTTAAGCCACCGGATTGATTCCTGAATCTTTTGGAAACCGGTTAAATCAGAGTTGGGTCGATGCCAACAGGTCAATTGATGACCTTGTTCCACTAATTCATGTGCGATATACCGTCCAATAAAGCCGGTCGCACCGGTCAATGCAATTCTCATTTCAACCTATGTTTTCTCTGTTAAACCCCAGAAAAGGGAGCCCGCTTTCAAAACGGTCTCAAAGACGTTTCAATAGATTCTTTATCACAAGACCCGAGGCCGGCCCAGCACTTTCTTTGGCAAAATTATATGCTTGAACCTGTCACAACGCGATTCGCCACCGAGCAGGATCAGGCCGCCATCATTGAGCTTATCGACAGCGTCTACCGCGAATATGGTGATCAAGTCTGTTTAACGGGTGCGGATCAAGATCTGCTCGACATCAAAACGGCTTATTTTGATCAGGGTGGAGCGTTTTGGGTAATGGAAGATGCTGACCGCCAAATCGTCGGGACGCATGCAGCCAAACCACTCACTGATACGGAACGGAAGGCGTCGCTTGGGCAGCAGGTGTGCACCTTTCGACGACTCTATCTTAGCCCCCGCCTGAGAGGGACTCAGCGAGGAGCCGACCTGATGGAACTTACCTTTGCATGGGCCCGCCAGAACCACTTCCAACAAGTTCAGTTTTGGTCCGACAGTCGCTTTACCCGAGCTCATCAATTTTTCAGCAAGCTAGGTTTTCAGCAATCCGACCAAATTCGCCAAATGGATGATGGACTTACTCCCTATCAGGAATACTTCTTTTCCATTGATTTGAAATAAAAAAGCCGGCAAAACACCGGCTGAATCCCATGGTGATGGTGGCGTTCTATTTAACAATCTCCAACAGATCGATTTGAAACATCAACGTCTTGTTGGGAGGCAGACCGGGAGGTGGTTGCATTCCGTAAGCTTTGTCACCCCTAAGGACCACCTGCCATTGATCACCCACCTTCATTCCTTGTAGCGCTCGTGAGAATCCCCCGACAAATTGGTTGACCCCCAAAACCAATGGCTCTCCCTTAGATTCATCGAAAACGGAACCATCTGGAAAAGTACCCTTGTAGTTAATTTTCACCTGATCGGTTGGAGCCGGCTTCGCTCCGTCACCCGCCTTCATCGATTTGTAATAGATTCCGTCTTCTAGTTCTTTAACTCCTGGCTCAGCCATGAATTTTGCGATGAACGCCTTGCCTTCCGCATTGTTGGCTTCCGTCAACGCCGCCTGTTGTGCCATCTGTTTTTTACGAGCCATTTCTTGAACGGCCTCCATGACGGAATTAATTTCTTCCGGCTCCATTCCCATAGGTTCATTCTTGGCTGCCGCCATGACACCTTGCATCAGTGCTTGCGTATCAAGATCCAGCCCATTTTGTTGAAGATTCTTTACAAAATTGTAGCCGAGAAAAAAGTTAGCTTTTTGCATCGTACTACGCTCATCTGTCGGAGCCTGAGTCGCGGGCAGTTCGGCCGTCGGTTGTGCAGAGCCGGTAGCAGTCTCCTGCCCAAACAAAGTCATTGTGGGCAAGCAGATGAAGGCGACCGCAAAAAAACGGATTATTTGCATTGAAAAATTTCCTTGTCAGAACACTGGTTTAGGGCCGTATTGAGCTATTAATATCACTAACAACTAATCAGCAGAAATATCGTCTCGTTGAGCGCAAATTATACGCATCTAAAATGGGGACAAATACGGCAAAACGGGTTAGGATGGAGTTTTCCCAACTATTCTGTACCGACTCGGGTGATCAGATAAATTGCGAAGGTTGCCAGCCAATGCTCTCCTTCGTAACTCCCGCTAAATACATATTGAAAACCCATGTTGGCGTGCTCATTGGCCGATTGAATCAGCAACTTACGTCGAGGATCGGCGGGCTTTAAGGCAGAAGCAATCCCCTGCATGCACCAGGCTCTTGATAGATCCAAGCCTGCCAAATGTACTATTTTGCCATCCGTCACGTCGCTGACTTCAACCGGAACCACCAAATTCCCTCCCTCACCTATTTTCAAACCCGGTAGAAACCGATCAAACCATTCCTGAAACGCCTGCTTCGGCAAAACACGTCGCATTAGGTCCGCTTCATTCAAACCTGATGAAAAAAAGTCTTGACCAGAGGGTTCATATTTCGCTGGATATTCTGTGTCGTCCAAATAATAGTCTTTCGAGCGTTGCACGATCAATTTTTCCAAATCAAGATTACCAATCCCTCGAGCGTAATCGAGCGCTTGACCGAGAGCAAAGCCGCTGTCGGGATGGACCCCTGTTCGAATCGGGAAGGTTAAAAGAGGAAGGTAATCGATCGTTCTCTGAACAATGATCTCTTCGAGTGGCCGAAGGTTGTCTCGCCACTGCTGCGCCTGCGGGTCATCCCACTGCTCCAGTTCAAGGACAAGCCTTAAAAACCAAGCCCAACCGTACATGCGTTCGAAACTCTTGTTCTGTTTTTCAGAAAAATAGCGGACTTCACCGGCGATATTCTTGGCGGCAAAACTGATCGCCAACTGCTCGATGATCTGCTCTTTGATACTGCAATCAGGATATTCCTTAAGCAGGCGAACCAGCATCCAATGTCCATGAACGCTACTATGCCAATCGAAGCAACCGTAAAAAGACGGGTGCATTTCCTTCGGCGTACGAACTGATTCAATCCCCACCATCACGTTGGAAGGTTTGTTCGGGTATTCGGTAGGAATTCCATCCAGAGCTAGTGTCGCAAACGCGACGACTTGGGCATCAGTGAGACGGTCTCCCAAAACAGGTAAATCCGTGACGATCGATCCCTCTTCCTGCCCGCTGATCATTCCCACAGCAAAGCCTCCCAAAAACACATAAACCAGAAAGAACCTCAAATGTCTCACTACACCTCTCCTGTCACTGAAAATCCTCCCATTATCTCCACCTATTCTCGTCGATTACAAAAAATGGAGAGGGGGCATTCGCTGCACTCTAAACTATGTCGGAGCCCGTGAAAACGAGGCCCTTCTGAGGAGATCTGCTGAGGCGGTTCAAATCCGTTGTTGGGCGTCTCTTTAGCGACCGTCTAATATTTGTTCCAGATGGCGTATTTGCCCGCGCAGGTTTTCTAGATCTGGATTGATGGTCAATGCCAAACGAAAGCAATCCAAGGCCGCCGACGCGTCATCTAGCTGAAGGCAGCAATGCCCCATGCCCATCGCAGCCGAAAAATGAAACCGATTATAATTGAGCGTCTCGCGACAGTCCTCGATGGCTAGGTGATACTCACCCTGATTACACCGTGCGATGGCTCTCTGGTTCCATGCTTCCGCCAAATGGCTATTTTTGCAAAGTAGTTTTGTAGTGATATCGATCACACGACTGTATTCTGCAACCGAGTTGAGCCACTCCAACCGGGCAATCAATCTACGTTGACCACTTGTCCCTTGCCGTATCCAGATCTGGCGGACATTGTGGTCGGCCAACATTCGGACCGCTCGATCCGAATCAGCTAGAGCCATCCCGACGGTTTCGTTCTGCTCAAAATCACCCAAGAACCCGATTGCGAGAATTGCCCCGCGACGGGTCGAACGGCCTCCATTCCGAGCTAAAAACTCGAGTGTTTCCATCATATAAACTTGGGAAACTTGCTGAATGAAGCGTGCCGAGTCTTCGTCGGTCAGGAATTGCTGGTAATATCTATCCAGCTTCGAATATCGGACTTTTGATTCCGACATATAATTAATTACCTGCTCGCAAAATGTTTGAAAGATAAGATTCGTGAGTGTCAAAAGATCATGATAATTTGGTGGCCGACGAGGGACAACGAATAGCCGAACCTTTATTACCCGATTTACCAAGTTTTGTCGGCAACGGCGACCGTACAGACCAAACCTTAACGAATATAACGATTGGGCGAAGAGTTGATAATCACGCTGATGACCACCGCCGTTTTTTTGTTCGCATGGGCCGCTGAGGAGCCGGCAGAGGTCGATTGGTTGTCAGGGAAATCACTGGCCAGAGCCAAAGAACTTGCCATCTCGGTAAGATGGTCGGAGGTTCCCTTGCGCGATCGATTGCTCCGACTTGCTTACCGCCAAGGTATCCCGATTTTCGTCGACCGTCGGGTTGATCCCAACACGCCACTTAACTTTGACATCCGGCAAAAAACTTGGGAACAATTACTATGGACACTCGCTGAGTCACTCGAGCTCGAAATCTGCCAAATCGACAACCTCTACTATGTTGCCCCCCCAGGTCAAGCCCTTCGTATACGACTCACCTTCGAACAGAACCTGGAAAAACTTCGAAAAAGTCGAAAGCAGCTAAAGGTTCCTTGGCTACGACCCACGAATTTTGCAATTCCCGAGTACAGCCAGCCTCGCTTGCTTTTGGAACAATTGGCGAAACAGCATGAGATCTCAGTGATTGGGTTGGACCTACTCCCCCTCGATGTATGGCCAAGCTATCGCTTACCCCCATTGGATTTACTCCAACAATGCACCTTATTACTCTCAGGTTTCGGACTATCTCCGGAGATTTCTACCGATGGAACCGTATTGACCGTTAAGGAAACGCCAGCCTTTGCAAGGGCCCGGATACAAATACCGATTGCCGATCGTCCTAAACCCGTGGCGAAAGCGATGGCCCGTAAATTTAAAAATCTTTCGATCAAAGCTTATTCCGGAGGATTAATTGTTGAGGGGCCCATAGCGGAAGTCACGGCGCTCACGGCAAACGTCGTCGAAATGCAAAATCCGATCATCGGAACGGAATCAAAAAAAGACTTTTCGGTAACCGCATCCCGTGGCAATATCTTGGCCACCATGGCACAGCAACTCGGGACCCGATTTACATTTACCGCAAGCCATCGCCCAACGCTGGAGCAGCAAGTTACGATTAAAATGACGGATGTTACAGAGGAAGATATCATCCAGAAGGTTTTGGAGGGCACTCCATTAACCTATCAACTGACCGACAAAGAGTTGATCATCACCGGCAAGTGAGAGCGCCTTCACAAGCGACGAAATGTACAAATTGTTTACCCGCGAAGATCATAGAATCCGCAGGTTATCCCCACAGTTGATCATAAGAAACGTGGGTTAATCATCATGAAGAAAGCGGTGATACCGGTAGGCCGAAATAACCCAGAAGGGTTCAGCAAAAAGAGGCGCCGGCGGGAATCGAACCCGCGTACCAGGTTTTGCAAACCTGTGCCTAAGCCACTCGGCCACAGCGCCATCGTTTGAGTTACTGCTACAAATTTATCGCAACAATATGTAACGGTCAAAGGGTCTGGGCATTCTACAGACTCTTGAATTCGACTGTGCGTCCCCCGGCGAAAGCCGGATAAGGCGTAAAATCGACTTAGTTTAAATTCGGACGTTGACGACCAAAAACTTTAGAAGATGCCGCCAGCATGAGGCGTGATTTTGCATAACGCAATTCGTCCTTTCACATTTCCAGGGTTGCTTCCAGTCCTCTTGATAGGGCCAACCCACCCCGACTCAGCAATCAAGTATTCTCGATTGTCGAAAAATACTTGGTTTCGTGATGTTTCAAGTGACCGAACGCATGAGTTAGGTGTGAGGTAGCGGCCAGGTAAAATCACGCGGTTTGAAGAAAAATGGGGCGGCTGCTATCAGCCCCGCCGCTCAGCCGTTGTACCGAGCTCCTTGCCATGTATTTCTGCGCTCAAATTCATTTTTGACAGCGGACAAGATCCCCGGCTTGTCGAGACACCAATCCGGGCCCACGAAATAATCTCCTGGGGCCTCGCCACTGATTCGCTCAACCACCACCGATGGTGGCAAAAGTTCCAGGAAGTCTATTAACGTTGTGACGTAATCATCGCGCCCCATTAATTCAACTTCGCCGTTGCGAACTTGGTCGGCAAGAGGCGTATTTTCAACAACATACAAATTGTGAATTTTGACAGCATCAACTCCAACCCGCGCCGTTTCACGGGCCGTTTCCAACATATCAGTGGGTGACTCACCCGGCAAACCCAACATGATGTGGGCACAAATTTCAAACCCCCGTCCTGCACTCCGTTCCATGGCATCCAAAAACGCATCGTGATGGTGGCCCCGGTTCATCCAGTCCAACGAGCGGTCATGCATGGTTTGCATTCCGTACTCGACGGTCAGATGCGTTTTGCCAGCGAACTCCTCCAATAGGTCCAACACATCATCCGGAACACAATCGGGGCGTGTTCCTATCGCCAAAGCGACCACATCGGGATGCGAAATGGCCTGCTCGTAAAGCGGACGCAGTTTTTCGACCGGTGCGTAAGTATTGGTGGCCGGTTGGAAATAGGCCATAAAATGGTTGCATTTATAACGCGTCTTAAGGCGACGGATCCCGTCATCGATTTGATCTGTAATATCCTGTTTCGGGACTCGACGGCTGGGGCTAAAACTACGGTTATCACAGAATACGCAGCCACCCAGAGCTACCGTCCCATCTACGTTGGGGCAGGTGAAACCAGCGTCCAGGCTCACACGTTGGACTCGATGGCCATAAAGCTGTTTAAGGTAGAAGTTGTATGAGTAATACCGTAAATCCTGACCACGCCAATCAAAACTGGGGCCAGAACCGGTAGTTTCTTTAGTTGACGACAATGTGGACACCGAATAGAGTGAAATGAAGGGATTATGGTATCTTTTCGCGAATGCAACTAACATAGCATTTGTCGCTTCATTATTTATAACCGTTATTTCGATACCCTCTACTCATGTACGGCGAACTTGTACCAATTGGTGGCGGAGATCCAATTCCGCTTTTAAAGAAACGCCTCCGGATCGGACGGCGCGAAGGCTGTGATATTGTGCTTAATTTTGCCAATGTCTCAGGTCATCACGCTCTGATGGAAATCGAGGAAGGCTACTGGTTTATCCGTGATTTACGGTCCCGCAACGGTATAAAGGTCGACGGCCGGAAAATCTTGGTTGGTTTGCGACGGCGGCTCGATCCCGGCGTTGTCCTGGAGGTCGCCAAGCATCAATTTGAGGTTCAATATGAGCCAATCGAATTGGGAGCTTACGGAAGCCCTCCTCAGGACGAACAAATGGATAACTTCTTCGCCCAATCTTTACTCGATCGAGCCGGGCTCAAGCGACGTCAGGAAGAGGGTAGGAAGTAGCCCACTGGCCGATAAATCGTTGGATTGCGGAAGCATACTAGTCTCTGGCCATCCATTTAGCGAGCAATTGCCTCCAGCCATCTTAATGACAGAATGTCAGTCCGTAGTCCAGCAACAGGACGAGCGATTGCCTCTTTCGCTTTGACCCCCGAAAAACGTGGGTTTTCTACTTTTCCTGCCATCCCTACGTTCTGGCACAGTCTTTGCTTCGTTAGGAACTGGAATGATTGCCTGCTGCCAAACAGTTAGGCAAAATTGCCACCTAAAATAATCAAAATCAAAATACAGATAGAAATTGCAAAGCAAAGATAGGAGAGCAACATGGCTCAAGGCGAAAAAATCATTGGTATCGACCTCGGTACCACCAACTCGTGCGTTGCGGTAATGGATGGCAATGAGCCAACGGTCATTGCCAACCAAGAGGGAGATCGTACGACTCCCAGCGTGATTGCGTTTACCGACAAAGGGGAGACCTTGGTTGGCGCACCTGCTCGCAACCAGCGAGTCACTAACCCGGAAAGAACCGTCTATTCGGTCAAACGCTTCATGGGACGCCGTCACAATGAAGTCGAATCGGAAGAAAAGATGGTCCCCTACAATGTGATGGGTGGTTCAGGGGAGTACGTCCAAATTGGGGTGGGTGACGAAGAGTTCACCCCTCAAGAAATCTCTGCTAAGACTTTACGGAAACTTAAAGAAGCGGCCGAGTCTTACCTCGGACACAAGGTAAGTAAGGCGGTCATCACCGTACCTGCTTACTTCAATGATGCCCAGCGTCAGGCTACCAAGGACGCGGGTCAGATTGCCGGTCTGGAAGTCGCACGAATTATCAACGAGCCCACAGCGGCGGCAATGGCATACGGCTTGGATAAATCCAAGGTCGAGCAGAAAATCGTCGTATTTGACCTTGGCGGCGGGACGTTTGACGTTTCTGCGCTGGAACTAAATGACGATGACGGAATGAAAGTCTTTGAAGTGATCAGTACCAGTGGTGACACCCATCTGGGTGGCGATGATTTCGACGACGTTCTAATCAACTACGTTGCTGACGAGTTCAAAAAATCAAATGGCGTTGACCTTCGTGATGACACGATGGCCCTACAGCGCCTGCAAGAAGCTTGTGAAAAAGCAAAAAAAGAGCTAAGTAGCGTTCCGCAAACCGACGTCAACCTTCCGTTCATCACGGCAGACGCTAGCGGGCCGAAACACCTACAAATGACTATCACCCGCGCAAAATTTGAGGAACTCATTGATCCTTTGATTGAGCGTTGCCGCAAGCCGGTCGAGCAGGCAATGAAGGATGCGAAACTATCCCCGGGCGATATTGATGAAGTCGTCCTCGTCGGTGGTTCCACGCGTGTTCCCAAAGTCCAAGAGATGGTCAAAAAGATTTTCGGCAAAGAACCCCACCAAGGAGTCAACCCGGATGAGGTCGTCGCCATTGGAGCAGCCATTCAAGGTGCGGTTCTAGCGGGAGATCGTAAAGACGTCCTCCTGTTAGATGTGACACCTCTGACCCTGGGTATTGAAACCGAGGGTGGAGTTCTCACCGCACTGGTTGAGAGAAACACCACGATCCCGACAGAAAAGAAGCAGATTTTCAGTACGGCCGCCGACAATCAAACGGCTGTCACGATTCAAGTGTTCCAAGGGGAACGCAAGATGGCGAATGATAATCGTTTACTGGGCAAATTTGACCTCACCGATTTGCCGGCAGCTCCTAGAGGAGTTCCTCAAATCGAAGTGAAATTTGACATTGATCAAAACGGGATTCTCAACGTCTCCGCCAAAGATATGGGCAGTGGCAAAGAGGCCAATGTAGAGATCAAAGAGTCTTCGGGTTTATCGGAAGATGAAATTTCGAAAATGCAGAACGATGCCGAATCGAATGCCGAAGAGGACCGCAAAAAATTCGAGCTGGCAAACTCCCGTAACGAAGCGGACAACATGTGCTACCAATTGGAAAAAACGATGAAGGAGCACGCCGATAAATTGCAGGAAGGCGATAAAAAGCCACTGGAAGATGCGATTGCGAAGGTCCGGGAAGCGGCCAAAACGGAAGATGTCGACTCCATTAAGTCGGCAGTCGCGGAACTCGAACAGGCGTCCCATGCATTTAGCAAAGCGATGTATGAAAACGCAGAAGCCGAAGGCGGAGATGCCGCAAGCGACCAACCGGAAACGTCTTCGCCAGAAAACGCCGAAGACGATGCGATTGATGCCGAATTCGAAGTCAAAAATGACTGATTTCAGCAGACTCGACGGTCTGCGGGACCGTCAGTCGCAAACGAGACGAAACGGCCCGGTGGTGTGCAAACACCCCGGGTTTTTTTCTGGCACTTACCCGATCGCTCCCACAAGATCGAACCGATTGGCCAAGCCCTCTGCGGTCCCAAACTGGATCGTGGCGGGGATTCGATCCGGCACCCGGACGAGAAGCAAGCGGACCGGCGACAACCGCCCATACCGACTCGCCAGAATCGATTACGAACCGGCGAAATCGGCACATTTTTTGCAGCACTGATAAATTAGTGATACACCGTCAGCCGCGTGCGTTCCGCTTAGTCAATTATGAATTCATCACTTTGGGAAAACACCCGGTAGCATAAGGAGCATTGAATGTCTTTTCCATTTGACAAACTGACAACAAAATCTCAGGCCGCTTTGGCAGGAGCCCAGTCGACTGCTACATCAGCGGGGAACCCAGAAATTGCCCCGTTGCATTTGCTGCATTCGCTACTTGCAGAATCGGATGGGATCGTCCGTCCCATTCTTGACACCATGAACGCACCCTTCAACCAGCTAAACACGATGGTGAATACTGAGCTGGAACGGCTCCCGAGTTCCTCGGGAGGTAACGCACCCAATATCAATCGCGAACTCCAACAGACACTCGACGAGGCTTACCAAACAGCACAGCAGATGCAGGATGAGTACATTTCGACGGAACATCTCTTGCTTGGTCTAGCGAAAACGAATTCCCCGGCCAAACGATTGTTGGATCTGAATGCGGTCGACGAACAGGCAATCCTGAACACCTTGGTAAAAGTACGAGGAAATACAAAAGTGACGGATCCAGAACCCGAAGGAAAATACCAGTCGCTGGAGAAATACGCGATCGATCTGGTCGAAAAAGCCAAGCTCGGAAAACTGGA
The DNA here is from genome assembly GCA_022447555.1 of Mariniblastus sp. GTDB lineage: Bacteria > Planctomycetota > Planctomycetia > Pirellulales > Pirellulaceae > Mariniblastus. The sequence goes on along the minus strand of JAKVBF010000005.1, from coordinate 471 downwards.
TCCCGTCATTGGGCGAGACGATGAGATACGCCGGGTCATCCAGGTATTATCCCGTCGCACCAAAAACAACCCTGTTCTGATTGGGCAACCCGGCGTCGGCAAAACAGCGATCGCTGAGGGATTAGCGTTGCGTATCGTGCACAATGACGTACCCCAATCTTTGCGTAACAAAAGGGTTGTCGCCCTAGACATGGGCGCTTTGATTGCGGGGGCGAAATTTCGCGGAGAATTCGAAGAGCGACTGAAAGCAGTCCTCAAAGAGGTAACTACTGCGGCTGGCCAAATCATCCTTTTCATCGATGAACTGCACACCGTTGTGGGAGCGGGGGCCGCAGAGGGGGGCAGTGATGCCGCAAACCTTCTCAAACCAGCCTTGGCTCGGGGCGAACTTCATTGCATCGGCGCCACCACCCTGGACGAGTATCGAAAATACATCGAAAAAGACCCGGCCTTAGAACGTCGGTTTCAACC
>JAKVBF010000049.1 GCA_022447555.1 Mariniblastus sp. | reverse complement strand
CAACCGCCTTTCAGCAAAGGCGCGTGGCAACGCTCTATGACTGGATTTATGGTCGACCACCAAGTGACGTTGAGAAGTCATTGGCCAGCCAATTTTTGAATGCCCCGCTGCTGGATCAACCGGTGAGTCTGCAGCCGAATGAAAAACAGACGGTATGGCAATATGGCACTGGAAAAATTGACCCCGATTCAGGTGAAGTTTCGTTTACACCGTTTCCCTATTTTGACGGCCACCGCTGGCGCGAGAAAAAGCGGTCCCAGTCTCAGCCTTTTTTGGATGCCACCGGAGGTCGGCCCGGAAACGAGCGTGCGGTGGTTCGCCGATTCACGGCACCCGAAGATGGACTTTACCTTTTTAAAGGTCGAGTGAATTTGCGTCTCAATAGTGAGCGTGGGGACGGCATATCCATTCACATTATTTCCTCACGCCAAGGTGAACTGGGAGAATATGCGGCCCGTGACAAAGAGGAGCGAATTCGAATTGAGAAGATCGAAGTGCAACAGGGCGAGCAAATCGATTTTGTGGTAGCGGCAAAAAATGACAATCGTTTCGATAACTATCACTGGCCGATCGAAGTCTGGAAAGTGGCGGTCAAGGAGAACGGTGGTCTGGATGGTCTTAATGCGTGGCCGAGTGAACCCGCGTTTACCTCATCGATCGCTCGCTGGACGGGGCCCCAAACGCCATGGGAGCAATACGCGCATGCCCTACTGATCTCCAACGAATTCATGTTTGTCGACTGATCCGTGACCCAGAGCCAATCACATGGATAATTTTTTTTATGATCGTCGTCGTTGGCTGAACCAAGCAGGATTGGGTCTAGGGATGCTTGGTTTCGGTAGCCTGCTTGAGGCGGATGCTGCCTCGGAGCGGGGTTCTGGTCTGGCGGAGTTGCCGCATCATCCGCCCAAGGCGAAACACGTCATTCATATTTTTTTCAATGGCGGCTTATCTCAGATGGATTCGTTTGATCCTAAGCCGTTGCTTGCCAAGTATCATGGCAAGACCCTTCCGAGCAGAAGTCCCGAGACAGAAAACATGACCGGGGGTGCCTTTGCTTCGCCCTTCAAGTTCAAGCCTTACGGCGAAAGCGGGATTGAGGTCAGCGATCTTTTTCCTCACATCGGGAAGGTGATCGACAAGATGTGTGTGATCCGCTCAATGCACACCGATTCGGTGACTCACACCCCTTCGTTGATGATGATGAATAGTGGGACGTTGACTCAGACCACACCGGCGATGGGATCATGGATCACCTATGGCTTGGGAACTGAGAATCAAAGCCTTCCCGGGTTTGTGGTGCTGTGCCCGGGCGGGTTGCCAATCGCGGGGCCGAATAACTGGCGGAGTGCATTTTTACCTTCGGTGTATCAGGGAACGCTGGTTGATACCGATAATACCGATGTAGAGCGTTTGATTGCCGATGTCCGCAATCGCAAGATTGGCACTGCACAGCAACGACGTCAACTCGATCTACTGCAGCAACTCAATTTACAGCATCGTCACCGAACCGGTGCGGACGATGCGATGGACGCTCGCATTAAATCGTATGAATTAGCCTACCGGATGCAGGCCTCGGCCAGCGATGCGTTTGACATCGGCAAGGAACCTGCCTACATCCGTGAGGCGTATGGAGATTCGGCACAAGGACGCCAATTACTCATTGCTCGGCGACTGGTGGAGCGTGGTGTGCGATTCGTCCAATGTTGGCACGGGAAGAACCAGCCCTGGGACAACCACAGTAAATTGGAAAAGGAACATCGCTTCCGCGCCAACGAATGTGATCGTGGGATTGGGGCACTGATTGCCGATTTGGATCAGCGTGGCCTGCTGGATGAGACGATCGTCTTTTTCTGCGGGGAATTCGGTCGCACTCCGACCGCCGAGTTGAGTGAGCAAGGCAAGTCGCTGCTAG
>JAKVBF010000048.1 GCA_022447555.1 Mariniblastus sp. | reverse complement strand
GTCCATAGCGAAATAGCGCCCACTGACAGAGGCAATCACTGCCCCCGGTGGCAAATCCGCCGCGAAACGCGCCACCTGCGCGCGGGCCGAGTCCGGCGCCACATCGCGGCCATCGGTGATCACATGTACCGCAACCGGCAACCCAGCCGCCGTCAAGGCCTTGGCCGCAGCGATGATGTGATCCTGATGCGCATGCACCCCACCGGGCGAGGTCAGTCCGATCACATGCGCCGTGCCGTTTGCCGCGGCAACATTTGCCGCAAAGTCCTTGAGCGCGTCGTTGTCAAAAAAGCTTCCATCTTCGATGGCCAGATCGATCTGCCCCAGATCCATCGCCACCACCCGGCCCGCGCCGATGTTGGTGTGACCGACTTCCGAGTTGCCCATCTGCCCGGTCGGGAGGCCTGCGTCCGGGCCATAGGTGACCAGCGTCGCATGCGGGCAGGTGGCGGTCAGGTGATCCATCGTGGGCGTCTTGGCCAGCGCGGGGGCGTTGGCGTCACGCGTCGGGCCAAGGCCCCATCCGTCAAGGATCGTCAGAACTACGGGCTTGGGGGTCGTCATATCACGCCTTCCGGGAGGTTGGAGGTTGGGCGTGGTTTAGCAGAGGGGTCGGGGGATGTGGAGGGGTTAGCCTTGACTGGAGTTGTAAGTTTCCAGTGCAAGTCTGACGGGTTCCGGAATTACCTCTCCCGAATGACGTTCGTTCCTGCTGCGGTAAACCCCTTTTATCAAGATGACCCACAGCACAACGGAGCCAGTCACAAAAGAGATCATCAAAGGAACCTGCAGCTTCCCGTCCAAATTACGAAACCACTCTGGCTCACTTACGATCATGAAGAAATCTAAGGCAAGCATTCCAACGGCAGCAAGCCAAGCAAATGCAGTAATCCAAAACCGATACTTCCGAATCTCTTCGGTTTCGACTGTCAAATCGTTAATGTAGTCTTGCAGGGCAATTTGGAGTTGCCGAGCTCGACCCACTTCCTCAACAAGATATTCAACCCTGTCTAGGCGTTCCTTCAATGCATCAAGATCATCGCTTAAAGGAACGCTTTTCGCGTCCCTTTTGATTGCTCCAAGGACTTCCTCAAGGTCTTGAGAATGTTTGGACTTATGCGGCGGTGCTTGTTTGTCTGAGCTCATCGAAGTGTTCTTTGATAGATGAATCCCAAATTCTCGCGTAGTTTCCGCCGGTCGCTGACGCTGTTTCCCACGGTGTGCCCGGCTGATGTGTCATATCCGACAACTGGAACGCGTGAAGCTGACCGTAAGAGTCCACAACCTGATCCATCAGGGTGACCATGTCATCGCTGAAATCAGACTCAATTTTCAAACCAGTTACCGGAGCCACTGCACGGTCACGAATAACTCGCGAGCCATTATGGCGGAAAGATCGGTACACAGCTGGATACACCGGACCGTATTGCCAAGCTTGAACCTCATCGGACGTCAATGCTTGACCGTCAGACAGAGACAACCACCAACCATGCGAAATGTAAACGAGCTTAATAAGTTGCATCATCGTAAGCGAGATGCATTTTTGATCCGCAATATCCAAAATCTTATTCGCGACAGCTCGTGAATCATACGACATGCAACATTCGCCTCTACGACCGCTCCCTCAATGTTATTCCCTACACTACACAAAAATAGTATTTCGCGCTAAAAATTCCAAGTTCCTAGTTTTTCAGAAGTTTTTGATCTATCCCTGCAAGGCCTTCACCACAATCTCCCCTTCCCCGCGCTCTTTCATCGCCAGCGCCGCCGCATGGGCGCCCGCTGCCGTCGTGAAGTAGGGGATCTTGTCGTACAAGGCGACCGAACGGATTTCGCGCGAGTCATCGACCGCCGCGGCGCCTTCGGTGGTGTTCATCACCAACTGGATGCCGCCATCTTTCATCACATCGACGATGTTCGGGCGTCCCTCATAGACCTTTTTGACCCGCTCGCAGGTCAGGCCGTTCGCCTCAAGGAAATCCGCCGTACCGCCGGTGGCGACGATCGAGAACCCGAGATCATCCAGCACCTGCGCTGTTTCCGCCAATTGCGGCGTCTTGTCATCATCCTTGATCGAAAAG
>JAKVBF010000047.1 GCA_022447555.1 Mariniblastus sp. | reverse complement strand
GTCGGTGGAGTACCCATCTCTTGATAGGGATCCTCTTCTTAGTTTTTGGCTGGGTCTTTGTGGTGCTCATTCCAGTAGAGAGATCCCCTCTGACGGAGTTAGAGATTGGGCGATTGCCAGAAGTGATAAAAGCAGACCTACAACATCTGGACTTTATCGACAGCAAGATGCAAATGGCTCTGAGAGAGTTGCAAGAGAATCAGCGGGTCGAAGCGAACCAGTTGTCAACAGAAGAATCTCTAGTCCTTAGCACGCAGTGGGCTCAGTTTGTAGAGGCGAGTTATGAGCTGGATTTGCTAAAAAATCGGTATCGAGCCTTCTACCAAGTAAACGGGTTTACACATCCGAAGCTGCATGCCCAGGCGTTTCTCATTGCGTATGGAGCTCATGTCAGCCAGTACCGAGCGGCCGCCCTTGTGACAGCTCGGATTGGCAAATATGAAACAGCAAAAAAACTCCTGGATGATGCCCATCCCGACAGAGGCCTCCCTGCGGGTAGTTTTGCTCGTGTGCAGTTGATGGTCAGCCATCCTAACGAAATCTTGCGTTTGAATGCGGGACGAGCTTACTTGCCGCTGATGAAGCTTCGTTTGAAAAAAGATGACCCTGCGGTACTCCGTACAGAAGAACAGATATCTGATGTCAATCACCTGGTGTTGCACGATGTTAAGGTTTTCGTCAAGAATCCTCTCGATGTATTCGAGCACCGCGCTGGTGAAATGTGGTATCCGGTTCAGAAGGGTGTTGCGCTAGGAATGGCATCCGTTCGCACGGTTTCGAGAGATTATTTTATTTCCCCGGAGGATCTGGAGTCAGAATCAAAAAACTTGTTGCCGGGAGATATTATGCTCACCCGTCGCGAGTGGCATTTGACTAACCTGGGGATTCCCGGATATTGGACCCACGCTGCACTTTACATCGGAGTTCTAGAGCAGATGGATCGTTATTTTGCAGATGTCCCCGGGCTGGGAGAGCAGATTCCTTCGGAAATAATTCAAGAGCGTTTTCCTAAGGTTTATGATGAGCTCCGTCGCCAAGACAATGCCGGAGCCACGCCGTCGGTGATCGAGGCAATGCGCCCCGGTGTAATTCTTCAGTCCTTAAACGCTTCTGCTCGTGCTGATTCTCTGGCGGTTTTGCGACCTAAGGTCACAAAGGCTGACCGTTGGCAGGTTATCTTGGCGGCCTTGCCTCATTTTGGAAAGCCGTACAACTACCAGTTCGATTTCCGTACCGAAACAGCGCTCGTTTGTTCTCAGCTCGTGTACAAGGCCTATGAGCCGGTGGATGGTTTTCGTTTGGAACCTCAATTGAATGGTGGACGTTTGCTACTTTCACCCAATGAGATCGCTATCAAGTACGACCAGGAAATGGATCACGCTGATGCTGAAATGGATTTGGTGTTGTTTCTCGATGGGATCCGATTAGGAAGTGTGGTGAAGCGAGGAGTCCAAGAGTTTCGCGATAGTTGGTCCCGTCCTAAGTGGCATATCGTCTTTCAGGAGGAATCGTGAAATTCCGCGGGAAGCCATGTTCAATTCACTCTTTCCAGAGCGTGGCATGAGATAAAACTTCATGACTTCGGTTGCTGCGTTGCGAAAATGAGTCCCTTGAGTCGGCTAATTTTTCGACCTGTGACACTTAGCGGGTAGTCACTCAATGCCGACCAGCTGACCCATTTTTGTGCTGAACGCCGCCGGCGATTTTTGTGGGCCACGTACTGCGCGGCATAGCACTCGAGAGTGATACGATATCGGGTAACTCCATGTTTGATGGTGGTAATGTTTTGGGCGAGGCTAATGTCGATTCCGGTAAGTTCCTCCGTTTTTCTACGGAGTTCGGATTGTCGGCTTGCTGCTCCTTTAGAGGTGATTTCAAAGCGGGGGAAATCCCACAGTCCTGCCCAGCGTTCATCAGATCGACAGCGTCGTAAAAGGACTTTGTTACCACGACGAACGATGACGGCGGCTTCATGGAGCGATTCGTAGGAGATTTTCTTTTTATGGCTAGGAATTGCCGACTGAAGCCCTGATTCGAATGCCTTGCATGTGCCTCGAACCGGACAGGCATGACATTGGGGATCGTGAGGGAGGCATAC
>JAKVBF010000046.1 GCA_022447555.1 Mariniblastus sp. | reverse complement strand
CCAACTAGAAGATGGCAAGCTAGTTACCGTCTGGTACGAACGAATGCACGGGGCATCTTTTGCGCGGTTGCGCCAGGCGGTGTGGGAATTTACTGGTTGACCGGTGCGATCTTTTAAGTATCGGGACACAACGTTGTGCTCCCGTTGCCGTTACTTGTCGTTCTCAGCCAGGTTGCCGATTGTCCGGAGAAGATTTCTCTGAGAATAGAGATGTTCTCCCAGTGATCGTTTCGGATTTTCTAGGCCAGTAAATCACGAAGATTCACGAGAGTCAAAACCAGCAGGAAGTTTGGAGATGAGTTTGAGTACGCGAACCTTTATTTGGCTGACACTTTTTCTAAGTAGCTTAAGCACTGCTCTGTCGACAGAATTGGGAGACCACGGGTTTGCCGATTCGGATGGTGTGAAAATCCATTATGTCGTCCGAGGTGATGGACCACTGTTGATCATGTTGCATGGTTTTCCGGATTATTGGTACACCTGGCGCAAGCAGATGCCAGCTCTGGCTGAGCATTTTCAAGTGGTTGCAGTCGATCTGCGAGGATTCAATAAAAGTGATCATCCAGTCGGCGTGGAAAATTATTCCATGACCAAATTAGTCCGTGATGTGGAGGCAGTCATCCAGCATTTTGAGCGCCCGCATGCGGTTGTTGTTGGCCATGATTGGGGAGGCGCTATCGCCTGGTCATTTGCCATGCAGCATCCCCAAATGACGGAACGGTTGGTGGTTCTCAATTTGCCGCATCTCAGTGCGCTACGACGTGAGCTTGCCAACAATCCCAAACAGCAAGAGGCATCTGCCTACGCGCGGTTTTTTCAACAACCCGCCGCCGCCAGGCAATTAACAGCACAGGGGTTGTCAACCTGGGTTAAGGATGCGGAGGATCGCCAAGAGTACCTTGAGGCGTTGGAGCGGTCTTCTTTTGAAGGGATGTTAAATTACTACAAAGCAAACTATCCACGAGAGCCGTATGATCAAAATCAGGATTTGCCAAAAGTTCAATGTTCGGTCTTAATGATTCATGGCCTTAAGGATAGAGCCCTGTTACCGGGAGCGCTCAACAATACATGGGATTATCTGGAAAAGGATTTAACGTTAGTAACGGTTCCCAACGCTGGCCACTTCGTTCAACAGGATGCTGCTGAATTCGTTACTCAGCAAATGATCCGCTGGCTCACAAAATAAGTAATCAGGAGAATCGGGCTGTGAGACCCTGTCTGAAATACGTCGTCATTGGTTTTCGTGGGTGTCTACTCTGTTGTGTCTCTTGGGTGGCATTTGCAGAGGAATCGTCGGAGTCGAGCAAATCGCCTCATTGGCCACGTTTTCGTGGAGCTCAGGCGAGTGGGGTAGCTCCGGATCATGCGCAGTTGCCTGACACTTGGAATCAAACGGAAAACGTAAAATGGTCTGTCGAGCTTGCCGGCTGGGGCTGGTCCTGCCCTGTGGTATGGGGCGACCGCGTCTTTCTTACTGCAGTTGTTGCTGAGGAAAAAAATACAGCACCGCAAAAGGGACTTTACCTGGGCGAAGGGGTGCGCGATCCATCCAACGGTGTGCACCATTGGATGGTGTATTGCTTTGATTTAGAGACAGGATCGGAACGCTGGCGTCATGAAGCCCATACGGGTGAGCCGATCGTGCCTCGACACCCCAAAAGCACGTATGCTGTGGAGACGGCAACAACCGATGGCCAGCGATTGTATGTTTTATTTGGTGACTTAGGCCTGTATTGCTACGACCTGGAAGGTGAGCTGTTATGGAGTCAAGAGATTGAACCGAAAAAAACACTTTCCGACTATGGTGCAGCTGCCTCACCCATTGTCCATGAAGGACAAGTCATCATGGTTTACGACAATCAGGAAGAGTCGTTCATCGCGGCATTTGATGCGAAAACGGGCCAAGAAAACTGGCGCCGGCCACGTGGTGAAACAAGTACGTGGGCTACGCCTTTCCTGTGGGAAAATCGACAACGAACGGAGATTGTTGTATGTGGCCGGAGAAAGAATCGCTCTTATGATTTAGTGGGGAAGCTTCTGTGGGAGTTTGATGGGGAGATGTCGGGACTTGTGATTCCGTCTCCCTTTGCGAGCCATGGTTTGTTGTTTATTACGTCCGGCTATGTAGGTGACCGGCATCGCCCTGTCTTTGCGATTAGACCTGGTGCATCAGG
>JAKVBF010000045.1 GCA_022447555.1 Mariniblastus sp. | reverse complement strand
AAAGAGAATCGTCGTGAGACCGATACCCCTGTCGTAAAGGAATTAGCCAATGACTTTCTGAAGTCCAAGACAATAGTGCGAATGCTGAGTGCAACATTTGTCTCGGGGGTCGGAGTTTTCTTGATGTTTGTATTTGGGGCTTTCTATATCCGTAACGAACTCAACCCAAATGCTCCATTGTCATGGATTGCGTTACCCTTGGCCCTATTTGGGCTCTGGAAGATTTTCGACGGTTTGAAAGAGTTGGAGAAACCCAAATCTTCACAGGAATAGCTTCGTGATTTGATCGATTTTCGACAATCACTCAAAACTCAGCGAAAAGCATTTTATAGCCTCTGGTGAGGCTTTCGCTTTATTTCTCTGGTCCCTAAGATCGCGGTTTAGTTTTTCACTTGCCATGCGCGGTAGGTTCGGATTCGCTTTGAGACATGACCAAATATCAAATGGCCGCGGAACTCGGCCTGCACTGGGGTGGGCTGGCGACAAGCGAAGTTTGACTCAATGCATCAGCTACGGTTTTTGGCGTCCCGTTTCCAACCTGCACCAAGTTGTGATCTCCGATAACTGTATAATGTGATGGATCCGCATTTTGGTGCCGGTTGCGATTAGCGGAACGAAGATTTGGCGGATTTTGATGTGCTTACTGTTTAGGATTCCCAGCTTAGCTGATCTCATCTAGTTAAAATCTATGATTTCAATACTCCCTTTGAGAATCGCGGCGATTTATTTGATGCTTTGCCCATTGGTTTCAGATCGCGCAATCGCCCAACTAGCTTCTAAAAGCGAGACTGCGATGTGGAGACTTTCTTGGTCAGACGAATTCGATGGACCGCTTAACGAGAGGTTCTGGCATCATAATTTGGGTCCAAGAAAAGATTCGATTCGAGTTAGAGAAAATGCCTTCACGGAAGACGGGCATTTAATTCTTCGTACCTCCAAAGTGGATGGAGATTATCAAACCGGGTTTGTTCAAACACGTCGACTTTCCAGATTGCTTGTATCTCAGCGTTACGGCTATTTTGAGGTGCGTATGAAGCTCAACACTGCGCCCGGACAATGGGCTGCCTTTTGGTTAATGCCTAAAGGGGCTATCCATAACAAAGACGGATCGGGTCGAGATGGGGCAGAGATAGATATTGTAGAAGGCTTCAGTAGCGAGCCTAATTCGAGCGTCTCCCAAGCAATTCATTTCGATGGCTATGGCGGGCCTCGGCAAGTTTCGATAACCCATCGGCACGAAATGGCCGGGCGGGTAGACAATTGGCATACTTACGCGCTGCGTTGGTGTTCTGGTTCTTACACCTGGTACGTCGATGGTCGCGAGACCTGGAGTTTGAAAGACCCCAATGCTGTTTCGCAAGTCGAGCAGTATCTCTTGTTGACTTCTGAAGTGGTGCTGAATGCGAGTTGGGCAGGTCTGATGGATGATGGCAAATTGCCCGCGGATACATTGGTAGATTTTGTTCGGGTCTACGAAGTCCCTGACCTGGATAAATGTCAGTCGGCCACCGTTCCAGTTCAAAAACAGAATTAACAAAAATTAATAACTCGATCATCAAATCAAAAATTTGCTTATATTTTCTGTGGATAAGTCAAAATGAACCCCATTTTCCTTCGAGTTTTGGGGCGGCGTAATCTTTCTTAAATGGATTAGAAAAACACGCAGTCAGATTTGGCCATTACAAATTTAAGCTTGAGTTTTCAATCAACGCACCTCATCGCAAATAAATCACTTGGGGGTTGATGAGAACATGCCGAAATCAACTTGGGACGTCCCTTTCATTCGGGGGGTGAAACTTTCGATAGCGCCAAAATTGTTTTTATTGAAAACATCCAGCTTACTTGCACTGTCTATCGCGGGTCTTTCAGCGTCGGGTTACGCGCAGGAGGTTTCGCAAACTACGACTCACGAATACGATGAAAGGGGTCGATTAACGACAATAAGAGAGGCTGGAACTATTATTCTCGCCATTGAGTACGATGGTTCCGATCAACCCGTGCGCATCACACAATCGCCGCGACCGGGTGTTCCGTTGCCCGAAGAAGATCCCCCTATAGAAGGTCCCACAGATCCCGACCCGGATCCGTCAGATCCTCCGCCGCCCGACCCGGACCCCGATCCACCTACCGATCCTGACCCTGAAGACCCCGTGGGCCCTATCATCAAGACTGCGACCGCAAGTGAAGAGCAGTTTG
>JAKVBF010000044.1 GCA_022447555.1 Mariniblastus sp. | reverse complement strand
CAATCGTATCGCCATCGACGGTCGCCTTCGCCCAGTGCCACTTTCGATCGGCACCGGCCATTGCGAACGCTGTTAATGGACCCGGTTTGGCAGAAACGAGGCCGGAACCGATGTGAGAGAATGTCAGTACCATCCGGTGACCCGCTACTTGGTGGCGGAGAAATCGCGGCCCTGAAGCGACCAACTCTTTTCCGTAGGTATCTCGGAGTGCCAGAAAAGCGTGGCGGAGGCCAATTGGCTGTTTATTTTTTGGATGTAAATCAATTGAATCGCCGGTATCGATGGTCACCGCCAGAGATGTGTTTAACACGTTCTGGTCGACCCAGTTCATGGAATCTCGGTTCACCACCCAAGGCGCTCCGGGCCCCTCGATGGGCGTCTGTTGTGGCGGATTCCAGCTGGGGAGTTGAGTGAATTGAAATGGGAAATCGTCGGGAATATTTCCTCCGGACTCTTCGTGCCAAAGATTTCGGTAAAATTCTATGAGTTGTTTCAATTGTTTTCGGTAGTGGTACGCCTGCGGTGAGTTTTTTGAATTTCTTTCTCCCTGATACCAAACCATTCCGCGAATCCCATAGGGGACGATGGGGCGTATCATTGCGTTGTAGATATGGCCAGGGTATTGGTGTCCCAGATTGACCGGTTTGGTGATGATCGGGGGGCTTAGCTGGCGTTTCGCGTTTTTCATTTTTTGTCCGGCAGCAATCTTCGCTTCGTACTCGGTAAGTTCCTTTTGAAATTGCGCGATCGCTTTGATGCGGGTCTCACCTGCACTCTTGGCCCGCCGTTGGGCAAGCCGATCTAACGATTGTTTATGTTCGATGGTTCGTGTGTCGATTTGTTGTATTTCCCACGGCATCCAACCTTCGATAGGTGTTCCTGCATAAGCCCGTTGGATGATACCAACCGGAACCCCAAGCTCTTGCTGTAATTGTTTCCCAAAATAGAAGGCGACTGCGGAAGTTTCGGAGGCCGTCTCTTGATCACACATTTTCCATTGGGCTAGTTGATCCCGGTTCTTTTCCAGAGGTTGGTGCCAGTGTTCTCGCTCCGAACGGTAGATGCGTAAATCGGAAAGGTTAACCGATGTTTGTCTTTCCGCACCAAACGAATTACCAGTGGACCAACCCATGTTGGATTGACCTAAGCATAGCCAAACCTCACCAATTGCAACTTCGTTGAATTCAATGGACTTGTCACATGCGATCGTAAGTGTGTATCCGATTCCTGATTCGGGTGTTTTGATAAACATGATCCATCGGCCGTTTGGGTCCGCACGCGTCGCGCTTTGGGAACCCCAACTCGCTTGGGCGGTTACTTCTTTACCCGGGTCGGCCCAGCCCCAAATGGCAACATTCGTGTTTTGCTGCAGAACCATGCGGTCACCAAAAATTTGCGCAACATGGAGTTCGCGGGCGCAGGATTGATGGCCGAGCAACGATAATAAGAGAACGATAAGAAGTCGCATTTGTCGCCTTTCGATAAACAAAAACCACAGCATATGTTAACAAACCGAGTCGTTAGTCTGTTGTTATCGGTGCGATTTTTCGTAAAAGATTGCAGTGCGTAACAAAATGTTCGGTTGTCATCCGTTAGCAATATCAAATGCTATACCTCTCGAGTCCATGCCCACCACGAGCCTAAGCCGGCAAGTTCTAGGTTAACGAGATGGCTACTGAGGGAAATCAATGGTCGCTCGCTAGGTTGCGCTCGGGAACTTTCCCGCCAAGGTTTGAAACAAGAAAACCACCAACAATGCACTTTTGCCGAGCGTTGATCCATCCGAATCATCCTGCAACGAACGATGTTTTACCGAAGCTCTGTTTTGGGTCGGGAACTTTTCCAATATACTCCCCCCTCCGTCACTCAAGCTATGGACCCATTATTTGCGGTACAACCCTGACAGTAATATTTCAAAATGGGAACGTTTCCCGGTGGAACCGTCGGATCATTTTTCACTCCTTGGGTTGTGTCGGGTAAAAGATAAGGGCCTCTCAATGAGAAGGATAAAAATGTATTGAATAAGCCTTCATTCGGTGCAGAGACGCGGAACGATGAATGAGGTAGACTATTTTGTATGAATAAACGACTGACAAAAATTAGTAAATATCTCACTTTCGTTTTACGACATAAACCCGAATCGATTGGTCTAGTGTTGGATGGAGAACGTTGGGCGAGTATTGAGGAACTCGTGACCAAGGCG
>JAKVBF010000043.1 GCA_022447555.1 Mariniblastus sp. | reverse complement strand
TAGGTGAAAGCCGCTACGTGAGCAGCGCAAGGCGCCCGCACAGGAGCGCACCGAGGTGCGTAACTGAGCTGGCAACGCCGCGAACTCCCGTAGCGGCCTCATCACGCGTGACTGGGCGGATTTTGGCCGCAGCGGCGTTGGTAGCGGCGGCACGGGTCCTTGACCCGCCTCCGTCGCTACCGCCTGGCTGTGACCAAAATCCATCCCAGCCTATGAGACTATCTTTCTGCAATGTGCTCTAGCCCTCAGAGCACGGTTCTAGAACCGCCTCTCTGCGGGCCGCCTGGCTGGAGCGGAAAACCAATCCAGCCAGTGTGTCTATATTTTCTGGAAGTGCTCTAAATGTCGCGTAGGTGTGACGTTTGTTATGCGGGAGTGATATCTCCTTTATGCTGAGAGTTTAAAATTGAGCACCCGATTGGCACTTGCATTAGAGTGCTGACTGTGGGCAAGCGGAAGGACTCATGGAGATCCCGCCTTTGGCCGCCTTGCAGCCAAGAAAATTGACCTGCCCAGTGTCTTCACCTGGCTCTTTGTGTTGCCGTCGCTCTGCTTGGTGATTCTGACCCGAATGGGTATTCCGGTTAGCACCTCGCTCCTCGTTTTGACTGCCTTCAAGGGGCTGGTGGGGCAACAACAAGGGGAGGACGCAACGGGGGCGATCGACCTCTTCGCATCGATGATGGAGAAGTCGCTGGTCGGCTACATGATTGCGGCAGTTTTGGGCTTTGTGATCGTTATGATCGTGCTGCACAAAATGGAGCGTAAGATCCATGAAGAAGGTGAGCATCCGAACAAGTTGCATCCCAAGTGGATGGTTTTCCAGTGGTGCTCGACGGGTTTCCCGGTCAGTGAGCCCGTTCCGGCTGTCGAGCAGGTTGCTGAGTAGGAAGTCTCTATCCCTTAGGTTTTCAGCTGAGGGTGTTATGTGCGTTTTTCTCTTTTTGGGACATTCCTAAACCTGGATTATGCAATGGGATTGGTAAGGTGTCTGATTCAAAGGCACCTACGAAGAGAGTTCTACTGTTCAATTTAAAAAGTCCGTTTGTATAGTTTGGCCCAAACCTGGCAAATCGGGATATGGTATCCATATTTACAAGGTATGATAGATCGTGGGATTTACAAAAAGCTCCAGTCACAGCTATCGAAAGCGCCTGCGGTTGCTTTGTTGGGGCCCCGGCAAGTCGGTAAAACGACACTCGCCAAGCAGGTCGCTGCGAGTCGGTCTTCGATTTATCTGGATTTGGAGTCACCCGAGGATCTGCTTAAATTGACGGATGCCGGAGCGTTTTTTCGTTTGCACAGCGATAAACTGATTGTTCTGGATGAAATTCAGCGTGTCCCGGATCTATTCAAGGTGTTGCGCGGAGTAATTGATCAAAATCGGGAGGATGGTCGTCGATTCGGTCAGTTCTTGTGTCTCGGTTCGGCATCAATGGACTTGATGCGCCAATCTTCCGAGAGTCTTGCCGGCCGAATCAGTTACGTCGAAATGGGGGGAGTTAACCTTCTAGAGATAGGCGGCGGACGAGATCAGTTGAATTAGCTTTGGTTCAAAGGAGGTTTTCCGGACAGCTACTTGGTAGATGATGATTCTGCAATGGATTGGTTGGAAGACCTTATCCGAACTTATTTGGAGCGAGATGTGCCGCAGATGGGTTTCCGTGTCCCAGCTACCCGTCTACGCCGACTGTGGACAATGTTATCCCATTTGCAGGGTGAGCCGATCAATTACTCGAAGATTGCAGCGAATCTGGAAATGGATGCAAAGTCGGTCAGCCACTACATTGATATTTTGACAGAGTTGCTGCTGGTTCGACGACTCGAACCATGGCACGCAAACGTCAAAAAGCGCTTGGTAAAATCACCGCGATTCTATGTGCGCGATAGTGGGATTCAGCACCGCTTACTTGCAATCGGGAGTTATGAGGCGCTTCTCTCAAATCCGGTTTTGGGTAAGAGCTGGGAAGGCTTTGTGGTAGAAAATATTCATTCGGTATTACCTCGGCGTGCTGAAACTTTTTTACCGGACCGCAGCTGGAGCGGAGATCGACCTTGTGATCCGAATGCCCTCGTCCGAAGTCTGGGCAGTCGAGGTGAAGCACGGTTCAGCACCCAAGCTTGGAAAGCATTACAGCTCGATCTGTGACGACGTCGGCGCAACGCATAAATATATCGTTTATGGCGGCGATGAAACCTACCCCCTTGGTGCCGGGGTAACGATGATTTCACTCCGACAATTGATG
>JAKVBF010000042.1 GCA_022447555.1 Mariniblastus sp. | reverse complement strand
CAAAAAGCGACTTCCAAAGACGCATTGCAGATGGAAATACGGAAGTGGGATCTCTTACGATGTGAACAAACCGTGCCCTTGGGAAGAGATCGATCAGTGTGCGGACTCGTCCGAGATGCGGGGGCGATTTCAACACCATTGGGCGTTGTTCGCGGAAAAACAATCTTTTCAAGAACCACATGTAGGACGCTTTCCAATCTGAAATCTCGCCCTCCGTAAATCCTTGAAAATCAAGCGAATCTAAATCGACTGGCCCGTGATTTGGAAACGCGGTCGTACGGTAGATCGTCGGAACACCCATGTTTAACAGCGCAAATTCCTCTTCTTGTGGCTGATTCCAGCCTGCAAGCATGTTGTCCATCGGACGCTGCTCTGGCATGAGAAAGCGAAACCAACGAGTGATAAACGATCGCGTCGAGAGAAAATGGTTCGGCGCAAAGCAATCGTAGGTGGTTGGAAATCCATGACGCGGGTCCAAAGATAACAACTCGTGGAGCAAGGTTGTTCCTGACCTCCAGTGTCCGAGAACAAACAGCGGAGCCTCATCGATCGTGATTTGCTCGACCTGTTTGCGCCATCGAAACTCTTGCCAACGAAAGCAGAGAGAATTAATGGGGTTCGCTGTAAATGTCATGCAAGCCGCAGGAAAACGCGAAGGGGATACAGCAAACCGATTTTCATGCAACAAGTTCCACCAAGTCGAAAAACGCATCCCGTCCCAAAAACGTGCGGCATACCACGGATAACGGTTGACTTCGAATTTTTCTTTATTTTTCAGATGCTGCATGGATTTGTTGTCTGCTATTCATCTGTAAACTAGACCCTTACTGTAAGATCTCACGCCTCAGCGGGCACGGTCGCCACCCCGTGACCATCTTAGTCGATCATCGACATCACCGGACGTCAACTTGACAATCTTGATTGCCTGCCCATACGATACGATTTTATGGCGGAGCTTATTTCCGCGCAGAATTCACAAAGAATCAATAGTTTCTGCAAAATCGCAAATGGGATAAATTCCCTCTTCATTTTCCGATTATCAATGCGGCGGTCTGGATCACTTTTATGGCGAAGCCAAAACGCCAACTTGCACTCGATGGATTCGAATCAAACGAAGAACTATCAGAATCAACGGCCGAAAAAAAATCACGATCCTCTGGTGATGCTGAAAACAAACAGGCCCCGTCTCTTAAAGGGCGCACAGTCTTTATTGTTGATTCGCACTCTTTAATCTTCCAGGTTTTTCACGCGATCGGCGAAATGACCAGTCCACAGGGTGAACCTGTAAACGCCATTTTTGGTTTTACACGAGATCTATTATTTTTACTCCGGGAAAAAAAACCCGATTATCTTTTTTGTGCCTTCGATCGACCGGGCCCAACCTTTCGTCACGATATCTACCCCGAATACAAGGCGGATCGCGGTGAAATGCCCGATGAACTTTCGGTCCAATTTCCAGGCATCCGACAGATTGCTGAAGCATTTCAGATCCCCATTCTCGAGGTCGATGCGTTTGAAGCCGACGATATCTTGGCCACCGTAGCACATCAGGCGGATCATCTTGGTGCCGAATGTTTTCTCGTAACGAGCGACAAAGATTGCAGGCAACTGATAACCGACCGGGTCAAGATCTACAATATCCGCAAACACACTATTTACGATGCGCACCACCTGAACAAAGATTGGGGCATTCGTCCGAATCAAGTCGTCGACTTCCAATCTTTGGTCGGCGACTCTGTCGACAACGTCCCTGGTGTTGCCCGTATCGGCCCGAAAACAGCTACGTCACTTCTGCAGCAATACGATTCTCTCGAAGCGATCTATTCGCAAATCGAAGAAATCTCGGGTGCAAAAAAATCGTATCTTGAAGCAGGTAAGGAACAAGCACTGCTCAGTCGAAATCTCGTAAGGCTAGCTGGAGACGTTCCCCTCGATGTGGATTGGTCAGCCGCCAAGGTTTGTGCTCCGAACGTTGAGGAAAGCCTAAGTCTGTTCCATGCATTTGGTTTCCGAAGCCTTACACCCCACCTCCACGAATTGAATCCTGAAAAAGAGTCGTTGACCCAAAAAACGTGTGATTATGTATGTGTCGATCGCCTGGAAAAACTTCAAAAGCTCGTGGCGGTCTGGGAACAATGTGAGCAACTTTCAATCGACGTCGAAACAACGAGTTTGCAACCAATGCAGGCCGAAATAGTGGGTTACGCAATCAGTTCTGAAACGGAGCATGGTTACTACGTTCCCGTGCGTGGCCCCGACAGTCGACAGACAGTCGACCCAGAGGCGGCATTGAATTGCTTGAAACCCCTGCTTGAACGTCAGTCGATTGCA
>JAKVBF010000041.1 GCA_022447555.1 Mariniblastus sp. | reverse complement strand
GCGGCCGTTTCCGCCACATCACCAAGTGGCGTACTCGTTCCATGAGCATTGATATAGTCGACTTGAGAGGGGTCTACCTCCGCATCAGCGAGTGCCCGCGACATCGCCTGGGCGGCAGACCGCCCATCTTCGTTGGGCTGCGTAATATGACCTCCATCGCCACTAGCACCATACCCTAACAGTTCGCCGTAAATCGTTGCGCCGCGGCGCTGGGCGTGCCCGAGTTCTTCAATCACCATGATGCCGGCACCTTCACTCAACACAAAGCCATCACGGTCGGCATCAAAAGGTCGACTCGCATGCTCCGGGTCATCGTTGCGCTCGGAAAGGGCGCGCATGTTTGCAAAGGCACTGATCCCCATTGGCGTGACGGCAGCTTCCGTACCGCCAGTTACCATCACATCTGCCTCATCATGCTGAATCACCTTGAAGGCGTCTCCAATCGCATTGGTCGCCGACGCACAGGCGGTAGCCACTGCGGCATTCGGGCCTTTCAATCCATACCGAATCGAAATGTGGCCGCTTGCTGCGTTGACCATCAGCTTAGGAATGGTGAAGGCTGAGACCTTGTCTGGCCCCTTCGTCAACAGTCGACCCACTTGCGTTTCAATTTCGTTGAGTCCACCAACGCCCGACCCCAGAATCACACCACAGCGGAACGGATCCTCAGAATCAAAATCTATGCCGGAACAATTCACCGCATCCGTGCCGGCCACCAATGCAAACTGCGCAAAACGATCAACGCGTTTCGCCTCCTTTGCCGGAAGATACCCATCGGTCGACCAGTCGGCGATGTCACCACCAAAATGAACTTTGAACTCTTGAGTATCAAAGACCGTCAGTTTGTGAACGCCACTTTGACCCGCCAGAATTTTCTTCCAGAGGTCCTCAACCTGACAGCTTATGGAAGTGACCGCACCGAGACCCGTTACGACAACCCGTCGTCTCATGCTCAGTCCATTACTCTTTTTTAGATCGCGAAATCGAAATTAGGATGAAGAGGATTGAACGCTCTCTTCAATGTGCTTCACTGCTTCGCCGATTGTTTGAATTTTCTCGGCTGCGTCATCTGGAATGTTGATGTCGAATTCTTCTTCTAGCTCCATCACGAGCTCCACCGTGTCGAGCGAATCCGCACCCAGATCATTCACGAAATGAGTATCCGTATTAATTTTTTCTTTATCAGCACCGAGTTGCTCGGCGACGATATCGATCACTCGTTCTTCAACTGAGGCCACCTGGTCTATCCTCCAAAGAGATCGTGTTTTCCTGAACCGATCCTTCCGAAGAATCAGCTCGCATGGCGAAAGAACCGCCCAACCGGTACCCCGGCGGTCCAAATAAATTGAGGGGGTTTTCAAGTTGAGTCACAGATATAACCTGTTTTTCCCGGCATGTCTATAACATCTGCCCCACATTGTTTCAGCTACCTGCTCGCGCCGACCGATTTGGGTTTTTCGGCATCATCCACGGATTAGCAGGTCATGCCGCCATCGACCGCAATCGCCGTCCCATTAATGTACGCCGCTGCATCGCTCGCCAAAAAGACCACCAGGTCCGCAACCTCCTCAGCTTGCCCTAACCTGTTTGCTGGTATGCGCTTTTTAAATTCCTTGATGTAGTCATCGCCCACTGCCTGAGTCATCTCGCTCTCGATAATCCCGGGGGTGATTGCATTGACCGTAATTTTCCGCTTTCCCAGTTCCCGAGCCACGGTTTTCGTAAGCCCAACAAGCCCTGCCTTGGAGGCGGAATAGTTCGCTTGCCCCGGATTACCGATCACTGCACCAGAGACGCTCGAAATATTGATAATTCGGCCAAAACGCTGCTGCATCATGGGCATCGTTGCCGCCCGCGTAAACAGAAAAGCCCCGCGAAGATTAGTATTGAGGACCATATCCCACTCATCGTCGCCCATCCGAGGGATCAAAGTATCACGGGTAATTCCCGCGTTATTGACCAGAATATCGAGTCGCTCCCAGCGTTCGGTCACCTCGTCGACCACTTTTGTGACGCTTTCCGAATCGGTGACATCACAAGGGAACGCAGCTGCCTCACCGCCGGACGCCGTGATTTGCTCAACGACTGCGGCCAACTTATCGGCACTTCTGGCTACGCAAGCCACCTTGGCGCCCGCCTTCGCCAGCCGCACCGCCATTGCTTCCCCCAAACCCTGCGATGCACCGGTGACAAGAGCCACCTTTCCCGACAAATCAACAACCATTGCTTGGTTTGCATCAGCCATGCTACTTCTTCCTTCCTTCCGTTTATGCCAATGTGTGGCAGGTGATTTTTCTCTCGATCCGCCTCAGCAAACCGCGTAGTACACGACCCGGCCCCACTTCATAAAATTCCTGCGTCTCGCC
>JAKVBF010000040.1 GCA_022447555.1 Mariniblastus sp. | reverse complement strand
CCCAGTACGGCACGAACCATTCGCGCTTCGCAATATCAATCGGTTCAGGCGTGCCGTTATCTTCAGTCACCGGCTCGCATCGTTTTTGCGCGGTGGGATGCGAGATATCATCTTCATGCCCGTCGTATCCCGCACATGACATTGGCAGAAAATGCGAGCGTTCGGCAAAGCTGAAAGGCCAAGTGCGGTAATCCGCACGTGAATGATCAGAGTGCTGTTCTAAAACTGACCAGATTTCTGTCGCCGAAAACTGACGCGTACCACCAAACCAGTATTCACTTCCTGTCTCACCAAAGATTTTGTGGCGAGGGTGCTTTAGCCGACGTTTTAAAAAGGGGGTTACATGAATCGACTCTGCTGTAGTCGCATCGTGCATCGTCTCCTCTCCAGTGACCAGGCTCGTTCGCACAACGCTGCTGCCGTGGCGAACGAACCTAAACTCACTAGAGATCTCACACAATAGTTCTAACAGCGTTCCCGAAGGATTCAGGCCGGACACCGAATCTAATTCGACCGGCGCAGACATTATCGTCTGCGCGTTCACCTTCAGGATGTGATCGGTCGCAAACGCGCACACGATATCTCCATCCCTATATCCTGTCGGGGATTCACTATCACCAACTTTGAGCAGAAGTTCCATTACGACTCCTAAGCCGGTTCGTTCAGGTCTACCTCTAAGCCTTGCAGCGTCAGCGTTTGGTCAGTTGTTAGCGTTCGGTTGCTACTCAGATCAAAGTACGCCAATACATTGGAGCTACCAGCCGTACCATCCGTGATGACAGCCCAACGAGCGCCCGAACCGCTAACTGGAAAAGTGCCGGTTGCTGTCCAGGTTTGGTCATCCCACACGACCTTAGCACCGACAGTGCCGTCGACTTCGGTAACAGTTGCTTCACTACTGGTGAGAGCTTTACCGCCCGAACTGTAACCAGACCCATCGGCCAGCTCTGTGAGAGAACTGAGAGTATCCGTGGCTTTAGTGGGACTCGTATCATCTTCACAAAGAATCAGACGATAGGTCGCCGGAACACTTTCACCGTCGAAAGCGTACTTTAAAAAAAGATATTTACCTTTATCTGTCGTTCCAGATGCCATGTGTTTCTCCGAATGCAAAAAAAAACGGACTGCTCGCCAAAATGGCGTCAGCCCGTTCTACAGGTTATTTCGATTGGTCGTTCGACGACTCATCGTATTCTGCTGAATCTGAGCCATTATGGCAAGTCGTTTTTCGTTGTTTGAAAATCGTAATGTCTTCGGGAGCTTCCACGCTAACAGTGACGGTTGACAAAGAGAGCTTGTCAACTTCCAGAAAAGCGCCACCTATTATGAGCTTGTCGTGTTCTTTTAAGCGTAATTTTAAAGGCATTTGTAAATTGGAGCGACGTTGGGTCGCATCACATCATGTGCATATCCAAATAAACTGTCTTCGATCAAATCGCTGTATAGATTCGCCAGGTCAGCATCCGGTAATTGCGAAAAAACGGATCGCCAGTCATCACGCTCGGTGGTTGCTGCCTTAATCGTCGGGACTCTCTGAAAGACATCTCGTAGATCCGACCTAATTTTTTCAAGGCGAAAAGTGAAATCAAAAACGGTTTCGTCAGCCCATTTTGCAATAGACCAGCTATGCCGCCAACCGAACGCGTGACGCTGATGGACGTATTCCAGCAGACTCAATGGTTTCTTTCTAGCCTCACTGCGTTGACGGTTATATTCGTCATAAAGTCCCAACAGCCGCTTATACGGATGACGCACGATAAGTGCTCGACGATAATGCCGAAATTCATTCGGTATGGTCGCGATATGCCGAGACGATGTGTGACCGTTTTGTGTTCCCACGACCCAGTAGGCATTTCGTCTTGCGCACAGTGCTTGGTGTAGATGCAAGCTGCCGGTTCGCGGAGCAGTCAAAACAACGAGTTTTTCATCAGGCAAAATAATCATTTTCTATACGGCCAGGTTTCTGCTAATACGTCGTTGACACCATCTATCCAGCCGAGCCATCGTCCAAACTTGCCGGTTTTATAAACACGCACTAGGAATTGCCCGTTTTCATCAGCGACATCGTTCAGTAACTCTCTATGAACCTCGGTAGCCTGCTCAAACAGCGGCGATCCCCGCTCCGGTGTATCGACCCCATGAAGACGAATGCGGATAATCGCGTGGACGTAAAAACCTAAGTCGATCTTCAGGTCAACAGTATCTCCGTCAACGACTTTGATCACTTGTGCTTTTGAAAAAACTCTCATATGGTTCTGATAATTATCATAAAAAGGTCACATTCGTAGTCGCTGCACGACCAAAAAGATTCTATGGTTTCGTTGCCATCGGCATCTTCGCCATCGATATCAGAGTTCCAGGTCATCGCACAACCACAATCAACGCACTCCATCGCGAACCTCAATCGTCAAGCAAATAATCGGAAGCCAAAGGCCATGTGGTAGCGGCAACACTAGCAAAGCCGCCAGTATC
>JAKVBF010000004.1 GCA_022447555.1 Mariniblastus sp. | reverse complement strand
GTCGTTGATCAACTTGGTTCTTAGTTCCAGCAAAGGCAGCTGATTGTTTTCGTAGAAACAGAGGACTTTGCTGCGTGCACGGTCTTTTTCATCATCCGTGGCGTCTCGGTCGGCAAATTCAAATGTGGTCCGCGCGTGCATATCTCGCAAAGGTGCCAATCGCGTGCGGTATTCGAATGCAGGCTCCCATCCAAACATGATGATGTAAAGGACTAGGGTAGTCACCGAACAAAGCCCAATTCGCAGCCAAACATCAGGACGGCCGAAGAAGTCCCCCATGATATTTAACGGAGCCTTGGGGGTCGGAATGCTCCAGCGATTTCGATTTGGTGTGTTGGTCGACATGGTTGCGACGATCGAGCAGAGTATGCGCTTTGCCTCTAGTTCGAATCTCTCCGTTGCGAATGGGGGGGTAGTTGAAGGCTGCCGTTGCCCGCGGTTCGGTTTTTCTGTTCGTAGGCCTCTACAATTTCCTGAACGAGTCGATGGCGCACGATATCGGTTTGGTACAATTGGGCGATTCCTACTCCCTCAATCGTTTTTAGCCGCTTTAGAGCGTCTTTCAATCCACTCTCAATGCCGTGTGGTAGATCGATTTGCGTGGGGTCACCCGATACAACCACTTTGGAATTCTCACCCATTCGTGTCAAAAACATTTTCATTTGAGCGATCGTTGAATTCTGAGCCTCATCTAGGATGATAAAGGCGTCATTCAAAGTCCGACCCCGCATGTATGCTAGAGGTGCGACCTCGATAACATCTTGTTGAATCAGCCGCTGGACTTGGTCGTATCCCATCATTTCATTGGTGGCATCCAGTAAGGGTCGAAGGTACGGGTTGATCTTCGCTTGCAGGTCACCTGGGAGAAACCCGAGACTCTCTCCCGCTTCGACGGCGGGTCTGACGAGAATGATCTTTCTCACTTCGTGATGCTTGAGAGCTTCCACTGCCATGGCGACGGCAAGAAATGTTTTACCCGTTCCGGCCGGACCGACGGCGAAAACGATGTCCCGACTTCTCATGAGTTCGACGTAGTTAACTTGTCCGTCGGTCCGCGGCCTGATTTCCCGACCGACTTGAACGATATCGATTGCTCCCTGGGCGGGTGCCGGTATCGGTTCTCCCGTTACCCCGGCAACCGTAGCGTCGAACAAGTCGGGGCTAAGACTGCCTTGCCGGCGAATGATTTCGGTGAGTTGCTCCAAAACCGCGGTGGCTTGAGCTACCGCTTCCTTTTCGCCAGAAACGCGAATTTGGCCATTGCGATGAATGATACCCACTTGAAAGCGGTCACGCAGACGACGCAAATGCTGATCCTTAGCGCCAAATAGGGGTAGAACCAGGCTCGGTTCAATAGATGAAATTGTGGCTTCGGTCATTAAGTTGGCGGCAACCCTGTCACCGTACCTGCACCTTGAATTGGAAGTATCTAATAATATAGCTAATTCCCGCGACGAGAGGGGCTAACATCGAGATTCCACCGTTTCACGCCGTAAGGTTGGGTGATTTGCTAATGATTTTAAGGCGTTTGTGTTGGCCATTTGGAATAAATTCGAAAAAATCGGTACAATCGCGCTCTACCGAGGACTGGGATGCCCCGGCTTCCTTTACTTGACCGAGTTACCATCTTGCTCCAGATTGTTTTGTTAGATGCTAAGGAGCGGCCGGCAAGTCCCCGATCAACCACAAGAAATAGGAAATTGGCGCCGTAAAAACCAGTGAGTCAATCACATCGAGAAATCCACCCATCCCGGGAATCCAGCTGCTTGAATCCTTGATGTTGGCATCGCGTTTTAACAATGATTCTGCGAGGTCGCCAAAAATGCCAAACAGTGACACGACGCCACCATAGATCAAAAACCACCACCATTGTTTTTCAATGGTCAGCTCGCAAATCAAGGGTGCGACCAAAAAAATGACAAGGGCGGTTCCCAGCCAACCACCCAAAATCGATCCGCATGCGCCTTCGATTGTCTTCCCGGGACTAAGGTTTGGAGCCAGCTTGTTTTTTCCCAAAGACCTTCCGGTAAAATAGGCTGCGGCATCCGACATCTTGACCGTTGTCAGCAAACAGATCAATGCGATTACTCCGAGCAGGTTATCTTGATGCAATCGTCGGTGGGCAATCAGAAACGCAAACATCAAAAGTAGATAAGAGAAGATCATCGCATAATGAGTGATCCGTTCTGTTGCATTTTGCGACTTCCCAAATCGGAACATTTCAAATAAAAACGCCAAACCGATGGCCGCGGTCAGGGCCATCATCGACCAACCAAATTGTCCTACTTGACAGTCGACAGGGTAATCTCGCCAAGCAATCGGTGCGCAACAGACCAAGACTGCTAGGCTGCCAACGGCCATCGCAAAGGGGAGATTTAAATAAGGACATTTCTGCCGAAACAATTGAACCATCTCACCTGAGCAGATGGCCGCTCCCAAGACAGCCAATGTCCCTAAAATGATACCGGGGCGTCCAGTTTGTTCTGGTTTTCCCAGCCAAAAATCGAAATAGGCTAGCAGTAACACACCGGAGATGAGAATCGCTGCAGATATCAAACGGCGGGTCAGCATTTGGGGGCCTTGTTTTCACTGGGCAAAGAGCGGTCGGAGTATTTTACAACTCTTTTTAAACCACCGAATCGGCGGTCACGACTGGCAAAGCTTTGAATGGCTTGGTGCAGTTCATAAACTCCAAATTCGGGCCACAATTTTTCGGTGATCCATAATTCAGCATAACTGATTTGCCAAAGTAAATAATTGCTAATTCGCATTTCTCCAGCGGTTCGGATCAACAGATCAGGATCCGTCATGCCGCATGTGTAAAGATGATCGCTGACAGTCGATTCTTTTATTTCCTCAACTTGTAGCTCACCTTTTTTGACTTGATGGGCAATATGATGAATCGCATCAACAATTTCTGCTCTAGAGCCATAATTGATGGCCAAGCATAGAATCAATCCAGTGTTATTCGCCGTCAATTCTAAAGATTGGTCTATCACTTCGAGGACATCGTCGGGTAGCCGATCTCGACGTCCAATGATTCGGAGTTGAATATTATTTTCAACCATTAGGTCGCGTTCTTGGACCAAGTATTCTTGTAACAAATGCATGAGGAAATCGAGTTCCTCTTGAGGCCTTTTCCAGTTTTCACTAGACAGGCAATAAAGCGTAAGTTGCCTAATGTTTAGCCGTGCACATTCTTCAGTGATGGCGCGAACCGAGATGGCTCCATTCTGATGGCCCACAATCCGTGGTTGGTTTTGCCGCTCTGCCCAACGACCATTGCCATCCATGATGATTGCAATGTGGGTTGGCCGATTCTCAACGTTTGTTTCAAGTGACGGTCGATTCGGAGGTCTTCCATCTCCCGGGCTTTCTGAATCCATCTCCGTTGAATGACCCATTAGTTATCCATTTTTTAGTCTTCGGACGAGAGACGTAAAAACTCTTGCAGCGGCAATTGGTATCAAGCTAGTCTGTCGCTGTCGTTGGGGGGGGTATCTTTAAACCACTGATGAGTCTAACAATGATTCGTCCGGGTTCAAAACGATTGTCTGCACTCGATCCGGTCCAACCGAAATAAATTCAATCGGACGCTGACATAATTCTGACAAGCGAGCCGCGTAAGCACGGGCATTGACGGGCAAATCTTCAAGTTTTCGCGCGGTCGTGATGTCCTGTTCCCAGCCGGGAAGTGTTTCGTAAATCGGCTTGATTCTTCGGATGTCGCTTACATTTTCCGGGAAATGTTCAATCCGTTGACCATCTAATTCATATGCCACACAGACGTGGATTTCACTTAATTGACTCAGTACATCAAGCATCGTTAGACAAATCGAATCGGCCCCACTTAGCCGGCACGTGTATCGGACGGCGACCGCATCAAACCAGCCGCAGCGACGCGGGCGACCTGTAGTCGTGCCAAATTCATTACCCTGAACACGTATGTGCTCGCCGGTCTCGTCATGTAATTCGGTAGGGAACGGTCCGCCGCCAACACGGGTGCTGTAGCATTTGGCGACCCCAATTGTCTTCCCAATCCAATTTCCAGGAACGCCGGTGCCCGAGGAGACACCAACACCTGAACTATTACTGCTCGTGACAAATGGGTACGTGCCAAAATCAACATCCAGCAAAGAGCCCTGAGCTCCTTCAAATAAAATTCCTTTATCTTGGTCCACAGCATCCAGCAGGATCCGGGTTGTGTCTGCAATGTAGGGGCGTAATCTTTCCGCGTAGCCTAGGTATTCTTCAGTAATTTTAGCAGCATCAAGATCAACCTGACCGTCATCGCAAAATGGCGCAAGCGATTTGATTTTGTACTTGGTGATACGACGGATCTGTTGTTCCAATTCGGGCTGAAGTAGGTCTGACATGCGGATGGCAAAGCTTCTGCCTACCTTATCGCGGTAGCAGGGGCCGATCCCGCGCATCGTGGTGCCGATGTTATCGTCGCCAGAATTAACTTTATTCCAGATTTCATCTTCTTTGATGTGCCAAGGCATCACGCAATGCGCTCGGCCACTGAACTTTAAGCGGTCAGCTATATTGACTCCTCTTTCCAGCAAAGAATCCATTTCCCCTAACATCGTTTTGGGATGGATGACAACGCCGGCCGAGACGAGATTGAGGATACCAGGGTGTACAATGCCACTCGGTATGAGGTGGAGTTTGTAAACTTCATCACCAACGACGACTGTATGACCAGCATTAGCGCCGCCCTGATACCGGACAATTAAGTCGTGTCCTTCAGCAAGCCAGTCAACTAATTTTCCTTTGGCCTCGTCGCCCCACTGTAATCCAATTACACAAAGTCCCGGCACAGCGGCCTCCCTTGAATTTCTATGCTAAACTCGCGAGTAGCTCTTGCCATCGAACGGGGCCATCGCGAGTGATCAATATGCAAAGCCAAAAGTCTAAATTTCGATCGAACCCGGGACAACGGGCCATCTGACCCGCTTGAGGAATTTCTCGGAAAAACATGGGGCTTTACTACGTTGACTAGCCAAGAACGTTGGTTGGAAATTATTCAAAAACTGGGACAATAAGGCCGTAACCGGTCGGCTGGTGGGATAACCAAGGTTTCTCCCTCAGAGCCGTCTGCTTCACCTAGTTTGCGTTTTTTTATTGGGTAAACAAATTCGTATGAGTATTCCAGCAGTGCGCAATGTTGTAGGAATTTGTGCAGCACTTTGTGTCGTGGCAAATTCTGGCGACCGTTTCGCTTGGGGCGAAGTTGAAGGCGTAACGATCGAAGGTGTAACGAACGAAGGTGTAACGATCAAGGGGCGCATGTCTCAAAATAACAACGAGCGTATGCAGATCGATTTTTTAAAATTCCCCGTCACATTAACGGAGGTCATTGCCGATCAGTTGCCGATGCCGGAATTACCTAAGGATTGGGACGCGATGTTGCCCGACGACCGCCGAGCTTGGTTCGCAGAATTCGAATCGTCACAGGCCGGGAAAGAATTGTTGGCTAAGCGTGAGCAGATCATAAAAGACGCGAATCAGTTTGACGTGGTTTTGGAGGAGTCCGGTCAGTTTGTGGTTTACGACGTACCGCCGGGTATCTACGATCTGCGGGGGCGCAAAGACCAAAAAGTAGGGCTCTACGATTATGCCTTCGAAGTGTTTGGGCAGGTCGTCGTTAGCCCCAATGTCGACGAGATTTTGCTCGATCCAATCAGGGTTTTGGCGACGCCATTGCTATCGCGAGGCCAGCCGATGCCAAAATTGAATATGGAAATTTTCGCAGACGGAAAGGTGGTTGATCCGGCGACGCTGAAAGGGAAACCGATATTCTTAAGCTTTTGGTCTTCTGAATTCAGTCGGCCTAGTGTCGAATTCCAAACAGAAGTGCAGGAGATGTTTACCGAGTTAAGCCCGAAGTATGACTTGTTGCTCCTTTCGATCAGTTTGGATCAGTCACGGAAGAGAGCAGCTGGGGTGATTAAAGAGAATGGTCTTGCAGGGTACCATGGATTTGCCTCTGGCTGGGAGCACCCAGCGGTGGAGGCATTTGGTGTGCGAGCATTGCCGTTTTTCATCTTGGTTGACGGCGATCAGAAGATATTGATGAACCACGCCGAGATTCGACAGGCATTCGCGATGGGCAAATCGATCAGCCAATTGATTGCTGAGCAATTGTCAGGGAAGTCTGAGGCCGCTCCAGTTACCGGGGTTGGGAAGTCGTCCCGGTAAACGGCTCCTCAATCGGCACACCGAAAGAGTTTTGGCAATTTTGTACCCCTACTTATTATCTACCGGGGTCTTTCGCTATACTTGTTTCGCTATTTTAATTGGTTTTTTACCCGCCTTGGAATCGTTGAGTTTTGAACGAGCAACCTGTAAAAGTCGATCGAGTATCCTGGCAGAATCTGTTCCCATGGATGATTATATTTCGAACCTTACCGGTGGCCACGAGTGCGACCGTTTTGATTTTGGCGATTCTTGGAGTCTTAGTAACACCGGTTGGTTGGTTGCTCAGCGAGTCCTTATTCATCAACGATGCTTTGCGTGATAACGAACCGTTTCTTGCTAAGGTGGCGGAGATAAATCGGAGTCCTTACAACGGTGTGTTGCAAGCAGCCGATAACGAAAATAATTACATTGAGATCTTGGGTGCTAAATTCAGTGGTCCGCGACTCGTTTTTCAGCGGATTGTTCAACCGTTCTATGCTATTTTTGGTGGCAACACATCAACACGAGAGTTCTTATATTTCCTGTTCGGTTCGCTTTGGTCCATGGTGGTCTGGTCTTTTGTGGGCGTTGGGATCACTCGGGTCTGTCTCCTTAGATTGACTCGTGATGAACGTGCGGGATTGGATGACGCGTTCGAGTTTGGTTTTGGAAACTGCATCACTTCATTGCTGGCAATCAGCCTGCCCCTGTTGGCGGTTTTGCTGCTTTGTCTTCCCACGTTTTTTCTCGGATTGTTGTTGGGTTTCGATTTTGGAACGTTGGTGGTGGGCGCCCTCTGGTTTGTCGTGTTGGTGATCTCAACCGTGATGGCGGTCCTGTTGTTGGGTTTGCTGTTTGGATGGCCTCTGATGATCTCCAGCGTTGCGTGTGAGGGGCAGAATTCGTTTGATGCGATGACCCGTGCTTTTGCTTATACGTTTCAACGCCCTTTAAACTACTTCCTATACATGTTGGTCGCTGTTCTGTTCGGCGGTTTTTGCTGGCTGATTGCGTTCCAGTTAACTGAGGGGATCATCAATCTGGGGTATTGGTCAACGAGTTGGGGGGCAAATAGGATCTCAGCCAATCGAATTGAACTTATTGAATACGGCATTCCTGCCAGCAGTGCTGTCGAGGAAAGTAAGGGTTTCGGTGTAAGTGGCGCAGAAATTCAATCGCCGGTAAATTCCGGTGAGAGCGGGGCCTCAGTGGTGGATGCCGAGTCAGGCACTCTGGCGACGGGCCGAGCGTTTATCGGGTTTTGGAATGGGCTATTAAGGACAGTTTGTGTCGCCTTCATTTACGGTCTTTTTTGGTGCATGGCTTCGGCGATCTACCTTTTATTGCGAAAAGATGTCGACGACACCGAGATCGATGAGATTCATGTCGTTGATGAGCGCCGTACCTACGAATTGCCTCCCCTTAAGTCGGACTCTTCCGGGATTCCTCAAGTGCAGCCTCTGGAGCCGGAATCCCAGTCTCAGGGTTCAGAAGATTCAGATGTCGGGTGAGCGGAGTGTCTGAAAGATCCGCGTTCCTAATGGGCAATGAACTGCGAATCTTGTAGATTCATTGCTTAAGAGTAGTCGTCTTTTTTTCGATTATCAATCGGTTGGGCTCCATGTTAGAAAACGTTTCAGAAGATGGTGTTTCTATTTTAAACTTGATCAGTCTGTTGGGACTGTTCGTGATGCTAGGATTTGCCTGGCTAATGAGTTCTCATAAAACCCGAGTGAATTGGAAGCTGGTTGCGATGGGGCTTGGCTTGCAACTTCTCCTCGCCGCCATTTTGTTTCAGTCGCAATACTGGACATTCGGAGGCCTGTTTCCAGAGGGTATTCTATTTGCCGGAGTCGAGTTCTTTTTCCGTGAGATTACGCTGTACGTGGAGTCTGGGGCAGGATTTGTCTTTCGTGCCAATGGCATTGTTGAGGGGAACCCGACTGATCCCATGACCTTAGTGAAGACCTTTGCGTTTGGCGTTCTGCCAACGGTCATTTTTTTTGCGGCTTTGATGTCCATTTTGTATCACATTGGAATCATGACTCGTGTCATTCGGTGCATGGCCTGGATCATGCAAAAAACGCTTGGAACCAGTGGCGCCGAAAGTTTAGCGGCTGCAGCAAACGTTCTGGTGGGGCATACCGAGGCACCTTTGGTGGTACGGCCTTATATTGCCACTATGACGCGATCAGAACTAAACGCGTTGATGGTGGGAGGGTTTGCAACGATTACTGGGAGCCTGATGGCTATCTTTGTGGCTCAAGGTATCAGCGCGGGACATATCTTGACCGCCTGTATTATTTCAGCTCCAGCAGCATTGGTGATTGCGAAAATCATGCAACCTGAAATAGATGAACCCGAAACGTTGGGGCATGTTGATGCCAAAACTGAAAAAACCGCGACCAATGTGATTGAGGCCGCTGCAGTGGGTGCGAGTGACGGGGTCAAACTGGCGCTTAATATTGCAGGTATGTTAATTGCTTTTTTAGCATTAATTGCTTTGGTGGACTCGTTGTTGATTGGTCTAGGTAACCTTGTCGAATACGCCGTAAACCCGTTTTTAGAGGCCGAAGGTAAGGTGGATTTCGAATGGAGTTTGAACAATTTGTTCGCGATAGCATTTTATCCACTGGCAATGATCATGGGCATTGAAACCGGTGATTGTTCCATTGCTGGCCAGTTACTGGGTAAAAAAATGGTCGTCAATGAGTTTGTAGCTTATTTAGATTTGGGAACGATTATCAATGAGATGTCGGAAAAAGGAGCATCGGCTCCCGAAGCGATTAGCCAGCGCACTGAAATCATTTTGACCTACGCGTTGGCTGGGTTTTCAAATTTTGGGGCGATCGGCATACAGCTTGGTGGGATTGGGCCGCTGGCACCCAATCGGCGCAGCGATCTGGCACAGCTTGGTTTCCGAGCGATGCTGGGTGGTATGTTGGCTTGCTGCATGACGGCTTGCATCGCAGGTATGATGTATGGCTTGGTTCAATAAGAGCGGTTGTGGACAACGGCCTCCTTCGGCTCACTGTCGTGGCAACTTGGAACCGTCGAATGACTCCGGAATTAACTCAGCAATGGTCCATTCTCTCACCTCATCTAATTGGTTTGCGTCCGCGCAGATGACACGAATCTCCTTGCCAAATTCAACGATGAACTGGCGGCAGGCACCGCAGGGAGTCGCCAGAGGTTCGGCAACAACCGCGATCGTGTCAAACCGAGCGTAGCCCATTGCAATGGCTCGACCGATCGCATTTCGCTCGGCACAAATGGCCAATCCGTAAGAGGCATTCTCTACATTGCATCCGGTAATTACGGTCCCATCATCGGTCAATACCGCAGCCCCAACTCGAAACCCTGAATAGGGGGCATAGGCATTTAAGCGGACCTTGGCCGCGGCGGATAATAACAGATGGTTGCTGACCGTGTTCATTGTTTATTCGTACCTATCAACAATTAACGCAGGGGGTGTCGGGGGGAATGAACGCGCGACCAAGGATGCTTGCACCAAACCGGAGGCGTGGGGAGCTCCGGCCGGATCGCAAAAGATCTCCGCAATCGGCTGGCCCTTGACGATGGTGTCGCCCGTCTTGATTTTGAAATCAATCCCAACGGCATGATTAATTTGGTCGCCGATATGCTTGCGACCGCCGCCCATTTCAATAATGGCTAAACCAAGACGATCGGTCTCGATCCGATGCACGAATCCATCTTCGATAGCCGTGATGACGTGCGTTGACGCCCTCGGACGCTCCAAGTCCAAGTCACCGCCTTGATTTTTGACCATTTCCCTTAATTTTTTCAAAGCCATGCCACTTTCGACACTTCGCTGCAGCGCTTTTCGGGCTGAGTCGGGATCTGATTGAACCTTGGCAGCTAGCAAAATCCGAGTTCCGATCGTTTCTACAAGCTCGACAACATCCGGTGGCCCATTGCCAGTCAACACCTCGACCGCTTCGTCGACTTCCACCCCGTTGCCGATCATGTGGCCCAAAGGCTGGTTCATGTCGGTGACCACCGCTTCTGTTTTGACTCCTAGTTGCTTTCCAACATTAACGAGGAGGCGAGCCAGTTCGGTTGCTTGCTCGATGGTTTTCATGAAGGCGCCCGAGCCCCATTTGACATCCAAGACCAGCGCATCGAGTCCCTCGGCGATTTTCTTGGACAGAATACTGGCCGTAATTAGAGGAACCGCCGGCACGGTCCCAGTGACATCGCGTAAGGCATACATCTTTTTATCGGCGGGGGCCAATTCGGCCGACGCGCTCACCACAGCACATCCGGTTTCGTAAACCACCGACTGAAACTCTTCAATGGAGAGCTTACACCGATAGCCTTTGATGGATTCCAATTTGTCGAGGGTGCCACCAGTGGCACCCAATCCCCGTCCAGATACACGCGGAACGTCGACGCCACAGCAGGCCAGCATCGGGGTGAGAGCGAGGGACGTCTTGTCGCCGATTCCTCCGGTGGAGTGCTTGTCGACCTTAGGTTTGCCTAAACGCCAATTAAGCGTTCTTCCAGAGGCGACGAAACTGCGAGTGAGCACCATCGTTTCCTCGGTGGTCATACCCTGGAAATAAACGGCCATCGCAAATGCGGATAGTTGGTAGTCTGGAATGGAACCGTCTGAATAGCCCTGGATCAAACCTTCAATTTCTTGGTCTTTCAGAACCTGACCGTCACGTTTCTTCCGAATGATTTGAGTTACGTTCATAGCTTTTTGGGGCGCTGTGATATCCGAATGAATTCAACGAATGCGGGGTAGACGTTTCAGTTACCAAATCCGGTGTACCCTACCACAGTTGCCTCCTTCGTTCAGCTATTGAATTCCCTCCAAGTCCACGTCGTGGCCCATTTCCGCAAGCATCGATTGAAGGGCGGCATTAAGGTCATCCCCAAGAATATCCTTATGACGCACGACTCCCTGAGCATCAATTAAATATACGGTGGGCCAAGCAGCGATGTTCCATTGCTTTGCGATGGGGCCATTTGTACCTTTCGGTCCAATCCAGAAATTTCTCCAAGAGAGATTCTCGTCATTGATGGCATTAATGGCGGTTTCAATTTTTGGATCTGAATTGACTCCAATCAATGCAAACGGAACACCGCCCAGCTTTTCTACCAGTTGCTGCTCATGACCATACATGGCGCGACAAGGCGGGCACCAATGTCCCCAGAAATCAAGCATCACGACTTTGCCACGGTAGTCACTTAACCGAAACTCCATTCCGTCCATGTCGTTGCCGACTAGGTCAGGTGCGGTTTTTCCGACACTGAGATTTTGTAATTCATAAAGTTCGGCTGAGGCGACCTCGCCGAAGGTTTTCCGACCGCGATAAACGAGATCTGAATACTTTTCAATTAAAGTTTGAAGTACTGACTCTCGCATCTCTTTTTGTTGGTTCGTTCGAGGCGTATTGATGTAGTCCATTTGCGTTTGGGGTAAACGGCCGGACAGCCTTGGGTTGGCGCGTAACGCATTGCAAAATGGTTGGATTTGGTCGACATAATTAGAGTAACCCAACATGGCGTAAGCCTTGGTTTCTGGATTCGGTGCCGATTGAATAATTTTCAAAATGTAGGACTCCGTCTCGGGACTGGGTATTTCTTTTAAAAATTGATCGACCATTTTTTTGAGTTTCAGTCGGTCGGCGAAATGTTGAAGCAAATGGTCCATCGCAATGAC
The DNA here is from genome assembly GCA_022447555.1 of Mariniblastus sp. GTDB lineage: Bacteria > Planctomycetota > Planctomycetia > Pirellulales > Pirellulaceae > Mariniblastus. The sequence goes on along the minus strand of JAKVBF010000004.1, from coordinate 241,132 downwards.
TTTTTGCTCGCCTTGACTTCGGGCAACGGCGGCCAACATGGCATCCACAGCGGTTTGCGTCTGTGGATGTTGCATTGAGAGACTGATCATGTCCTGAACGAATTGTGGAATTGGATTCTGTTGAGCAAGGATCTGTCTAGCCTGTTGTGGGTGGGTCGCATCGGCCACATTTTTTTTGAGCGACTCAATATCTTGATCCAGTCTCGCAAGCTTGTTATCCAATTGAATTTTGGGGTCCGTTTCACGACTTTCGTGCTTCGTTTCGCCTAGAGAGGACCGCGCGTTACTCGTTGCAGTAGCCTTCGATTGGGCATTGGGCTGGGAGGCTAACTTCTCGGATTCTCGAGAGTCACAGCCGACAGCCAAGAAAGGCAGGCATAACATGAATGTAATCGTTCGCATGATAATTCTCACTGGAAGAGGGTCCGTTTAATTGTACCGCCAAATGGTCGGTCCGGATGCCGGTAGGTGGATTATTTTAGCGCTAAAACTGCGGGTGATGGCTTGGGAAATACAAGAAGATTTGCGAGGGTTCGGTGGTGTCTCAAAAGTGGGGCTACGGAACTTTTAGTTGAATTCGTTGGTGAACACAGGGGTTGAAAGGTTTGCGATCTAAGTTGAGCGTCTTAAAAGTGTCAAAGGATCGCATTTTCGAAGAACCGTCTTTTCCATCCGTTCTGTGGAAACCACCGGTTTTTAACGGCTCCTAGATGGATCATTTGTTGGACCGGCTTTTGCAAGGTCGGCGTAAACCGGATTGTCGATGCAAGTTGCGATGACCTGTTCTAATTCCCATGCCAAGTCTTTCAATTTCTTGTCGCTGGTTTGGGCATCACCTATAATTAGGCAGCTTTATTTGAAAAGAAAAGGTCTTATGTCTCTGAATTCCTACCTATATCGTTTGTTGTTCCTAACACTTTTGGTAATCGTCGGAATGGTTTTCACGGCAGGCTGCGAACCGGTAGAGGAACCTGTTGAAGAGCCTGAAGTGATCGAAGTGGTTGAGCGGTCAGTGGATGCACAGGGTCGACCCGAGCCTGATTCCGAAGCGGCTAAACGAATTCGTTCCATCGTCGATTCCGAAGAAGTGAATCAGTCGTTAGCGCCATTGCTGGCCCATATGGCAAATTTGATGATGTCGCAGGAAATCGGAAAAATCGATTTCGTATCGAAGGAATTTCAATATGAGGGGCTCGAGGCCTACACGTTGCCGGTTAATGAGACGACCTCGGTCAATGATATCTTTCGCCAAATCAAATGGCCCCTTTCAAGTCAGTTCGAGACGGCTACGGCTGGGCAGATATGGAAACCAGTTTTTGATTTGTTCGATGTGAAGGGGTTGAAATTTGGCATCTTGGGAGGAGCATTTGGTGATTCGAATTCGGAATTCATCATGCATGCATCGTGTGAAGCGCATGCGGAATCAAAGTCCGGGAATAAGGAAAATTCTCGTTTCGGCATTTCCGGAAAACAGCAAATACGTTGGGTGAATGTTGAGGGTAGTTGGGAGATTGCCGCGTGGAAACAGGAATCGTTCAATCTCATTGGTGTTGACGGCTTGCTGTTCGAAAATGTGACCGAGGTAGCGATTCCTGACGCTGACACGGTTGCCCGAATCACCCAGTCCCAGCACGAGGAATTGATCATTAGCCGACTTCAGTCGGGTTCGATGGAGTCGCCTCGCCCAGAAGACCCTTATTTTGCTGATTGGGAATCGTCCAACCAGTATCCCTCGGCCACGGTCGTTGATATCGATTCCGACGGGCTGGAGGACCTGTTTCTGGTCGATCGATGGGACAAAACGCTGCTGATGAAAAATCAGGGAGATGGTACCTATCGTGATATTACGAAACAGAGCGGTTTAGAAATTGAAGGTTTTTCGAACTGTGCATTGTTTTTCGACTATGACAATGACGGTGATAAGGACGCGTTCGTAGGTCGTAATCGGAAGTCCAGCCTGTTTTTCAAAAACCAGGAAGGCGTTTTTGTACCTGATGTAAAAATGAACGAACTAATGAGTGACACGTTGTGCGTCGTCTCTGGGTCGGTCGCTGATATCAATCGTGATGGCCTGCTGGATTTGTATTTGTGCACCTATGGTTACGGTGCCGGTGATCCCCAACGATGGGTGGATGCGACGGTGAGGGATTTAGATCGGGCGGAAATGAAAGGGCGTTTTGGAGAGCAGTCTCACTACTTGGATCGTGTGGGGCCTCCTAATTTGGTCTTGATAAATACCGGGGGTGAATTCCGGCGGGTTGAAATCAATAACGATTTGAAACAATGGCGAAACACCTATCAGAGTGTTTGGGCGGATTTCGATGGTGATCAAGATCTTGACCTTTATTTGACCAACGACTTTTCTCCGGATGCGTTTTTAAGGAATGATACTGAACGGGAATCATTAGAGCCACGGTTCACGGATGTTACCAACACGATCGTTACTGATGGGTCCATAGGATTTGGTATGGGTGCCAGTTGGGGTGATTACAACCATGATGGCTGTCTAGATCTTTATGTGTCAAATATGTACTCCAAAGCAGGAATGCGGATTGTCGGTCAATTGGAAGAGGTGGACCCTCGGATCGCCGTTTCTGCACGTGGTAACTTTTTGTATGAAGGCGACGGAAAAGGTTTTCAGCAGGTTGCGGGTATGGGCCCCGAGAAAGTCCATGTATCCAAGGTGGGCTGGTCATTCGGTGGTCAGTGGGCTGATTTTGACAATGATGGATTGCTCGATCTGTATGTTCCGAGTGGCTATTATTCAGCGCCCAAAACGGTGGCCACCACAACGGATTTGTGATCGTGTTTGTGGCGTGCGGTCGTGCGCTTTGACCCTACCAAAAGTCAAGATTTTTCAGGTTCGGATCAGTGGTTGCTCAGTGGACCGCCTCGCCTGTTTCAGCCCGTTGAGGGAGGTGATGGAAACGAGATTCAAAGTAATTCTTTGAGCGGACTCGAACGGAATCGGCTCAAATTGCAGCGTAATAATAATTTTGAGGATGTCTCTTTGGTGTCCGGAGCAGATTTCAAAGAGGACGGCAGAGGATTTGTGTTGTTTGATTACGACAACGACGGATGGCTGGATATTGGTCTGGTCAGTACCCACTCGCCGAGATTCAGAATTTTGAGAAATCGAATTGGTGATTTAATCCCGAAAGAAAACAGGCCACAAAAGCGAATTGAGATTCAGTTGGTAGGTGGTAATGAGTCCGCGGAGCCCTCCCAGGATTGGAGCGCTCGCGATGCTTATGGAGCCAAATTGATGGTGGTGCGAGGGGATAAAACAACGGCTTACAACTACGCCTGCAGTGAGGGGCTCTCGGTGCAAAATAGCCGTAAGTTGCACATTGGGATGGGAGGCGATACTCAAATCGATACGTTGACCGTTTTGTGGCCGAGTGGACGAACCACTGTATTGAATGACGTGAAGGCGGGTAGTTCGTTGACCCTTTATGAGAATGAATCGGCTGCCTCGGACGACTAGTTCTGCCGTGCCGTCGCCGGTCTAGTCGAAGACTTGTCCATGCACATAGCGTTCGTCGTTGCCAGCCGCTTGTGTCAGCGAAGCCACATTCTGCTTTGTGAAAAACCCTTTGAATTCATGGCACCGTTCGATGTACTCAGTGATCAGGATTGAGTACTTGGAATGCTTTGAAAATATCTGCTTTAAATCGGGTGAGTCTTTGCACTCACCAACGACATGGGCCAGAAACGGTATCTGTAGCTTGGCAAGTTCTCCGACAACGTAATCCACATTCTTTATTCCCGAAGGGTGGTCACCATCGGTAACTTCATAGGCAATGTGATGCATCCGACGACCGTAGTTTCTGACGAAATCCTCGGTAGGCATGGGAAGATTTTCAAACGAATTGATGAAAGAGGGGGTGTTGTTGGCTGTGAAGACCTTGGCTGGGGATTCTTTATCGTCGATAACATTGTGATTCCGGTTGACGTTGGTCGACGAATTCATTTCAGCGATGTTGTAGGCGCCCCAGAAGTAGTAGTTTGACATCGTGAGGAACTCAAGTATCGCATCTTCTCTCTCGCCCGCGAGAATTCGGGTGGCCATGTGATCGACGCCGGTAAGTAGGGTGGAAACCCCTAAATCTTTTACCGTTGCATCATGTTTTTCCAGCGTGGCCAATTGCGATTCCGTCAATTCAAATCGTTCCCCTAATTGAAGGGCGTCGTAGTCGTCCATCCCAAAACTGGTGTACCCGATACGATTAAATGTAAAGTCTGAAGGATAGGAAAACCAGAAATGATCATTGGCGTAGAAGGTGTTTTCCGTCTCTCCGGGGTAGTGAAATCGAACATTGTGGGATTCGAGTATTTTCCGCGTTTCGGGCATGTCTTTCGTATGAAAAATCTCGCCAACATAGCGTGCATTGGGCTTTTGACTGGCCAATGGGTAGAGCATGTTCATTCGACGAAGATCGTCTTCGAAATTGACGTCCAGTGGTTCGAGTACAATGAGCCGAGGAAAATTTGGCTGTGACGTTAAAATATAAATGTTGTGGGTTGTATTGGTGTAGGCTTTGGTAAACCGATAAGGGGTCATGGTGTAGAGTTCGGCCATATAAGGCAACGCATCTCCAGGGTCGACTTGAATGACTAAGCCGCAAATATTACCCAGTAAATCGTCGAGCCCGCTTGATTTTCGCCGTTGATAGATCTTCAGCCTGTATTCATTGAAGAAGTCGGAATTTTTCTTATCGCCTTCCGGTTCATAACTCATGATATCGAAGGTCATAACGGGGGCTCCATAGTGTCGGTGTGTTTGGCTGCAGTCTTCGGCTGCACAGCAGATGCGTGATTTCTATTTTTGATGCACAAGGGTTCGGTAATTAGGTTGCCACATTTTTTCATCGACTCGGCGCTCTAGTTCTTCTTGGCTTGTGGTTTCCGCATGTCCCTGTTCCTGAGCCTTTTTGGCAACGGAAAGGGCGATGTGACGAGCCAGCTTTCGTAGCTTGTTGAGTGGCGGTAACAAGTCTCCGGCGGGGTCTTTTAAAGCCGGGGAGAATTCTTTCAAGGCAATAGCCGATGCCATGAACATCTCGTCAGTCACACGGTTAGCCTTCGAGGCGAGTACCCCCAGCCCCATGGCTGGAAAGATGTAGCTGTTGTTGCATTGCGCGATTTTGAATGCCCGTCCCTCGTAATGAACCGGCGCGAATGGGCTGCCGGTGGCTATGATGGCGGCGCCTTGAGTCCAGTTGATCAAATCTTGAGGGTCGGCCTCACAGCGCGACGTGGGGTTCGACAATGGGAATATGATCGGACGTTCACATTGGCTGGCCATTTCCTTGACGATTTCCTCAGTGAAGACTCCGGGTTGCCCGGTGACTCCCACCAAAATGGTCGGATGAGCATTGCGAACGGTGTCTTCAAAAGTGATGTTGTCTCCATCTCCCCGATTCCAGTCGGCAATCGTTGATAACTTTTGTTGAAACGGGACTTTATACGACGCAAGTCCGGTGCGACCATCGTGAATCAAGCCATGGCTATCGATGACGAAAAATCGGGAACGGGCCTCTGCTTCACTCATTCCGGTTTGCATCATTGTTGCGACTAATTGATTGCTGATTCCGATTCCCGCTGAACCGGCGCCTAACATAACGATTCGTTGCTCTTCAAGATCTTTCCCGGTGGCGGCGACGGCAGACAGAATGGTCCCAGTGGTCACCGCAGCGGTTCCTTGGATGTCGTCATTAAACGTGCAAAGACGATCCCGATATTTTTCAAGGATCGGCGATGCGTTTCGAGAGGCGAAGTCCTCAAATTGGAGTAGGGCGTTAGGGAATGCTTCCATCACAGCCGAAACGAATTTTTCGATGAACTGGTCGTACTCATCACCGGTCACTCGTTCATGCCTCCAACCTATGTAGTTTGGGTCCTGCAGTCGGTCTTGATTATTGGTACCCACGTCGAGCATGATCGGTAAGGTGGTCGTTGGGTCGATCCCACCAATGGCTGTGTATAAGGAAAGTTTGCCGACTGGAATGCCCATTCCTCCGGCACCCTGGTCGCCAAGTCCCAAGATGCGTTCACCATCGGTGACAACGATCGCTTCGACGTCGGCAAGGGCGCAGTTGGTGAGGATTTCATGGATGTCGTCTTTTTCTGGATACGAAATGAACAGGCCTCGGGGACGCCGATATATCTGGCTAAATTTTTGGCATGCCTCCCCGACTACAGGCGTGTAAATGATGGGTAGCATTTCAGAAATATTTTCTATAATCAAGCGGTAAAAAAGCGTTTCGTTGGTGTCTTGAAGGCTACGCAGAAAGATGTGCTTTTCAAGGTCTGTTGGTTCCAGCTGGAATGATTGGTAACAGCGTTCGACCTGTTCTTGGATGGTTTCCACATGCGGTGGTAAAAGTCCCATTAGCCCGAGTTCGTGGCGTTCGTTAAGTGAAAATGCGGTCCCCTTGTTTAGCAGGGGTAAGTCCAGCAGCGACTGGCCCGATAATGAACCTGGAACGATCTTAACTTCTTCCGTTTCCGTCGCGGGATTGCCTTGGTTCATATGTAACTCCTACCTTTAACGTTGCTCATAGGTTTGCTTCAAATTCATCACGCCACCCTTGCCATTTTGCTTGTTCGCGCTTCAGGCCTAAGATCGCTCCTTTGGATTTGGAGAAACCGAACCCCAAGGTTTCCTCTATGGTGAAGGTGGTGGGGAATGGTTAGCTCTCCCGAACCCACTGTACCGGTGCAAACCCCAATTCCGCCTGTCAGCTCGGCATGAGAGTAAGCCATATAGGCTGCGTTCTCTTCATGCCGAACATCAATCCACTCGAACCGATCGTCTTTTCGAATCGCATCAAAAAAGGCATTTAACGCGTCGCCGGTGACGCCGAAGATCTGCCGTGCTCCGCCCCCGGCCAGTATGTCTAATCGATTCTTGTAAACATTTTGCTGCATCGATTTATTTCTTTTCCTGCGTTCGGAGATTCTCAAAACTGCGGCGGATTTCCGGTAACAACAACAGTGGCTCCAATTCCTTTTGTCTGTAGGTCACGATGTCTAACTTTTCGGTGCATTGAATACTTTCTTGCGCTGGTAACCGGTCGAGGAATTCTTTCACCCCAAAGGAGTCTCCGGCTCGCAATTCGGCGACGACCCGTGGTTCGCCATCGGCGTCTGTCCGCAAGACGGCAGCCTTGCCCGCAAGAATGATCGAAACGCCGGTCTGCGGGTCACCTTGATGGACAACCATTTCATTGGATTCGTAATGAGCTTCGATTAAAGAAGTCGGAGTGTCCATGCCCGTTTGAACGAGCTCTCGACCGCAAAGGATATCAATCAACCACGAAATGCCAACCTTGACTTTACGATCAAAGCCAGGCAATTTAACCCAATAGGCCATTCGCCAAATCACCCAGGCCACGAAACCGTGAATGTTAAACTTGTCAAACAGGCGAATGATGGCACGGCGATGTCCCAGTGATGCCATCTTGCCTAACTCAGTGAATGTAAAATTAGATTGAGGCTTACCGTCCAGAGAAGCCGCGACATTCTGGGCACAAGTCTTGGCTTGGCGTACGGCAAACTGTGCCGTCGGCGGGCAGAATCCTTCGGTTTCGGGGTTGGGTATCAAGGCGCAGTCTCCGAGGGCCCAAACATTTTCGAATCCCTCTACCTGTAATTTGAGATCTGATTTGATTCGGCCCCGTTCCAGTGGGACTTCAAGATTGAGGACTACCGGGTTGGGGCTCGAGGGTACGCTTGAAACGAGCGTTCGCGTGGGGATCCTCTCGCCGTCGGCCATGATTGCGCATTCCGGCGTGGCCGATTCCAGTTGCATATTAAAGATAAATTCAACGCCCCGTTTTTGCAGGAGCTTTTGAGCGTACATCCCTAAGCTCTCTGGCATCTCTCGATTGAGAATGCGATCTCCTGCATGCACCAAAACGACCCGTACTTCAGTAGAATCCAGCTTGAAGTACCTCCGGGCGCAGTCCCGTACAAAATCGTTTAATTCAGCGCATACCTCGACTCCCGAAAAACCTCCCCCCCCAATCACGAAAGTCAGTAACTGTTTTCTTAGATTCGTATCTTCAGTGATGGCCGCTTCACTTAGTACCCGAATGAGGTGGTCGCGTAGTCGAAGTGCATGGACAAGGTTTTTAAAAGGAAACGCGTGATCATGAAGGCCCGGAGCACGGCGGAAATCAGTAACATTTCCAAGAGCGACAATCAGCTGGTCATATTTTAGAACGGTCGACGAAGCATCCATGCATGGGGATAGTACGACGGTTTGGCTCTGGACATCGACCTGCTCAACTTCTCGTAGATAAAGCTGCACATTGGGAGCCATTCTGCGAATGGGTGTGACCGTGTCCAAAATACCAATGTTTCCAGAGATAATCTCTGGTAGCATCGGCTGAAAGACCATGTAGTTTTCTTGACTCACGAGGACGATTTCCACGTCTTCTCGTCGACGCAGCTTGCGTTCGAGCTGCATCGCTGTATTCGCTCCGGCAAAACCGCCGCCCAATATGATGATTCGCTTTTTCGGCACGATTTAATGTTCCATATTTTATTGGCAAAATTGGTGGTGGTAGTCAGGAGACTTGTTTTGGTGCAAAGGTATCGGCTGACGCTGCCTCCCAAGCCTTGGATAATATTGGGTGATCCGACGCTCCTGCGAGGAGGTCCCCTTTTTTCAGGAACCGATAGGCTGCCTGATAGGTCATGACGATATTAGGCTCAATTCTCTTTGAAACGTGGTAGGGCTTCAGTTCATCAGGATGAGATAGTCCCATAGCGGCAAGCAACTCATTTAAGGACTCCATGGTATTGGAGTGAAACTGGTGCACTCGCTCTGATTTGTCGGGCACGTTTAACGCGCGGAAGCGACTTGGTTCCTGAGTGGCCACTCCGACCGGGCATGTATTCGTATGGCATTTTTGGGCTTGGATACATCCAACGGCCAGCATGAATCCGCGTGCAGCACAGCACCAGTCCGCGCCAATAGCGAGGTTCCGAATAATGTGGGCCGCTGAGGAAACTTTACCCGCGCAAGCGATTTTGATTTTGTCTCGCAAGCCACAACCCACCAAAGAATTGTGGACAAATACAAGTCCCTCGATCAACGGCGCTCCCATGCTATTCGAGAATTCTGGAGGTGCCGCACCGGTTCCCCCCTCTCCTCCATCTACATTAATGAAGTCGGGTAGGATTCCGGTCTTTAGCATCGCTTTGCAAATGGCAAGGAATTCATGGGGCATTCCAATACAGAGTTTGAAGCCGACCGGTTTGCCACCCGATAGTTCACGCAATTCCTGAATAAAATGACACAGTTCAATGGGCGTTGAAAAGGCGGAATGACCTGGTGGTGAAAGGCAGTCTTGGCCCATTGGGATTTTACGTGTCGCGGCGATCTCATGTGTGATTTTTGCCGCTGGCAAGACTCCGCCGTGCCCGGGTTTGGCACCCTGAGAGATTTTAATTTCAATCATTTTGATTTGCTCTTCGACGGCCTGCTCGCCAAAGAGCTTGGCATTAAAAGTCCCGTCCTCATTACGGCAACCAAAATAGCCAGTCCCTATTTGCCAAACGATATCCCCCCCGTATTTTTGGTGATAAGGGCTAAAGCCGCCTTCTCCAGTCCAATGTGCAAAGCCTGATTTTTTAGCACCCTTATTCATCGCCATAATGGCATTGGGGCTGATAGCGCCGAAGCTCATTGAAGAAATATTAAGTAACGAACAGGAGTAAGGCTTACTGCACGCATCGCCTCCGACGGTGGTGCGGAATGGAGTATTCGATTTTGGCTTGGGAGCGATCGAATGTAGCATCCATTCATATTCGGCCGAGTAGACATCGAGTTCGGTTCCAAAGGGCTTCAGCCCCTCAATGTCTTTGGACCGTTCATAAACGAGAGAACGCTGATCACGATTAAACGGTCGACCGCTTATGTTGCTTTCCAGGAAATATTGCCGCATCTCGGGACTAATGAATTCCATTAGGAATCGTAGATGTGCGAGGATTGGAAAACTGCGGGTGATGCTATGATGGGTTTGCAGCAGGTCGTAAATGCCCAGTAACGCAAGCGGCCCGAAAATCGCCAAACCGATCCACCACCAATGACTGACGGCAAGGGTTAATCCAAAGAATACCAGCGTCATCACGATCGAGATGACAAGGGCAATGTAACGCATGGGGGGCCTCCTAAAGCGATGGCTCACTTTGATGTTTGTGGCTTTTGGGATTCATCTCGGGTCAATAGAAAATCAACGATATTAGAAAGCTCTTCCGATGTCAGCGAACCCGCGAACGAGGGCATGTTGTAGCCGCCGTTCATGATTCGGATCGTGATATCTTGGCGGGTAAGTTTCTGACCGATGTCCGATAGAACGGGGCCGCGATGCCCTCCGTAACCATCAATATGATGGCAATAGAGACATCCTTTTTGATGTACTAGTTGGCCACCTTCGAAAACCGGACCCGAGCTGGCACCAATGACCGACTCGGGTAAGGGTTTGACACCAAAGTCTGGAGACCAGGGTTTGTAATAGCCGTAAATAGTCAAGACAACCAAACTGGTTAGTCCAAACACGATAATTCCAACTGACCAAGGACGTTGGCTTGGGGCTCGGTGACCTTTGTTCGAGAGGAACGGTACGAGAAATAGGATCAGGAAACCAAGGACGGGTGAGCCAAGAATGATCCACGTTTCCATGCTTGAGGGAAGTGTCGAGAGAATGGTGAAATACCACCAAAAATACCAGTCTGGCATTGGGTTCGAGTGAATATTGCTTGGGTTGGGGGGCGAACTCAGTGAGGGGGGTCCAAAAATGGCGGCGCAGGCGACGATGCCGAGTACCACAAACGTTGAAAACACGACGTCGCGCCACATGGCATCGGGCCAAAAAGGGACACCTGTCTTTTCCAGTCGGGATTCGTATTCTTTTTTGTAAGTCGCTGGATCAACTGGTTGATCGGCGTTGGGCATCTCTGAAACACCATGCCTCAGCAGTAGCATTAGATGTAATCCGATCCCGGCAAAGATGATTCCGGGCATAACGAAAACGTGAAATACAAAAAATCGAGTTAGCGTGGATCCACCCACGGTTTGTCCACCAAAAATGAAATCCGAAAGCCAAGGCCCAATAAAGGGTGCCCTTGCGGCCATTTCAGCGGCTACCATGACGGACCATACGCCATTGTCATCCCATCGCAGTAATTGGCCGCTGAATGCCATTCCGAAAACGACGAACATTAGAACGACTCCGCTCATCCAGTTCATCTCGCGAGGATATTTGTAGGTAGCGTGAAGGTAAACCTGCAGCATGTGCATCACCGTAAGCATGACCATCGCTGACGCACCGTAGTAGTGCATCCCGCGGACAATGCTACCCATGAACGCGTCTTCGGTAATGTACTTCAAGCTTTGGTACGCTTCGTCCCCGCCGGGAACATAGACCATTGCCAAGCAGATGCCCGTTAGTACCTGAACCATGAAGGCCGTTAAGGTCGCGCTGCCGAAAACATACCACCACCGCGCATCGCGGGGGACAATGTGTTTCAATAATGGAAGTGCGTAATCGGAATACCCCGATCGGTCGTCAATCCAATTCCATATTTTTTTGATTCGGTTCATGAGCGAATTTTCGACCTGATTGGGCTTACACTTCCGAAGCTTTCAGAGGGGTTGTTGTCAAAGGAACAGGGGTTGTCTTGATTTCTACCTCACCCTGCACCACTCGGATTTGCATTCGATGCAGTGGTTCCGGAGGCGGTCCTGCTGCGACCGTGCCATCTTTGTAATAAACACCTCCATGGCAGGGGCACATGAATAACTCGGGACCTTTGACCCACCGAACGGGGCAACCCAAATGTCGGCAGGTGATCGAAAAAGCGATGAACTCCGTGTCGCTGACTCGACGAATCCAAGCACCCGATTGGGCGGTCACACCGGACCACGGAACTGGTGAGGGGTCTTCATAGCTCACGAGCTTAAATTCATTATCAAATTGCTCAAGCTTTCCCACAGCTCGCCAGACTTCTTTTTTTCGTCGAACGACCGGTCCGAGGACGAAGGCAACCCCCGGCAATACCATCATGGCGCCAATCAGTCCCGACAGACCAATCGAAAGTTTTGCCAAAAAGGAACGTCGCCCGCTGCATTGATCGCATGGAGAGGTCTCTGGTGTCGATTCAGGCTTCATCTTGAATGCTCCATTCGTGACAAACTTCTTTCATCCAACTGTACAACGCCCAAGCGAATAAACCACCGCCAGCCAGAGACATTGACCAAATACTGATGCCATAAGGATGGCAAAGAATTCCCCAAAACATCATCATGATGGCCATGGCCATCGCGATTGGCGCGTAGGTTCGACGTATCATCTCAGTGTCTTGCGTAGATTGTTTTTTGTCGTTCATCTTACTCATCATTGTGTCTTGGTTTGAGTCGTGCGTGTTTGTTCTATCTAGAGTCGATTTAAGTTGCCCCGGCGACGCCGCTTACTGAATGGTCGTGTTCCGCGTTGGTATACCAACGTCCGAGTAGGCTGATGATGGCACTCACATAAAGCAGGCAGGGTGGAACCCACATTAGTAATCCACCTAGATTTTGATCCACGGCAGGTGTCAGTCCGGCTGCACTGAGTCGGCTCATCACGCCAAAGCTGTCAGCCGGGTTGGCAAATACAGGGCAGACCGTCGTTGTGGTGAAGGTGATATAAATCCCGAGCAGCGTGCAGCCTAGACAGGCCGAAAACAGGTAAATGATTCCGACGGGCGGCTCCAAGCGGGTGCGTTTTAAGGGGCCGTAAATGGGCCACCAGAAAGCGATCCCTGCCAACAGAAACGAAGCGTCGCGGACGATCCCAAGCAGGGGGCTTTCTGTTGAAATGCTACATAGAGAAGGGACATGCCAAAACCACATGGCACCAACTCCCCCGGTCCAACCGATCAAAGAAATGATCTTTAGTGTTGAGAGTCTTCCTGTCGAATGGAACCAGCTTTTCAATTGATCTTTGGGAAGGCTTAATACCAAACAGAGAGGTACGATCAGCAGCATCAGGAGATGCTGAACCATATGAGCGCTAAAAACATAACCATCGGCGAGGTAGCCAATGGGTGAAACATAGGCCAAGGTCATGAAGCCAAGGCCTAGTGTCAGCGCAAAAAATTGAGCGGGTTTAGGGCGACGGAAAATGGCAAGGTAGGCGATTATGACCAAACCGACGGCAAACCATATCGGCGACGATCCGTTCCAAAGCTCAGGCATCAGAATCATTGTAAATACCCCAGATAAATGATGGAGAACACAGCAATCCAAACGAGGTCAACGAAATGCCAGTAAATACCGACTGCGTTATAAACAACCGATCGTTTTGAGGTGAGGTAGCCCGAGCGGGCCATCAGCAGCATGATGGATAGTGCAACGATTCCACCCGTTACATGCAGGCCGTGGAACCCCGTCACCGTGAAGAACGTCGAGGCAAACAGGTTGCGGTTGATGGTGACTCCGCTGGAAATGAGTCCGTAGTACTCCCAAACCTGTCCGCCAATAAAGATACAGCCAAGTAGTATGGTGAAAGATAACCAAAGTTGAAAGGCTCGCATGTTGGTTCTTCGAAGGTACCGCTCGGCGATCCAGAAAGTCAAACTGCTCGAAAGAAGTACCAGCGTAAAGAAACCGGTTCGATTGACGTCCAAGACAGTATTCGCTGTCGGTCCTTCAGCGGTTTTGCCGGAGTTGAAGACAACGTAACTAACTAAAAGCAGGATGAAGAAAATCGCCTCGGATATGACAAATGCCCATGCGGCAGTTTTGGCAGGTGAGGGTCGGCTCCCTTTGTCTTCGGGGGTTTTTTCCGTTTTCCAATCTGCCAGCTCCGGATGATCCAGATCCCAGACGGGTCGGCGGCTGCGGATTTCAGGTATGCGATCAAAATTTTCCAGTGGCGGTGGTGAGCTCGTCGCCCATTCCAATGTGAACGCCTGCCATGGATTAACCCCTGAGGTTTTCCCATTTCGCAGGCTTCGCCAAATGTTCCAAATCAAAACGAGTGTTCCTACCGCCATCAGGACTGCTCCAGCGGAGGAGATCGCGTTGCAGACAGCCCAACCGGGATTATCCGCGAATTGGTAAACTCGACGGGGCATCCCCATCAACCCAAGGAAATGTTGAATGCCGAAGGTGCCATTAAATCCGATGACCCACAGCCAGAACTGAAGTTTACCGAGTCGCTCATCAAGCATCCTGCCCGTGATTTTCGGAAACCAGTAATACGTAGCTGCAAACAGGGAGAAGACGATGCCACCGACCAAGACGTAGTGAAAGTGAGCGACTACAAAATAGGTGTCGGTGAGTTGCCAGTCGACCGGCACAGCGGCAAACATAATGCCGGTCAACCCGCCAATGACAAACTGAACAAGGAACGCGATGGCAAACATCATTGCCGTCGTGAAACGAATAGAGCCTCCCCAGAGCGTCGCCGTCCAGTTAAATATTTTGACTCCGGTTGGCAAGGCGATTAGCAGAGTGGCCGCCGCGAAGAAGATGTTGGGACCCATTCCCAAGCCTACCGCGAACATGTGATGAGCCCAAACAGTGTAGCTTAGTAAAACGATTACGGTGGAAGAGCCGGCAACGAAGGCATAACCATAAATGGGTTTGCGAGAGAAAACTGGGATCACTTCCGAAACAATGGCAAACGATGGTAACGCAAAGACGTAAACTTCAGGGTGCCCAAACATCCAGAAGAAATGCTGCCAAAGGAGGGCGGAACCCCCACGAGCCGGTTCGAAAAATGCCGCGCCCAACCAGCGATCAATCAATAGCATGGCGATGGCTGAATTTAGCGGCGGGATCGTGATCACAATGAGGATCGCTTGCATGAACATGATCCACACAAATAATGGCACACGCTGCATGCTCATGCCCGGCGCACGACAACACATCACAGTAGCTACAATGTTAATGGCCCCGGAGATCGACCCGATTCCCATCACGGCCAGGCCGATGATCCAGTAATCCACTCCAGGCAATGAACTAAATGGGCGCGTTGATAACGGGGCGTAAGAGAACCAGCCAGCATCGGGGGCTGAACCCGTGAAAAAACTGAAATATAGCAAAGCGCCGCCAAAGGGGAGCATCCAAAAACTCATCGCATTTAACCGTGGGAATGCAACGTCTTTTGCACCAATCATTAAAGGGACGATGAAGTTGGAAAATCCAGTGAAAACTGGCATTCCGACCAAGAAAATCATGGTGGTGCCATGCAGGGTGAATAGTTGGTTGTACATTTGCGGTGACACGAAATCATTCATGGGTGTGGCAAGTTGGACCCTGATTAACAAGGCTTCAAAACCACCGACCAATAAAAAGAAAACGGCCAACAACATGTACATGATCCCAATCCGCTTGTGATCGACCGAACAGATCCACGACATCAAACCCCAATCAGGCTTGGTCTCATGTGAATCGGGTTTCAGCAGTGGGTCGGTCACTTTAGGGACTCCAGGAACGTGACCAATTGATCAACTTGTTCGTCCGTAAATTTGAAGTCGGGCATTTTACACCCGGGTTTGAATTTCTGAGGATCTTTCAACCATTTGCCCAGGTTCTCGGTTGAGTAGGAGAGCACACCGGCCCCCAATATTTTTCGTTGGGAGATACGTGACAAGTTGGGTCCAATATTTGGTGTCGTTTTCCCGTCAATGGCATGGCAGTTTACGCAACCTTCGTTGAGGAATATCTGTTTTCCTTTTTCCAGATTGGGATCATCTTTTCCCGAAGTCTTGTTTTTATCTGAATCGCTAGATTTCCCTAAAGACTGACTCGTCCTAGTAAAGGATGCCTCCGCGTTCGACTTCCATTTTTCGTAATCGGCAACCGATTTTACGTAGACCTTGAATTTCATCCACGTATGTTGCGTGCCGCAATATTCAGCACAGCGTCCTTGGTAAACGCCTTCTTTGTTGGCCTCCAGCCAAATGTAGTTTGGGTGGCCGGGAATGGCGTCCATTTTTCGGGCCAGTTGCGGCACCCAGAACGAGTGGATTACGTCGGCTGAGTCTACTTTGACTCGGACTTTTTTTCCGACGGGAATGTGTATTTCATTGGCGCTAATAATCGATGTACCGCCATATTGAATCTCCCACCACCATTGATGACCGATGACGGTCAATTCGATTTCTGCGTTGGCGTCCGCCGGATGAACTTTAGGAACAGCATTCATCGTCAGAATCAATTTGGCACTGATTACGAAGATCCAAATTAGGATCAATATCGGACCTGTCATCCAGAAGATTTCGGATTTACTACTGCCGAAATCTTGCTCGGGAATCGCCTTCTCTTTTTTTCCTCGCCACAATGCAATGACGATCAAACCCGTCACGACGATGAAAATACCAAGGCTGATCAGGACGACCGTAATGAACAGGTCGTACATTGCTTGGGCTTCGGGCGATTCAGGTTGCAATAGAGGAAATATTGACACGAGCAAGCTGGAAAGGGGCGATGATGTGATTTTTTGCAGCGATCAGAGGAGGTGATCAGCCTGCAATTTTAGGGATATTAGAGCAACAAAAAGAGTCTGTACAAGACTTGGGCGCACGCCGAAACCTTTTAAACATTAGCGACCGGGACATTAGCGACTGGGATTATTGAGAATTGGTCTCAATTTTCTCAGGGGCCAGCTGATGGACACCTTGATGATGTTTTGCTGCAAAGAAATTTATTAGCGGTTTCGACTTAGACCAGATCCTGCCGGTCGATTGGCGGACTTTTAGAAACACGGTCAGAGACGCGGGTCACCTAGCAGTCTGGAGGCGCCTCGATTGGCGGGTTGTATGTTTGAGAAACTACCAAGGGGCCCAGTAAATTCCGTTTCCTCGAAATCCAATATCGCCGTTGGGAATCCCCAGATTGTAAAAGTGACTGGAATGAAACCCGCCAATATATTTTGGTAGTGGTGACGCGGGGTTAGCGTAGTCGTGGGACCAGTTTCTCGATTGGTGCAGGCGTTCTGCTAACGGTGTCCAATCATCCTTCCCTCGAGTTGGTCGCCGCTGCAACAGGCGAGGCTTGTACCACTGAGGGTTGGCCTGATCTACGCGTTTCAACAACCCTAAACGTTGCGCTTCGCAATTTGCGGTGAGCAGAGTTGCGGTTAAAAAAAAACAGGTCGCTACCAATCGGCTCATGAGATCTGGTTCCCTTTTTTTATTTGATTGCATTGGGCAGGGTTGCTAATTTATTTTCGGTTGGCACCGTGTTGATTGGTTGAAAGGACCGGGGATTTTTGACCTGAAACGAAATCCAAAAACAATTTACTGTTGTAAGTCTGACAAGCCGGACAATTGTAATTAGGGCGGCTTGTAGGGGATGAATGGCTTTTCCCTAGGTTCGGTAGTGGAGAAACAAAACGGGGCCATATACAACGGGCTGTTTTCCCTTCACAATAAAACCACGATAAAGTTGCCCGGAGAAATTGCCTAGATGAAAATATTGTCGGACGTCGTGATATTAGCCACCGAATCAACTAGGTACTACATGGGGATGAATTGAATGACAAACGCTGGAATAGGAACTCGTTTGATTACTTTGTTGACAGTGATTGTGCCAATCATGGAGTTGTATAATGGGTTGGCATTGGCCGAAGACTTTGCTTGGGGCAAAATGGAATTGAAACCCGATGGTGTCTTATTTCACGTTACGGCCTCTGAGGACTCCCCGGTTCTTTCAGTGCCTCGGTTTCAAAATCCCGTCAAAGGAGTTTTTCTAAAATCGGATGCCGAACAAAAAGAATTGCGGCTTAAGCCAGGAATTAAAAGTTGGGATATCGTGCTGCCAGCCAAGTTAAGCGGCCCGGTGACTGTCGTCATGGATACGGTGGGTGCGCCGAGAGGTACCCAAGAGCCAATGGTTTTTCGGGCTGATGTAAATGGGATTCTGACGTTGCCGGCACACGGAGCAATTGTCCATGGCGAGAAATTACGTTACGAACCTCAGCCACACAAAAATACAGTCGGTTACTGGCAAAATCCCGAAGACTGGTGCGAGTGGAAAATAGAACTGAAGGGCACGCAGCGGTACGAGGTGTTTATCTTACAAGGCTGTGGCAAAGGACATGGTGGTTCCGAGGTTAACCTGTTCGCCGGAACGAAGAGACTGAATTTTAAAGTTGAAGATACAGGACATTTTCAAAATTTCCAGCGACGATCTTTGGGTATGGTGGAGTTAGATTCGGTAACGTGTCAGTCACTAAAACTGGTGCCAGTCCGCAAATCCAAAGGTGCGGTGATGGATGTCCGGCGGATTGAGTTGGTTGTCCATAAGGACTGATTTGGATTCGGGAAACCGCTCGTTTTAGGACAGCTGCCTGACTTGCAGTCTGGATCTTAAGAATTGGTGATCGGCAGTGAACAATCTTTGGTAACTGAGCAGGACCGCTCCTGCGGTTCCTAGGGCGGTGGCCGAAGCAATCAAGAACATGATGGCGATCTGATATTTGACGGCGTCGGCTGGCTCGGTGCCTGCGAGAAGTTGGCCAGTCATCATGCCTGGTAGGCTGACGATTCCAACAATCATCATTGAGTTGATGATGGGAGTCATACCGGTCGTCAAAGCACGACGGATAGGGCCCGAGATTGCCTCCCATCGGGTTGCGCCAAGGCACAGCATGGTTTCGATCTCTTCGTTTCGCCTGTATGCGTTTTCGGTAAATGTGCTCAGTCCGACGGAAATGCCGTTAAGCGTGTTGCCAAGTATCATGCCCAATAGCGGGACCGCGTATTGAGGTTGATACCATTTGTCGATGCCGTTGAGAACAATGAAAAGTCCAAACGCTGTGACGGACCAGGAACTGATCCACACGGCCAGGAGGGTGTCCAGCCAGATGCCCTGATAACGACGTTCATTTCTTTGGACCGCCGTTAATCCGGCAATGAGTGTCATCACCGCCAATATGCCCAACACCACGTACCACTGTTCGCACTGAAAGACCCATTGCAGGATCCAGCCAATTAAAAGTAGCTGTGTGACTGTGCGAATCGAAGCAATCAACAAAGAGCGTTCGAGTCGCAGTTTTAACCATACCGAAATTCCAGCATTCAAAAGAATCAATAGGGAGGCATAGCCCACATGGAGATAACTTAGCTTTAAATAATCCATGAATGTTCTATTCCTCGCCCAAGATTGAGCCGTGGTGGTGAAGTTGCCCCGCCTTCATCTCGTATAGCTTGTCGCAAACGCTTTTGGCCTGAGTCATCGAGTGGGTGATCCAGACCAATGCGGCGCGTTTCTCGTTATCATCGAACCAGTGGTTCACGAGTTGTTCAACCGANNTTGTTAAACCGACATCCAATGCCGCAGTCGGCTCGTCCAGAAGGAGAACTTGTGGGTGAAGTTGGATCGCACGAAGTAGGCCAACCAGCTGCAACTCACCACCGGACAAGTTTTCTTGGTGCTTGTTCAAAAACGTTTCATCACGGCCCAATTCATGCAGCCACTTTAATATCTGGACTCGATCATATTCTCGCTTGGCGTTGGCCTTTAGTTTGAAAGGCAGTTGCAAGTTGAGTTCTACTGTACCCTCAATGAGGATCGGACGTTGGGGCAGATAACCCACAAAAGTGCGGTACAGAGGAACCTCGTTACCATGCACAAGTCGGCCGTGAAATCGGAGCTCTCCACTTTGAATCGGGTCCAGTACAGCGAGTGAACGCAAGAGAAGCGTTTTTCCAGATCCCGATTCTCCAACGATGCCCAATCGGTCTCCGGGGAACACTTCCAATCGGGTAGGAGACAGAAGGACCACACCATCTTCTGTGTAACGCGATAGGTTGTGAGTCCCGATGATAGGTGTTTTGGTCATGGCGGGCTCAGAGATTTATGTTTTTCTACTTGCTTGGTCTCGCAGGATTTGTTTGGCGGCCAGTTTTCCGGGGCCTCCCATCACACATCCCCCGGGATGAGTTCCAGAGCCGCATTGATAATACCCTTTAATGGGTGTGCGATATTGATTCCAGCCAGGTGCAGGTCGGTTAAGAAACATTTGGTTTGAGAATAGCTCTCCCGCGAATATATTGCCTTCAGTTAGCCCGACCGTTCGCTCAATGTCAAGTGGCGTCACGATTTCACGGTGTTCGATCAGCTTTCCAAATCCCGGAAAGAATTCTTCCAAGGTCGATTGAACGGTGTCTCCAAGGTTTTCACGTTCCGTATCCCAATCGCTTTCGGCCAATTGGTAGGGTGCGTACATCACGAAGCAGGACATGATGTGTTTACCGGGTGGGGTCATGTCGGGGTCAATGGTGGATTGTACGCAGCAATCCAGAAACGGTCTGCGACTGTAACGCCCGGCTTGGCAATCCGCAAAAGCTTCCTCCAGATAGTCAATAGAGGGTCCCACATTAGTGAAGCCCGTGTAAATGTCGGATCGTCCGTCGAGTCCCGGGAAATTCGGTAAGGAGCTTAGGGCAAAGTTCACCTTGGCCGCTGTCCCTTGGAATTTATAGTCTTGAATGGCCTGAACTAAATCCTCGGGAAGATCTTTGGAGTCGACTAATTTAGTAAAGGTTTGNCGGGGGTCCAAAGCACTAACGATCGTCTCGGCGTAGATCTCTGTTTNGTCCCGCAGGCGCACGCCTGTTGCGATTCCTTTACAATAGATCAAACTCTCAACCGCCGCGTCCGTCTGAATCGTTCCGCCAAATGCTTTTACGGAACTGGCCAGAGCTTGAGTGAAACCACCGTTGCCGCCTTTGTGGAATCCCCACTCTCCGAGGATTCCATCGTATTCGCCGAGTTTGTGAAACAACCAAACGAGTCCGGACTCTTTGGAGCGAGGGCCACATTTGCTGCCGATAATTCCACTCGATGCGATCATTGATTTGACCAAGTCGGTTTCGAAGTACTCGTCAAGAATTTCCTCTGCGCTGCAATTGGCAAACTTATCGATCATCGCTCTGACGTCTTCTGGCAAGCGATCCATGTATTCTTGAAGCGCCGCCATTTCTGCGAGATCGGCTGGATCTTGACTGATGCTGTTGGGTGGGATTTCGTCCACCAGAGGTTTCAGAGCGTGGCAGACACGATCGATTAGGTGGCTTAGGTCTTTGTAGGCTTCGGCGTCTTCGACCGAATGTCGGGCGATCTCGTGGAAATTTGCATCGGAGTCCGGTCCCAGTAGCAGGTACTCTCCATGAAATCCCGGTTGGAACGTGTGAGTCATCGGAAGTACCATGAGTCCATGCTTGACGAGCTCAAGATCTTGCACAACATCAGGTCTAAGAAGGCTGATCGCGTAGGAGAAAGTTGTGAACTTGTAGCCAGGGACCAGCTCTTCGGTGATTGCGGCACCGCCAACCAGTGAGCGTTGCTCGAGAACCAGTGTCTTCAGGCCTGACTTGGCTAAATAAGCTGCGTTGACCAATCCGTTGTGACCGCCGCCAATGACGATTGCATCGTAGTTGCCCGTTTTATTCATGATGATGAGCCTTCTGTTGGCGACAGTGTTTTTCGCGAGGGGTTGTAGAACGGCATACGCTGGACCGTTGATAGTACGTTCACGGGTTTTCGAATCACGGTGATTTCGAGGTCGACTTCGGTGCCTGGTTGAGCTAGGTCGTTAGGGAGTTTCGCGATTGCAATCGGTTTCTTTAGCAGCGAGGAGTAGACAAAGCTGGTCGCGTAACCCGCATAATTCCACTGTGGCTCTCCACGTCGATAAATGCTCATGGTCGATTCATAATATTCATCGTGTTTGGCGGGCATAATCCCGGATGCCGAGTGCACTCGTTCGTAGTCGGACCAGTCGACCGATAGACCAACCGTGGTCCAGCGGTTAGTCTTAGAACGTCGTTGTTCCTCGATCGCTTCGCGACCGATAAAGTTTCTAGTATCCTGTTTTAGGTTTCGTATCATCCAGCCCCAACCCAATTCAATGGGTGTCTCGCGCTGGGCGTCTACCCAAGCAAAACGAGAGGATTGAAAGTCGACGTCCAACAGTAATAGACCGGCTTCCACTCTCGCCATCTTGAGGGCGGTCGTCCCAATCGGCGTAATGTTGTAGCCCTCCCCTGCCTCGATCAAGCTGTCCCAGACACGGATTGCTTGCCCCGCCTCAACCCAGATTTCGTACCCCAAGTCGCCGGTGAATCCCGTTCTTGAAATCATGACTTGGCAGCCATTGAGAGTCGTCTCAGCGAGTTCAAAATAACCTAGTTCACCGATTTCAGAAGTCAATTGAGCGAGGACGCTATAGGCATGTGGTCCTTGAACAGCGAGTATTCCGTAAGTGGTAGTGATGTCGTTGAACTGGACCTGTTCCATTCTAAATTGCCGTGCCATCGCGCGGAAGTAATGAAGGCTGGGTTCGCCAGACGTTACCCAGAACTCGTCTTCAGCGATTCGCAGGATAACACCGTCCTGTAAAACAAACCCTTGTGTGTCGCACCAACAAGTGTACTGAGCCGCGCCAACCTCACATTGAGCCACATCGCGCACCATCACCGATTGAAGGAATCGAATCGAATCGGCCCCCGAAATTCGATACTTAAACAAGGGGGATGTATCTAACAGTGATACAGCATTTCTTATCGCATAATATTCGGCCGTTGTTGAATATTGAAATCGAGGCGCAATTAAATAACCGGCCCAATGTTTCCAAATTCCGGTCTTATTCAAGGGTTCCAAGCGTTTGTGGAATGGAGTTGTTTTTGGCATCGGAAGTCATTTTTTAGAAAGTTGTGTGACCTATTTTATGACGGGGGCGATTTAGGGAGGTCAGCCCATCAATACAACGTCGGGGACCGAAAAGCCTAAAGCCCGCTATAACGGTTTCGGTAAATCGTTGCGGCGATCACGCTTAAAGAGATCATGGAGCCAGCAGGGGTTTGGAGTAGGGTAGCAAAACGCCCTTAATTTAAGACGGTACAATTTACACGTCAACCTAATCGTAACGTTTGGTTTTTTCTTTGCCGACACCCCCGTTTGAACCATGCGAGCGTACCGGTTTACCAGTTTTTATTCGTCACGCGAAAACTAAAGGTTGGGCATCGCGATTTGAATAAAAATCGATTATAAACGGACGGCCCCAAAAGGGTTTTCTGCATGGTTTCCTCCCTAATTGTTTGAAGCGTTCCTCGGCTTATGTCTCGTGCCTTATACAAACTGATTTTTCGCGTGCTGGGCGTGAGAGATTTATATGAAAAAGTTGTTCAACAAGATCGCCTAGATGAAATTCGACCAAAGATTCGTGGCGACCTAGAGAAATTATTGGCCCAGATCAATTGTAACAATCCCTACTTTGAAGGAAGGTTTACAGACTTTCTTGAAGTCAATAAAGATGTCGATGATGAGACTTTTTTTAAAGCGTACGCCCAGTTGCCTGCATTGAGCAAGCAAGATTACGCAGAGGCAGGTCAATCGGTGATGAGCCGGGAGTTGGCATCCGTTGATCCCAAATCAAAAGAGCTTAAGGTTCGTGGTAAGCCGATTGAAGCACTGAAACGGTTGCGTCGCGGTGACTACTTGATGCCGATGGCGACCGGTGGTTCTACCTCCCTTCCGCTGATTGTTCGAATGACTAAGTACCACATGTTTGCGACCTTGTTCACGTTCTTCAAATGTTGGTACCGTATGGGGTGGCGACCGGGTGATCGGATGTTGGTATTTTATCCACGCAACACCTATAACATCGATGACATGGTGAAATTTAACCGATTCTCGCGATTGATCGGCTTTCGGTATCACCTGTTTGATCATATTAATGAAGAGACCGTCAGGGGCTTGGTGGATGACCTGAACCGTTACCGTCCAACGTTGTTACTGGTATTTCCTTCGCCACTAAACATGATTGCTCATACGATTCAGAAATACAATTTACCGCTGGACTATCAGCCACCTCTGATCAATGTTAGTGGCGAAACTTTTTTTGATTGCCAGCGGAAGAACATTGAGTCTGTGTTTACTGATAGTAAAGTCGAAGACTCCTATGGCTCAGTGGAGCTGGGAGAAATCGCCCATGAGACCAATGGCGGTTTGGAGATATTTGCCAATGCGGCGTATGTCGAAACAGAGCCCAATGATGCAGGGCAGCCAGAAATGGTGGTTACCCGTCTCGATGTTTCTGATTTCCCTTTTGTTCGTTATCGAATGCGAGATATTGCCGACGTCGAGTTTGTTCGTGATGAAAACGGGCAGGAACGGTTTTTGATTACCAAGATCGAGGGTAAAGATTCCAACTTTATCATGTCGGACCAAGGAGAGAGGTTTTATCCATCTTTTTGGAATGATTTTGTGAATCAGTTGAATATTCAGTTAGAAGATGCGGTGATTGAAATCAAAGTCTACGAGCGTCAACAAAAGGAATTAGAGATACAGTACATTCTCTCGGATTCAGCTTGGTGTCAGAAGGTTGAAGACTTGTCACTCACTTTGCTTAACGAGCGGATGAGTTCCACGATGAGGTACAACATCAAGTTCGTCGATTTCATCGACCACGATTACCGAAGAAAGTATCGAGTGATTGAGAGGATTGGTGACGTGGAATTTGCTGGTGGGATGGTCGGTGACAATGAAAAATCAGAAACGGTTCAACAAATTGAGGCTCAGGCGACTTGAAATTGGGTGCCTCGATAAACGTGCGAGGGAATGCTGGGTAATTTCTGCTTTTTTAGGGGCGAGCGTCTCGTCGGAGCTTCTTTCTTAGTCCAAACGTTTTCACTTGGTTGGTCGTATTTTTAGTTCTGCTAACAGGGGTAAGTGATCCGAGGCTTCCTGCGCTAAACGGGACATGATGACTTGGCAATTTTTAGGCTCAAATGCCTGAGTCACAAAGATGTGGTCGAGGCGGGTGAGAGGACGAGGGCTGAAGTAAGTTGGGGCGTGCTTAGCCCGTTGAGATAACGTTTCGGCGTCTTGCATTTTCTTTGAGAGGTCGCGATAGGCGGCTGAGTTTGGTCGCGCATTGAAATCCCCGCAAAGTACTACGGGTCCGGCTTTCTCGGCCGGTCGTACCCAGTCTCGATAAAGTTCTTGCGCCTGTAATAATTGTTCTTTCGGGTAGAGGCTTAGGTGAGCGCTGATTACCTGAATGGTAACCCCCTCAGGCAATTTAATTTCAGTCCAGATTGCGCTACGTTTAGAGCGTTTCTGCTTCAACTGATGTAAGCCACGTCCTTGAACCAAGCGCATCGGGAGTTTGGTGAGGATGGCGTTGCCAAATTGCTCGTTGGCAATCTGCCATGCCGGATGGAAGTGGAAATTCATTCCAAGCATCTCTGCAATTTCCTTGGCCTGGTCGATATGTTGTGAGCGTCGGCGGTTCACGTCCAGTTCTTGCAAACAAACCACGTGAGCGCCCGCTTGGGAAATGACTCTTGCAATTCGTTCAGGCGCCATTTGGCCATCCATCCCAACGCATGCGTGCACGTTGTATGTCAGTATACGCAGTCCCTCGGTTTCGGATGACGAGGTGCGAGCACCCGATTCGCGAGTGGTGCTTTGGTTCATGAATTCTTGGACCGCCGTTCGAAGGCTGCCGGGTCTCATGTAACAAGGGTTGTCACCTTGGGGTTGAACGTCGCAAGGTAACATCACGAACCCCCCGGTTTCGTCGAGGGAGGGCCCCGAGTGAATTCCTTTTTGTTGGGTGAAACTGAATGAAGGACTCTCTGGTTTCCAACCGAGTAGCGTGAGATTCCCTGCATCCGGATGGTTGACCAGTTGGATGAGGTCGTCAGAAATGTCTTGCAAGAAAGGGTGGGTGGTTCCGAAAACTTCTTGGGCTTCGCGGGGTAATTCAAACTCTCCCTCCGCAGTGATGACAGAAGCCGACTGCGGTCCATTCGGTAGGACGGCCATGGGCACCTGTTTTTCGGTGACTAATTGGTTGGCAATGAAATGCCGTTGTTGTCTGGCTTCTTGCGTCAAAAGGTAGACGAATGCGAGAGAGCCGGAGGTCATGACTTGAACCTGCTGTCCGTCCCCTTGGAGATCGTGGCATGGTTCTCGGAAGAGTCGATTTCCTAGTCTCCCCAGTCCGAGCCAGAGGGCACGACTCGGCACCTTGGCCGATCTCAATTCAGCGATTGTATGCTCGCTCGGCGTGGCACATTCCTGCATGATGTCGATCACTGCATGCTGAATCGATTGGTTCTGTTGCTGTTGATAGGATTCGGAAGTAATTTGACCGTGACCCGAAAAAATCCAGAGATCGTATTCACGACCTTCGCTGCGATGGGCAGAAGTCCAGAGGCGTGCGATGGCTCGGTCTATTCCTTTGAGTGTCCATTTGGCACGTTTCGATTCGGGCCCAGTTCGGTGGGCCTGCTCGTCATACCCTAACAAACTCAGGTGGATGATGGGCGTTCCACGTGCTGCATCATGACTGGCTCCGGCAACAACCAATTCACGCAGCAATACGACCACCAATACATGGGCTGGAATCTGCATTACTTCTTGACACAACTCACTTGCAGTGAGGGAACCTTTGATAAATCCATAAATAGCAAGCGTTATCTCCAGACATAATAAACCCAAAGTTCGCAGAAAGACCGTGAGGTACATGAGCACGACTAATAAAAGCCTCAGCGGGTTGATGGAGATGAAGAGCTCGTCCCAGCCAGTACTTGTAGCGCAAAAATGCGATTCCTCAGCCCCTCCGCCATACATGTTGCAATACGAGCTTCCTCCTTGGATTAACCCGGGGTTCTGATCTTTTAAACGAGCTTCGAGCTCCGTTGCGAATTCGCTAGATTGCATCCATGCCGGTTTGCCCGATCGATGGTCTCGGAATCCAAAGGCTGGTACGGTGCACTTCTCTCCGTAATACAATTCAGCCTGAAACGCCGAAGTATTTGACGGTAAACCTGAGTAAAGAGGTTGAATTTGGTAGTGTTCCTTACTACTCAATTGGTTAAGAAATTGCATGTTTCCATCTGTAATGGCTTGCTTCACTTGACGTTCGGACAATCCGTCAATTTGAATCAAAATCAAACCAGGGCGAACGGGGTTTTTAGTAGTCGAAGACAAGCCCAGCAATCTTACGGCCCACTCGTTTCGAGCGAGCGAGCGTCGGATGGATTTCCAAATCCTCGTGAGCGATGTTACTCGGATGGGGTCTTTCATGGGCGCAATCTAAACCGATGCGTTTGAGAGCATCGGTAGCGTTTGGTAGCGTTTGAAGGGAATACTCATTGTGCCGCAGGAGTTGATGAAAGGAAACGGGGGAGTGGCAACGAGGGAGGTTGTGAAGGGGTGGCGTGTTGCTCCGTTTATTCGGTTCTCTGTTATAGTTAAGGTAGGGCAGCGGTTGTCCGCGTCTTTTCTGGACTGGATTGACTTAAGTGGACACTCGCGATCACAGGCTGGGTGGGAATGTCGTGTCCGGGCGAGTTCCGAAGCATAACGCATGTTGAGAATTAAAAATGATTAACGAGAATCTTTTCCATGCCAATCAACGGTTATCCGAAGAGCTGGCTCAGGAAATGGCATTGAAAAACCGTCGGATCGTAATTGCGGAAAGTTGCACCGCCGGGCTAGTTTCTGGAATTTTGGCGCAAGTGCCTGGTATTTCGAAGTGGCTGTGTGGTTCTTCGGTAACTTACATGGAGTCGGTCAAGCGACAATGGTTGGGACTGGATGCAGCGCTGCTGACGTGTCACACGGCCGTCAGCGCGGAAGTGACCGAGTCGATGGCCCGCGCCGTTTTGGAGCGGACTGAGGCAGCAGACTTTTCCGTTGCGATTACCGGCCATCTGGAACCCCTTCAAAGTGAGGTGGGCGCGGTCGCTTATGTGGGATTGGCGTTTCGGGACGGAAAGGAAATTCGCGTCGGCTTGGTATCCCGTTTTTCTTTGCCGGGGAAGGATCGCCTCGAGCGGCAGTGGGTCGCCGCTCAAAGCGCGCTGCGTTTGGCGGTAAGTTTCTTACAAGAAGTGACCGACTAAACATTACGCGTTGAAGGTTGAGTCAACGGCAATCGACGGGACTGGCATCGAGATAATCCACCCGTATCCGCGGGTTTTTTATGAAGATTCTTGAGCGGCTCTGAACGCAACTCGCATGGACGGGCGTTGACCTGTTATGATTTTGGGAGCGGGGATTGGGTGCAATCACAATCAATGGGTAGGTTAGGTGACGAACGTTCTGAAGAAGTTTGAACGGGAGTGGGGTAGACGGCTTTGGCTGGTCCTCGGTTGCATGGTACTTGGTTATGCATCACCTCTGTTGGGGGCTCCTCAAGAGTCCGCTTGGGAGCGTACCGATCATTGGAACGGTTTTGTGCGTCGCCATTTCAAAGTGGGAGCCCAAGCAGCTTACGTGGTGCTGCCTGAAAAACCCGCCGAGGGTCGGCCTTGGGTTTGGCGAGCCCGATTTCCCGATTACCATCCAGAAATTGACATCGATTTACTGAAACGTGGGTACCACATAGGTTACGTTGACGTGGCAGGTATGTTTGGCGGGCCACAGGCACTCAAAATCGGTACCGTCTTTTACAGAGAGGCCAGGAGGCGAGTTGATCTTGCTGAACGGGTTACGTTGGAGGGTGTGAGCCGGGGCGGACTATTTGTTTATCAGTGGGCGGCTCAGAATCCTGACAAAGTGGCGAATATTTTTTGCGATACACCCGTCTGTGATATTCGCAGTTGGCCTGGCGGTAAAGGTTTGGGTGTCGGGGCGGAAAAAGAATGGCGTCAGTGTCTTGCCGCGTACGAGATCACGGAAGAACCGGTGCCCGAATCGATCGCAAGCATGATTCGTCACGCAGATGTGATCGCTGCAGCGGGCATTCCGGTGCTGCATGTGGTGACAGAAAATGACAAAATCGTCCCACCCGCTGAGAATACGTATGTTTTGTCAAAACGGTTTGCCGAGCTTTGGCATCCCATGAAAATTATTTCCATTGAACGTGGCACAGCCCAGTCCAACGGCCACCATTTCGCGCATCAGGATATCGGTCCGATCGTCGATTTCATCTCGAACTGTGATTGTTCGGCAGCTCCGCTTGAAATGTTTAAAAAGGCAAAGCGCATCGTTTTTTTGGGAGACAGCATTTCATATTCGGGGGAGTATATTGTCAGGCTCGAAACGGCTTTGAGGGCGCTCGGAAGGGTTGATGTACAGCAGTTCATCAATGTCGGACTTCCCAGTGAGACCGTTTCCGGCCTGAGTGAACAAGGCCACGCCGGCGGTCGATTTCCTAGGCCCGACCTTGCAGAACGTTTGGCCAGAGTTCTGACGGTCGCACAACCTGACTTGGTGGTAGCGTGTTACGGAATCAATTGCGGGATCTACCAGCCTTTCGACGTGAGTCGGTTTGAGAAATACCAGGTTGGGATTCAGAGGTTGAAATCTGATGTTGAGGCGACAGGGGCTCAATTACTTCTGATCACGCCACCGACATTTGATGATCAAAGAGGTGGTAAGTCTTTCTCGTATGACATGGTAATGCAGCACTATTCGAATTGGCTGGTTGCGCAGCGGGCCCAAGGTTGGGCTGTTTTGGATTTACACAAGGCGATGGCCGGTGAGTTGAAAAAGCGTCGCTTGAAAGATCCTAGTTTTACGCTCCAGCCCGATGCCGTTCACCCCAACCCTGCAGGGCATCAGTGGATTGCCGAGGCTCTGCTAGATGGCTTGCTCATGAGCGGTGAAGGCTCCTCAAAGGAACCGGTTGAGAAATTGATTGTTGAGGAAGATCTGCTGAATTTGATCCGCCAGCGGTCCCACCTATGGCGAGATGCTTATCTTTCGGAAACAGGGCATATGCGTCCGGGGATTCGTGAAGGGTTGCCGCTTCGGGAGGCTCAGAAAAAATCGGAAATGCTGACGAAGCGAATTAACGATTTACTGGATCAGGCACGCCAGCATGAGGTCCCTTAATTTTGGTTGCGAGACATGAAGGATGAATCCCCGAAAGAATGCGGGAAGGATGTCATCCTGAATCAACCGTTGATCCAGAAGAGTCGTATTTCCACGCTTTGTAAGCCAGCTGACCAATGTCATTTCAGCGTTCTGATATACGAAAGGGTTGTGACGGTCGCTTGCAGCTTAAGCTGTTTAAAATGACGCTTTTTTTCTGGGTCCGCGCGAATCGTGGAATATACTTTTCAGGTAAATTGACTTGATTGTCTGCTTTGTTTTCTTTTCTGAAGCAGATGATTTGGCGAGTATAGGCGAACCCTGAAAGACCTTCCCGGTATCCCGAACCAGATTGGCGATACTCTTGTTTCATGCTTTCAGTGGACCGTCGTGGTAAAGCATTCGTTTTACCTCAAATATGACTCGCCGATTTCCTAGCCACCATGGCTAGGATAAAAAAAGAGAGTCATTTACGCCCGAGGTCTTTTGACTCGCGTTGATGTCCCTTCTTTTCTCGAGGCCATTTGTTTGGCCTAGGCAGCATCGTTCGAATTCATGGACCGCGACGCTCGAAAGGCTGTTTTGATGTTGAAGATTCTGATCGTAGACGATTCGGAAATTGATCGGCTGTTAATGGAGGGGCTTCTAAAACGATCTATCGGTTTCGATGTCTACTGGGCTGAAAATGGGCTACAAGCCCTGGAACGACTCGAGGAATGGAATGTAGATCTGGTGGTAACGGATTTGCAAATGCCTGTGATGGACGGTTTAGAATTGGTGCAGCGGGTAAGGCAGGCTTACCCACAATTACCAGTGATTCTGACCACCGGCGTGGGAAGTGAGAAAATCGCCTCCGAAGCGCTAAATCAAGGCGCCGCTGGATATGTGCCAAAGGATCAACTGAACGCGCTGTTGGTCCCAACGGTACGAAATGCGTTGAATACGTTGGGCAATCATCGCAACTATAATCACTTGCTGGACCGTGCCAATGTCGCTCAATTTTCTTTCGTCTTGGATAACGACCGACTGCATTTTGCGCCGCTCGTGGACTTTTGCGATAAAATCATGCGTGGAATGGTAAGACTTGATCGAATCGAGCGGTTACGCATTTCTTTGGCTATTGAACATGCTTTGCATAACGCGCTGTATCGCGGTAATCTGGAGATCGACGGCAAGCACCCGATCCACCTAGATGAACGAAAAACCGCTGAAGAAATCGACTTTCTTATACAAGACCGATTAAATTCCCTGCCCTACAAAGATCGCAAAATCTTAGTGGGGGTAAGGTTAAAGAAGAATTCGATCGCGATTCGAATCCGAGATCAAGGGCCCGGGTTCGATCCCACTAAGGCAGGCAAATGGAGTCAAAGTGACTCCCGAGGGCTCATCCTAATGAAGTCATTTATGGATGAAGTGGTTTACAGCGATCACGGAAATGAGGTCTTCTTGAGACGAAGTTGGAAGACTCATTCAAGCAGAGGAAAAGATGGTCGGATTGTGGATTCAGGTAGTCGCACCAAGCCTTCTCGCCTGCTCGGTAAATTGAATTGTGATCAAACCGGCAATGTGGTCGCTATGACAGTTGATAAATTCATGTTAGGCCGACGCAATAGTTGCCATCTTGTGATTCCATTTCAATCGGTTGCAGAGAATCACTGTTTGTTGATTTTTGATCAGGGTTCTTGGTATGCAAAAAACATGTCGGATCTCAAACAAGGGACCAGGATTAACGGAGAGCCAGTCGATTACAACAGAATTGAATCGGGCGACCTGCTCAGCATTGGTGCGTACGATTATCAAATTGAGTATTGATGCCGATTGTCTGAACGCCGGGGACGACCTACAACAGAGGGCGACAGGGTTGCGCAGCCGCTATCTGGTCCCAGCACGCCCACTTTACGCAAAAAAGGAGGCCCCGTGAATACTTCGAACGATGACCAAGATCGACACGAAAACATTGTGACGGTTTATTCAATCAGTGAACCCTTTGAGGCCGAGCTGATTAAGAATACGCTCCAAGATAATGGCATTCAGTGCTCGCTAGACGGTGCAACTCAGGGCGGATTTACTGGCGTGGTAAATATCGGCATTCTTGTAAAAGAATCGGACGCCAAGCGGGCTTTGGAGCTCATCAAAGAACATCACTCGGAGTCTTCCGTCATTGAAGATTCAGAAGACTCTGATCCCGCTGAATGAGTCCTCGAGTTACTGTCGATTGGATTGAATCATTGAATTATCTTGTTGCGTTCTTTAGGGGAGCAGAAGTTGCCCCTTTGGTTGCAGGGGACCGTTATGGAGACGGAGAGGACTCTATTTGTTGAGAAATCTCTCCTGTCTTTTTGTGTCGCAGGATGACTTTGGTCGTTCCATTGGGGAGGTGTTCCCGTTTGATGAGGTGATGATGTTCGTCGAACTCATGGCTGGGCGCCATTCGCTCTGATGACTCTTTGCCTCTCCATAGCGGTAGATCGATGGGCTCCCATCGATTCGAGGTGGTTGATTTGTAGGCGGCATCAATGATGCAGTTAACCACGAGTCCGTCGTAAAATGTCTCCATCGGTTCTCGATTTTCCTCAACCGCACTCAGCATTTCGGCGAACATATCGACGTATCCGAGTGCGGCTGGTTCATCACCTACTGGGAACAGCCAGCCCTGAGAACTTTCCGATTTCTCAGCAACGTAATCGGTTTGCCCTGCGGCAGAGAAGACTTCCATTCCTGTTCGCAGCCAATGATTTAAAAAAATGGTTCCTTCGGTTCCGGCCACTTCGTCACGGAGGTCGAGGCCTCCGCGAAACGACCAGCTAACCTCAAATTGGCCGATGGCACCATTGGCGTATCGGACCAAACCAATAGCATGGTCTTCTGTTTCGATGGGGTGGACCTGAGTGTCTGCCCAACAAACCACTTCGACCGGTCGAATGTCTTTACCAATAAAATTGCGGGCAATTTCGACGCAGTGACAACCCATATCGATTAGGGCACCTCCGCCGGATAGCTCCGGTTTCCAAAACCAGTCGCTGTGAGGTCCCGGATGGGTTTCGCGGGAACGAACCCACAGCACATCGCCGACCACTCCATCCTTTATAGATTCTAAGGCCTTTAGTGTTTTGGGTGTGTAAACCAAATCTTCTAGATAGCCGTGGAAGACGCCGGCTGATTCCACAGCGGTCAACATGCGTTGCGCCTCGGCAGCGTTTCTACCGAGTGGCTTGGTGCACAGTACCGCTTTTCCGGCAGCCGCGGCAGCGAGCACTGCCGATTCATGTAGGTGGTTGGGAAGCGAAACCACCACAACATCGACATCTGGCTGGTTGACCGCCTGTTTCAGATCCGTCGTGGTAAATGGGACGTTCCATTTCGTGGCAAATTTTTGAGCAGACTCCAGCGTTCGTGAATACACACAGGTGACTCGATCTTTTGATCGTGGGCGATGTAGGGCCGTCGTGTAAAAGTCAGCATTAAAGCCGGCGCCAAGCATGCAAATACGCATTCGGGTTCCTCCGATATTTAGGAAGCCAGTTTAATCAAGGTGTGACGTACCTGGTCATCGTTTAAAATGTCTAGTGGCGCGTAATTTGGATGCCGGCCGCCGGTGAAATACGGGTCGTTGTGACGAGTGTTGTAACAACAGATCAATGACCAGCGTGGCATGTCACTGGTGTTTTTATCAGATCGATGCA
Source organism: Mariniblastus sp. (assembly GCA_022447555.1). GTDB lineage: Bacteria > Planctomycetota > Planctomycetia > Pirellulales > Pirellulaceae > Mariniblastus. The sequence goes on along the minus strand of JAKVBF010000004.1, from coordinate 207,604 downwards.
GTAAGTTGGCATGGAAGAAAAGAGCGTCTCCAGGCATCATCTCACAGTGGACCAACTCCATGCGTTCCATCGCACAGGCCACACGTTCAAGGTCCGCCGATGTCTGGTCACCCGTTTGGCCGTGATCGATCCGTCCCATGTGGTGAGAACCTTTGATGACCTGCAAACATCCGTTTTCCCGTGATGCCTGATCGATTGCGATCAGGCAGCTCGCCATGTCTGGAAAAAGGCACCCGTTGTTGTACCAATAGCCATAGTCTTGATGCCATTGCCAAGCGCCTCCGACGTGAGGTTCTTTGAGCATCATTTTATGATGGTAATGGTAAATTTCATCCTTCAGCAGTTGTTCCATTGCACCCGCAACGCGACGACTTTGTACGATCGCTGAGTAGGGAGTGGGGCCAAGTTCATTATTGACTGACAGCTTGCTTTTTCCTCCGGTTCCATCGTTCTTGCTGTATGCGTTTTCCTGAATCTGCGCATCGGATTTTGCGTAATGCAACAAGCCGCTCATTTCTTCCTGTGAAAAATGTTGACGAATCAAGAGAAAGCCGTCTTCCTGAAACTGCTCGTTTTGTTCCATGGTGAGAACGTCTGACATAATGCGCTGGCTTTCTTTATCTTATGTTGTGGGTAACGCCCTAGAACATTTAACTAGCTGAGGTGACTTCGCCGAGTGCTTGTCTTTTAAAAAGCGGGCAGAATGAATCGACCTTTTTGAAAAAAATTCAGCGAACCGGCTTGCATCCTCTAAACATCGGCCGGGTTTATCGCGCATCGGTGAGTTGACCCCCGTACTCGTTGGTAGGGTTGCGATAAATGGAGTGCAGGTGTTCCAAAGGGTCGCCTCCTAAGTCTTGACAGGCGTACTCGATAATTAATGACGGACCTTGAATGTAGTACGAGACATCGCTGTTGGGCTCTAACGGGCCATTCCATGAAAATCGCATCTGGTCAATTTCTTTCACCAACTGCTCCATCCTTTCTTTGGCTTGATTTTCAGGCAAATCATTCACCCATTGCCCGATCAAGCCGATTAAAACGGCGCGTTGCTGAGGACTAAAGGATGAGCAGGGAACTCCTTTGGCGTCGGGGATGTTGCCGTCATTGCCGGGTCCCACCCGAATGAACCCCCGCTTTTTTCTGAGGACTGCCTGCAATATCTGCTCGCGGTTCAGTGAACTGACCAGTTTGTAGGCATCATCAATTTCACCCGTCAGCGGTCGGTATTGTTTTCCGGCGATCGTAAACGACTGGGGTTGGGTGCCAATAAAACTGGGAGAAAGAGTCATGGCTTCACCCTGCATCGAAACATTGACTCCGACATGGTGCCCATCCAATTGAAACCCCCAAGGTTGGATCGTTGAGGGAGTTCCGAACAGAACGACCGAAAAGTTTTCCGTGCCAAATCCGCTTCGAGGTTTTCCTCCGCGCAGCAATTGATCATCGGCCAGCATGATATTCCGCAGTTTCATGTAGCCTTGCTTGCTGAGGAGCGTAGCCATTAGACCACACAAAGCCTTGATTTGTTTTTCATTCATGTCTCCCATTCGTAGGCCGCCCGCGTCAGCGGGGGCCGGCAGATTAGTCCACAACCGTCGCTCGGGACTGCGCAGTGCGTGCCGAACGCGTTCGCTTTGTTTGGCGTCCAAAGTCTGTAAAAACGTTTCGGCAGCGTTCACTTGGTTTTTAGGTGTGTTCTGTCCAAAGGTAGGTTGATACATCGCAATAATATGGCTTGCATCGGAGACGAAATTGGACCGTTGTTGACCCAGTACGTTGGTGGTAGCAACGAGCAGTAGCAGGGGTAATATAAGACGAAGCAAGAAGTTCTCCGATCGCAGTGAAGGATGATTGATTGACGGTGCAGGAAAGATGAGGGAAGGGGTTTTCTTCGATGATCCCCGGGTCGCTCTAACCTTATGCCTCGTTATTTTGCGACATCAAACCGTCCGGTACAAGATGCGGCATGCCGCCTCGGGACTCTAGATGAAATCAATACCTAAAATGTCGGATTTGCTCGCCCTGCTCCCCAATTTCGGTCATCGCTTCAATTCCGATTTCCAAATGTAGGTTGGACCAGTTGGAGGTTACCATCTGGTCCGATTCCTCAGTTTTCACACCGTCGGGTGTCGTTGGAACGTCCGAAACGAGTAGCAAAGCCCCTCTCGCGATTTGGTTATAGTGTCCCACGATGAACAGTGTGGCCGTTTCCATGTCGATCCCGATGCACGTCAGTCGTTCCAGGTGAGCTCGGAAGTGATGGTCGTGTTCCCAAAGTCTCCGGTTGGTTGTATAGATCACACCGGTGCGATATTCAAGATCCCGATCGACCATTCGATCGGACACAAATTTGTGTAATTTAAATGAGGGCAGTGCGGGTACTTCGGGGGGTAAATAGTCGTTACTGGTACCTTCCCCTCTGACAGCCGCGATCGGAAGGAGGAAATGCCCGATTTCCGTTGACTGTTTGAGACCGCCGCATTTGCCTAAAAATAAAACCCCTTTGGGCGGGCGAGCCAGTAACAAATCCATCACGGTGGCAGCATTGGCCGAGCCGATGCCAAAATTGATGATCGTCAAACCTGCAGAGTTGGTTGCCGCTTGCATGGGTTTTCCGATCCCTCGGATTTCACAGTCGAAACGCTGCGCAAATTGCTCGACATAACTATGAAAATTGGTAAGCAGGATGTTGTCACCGAATTCATCCAGGGCCATCCCTGTGTAACGCGGCAGCCAATTTTTGGCGATTTCCAATTTGTCGTATTCGTTGCTTGACATGTCTGGGCTTCGAAATCCTAGCCAAGTTCTTGGTAAGCGTCTTCGAACATGGAAACCGCCCGATCCACACATGTTTTCGCCTCGTCAACATAACCGTCTGCGGCGGCTGACCAGGCCCGGTTGACCGCGCGTTCGGCTGCCGAAAAATGAGTCATCACGTCAGCAAATTTTTGGAGTCCCATTTCCGTGGTGATGGCATTTCGTCCTTCGGCAAAGATGTAGCAGTCCGGGGATAAAACGTCGTCGATAAAAACGGTCATCTCGCTAGGGGCCAATTCGTCCATCTGCCCACTCATTTGTTGAGTATTTTTAAGTAAGTTCAGCAGGCTGCCGCGAATTTCGCTCAGACTAGCCGTCGATTCCTCAGTGCTTTCTACTGTTGAGGTGCGACCTAGGCGAAGCAACACAATACCAACCACGCAGATCGATACCGAGGCTAGGTACCATCCCCAGGGGATGGTCGACCAAGGGATCTTGTCGTCTTCGACATTCAGGACGGTGGCCAACGAACCTGACAGGAAGCCAGCCCACAACAACATTTGTCCTATAATATTCACTTTGGGTTTCTCCTAAATCCACACCGACAGCGTCTGACTTGCGATTTGCAATAATTGCGATGTCGCTTCAGAAACGTCGGCCGTTGGCCAAAATACTTTTTGCATTGCGATGGCCACACCAATCAGTGCTTCGCCAACAATCAGTCCGGCTGCGATCGGGATGCCGACTTGTTCGCTGAATTTTCGCCCTGCAGTCTTGTCACTAACGATTCGGAGGATACAACCAATCGTGTAGGTCAATACAATATTGAAGGGCATGTAAAAGCCAAGTGCCACCATCACACCGATCCCTCCAAGGCCGCTGATGGCCAACAGGAATCCAAGTCCACCGCCAGCAACGTACCGATAGGTCGGGACGTTTCCTTCGACAATTCCTTCGATCACGCTGGCCAATGCGTCCGCTTGGGGAGCGGGTAGCTTTTCACTGCCGAAACCGGCTCGCGGAGCTTCTTTGACGATTGGGGCGGCCGCCGAAGTTTCTGCTGATTGTGAATTGCCTGCTGGGTTGAGGGCTTCCGGCGCATTCTCGCCAGCCGGAGCCGTGATGGGTGCAGGCGTTTTTCCCGCAACCGTTTCCGTTTTGGGTTGAGCCCCGTAATGGAGCAAGAACATTAGGCCGATCACAATGCACGGCCCGAGCCAAGCGCCGACAAACTGAGCCATCTGCTGCCGTCTTGGAACGCCACCGACGAGGTAACCTGACTTGAGATCCAGCATCATGTCTGAGGCCTGGGAAATGGCTAAGCATATGGCGGCACCTACGACCAGTGAGCTGATGATGGTCTGGGGTTTGTCTAGACCTGAGTTGGCTATGACGATCAGAATCGTCACCGCAATCAGAGTCATTCCTGACAGCGGCGACCAGTTGGTGCGTCCTACGCACTCGGCGACAATCACTCCGGCGATCCAGATCCAAAGCGTCCCAAGGAGAGCCATCGCCGCCGCTAGTCCTAATGTCATTTCGCTGGCTGATTGCTTGGCTAAAAAGATAAGTATCCCAGCGCCAAGGACGATCGCGATGGCGAGTAACCAGATTGGCAACTCGTCCCGATGAGCGGATTCATCGTTTTTATCATTACTTGCCTTGCTCATTGAGGTGATCGCACTTCGGATCAACGGGAAGGCCATGATAATGCCTCCCAACGCGGCCCCAATCAGCATGCCAATTCCAGTCGGTTTGTAAATTTTGCCTCGCATTGCGAGAGGCGATTCCACCAAGGTCTTAACTTCATCGGTTCCAACGATAGACAGCATAGGAGAGAGGAACCAGTAGCAGATGAACCCGCCGGCCCCAAACCAAAAGCCGCCTTTGCCCGATAAAAAGCCCACACCGATTGTCATCAGAGAGGCAAAGAAAATCAGCGAGTAACGCGAGGAGATCAAAGGTGTCGCCGCAGGATCGTCTGCAGATGAAAATGCGGAATTGATCAATCCACCTACGTTAATGTCTTCGATCCCTTTTAAGCTTAGGAGCAGGTAAACGGCGCCGGACAAAAGTGCCGCTCCAAACAAGTAGACCGATTTTCGAATTCCGGCCCCCGGTGATTTCAGGATGGTAGCGACTGCAATACCACCTGGGTAAGGTAGTCGCTGAAAATCGATCATCTGTTTCCGCAGCGGAATCACGAAGGCCAGCCCGATGAATGCGCCGGTAATGCAGGCGAAAATCATTAACGGAACATTGAAGTCAGCAACCGATTCGAGCCCAGGTTTGTTACTGAGTATGAAAAGCGCTGGGACGGAAAACATGATCCCGGATGAAGCGCCATTCACGGCGGACGCAATCGTTTGATTGATGTTGTTTTCGACAATGCTGGTTCGTCCCATCAAGCCTCGTAGAATACCCCAACCTAAAATGGCGGCAAGTTCAGAGCCCTCGATAGAAAAGCCAAGCTTGAGAGCGGCATAGCTAATGGAGACGGCGATCACCGCTCCGAGGAACCAGCCCACGATCACAGCCGGCCAAGTGAATTCCGGATAGGGACCTCGGCGTATCAGTTCGCCTTTTCTTAGTAATTGATTAACTTTGTCATCCGACATATTCGACTTTCAGATACAGGATTCCATGCGGTATGGCAACGATCTGTTTCGCAACCATTCTAGTGCATGGTCACTGGCCAAAGAAGGTAACCCATTTCACGTTTTGATTCGTTTGAGTAGTATTCGTTTGAGTAGTAAAACTGAATCGGGCCCTCCATGCAATCACTAGTGGCCAACAACCGCCCATTTTAGCAGTTCTCTAACTTTTGGAGTTTTCCCCTGCCAAAGGATACCCACTCGAAAAATACGCCCTGCTAAAACCACGATCAAAAGCGTTGAAAGGAGGGTTAAAACCAGCCCCAATATCGGTTGCCAAAGTGGGATTGATTGCCCCGTTGCCATCCTTAACATCATTGTGGTCGGTGTGGCGGGTGGGAACAGTGAAATCCCAACAGAAAGGCTGCTTAGCGGGTCTTGGACAATCACAAACCATATGAACAGGGGCAGCATCAGCATCATCCATACTGGCAGTAACATGGATTGAGCCTCTTTGAGCTGGGTGACCGAGGCCCCAACGGCTAGAAAGATCGATGCATAAAAGAAAACTCCGACCACTTGGAAAACGAGAAACCAAGGGATGAGTCCTAAGGGAACCAAGTCGGTCCAGCCTCGATATCCAGCCATCGAATAGGCACCAAATAAATAGATGCCAAAAATAGTGAGCGAACCCCCGACAGTCCCTAACAGTTTTCCCATCATCAACTGAAACGGATTCGCGCTACCCAGCAATACCTCGGCGATCCGTTGCGATTTTTCTTCCAGAACGCTTTCCAGCATTGGCTGTGAAGCCATGAAAATTACCATGAACATCAACATCATCACGCCGAGTGGCAGAAAAATGGCGGCCATCACCTCTTTTTCAGCCGCTGTTTCAACCTCGCCTGTGGCAGTGCGGCTCATAAGTCCCTGTCCGACAATCGGCACGCGTTGCCCGGTTTTTTTAATTTTCCTTAGCAAACTTGATGAGATACCGGATTCTTGTTCTCGGCGTTTTCGAACTGCATTGGAAAGGGTCTCTTCTACCCAGTTTCGTGCTTGTGACAAACTGGAATCCTGAGAATAGAATCGTACTTTGTTCTTACTGGTCAGACGTGTGGAGAGAACGTCGCGTGGAATTTCGATGAATGCGTAAAGCTGTTGTTGGCGGACACGTTCGGATAAATGAATTTTTAGCTCATCAGTTACTGTTTGCGTATCGATCGATTCGAGCGAGTAACGCTCAGGCGATACGCCGGGAAGGTCAGGTATCGAATCATTGGAGTCGGCGCTGGTAAAGGCCTGTTCCAAGAGTTGATTGCGGTTGCGGGCAGCTGATTTGAGCTCTTCGTAAAGGAAGCCCGAATGATCGATCACCGCGATTTTGCGTTCCTTAGTGTCACTCACTTGTTTCATGAGTTCCATGGCGAACAGACTGCCCAGCATAAGGATCGGCATCATGATAATAGAAATCAAGAAGGCCTTGGTTCCCACCATTGCCCGATATTCGCGTACTGCTATCGTTAAGATTTTTTTCATCGCACCTTATGGGTGATGGCGTGGCTACCACTCTTTGGTAAAGCAGATGTTCTGCGCAGGGATCACAGCGTCAAGGATTCGGCGTAGGACTTCTGCCGGGGAACCATTGGCATCGATGGTTGAAACGATTTCATTAGGATAGTGCTCGAGAACAGGAATGGAGGTTGAGTTATAAACGTCAAAACGATGGCGTATAACTTCCTCGTTAGCGTCGTCTCGCCGGTTCTCTCGAATCGCGCGGCGCTTGATTCGGTGGATCATGTCTTCTTCGTCGGAGCAGGCGAGATGGATGACTCGAAGGATCTCGAGATCTGATTTGACCAGTTTGGCCTGATTCAGGTTGCGAGGAATTCCATCTAAGATAAGGAGGTCTTCCCATGGTTTATAACGAGAGAGCGACACATAGGCGTTAAGTGCCTTCTTCCAGATCTCAATGGTCAGTTCGTCTGGCACAAGCTCTCCTTTGGAGCTGTAGGCGTAAACTTCTTTGCCAATCGGCGAATTGATATCGATAGATCGAAAGACGTCGCCGACCGCTAGATGGAAGAATCCTGGGATATTTCCCAAGACGCCACCTTGAGTCCCTTTGCCGACACCCGGAGGTCCAAAAAGCAAGACGCATCGAAATCTTTTCTCAACCGAATTCATCACGGACTCTTATGATTATCAAAGGAATGTTTAGGGTTGAATGAAGAACGTTCGTTAGCGTTCTAATCCAACTCTCTTTTTGTATTACTCGGCACCGCTCAAGGCAATATCGGAACAATTAAGTCCCTCAATTTTACTCAATGTTGAGGAACTTTCTCCGTGGTCACACCGTCAGGATTCCAAAAAAAACGGCTCGCCAGAGCGAGCCGTTCGAGTTTGTCGAGTGAAACGGTTGGAGCGGGCTAGTTTTTTAGCTCGATTTCCATGGTCATTTCTTTGCCATCACGCATGATTTTAAACGAAGCTTTCTTACCGGCGTTAGCCCGAACCTCCGCGTTAACGGAGCGCCGGTCCTCGGTTTTCTTTCCGGCAACTTCCATAATGACATCACCTTCTTTTAATCCAGCCTTGGAAGCAATCGAGTCATCTGAGACACGAGTGACTTCCACGCCTTTTTCGTGATCGCTGTTAAGTGAAACCCCCAGTCGAATACGGCGCTCTCGTTGTTGCCCGACGTATTGGGGTTTCGTTTTTAAGTCAGCAATCCCATCAATCACGCCCTCGGTAAACTCAATCACTTTCAGGGCACCCGCACAATCGAGAGTTTCAAAATCATCCTCGGGTGTGTGGTAGGTCGATGTCAGGCCCGTGTGCATGAACATGACTGGGATTTGTTTTTGGTAGAATGGTAGGTGGTCACTGCCGGCGAATCCGGACACAGGTTTCACCAAATCCAGATTCATTCCTTCATTGGCTTTCTGCAGAATGGGGTCGAACTCGGCACATGAATTCCAGTTAAATACGGTCAGCTTGTCTTCTCTTAACCAACCAATCATGTCGAAGTTGACCATGGCGACGGTATCTTTAAGTGGAAATAGAGGTTCGTTTACATAATGTTGAGCACCCAGTAACCCCATTTCCTCGGCAGAAAAACAGATGAATACCAATCGCCGAGCCGGGGCTTTCCCGCGTTTAGCGAACATGCGAGCCAATTCGATAACCGCCTCAGTTCCCGTCGCATTATCATCGGCCCCGTTGTGGATTTCACGCCGACCGCCCGCACGAGATCCAAAACCGCCCATTCCAAGATGGTCGTAGTGCCCACCGATGACGATGGTTTCGTGGGCATTCGGGCCTTCGCCCTCGATCACGCCGACCACGTTGGTGGTGACAATTTCTTTGTCTTGAAACCCTGCCGACATTTTTGCCTTGGTTCCACTGAGCGGCTGGGATAGTGGTTCGAGCGATTTGTCGATGGCCGCTTCAATCGCAGCCAGATTGTCTAGTTTGGTCCCATCAGCTTCAACAATGGGTGCCTGTTTAAGGAGCTCATTGATGGCGCTTCGTTTGACGTGAAAGAAGGGGATTCTTGCGACGGTCGCTCCGAATTCATCAGGCTGTGCCAAGACATCCTTTTCATCAGTTTCCGCAGTGACGCCATCGTTAACCATAATGATTCCGACGGCACCTGCGTTACGAGCGTTTCTAACTTTGGTGGCTACGTAGGCGTGATTGGAAACCTCTTTGCCATCAAAAACGCTATCCTCAGAGTCTTGTTGCGGTTCACGACGAATGAGAACCACGATTTTGTCTTTTACGTCGACATTTTTGTATTCATCGAAATTGTGTTCGTCGGCCGAGATGCCGTAGCCCACGAAAACCAACTCTGCCTCTTCATCGAAAGAACTGCGACCCAGTTGGGGAATAAAATCTTTTTCGAATGTCAGTTTCATCGGCTTACCATCGGTACCGGTCCACATCAAATCGAGTTGTTCTTCGTCGATGGTTCGCCCTCGTTTGACTGTGAAGTCTTGCCGGTAGGTTCCGTCGTCAAGGGGTTTGAGCCCGGCCTTCTTGTAGGCAACTTCGATGTATTTCGCTGCCCATTCAATTCCGGGTGTTCCGGGCATTCGGCCGCCGAGTTCATCGGAAGCTAAGAATTTGATACCCTCAGTCACTCTTTCAAGCGCCGCGTCTCGATTAGATTTTGAATCGCTAGTAGATTGTGCAAGGGCCACGCTGGCTGTCACACAGATGGCGATGCATACGCCGATACGAAAAAACGCGTTCACAGACTTCTCCTCAATAAGTGTCTCGGGGCAAGGTCACCCGTTTGCTTTTATTTAATAACATTTTCGGAATCCGGGATTCGGCTCTGACGGTACTGAATTGGCGGTCAGTTTAGCCGTTTTTATTTCCCACACAAAACGAGACCTTTGGAAAACGATTGTAAACCAACGTTACCGACGGTTTTGCAACAAGTTTTTTCGAGGGCCTCGGGTTTTTCTAGTCCCTACCATGTTACGGCAGTCGGATTCGAAAGGTAAGGTCCAGAATCGGCGGTTGCAAAGGATTTATTGGCGGATAAAATTTCTCCCTAGGAGAAAGACTGCGGCGGTGCCTCTGCGCGGATCTGGTTGCGTTTGCGGCTCCGCAAACGCCGGTTTTAAGTGTTTCTGTACGGTTTCGCGTTTCGCGATCTTCATATTCACCCGTACATTCGGAGAACTAATGAATTCGCAATCTGCTCAGATGACCTACAACCGACTTGAATTGCTCAAACTGATGTATCTCAGTCGCGAAGGCGATCGTCGCGAAGGGGTGTTACACCGTCAGAGTAAAGGTTGGTTCCAAGTAGCTGGAATGGGGCACGAGCCGATGGCCGTCATCGCTCAGTTAATGGAAGAAGAAGATTATTTGTTCCCCTACTATCGTGACCGGGCCATGGTGCTTGCTCGCGGTGTGAGCAATGCGGAACTCGCTTCCGCTTATTTCGCCAAGCGAGGTTCCTCCAGTGGTGGTCGGCAAATGCCTGGTCATTATTCAGATCGACGGTGGAATGTGTGGAGCGTTCCCACGCCGACCGGAGCGAATGCGCTACCAGCATGTGGTGTGGCTTGGGCGATGCAGCTCCAAAAGAAAGACAACGTTGTCGTCGCCACGGTGGGCGATGCGGCATCTAGGCAGGGGGAATTTTATGAGGCCGTTGCGTTTGCGGTGGAACGTCAATTGCCGATCCTGTTGATCGTGGAGGATAACAACTACGGCATCAGCACCAATACCGAAAAGTTCAATCCGTTCAAACTTGGGGTTTTTGGGAATGACGTCAACCTTGTCCATGTGGACGCCCGGCATCCGGATCGTGTCTTCGAGTCAGCCGCACCGGCGATTGATCGCGCCCGAAGTGGTGGCGGGCCAACCGTAATGGTTTGCGAGTTGGATCGCTTGTGTAGTCATACGAGCAGTGACGACCATCGTGTTTACCGACCTCAAGACGAAATTGACGCGATGTCGGGGAGAGATCCGATTTTGGTGTTGGCCAATGAACTGATTGAATCGGGAACCCTCAGCGCAGTAGAGTGGGAGCAAACCAAGCAGAAAATCAACGAGTCCGTTGATCGCGAGTACATGGCTGCCGAAGCTGAGCGAGATCCACTGGCTGAGGAGTTGATGGATCACCTTATGGACGAGGCGCCGACGCCCGAGGTCCCGCCCATTGAAGGGGGGCGTAAGTGGCGAATGGTTGATGCAATGAATGCGGTTTTTAAACATGGTCTTGAAACCAATGGAGATTATGTTTTTTTTGGGGAAGATATTGAGGACCCCAAAGGTGGTGTTTTTGGATTGACGTCTGGTCTGTCAGAAAATCATCCGGAACGCGCCTTCAATGCACCACTAGCGGAGGCCACCATTGCGGGCGTGGGAGTTGGAATGGCCTGTTATGGCATGCGGCCAGTCTTTGAGTTTCAGTTCGTTGATTTTGTGGGACCCGCTTGGAATCAAATTAGCCAAAACCTCGGAACGCTGCGTTGGCGAACGTTTGGCGACTGGAAAGTGCCAGCGGTTTTTTATTCACCTTATGGTGCCTATTTGCCGGGGGGTTCCCTGTGGCACTCCCAGGCCAACGAATCAATGTTTGCTCATCAGCCCGGGATGCGCGTGGTGGTGCCCAGCACCCCTGAAGACGCTGCAGGTTTGATGTGGACCGCGATGCATGCAAATGATCCAACTATTTTCTTAGTTCCAAAGCACCTTTTTCGTCAGCAAATGCAGGTGGATGAAAACATCTTGCCAGTTGGTTTTGGAGAAGCAAAAATTCGGCGTACTGGTGAAGACGTGACGCTGGTTGCTTGGGGGAACTGTATCGAACAGGCCCTTGCTGCAGCGGAGACCATGGCCGACGAGGCTTCGGTAGAGGTGATTGATCTGCGTTCGATTATTCCTTGGGATAAAGAGACGATTGCTGATTCGGTTGAGAAAACCGGTCGCCTGGTGGTGGTGCACGAAGACGGAAGGGCTTGCAGCGTTGGCCAAATGATTATCAGTGAGCTAACGGGTGACCCAGACTGTTTTTGTAATTTCGTCAGTGCCCCTCAGCTTGTCGCCAAGCCCGATGTCCATATCGGGTACAACCCAATTTATGAATACGCTGCATTGCCAAGCACTGATGAAGTGGTTGATGCGATTCGCCTGACCATAGAGGATTAGTCCCCGCATGCCCATTATTTCTGTTCGAATTCCGCAGCTCGGTGAAGGACTGCAGGAAGCCCTGCTCGTCGAATTTCTGAAACAGCCTGGTGATTCTATTAAACGGGATGACCCGATCTATGTTATGGAGACGGATAAAGCGACCACGGATGTGGAGTCTCCCTACGACGGCACTTTGGTTGAATGGACTGTTGAGACCGGCAGTGTTTTAGAAATCGGGACCGAGATTGCGAAAATGGAAGTGGCCGACGGAGTGAAGGAAATGTCAGCAGGTCATGGGCCTACCGAATCTACCCCTGCTACAAATTTCGCCACCGCTTCCTCGGCTGCCCCGGCTAAGAGGGCGAAATCAAAGATCCAGATTCCCCCCAAGACCCGCAAACTACTCAAAGAACAGGGCTTGTTGGAACTTGCCGATGAAATTCCTTGTTCAGGATCAAAGTTGATGCCGGACGATGTTGAGGCCTATTTGGCCGCTGCGGTAGCTGTCGGTTCCGCGGATGACTACGAGGCGCAGCCGTTGCCTCAGTCCCAGATTACATTGAACTATCGGTTGGGCAGGGGAACTCAGAGCTGCATTCCGGTGACGGTGATGAATGAAGTCAATTGGAGCCACTTGCAGTCGGTTCGAGCGACCGTAAAGGCATCGGGTGGACCGACGGGTTTCGTTATGGCGCTCTGGTGCATCGTGCAGGCGCTCAAGCATCACGATGCTTTCCGAAGTACACTCTCATCAGATGGTCGCACCCGGAATGTGTACCACCGTGTCAACTTGGGGATCGCTGTAGCTCTGCCGGGTGATCAAATGGTAACGGCGGTTGTTCGCGAGGCGGATGAGATGGACCAAGCCACTTTTTTCCAAGCCGTCCGTCGGCAGATCGAGACGGCCCGTGATGGCCAAGATCAGGCGGATGCCTCCACCACAGTCACCGTATCCAATATTGGCAAAGCCGGAATGAGGATTGGGATTCCGGCCATCGTGGCACCGGCGGTTGCAACGTTGGCCATCGGAGAGACATATCAACGTCCTGTGCCGGACGGGGATTCATTTAAATTCCAAACGTCTGCGACGCTCACGCTATCGTTCGACCATCGTCTGGCCAATGGCGTCGGCGCTGCCAATTTTATGAATCAGGTCAAAGATGGAATCGAGTCCTTCAGCATGGATTAAATCTAATCATCGCAAGGTGTGACTTGGTTGACAGACAAAAGAGTTTCTCAGCCTCACAATGCGACAGCGTTTGGGTTTGAGTGAGTGACTCGAGGACGCCGTATCAGAAATCATTTTAAATGTTCCAAAAATGCTTCGTTTTCAACGAACAATCACTTAATGAATTAAATTGAGAACTCGGCGGATTTGCCGTGATTTTGGAGAAAAACCCTCTGAACGGATGGAAACGATGGATAAGCAACCCTCAATAGAAGAATCAACGCTTTATGAAGGCAATCCCTCGATGTTCCGCAATCAACCTCTGTGGTTCGTGGGCAATGTCTTGGTCGTTTTGCTTGGACTCGGTTTGACATTGTATGGTCTGTTTAAAGGGTGGAATGGCTATCTTGTCCTGACGGTTTTTGCCCTTGGCGTGGGAGGTGGGCTAATTGCTTATGGCTGTTGGTGGTTGCAATGCAAAGCTTGTAAGTTAACCGTCACCAACGATCGCACAACGCTGCGGCGGGGTATTTTAGCCAAAAACGTTACCGAAGTCTGGCATCAGGACGTTCGGAACGTCCAATTAGATCAGACATTTTTGCAGCGGATTTTTGACGTCGGCAAAGTGGGTATTTCTAGTGCGGGTCAGGCTGAAATCGAAATCACCGTAAATGGGATTCCCGATCCGGACAGAGTCAAAGAGTTGATCGACGAGCACCGACGTCGGTGACGCAACGCGTAGGCTGACGGCATTTGCCTGACTGATAGGGTGGGGTGCGGGAGAGGGGTTAGTTGGCCGAAATCAGTCGAACAATGATTGCATCCGCCTGTTCATGGTTGATGGCAAACATCTCGCCCTGAATATTTTGGAAATTCCATGTTAAGCCATCATCGGACCGAGGCAACGCAGTGATTTCAGTTCCTGCCGATAGTCCTAAACCAACGCCACCGGGGAGGAGTCGTTGGATTTCGGCTCGGTTTCCAAGCCGAAGCATGCTGGCCCGAAAATGGTGCGTGCCAGATGCTTGAACCGAGTCGACAGGGATCTCCGAGCCGTGGGGGTCGCGCACGGGATGACCTAATTTGTCGTCCAAGTAATCAACGGTCTTTTGATCGCTGATATGTTCCAGTTGATGAGCCTTTTCATGAATTCTCTCACTGGCTTCGCCCGTCTGAATTAAATAGGTTTCCCATAACCGGTGGGCGCGAACCAGCCGGGTTGCCTCTTGGTGGCCTCGTTCCGTCAGTAGGACCCGATCGGAATCGTACTTAAGTAAGTTTTTGCGCGCTAACATTCGGATGGCGCGCCGGACTCGCATGTTCGGAGAGGCGACAGTGTTTACGATCTCATTGATCGGCACGTTTTTTCCCGGAGCCCTTAAAATGGCGCCTAAAACGTCCTCCATGACTTCCTGTGGAACGGCATTGGTTCTCCGGATCCAGTCAGCCAGAATGCCGTACCGGGGCGCAATCAAGAGAATCAATAAAAAGATCATTGTCATGGTGACCACGATGGTAGGTCCCGGTGATGATCCGATTTGAATGGTTAAGAAGAAACCCAACCAATAGCCGAGGATTCCGATCGAAGCGGAAATCCCTAGCATTCGATTGAGTCGATCCGTAAGCAGGTATGCCGAGGCGGCGGGGGTAATGATTAAAGCGACGACTAGAATCACGCCTGCCACCCGCACTCCGCTAACCACAACAAGTGAAGTGCACGCCGTTAGTAGATAGTCTACGGCCAACACAGGAATGCCAATCGAGGCGGCCATAACCGGATCGAAACTCGTGATTTGCAAAGGTCGAAAAAACAGAATGACGGAACACAAAACGATTGTAGAAACCACCGCTAACAGCCATAGCTCTTCATTGGAAACGGCGAGTACATTTCCGATAATGTAATGCGTGATATCGATATGGACGAAGCCACCAATGGACTTGATCGAGACGGCTAAGGCTCCCAACGCAAAGATACCGGTATACATAATTCCGATGGCCGTGTCCTGCTTGATTCGTGATACCCGAGTCACAAATCCGATCATCGCAACGGTGGCGATCCCTGCTAAAATTGCCCCTCCCAGCATCCCTAATAAATGAGTTTCTTGGCTAAAAACCAACTTCATGATCAGGTAGCCACCAATCACGCCAGCCAACATGGAATGGGCGATCGCATCGGCAAGAAACGACATCCTACGCAGAATAATGAAACATCCGACCACGCTGCATACCAGCGAGATCAGTGTGCCTACGATCAATGGGCGAATCAGGTATCCCTGTTCCAACTGAAGATCGATTAACCACTCCATTACCGGGTTCATTCGTGCGACTCCCCCGATTGAGTTCGGTTGGCCAATTCGGCAAACACTTTCATATTG
Organism: Mariniblastus sp.; assembly: GCA_022447555.1. Taxonomy (GTDB): domain Bacteria; phylum Planctomycetota; class Planctomycetia; order Pirellulales; family Pirellulaceae; genus Mariniblastus. The sequence continues at coordinate 192,050 of JAKVBF010000004.1, read as the reverse complement.
CCTTCGTAAACTTGGCAAAGTAACTCGGGTACCAATATTTGTGATGGCGGGCCAAAACCGAACATTCGTTGCTTGAGAAGAATCAGGTAATCGAAATACTCCGCTGCCGTGGCTAGGTCGTGATGTACCACGCAGAGGGTTTTCCCTTGCTCCCTCGTCTCCTGCAGGACTTCCAGAATGGCATTTTCCGTGGCTGCATCCACGCCGGAAAAGGGTTCGTCAAGCAGTAGAATTTCGGCCTTTTGGGCAAGGGCTCTGGCCATGAACACGCGTTGTTGTTGTCCTCCGGATAGCTGGCCAATTTGCCGCGAGGCAAACTCGCTCATGCGGACTTTTGCCAACGCATCATCGGAAATTCTTAAATCTTTGCGAGTCATGTCCTGCCACCAACGCCGGTGACCGTACCGGCCCATCGTAGCGACTTCCCGAACCGTGATCGGGAAGTCCCAATCGACGGCACCCCTTTGCGGTACGTAGGCGACCATCCCTTTGGCGGTTGATGCGTCTTGGTCGAAAATATTGACCTTTCCCAAGTCCGGTTTGACGAACCCTAGGATCGCTTTGATCAAGGTAGACTTTCCTGAACCATTAGGTCCAATGATCCCAACCAATTTCCCTTTGGGGATTTTTAAGGATACATCAAGGAGTGCCGGAACGGGCCCATAACTGACCGTTAGATGGCTGATATCGATGGCCGATCCGGATTCGTTTTTCAAATCCATCAGTGGGAGCCTTCCGAGTCATGAGTCGATTGATCCGAATCGTCCGTGGCGCTCTTAAAGGTGAGTTCGCCCCGAATCAATTGCCCGTTATTCGTTTTCCAAAAAGTCTTTTCGGCGACCTGTTGTTTTCCCCTGTAGACTTGGACCCGGATTGCAGCGTGGCGATCTGCTTTGGCATCGGCTCCGGTCTCAGCTGAGCAGCGGGCTTGCAAAAATAAGCTGTTTGGTTGCATGCTCACTTTGTTTAAAGGATCGATCACTATCTGTTCTTTGGCAGCGATGGTGTCAAAGTCTTCAAGGATGGTTTGGCCTTTGAAGAGAACTTTCAACGAGGGCTCATCAAAATCGAGGTCTCCGACAAGCTCGGCGGTTGTGTACAGCTGAACAGACCATGAACCCGGCGCTGATTGAGTTCGGTATTCAATGGCTTTGGGTTTCACACGATTGGTGAATTCCACATAGGCTGTGACCCCGCCAAACAGAAAGAACGGTATCGATGCGGCGAGGATTAATCTCATGATGTCACTATTTCAAACCATCCACGAGGATTAAAATATTTTCCCGCATCATCCCGATGTAGTCTTCTCCCGCGGTGCCAGGTCCGCCCATCGCATCGGAGTAAAGTTCCCCGCCAATGTTGACACCGGCCTCTTTGGCGATCGACTCAATCATTTGGCGATTGAGGGTCGACTCAACAAAGATGCTACGCACTTTCAAATCTTGGATTTGCTTGATAACCTCTTGACGGTCGGCAATGGTGGCCCCAGAGATTTCATCGGTTGTCCAACCCACTGGGGTGACTGCCTGGAAACCGTAGCGGTCACAGAAATAACCAAAGGCATCATGATGGGTAACGAGTACGCGGGGTTCAGGGATCGAGTTGACTTGCTGTTGGATCCAGTTTTCGAGTTCGCGTAGTTGGCTGCGATAAAGTTCAGCTCTAGCGGTATACTCATCTGCACGGGCGGGATCCAGGCGGATGACTTCGTCGCGAATTTGCTTGGTGTATTTCCAAGCGTTGGCGGGGTTGAACCAGGTGTGAGGATCTTTAATTGTTTGGTCTTCTGACGTCATCAGTGGTGTGACTTCGGTTGCACAAGTCACCAACGGTTTACCAGCGTTTTCAGCCAGTGTTTTCATCCATTCATGGCCCTCTAAATTCCATCCGTTTCGAACGCATAAGTCCGCATTGGCAACCGCCTCGCTGTCAGCAACTCGCGGTTCGTACATGTGAGGATCCTGACCGGGGCCCAGCACACATTTGACCTCCCATCGGTCACCGACAACTTGTTTGGCGAAGTCTGCGCATTGAGTGGTTGAACACAATATAACTCGTTTGTTTGTCGCCGATTCGCCGGGTGCTACCGTATCGGCTGACGAATTTGCGAGTGGTTTGGAGGTTCCAGAGTGGGAGCCGCCGGGCTCTGCTGCTGAGTCATCGTTCGTGCAGCCAGCCAAACTAGCTGCCAAAAAAGCCAAACCTAATAGGTAAGGGGCGACACATTTCTTGCCAAATTTGCGAATCGGATGTGACATTTCGTAATATCTTCTTTTTGATTTAAGTCTTTTGGGATAAATGTAGCGTGTGCTACAAATTATTTTTGCCCAAGTTTGGCATCGCTGTCAACGGTGAAACCGGAGGTGTACCCAGATCCGGCCAACAAACGGTGAAATGTCCTGGATGCAACGGTGGTCGTGAAGATCTGGAAGGTTGTCAATGACGGAAATCACCGATCCTTGAGCCTCGTTGTTTAATGGCTCGCCTCGCCAGCCTGAGGTCGAAGTGACCAAACGATCCGTCAGGCGGAGCCGGGAAACTTTTGGAGCGACGCGTCACACCGGCAGGGCGGACTGCGGGGCGACGTAGTTTCGGGCGGGGCGAGCCATTAAAAGTCATAGCAGGACGACGATTCATCCTGATATTCTATGTTTCGGCGGAATCGGGTGGCCACCACGACTGCAAAAATTAAAGTTCCGGTCGCGCCGAAAAAGAGAATCAGGTTGGTCGTGATTTTTTAAAAGCTTGAATTGATGGGGTGGATCAAAATCTCACTCAATCCCGCTTGAATCGGTTGGCGATCATGCGAATCACTTCATCGGATGTAACCCCCACTAAGATCACTGCTCCAATGATCGCATACTCGAGTTCGTCGGGGATTTTCAGTAAGACGATTGAGTTGTAGAGCGTTTGCATCAAAGCCGTGCCGACGACGACACCGACGATACTGCCTTCGCCACCTCGTAAACTACAGCCACCCAATACGGCAGCCGCGATTGCGTACAATTCAAAAAAATTGCCAAAACTGCTGGGGGCGATGGAATTGGCATCGAGAGCGAACAGGATTCCACCGACGCCCGTCAGGACCGCACATAAGACATAAGCCAATATAGTCATTCTCCCTGTATTCACTCCCGAGTAGCGGGCGGCTTCTTCGTTTCGGCCTAACGCCAGAATGTAACGCCCCCAAATCGTGAAATTGAGAAAAATAATGGCGGCGATGGTCAATAAGATCAAAAAGAAAAATGAATAGGGTATTCCGAACGAAGATGTTTCGGATTCCCATAAAACGAGCCGACCGGTGGCCAACAATCCCAGCGAGCCCTCGTACTCATTGCCAAACCCCAATGTTTGATCGTTGGATAACCATCTCGATAGACCGCGATAAATAAGTAGCCCGCAAAGGGTGACCACAAAAGGCTGCTGTTTCAGTCGGGTGATCAGCAATCCATGAACCATGCCTAGTCCCAGTGCGATGAGTAAAACGGTAAGGATCGCAGCAGGGACCGACATTTTTTGTTTGCGAGCTAAGGGGATGGCGATGAACGTGGTGTCAATTCCGTCCAAAGATTCAGTGAACGAAACTTCAGATAGATCTCTTGAGGTGTTGGACGGTTTCACACTGGCAACCGTTTTTTCTTTGAGTCCCCGCTCGGGGTGCACGAACCAGACTCGATCACGAGGGGCTAACCCTGAAAAAGGTAGATCGAGATGATTTCCGGATATTTGGGAAATCGGGTACATTGCAGCAAGCTTGCCTACGCTTCGGTTGGCTTTGTCTGCCGTATCATCGCGCGTGAGGGGTTGGTCAACCGAGATCTCCCTGGCGGGGCGACCTTGATATTCAACGGGCGTGACGGCCGTGACTTTGAGCATCGCATTCCGAGCTCTACGACCACCGTAGTAGCGAACGGTTTGCCCGGGCCTGAACTCAGCGTTTGTGCCCACCAGCAGTTTTTGCTGCTGGGCCTTAATTTCATACACGTCGGTTGAAACGTAGGGGTTATAGGACACTGATAAAAACAGAGCGAGAAGGCAGGCTGTAAAACAAACCAGCGATCCGATCGAAAGGTCGATGCCGCTGCTAATAATGACAAATGAAACCCCGATTCCTAAGATGCCAAACAAAGCCGTTCGGCGAAGCAGGTTTTCAATATTATTGGGTTTTAGGAAGTTGTCGGGAACTTGATAGGCGAGGAAGCCCCAGAGCACGAACAGCAGGATCGTGATTCCGACGATTTTTACTAGGCCAGTTAGGTTCTCACTCATGGAATTATGATTCCGTCTTTTGGTTTACGGCGATAAGATTGCCCGTTGCAAGTTGCATCACGGCTTGTTCGCTTAATTGATGATGAGCCAGCTCTCCGGTAATCTTTCCTTCGTGCATCACGATCACGCGGTCGGCCAGTCCAAGTATTTCTTCCATCTCACTGGATGCAAAAAGAATCGCCATCGATTCTTTTGCCAATTGTTCCATCAGTTTGTAAATCTGTTCTTTGGCTCCAATATCAATCCCACGCGTGGGTTCGTCTAGCAGAAGGATGCGGGGTTGCTGTGCCAGCCATTTTCCAATCACAACCTTCTGTTGGTTCCCACCCGACAAGAATTTAACAAGCTGTCGAATCGACGGCGTTTTAATGCCGAGTAAGTCTTGCATTTTTAGCGCCGACTGACGTTGTTTGGCAAAGTTAGAAAACCCGAAACCGTGTTGATCTAATTTTAAATTAGGTAGGCCTACGTTGTTGGCGATTGAGAAATCTGTAATGAGTCCGTGTTGCTTGCGATCTTCGGGAACGAGACACATGCCCTGTTGGATTGCGTCGGCTGGTGAATTCAGCTCAATGGATTGGCCGTCCAATTGGCACTTGCCCCCCAACAGCGGGGTAATCCCAAAAAGTGATCGTAAGACTTCGGTCCGCCCGGCGCCGACAAGTCCGGCCAAGCCAACAATTTCCCCGGCCCGAATTTCAAAGGAAAGCTCGTGTTGAGGCCAATCTTGGGTTCGGATCTGTTTTGCTTTAAAAACGACCTCACCCGTTTCGTGCCGTTGGCGTGAATAGAATTGGGATACATCTCTTCCGACCATGCAGCGGACCATCGCATCGTGGGTGATTGCATCACCCTCTAATTCCCCCGCATTTTTTCCGTCGCGTAACACCATGACTCGATTTGCAAGGCGTTTGACCTCGGAAAGTCGGTGTGAGATGTAGATGATGCTGACCCCTTGCTCTCTCAGTTGTTGAATCAACTCAAACAAGGCTTCCGTCTCGTTGGATGAAAGACTCGAGGTGGGTTCATCCATGATTAAGACGCGTGCGTTAACCGAAAGTGCCTTAGCGATTTCAACCATCTGCTGCTTGCCAATCGTTAATGTACCCACTACCGTCGTAGGAGAAACGTCCAGCCCGACCTGATTTAAATACTCCTCCGATCGCTGATGGATCTCTCGACGGTCGATGATGCCGGCTAACTTTGGTTCACGGCCTAAGAAAATGTTTTGGCCGATGTTGAGATTGTCGCAAAGATTTAACTCTTGGTGAATCAAAACGATTCCGTGATTCATCGCCTCCCGCGTTGATTCGAAGGTTTGCGAATGGCCGTCGATCAAGATGTCACCCGAGTCGGCGGTTTGAACGCCGGCCAAGATTTTCATCAAGGTGCTTTTTCCAGCGCCGTTCTCTCCAATCACAGCAAGCACTTCACCCTGGCTCAAGGTCAAATTGACCTCGTCCACGGCGAGAACTCCGGGAAATCGTTTGCTTAATCTTAAGACGTCAAGCATTGGTTCAGCAGGCATTATTTACTGCGTCGTCGCGCCTGTTTTGGCTTTTAAGTCCGCCCAAAATTCATCCACGTTGTCCGAGGTGACCGAGCGGGCAGAGATATCGATGAATTTTCCTTCGGGAATAATACCTTGGTTACCTTTGAGAATCTCGGAAAGAATTTTTACCGATTGGTAACCGTACTCGTAGGGGTTTTGCACGACCGTACCCACCACGTTCCCATCCTTAATTCCCTGTAGCGTCGCATCGTCTTCGTCAAATCCAACGATTTTGATTTTACCCAGTTTGTTCGCTTGCTTTAGGGCCTGGATGATAGCCGGGGGGTTGTAGGCAAACAGCCCAGCAAACAGGTCCACGTCCGAATACGTGTTCAGGGCATCCTCAGTTTTCTGTTTGGCGACCTCGGGTTTTCCCTGATCCGTCAGTGTGGCCAAAATGGTGTACTTTTCACCAACGATGGCGCCGTCAACCGGATCAAATCGAGTGTCATCGTCGGGCCGGTCAAGTAGTTCGTCAATGACACCCTGTCTTCGTTTTTTTGCATTGTCTTGTTCCAGTCTTCCGATCGTAAGGACAACTTCCCCACCCTTTGGAAGCGCTTCTTTAATTAGTTTTCCGACCAGGCGCCCGCCGCGATAGTTATCCATTCCAATGTACATCAGACGTTTCGTGTCAGGCGCGTCCGAATCGTGCGTTAAAAGGGGAACTTGGTCGGCCCAGCTATTGACCATTTCAACCTGGTTTGCCGCATCAATCGGGCTGATCGCCAAAGCGTTGATTCCACTGGACATCAAGTCTTCGACAATCTGCTTCTGTTTGGTAGCTGTTGCCTCGTTAGGAAATCGAACGTCGACATTAACGTCGAAATCTTTCGCGGCATCGTTGCAACCAACTTTAGCGATGTTCCAGAAGCTGGCGATTTGGTTGGTGACAAACGCAATCGTCGGGCGTTCTTGAGCCCCATCTTCGGTCCCTGCCGGAGCGGTCTGGTTTGTCTGCGGTAATTCCTCTGATCCGCAGCCTATCAGTAGGGCAAGCGTTACGATTAAAAAGGGACTGGCGTAGCGGCACATAGGTTACTCCAAACAGTAGGGTTGATCTGCTCGAAAATTTTCGAAGATGACAGTCTAGTGGATTATTGGAATGCTGTCCAAGAAGAGCCTCGTTTTATCAAGAGCTCGGTAGGAGGGGTGCCCCGGGCCATCTATAGAAAGGAGCTCGCGCGGAGGAAGGAGCTTGAGCGGATCATCTGAACGCGTTTGAACTGCGAGCGATGCACCGCGGTCCCCTGGGACGTCGAGCAGCAGGAACGATACTCAAATCGAAAATAACCAGTATTGTCGACGAAAAAGTGGTCAGGGCCGGGATCGAACCGGCGACACATGGATTTTCAGTCCATTGCTCTACCAACTGAGCTACCTGACCAGCCTATTTGGTCTTTTTGACCAAACGAGATCCAGAATCTACTTGAAAGTTAATCGAACTGTCAATCGAAAGCACCCGGTAACCGCTAATTCATTGGGAAAAAGTGTTAACCGCGCCCTTAAAATTAGGCTGTTTTACAAGACCTGTCTATTTTCAATTATTCGGGATCCGGCCAAGAGTTGACATTAAAAACCGTTGAATTTACGATTAACGCACCTCCCGATTCCGCCTCGGTTTAAGAATTATGGAATCCGTTTCTGTTAATTCTTGAGCAACTTCCTAAAATTCAATGACTCGCGCAGTAACCGCCGGGTGTCGAATTTGAATTCGGCATCGCAGGAGATTGTGAGCAATGGTTAGCTGCTTTAAATACCGAAAAGATGTGGAAGAGGTAAGTTAAGTTATGGTGTTTCCTCGCAACAAGAAGTTTCGATTTGCTTTTCTACCCCTGTTGCTAATTGCCTCGTTGGCAGCCATTTCGAACAACTCTTCGCTGGGTCAAATCGATTTTGAGCCAGAGCATCCGCAGGTTCGAGCGATGGCAGAGAATGCGGTCCAATACCTGACCTCAGTTTCGCCCGGCGGCCGAGGCGAGTTAATTCTTGCCGCCTTAGCGGTCACGGAATGCAGCAAGCGATATGAGAACACCGTTCCGGTCGACCACCCCTTAGTGGTCAAAGCGGTCGATAAAATTTTGGCGGGCCTGAATCGAGGGCCGGAGGATCCGACGGGTATCATCATGGAAAATGCTACCTACATTCCGGCTCTGGCGTGTATTCTATTGTGTGATGTCGATGACGAGAAATACAAAGATCAAATCTCTGCATTGGTGCGGGAGCTGGAGCGACGACAGCATGGTGATGGGGGATACTGTTATTCGGGAAAAGCCTGGTCGAACATAGGTGATACGTCACAGATGCAATACGTTGGCTTGGCTTTGTATGTCGCGCACCACCACGGATTTAAAGTTAATTTGGATGTTGCAAAAAGGGCTGTTGAATGGCTGGCTGCCAGTAATTCATATGTCCCTCAAGGTAGTTGGTGGTATCACTATAACGGGCGCTTACCCTACGGCTCTCACAAAGATAAGGTCACGCTGTCGATTCATGCGGCTGGGGCAGGTACGCTCTATCTGTTGGCAGATTTTCTTCAGTTGACGCCAAGATCCAAGCGGGGCGCGAACGGCAGGATGAAGAGCAGTCTTCCGCCGTCGGTTTCTGTTTACGTGAAACCGAAAGATGTGGGGGCAGCCGGTTCAAAGAAAGGTCCGTTGGTCAGCACGAATATTGGGAGTATTAATTCGGCCAAGCGTCGGGCAAATCAGTTTTTTGCCAACAATTTTGTGATCGAAATCAAAATGTGGAATTACTACTACTTGTATGCTTTGGAGCGTTATGCCTACTTTCGCGAGCGAGCCGAAGGTGAGTTCAAAGAACAGCCGACTTGGTACGATAAAGGAGTTCGCCACCTGATGACCCAAGTTGATGGAGATGGCGGATTCAGGCAGGGTAAATCGGCGGCCTCCAATCGTGCGGTTACCTCCTCTTTTGCCATTCTGTTTTTGGTGCGAAGTAGTGAAGTTCTGGTTTTGCCATCTAATGCCTCGAGGGCTAATGGGAACCTTGGGTTCGCCGAAAATGTACGGATCAAGCAAACAGAAAAGGGGGGCGTCCAGCAAATGATGGGCGTCCAGGGTATTGAGAATGTTATGGAGATGTTGAAAAACGGAGACGTTGAGGACGATCGTCTCGAGTTGATCGTACAGTCAATGGGGCCGGCGATTGCAGGTTTTTCTGAAGGAGATGATAAGTCGCGCAATGAGAAGATGGCATTCATGCGCGGTTTGGTTACGGAACGGAATTATTACAGACGGTTGATTGCGGTGAAATTTCTGGCTAGAGAGCAAGTGATGGATAACGTTCCTGCGCTGTTGTATGCATTAGGGGATCCCGATTTACGGATATGTCGAGAAGCACACAATGGCTTGCGTTTGATCAGTCGTAAATTGGACTCAATTTCTGTGCCGGAGAGCGCGACGGCAGAGCAGTACAAGGCCGTTAAGAGGCAATGGACAGATTGGTTTCTGAAAATCAGGCCCGATGCCGAGTTGCTAGACTGACACGGCTGATTCCGAAACACCCGTGTGACAACGAGAATAGTTCAACGAATTAAATCGAAGAGGTGCTCATGAGTACGAATTCTCAAAAAATGCTGGCAGGTGTCGATGCGAAAACCAAGGTTTCGTCTTATGACACTTTGAATGCTTTTTTGATTTCGGCGATCCTTCTGGTTGGTTTTCTCGTATCGTTGGTCTTCTTGATTTGGTTGACGATGATTCTTGATTTTAGCGGTCGTCAGCCAGCGGCAATGGTGGCGTACGAAGAGCCTTTTGGGAATGAAAAACCGGAAGGTTTCGAGGATGATATTTTTGAACCCGGCGTTGAGGAGTTTCCCGAAGTCGAAACGCCGCAGCTGAAAGATGCCTTGGAGGCAGTGACCGACGCGGTTTCCAGCGTTAAGGCCAATTTGGAAGCACGCGATGGTGACGCGGCGGAAATGGGTCGAGGTAAAGGCTTTGGCTCGCGTGATGGCGGTCCCGGTAACGGGAATGCAGATGTGATCCCCGAGCATAAACGTTGGAAAATTGACTACGAATCTAACAATATCTCGGAGTACGCCAAGCAGTTAAGTTTCTTTGCCATTGACATCGGGGCGATTGATCAAAATACCAATTCGATTGCAAGAATTAGTGACGTAGGAGGTCGCCCTCGGGTGATTAGCACGGATCGGAAAGCAGAAAATAAGTCGCTTTACTTTGCTCACGAGAAGCGAAGGATGCGGCGGTGGGATGAGACCTTAGCCACGCAAAATGGCGTCCAGTTGGATGGTCGTTTTACAGTCCAATTTTATCCGATGAAAACGCGTGTTTTGTTACGGCAGATTGAGCAAGCGCACCTGACAAAAGTTGGGCGAACATTAAAAGAGGTCCGGCGGACCTATTTCAAAGTCGTCCCGTCGGCCGGTGGATTTGAATTTAAATTGACCGAGATGAATTACCGTCTTTAGATACGGCCGTAATGGTGAGTTAATGAGATTGATCGTTTCCCTTACTTGAGCACTCATCCTGGGGTCTACCTTAGAGATTCCCGGTTGGCAACTGATTCCCGCCTGTAGGCATCGGTAGTTCGTCAGAGGGCCAAGTTTGTTTCGTCGCTTTCGAACCTTTTAGAGCTGGGAAATCGGCCGAGAAAAATGAAAGATGCAAGAACATCGTTGCCGTTTTGTTAACGAGCGACGGCTGCGAGGTTCGTGGATCAATGGATGACGCAGAAAACTCGTGATCCTGCGAACCGCCTACTGTTTATTCGTGGGCAGTTAACCATAATAGACATCTGGTGAATTGTATAAATAAAGTTAGTTGTGGCTGAGAATCTAAAATATGGATCAGATTTTTGACATCATCGGTTGGCTGATATACGCAGTCATGTTTTTCATCGCCCTGTGGGGTGCTTATTGTGTGGTGATGGTTTGGACACGAGTTCGCCAAAAGCAATTTCAAAATGAGGAGTCGCAAGCGATTTTTCTAGAAGCTGTTGAAGAACCTTTGGGGCGCGGCGAGTATGAAATGGCAGCTGAGGTTTGTGAAGGCGATCGGCGGGCGATGTGTCAGCTTTCTCAACTTGCAATCAACAACCGCAAGTTAGGCTTTGCGAAGGTGAAGCAGCTAGTTGCTGATCGATTCCAGCGGGATGTTTTGCAAGATCTTGAATACCGTTTGAGTTGGGTTTACACCGTCATCAAGGCGGCTCCTATGATTGGTCTCTTGGGGACCGTGCTCGGTATGATGGGCGCGTTCTCAAAGCTGGCCGGCGCGGATGCGGTCGAAGCAAATAAACTGGCAAACGATATCATGTTTGCCCTGATTACGACGGCCTGTGGTTTAGCGATCGCGATCCCGCTCGTTTTGGCAGTCGCCTTTATCAACATCAAAATACGTAAAATGGAAGACTTGGTTGCCTACGGCGTAAATCAGTTCTTTGAGATTTTCAAAGAGGCGTCTATTCGCCATCCCATCAGCCAGTAGCGGTTGTTTTTTGATCTCCAAGATTCAGACGGAATCCCTACCATGACCAGTCAAGAAAATGAGGATGTGTTACCACGCCGTAAGTCGGATGAAGATGCGGACTTGGATATCACGCCGATGATCGACATTACGTTTTTGCTGTTGGCATTTTTTGTGATGGTTTCCAAAATGGATCCGCAATTGCCGGTGAGTCTACCGCAAGCACTTAACGGGGATGTCATTCCCGAAAAGAACTGCGTTGTCTTGGTCGTTTTGAAGGGCGAGGGAGACGACGGCTACACGATTTACAAAGGACGAACGAAGGACAATTCGGATGCGGTTGTCGGGGACGACCCGGTCGAGATGGAGTCACAGATTGCCGAGTATGTTGAAGATACCCTCTCTCGGAATCCCAAAATTCAGGCGGTTCTGATTAAAGCTGAGGGGGATGTTAAGACGGGAGCCGTGGAAACGGTGAAGCGGGGCGTCGCTGGGTCAGACTTGGGTTTGACGCGAAGGCTTTATGTTGCCGTAGAAACGACGCAGTAGAGGGTAGAAGCGAGTTCTCGCGATAGAGTTTGTTAGTACAGGTTCAGAGTCCGGATTTCTCTCGGATCAACAATTATCAAAATAACGATTGAGCAATGACTGACCAAGACGACAACGACAAACCGGATAGTGCCCCGTCGGAATCAGACGAATTCGGACTGGTTGCGCCTACCGGAAATTTTACGGAAGGTAGTCAGGCGAATCGTTCTGATATCGAGCGGTCAACCACCAACGTGTCCAAGCCGGTAGCCACTACTTCTGGTGATTTCAAACAAATGTCTTGGAGGGGCTTTGAAGAAGAGGACGAAGATCCAGATCCGGCGATCCGGTTCGATAAAGACGAGGACAAAGAGCACGACGACCTCGACATGACGCCTATGGTGGATGTTGTGTTTTTGCTGTTGATTTTTTTCATGGTCACAGCCTCGTTCACCCTCCAGAAGTCGATTGAGCAACCGCCTTCGAAAATTGAGGATCCGAGCACGAACGTGATTGAGGATCCTGAAGATGAAGATGACTATGTTGAAGTCATCATCGATCAAACCAATACTTATTACATCACCTCGCGAGATGCCGAGGAAATTGAAGCACCGAGCGATCGAGAGATGAGGGACCGTATGCGGGATGCTAAGCGAACCACCGGCGCGCCCCGGTTAATCATCAAAGCGCACGTGGATTCGATGCATCGCAAAGTGGTCACGGTTTGGGATGCAGGAAATGCAGCCGGTTTTGAACAAATAGAAATGAAAACAATGGAAGAGGATTATTAAACCGCTGGATTAGATTGCGGGGTTAGCTTGGTGGTAACCGCAGAGGTTTGTCCCGGCCGGGCAGCTTTGCTGAAATCACCTTTGATTAGGTTGTTAGACGTGTTGGTCGTTAGCCGGTTCGGTAGCCAATAGAAAGCAAATAAAACAAAAGAATTGACGGGAATATTTGAGGTAAGGAATGAAGCCCCAGCAATTGGTTGAAAAACTCGAAGCTCTTGGGTTCGTCGATGGTAAGACAATCGAGAAGATTCGTCGAGAAATTGACAACCCGGAGAAAAAGACTTCGGTAAGAGGAATATTGAATTTCTTGGTCAAGAAAGGTCATGTGACCGAGGCTCAGGCGAAGAACATTCTCAGTCAGGCGAGGGGCTCGCGAGCCGTTGCTGGAGACGAGGTAAAATCGACCACGCCAAAAAAAGTGAAACACGATGATCTGAAAGTCGTGAAGACGTCTGAAAAGGAATTTGACACCAACGATCTTACGGCCAATGTGGAGCCCACCAATGTCGAGCCAACCAGAGATGTTGTTGAAAAGACTGCGGAGGCGGGATTGACTCGGCTGGATGCCCTACCTCATGTAGAGCCTGTCGAAGAGGCGACGCAGATGGTCGAAGTGCAGGCGTTGAAGCCAGTTGATTATCTGGCCGTTCCCGAGCCTCTTGATGCTTTTGGTGGCGAGGGCGATCCGCTGGGTTACGATCAAGCCTTGGATCCCTATCAGTCAGGAGCTCAAGCAGCTCAGCCGCAGACGCTTGCTGGTTTTGCAGGAAAGCGTGATCAGTCAAACCAATGGCAGAACAAATGGTTGTTCATCGGTTTCGGTATTCTCGGAACGCTAATTATTGTTGGAGCGGTGTTGGTTTTCGCGACGGGTTTTGTGACCGCGGAAGATCGGTTCAAAGCAGCGATGGATAGCTTTGAAAATGGGGCTTATAAGGATTCGGTTTCCAAATTCGATGAATTCGTGGAGCGGTATCCGAAGCATGAAAAAACATCGGTCGCTAAGGTGCGGCGAGTTCAGGCCTTGTTGGCGGATACCTATAAAGAGAAGAACTGGGACGAGACGATCAAAAGGGCCGAGAACGAGCTGCCAGCATTAGAAGAAGATGAAGACGTTGACTTTGGGCCGGTGCGGGATGATTTGGCGTTCATGTTACCGACGTCGACTCTCAATATTGCGAAAAGAGCGAAAAAACAGCCGACCATTGAAGCGATGGAAAAAGAGCTGGAAATGGCGCGGCGAGCTAACGCGATCGTTAACAATCCCGTTTATATCCCTGGAAGCACGCGTAAGTCTGCAACGGTTGCGAAGTTGTTGGATGACATAGCAAACACCATTGCCTCGTGCGAAGGTCTAATTCGCAAGGAAGAGGATTATGCTAACGCCCTCGCTGAGATCGAAGATCTTGCGGATCAAAGCAAGACCGATGACGCGTTTGTGCGTTACAACAAACTGATCCGGGTATATGGTGACTTAGCAGCTCGGGATGAACTGCGCGAGAAAATGAAACGGGTTAGTCAGCAAGAGCAGGAGCTCGTTCAGGATGCCAGTTTTAAGACTAAAGTTTCCAAAGAAGAGTCGGCTTCGGTTGTCGAAAAAACAATTGTTCTAGCTTCCAAGTCAGGGGAACCCATTGACTCGTTGAGAGGTGAGGTTCTGCCGGTTCTCTCGGATGGCTCGGTTTTTGGTGTCGATCTCGGCGATGGAAGTGTCAGGTGGAGGCGGTTTGTCGGATTTCAAACTTCGATTCAACCGGTTGTCTTCGATACGGAGACCGTATTGATTTCAAATCAATCAAGCAACGAACTGATGCGTATCGATTCCGAATCGGGCAGCATTGTTTGGCGAGCGGTGATCGGACAGCCTTTTAACGCACCCACGGTAAATGAAAAACAGATCGTGCTTTCGACTGCTGATGGTCATGTGTTGAACGTTGATTCAATGTCTGGCAGTGTCTTGAACGCGGTCAAGCTGCCTCAGAAAACGAGTGTGAATCCGACTTTCTCTCCAAGAAACCCTTATCTGTACCAGCCGGGAATGTATTCCAACCTTTACGTTTTATCGTCAGAGGATATGGCCTGTAAGGATGTTTACTATTTGGGGCATTACAAAGGAAGTGTTTCGGTCCCCCCTGTTTTTTGGTCGGGCTATCTTTTGGTTGCTGAAAACGGATCGGATACCTGCGACCTACATATTTTGCGGCCTAAGAACGACGGTCTGGAGCTTGAGCCGGTTCAGAAAATTAGGCGAGTCACGACTGGGCCAGTCAATACGAACATGGTTCGTTTCGGGCGTTGGTTGTTGATCACTTCGGACAACGGTGACATGAAGGTTTTGGAATTGAATACGTCCAATGACCAGAATCCCATCAGCGTTTTAGCTCAGGAGAAATATGAAAATGACCAAGGAGCGGAATCGTTTTTGTTAGCCGAGGGAAGTCAATTGTGGATCGCGGGTAAAGGGATTAAACGTTATAAGATTCAAAGGGCGCTGGGGCAGTTTAATCGCGAGGGAATCTACAACGGTGCAGATTATTTCCTCGGCCCGATGGCAAAGTACGGGAATACACTAATCCACAATCGTCGCCGGATGGGGTCCGGGCACGTCAGTGTTTCGGGCGTAGACTCCAAAACACTAGCGCAAGCGTGGCGGTCTGATATTTCCGGTCCGTTGGCCGGTCCCCCTATTTTCCACGAAGGTGAGATGCTGGCTCTCTCGAGTCAAGGTGATCTGTTTGACGTGGATCCTAATTTGAAATACTCAGATAAAGCGATCAAATCAAGTCAGATCGAGGAAGACTTACTGTTCGATCGAATCATCCCTTTTTCAGATGAGTTTGTGGTTGCAGTTGGCCCGGCGGGCCGGCCTGACGTTCTGGCGGTTGACTTGAAAAATAAAACGACTGAAAAGCTGACGTTGCAGAACCCCGGAAATCAATCAGCATGTCACCCGTTTCGTGTCGGGGATGTGCTGATCGTCGCATCAAGGCGTGGTAATATTTTAAGAGTTGACCCAAAAACGGGACGTAATTTAGGAGGCTCATTCCTACCCCCGGTGACACCTGGCAAACTGACCGAGTGGTATGAGCCTGCGATGGTCAACGAAACGCAGTTTGTGATCCCCGATGGGAGTGGTGTCCTTTATCATCTGGCAGCGGACGATCCGACCAGCTTAAAGAAAATGAGTGATTTGGAATTAGGCGTTCCGATTAAATCGGCTTGTGCTGCCATCGGCCCAATGGTCTATGCCGTTGTGGGGGGCGTCAATTCCGACGAATTAGTTTCGTTTCGAGTGAACGGAGGCTTGGCTAAGGCGAATTCCGTCCCTCTGGCGGCCAGTAGTTCTAGCGGTCCATGGACTGTCGGTGATCTTGTGTTGCTGAAGCTGGACAACGATCAGCTGATATGCCTAGACGCGGACCTTAATCAGAAATGGTCGCTTGCCGTTGCTAATGATGAATTGGCTTGCCCGCCTTATGATGAAGACGGTTTATTGAATCTGGTTTTCAAGAGTGGGAAAATGCTTGAACTCAATTCGGCAAGCGGTGAGGTTGTGAATAGGTTTGACTTGGGTCAACCCATCATTCATCGGCCCATTCAATCGGGGAAGAAAACCTATTTTAGCGGAGTCGATGGAACGATCCACGTGACAGATACTCCCTAGGAAAATGCAGTTACGGACTCAAAGTAAATGAAACAGAACCAAACGAATTCCGGGAAATGCAACCGTTGGTATCGCCGTCGGCTAGCCAATCGCTGCTTGGTGATGGGCGGGTGGTTGTTGACGGGGTTGGTTTTCTGTCCGGCAGTAGTAGCAGCTGTTGGTTACCCACAGGATCAGGGTCAGCAGTCTGTTTCAGGGATAGATGAGACCAAGTATTTTGACGACAGTTTGGATTTGGTTGATCGTGAGCCCTATGACGAAATCAAGTTGGACGACTACAACAACAATGTAGTGATCCGAATTATTCCGTTGAACACGCCACCACCCAACCCGATTCCAGCGGATGGTTATTTGCAATTTGAAGCGCCTGATCTGAATGAAAATATTTTACAGGTGCCTTTCTCGAATATTGTTTCTTATCGAAATTTTAATCAGCTTTTGATTGATGAAGCTGATGAGTTGATTCAGTCAGAGAATTACGCCTCCGCTTATCGTAATTTACTGTACGTTTATGATCATGGCGGTCGAGGCAGTCCGGTCATCGAAAAGTCTATTCAGAATTGCTTGTACCAAGACGGCAGGCTTAACTATCTGGCTGGAAATTATGAGTTGGCCATTTCAATTTTCGAGGAGGTCTACAACCGAGATAGAGACTTTATTGGAGCTGGGTTTAACAAGAAGCCGATCGAAGTCATTCTGGATTCGATTGACTTAAATATTAAAAAGAAATTCGAGGCTGGTAAGTACGATAGCGTGATGATGACGCTCGAACAGATTGGTGAGCTTTATGGAAAAGAGTCCCTGCGAATGATCGATCGATGGAACGGTCTGATGTTGAAGCATAGCAATGATCTGATCGCTGAATCGAAAACCTTAGCGGCACAAAACAAGGGTAAAGAGTCTCATTTGAAGGCCCGGCAGGCAAATCGTGTGGTTCCTAATCGTGACGAGGCCCTGGATCTATATGAAGAGATTGTGGATCGTTTTCCCATTGTCTTTGTCGGGGTGACTAACAATTCGGCGGGTGCCGATCCTCTTCGTCTCGATCTGTGGGGTGGTCGAAGGGTGGGCCGTTTGACGATGCGATCTGTGGTGGAGTTTTCAGGGCTGAGTGATGAAGGTGGGCGGTATGAGTTCCTAAATGGGAAGCTAGAGCAGGCCGATGAGGACGGACTCGCTTATCGATTCACGATTGAAGCCAGTGAGTCTTCACAAAGTATTCCGCAAATTACCGCGCTCGAACTGGCGAGTAAAATGATTTCGATGGGCAGCTACGAAAGGCCGGACTATCGGACATCCTTTGCCAAAGTGATCTCGACCGTAGAAATCGAGGACGAAAACAATGTCTTAATTAAGTTGCGACGGCAATTCATCCGGCCTGAAGCTTTAGTGCAGTTTCGATACGATGACCCGTTTTCTGGGCAGCCTCCCAAACAGAATGGGAAGTATGTGATGACCAGTAAAAACGATCAGATAGCAGTTTACAATCGGAATCCTGAGTACAGTCCCATAAAAGATCGGCAGCATCCTGAAATCGTTGAGTGGTTGTTTAAAAACGCCTCGGATGCAGTGGACGCTATCATTGGTGGTGAAGTGGATGTGATCGATCGCGTTCCGCTGGCTGAGTTGCCACGCTTACAGGGTAATGCGTCGGTACAAGTGGAGGCTTACGTGGTGCCAACGGTGCACATGCTGATTCCCAAATTGCGAAACGACTTCACTAGGGATAAGAATTTTCGTAACGGGTTGTTGCGAGGTATCAATCGGGAATCAATTCTTAATGAAATGATTTGTGGCGGAAATGACATCGATGGTTGCGAAGTCATTAGTGGGCCTTTCCCGAGGGGTACCGAAGAAAACGATCAACTGGCCTATGGCTATAACACGAAAGTCCGTACCGAGCCCTACAATGAAAAGCTGGGGATGGTTTTAGTGCAAACCGTGCAGCAGCAGATGATAGACAAATTAGTTGCTGACGGTTCCAAGAATCCGGTGGTTAAACGCCCTACCTTGGTTTTGTGTCACACTCGTGATGATATTCCCAAAATTGCCTGCGCTGCGATTCAGAGAATGTGGGGTGAGTTGGGCGTTAAGGTTGATTTACGTGAGTTGGCACCGGGAGAGACGATCCCCCCCGATGACGACTGGGACTTCTTGTATTACGAAATGTCGATGCAAGAGCCCCTTACCGATGTGGATACCCTGTTTGGTGAAGAAGGATTGGTTGAAGATCTTAGCGCGCCGGTCCAACAATCCATTCGTAGGCTAGGATACGCCGATAGTTGGCAGATGGCGGGCTTGACCTTAAGAAGAATGCACCGACAGATTCGGAATGACGTTTCAGTCCTGCCGTTGTGGCAACTGAAAGAGCATTATGCGGTTCGCGACAATTTACGTGAGGTGGGGCGTAACTTAATCCACCTATATCACAACGTCGATAGCTGGCGAATCGTGCCGCGAGTCAAAAAAGAAGAGAAGTAATGAAGCCGATTAAAATGAGTCAAATGGTATTGAACAACATGTTTGGATTCCCTTTGAAACGGGTCGATGTGTGTGGCTTTCTGGTCTGCCTCCTGTGCCTTCCGGCAATGACTCTTCCGGCGATGTCTATGCAAGACAAGTCGGCAGATGCAGCTGCCGAAAAAGGGGGGGAGCAGCCCGTCCAAGTGAAGGTGGGTGCGGCCATCGATTCCGAAAAAGTAGAGTTGCTCGTTCCGGAAATCACGTTGAGATCGTGGGAGCTACATCCTTATCAAGTACTGGTATGGATTTGCCAGTCGGGTTCGCCTCGTTTGAATGCCTTGGAAGATTCTCTTGAACAAAAGATAAGTCGGGAGGCAGAATTGATTGATCCGAGCGGATGGATTGTTTACGTCCAACCGGCACCCGCTCGTTGGCGCAATCAGTTTTTGCGTTCCATCGAAAACCCGGATGCCCTTAAAGGGATCGAAAACACGCCCGAGCTGGAGCACGCTGACAAGTTAATGGTGGTGTGCCTTGATGAACAAGAAGGCCAGATTGTTTATAAAGTCCGAGAGTTTGATGTTCGGACTCAGCAATGGGGAGCTGTGGTGAGCCGTAGCACGGCTCAGACTTCTCAATTGGCAAACAATGTTTTTCGTTCTATTACGAAAGCCTTCATGCCAATTGCCCGGGTGGATCGAGTCACTGAAAGCGGTGATGTCATCATGCGAGCGCGGGCGATTGACTCCTGTGTCCGAGCGGCTCAGGGTGAAGATGGTGAATGGGTTCTGGAAGAGAATATAAAATCTCCGGTTTGGATACGGTCTGACGACCGGTTTTTGCCCATCATTCGGAGGGTCGATAGAAAAGGAGATCTTGCGAAGCTCGAGGCGATTGACTTTACTTTTCTGACCATTGAGAACCAGGAAGATTTTACACTTAACTGCAAGATTCATTCCTACCATCGGGCTCCTTTGTCAGGTAGGACCAGTCGGCGGGCGCAAAAGCTGGCGCTCGTGATCCGGCCGCCGGAGTCATCGACAGAACTCAAGCTGGTATCGCGTGACGATGATACTCAGGCCTTGGCCGGTTATGAAATTTGGTCTCGTAGTCCTTATATGACGAGGGAGCAAGAGTCGGAGTACTTGGGTAATACGGATTGGCGTGGGATTTTGGAGATACCGCCACACCCTGAACGAGAACTTAGATTGATTTACGTTAAACGCGGGAATCGGGCGCTAAAAAAATTGCCAATGATCCCCGGGTTGTATTCTAACCTGATGACAACCGTTCCCGATGATGAGACTCGGCTTTATGCTCAGGGAATCATTTCGGGTTTCCAAACGGAAATACTTAATTTGGTTGCTCAGCGTCAAGTATTTGAAGACGAAATCGATACGGCAATTAAGAATAAAAACTATGACCAGGCGAGTGATCTCTTGGATCGATACAGGGCGCTGGTCACACCTCAGGATGTGAAAAATCGCATGGCTGATGAAGAAACTCGTCTTAAAGCTCAATCGGTTGATAAGCGAGAACTGGCTTCGATCACCAGCATGTTTGGCGTCTTGCGTGAGGCGTTAAGTGCCCGAGTCGGCGAGAGTATTGAGTCTGATTTGATGGCAAAACTGCAGGCCGCGCGGCAGCGGGAAGCGGGCTCTCAATAAGGGCTATTTTGAACTCCAATGATCAGAATTATTTCATAGGATCTTGGACATTGCAGTCAGATCACAGAATCCTTTCGTTGCAGTTATGGGGCCTCTGCTTTCGACAGCGGTAAGCGAAGGATCAATTTTTCGGAGTTGAGCCTGTGATGCCCAAACAGCCGATTTGTGACGTCTTAATAGGCCTGAGCAGCACCATTTAGGGCAGACTAAATCGCGCGGTGCCGGATTTTCTAAAAGGGCTGCTATGGAGACGTTGATTCGGATGAATCGATCTCCATCATGATGGCATCAGCATGGGTGGTCCGACGAAAGTCGTTTACCCAAAGTCGAATTCGGTTCGCCGTTGAGAACCTTAAGGCTCCCGTTTCAGCGTCAAGCCCTGATGATGAATGATAATTCTTCATAGAGTGCTGCGTTTTAGCGGTCTCCAGATTGATCATCTGCCTGAACGTCCTTTGTTTTCGGGATGATTTGCGAAGGTGCATCGTCCTTTGGCTCCTCCGCTTTTTTTCCCTCGTCCGAAGCGGTGGCAGCAGGTGTCTCAGACGGCTTTGTCTCACCCGAGGTCTCTGGTGCGGCTTCGGGATTTTTTTCTGCTTTCAGTGATTCGCGTTCAGCAATCTCCTCAGAACCCGGAAGCTCGTCCCCATCGGGTCCATTCTCGATTCGATAGTCAATCAACTTTTGTAAAGGTTGGTCGACAGGCCACTCATTGCCAGTGACTTTTAGCATCTGATAGTAATCACTCATTGCCTCACAAAGGTCGTCCGCCAAAGCACCGTCGTATAGTGTTGGGTAATCATCTAATATTTCACGCCAGACAGCGAAGGCTTTTTCGTATTTTGAAATCGCTCCAATTTGAAGGATTTTTTTCTCTTTGGTTACGGGATCGATTTCATATTCATCATCGAAAATAGAGCGGCGTTTCATCTCCGAAGCGTCGAATAACGCTGCCCTTGCCGCTGCAGTGGCATCCAGTGCTTCGACCTCAGAGCGAGTTTTCCAATACTTGTAATTGACCGTTTTGGAATACTGATCTGTGGTTCTCATTTCTGATAGGGTCATCAGAATTTCTTCTAGCAAACGCCTAGCATCCTGTTGGTTCTCTTTTTTTGCCAGTCCTGCAATTTTGATATCAAGGCCTCGATCGGCATTGAAGATTCTGGCATTGGCTCGGCGAGCTAAGAGCGTCTCTTCATCCGTACGTTGGTCAACCGGGATTTTCAAAGCCGCCATCATCTCTTCGGGAAGGTTGAGTTTGGTCTCCAATTCCTTCATGAAACCTTCGCGTACGCCCGGGGCTAGTTTGTCTAGATCGGCTCGTAATCTCGAAAGCCGACGGTCATTGTCTGGCAAGCCTTCCATGGTGATCACCACGCCTCGCGTGTTTGCGATCTGCTGCTGACCGTAGTCTAGCCATTCTTCGTTTGCATTGTTCCAGACCTCTTGGATCACATCGTCTGTTCGAAACTCTGTTTGCAATGAGGCGGCTTGGTTTCTAAGTTGAGCCGGACGTCTCATGAAAAACATCATGTCACCGGTGTACTGCGGGGCACTCTCGCGTTCAACCAGATTGATTGAGCGGTCGTACCAGTCATAAGCCATTTTCCAGTTGTCATGGCCATATTCACGAGTGAAATAGCTATCCGGGTCGATCCACTCGTCCATCCCTTCGTGGAACTCGGTGTCCTCTCGGAAGAGTCGTCGAAATTGAACGCGTTCGTCGGAACGACCGATTTTCATGCCAGTGAAGAAACCGAGGTTGTCGGTCATTCGGTGGTCACGGTAGTTGTAGGGAATCCCTTCTGTTAAAAAGTTGATCCCTTTTTTAACCCAGTGGTACCGATATTCATAATCATCAAATTCCACCGAAATGTTGTAGGACATGTTGTGGGCCTGGTACTCCCAGACTTTGATGAAGTTGGGTTGGATTTTGATCAAAGCGTTGAGCGTGGATGCGAGCGAGTCCCAATTTTCTTTTTTCTTATGCTCGATTGCCTGCATCCACAGCATATTGACGGCAACGCCTCGTAGTCCGAGCGAGGCCAGTTTCATGGTTTCGCTGGCCGGATCAATTTCCATCATTTTCGCTTGCGACAATTCATGCTCGTCACGCAGCTGTGACAGCTGACCACCGGCATCTTTGACGTCATTATTGCCGTCGCGTGTGGCAGGCCGAGACACCAATGAAAGGGGTATCAACAGTAGGCCAATAACGGCGATGTAGATGATTTTTCGAGTAAACGATGTTGAATAATTCATTTCGCGATTTCTCTAGTTTTCAGGCAAAAGTAGCCGAGAATGGAGAGGCCGAAGCAAAACGCCAATGTGAGGGCAATGGCGACCAGAAGGCGTTGGCTGTCGATTGAATAACCGTAAGTTAGAAAGTCGGCAAAGTTCATTTGTGCAAAGTTGGGAGCGAGATAAGTAAGTGTACTCAAACCACCGACTAACAGGTTGTCACTTTGCTCCATCAGAGTAGTTCCAATTCCAGTTTCCAGGGTTACTTCCATATTTTTTTGTGTCACAAGTCGGAAAAGCGATTCGATCGGCCCACCGCCCGCAACATCTTCCTGAGTCATGGTGCGGATAAACGGAGTGAAGAAGCCAACAATCATGGTGACGATGGTTGCTAACATCGTGATGGGGGCACTCAGGAAGGTACTGAAGGATACTCCCATCGCGATCACTACCATCATTTGGCACCAAATTCCAAGGTAACCCTTGAAGAAGTTTGCCCAATAGAGGTCATCGGTGGCTCGGAAATAAACATCCGCTCTCGCGACACCTATGTACTGGTTGTAATCTTCACATCGCAGAACCAAGTTAAGTTTCTTGTTTTTTGCGTAATCGTCAAATAAATCAAACACTCCTTGCTCGATGGTGCTTCCATCGGGAGCAATCAGTCGCCCTGGCTGTTTCCGCGAAATTGGCAGGGTTTGGATCTGAAATTCGTTGGTTTCAAACACAATGGAATCACTTTGAAAGCGATTTTGAGATGCCGGATCTTCCGGGACACTTTCAAATTGAATGCTACCGATCACCCGTTTCTCGATGTCGCCTTTGTAGGTTCGAAAAACGCCGAGGCTCATCTCTAGAGGTAAAATGGTTTCATCCCCAAGGACGCTGGCGTCAAAATCACTAAACATGAAATCGGCCTTCGACAACGAGTTCGGCGCCAACCGACTTCCTCCATCGACGTATCCTCGATAGCCCCATTCCTTCCCCACATCGATCCCGCGTTTATTGGGGGCACCTTGTCGATCGAAGAATTGGATGCCATCGGAGTAAACGGGAACCCGTGCCCGGAAATATCCAGTGGCGGGTCCCAGCTCGACAGTCGCGTCATCACCTGTTCCGTTGATCGTGACACGATGCGTGTGCCCCGCTGTCGGAATGACAATCACACGGTGGTATATGATTTGGCCATCTGGACCTATGGTTTGACTTACAATGTTGCTGGTGTCTTCGGGTTGTTTTTCATCGGGCTTGCGAATGTCCTCGACCAGTTCTACACGATGTCGGTGCCCCGATTCGAACGTTGTTTCTGCCGCCTTGATCGCATTGGGAGAGACTCTTTTTCCTCGGTTGGAAAGGCGCGTTTCCGGGTCAATGTCGTAGAACGCTGAAACTTTTTGCGAATCTACGATTTCGTGATCATGCGACAATCCTCGCCATACAAACGCAAAACTGATGAGGGCCATTAACGCGAGCAGCGCGGTGGCCAGGGCTCCAAATCCAAAGATTCGGCCAATGACAATTTCAGTTGCCCGCACGGGTTTGGTGACGATCGTATAAATGGTTTTGTTTTTAATGTCTTCAGGTAGGCTGAAGGCACTAATGAGCATGCCCATCAGTAGAATCAGTAATTGAGTTCCCCATAAAACAAAATTCACATAGATCTGATCAGGATTGTCGGAACCGGCATTCATGAACCAACCGCCAAAGAGCAAGGCCCCAGCAAAAATGGCAAATGTCACGAGGATAACACGTCGCCGCATGGCCTCTTTAATTGAAAGGCGGGCGATTGCGAGGATTCGACGTGGGGAGGTGCCAAACGCGTCAGGAATGGCTTCCGAGATAACTTTGGCCACGACATAAAATGCCTCGAAGGGCCCGTGTTTAAACGACGCGACGACATACCCGAGGAAGATCCCTAAAATGGCACCTGCAACCGATATTCCCAGCAGCAAAAGCAGACCGGGTCCAACCCATTCTAGAAAATTCGGAAACTCTTCAACAACCATGGATACGTCCTAATGCCTTGAGGCGGCTCAATCTTTGTCTGTCCTGATACGAGAATTAATCGGAGGAGCCATCTGCCCGGGATGTTCGGTGCCCCGGTCTGGCCTGGCTTTCTCGAACAATGTCTAAGAACAAATCCTCGAGCGTTGATTTTGGGTTGTCGATACCCAGAACTTCACCTCCATGCTTTGCGACCGCCGCGCGAATATCATCGTAAGCTTCCGGTGTGAGACCCTTTGCTAGAACTTGTGTTTCGTCACTTACTTTGAGGAGGCTGTCAACTCGTCCCAGCTCTTTCAACTCACCTTGGTAAAGGATGGCAATCCGATCGCATACGTCTTGGACATCCGCCAGTAGATGACTGCACATCACGACGGTTTTACCCTGATCGCGCAGCTCAATGATCATGTCTTTCATTTCTCGAGTTCCCAGAGGATCAAGACCTGACGTGGGCTCGTCTAAAAGAATTAAATCGGGGTCGTTGATCAACGCCTGAGCCAAACCGATTCGCCGAGTCATACCTTTCGAGTATTCTTTCAGCTGTCGTCGCTTGGCCCAAGTCAGTCCTACTTTTTCTATCAGGGCATTGACACGTTCTTTGCGAACTTTGGCGGGCATGTCAAAAAGACGTCCGTAAAAATCGAGAGTTTCTTCCGCGGTCAGGAACTTATACAAATAAGATTCTTCGGGGAGATAACCGATGCGTTCGTTCTTGGATACCTCGGAGGCGTCTTTACCAAAAACTAACGCGCGACCGCTGGTTGGAAAAAGCAATCCCAAAAGGAGTTTGATCGTGGTAGACTTACCCGAACCGTTGGGCCCGAGCAATCCAAAGATCTCCCCCTTTTTGATTTCCAGATCGAGCGCTTGGAGGGCTCTTACCTTTTGACGGCCCCAGAAATCGCGATAAACCTTGGTCAGGTTTTGAGCCTCAACAACGATGTTTGGATCGTAATCTGGATTGGACTGTTCCAGTCGGCGCGGTTTGTCATCTTTGACGGGTGTGTCGGTTGACATAAAACTCTATCTCCAGTGCTCAATCCAGTACGAAACTGGTCTGCGGTTTAAATCTTGAATTCATGTGAATTGCAGGCTAAGGCCGCGATATGTTTTTTGGGGCAGGCAACTAACTTATTGTGGCAATAAGGTTTATACGCCACGTTAAGTCCCACGGTTCGATACCATTTTAGATCCAACCCACGAAGCCCGCGATCCCTACGGGTGTGCAGTTTTCCACAATGAAATATGATAGATTTGGCCTAAAACCTGTTCAACCAGCCCCGGTTACTCATTGGTTCGAAATCGGCGTTTTCAGCCGGTAACTTGGGCCGTTCTGGCAGATGTTAACTGAAGGTAGCTGAAGGGGGTCTTTCTGTAACGCCAAATTCGCCTTGAGGGTTTGTCAAATACTGGCATATTTAATAAACCTGCCTAAATTGGGTTCGGGTATTGAGCGTGAAAGACCATTGACTGAACATACGCACCGAATTATCAGCTTATTTGTTCAAACCGGTGCAACTCGACTCGTTTGCGACTAAATCCTTGCGAGTCAGTTCTAGCTCCAAATGAGACTTCCAATGAATCGTACTGACAGTCAGCTTTTAGATGACCAATTGAAACGTCTTTTTGGACGGATTAACTACGAACGTCAAAACACCCCCAAAGCAACCGATTTCAAACTTGCGAATATGTTGGAATTGGTCGGAAGGCTGGATGAACCACATCTGAAATATCCAGTGATCCACGTGGCGGGTACCAAAGGCAAAGGTTCTGTATGCACTTACATGGGATCTATTTTGACCGCCTCTGGATTGAAGACGGGTATCTACACCTCGCCTCATTTGGAGGTGGTTCATCAGCGAATCGCCATTGATGGCGAAATCATTGGTGATCAACAACTTTTGGAACTCTTGATTCGAATGGCACCTGTGATCGATGATATGGATGACCGATCTGTCGATGCCGGGGTTTCAAAATTGACCTTCTTTGAGGTGATCACCGCGGCTGCTATGCTTCATTTTGCCAATGAAGACGTTGATGTCGCGATCTTGGAAGTTGGCATGGGGGGGCGACTTGACTCAACCAACATTTGCGAGCCAGAACTTTGCGTTATCACGAATGTCAGTTTGGACCACACCCAGCAGCTGGGGGAGACGGTTGATCGTATTGCCAAAGAAAAGGCCGGTATTATCAAATCTGGGGTTCCCGTGGTTTCGGGGGCAACCCATCCGGAAGTGGTGCCTGTCATTTCGGAAACAGCCGAACTCCATACAGCTCCGTTGTTTTCAATGGACCAAGATTTTTACTGCGATTCTCAGACCACCGGTAACCAAGATTCACTTGGTTCCCCAAGATCAAATCATGCCCGCGTTTCAAATCGATTCGGAGTTCGGGGTAAAGTTGGGGGCGAGGCTTACGAGATCGATGAACTCGAGGTGGGGACTTGGGGTGGTCATCAACAACAGAATGCGTCGCTTGCCATTGCCGCCGTGCATATTCTCATTGGCAATGGATGGTCTATCAGTCAGGAAAACGTGCGGATGGGTTTGCGAAGAGCTCGTTTAGAGGGGCGAACTGAAGTATTAATGAGGCAGCCGACGGTGGTGGTGGATATGGCTCACAATGTGGCCTCGGCAACGGCGTTGGCGGATACATTGTGTTCGGAGATACCAGAGTTCTCGGAAGCCAGTAGGCGTAGGCTCGTCTTTGCGGCCAGTCGCGAAAAAGATGTCGAGGGTATGTTGCTGCCCTTAGGGGCGATATTTGATGAGATTTGCCTGACTCAATTCACGTCCAACCCCCGTGGAATGCCGGTCCAGGATCTAGCCAGAATCGCCACACAAATACCCAATTCTGGCGACACGGAGTGGCTGACAAGGCCTGATTCTCGGTCGGCAGGACTGTGGTGTTTGGAAAACATGGGGGAAAAGGATTTTACCTGTATCACCGGATCCGTTTTTCTTGTGGCAGAACTACGGCCGCTTATCCTCCAAATTGCGAATGATCGTTGATCCAATTGGGGTTTTGGCGTAGACTGTCGCTTCCAAAGAATAATTACCAGACCCCAGATTTACATACCGATCAAAAAGGATACTCCATGCCAGGTAGTGAACGACGTAGAGAGCTCAGGCGTCGCCGTCATCGAAAGAAAAAAATTGGCCTCCTGAAAGCAAAGGCCGCGAAGGCATCTGCTTCTGAAAAGAGTGTGATTGCTGACAAGTTGCGCCAATTGACGCCTGGTGCCCTCGAAATCATCACGGCTTTGCAATTGGAAAAATAAGTCTTTTTTTTGCGACCGTCTGATCGAAATTTTAATAGCCCGGCATGTGATGCCGGGCTTTTTTTAGGAAGACGGGTGTGGCGGCAGAACGAGTGATTGGGGCTGGGAATAGCTCACGCTTCTGGCGTTATTTTTTTGGAAGTATTCCGCCAAGTCTGACGGAATACAACCTTGAGCCTTGAGTCCTGCCGCCCTCCAAATTCTAATGAGGTTGTTACTAATCTTTAACTCATTGCCGTGCGAGACTTCTATGCTGCTTCAACTGCAATTACTCCGACTGCACCTGTTTGGTTGGGTGCTGGTATTTTCCCTAACGCCGCTTGTACTCCATGCTCAATCCGGAGGAAAGTTTGACCAAGCGGATAAATTTCGGCAGCTAGAAGAACTGCTGCCTACACCAAATGGTTTTCGAACCGGTTCTGGGGCTCCCGGACCACAATATTGGCAACAGCAAGTTAATTACGATATAGACGTTCGTCTGGATGACGAAAATCAAAAGCTGTTCGGTAAAGAGGTGATCACCTATCGAAATAACAGTCGTGATACGCTGCGCTATTTGTGGTTGCAGTTGGACGCAAACATTCGTCGACCCAATTCGGAGGCTCAGCTGGCTGCAACCTCCTCGGGAATCGATCGAATGTCCTTCAAGCAACTTCAAGGAATGATGGTTCGTCGCGTTTTTGATGGGGGGATTGATATCACTCGTTGTGTCGATGCCTCAACCAATCAACCGTTGGAATACACCATTGTCAAAACCATGATGCGAGTGGATTTGCCCAATCCCTTGCCTCCCGGTGGGACATTTGAATTTGGTGTGGATTGGAACTACCGCATCAATAATGCCCGATTGATTCGAGGACGAAGTGGGTTTGAGTATTTCCCGGAGGATGGAAATTACATCTACGAGATGGCCCAGTGGTTCCCTCGCTTATGCGCTTATACCGACGTTACGGGTTGGCAACACAAGCAGTTTTTAGGTCGAGGTGAATTCACATTGGAGATGGGTGATTATGTCGTCCGTATTACGGTCCCGAGTGACCATGTCGTGGCTTCTACCGGCGTCCTGATGAATCCAGATCAAGTGTTGACGGTTCAGCAGCGTCAGCGATTAGAACAGGCAAAAAACGCTAAAGAACCGGTTTTTATTGTGACTCCAGGAGAAGCTCTGGCCAATGAAACGAGTACTCCCAATGGGGAGCGAACTTGGGTGTTCAAAGCCGACCAAGTGCGAGATTTTGCGTTCGCCTCAAGCCGCAAGTTTATTTGGGACGCGGTCCAACATAACGTGGGCCAGAAGCCCGTCATGGCGATGTCGTTTTACCCCAAAGAAGGTGAGCCATTGTGGAGTCGTTATTCAACTCATGCGATTGTTCACACGTTGAATGTTTATTCTAGGTATACATTTGACTATCCCTATCCGGTTGCCATTTCGGTGAACGGTCCTGTCGGGGGTATGGAATACCCAATGATCTGTTTTAATGGGCCGCGTCCAGAAAAAGATGGCACCTATTCGGCCAGAACTAAATACGGCTTGATCAGCGTGATCATCCACGAAGTGGGGCACAATTATTTTCCCATGATTGTTAACACTGACGAACGACAGTGGACTTGGATGGATGAAGGTTTGAATACGTTCTTGCAGTTCCTATCTGAGCAAGAGTGGGAAGAGGGGTATCCCTCACGAAGGGGCGAGCCTGCGGATATCGTTGGGTTCATGGGCAGCACAAATCAGGTGCCGATCATGACCAACTCCGAGTCATTGCTCCAGTTTGGGGCAAATGCTTATGCCAAGCCTGCCACCGCACTGAATATCTTGCGGGAGACCATTCTCGGGCGCGAATTGTTCGATTTTGCGTTTAAAGAATATGCTCGACGTTGGAAATTTAAACGGCCCATGCCCGCTGATTTCTTCCGAACCATGGAGGATGCCTCGGGAGTCGATTTGGATTGGTTTTGGCGAGGTTGGTTCTACTCAACAGACCATGTGGATTTAGCTATTGCGGGCGTTCGCAGACTTAACATTGATACGGCAGATCCTAATGTCGAAAAGACTTTGCGACGGACCGAGCGAGGGCGTCAGCCGGAGACACTGAGTTCCGACCGCAATAAGCCTTTGGCGAAATACGTTGATGCGTTTCCCGGGCTCAAAGATTTTTATAATGAGTACGACCCCCTAGATGTGACCGCCAAGGATCGGGAGGTTTATGAAAAGTTTGTTGAATCGCTGTCAAACGAGGAGCGAGCGTTACTTCAGTCGAAACAGCATTTTTATTTGATTGATATTAAGAATGTTGGCGGACTGGTTATGCCCATCATCTTGCAATTGTTTTATGAAGATGGTTCCTCGGAGGTGCTGACCTACCCGGCTGAAATATGGAATAAAAACAATGAGTTGATCACGAAATTAATCATTCTCGAAAAGCCGATTGCCTCAATCATTCTCGATCCACGTCTGGAAACGGCTGACGTTGACCTTGGGAATAATTTTTATCCACCTAAGATAGAGAAGTCTCGCTTTCAATTGTTCAAGGATTCTCGTGACAAGCCGAATCCAATGCGAGAACAGCGTGCTGCTGACTCCGAAGCGTCGGGCGGTGAGGGAGGAGAACAGTGATTTCCCTTTCAAGAACAGATTGGTTGGGGATAACACTGATTTGCGTTCTCTCCTTTCTCAGTTCACCACTTGCCGCAAGTCATCCCTACCACGTCAGTTTTGCCGAAGTGGAGTGGAATCCCAAGACAGGCAACTTTGAAGTGGGGCTCTGTGTGTGGCCAGCCGATTTGGAAAAGGCAATTTCCAAAATGGAGAATCGATCGGTTGACCTAGATAAGGAGGCGGAGCTGTCTGCCATTTGTAAGGCCTACGTGGCCAATCGTTTTCGAATTGTTAGCGATAAGGGTCGTGGGGGTGAACTACGCTGGGTCGGAGAGCAAGTTGATCTAAAACAAGCGTGGCTTTATTTCGAAATCACCGGTGATCAAAATCCGGGAAACTGGAAGATTGACAATCGAGTTTTTTTTGAATTGAATTCGGATCAACTTAACCAGATTCAAGTCAAAACGGGAAGTTCCAGAACGACATTCGCCAGTACGATTGAGACAAAACGTTTTCCGTTTGAAACGAAGTTATCTGAGTAGTTGACCGACGATGGCCTATCTATTTCATTTATCTTTGAGGCTACTGCTTGAGGAACTCATTGAGGTTCCAGCCATGCTTCAGTTCGCCCCCTTTGGTGATGATTGGGATGCTGTCCCGAATGACACACGTTGGGTGATTCAGGTCGGTTTCAATTGTTTGACTCAGATTGGAAATGGAAACCCCTGAACCAATCCGACAGTTCTTATCGATGATGGCACCATCAATTAACGAGTCAGTGCCAATCCCAAGGGGTGTTAGAGAATTGGGTTGAGTTTGTGGTAGGCCGGATTCATAGTAGTCTGCACCCATTACAATCGAATTTCGGATGTGCACATTATCCCCGATCAGGGTACGCAAACCGATTACGCTGTTTTCGATACGGCTTCCCTTTCCGATTTGACATCCATTGGCGATCAAACTGTTTTTAACTTCGACATGCCCCAAGTGAGTGGGGGGAAGGTATCTAGGACGGGTGTAGATGGGAGACTCGGGTGTGAAAAGGCGAAATTCCGGAGATTCATTGGCCATGCCAATATTCGCCTCGTAAAACGAGCGGATTGTTCCTATGTCTTCCCAATATCCATCATACAGATGAGTTTGAACTTTCTGAGACTTTATAGTAGCCGGGAAGACTTCGCGTCCGAAGTCGGCGTAGTCGTTTGTTTCGAGTACGTCCACTAGCAATTCGCGGTTGAAAACATAAATGCCTAGGCTGGCGAGACAATCCCGTCCGTGGCTTTGAACACCTCGGGATTCAATCCACTGGGCATCTGTTTTAACGGCATCTATTTCTTCTTCAGCCTGTGGTTTCTCGACAAATCCACGCACGCGACCATCGTCATCCAGTTGCATGATTCCGAAATCTCGCGCTTGTTCTCGAGATACGGGCATGCAAGCGATGGTGGCATCCGCATCAGATTCTTTGTGAGATTGGATCAATTTTCGGTAGTCCATTCGGTAAAGTTGGTCACCTGATAAGATCACAACATAGTCAATGTCACGACGTTTGATTTGTCTCAGGTTTTTCCGGACGGCGTCTGCAGTACCTTGGTACCAGTCGGTACCCTCACTCATGGTCTCTTGAGCGGCCAGCACCTCAACGTAACCGCCGCTGAAATTATCAAAGTTATAGGTGCGTCGAATATGACCATGCAAACTGGTTGACATGAATTGTGTGAGAACAAAGATTCGGCGAATATTACTATTGATGCAATTGGACAGCGGGATATCAATGAGTCGGTACATGCCGCCAAGCGGGACCGCAGGCTTGCTTCGAATCGAAGTTAGCGGGTAAAGCCGGGTTCCACGGCCACCACCCAATACGAGCGCGACAACATTACGCATTAAGCGTCTCCGATCTCAATAATTTTAGCAAGTTTGCCCCGATTTCCGAATTAACTGTGAGGTCACTAAGGATTATAAAACTGAACAGCAGTCTTTCGCAACAATGCCAAACATGACAATCCGATTAGGAGTTTCGCATTTCTCCGTTTCTAGACGCCACCAAGGCCGGAAACTTATTTAAAAAATGATGTCAGGCGGCCTGTCGCATTGCGACGTTCGTGGGGTTTAATCAGCCAGCTCTTCAAGATCAGAAGCCGCGTTAGTCTGCGGCAGGTCGACGAGCGTTTCTAGTCCAAACAGATCGAGGAAGCGATCGGTGGTGCTGTAGATTTTACGGTGAGGCTTGGATTCCGTCATTTCAAAAGTCAGTAGTTGGCGACGGACCATTTGATTCAAAACAGGACCGCTTGATCGCGTTCGAATTTTATTAATTTCCTCTTTGCTGACTGGCTGGTTGTAGGCGACGACAGCCAAAACATCGATCGCATTTTGGTTTAGCTTGGCATGCCGAACTTCCCCGTAGAATTGAGCACGAACCAAGTTCATCTCATCGTCGTCAACCAGCTGCATTTTGAGGTCTCCGGAGTCGGAGACGATTCGATAGGGAGCATTGGTTGATTGGTAATGATCATTGAGCTTTTTGGTGATTGCCTTGATTTCTTTTGGACTGACGTCCCTCATAATTCCGGCAATTTTCTTTGCGTTGAGCTTAGTATCTGGTGGGCAGCCTACAAATAGAATGGCTTCAAGAATGGTATCAGGTTCAATGGAGCAACCAGCGTTATCCTCTTCGTCCTCATCAGCCGGATCTATTTCTGACGAGATGAATGAAGCTTGAGCCTCGCCGAAACTAAGCGGGTTGTTCTGAGTCTCTTTGGCGTACTGCTCCTCCTCTTCTTCGTAGTCTTCATCCTCCTCTTCTTCGCAGTCTTCGTCCTCTTCTTCTTCGTAGTCTTCGTCCTCCTCTTCTTCGTAGTCTTCGTCCTCCTCTTCTTCGTAGTCTTCGTCCTCTTCTTCTTCGTAGTCTTCGTCCTCTTCTTCTTCGTAGTCTTCGTCCTCTTCTTCTTCGCCCTCTTCTAAATCCGCGTCGCTGTCCTTGCGGTTTTGCAAAACTTCCGCATAGGCGCGGCTTAGTTGATCCAGTGACAACTCTTCATCGGCAGACGGTTCGTCGACAAATTCTTCCGAAACTTCTGGTAGTTCCAGTTTTTCAGAATCGGAATGTTCGGGATCAAGTGGCATAATGTCAGCTTAGAGCAAGCCGTTAATTGTTCGCAAGTCGGATTTCTAAAATGGGACAACGTAAATGCTGTATCCTGCCTTTTTCAACAGTGTTTCTCGGCGAAGGCCAAGCTTTTCAGCTCACTTTATAAGTAGCAGGCTGTTGGTCGCGTTATTGACTTTGTTGGCAGTCTTAGAAGCTCGCGGGCAATCGCAACACACGGCCGAGTCCCCGCGAAATATGGTGGCATCGGTCAACCCGATCGCTACCGCGGCGGGTGTCAGCGCTTTTGAACAAGGTGGTAATGCTGTTGATGCGGCGATTGCGACGGCGTTAACTCTCGGGGTGGTCGATGGTTTCAATTCAGGAATTGGGGGTGGTTGTTTTGTCTTGATTCGAACCGCTGAAGGCGATGTCGTCGCGATCGATGGTCGTGAAATGGCTCCGGCTGCAGCCCATCGGGATATGTATCTGCGCGACGGTAAAGCTGATGGATCATTATCCCGAGTCGGAGCACTGGCAAGTGGCGTCCCGGGTGCTCTGAAAGCTTACTCTGAGGCCGTATCCAATTATGGGAAGTTGGCCTTTTCAAGCCTCATTTTGGAGGCGGCTGAGGTCGCAGAGAATGGTTTTCAGGTAGATCGCGTTTACTCGAGTCGGCTGCGTAGCACCCGGAAATACCTCCAACAATTTCCAGGTTCGGCTGCTGCATTATTGAAACCGGACGGCTCGATTTACGAGCCGGGTGAGGTATTGAGGCAACCGGACCTGGCCGAGACTTACCGGCAAATAGCCAAATGTGGAACGAATTGGTTTTACGGTGGAGAATTTGCGAAACAGACCGCTGATTGGATGAAATCCAACGGTGGCATCTTGACGGTTGATGATTTTAAGAACTATCGAACCGTTCGACGGGAGCCGGTCCGAACAACCTATCGGGGGTATGATATCTACGGATTCCCTCCTCCCAGCAGTGGTGGCGTTCATGTGGCGCAAATTTTAAATATTCTCGAGTCTTTTGATCTACAAGAACTTCAGGAAAAAGATCCAGCAAAGATGCGGCACGTGGTAGCCGAAGCAATGAAACTTGCGTTTGCGGACAGAGCCTACTGGTTAGGGGATCCTGATTACGTTCAAGTTCCGAAAGGGTTGATTAACAAGTCTTACGCAAAGCAGCTTGCCGCAAAAATTGATGTCAATAAAGTGACTCCGGTAATGTCTCATGGCTCGCCACCTCTTAAAGAGGGCGACTTCTCAAAAAAGCATACAACTCACGTCACTGCAGCCGACGCGGACGGGAATTGGGTAGCGATTACGACGACGGTGAATACGACATTTGGCTCTAAAGTCATTGTGCCTGGCTTGGGAGTTGTCATGAACAATCAGATGGACGATTTCTCGATCGCTCCCGGAGTTCCCAATGCTTTTGGTTTGGTAGGTGGAGAGAATAACGCAGTGGCTGCCGGGAAACGCCCGCTGTCCAGTATGAGCCCGACGATTGTTCTGCTCGATGGTCGTCCTGTGCTGACACTTGGGGCAGCCGGTGGTCCCACGATCATTACGCAGGTTGTATGGGGATTGATCAACCATTTAGATCTGGGTTACAGCGTTGGCGATGCACTTGCTGCTCCGCGACTTCATCACCAGTGGTCTCCTGATCGATTGGTGATTGAAACGGCACTTGATCAGAAGCAGGTTGCCGAGCTCCAACAACGAGGGCACGATATCTCTTCACGTCGCGGAATTGGAGTGACTCAAGCGATTGGTTGGGATCCAAAGAGTGGAAGGTTTACGGGGTCGCATGATCCGAGGGTGCCAGGTAAGGCCGCTGGACAACGATAACTAGCTACGTCTGGTACCGCCGGCTGGTTGGCCTAAAAGGTTTTTGCGAGGGGACTCTTTATGCCAAGATATCGGTGATTACCTTCATTGGCTCAACTCCCGTTAATCGCTGATCTAAGCCTTGATAACGCAGCGTGAAGCGTTCGTGATCAATTCCAAGGCAGTGTAGGATGGTTGCGTTGATTTCGTTGATATGAACTGGATTCGAGATTGGGTTGTAGGAGAACTCATCGGTTTCGCCCAGTTCGATTCCCCCTTTGACCCCACCACCAGCCATCCACATACAGAAATTACGTGGATGGTGATCGCGTCCGTATCGCTCCTTGGTTAGTTTTCCTTGCGAGTAAACGGTCCGACCAAATTCACCGCCCCAAACAACGAGTGTGTCTTCGAGCATTCCTCGTTCCTTCAAATCGTTTATCAAGGCGGCGCAGGCTTGGTCTGTATCCATGCATTGATTGCCCAATTCAACCGGTAGATTACCATGCGAATCCCAGCCGCGGTGCATGACTTGGACCATCCGCACACCCCGTTCTACCAGTCGACGAGCCAATAATGCGCTTTGAGCGAACGAACCTGGTTTGTCAACATTGGGGCCGTACCGCTCTTTGGTGAGTTTCGTTTCCTGACTCAGATCAGTAAGTTCAGGTACGCTTGTTTGCATTCGGTAAGCCATCTCGTATTGAGCGATCCTCGTTTGAATATCGGGATCACCAAACTTTTCGAAGCCCCGTGCATTCAGTTTACCAAGGGTGTCTAGCATTGCCCGACGATCTCTGCGATCGACGCCCGGTGGATTCTCAAGATACAGGACAGGTTCGGCGCCTGCACGTAGTACCACGCCACTGTGTTTTCCTGGCAAGAATCCGGGCCCCCACATTCGTGTGTAAAGCGCCTGTGCATTCGAGCCATTTGGGAAATTAGGTACTAAGGCAACGAAGGCAGGCAAGTTGTTGGTCTCCGCGCCAAGCCCATAGGAGATCCATGAACCCATGCAGGGTTTGCCCGGTACCTCGCTCCCCGTCATGACGAAGGTGCAGGCTGGATCGTGATTGATGGCGTTGGTCTGCACCGTTTTGATGACCGCTATTTCATCAACGATTTTCGCCGTATGCGGTAGTAGGGAACTGACCCAGCGTCCACATTCACCATGTTGGTTGAATTTGAATTTGGAAGGAGCAACAGGGAACTTGGCCTGCCCGCTGGTCATGGTAGTAATGCGATTACCCAAAAAGTCTTTTGGGAGATCTTTGTCAAAGTATTGGGCCAACTTAGGTTTGTAATCCCAGGTGTCAAGTTGCGACGGTCCGCCATTCATATGCAGATAAATGACGGACTTAGCTGTGGCAGGAAAGTGAGGGAGACCCGGTCGAGGCGGGTGGACTTGGTCCTCCGCCGGTTGGGCGTTTGCCTGTGTGGCGAGTATTGATGCCATCGCAATCCCGCCAAATCGGATCCCAATATCCCCAAAAAATTGACGACGAGTCTGAAGGACTTGATGGTCGAAAAGCGGGTTGTTTTTTTTCATGACACTCATTAGTTGCGAACAATCGCCTCATCGAGGTTGAGAATGAGATTGGCAACCAATGTCCATGCAGCAAGTTCCGCTGCATCGACATCGGTTGGGGGGTTCGATTCGCCGAATGCAATCGCTTTATTCGCTTCGAGAGGAAAGGCCTTATATTTATTTAGTTGTTGATCAAAAAAATCAATCACCATCTGAGTTTCTGCCGGTTGGGGGGTGCGTGAAAGAACGCTGCGATAGGCAAATTCAACTCGGTCAGAAGAAGTACTCGCGGTCTTCATAATCTTTTCAGCAAACGCTCGGGCGGCCTCGAAATACTGGACATCATTCAACAGCTGCAAGGCCTGCAGAGGCGTGTTGGTTCGATCGCGACGAATGCAGGATTGTTCACGTGCCGGCGCATCAAAGTTCTCTAACATGGGGTGGGGCGCTGTTCTTTTAAAGAATGTATAAATCGTTCGCCGGTAGAGATCGTCGCCATCACCTCGTTTGTAATACCGAGTATTGGAACCGCCAAATGCTAACGGCTCCCAAATGTTTGGGGGCTGATAAGGGTTAACGCCTTTGCCGCCCATCTCATGCACCATCAAACCACTTACGAATAACGTTTGGTCACGCAGTTGTTCCGCATCAAGTCGAAATCGTGATCCTCGAGCGAGTTGCTGATTTTCTGGGTCAGCAATCCATCTCGCAGGGGGAGCGATACTTTGTTGACGAAAGACTTGGCTTGTCACCATTAGACGCATCAGTTTTTTGATATCCCAGTCGTTCTCCTGAAACCAGATGGCCAGCCAGTCGAGTAGCTGTGGGTGTGTTGGTAGAGTCCCTTGGGTACCGAAATCATGGCTCGTTTTAACCAAACCGACCCCGAAGACCTGTTGCCAGTACCGGTTGACTGCGACTCGGGATGTCAAGGGATTTTCCGGTGAGACGATCCAGCGAGCGAGGTCAAGACGGTTGGCTCGTTCACCGGTCTGTTTAAGAGGTGGAAGTACCGAAGGGGTCGCTGGTAAAACGGGTTCCCCGGGGGCGTCGTACTCGCCTCGAATCATAACAAAACTGTCACGAGCTTTTGGTAGATCTCGAAACACAAATGTGGATGGAACCGTTTTTTCATATCGGTTTCGATCTGCTTTCACCGTGGCCAAATCGGCTTTTAAGGAAGCAAAGGCATCGGCTGTTGTGGAACAGACCTGTGAAAGGTAGTGGTTGCGGATTTGCTGTAGCTCGTTTGCCGTGCGATCTTTTTGAGGCCCCTCTTTAAGCCATTTGTTCACCTCATCTCCTACAGCTGGAGTGTCTTTTCCCGTTTGCGCAGCGCGCCATGCGGTTAAAGAACGCAAAGGATCATTAACAGGATCTGACCGTCCGACGATCCCCATGTTGTCAAAATACGCGGTGCCTCCATATACGGTAAAGGCAAATCCCTTGATCGGGTGACCGGGGCTAAGGCCGACAGCAGACGCGGCGAATTCTAATTTCACCCACTTGCCTATTGCGGGTAGTTCGCCGGCGGAAAAACGTTCGGTGGAATCTCGTTTGCCCCAATCAATCAAGTCGGCGCCCCAGATCGCCCGGTGGTTCCATGTATCAGTTAAAAACTGGATCATGATCTCTTCGGGCGGATTGTTGGGATCGAGGAAAACGTGAAGAAAAAACGTGCCTTCTTTAGGAATCGATAGAGGCGCCGCGCCTTTGTCGTAGAATGTCTGAATCAGTCCTTCGCCGGTCACCTTCAAGGACTTCATTCCACTTTTCACGGGCTGGTTCACAAAAAAGGGACCCGGCGCGTTGACCTGAGCTCCTGTCGGGAATGCATCTTCAAACCAGACGTTTTCGAATTCTTGAACTGGAGGCCTGGGGATCAAATCCGCTGGATCCGAGTAATCCAAATCCTCAGCGAGTTCGCCGATCGCTTTAACGATGGCTGCCTTGCGGTCGACAAAACCTTTTATCTTTGTGTCATACTCGGGGGGTTTGACTTTAATTACCGGTTGTGTCAGCAATGCATTCCCGTCCATTGCAGGATCGGCATTGGAATTGAAAAAGGCGTAAAGGGAATAGAAATCTTTTTGGGAAATAGGATCGTATTTATGGTCGTGGCATACCGCACAGCCCACAGTAAGCCCTAGCCAAGCTTGAGCGGTTGTACTCGCCCGATCAACAGCATAGCGAAAAAGGACCTCCCGCTGAATGCTTCCGCCTTCACCGGTTGTCACGTTGCATCGATTGAAACCCGTGGCCACCATTTGGGCTTGGCTTGGTTGAACCACAAGATCGCCGGCAAGCTGGTCGATCGTAAATTGGTCATAGGGCAGATTACGATTGAAGGCGGAAACAACCCAGTCCCGGTACGCCCACGTTTGTCGCTCGTTATCCAAGTGCATCCCGTGCGTGTCACCATATCGAGCGACGTCGAGCCAATGTCTCGCCATCTCTTCTCCAAACCGGGGCGAGGCGAGATAACGATCCACCATCGCATCATAAGCATCGTGAGATGAGTCAGTCAGGAATTGATCAATTTCAGGAATCGTTGGCGGGAGTCCGGTCAACGTCATGCTCACTCGGCGAATTAACGTAGGCCGGTCCGCTTCGGGCGACAACGTCAAGCCATTGGCCGACAGCTTTTTTTTGACGAAGTGATCGATTCCGTCCCCGTGTGGTTTGATGGGGAGTTCAAACGCCCAATGTTTTTGATAGTTTGCGCCCTGTTGAATCCATTTTCGAAGCGTCTCTTTTTGAGTCTCGGTAAGTTTTTTATGTGAATCCGCAGGTGGCATGATTTCGTCTGAGGACCCTGACATGATGCGTTGCCAAATCAGGCTGTCTCCAGGCTTGCCGGGAACGATTGCTGCCTCACCCGGGCTTCCTGAGTATGCCTTCTCGGGAAGGTCCAGACGTAAATCGGCTTCACGGTTTTCCGCGTCGAATCCGTGGCAGGGAAAGCAGTTTTCCGAGAGAATTGGACGGATATCACGATTGAATGATATTTCCGTTTTCATTTCCTGCGGCATGGCAGTGGCGGCTCGCTCGTTACTTAGGCTTAGGAACAATACGAGAAACAGAAAGGGAATACTGCAATGCCGTATCTCAATTCGCTTCCGAATGGTTCGATTGTCTAAGCCGAGTACGAGCATTTCTATTTTTCGTGTCGCTTGCGAGAGAGATAATAGAGCAAAGGCATTCATCACTTAAATTACCACGGCCCCAGTTTACCATAGTTTGGCACACGATCCAAAATCACGTTCTGAGGCGTAGTTTACCTGCGATCGGTAAGCCGAAGACGTGATGCGAGTCCAGTTAGCATTTCAAGTGGTTTGCAGTCGGTTTGGGACGGCACCCAGTCAGTTGCCGGTAGGAATCTTACTAGGGCTTGCGATCTGCACGAAAATATCATGCAAAGAGGGTTTGATGATTTCGAAATGAGAAATCGTCCGTTGATTGGCAAGCTGCTCTAAGATCTTTTGAGATTGCCCTTCTTGATTCATTGTGAATTCGTGAAAACGTCCCGTGGTTTGAACACCTTGAATTCCAGGCAGATGCGGCATGGGTGAGTCATCTGCAAATTGTGTCCGAACTCGGTTGGCCGGGTATCGAGCCTGAATACTTGACAAAGTTCCATCTAAAACTTTTTTTCCTTCAAATATCATAAAGATGGTGTCACACATTTTTTCAGCCATGTCCATATCGTGCGTGGAAAAGACAATGGTCGTGCCATTCTCTCGCAGCGTGAATACAGCGTCTCTCAATGATTCGAGATTGACCGGATCCAAACCGCTAAAAGGTTCATCCAGAATGACCAATTCAGGTTTTGCCACCACGGAGGAAATGAACTGAATTTTTTGAGCCATTCCTTTAGAAAGCATGTCGATTTTTTTGTTGGCCCAATCCATTGCATCGAGGCGTTCGAGCCAATAATTAATTTCAGCTTGGCAGTCGTAAGCTCCCTTCAGACGAGCATAATACGTTAAGACGTCTCGGACCCGCATTCGCTTGTAGAGCCCCCGTTCTTCAGGCAGGTAGCCGAGCCGGTTATCCGCCGTTTTACCTTTGGATTGACCCAAGACCGTGACTCGCCCCCGATCCGGTTGAAAAATCCTCAAGATCATTCGCAGTGTGGTGGTTTTACCAGAGCCGTTAGGTCCGATGAATCCATAGATAGCACCTTTGGGGACGGTCAATTGCAGTTGGTCCACTGCAGTTTGCCGACCAAATGTTTTGGTGACCTGTTCGAGCTCGATTGCATTTGTCATGAGTGCCAGTGAACGAACGAGATTTTGTAAATTTCCAACAGTTTGTGAATGATGGTAANGAGGGCTTATTTTTAGTCGTTATGACTGAACAGTCAATTCATGATCAAAGCAACTGAAACGTTCTCGTGTTAAATTTTAACGGGTTAAAGATTCGTGATCCGGCTTAAATTTCTGCTCCGCAATATTTGCAATATTTTGCATCGNNATCGTAGATTTCTTCNTTAAGTGAACT
This sequence comes from Mariniblastus sp., assembly GCA_022447555.1. Taxonomy (GTDB): domain Bacteria; phylum Planctomycetota; class Planctomycetia; order Pirellulales; family Pirellulaceae; genus Mariniblastus. Next base: position 150,584 of record JAKVBF010000004.1, on the reverse strand, counting down.
CGTAGGTCGATTTTTCAAGCCGTCGTTTGGCTGATCAAATGAATGTTCGCCCGGCTTGATCAGGGGTTTGAGGACTCACTGGGTTTTTTGTCTAATTTTTTTTCTGACGTAGAGGGTAAGGGGAATGGTTGACGTCGTGAGCTCTGTTTCACAATTCCTTACGAGACGGCGCAGAAACCGAGTTGCAATTGATTGTCGCAGATGTTTGAGAGTAAAGCTGTGGATTGTTTCAAGAATGATTTCTTGTAGGCGTTTTGAAGATGGGTGGGTTTCAACTCAACGCTAACTTCAACTCTTCAGTAGTTTGATCCGGCCGATCCGCTGAGGTGCTAAGATTTTAGGGTAAATCCAAGTTGCGCATCGTAGCTTATTGCTTAATGCCCTGAAGTTGGTGCATTCGATTGCGGATTTCCATCGCATTCTGTTCGGCGGCCGACTTGTTGGCTTTTTTATTAGCAACTTCGTTTTGAACTTCGGCTAATTTTTTTTCCGCGGTCTGCAACACAATGTCTTGAGCTTGAATCGCTTGATTGGCTGCGGTCAGTTCCGCTTCAATCTTTTTTAGGGCGTCGGTGAATGCGATTTCATCCTTCCATTTGATCGTTTGCCCTTGCCAGAAGGCGAGTTGTTGAGCTGCGGATTGGGTTTGCTGCTCTTGGTTTGCGAGTTGTTGGTCGAGGGGTGTTTTTTGCTTTTGGAGGGTTACCAACTGCGTTGTAGCAGCGTTCATTTCTGACTGGGCCGTCTGGGATTGATTCGCTAGTTCCGACATTTTCTTGCCGTTTGCCGCTCTAGTTTGCTCCGATTGCAACAGTTGCTGTTTCAGCGCCGTGATTTTTGCGTCGACTTGGGCTAATTTGTTGCCGATAGAAACGGCCGTTGTTTTCAGCTCTTTGTCGTTCCCCAGTGCCTCGCTCGCTTCGATTGCTTTTTGCAACGATTGTTGCAGTAATGGTTTTGCTTGTTCTTGGGATGCTAGTTGTTGCTGGTCTGTTTTTTGTTTTGCGATCGTCGACTCCTGCTGTTGCTTGACCACCGCCAATTGTGCGTTGAATTCATTCCGTTTCCCTTCTGCCGTAGCGATCTGCTGCTGTGCTGACTGGATTTGACGGTTCAATTCATTGACTTTGGCCGCGGTGTCATTGAATTGCGATAATATCGGAGTGTGCTTGGTCTGGGCCGCCGTCAGCTGCGATTCGGAATGCGTCAGTTGATCGGCAAGGTTGTCTGGATTGGTGTCGTAGTCAGCCAAGTGCGCGCCGTCGTCTCGCTTGAAAACCCGGACGATTCCCGTCCAGTCAGTGCAAATCAACTGATTCGTTTCATTACAAAAAGAGACCGCCAAAGCTTCATCTGCCATGCCGGGGAACTGGCGGATTACTTTTCCGTCTTGTTGCCAGAGTTTGGCCACTTTGTCACGGCCGCACGAAACCAAATGGCCGTCTCGAAGGAAATCTAAGCTGGTCACTCCAATTCCATGAGCGCCCCAATTCTTAACTTGCCCGCCATTCTCCATTTCCCAGAGACGAATCGTTGCGTCTTGACTGGCGGAGGCTAGAACGTTCGCGTCCATCCGCCAGCTAAGATCAGAAACCATTTGGTTGTGGGCTTTCAGCGTTAAGTATTCATTCCCCGTTTCCGATTCCCAGACATGCAAGCCTCCATTACGGTCTCCCGTAGCGAGTAAAACATTATCAGGGCTGAACTCGATCGCAGTGATCCAGTCGGTATGCTTTTTGATTTCATAGAGCAAGGCCCCGTCTTCCGTTGAGTAAACTCGAACCATTTTTTGAGGGCCGCCTAGCGCAATCAGTCGGTGATCGGCACTCAAGTCAGCCGCTAGTACGTTGTCGATTTCGTCCCCAACTTGCATGACCCTTTGGCCGGTGGCTACGTCCCAAACATACACTTTTCCGCCAGCACCATGCTTCCCACCAGCGGCAAGTAAAAGAGAACCATTTCGACTGAATTTTAAAACAGTTGCTTGACCTTCAGGGAAGGGAAGCACCCCGGAGAATAAATGCGTTGAGTTGTTGAAAAGGAGGATCTGTTTTTGTCCTGCAACTGCTGTGACGGGACTCCATGGACTGGTGGCGACGGCAGGAGACGCGGTCGGGCGGGGGGTTTTTAGCTGGGTTTGCAGGCTCAATCGCGGCCAAGTCGCAACCGTTCCTGGACGTTTCGTGGCTGAACCGGAAACAGCCATCTCAAACTTGGGCTTGGAGATCCTCGCCTTGCTGCCTTGATTTTCTAAGGCTCCGGCGTCAATCCACTTGGCGACCATTGAGATTTGTTCAGCAGGTAATTTGTTGCCTTCACCCGGAGGCATGATCGGAGATTCTTCATGAGTAATCAGTTGGAAAAGGTAGCTGTCGCTCGCGGCACCCGGCTCAATGACGGCTCCTGATGCGCCGCCTTGCATCATGTTGGTGTAATTAGACAAGTCAAGATCTGCAGACTTTTTGTCTGAGTTATGGCAATTGCCACATCGTTGCATGAGGATGGGCTTGACTTGATCATCATAGGTGATTTTCGTTTCGTTTTTCCCATCTTCAGAAAGTGCGGAAGCGCCACCAGTAAAGGTGATGAGGCACACAATCAGGACAGGTTGGATTCGTTTGGATTGGATGGTTGTAAACATGGCGATCGCGTCATCATGAGTGAGGGTGTTAGGGTAAAACCGCGATGATGGTTCTGTTGATTCAGTGATTGAAGACGAATTCTTGAGAATTCAACACGGCCCAGAAGACGTCGTTTAGTGCTGCCGTTTTATCTTCGTTTTCGGCGACCGATGCGACCAAGGCCTTCGTCTCGGCCGGCAGTGGGCGGCGACCAAGGCATCGCAAATAGATTTCTTCAATAATCTGTTGGGGGGTTTTTTTATCAATGGTTAAAAGTCTTTCGACAACTTTCCCCGATTGTATTTTTGCATTGATCGTCGTGCCATTAAGAAGGTGCAAGGCTTGCCCCAGATTAGGTTCGGTGATCACTTCGCAGGAGCAAACGGATTCTCTTTTAGCCCGGCCAAATGTGGTCAAGAAATACGTTGATGTATTCCCGTCGGCGATTTGGACGGCTCGCGCGCCAACGGGCAGGCCGCGGAATTTATTTTGGGTTTCAGTAATCTGACTAATGATATCCAAAAGAACTTCCGAACGGATTCGGCGAAGACTGGCGTGGGAAAAATTGGAAAGATCCGATTCGTTGGTTTCGTTGGCCTGAGTGCTAAGTTGATAGGTTCGGGAGTTACATATATCCCGCACGAGTTTCTTAAAGTCATAGTTGTACTCGGTGAACTTGACCCCTAGTTGGTCGAGTAGTTCTTTGTTTACCGGTGGATTGCTAATTCGAACATCGTCCACTTCATTGACAATTCCTCGGCCAAAGAAATGGGCCCAAACGATGTTGGCAAGGTTCTTAGCAAAGAAGGGATTCTCTTTGGACGCCAGCCACTTGCCCAATACGGCGCGCCGGTCTTTTCCTTTGGTGTCGGGAGCCTCCCCTCCGAGAAACTTGGGTGCCATGGTTTGATTGGTCACCGGGTTTTTGGTCTCACCGTTAAACCGGTTGAACACGATGGTTTCGCGAGGATCGGCTCCGGCTTTGCGGCCGACTTGGGAAAAGAAGGCGACGAATCCGTAATAATCATCCATCGTCCATCGGTCGAATGGGTGGTTGTGGCATTGGGCGCACTGCACACGTGTTCCCATGAAGACTTGTGCTACATTTTCTGCGATCTTCAGGGTGTTCTGCTCATTTTGATAATAGTTGGTCGCCGCGTTGCTGAAGGTTCCCCCCTGACTTCCAAGCAGGCTTTGGACCATCTGGTCTACAGGGATATTGTTGGCAATTTGTGATTGCAACCAGTTGTAATAAAGCAAGGTTGCCTTGTAACTAACTTGTTGAGTGGAGCGGATCTGCAGTAATTCGGACCATTTCATCACCCATATTTCTACAAATTCTTTTCTCGCGAGGAGTTGGTCGACCAATTGAGCACGCTTGTCGGGCGCAGTATTTGTTTCAAAGGCAACGATCTCGGCGGGCAGCGGAACGATTCCGCAGATATCTAAAGAAACTCGCCTAATGAATTCGGAATCGGTGCACAATTCGGAGGGCTGGATGCGAAGCTTCTTGAGCTTGTTGTTAATCAGTGTGTCGACATAATTATTTTCAGGTGTGTCGGCCCACTGAAATTGGAGATCTTTGGGAAGCACGATGAAATCCGATCCGACGGTATGAGTGTCGAAACGGGCCATCACGAAAGCTTCTCCGCGGTTTTTGGCAGTCACTTTGCCGGATTGATCAACCGAAAGTGCGTTGTCATTGTTGGTGGAGAAGTAGGCGAGGGAAGTGACGTCGCGGTCCGTTCCGTCAGAGTAAAGTGCCCGGACACTCATCTGCTGTGTCTCACCATTCCCGTTGAGCAGACCGTCTTTTGGGTAGAGTTCAACCTGGGTCACTGTCGGTACAGGCCCAGCATCATTGGGAGCCCCGCTGGTTAGCCATCGTTTGAGCGTTGCGTAATATTGACTATCTGGTTTGAATAAGGCACCGCCGGTGTGTGCGACTTGCCCTGTCGCCTTACTCATCAGCAAGCAATCGTCTGGGAGGGCAAGGTCAATTCGGCGCCCCAGCATTTCCCGAGTGATTCGATAGTAATCGCCCTTAGGATCAAATCCGTAGAGAGAAAGTCGGAACCCGTCTTTACCTCTGGCCGCGCCGTGGCAACTACCTGCATTGCAGCCTGATTTGGTAAAGACCGGCATCACATCGTTTTTGAAACTGATTGGAGGTTCCACGGTGGCTTCGGTGACTGTTACGGGTACATCAATCGCCAATCCACCGAGTGTTACCTTGAGGTCCGTCTCGCCATCTTGTTTGGGTAGGACTCGATTGTTGCTCCGACTGGCGATTGCTTCATTAGCGAATTGCCAAGTGACTTCTTCGGTCACATCCCGAGTGATACCATTTGGATAAACGGCTTGAACTACGAGGCTCTGGATATCACGCCGATTTTTTAAATTCACGTTTGCGGGTGTAACAATCAGCTGAGTCGGTTCGACCGGCGGCTCCGTCCCATTTTCCCAGAATGCCATCGCGGGAGTCGCTGGTGACAGTAAGAGGAACAAAAGCAGTAGGGGGGCTATTGTTTGACCGCGGAATAGCAAGGATTGAGATACCATGATTAATCGTCCTTTTGACCACTGTTTTGTGCTGCTTCCCGTAACTGTTGGAGTCTCGATTTGGGTTTGGCGACCGGTGTCGCAGGTTTGGCGACTGGAGCCGGGGTCACTGCTGCAACCACGGGTTTTCGTGGTTTGGTGATTTGCAGCTCTGTGTTACCCGCCCTCGAAACAATCGGTTCGCCGTCGCGCGTAATTGTCACCTGGCAAAACAGAGAAGTGTGTTTGCCGATTGGGCTTTTGTCATTCGTTTGGATTTGAAAAGTTAGTTCGGGCGAGTCTTTCGTAAAGGTCAGCGGGGGAATGATAATGTTTGGCGGTAGTCCCAGGATTTCGGCCCGAGCCTCTCCCTCAAAAGGGGTCGTGTGATTGATTTTGCAATAGAGGCTTGTCGAGGAGCCGAGCTCGGCCGAGGTTCGTTTCATTTCCATCGTCACAAAGGGCTCGGTCACCTCCAGTTCGGCTAATTGTGTTGAAGCCCATGCAGGGCCATCCACATTGGCAGAACCGATACAGTAAACAGGCCATTTCCCGATTTGCGCGTTCCCCGTCGCATTTAATGGGTATAACACTTCATTCGCGCCCTTTGGGATATCTACATGGGTCACGGTGCCGACACCGGGTGCGCGAAAGGGGAATTGGACTCTGATTGGGGCATCGAAACCTTCATCACGCTCGGCCAGAATCTTTAGGTTCATCGAGCCACCTCGAACCAATGGCACTTTCGGTTGGACCATTTCCAGCTTGAAGGGTAGTTTTTCCGTCACGGCCATCGCCAAGCGATTGACTTTACAACCGTAATACAGCGCGTTGTTGGGTTGCCCCAAAGCGAAGTCGGCGAGGTTGCTGAACTCGCCAATTATATTTCTCGTTTCGTCAACATGTCGGCCTTTTAAGTCCACGAGTTTCCCGGACAATTCGGCGTCGGCGGCAGCCTCAAAGACAACCGGCATCGAGTTTAAATTGGCTGCCATCGGTTTGGCGATCAGTGTGATTCCGGGCGGAAGATTATCCTGTAAAAGCACCAGTTCACCACCGAAATAGTAACGGCCAGCGTTCACTAAAGTCGCGAATCGGTTTCCCTTGGCGACCGCGATTTGTTGCCGCGACTGGGAATAGCGATCGACCCTTGGAATGGTGAAGCCGAGTGTTGGCTTGGGCTGTGTGATTTCAACGCGGTACACAAAATCGGCCTCCCCGCGTTTTAGATGATCGTTGACTAATACGAAATAATCACCATCTTCTGGCGCTGAGAATCGAACGTAGCAATCGGGCCGTCTCGCATCGTCATCACCCACGATGCGAGCCTTCGTCTTGGCGTTGTAAATATTGATGACAGGATCAAGACCGGATTTGATTCGTCGGGCGTAGCAGTGGACATCCCAAGCTTGTCCCTTTTTTGCCGTGAATCGATGGAAGTCAAGATCATTCGGGTTTTGAATGATCCCGTTGAACGCAATGGGTAGCTTTTCTGGAGCGGCCTCCGTCCACCAATTGTTGGGTTCTACCTCTAATGCATTGTTCAAGTCGGAGACCCGGAATGACACCGGAGATGGAGTGATGCCTTGTTCGTCTTGTACGAACAGGCCATCTCGAAAGCTCGCTTTATCCTCAACCATCAACGTTTGAGTAATCGATCCCGTGGGGTCTCCGATAAACGTGATATCAACTTCTTGGCCTTTTGGACCCCCGGAAGGGTAAGCGACGGTGGGACGGGGGAAAGGGCCCACATGTAGACGGTACCGGGAACTATCATTCCCTCCGTAGGATGCTTCGCGGACCACGACAAAGTACTCGCCGTCTTCCGGAATCGTCACTGAAATCAACCCGTCCTGACTTCCCAAACTTGAGTCGTCCGAGGAGGCCAGTTCGAAACGTTTTGAGTCCACCAGAGAAATGAACGGATCGAACATAGTACCCAATCGTATTGCCTCGATTTCCACGGATAGGCGTTGGCCTTTCGTACAGGTGATGGAGTAATAGTCGACGTCTTCATTCTTCACCGTACCCGCAATGGTGACATTTTGCTCTATCTTTTGAGGTTCCTCAAACGCGCTGTTTGGTTCGACTTCGGCAACGTTTGGTAAAGCACCCACATAAAATGAACGGAAGTCAGAGATGCCCCGAGATGTCCGAACTTGGGCGACGTGCTCTCCCAAGCGACAGTCTGCCGCGAGGCGAATTTTGACATTCAAATTATTGGCGTCCACCTGTTTGATTTCTAGGACTTCCACGCCCAACGGATCATACAAGAAGATCTCTTTTGTATCGGCCAATCGGGCCCCGTTGAATCGCAGGGTGTGTTCGTGGCCGCGTTGCACACCCCGGGGGTAAATTCCATTCAAGCGGGGCGATGAAGCGGTTGCTGACGCTCCCCAGCTTGCTGCCAGAGCCAACGTAAGAAACAGTAAGAACGAATTTTTTATTTTAGAGAAAGGCATGGCATTCATGGTTTCAAAAAACGCTCGATCGGTTTGAATGAGGGAATCCGCTTAGATCAAAAGATCTTGGCGTACTTTTCCGCCGTCAACGATTTCTATGGGGCGATCACCAGGCGCCATTAACTCCTTGTCAGCCACGATCCCCATGCAGTGGTAAATGGTTGTTGCCCAATCTTCAACCGTTAACGCGTCATTTTCGGGTTCACTTGCAGTCGCATTGGACTGGCCATAAACCAAGCCTCGCTTGACACCTCCACCAGCCAAAACGGTGCTGAACACTTTGGGCCAGTGGTCTCGACCAGCAGTTGCATTGATCTTAGGGGTTCGGCCAAATTCGCTGCATAGGCAGACCATCGTTGAATCGAGTAAGCCCCGGGTTTCTAGGTCATTGATGAGTGCGGCAAATGCTTGATCCAAAGCGGGAACCTGATTTTTCATCTGCCCATCTATGTTATCGTGATGGTCCCAGCCTCCGTAGGTTAGCGTGACGTACCGCACTCCGGCTTCCACCAGCCGACGAGCTAGTAACATTCGAGAGCCTGCCGTGTTGCGACCGTATTGATCTCGAATCTTAGGGGCTTCTTTTTCGATATCGAATGCCTCACGGGCCTCTTTGGAGCTAACCAGGCTGTAGGCGCGATCATAGAAGGTGTCGACCGCTTGCATGGAATCTGATTGTTCGCGTTGTTTGAAATGTTGATTGACGACATCCAATAATTTCCGCCGCTTGTCAAAACGCTCAAAGTTGACATTGCCTGGCAATTGTAAATCGCGAACTCGAAAACCTTTTTGGGCTGGATCCGCCCCCAAACTGAAGCCTGCGAAGGAAGAGCTTAAGAAACCCGTTCCGGCGTACGTATTGGGTTGGTTAGGGATCATGACATAAGGAGGTAGATTGTTTCGTGGTCCAAATTCGTGAGAAACAACGCTGCCCATACTCGGGAACTGCAGAGCCGGACTGGGGCGATATCCAGTGAACATATTGTGGGTGCCGCGTTCGTGAGCCGCTTCGCCGTGAGTCATCCCACGAATGACGGTTAGTTTGTCCATGATTTTAGACGTTTTTTGAAACATCTGGCCAAACCGGACACCGGTCACATTGGTCTCAATACTGTTCATAGGCCCACGATATTCTAGCGGGGCATACGGTTTGGGATCAAATGACTCTTGATGCGCCATCCCCCCAGGCAAAAAGATGAAAATCACGCTCTTTGCTTTCCCTTCCTTGCTTTCATAATGTTTCTGATCGGCTTGGGCCGAACGGAGGCGGAACATGTCCGTCAGTGTCAGGCCGCAGGCGGCACCAATAGTCAAAAGGTTTCTTCGACTTAAGTGATGGTCAGAACAATTCATTTGGTCGTCTCCGAGTTCCCTGCCGGAAGTGTTTTTCGTGATCTCACGATTATCGTCAAAACAATATCCTTTTTAAAGTGACAACGGCGTTTGCTAAAATCGGTTTCGGTTTTCGGTTAAATATGTAAAGTGTTTCAAAGTAGGGGTTTACATTACTTTTTGGATTTTTTTTGATAGCTTATGGGCAGTGATTTATTCAATAAATTATTCTGCTCTTCGTTATTTCTGTAACCGCCGCGCCGATTCTATCGATGAACCGGCCCCCTTAAAACTCGTCGTAGGTAGAGAAGTGTCCTATTAAACGTCCGGATATTCGCGAGTGGACCAAGGCACTTGATGATCGTCGTGTCGCTATCGATGGACATGCTGCGTTTCAGCCTATTCGAAGCAACGTTTTTTCTTGTTGGCGAGCTCTCTCTAGGAACAAGTCATCGGCTGGAGTCAAAGAAAGGGGGTTCGGTTTGGGAGGCAACTTCCAGCTTAGTTTCCGAGCCCGGCGGCCGTTGGACGTCAAACGGCAGGGCGCAACAGCGCGAGTCACTTTAGCGTCATTTGGCGTCGTCCGACTCGCTGATTCACCGAGTTGTTGTTTTGCGAAACTCATGGGATTTTGTAACGACTGCTTTCGGTTTACGCGTTTCCAAGAGCCTGCCCAGACTTGGCGGAATGTGGTTCTAGACGAAATTTCTGTTAAGATGTCAACGCGGGCTTGATGATGTGGCGCATTTCGTTTTCGGAATGGACCGGGATCTGCAAGATTGTCGACTTGAGCCTTGGCATTCATGTCCTAAGAAGTCGAGCGTGAAATAATGAAATGGTTGATTGCGATTGGCAGTCTGTTTGCGGTGGCAACGGTTGCCTATTTAGTTATATGGGGCGTCCCTGCGGAGACAACTCCGGAGAAATCGAATAAGACATTTGATAATGTCGTGAACTTGCCCACGCAGTTGGGCGCTGCCTGGTCGGATGCCGATAATCCAGAAGTGGATGGTTGGGACACGGAAGCCTTTCAGGGAGAGGCTAAAACGCAACTAAAACAACTTGGGAAATTATTTTCTCACCCGGATGAGATCGATAGTGAGCATCTTACGCCGTTGCTGATGGAAGAGTTCCGGAGCGATCGACTCATCCCGGATCCATTCCCGGTAGTCTTTGAAAACGCCGACTTAGTCGTTCAGCGATGGCGAGCCAATGAGACAGCCATCCCGAAATCAGATTTACCATTGGTGGGTGTCGAGGGTTTGGTTACGGCACTTAAAAGTTTGGTGGTCCCTTTTCAGAAAGAGGGTGAATCACCGTCGAGTATTCAAAGTGAATTCAAAATCTATCGTGTCAAATCTCTTGAGAGTGGGGAGATGGAAACCCGTCAATTAGTGTCGTTGGTGGGGTCCAATTCTGTTAACCGAACGGAGCAACATTCGGATTGGCTTGCCCGCTGGTCAATCCAGCCGGACGGTAAACCTCGATTGGTTGCGCTGCAGCCAATGTCCATTGAACAGACGAAAGGAGCCCGCTCAACCGGTCTGTTCACGGATGTTACGGCGGCGACCTTCGGCGAGAATTCAACGCGTGATCGTCAATTTCTATTGGGACTGGATCATTGGTTTGAGCGAGTCCAGGATCAAAGATATTCCGCATTTATTGGGGTTTCCGGCGTGACCGTGGGAGACGTTAACAACGACGGACTAGACGATCTTTACGTTTGCCAGGAAACCGGTTTGCCAAACCGGCTTTTTTTACAACAAGCCAACGGAACGCTTCAGGACGGCTCCGTGGAATGGGGGGTCGATTGGTTGCAAACCAGTCGGAGTTCACTGTTAGTGGATCTGGATAATGACGGGGATCAAGACCTGGTGATTGCGATAATGGGTGGATTGCTTTTGGCTGAGAACACCGGAGCCCGATTCGTCGTTAAAACCATTTTGCCGACAACGGATGATACCACTTCTGTGTCCGCTGCAGATTATGATCTTGACGGGCGATTGGATCTTTATGTCTGCACTAATTTCAGCAATTCCAGTTTGGGTAATGAGCTTCCAAGTGACTCAGCTGATTTTGTCATTCACGATGCCAACGATGGGGGGAGTAACAGCCTTTTTCATAACGAAATCTCAGAAGGAAACTGGGATTTCAAAGATGTTACCACTGAAATCGGCTTGGATGAAAATAATCGCAAGTACAGTTGGGCGGCGGCTTGGGAAGATTACGACAATGACGGCGATCTGGATTTATACGTTGCCAATGATTTTGGACGGGATAACTTATACCGAAATGATCAGGTAGATGGAGAAATCCAATTTTCAGATGTGGCTGAGTCTGCCGAAGTCGAAAATGCAGCCAGTGGGATGTCAACGTCGTTTGGGGATTTCAACCGAGACGGGCTGATGGATATTTTTATCAGTAATATGTTTTCTTCAGCGGGAAATCGAATTGCCTTTCAAGAGCAATTCAAACCGGATGCACCGGCAGAGGTTCGCGATCGCATGGCTCGCTTGGCTCGCGGTAATACCCTGCTCAAGAACATGGGTGATGGTTCCTTTGAAGACGTGAGCGGAGCCGCTGGGATTGAAATGGGACGCTGGGCATGGGGCTCCATGTTCTTTGATCTAGATAACGATGGCTGGGAAGACCTGATGGTGTCCAATGGCTTTGTGACGACCGATGATACGGGAGACTTGTGAAGTTTTTGGTGGCGGCAGGTCGTGTCGAATGGACAAACAAAAGAAGGTGAAGAAGTATCAGACAAATTAAATAGTGCGAATTCGGAATGGTCTCGTATGATGCGGGAGGGTCGTTCGTTTAGTGGGCGAGAGAAAAACTGTGTTTTTTTAAATACGGGCGCTAACCCTCTCGCGCAGGCGCGGTTTGCCGATGTTTCGTCGATTAGTGGGTTAGATTTTCCTGATGATGGTCGTGCCGTGGCGCTTGTAGATTGGGATCATGATGGCGACTTGGATTTGTGGATTTCTAATCGAAGTTCACCCCGCTTGCGGTTGATGCGAAATGATAACGATGCCGGAAATCACTATGTCATGCTCCGACTGGAAGGGGATGGTGCTAAAACCAATAAGGATGGGATCGGTGCTCGCGTTGAGTTGGAATTAGGCGATGACACGTTGGAGGCTGCCTCACGTGTTCGGAGTGTTCGAACATTACGAGGCGGTGAGGGGTTTCTGTCGCAGTCCAGTAAATGGCTTCATTTTGGATTGGGCCCCAGCCAAAAAGTTCGATCTGTTGTCGTGCGCTGGCCCGGGGGAGCAGAGGAGACATTCACTGGTGTTGAGGCGGATGGCCGTTTTCGATTGATTCAGGGACAGGGTGTAGCCGAACGTTTGAGTATCGGGAACCGAACGATTAGTCTGACGTCTCAGGACCAGGCGGTAGCTAAGCCAACGCAGATTGCGAGAATCCCGATGGTTGATTTGCTGAGTGTTCCCGATAATGCGTTTGTCGGTTTCGATGGTCGAAAACAACAGCTGATGGACCTAAAGGGTCGCCCAATCCTTGTCACTTTTTGGTCCAGTACTTGCCCGCATTGTCAAGCAGAACTCGAAGAACTCACCGAACGTTATGCTGAGCTTCAGGCAGCCGGAGTGGAGGTGGTTGCGTTATCGATCGACGAGCTGAGCGATGAAAAAGAGAATAAAGAAAAGGCGAGGATGATGGTTAAGGAGAATCGTTACCCGTTTACCGTTGGCAAGGCCACGCCACAAATCGCCGCAGCGTTTCAGGTGATTCATAATCTTCAGATTGCCATTCACAGACAGCTGCCACTGCCTTCGAGTTTTTTGATTGATGAGTATGGTCGATTGGCGGTGATTTACAAAGGTCCGGTAACGGTAGAGCAGGTGGTGGACGATTTACCCCACTCACAGGGAGATCGAAAGCAAAGGTTTCTCGCTGCCGCCCTGCTGCCCGGCAGTAACCTTGACCATCCCCGAGTGGATGAAATAGCTACGAAGAAAGCGGTCCGTCTGTCATATCGGTTTGGGAATGATCTGCAGCAAGCGGGGCGCCCCGATTTGGCACTCGTCCAATACCTCGATGCCTTGCGATTGAAACCTGATTTTGCCGAGGCTCACTACAATTTAGGCGTGGCCTGTCGAGAAATGAACCTGTTAGACAAAGCTCTGGAATCGTTTCGTAATGCGACGGAATGTCAGGTGGGTTTTGCTGAGGCCCACAATGCACTGGGTGAAATGCTGGGGGCGAAGAGACGTCTTCCCGAAGCGGTTGAGCAATTCAAGAAGGCCGTTGCGTTAAATCCTGAGGATGAAGTCGCTCAAGACAATCTTAAAAAGGCCCAAATTCTTTTGCGTCAACAAGGCCAATGAGTTGGCTGTGGTAGCGGGGATGATAAACTTTACGGGTTAGGCGGTATTTCTGGATTAACGAGTCAAAATCAGTTCGGCAAGGGGATCGCGACGTAGCAGATTTTCCATCTTTGTCGGTCAGGGGCTGTCGATGATATCTGTGTTGATCTTGTAAAACGAATGTCTCGACGCTGGCGCGCTTTAATGAAAAAGAATCTGGTCCACACGTTCATCGTCTCATTGTTTACGATTGGTTTTTCCGGGGCTTGGGGGTTTTCCCAGACTCAGGAAAGTTTGGGGGCGTTACAGCCGTTGAAATGTTTCTCGCAAGCAACGTTGTCTGCCACGACCGGTGAATTGGCCCAAGATGACAAAGTTCCTGCAGTGACTGCGTTGGGAACCAATTTGGATAAATGGCCAATACAGACGATCGATCAAATCAGTTTGGACATTCGAGATACAGCCAAAATGGTACCGATGGATCGATCGGGAATGTTGGTGGATGAATCAAAATCCAGCTGGAGTGACTTTCATCCGTCCGCGAAAGTTTTTGCTTGGTGTGCGCCTGATATAACTTATCAGCCATTGTATTTCGAAAATGTCCCACTGGAACGCTATGGTCAGACTTGCGAAGATTCCGGTGTGGCCGTCGCTCTTTCTGCCGCCCACTTTTTTGCATCGGCCCTTACACTGCCTTGCCAGATATATCGTGACCCCGCCTTGGGTTGCGAATATCCATTGGGATATTGTCGGCCCGGAAATTTAGCCCCCTACACGCAAAAAAAATATCTTTTCTGGTGTCGCTAAGTCTCTATGCTTTCGCGAGGTGTGGCGTGGCAAGTTACGGCTTCCTGAGGTCGGTTGGTTGACCGCCAGTTTCCAGCAAAAAACCGTTTCGGCGAGTCGAGTGGTTTTGAATAAAACCGGTGCGTGAATCTCTGAAATCGACAAGACGGCTTTCAACGTTTGTGAGACATTACAGACGTGTAAAATGATTGCTTTTGCTCTCCTTCCGGTCAGGTTTGATTCCATGCCCGATTTTTCTTCCCGAGATCTGGTCGCGTTGTCTGAACAGGCCGCTTCTTTAGCGGCTGAAATTCTTTGTGAGTCAAGACAGCGAGAGTCAGCTCAGGAGCGCTCTCAGTCCAGTTTGATGGCTCGGATGATGAATGACATGCCGGGCAAGAAATTTACCATTGCAATGGCCGATCAGGTCTTGCGAATCAAACGTCCTCGACGGGCTGCCGATCGATTGGCCAGCTTGGTTAAAGAGTATGGGATTCCAAACTATTTCGGAATCATCGATCGCTTAGGATTATGGTTGGGGAACGGTCTCGCCAGTTGGTTGCCCGCTCAGGTCATGCCATTCGTGAAGTCCAAGGTTCGCGCTGAGTCATCGCATGTGATCATTTCGGCGGAAGCTGACAAGTTCTCAAAGTACGTACAAGAGAGAAATGCAGATGATGTTCGAATCAACTTTAACCAGTTAGGCGAAGCGGTTTTAGGTGACGCCGAAGCGAAGCGGCGTTGTGAGGCATACCTGGACCGACTTCATGGGGGGCAGATCGATTATGCGTCGGTGAAACTTTCCTCGATCGTCAGTCAAATCAGTTTGACCGGGTATGACAGCACTTTAGAGGCAATGAAAGCTGAGTTGCGGCTCATTTATAGAGCTGCAGTGAAGGGGGGTGTTGCCGGGCAACCCAAGTTCGTCAATCTGGACATGGAGGAATACAGAGATCTCCATCTAACGGTGGACGTCTTTCAGATGGTTTTAGACGAGCCAGAGTTTGAAACCTTGGAGGCAGGAATTGTTTTGCAGGCCTACCTTCCCGATTCTTTTGAGGTTCTTAAGTCTTTAACGGAATGGTCGCGGCGGCGCTATCGTAGTCATGGTGTGGGAATCAAAATCCGATTGGTTAAAGGGGCGAATCTGGCAATGGAGCAGGTCGAAGCGAGCTTGCGAGATTGGGAACAGGCGCCGTACTATACCAAGGCGGACGTCGACGCGAATTATAAACGAATGTTGGAATTCGCTACGCGACCTGAGAATGCCGAAGTGGTGCGTGTGGGGGTCGCCAGTCACAACCTGTTTGACATCGCTCTGGCCATGTTGCTTCGAGACACGAGGAAAGTGGAGACGCGCGTGGAGTTTGAGATGTTGGAGGGAATGGCCAATGCCCAAGCTTTGGAAGTTCGAAAGCGGACAGGAGGCATGGTCGTCTACACACCGGTTTGTCTGGATAAAGATTTTGAGTCTGCGGTTGCCTATTTGGTCCGTAGACTGGATGAAAACACGGCTCCGGGTAGTTTTCTCGGAGATTTGTTCGCTCTTGAACCTGGCAGTGATGTTTGGAACCAACAGCGAGAGAGGTTTCTCTTAGCCTGCGAGCGAGCGGGTTCAGTGGATCTTGCTGCGATCCCAAATCGAACTCAAAACAGATTGACCGAGGCGTTCCTTCCCGAGTCAGCGGAGCAGGCCTTTCAAAACGTTGCGGATACGGATTTTTCTTTACCCCCCAATAGGGAATGGTGCCGGAGGATTCAGGAATCGTGGCAGTCGGCGGTTCCTCAGCCAGTTCCCATTCAATTCGGTGGGAGGGAAATGACAAGCGGTCGGTTGACTGGAAAAGGGGCTGATCCCTCGCGGCCGGGTCATCAGGCCTACCAATTTGCACAAGGGGTTCGTGAAGATCTCGAAGTTGCATTGCAGACGGCCGTTCAAGCGCAGCGAGAATGGGATGCTTTGGGAACGGAACATCGTGGTGATATCTTGAGAAAGGCCGCCGCCGTCTTTGCGGAGCAGCGGGGCCAGACCATTGGTACGATGATGCTGGATGCCGGCAAAGCAATTACCGAGGCCGATGTTGAAATCAGTGAAGCGATCGATTTTGCCAATTATTATTCGAGGTCGCTGCAGGATGGTGGTTGGTTTGACGGGACCGAAATGAAACCGTGCGGCGTTGTCGTGGTAACACCACCTTGGAATTTTCCGTATGCGATTCCAGCTGGTGGTGTGTTGGCCGCTTTAGCTGCAGGTAATTCGGTAATTCTTAAGCCGGCGCGCGAGTCGGTTTTGACCGCTTGGCGGCTGGCGACACAATTGTGGGATGCTGGCGTCCCCAAACGCGTGCTTCAGTTTTTGCCTTTAATCGATGGCGCCACTGGGAAGCTTATGATTACGGACCCTCGAGTGGCGGCGGTTGTGCTGACCGGAAGCCATTTTACCTCAACCATGTTTCAGGAGTGGCGGCCTAATTTACGTTTGTATGCCGAGACCTCGGGTAAGAATAGTATGGTGATTACGGCAGCGGCGGATTTGGATTTGGCCATTAAAGATTTGGTGCGAGGGGCATTCGGACACGCGGGGCAAAAGTGTTCGGCAACGAGTCTGGCGTTGGTGCAGAAAGAGGTCTATGACGACCCGCATTTTATGCAACAACTCAAGGACGCTGCCGAAAGTCTGAGGGTGGGTCCATCTTGGGATCCGTCAGCGGTGGTGACCCCAGTCATCCGGCTGCCGGATGAGTATTTAGAAAAAGGCTTGACGATTTTGGAGCCCGGTGAAAAGTGGTTGATGCAACCGGAAATGGTTGATCAAAACCCTTGTCTCTGGAAGCCTGGGATTCGTTTGGGCGTTCAGCCAGGAAGTTGGTATCACACCAATGAGTGTTTTGGCCCGGTGCTGGGGTTGATTCGTGTTGATAGTTTGCAGCACGCGATCGAAATTCAGAATAGCAGCGACTTTGGTCTTACGGGCGGCTTACACTCGTTGGATCCCAAAGAGATTAAGGTTTGGCGCGAGCGCGTGGAAGTTGGCAATGCGTATATTAATCGCGGCACAACGGGGGCCATTGTTCAGCGTCAGCCGTTTGGAGGTTGGAAAGACTCTTGTGTCGGGCCGGGACCTAAGGCCGGCGGACCAAATTACGTAGCGGCACTTTGTGACTGGACGCAAGTCTCGCTACCACAGATGACCAGTCCCATGTCTCCCGAGATGCAACAGCTGTTTTCTCAGGTGCAATCGCTTGGATTGGATAGTCAGGAGCAGGCCGCCGTATCAGCAGCGGCCGGCAGTTACATGCATTGGTGGCAGGTCGAGTTTTCATTGGAACATGATCCAAGCAAAGTACATGGTGAAACCAATTGTTTTCGCTATGTCCCTCGTCCTTGGCACGTGTTGAGGATTCAGGACAGCGGTTCTGCACAGAATCTCGTGGCAGTCGTTCAAACTGTTCTCGCGTGTTTCGTTACGGGAACACAGTTGCAGGTTAGTTTGAATGGACCGACCTCTTGGAGTGAGGGCTTGAGTCAGTTCAGTCACGTGACGGTCTTCCATGAGACTCCGGAGGAACTGGCTGGTCGTCTAGCTGGAATGCGAGAGGGATCTTTGCGGGTGGCGGGCCAATATGACGTTCAGGTGTTCGCTCCTGCGGTGATTGGGAACGTACCCTTGTTCACCACGCCGGTTCTGGCTAACGGGCGAATTGAGTTGCTTCGTCATTTGCGGGAACAGTCTATTTCGGAAACCGTTCACCGCTACGGAAACATCGTCTGATTCATTGTTTTGACGGGATAGAGGGTTGGTCTGTTTAGGTCAAGAGCGTTGGATGGGTCCCTTATCTACCAAGAGCTGACTTCCGGATCCGACCGCTGCAGAGATGTTGGGTAGGTTGTACTTTTTTAGTTGGTTTAGCAGGTAACGGTTGATTCGCTTGACAGTTCCGGGGCCGCCATAGATGAAGCCGGTGTAAATTTGGATAAGGGATGCCCCGGCCAAAATCATCTGCCAAGCATCGTGACCGGTCATGATACCTCCGACGCCGATGATCGGGACACGTTCTCCAACCCGTTCGTAAAGTTGTGCAACCAATGTGCGACTACGCAATGTTAGCGGTGAGCCGGACACCCCCCCAGCTCCGATGGTTTCGACCGTTGCTGGAGGCGTGTTCAAGTCCTTACGGGAGACGGTTGTGTTTGTTGCAATGATTCCATTCAGAGCGGTCTCTTCAACGATGTATTGGAAATCATCCAGTTGAGATTCAGTGACATCGGGTGCAATTTTTAGAAAGACCGGTCGTTTTTGAGTGCCTTGCTCGGTTGCTAGCTCGGCATTCAGGTCGGTGATCGCGGGGATCAAACGAAGAAGCTGCTCTCGATCCTGCAGTTTTCGCAGACCGGGCGTATTGGGTGAGCTTACATTTACCGTAAAATAATCTGCGTGAGGAAATAGCAGCCGGAAACTCTTTAGATAGTCCGATGTTGCGTCTTTGGCTGCCACGACCTTTGTTTTCCCGATATTGACGCCCAGTATTCGGATTGCGTGCGCGGGTCGAATTTGACCAGCGAGCTGGTGAGATACGTATTCGGCACCGGAATTGTTAAACCCCATTCGGTTAAGCAGAGCTTGATCTATTGGAAGCCGAAATAGTCGGGGTTGTTCGTTGCCCGGTTGGGCTTCTCCGGTGATCGTTCCGATCTCAACGTGGCTGAAACCTAAGCAGCCAAGTTCATCATGCCAGCGGGCATTCTTATCAAACCCGGCCGCGAGTCCGACCGGATTGGAAAAGTCCATTTCACAAACTTTACAACGCAAACGCGGGTCGTTCACTTCATGCCATTTTCGATAAATGCCCGGAACCCCGGGGACTCGAAGTAAATTGGAAAAGGCTGCCATTGAAGCATAATGGGCTCGCTCTGCAGGGAGCAGGAATAACAGTGGTTTCGCGACCCAGTTCCAAAGCACAGGTTATGTTTTCCTAAGATAGATTTTTCATGTTGGCGATGATGTGCAAGGCGACATAAAGATTCTTTGACGTGGGTGTATTTCCCACCCCTTCAAGGGTGTTTACCATTACCAATTAAGACCAATGTCTTCTCCGCCCGTTTTTCGGTTGGTACCCCCTTTGAGCGGCTCAGTACGTTTGGCGACTGCCATTTCACGAGCAGGTTCGTCGATCTCCTCTTGCGATTTAGTCGCTTTGACGGGGATGGCTTGCGTTGCTTTTACAGACAATGACATTTTTTGACTGTCGGGATCAATCGATAAGATTTTGACAGCGATCTGCTCGCCTTCTTTTAAGTGGTTCTTGACCGTTACAACACGGTGATGCGCGATCTCGGAAATATGAACAAGCCCTTCAATTCCAGGTTCGAGTTTTACAAACGCACCAAATTGAGCGATACGAGTCACGGTGCCCGTGACGGTTTCACTCACGGCATATTTTTGATCGACTTTTGCCCAGGGCTGCTCCATCGTGTCTCGATGAGATAGGCCGATCTTTCCGGTTTCCGAGTCGATCTTTTCAATTTTGACTTTAACCGACTCGCCTTCTTTGAGAATCTCCTTCGGATGCGTTACCCGGTCCCAGCTAAGTTTGCTAATGTGGATTAAGCCCTCAACGCCACCCAAGTCGACAAAGGCGCCGAAATCCATCAGTTTCGTAACGGTCCCGGCACGCAACTGTCCAACTTCGAGGGTTTTCAGTAATTCTGCGCGGTTGGCTTCGTTTTCGCGATCTACTACAGCTCGGTGGCTGAGGATCAGGCGTTTCTTTTGAGGATTGATTTCCTGAACGACACATTGCAATTTTTTGTTGACGTAGTCACCGAAGTTCTCGACTCGAAAAACGTCGATCTGACTGGCCGGAATGAACCCGCGAATGTTGTTCACGGAAGCCTCGAGGCCACCTGTGTTGGAACCGGTAACTCGGGCGTCCACTACGGCTCCTTCGGTCAAATCGGCCCAATCTCCAATCTGAACCGCAGCGCCCGGGATAGAGAGATCGTACAGTCCGTCCTCTTCATTACGTTCCTTAACGATGACCTCAATCAATTGTCCGTCTTCAGGGGGCGTTTTGAATTGCACAAGCGGTATAACGCCTTCAAATTGTCCCTGAACGGCCACAAAGACATTTTCACCGTGAATCCGGGAAATGGTTGCTTTGACACGACTGTTGGGTTCAAGCTCGGTCGCTTCCTCGGGTATCCGGTTGATAAAAGATTCCATTGAGACTTCACCCAAAGCGGCTTCAATCTCCGCTTCAACATCTTCTCCTAATCCTTCTACAGAATGGATTTCTGCAGTGATGACCACCGGTGGGTCATCCGATGGCAACAGGTCAACGGGATTGGCTTTCGCTTCGGCTACGGCTTTGGGTTGGCTGGGTGCCATTTCCGCGGTGTCTCGCTGTGTTCCGATTTGAATTCTTGATTTTGGACGCACTTCGGAAGCGGGTGTCTCAGATTCCGCCGTTCCTTCCGGAGTCACTTGTGAGTCGTCCGAGGGAAGGGGGTCGGAGGTGACAGGTGTGGTTTGGGGGGTGGGTTCGTTTCCCATATTAGATTCTTCAGATACGTTAGTCATGACATTATACCAGATCGAGTGGTAAAGACTGGTTCCGCTCGATGGTTCGACCGTACGTCGAATGTCATTATTAGAATTTCAACTCGCCAGACTCGCAAGCGACAAATGTGACTCGCTAGAAAATTGTTAGCCCTCTGGTCGTTTGGATTCAGTGGTCCACACCTTCGGATAACAACTTAAAATCATCTGTTCGAAAAGGAGATGCCGGCAAACCGACTGAATTAATTAAGTTAGGCTCGGCCGTGTCTTCCCATCCAAATCGAACGGCGACCGGCTGGGGGACTTTGAGACTTGAGACGACCACGCTATTCCCTTGAATGATTGCCTCGGCTGGAACGAATTTTTCATCGTCACCGGATATCATGAAGTGGGTCAATTCGGTTTGCGGGCTGCGAATTTTTAACCCCTTGGCGATGTGATCAAAAGTTAGAACAATCGTGTTGTCTTTCACGGAGAAATCTTTAAAGACAGGGCCGCTGACCGGTTCGCGATCGGTCGCCTCAGGTTTCTGATAAATGTCGCCTAGGGCCCATAGTGCGAGACGTCGCCCGACTTCCTGTTTGTTTTTCGGATGAATATCTTTGATATCTCCGACGTCCGTAATAACGGCCATTCCAACGTTCTCCATATTTTTCATCGTATCCAACTGGGCCTGCCAAACCTCGGGCAACGCTTGGGGAGCTTGGTTCCGGTAGCGGAAAGGGGCGAGTTGGACGAAATAAAATGGGAAGTCTCCCTGGTTGAGTTCTTTTCGCCAACTTTGGATCATCGTGGGGAACAGATGAGCGTACTGAGCACCCCGCCCGACGTTCGATTCGCCCTGATACCAGATCACACCTCGGAAGGAATAACCTTTTAGCGGGTTGATCATCCCGTTGTAAAGATTTGCAGGCCGATGACGGTTGGTCGGCTCATCTTTTTCAGCCCAGATCTTTAGCATCTCCGCGTAGCGCTCGTCTGCCAGAAGCGTGGATTCCGGCGTCCAAGCCTCGCATCGCGTTCCGCCCCAAGACGTGTTGATCAAGCCGATGGGTGTTTCTATTTTTTTACTGAGATGTTTTGCAAATTGGTAAGCGGTCGCAGAGAATTCTTCGACAGATTCCGGTGAGCAACAAACCCATGGTTTCACTTTTGCAAATTCAGATTGTGGTTTTGAGATGGCTGAATTCTCTACCGAGAATAATCGGATGTTTGGATAGTTTTTAGATTCTTCAATTTCAATTTCAGGGTTGAGCGCCTTTTTTGTTGGCCAGGCCATGTTTGATTGACCACTGCATATCCAAACTTCACCGACCATGATGTCAGACACCAAGACGCGCGTCTCGCTCGATTCCGAAGCGATCAACAATTCGAAAGGACCGCCGGGATTTCCGGTCTTGATTGAGGTAGACCAGCGGCCTTTGGCATCTGCTTGAGCGGTTGATTTCTGCTGACCAAAGGTGATGGTTAATTTCTCTTCGGGGTCTGCTGTTCCGGCAACTCGGATCGTGGAGTTTTGTTGCAAGACCATATGATCCGAGAAGATCTTGGGCAGGGTAATGTCGGCATGGACCGTTCCAGGGAACCAAATCAAAAGCAAGGAAGTGAAAAGGAAACGGGTAAGAAAATTTCCCATTAGAGATTACCAGTCGTTCTGTTTGGGTTCAAAAGCAGCGGGAGACTCAGGCGAGTTTCTAAGACTCAATATTCTATCCGAGGACGCCCATTTTCTCCAGAGAGTGGGGCGGCGATCAGGAAAGGGAGATTTCGCCCCCCCGCAGGGTTTGTTTTAAGGCTTTTTCGTTGGGCTGATTGACACGTGGTTTTTAGGTTAGCTTTAAATTACCTTTACTGATGGCGACGACTTCGTCGCCAGGCTGGAATTCGTAATTTTCTGGATTCACGTGTCCTTCACCCTGAGCCGTATGAACGGCAACTAAAATCGCATTTTGATTCTGTTTAAGCTCTGATAGTTTTTTGTCGAATTGCAGTCCGACCCAAGACTCCGGAATTGCGGATCGAAAAAACTCATTACCGCGCTCGTAAGAAAGCAGTTCTCCCAAAACGTCGATCAAGCCACGATGCATTCCCGCTTGGGCGATCATATAGGCTCCGTGCTCACCGCTGATCACATACTCATTGACCTTACCCAACTCGAGATGGGTCGCATAACTGCGATTTAGTAACTCCGCGCAGGTGTAAACATCCTGGTTGATTTTCTCAACCGTAAGAGCGGCGAGGATAGTCCTCGCGTCGGCGTCCTGTTCACTACGTCCACCGGTTGTGTCGGCTAACACCAGGCAAGTTCTGGCGCGTTCAATGCCGGCTTTTTTCAATGCCGTGACTTTTGTGAAGTCATCTTTTACAAAAAAGATGTTCGGTATTTTCCGGCTTTGAGTTTGGTATTTTTCGGCTTCAACTTCCGTGATGATAACAATCGGTATTGATTTGGTCGCCTTACTGTGCCGGTATTCACGAATGATAATATCGGTTTTCGGGGTCCAACCACAGATGATGATGTGGTCCCGCAATTCATCCCATTGCACAACTCTGCCCTCCACTCTTAATCGGTCTACCATGAATGCAGAAACAGTCCCTGCGAAAATTGCAAAAATCGTAAGTCCCATGAACATTAGGAAAACAGTGACTACTTTACCAAGCAGAGTTTTTGGCGTGCTCGGAATGGGTTCACCAGCAAACAATGTATACAGACTAAACCAAAACGAATCGTCCATGTCAAATTCAGGTTCAGCGGATGAGCTGACCGTGTCGGCGGGTGCCATTTGGGTTTGGGGCGTGGCAACAACTGCGGGATGTTGCTCTACGTACATGATTGCAATCGTGCCAAAAAGGACCGCCACAAATAAAAGGCCGCAGATTCGCACGAACTCGATAAAACCGTGTCTAATTACGTAGGGGAAGTGAGCCGAGAGGCGTGTCATGACACCCATCAGCCGGACCAGTCGAAAGAGCCTTAACAGCCGCAGCGCGCGAAACCCTGGGTACAACCCGAACAGTGGGATGGTCGCCAGAATGTCAATCCAAAACTCTCTGAAAAACCCCGTTTTGGAATTTGCAGCAATAAAACGGGTTGTCAGCTCGATGGTGAAAATCAGGGTGATGGCGCCGTTGCACCACATCAACCGATTCAGATCAAGATCGGACAATTGCCCGAAAGCTGATTGGATTGTGGTTTGGGCTCCATTCAGTTTGGATTCGAGCCACAGTTCAAGTAGCGTTAGGGTAACACTTAAGAGAACCAGAACACCAACTAGGATTTCCACCCAAGGATTGAAAAAAAATCGTTGCAAACCAATGCGCCAAGCAGGAACGCTGGTCGGGCGGCCAAGAGATTTGTCATGGGATGAGTCGCGCAAGGTACCAGGTTCTGAAAATGATCGGAGCCTTGAGTTCAAGCCGGCTATCGCTTCCGTTGACCGAGGGCAGTCTTCGCGAATGGGGCAACTCTCAGGGTACCGCATGAGCAGGGATTGGGAAAGCCAAGTCTAAAGACTGTAACTCTGAAGCGTCGAGCTGATTCGCGACGTTTGCGAGTCTTATGAGTTGAAATGGAAGGTTGGCTCAATCCAATGGGGGATTCGGAGGAGCCGTGGAAACTTCATTCAAATCCGATTCTGATGAGGAACCGGTTTTGTTCCGACCGGTGCGAGACCATTTCGCGAGACTTGTTTTGGTGTCGATCATGATGCTTAGCAGCGTGGGGATCAAGATTAACGTGAAGAGCGTAGACAGCAGCAGCCCTCCCAAAACGACACTGCCTAGACCTCGGTAAAGTTCGCTGCCGGCTCCGGGGAAGAAGACCAACGGAGACAGTCCAAATACGGTTGTCGTGGTCGTCATGAAGATTGGGCGGATTCGGGTTTGTATACTTTGCAGAATCGCCTCCGAAGAGTTCTTGCCTTCCTCCATGAAATTGAGGGTTTGATGGACCAGCAAGATTGCATTGTTCACCACGGTTCCGATTAAAATAATGAAGCCTAACATGGTAAGGACATCTAGGTTCTGTATGGGCTCCCCTCTTAAATGTAGAAAATAACCTAATAGGTGGAGGCCTAGGATTCCGCCTACGGCCCCCATTGGTACTGCTAGGATAATGATGAAAGGGTAAATCCAAGATTCAAACAATGCCGCCATGAGTAAGTACGTGATCAAGACCGCCAATAGCAAGTTCCACTTTAACGCAGTCCAAGTCTCTGCGAGTTTGTCGGCGGTTCCGCTGAGGTTCACTTTGTATTCGGCCCCTAAAACCCCTTGGTCTTCCAGAGGTGCGATGATTTGACCATTGATCATGTTGATGGCGTCTTCAAGCGATAGTTCGGGTGGAGGCGAGATCGAAATAGTGATGGCTCGCTCGCGTTCTCGATGATTGACTTGCTCCGGTCCACTGCTGATGGAGACGTTAGCAATGGTATCGAGTCGCACCGGTTGAGTCGATTCGCGAGTGGCAATATGATTCGATTCGATGTCTTGTGAGTTGGCCAAGAAGTCTTCGTTCGACATGATCACGAGGTCGATTTTTTCTCCCCCGATGAAATAGTCCGCGGCGTAGGCACCATCCACCATTGCATTGATCGCGTAGCCCAGTTCGCGATTTGTGATTCCCGATGCATTGGCCTGCTCTGCTTTTAGTGTGACATGCAGTTCCGGGCTTGCTAAATCGAGACTGGGTTCGGGTTTGGCTTGAGTGTCTTCGGGAAAGGTCGATTTGATTTGGGACATCATGTCCCCGCCAATCATGACCAACCGCTCCAGCTCCGGACCCGTGATTTCGACGTCGATGTTGCGACCGCCCGAAAGTCCGCGCCCAAAGATACTCGTTTGATAGGCGACGACAATGGAACCGGGAAAGCGGCTCTGAAATTTATCGCGAATCAGATCAATTAACTTGCGAGCCTGGAACGGATCATGGGCCCTTAGGCCGATGAAAACGCTCTGCCCCCTTGCCACGTAAAAGAAGTCGGCAATCGTTGGGTAAGCAAGTTTCGAGGTGTCTTCGAGATCCGGATTGACATCCCAGTAAGGGCGAAGTTCCCTTTCCACGGCCTCACCCATTTTCGCCAATTCTTGGATATTATAACCGGGCGGTGGCAGGACACTGCAGATAATGAGATTGCGGTTTCCACTGGGGAGGTATTCTACTTTTGGCATGAACCAAAAGGCGACTGCAATCGCACCTGTCAAAATAGAGGCCACGACAAGGGTTCTTCGGACCCAGCTGCCTTGAATAAAACGGTTGGTATTCAAAATCAATTTGGTGAATCCGTTGCCAAACCGAACCAGTGCTTTTTGAATGAACCCCGGGCGGCGCGAGGATTCACGCAGTTGGCCTTGTAACATTCGAGCGGATGCCGTTGGTATCACAATGACAGATACCAGTAGCGACAGACCGACCGCGGCGCTGATGGCCAATGCGATGTCGGCAAATAATTGTCCGGCCTCACCTTGCAGAAAAATGACTGGCAGGAATACTGCCAGCGTTGTCAAAGTGCTGGCTAATACGGCACCCCAGACTTCCGATACAGCCATCCGGGCGGCTATGGCGGGCTTGTAGCCCATTTGGTAATACCGAAAGATGTTTTCTAGAACAACGACCGCGTTGTCTACCAACATGCCGACCGCGAATGCCAAACCGGCAAGGCTTATGACGTTTAATGAGCGATCAAGACCACTGAGTATCATGAAGGTGCCGACAATACTGGTCGGGATTGCGATGGCCACGACCAGTGTTCCTCTGGCGAACCAGAAGCCTGCCATCAAGATCAGCGCAATGGTGCCAAGGAAAAACCAAGGCTGCAAAAATACGGCTGCCAAGGCGGTTGCAGCAAGAAGCGGCACGAAAATGATGGCTTGTGTATTGAGATGCAGGAATAGCATTAAAACGATGACCGTCAGGGCACCGCCTAAGATAATGTTTTGCTGTACCAGTCCCACTGCAGACTTGATATAGACGGTTTCATCATAGACTTGGGTCAGAATCAAATTATTCCTAGCTAAAATCCCGCTGTTTAATCTCTCGGCCTCTTTTTTTAATTGTTCCATTACTTCAATGACATTCGCTCCAGAGTCCCGAGAGCAATTCACTGATAGATTAGTGGTACCGAAACGACGGACGAATCCCGTTGGTTTTTGGTAACCAATTCGGACTTCAGCAACATCGCGGACGTAAATTGGTTGCCCCGCTTGGCTGGTGATGATTTGATTCTCAACTTGCTCCAAACTACGGTATTGTCCCAAGGTTCGGACGACGTAGCGACGTTTGCCTTCCCAGAAATCACCTGCCGAAACATCCGTGTTGTCTTGAAGTAAAGCCTGCCGCAAATCGTCGATGGTCAGGCTTCTTGCAGCCAGTTGGTTGGAGTCGACTAAAACTTGTAATTGGCGAATTTCGCCCCCTCGGACTTGTGCATCAGCGATACCCGCAACGCGTTCGAATTGAGATTCGATCATGTCTTCGGCAAATTTGCGATACTCTGGCACACTGATTTCCGGCGGCAGTAAAGCCGAGCACTCAGGATAGGCCTCTGCTAGCTCTCGCAATCGAAACGTCAGTAAACCAGCATTGGGAGCATTCAGTACGTTTTGTAAAGGATCCCGCAGATCGGGGTGTTCCAATGAAAAGGCTAAAATGTCTTCTCGGGATGGCGGACGGGCGCTAAGGATAAACCAAGCGATTGGTCGGTCGGAAGAACTGCTGGTTCGAATGACAGGCTTGCTTGCATCTAGTGGGTATTCGCGGACTTGCTGAAGCTGGCTGTTTACTTTTAAAACGGCCTCTTGCATGTTGGTGCCAACCAAAAATTCGAGATTGATCTCACCATTGGAGTCAGAGCACTCGGAGGACATTTTGGTAATGCCTTCAACACTTTTTAATTGCTCTTCCTGCTCATTGACAATTTCTTTCTCGATCTCTTGAGGGCTGGCTCCTGGCCAACGGGTCCTGACGGAAATCCGGGGCCGCTCCACGTCCGGGGACATCTGCATGGGCATGTTGACCATGGCAAGCAAGCCGAACATCATCAAAAGAATGATGCCAACGGCCACTTTGACGGGGTTCTCGATAAACCAGGTAGTAGGATGCACGTTTTAACTTGATGCGAATGGGATGAAGGGTGGTTTTCGTTGGAAGTGCGTTAGTTGCGGAGCTCAAGGTTTTATTAGTTTTATTTTTTCGGGACGGAATCCGTTTCCATTTTTGTGATGGTCACTGATTGGCCCGCGCGAAGTCGCTCGTTTCCTTGCAAAACGACGATGTCGTTTTCAGATAAATTGCCAATGACTTGGATCCATTCACCGATCGTTTCTCCGGTCTTAACCGAAACTCGAGAGACCTTTAGCGGAGTCGTTTGGGGGTCAACCACCCATAACACTGGGTTGACGGTGCCAAGAACAAGAGCGTCTTTTTTGACCATTAACATTTCAATTTCTTTACCCAATCCAAGAACGGTCCGCCCTAACATCCCTGGTTGGATTACGTAAGTTTTGCCTAGCTTTTGATTTTCGATCCGAATTCGGACGGGGAAAGTTCTCGATTTCAAATCCGCTCGAGGAACAATTCGATCAATCTTTCCCGTAAAGGAATTGTCAACACCATCAATGCTTACCTCAGCCGCATCAATTCCGGCGGCCATCGATTGTTGCAACCGGTAAATTTGCGACTGAGGCACGTTGATAACGATATCGATTGGATTTAATTGCACCACTTCGACCAGTGATTGTCCGGCTGCAGCCCAGTCACCAACCTCTGTCAGTTTTTGCGTTACAAATCCATCGAACGGAGCACGAATGGTGTATTTTTCTTGCAGGTTACTCAGCCTCAATAATTCCTGCTCAGCGGCGGCGACTCCCGATTTCGCTTGCGAGATCCGTATATTCTTAGTGGCCTCGAATTGTTTCAAAGCGATCGCTGCCGCCGTGGATAACTGTCGGTTGATTTGGTACTTCAGCCGGGCTTGATCCAGTTCCAATCCAGATATGGAGTCTTTCATCTTCTCAACTCGGCGAAACTCTGCCTCGGCATTACGGTACATCGCAGAAGTCTCAGAGGCCTTTGCCTGAGCCAATTCAAGATCGGTGGGCAATTTGGTTAAGAGTTCGGTGAGTGTGTCCTGCGCGATTTGCAGCTGGATTTTTGCCGCACCCATTTCGATTTTCAAGGTTTCCGTTCGAAGCTGAATTAACGGTTGACCTGGCAATTCGTTGGGAGCATTTGTTTGGCTGCCGATTTTTACGGGATCCCCCGCATCGATCAACACCGATACAACTCGCCCAGCAACGGCGGTGCCTACCATCGATTTACGAATCGGCTGTACGGTCCCAATAAATGTTTGTTGGCTTGAGCGTTTTACTTTAACTACTTTAGCGGCGACGATAGTGGCCGGCTCAGCGGGTCCACCTTCCTGGCCGCTCAGATTTTGGTGCGTTAGCGGAAGGGTCATTACAACGAGGCAAGTTAGCGAAGTGAATGTGAAGGTTCGCATCAAAAATTTGGCGGAATGAAGGAAGAGATTACGTCTTAGCAACTCTCATTGTACTACGACTTTGCGGTTCAGATGCCGATGGTTACCCGTGAAACATGCCAAATCGTTGAATGAGAAAGGTGGGTGTCGAGTCGTCTCAGCCGGGAAGTTGTTTGGTGATATAGATGCCGATGGGCAGGTGCCTCAAAAAGGGAGGAATTTACCATGTCTTCATGGAAGATTCGCTGCTGCCTAACGCATCAAACGTCCCGAAAAGTGAATGTCGCCGTCCAAGACGTCGATTTGAGTTTCCGAAAACACCTGAGAATCACTTAGTTGGTTTATGCCGATTCCACCGATAGGAGCGATTGCATGATCGCCTCCGATAATCTTTGGGGCGATGAAGACATGGGCTTCACAGATCAGTTGAGAATCAAACAAGCTGCCCAGAAGGGCCCCACCCCCTTCCACCAACAGGTTGGTCATTCCATCAGATGCAAGTTCCTTTAAAAAATCCTTGAGGCGTTTTTGAGGATCGAGTGCTTTTCCCTGCCAAACTTGGCAGCCCCTAGCTGCCAGTTTTTCACACCGAGAGGGATCCGCTTCAGGACCGACCGCAATCAGGCAAGGGTATTCTGAGGCGGTTTGAACCAACTTGCAATCGAGAGGAAGTCGAGCTTTTGAATCAATCACAATCCTGCTGGCGATTCGAGGGCCCGAAGGACGAGGCGTCAGAAAAGGGTCATCTGCTAAGGCGGTTCCTATTCCTACCATGACACCATCAACTTGCCCGCGGATTAGGTGGGTCTTGGCCCTTGAATGCTCGTTAGAGATCCACTGACTATCACCCGTTTTGGTCGCGATTCGCCCGTCGAGTGTCATGGCCCACTTGGCAATCAACCAGGGCAAACCTTCGCGGATTCGATAGAGGTAGGGTGAGAGGGCACTGCTGGCTTCTTGCTTCAAGACACCCATTTCGATTTCGATTCCAGCATTTCGCAGGGCAACGATTCCATTGCCCGAGACTTCTGAGAAGGGGTCGGGGTGAGCAATCACGACGCGGGTAATACCCGCCCGAATCAGGGCCTCCGTACAGGGTGGCGTTTTGCCGTGGTGGCAGCACGGCTCCAGCGTGACGTAAGCCGTAGCGCCATCGGTTGCCACCGAACACTGTTGCAAAGCGTTTACCTCTGCGTGGGCACCACCGAATTCTTGATGCCAGCCTTCACCGATGACCTCACCATTTTGAACGATGACGCAGCCGACCATTGGATTGGGTTCAACAGAACCGCGGCCCCGTGCGGATAGTTCGATCGCGCGTCGCATCCACCGTGCATCTTGTTCCGCAATGTCAGCAGACATTTTAACCACCAATTTGGTCAATTCGACCGCTACTGTCTGAAAACGATTCCACTTTTGCACCGACTCGCTCAAGCATGGAACAATAGAGGTTTGTGAGTGGCGTTCCAGGCTTTGATCGGATATGGCGACCCGTTTTGATGGTGCCGCCTCCTTTGCCAAACATGGCGATTGGTAAATTTGAGTGGCGATGCGAATTGCCGTCAGCAATTCCGCTGCCGTATACCAGCATGGAGTTGTCTAACAGGGACGTGCCCCCTTCGTCAACGCGTTCCAATCGGTCTAATAGGTAGCCCAGCAATTTGACATGGTATTGGTTGATTTGACTGATCTTGTTTTGTTTATCTTCGGAGCCACCGTGGTGTGATAAGTGATGGTGGCCGTCGGATATTCCCAAATTGCGATAGCTGCGATTGGAACCCGCGTTGGTATACATGAAAGAAATCACGCGAGTTGAATCTGTTTGGAAAGCTAACACCATCATATCGAACAATAATTTGATATGTTCTTCGTATTCGACAGGGACGCCTTTGGGACGGGGGAAGTCGGGGACTTTCGTTTCACGTTCCATTAACTTTTGGCTGGAGGCAATACGACGTTCGATGTTTCGAATAGCGAACAAGTATTCATCCATTTTTCGTCGATCAAATACCCCCAGCTGCCTTTCTAGTTGCTTGGCATCTTCCTTGATGAAATCTAGGATACTTTGTCGCGTTTTGTCACGACGGTTTTGGGCGGCTCGGGTCTCTTGTTTGTTTGGGCCACCAAATAACCGGTTGAAAACTGCGGCCGGGTCGACTTCTTTAGCCAGCGGGCTGTTACTGGTGCGCCAAGACATATTCGAAGTGTAAAGACAGCTGTACCCCGAATCGCAACGCCCCGCCTGAGAGCTCTCTTCGGTGCCCAGCTCCAGAGATGGAAAACGTGTTAAATGACCAATTTGTTTTGCCGCGACTTGATCCACGGAGATTCCATTGGCGATATTCTTGCCATCGGTTTTTCGAGGATGCGCTCCGGTGAGAAACGAGGCAACACTTCGCGCATGGTCGCCTCCGCCATCACCGTGGGCATTGGCACCGTCTAGTGCCAGACCGCTGAGTAGGTTCATTTGATTGCGATGCCGAGCAACGGGTTGCAGGATGCCCGGAATTTTATAATCCGTTTCACTATCTCCTTCGGGCTGCCAATCGGGCATATGCATTCCATTGGGAACATATAAGTAAGCCATTCGGATTGGTGCACCAGTAAGGGAACCGGAACCTCGGGTGACGGGTGCGGGTGCGAGTTTCTCAAGCCATGGAAGGGCGACGGCGGTGCCGAGACCTCTAAGGACCGTCCTTCTCGATATTTGTCGCTGCATGGCTTTTATCCCTAATCTCATCGATCGATATTGTGTTTACTCGTTGGTGGGGGCAGACTGACCGCGACGAGTTTTGAATGGCTGGCTTTCTGTGACTGCCAAGACAAGAGCCGAAAAGCGGTAGTTTTCTCTTTCCAGTTTATCAACGATCTCGTCGATCGCACACTGATCGTAGTACTCAAGACCTCGGCCGAGTGCATAAATTAGCATTTTTTCAGTGAGGCATGCTATAAACTCTCGTTTCAATTGGTTGGTCAGGGCGTCTCGAAGGCCTGTGATCCCTTTAATTTTCGTGCCGTCAGGTAGCTGCGTACCGGAATCAATCGGCAGCCCCTCGTCCTGATCTCGCCACCTGCCGACGGCATCAAAGTTTTCCAAGGCGAACCCGAAGGCGTCCATTGTTTCGTGACAGGAAGCACAATTGGGATCGGCTCGATGTTGCTCTAGTCGCTGGCGAAGTGTTCCCGTTAACTCTTTTGGCTCGGCCCCGGGGCGGCCGGGGGGGGCCGGCGGCGGGCCCGCTCGTCCCAAGAGCGTTTCCATAATCCATTTACCTCGCTTTACCGGCGATGTCCGATTTGGATTTGAGGTCAGCGTCAACACGCTCGCGTGAGTCAGCAACCCACCGAAACGACTTAGCGGAGTCAATTCGACTCGTTGAAATCCTGAAATAGTTGCCTCAATCGGAATTCCATAATGCTGTGCAAGTCGTTTATTCAAGTAAGTAAAGTCGGCATCCAACAATTCCAATAAGCTCGCGTCGCGGCGCAAAATATCCTGAAATAGTAAACGCGTTTCTTGATTCATGTCTCGGAGTAGCTGCCGACTGATCTGCGGGAATAAATTGGGGTCTGGCTCGGAGTCTTTTAATGACCGTAATTGCAGCCATTGCAGACCGAAGTTGTCGAGCAAAGCTTTGGCTCGATCGTCGTTAAGCATTCGTTGCACCTGCTGCTGCATCACCTTAGGCCGCTTGAGCTCACCCTTTTCCGCCAGTTCAAATAACTCGGAGTCCGGCATGTCACTCCACAAGAAATAGGAAAGTGAGGTTGCCAATTCGTAGTCATCCAAAGCGCGGCTTTTGTCGGAAATAACGGGACGCTCGATTCGAAATAGGAACTGGGGTGTCACCAGAATAGCCTGACACACGGTCCGCACGGCCCGCGTGAATGATGGATCACTTTCATAAGAGCGGTCGTAAAGTTGGAGCAACCGTTGCTGTTGTTCGGGATCGACGGGTCGCCGAAATGCGCGTTCTGCAAACCCGTTTAGAAACAACTGGGCCATTTTACGTTTTTCCTCATGGTCTCGGTCAGTTGCATCGTAAGCGAGAAGTTTGTCAGAGCCGTCCACTTCAATGGGGCCGCGAATCGCCACATTTGAAATGGTCACCCGATTCGAACTGCTTAAAGGTTTTTCTTCGTCCGTTTCCTTGCCGATCACTCCAATTCTGAATCGACGAGGGCTGGTGGTTTTTGTGGTGAAGGTAAAACGGTATTTAAACGGATTTTCGCGGCCCGTTTTTAATGGAACGGTCCCTAACGAAGTTCCGTCTTTGACGAAATTTAAAGTGGCCTCGCGTCCTTCGTTAGATCTTTGCGATGCGTTCACCCATACCTCGTAACGCCCCGCAGTTGGCAAGGCAATAGACTTGGACATGGTGCCTTCTCTGAAGAATACCTTGGTCCCCTTGCGATCGATTACCCCTTTGTCGCGTGAGGTGAAATCGTCAGCAGGAAACTGGGTGTCCATGAGAATTTCTTTTGGATCAATAATGGCTTGTTGGGTGATTTTCTCTGCTGCGTCGAGGTACCGCTCCATTAACAAAGGGGGAAGTGATAGAACGTCTGCAATATTATCGAAGCTGTAGCCCACGTCATCACCTGGAAATGCGAGTGCTTCTGGGTAATCGACTCCTGTCAGCGACTTAATAGTATTTCGATATTCGACACGATTAAGCCTGCGGATTGTCACGTTTCCAGGATTGGCTTCGGTGCAATCCAGCGAATTAAGACTAGCATCGATCCAGTTGAGTAAGCGTTCTTTTTCTTGTTCCGGTAAAGGCTCCGAGTCAGGGGGGGGCATCTGCCCTCTGCGTACGCGATCCTTTAGTCGCTGCCATCGCTTGGTATCTGCCAGCAAGTCTTTTAGAAGTTGGTATCGTTCTAGATCCAATCCGCCTTCGGCATCGGCACCCGTATGGCAATCGGCACAATACGAATCCATTAAAGGCAGGATTTGTTCCGTCATCTGCTTTTGTAAACGGAGAGGGTTTTCCGCTTGAAGAGCATGACTTGTCGACGGACTGACCACGCTGACCAAGAAAAAAAATCTCACTGCAATGCAGCAAATTGATGGGTTTTTAAATCCTTCGGTGAAGCGAGAGGTCGATAAAGCGACGTGAGCCAAAATTTCTATTTTCCTAATTGAAGGCAGCTGACCATTACCTTAATTCGACCCAGTATTATTGGAATGAGCAATCCGAAATCGGGTGGGAAAGGGGGGGCAGCCGTAGGTCCCGAGACCTTCGAGCTGAATGAAATGGGGCCCGAAAACGGCCATATGAGGCCTGTTTTTTGAATAAATTAGGGTTTTTACCGAAAAAATGCGGCTTTTCCCGAGTTTTAGCCTTCAAACTAGTTGATAAATCGCCTTGAATCGCTCAAATATTCGCGTTTTAGCGACCGAAACCGTGTTTTTCGTAATACCGATATCCAAGGAGGACATCACATATGGCCACTGCAAAAGGCCCAAAACCACCTACAAAGTCTGAAATCATGAACAACATCGCGGAAGCTACCGGGCTGACCAAAAAGGAAATCGCTGCGGTATTTGAAGCTTTGACTGGGGAAATCGAAAAGAACATTGGTCAAAAGGGTAGCCCCGGCCAGTTCACGATCCCTGGTTTATGCAAAGTTGTTGTCAAAGACCGTCCTGCGTTGCCAAAACGCGAAGTTCGGAATCCAGGAACAGGCGAAATGGTTTGGGCCAAGCCACGACCTGCAAGTCGTCAGGTGAAAGTTCGCCCACTCAAAGGCCTCAAAGACATGGTTGTCTAAAACGGCTTTTAACGTTCTAAAAAAAGAAGACCGCCGGTAATTGCCGGCGGTTTTTTTGTCTTTGTTTCGGCACTCGCAGGTCTACCGTTATTTGTTAGCGATATCACGAAAACGAAAATTTAACTTGATTTGGTCTTTGGCCATCTGTTTGCCGTCTATTTCCACATGTGGATAGACAAAGAAGTTTTTGGGCCCACTTTGGTTCTTGGGAACCAGTTCTATATCTCGCCCGTTTGAGAATGCGATTCGGTCGGCCGTTAAATTACCGAAATAAAAATCCTTCATTTCTGGGTGTTTATCGGCTTCTGAAATGTCGACGGGTACCCATTGGTTGGCGTCATTCAAAAACCAAGCCCAACAATGGTAGCCCTTGACTGGACCTGATTGTGAATCGGCAGGAATTGGGAATCCAATTTCAAATCGAGCCGGTATCTGACGACTGCGGGCTAGTGAAATGAAAAGGCTATGGAAGTCGGTGCAGTTGCCCGTTTGACTGTCACAGGCCCACAAAACGTCACCATTACCGTATCCCGGTTCAGTTTTGTCATACTTCATGTGATTTTCTACAACGTCGTAAATTAAACGAGCAGAATCCAAATTGTTTGCCGAGAAGTTTTGGCCATCAAGTAATTTAAGGGGGACTCCGTCAATTGGCACGAGGCGATTGGCCTCCAAGAATTTCTTTTTGCCCTCGCTGTTTAGAAGAGGGTTTTTGCCCGTTGTGCTGGCTTTGTTCCGATTCACTTTGAATTGGATCTCAAAAGAAAGATCTTGAGATTGGCAGTTGTCAATTTCAAAATACAAAATCTCGTTGCCGTATTTTTGATCTCGATTGATTTCATAATTGGCCGGTATTTTAATTTCCATGCTTGGGACGGTTTGGAATTCTGAAGTTTTCGCTACGGGGAGCCAGACTCTCAAATTAGAGTCTTGGGGAATGCTTTCGATCGTTGCTGCATAGGTGAATTCGAATTGGCGAGTTTGGGCTGTGCTCACACCAGAAAGCTGGAAAAGGACACATGTCCAAAGCAAGATCCAAACCTTAAAGTTCCAATTGGGGATGTTACTTAGTTTCATGAAAATCCTCTTTTAAAAAAACTCGTGTGATGATCGCCAATCCGCGGTAAAAATCGGTAGTCGCTTTTTCCTCGACCGCATTGAGGTAGTCAGCAGTCCATCCGAGGTGCTTGTCGTAAAACTGCGTTCCGATTTCCAGATAGGCTTCGCGCGATTCGGAATGGGCGGCTTGATTGAGAACGAACGACATAAACCCTAGCTGCACTCCTAAATGGTCTGGAAAGGTCGATTTTAATTCGTATCCCGATACCATTTCGTAGAATCGATTACAGGATGCCGCGGTGGGTGATTGAAATTGTCCGGATTTGTAGACCGATTGTATTGGTGCCAGTTGATCCTTGGGGCCAATGAATAATTGGCAGTAGTCAATCGCCAATGTCTCGACCATCTCGGCGTTTGCCTCTGCTGGCACCGATCCTCCTAGGGATTCGATCGCCTGACGTAGCTCGCTACTGCCCAATGCCTCAAGACGCTCCGCGTTGAGCTCCTCGAGCCAGAGGCAGCTGAGTAGTTCGTAGACGGCGGCCAATTGCAAGCAGTCATTGGGCTCAATGTTTATGTTCGTGTTCAAATGATGGTTACTCATTATCAAATGGCAAATGAAAGATTTCGTAGTTTAAAGACGGCCAGGTTCGTATGGCAAGGGAAAAAGTTTGTCCTCGATCCGTCTCATTCTACAGTTGGCAGGGGATGTTATGGAAATGGTCCTGTTTGCGACAAAACATCTCAACTGGTTTCCAGTTTGCCTTTAACTCTGGATTTCCGTTGACGCAGCTTTGTGGGATTCCCAGTCGGTGTAGTTCGCATTTCACTCTGGTTTGCCGACCAACCGTTGCAACCGAGCGATTTTGTGGGCAAAAAGCGGTGCTTGGCGTGGCGGAGGTTCAAACTATCGTGGGAAGTTTGAAGAATTGTGACAAAATCGTAGGGGTGAGGAATTCCTTTTGGAATTGTTGGGCTGATGTTGCCGGCCATCCTTAAAATCAGGTAAAAAAAGAGGGTGAGGAAACGCGATTGATCCTCTTTGGAAAATCTCCCTGTATCTGAGCCAATTATTTATTTCAGGTTAAACGTCTAAGTGATTGTTACGACAAAACGTGATGTATTCCCTCTCCACATGACTCCTTTCGAGTCTTACATGTTTGTCGATGATTCTCCGAATTATCCGATGACGTTTGTGATGGAATACAAACTGACAGGCGAAATCGATCGCCAGGCATTTCAGTCCGCATTTGACCAAGCTTTGTTGCGGCACCCGATGTTACGATCGGTCATTCGCCCGGCCAAATCGAATCGTGATTGTTGGGTGCATGCTGAAGGCTACAACAACCAGATTGAATGGGCTGATTTGCATGAACCGATCTACGTGAATGGAGCTGGAGCCTATATCAACCTTCGGGAAGAAATTGGTGTGCGGATTTGGGGACGAAACAATCAGGAGCAGGCGGTGATTGTTGCCGCTTTCCACCATACCGCAACGGACGGCATTGGAGCCTATCAGTTTTTCGGGGATCTGTTTTGGTACTATGCCAAATCCTTGGGAGCCGACGTCGCTCCATTGCCAGAAATCGATCCCCAAGATTTGCGAAAGCGTTTGAACGCCAATGTCAGTCGAGAGTTGCTAGTCGAAAAAGATGGCGAAAAATTATCGCACGATACCGCTCAGCCGCTGGCGCCTAAAAAAGACTCGAGTCAGCCGACCGGGAAACGTTTTCAATTTCCGAGGTTTTTGTCACATACTTTTGACAAGGCCGAGTATCGGGAACTGCGATTAAAAGCTCAAGACGATGGCCAAACGGTAAATGACCGATTGCTAAAAACGTTGCTGGTGACTCTTGCGGATTGGAATGAAGCTAATCAACAGAATCCGGCCGGTGATATTTGTATCAACATGCCGCTTGATTTAAGACAGTCAGAACACCCCCCATTTTCTGCAATCAATGTTGTCACCTGTTCTTTTATTCGGCGGAGTAATCAACAGATTAAAGATCGGGAAGGATTGTCTACGTTTTTGCGAGAGGAGGCGATTCGAGTTAAGCACTCGCGGCTCAAATCGCCTTTTATGCGACTACTAGTGCAGTCCCCGGTTGATTTGCGGGACGCGGAAACCAGCTATGCTAGTAATGATTGTTTGGCGACCGCCATTTTTTCTAATACGGGTGACCAGTCGCGTAGGTTTCAGGCAGATCTGCCTCGCGAAAAAGGAGTAGTGCAATGCGGAAACCTTCGGCTGGATGATATGACAGCGGTTTCTCCATTGCGAGATAAGACACGATTGGCTGTTGGTATCTTCACCTATAAACGACTTTTAAAAATTGGGATCCGAACGGACCCCTTTTATTTCTCGATGCAAGACAGTCAAGAATTACTGGATCTCTACATGCATAACTTTCGAATGGGATAATTCCCAATCTTGGTAGAATTCGTGCAGAATTTTAAAAGTCTAGCTGCGGCCAGTGAAACAATCGCTGAGATCGGTTATCTTGGCAGGCTCGGAAACGGCTGTGAAACATAGGTTTGATCAAGTGAATATTATGAATCGTTTCGAGATGATTGGATTGGCGTCATTGCTATTTTGTGTTCTGACTGGATGTAAGGATCCGCGTGTTGCAGCGGAACCAGAAGAGCCAAAACGAGAAGCAACCGCGACGGGGATCATAGGTCAAACGACGCAGGATATTGGCGAGTATGATCCGGCTGCGGGGGCAAAAGTCAGCGATGGCAAAATGAAGCCAACCAGCCCGCTTAACCCTCTCGGTGCGATGAATGCGTACAAGCCAGCGGTTGAGCGACTGATGAAACTTCAAGTTCAACAGGCATTGAATTTTTTCCAGGCCGCTAAGGGTAGGTATCCCAAAGACCATGCTGAATTCATGGAGCAGGTGATTCGTGCCAATCAGATTGAATTGGCTGTGTTACCCGGTAATTGGGTGTATCAATACGATGTCCAAAATCACGAGTTGGTCGTGGTGGAGAGCTCGACAACGAAAGCTCCCTAGGCGGTTTCAACCGAATTCAGCGAGCCTTATTCGTCGGCCACCAGAGCAAGTTTTTTTCCGTCGGGACTGACTGCTAACCGCGTTATTCCAGTCAACTTTGCGGAGGACATCGCTATCGGTTTCCAAGCAGGCGTCGATTCTTTTAAGTTCCAGCTAAAGATTTGCGTTCCATCACTCATTAATAGGCTTCCATCGGGCGTCCACGTTAGGTCTTCTCGTCCCTTTAAGGTGGGGATCAGTGTTTTAATTTGCTGTGAATTCATATCATAGGTCCTGATGGTCCAATCATCCCCGCTCTCCGTTTTTTGAACGAAGCTCATTTTTGATTGGCTTGGGATGCGGTGTAGTGAACGACCAATGTTGCTGGCCAGTACTCGGTGGCTTCCCTTTTTTAAGTTGTAAATTTGCAGGGTCATTGACTCGCCAAGGACGAACAGCAGTAATTCATTTGGGTTCATCCAAGCGTGGTATCCAATTTTGAGAGAATCAATCAAGACTTCGGCAGGCCCTCCTGCCAGCGGGTATTTGCCTAGATCCTGTGAGTCGTCATCTCGCTGAATAATGCAGGAGAGGTGTTTGCCATCGGGTGTGATGGTGGGTGAATATTCTCGTTCGTTTGTTCGGGTGATTTCTTCTGTTTCTTTCGTGTTTAAGTTATAGCCACGTAAATCAGACCGCCCGTCGTCATTAAAGGACGAGTAATAAAGAATAGGCTGCGATGGATGGAAAAAGGGTTGGTTGTCATATCCCCGATGCTGGCTGATATTTTTGGGGTGAGTCAATGAAATAGTACCCTTTGGATCGGTTCGGATATCCAGTAGGAAAATTTCGGATGGTGTTTGTGCAATGACCGGGCAGGCGGTCATTAATATTGCTAGGGTCCACATCAGATTCATGTCAGACTTTCGTTACTGTTTTTGCGAGCCTGTCCGCTCAAAGGTGGCTCGACAGGGCCTGGCTTACGGGATTGCCGCCCAACAGTTTACTGGAAAATGCCACCGGATGGAGTAATAAGTGAGGGCTGAATGCTAGGGAATCGTCTAAACTAGGGGTGGCGTTACTGGGGGTGTTTCAGCAACCGGTTGTCGTTGGTTTCTTTTGGGATAGATAAATGAGTGTCGTACGATTGCTGGTTTGGTTTCTGTTCGGGTTATTGCTGTTACCGATCACCACAACGCTCGCGTTAGATCAACCGAATGTCTTGATCATTATGGCGGACGATTGCACTTATAACGATCTCGCGATTTACGGAGGT
The DNA here is from genome assembly GCA_022447555.1 of Mariniblastus sp. GTDB lineage: Bacteria > Planctomycetota > Planctomycetia > Pirellulales > Pirellulaceae > Mariniblastus. Next base: position 110,363 of record JAKVBF010000004.1, on the reverse strand, counting down.
CAAAACGCTAAGACTCCCAACATTGATGCCCTCGCCCAGCGGAGTCTTGTTTTCAACCAGGCTTACTTAGCCTCTGCGATGTGTCAGCCCTGTCGCGCGGAACTTTTTACTGGGCAATACCCGATGTCCAATGGCTGCGCTTGGAACCACTCAGCGAGTCGGCCCACCACTCAGAGCCTCCCTCACTATTTGAGACCATTAGGGTATCGAGTCGGGATCGCGGGTAAGGTCCATGTTAAGCCCAAAAAAGCATTTCCCTTTGATCCCGTCGCCGGATTCGATTCCAACTGTGTCCGGGAGCCAACCAACCCTCACACGCTTGAGGGGATTCGTGAATACATGAGTCCAGAAAAGCATGGGAGTCCATTTTGCTTGGTCATTGCGCTCGTCGAACCGCATATACCTTGGACCATGGGAGACGCCTCTCAATACCCGCCTAGCGAATTGGAGTTGCCACCGAATCTTGCCGATACCGAATCGACGCGGCAACACTTTGCAAATTACTTAGCAGAAATCACCTACATGGATCAGCAAGTAGGAGAGATTCTCGAGGTTTTAGAACAAACAGGGGCGCGAGATAACACGGTCGTGATTTTTACCTCGGAACAGGGGTCACAGTTTCCCGGATGCAAATGGACCAATTGGAACACCGGGCTTCATACGGGGTTGGTGGTCTCTTGGCCTGGCCAAATTCCAAAAGGAAAGCGAACGGATGCGTTAGTACAGTATGCAGATATCACACCCACATTAATTGAATTAGCAGGGGGCGAGCCATCCGATGCATTTGATGGCACTAGTTTTGCTTCTGTTTTGAGAGGGCAGGCCGACAGGCATCGAGACTTTGCATTTGGTATGCACAATAATTTACCGGAAGGCCCTCGGTATGCGATTCGCTCCGTAACCGATGGCAAGCACCGTTATATCCGCAATCTGTTGTCCCAAGAAATATATGTCGAGAAACACTTGATGGGAGGGGGTAGGTTGAACAATCCATACTGGGCCACTTGGGTGGGGGCCGACCCGCTGGAACAAAAGCAGGTTTATCGGTTGGTGAAGCGATACATGCGACGCCCTCCCGAGCAACTCTATCGGACTGCAAGCCAACCCTACGAAATGGATAATGTCGTCAAGCAACCTGAGTTGGCTGAGACGAAAAACAGACTGAGTGATGCCCTTGATTATTGGATGTTTGAACAGCAAGACCCAGGAGCTGATGTAGATACAGAGAGGGCTCTGAAGGCAGCTCGAAAGGGGCAGCATTTACATGGGCGAGAACGTTGATGCTATTTCCTTTTAAAATCGAAGTGGCTTGGTTTGCTTTTGCGTGCTTTTGCTGGCTGTTCTTGCCGAGTGAAAAGCTGCTGGCTTTTCCTGATCACGGCAGCTGCGCTGAACGTCCCAACGTCGTGGTCATTTTGGCGGATGATTTGGGATGGGGAGCCGTTAGTTACCATTCAGATTTTGCCGAAACGCCCTGTCTCGATCGATTCGTTGCCAGTGGAATAGAACTTGATCAATTTTATGTTGCCCCGATGTGTTCCCCGACGCGAGCAGGCTTATTGACCGGCCGATACCCGATCCGATTTGGCTTGGCTCGCGCTGTGATCCCTCCCCAGCGTAATTTTGGGTTACCCACAACTGAGGTGAGTTTGCCAGAAGTGCTGGCCAACGCAGGTTACCAGCGACGGGGTGTTTTTGGAAAATGGCATTTAGGGCATCATCAAATTAAGTGGCATCCGCTTTCCCGAGGATTCACTCATTTTGAGGGCCATTACAATGGTGCAATTGACTATTTTGATCTGACGCGCGACGGACAGCGGGACTGGCACGAAGGTTACCAGCCCTCAGAAAAGCAGGGTTATTCAACCGATTTGATTGCTGATGCGGCGGTGCGTTTTATCGAGGAGTCGGCGGCGGAGACTGACCCCTACTTTTGTTACGTACCCTTTAACGCCCCGCACTCTCCATTTCAGGCACCCCAGGAAGCGATCGCCCGCTATCAAAAGGATGGTAACGTCGCCCAAGTCAACCGGCTGAAGGCCATGATCTGGTCGTTGGATCAGGGGATCGGGAAGATTCTGGAAGCGATCGAACGGAGTGGTGAATCAGACAACACGCAAGTTTGGATTTTTAGTGATAATGGTGGTGTATCGCAATTCAAGGGGAATAACCTCCCGCTGCGTGGAAGTAAGTTAACGACGTTTGAAGGGGGCATTCGAGTCGTTGCGAGTGTGCGGTGGCCATTGAAGTGGCAAGGCCAGCGAAAGCTGCGAAACACGATGGGTTACATTGATATCTTTCCGACGATTTTGGAGAGCGCTGGTCTATCACCGGAAGCCGATAGGACGGGCGGCCAAGCCCTAGACGGTATATCGTTAGGCTCACTTTTAGAGGGCAGATCGTCGACGCTACCGGAACGCGAGTGGTACTCTTACCACGGTCAGGCGGGTGCGGAAAAAGAGACGATTGCGGTGAGGACCGCAGATTGGAAACTGGTAGTGGTGGGACCTGATATTGGACAAAATGCGATTGGCCAAAAACACAAAGTGTTTCTGTTTGAAATCTGCAAAGATCCGCATGAAACAGTCAATGTTGCGGATCAGTACCCCGAGCTGGTTGCTGACTTAAGCCGTCGGTTGGTCAACCATCGCAAGCTTCAACCTGAAAATAGCATTCCCGTTTTTGGCGTCGGTAAAAAAAACTTTCAGCCTTGGAAGAATTGGGATATCCGGTCTCGTTAAGTACAGGCGGGTCTGTCAGCTCCATTAGATTTTCTTCAAGCTGACAACCGTCGAGTGAAATGCCTGCTGACCTGTGATGGGGTCTGGTGCGATGGGCATGATTTGGTTTTGATTCCACCCATTTCCAGTATTCCTTTTCCATTTTGTGGTGTCCTGCTCGCTAGTGTCTTGCCACCACATATTATTTTCCCAGTCGGGGTCCTTATAGCGAACCCCATCGGCTCCCGCCAAGTGCCCACGATCCCGGGGCGACGGTTGTTTCCTCGCTTTGGCGACGTTGGTGTATTGCCAGTGTCCACAACTGTTGCTCATCGCGATCGCTCTTGGGTGAATTCCCGGCATGGTAACAACGGGGACTCGAAGCGTTCCTGCGATCAATCGACCCTCCGCATCGGTTTTGTAATGATCGGATCTCAGATGAGGGCTTTCTGTCTCGAGCATCTTTGAAAAATAGGCCGTTAGCTCGATCCAGTCGCCGTCTTGAAGTCCGAATTGGGCGGCGGTTTTTGGATTGAGCCAGGCCGGATTACTGTGAACAATTTCCGCCAACCATTTGAGATTCATGGTTCGGCCGTGGTTGTGGACATTCCACTTGAACGAGGTCATGATCAGATGGTCATCGGCAATGTCGCGATGCTCAATGGGTTGTAGCCATATGGGCATTTCGTCAATCGCCAAATCATGCGACTGATGTTGTTCGGGTCGCGGCTTGGTCTTGATCATTCCTGATTTTTTAATCAGCTCTGTGGTGTCTTGATTCAAACCCGTTTGGCTTAGAAAAACGCTGCGGATTTCGAATTTTCGACTGGGTGTTTTGAATCCACGGACTGGTTTTCCATTGATGACGATTCCGATTCCGATTCCATCACGTGAAATAATGCCGGTCGTTTCGTCTGTAATGCTCCCAGCCATCTCTTCAAGTGTCAGGGGTTTCAGGTGAGGCTCGTAAAAAGGTTCCCGACGAGTGTCTTCCCAACAGCCCTCTTCCAATAAACGTTCGAGACCGGATTTACCGGTGATTGGGTTGGTCGGTACGTTAGATGCCCATTGCTGCATGTATTGCTCGACATCTTCCTGATACCAATCCTCCATGCCGCCACCGATACGTTTTGCCAATTCAGGGAAGAAACTGCGGACGTCTCTCGATTCTCCCAGTGGTTCCACCATGGGTGTCCGAAGCCCAACATAGGGTCGCAGGTTGTAACTGGCACGTGCGTCCAGATCCCATCGCTCCATATACGTCGTCCATGGCAAGACGATGTCGGCGTAGTGCGCGGTTTCATTGTAAAAAGGGTTGATGCAAACATGGAATTTAATCAACTCTTCATTGCACATGACTTCTTTTGTCAGGCTTTCTTCCGGCCAAGTCATCGGTGAGTCAAGATTGTAGGTCATGTAGGCATCCAGCTTGGCTCGCCCCTGTAGCAGGTAGAGGTAGATGATTTCGCCAACCTTCATTCGCCTCCATACATTGGCCAGTGGATACTCCGGCGGATCTTCCAATACATTCCACGTTTTTGCACCGGGTGGCATGGAAGGTGTTTTAACATTCGGGTCCAAGCCGCCCCATGGAGACCAGCACCAGCCCCCTTTTTTACCCACGCTGCCGACCAAAGCGTTTAGCAGTTGGATCGCTCGATCGTTATAAAATCCGTTTAAGTGGGCTGAGGATCCGCGGTTGCACATGGTGGTTGCGGCCGGGGCAGCCGCGGCAAATTCGAGCGCGATTCGTCGAATGTCAGCCGCATTGATCCCGGAGATTCGGGAAGCCCATTCAGGTGTTGATTCTTTTAAATGTTCTTTGAGTTCCCCAACACTCGAGGTCGTCCAGGTATTGATGAAATCGGCGTCGACTTTGCCTTCGTAAAGGATCACATAACACATCGCGAGCGCTACAGCTCCATCGGTTCCCGGAAAGGGGCTGAACCATTCATCGCTGTTGCCTGCTGTATTGGACAGTCGCACATCAAAGGTTACCATTTTCGCGCCGTTTTTGAATCGACCGTTTTGGATCCGATTGGCAAAAGGGACGTGTCCTTGATGGGCTTCGAAGGCATTGGATCCAAAGTTTAGAATATATTTGGAATGCTCGACGTCGTTGAGATCCCAATCACTCTCCCATAGATAGCTGAGATTGGCTGCGCGACGATTGCCACTACAGAGTGATCGATGGGAAAGTTGTGTTTTCGTGCCGTAGGCGTCGAGGAATCGTTTGAGTGCGTCTTTGGAACGCTGTCGGCCTTGATGGAAGGCAAAATTTTCGGGGTGTCCCGATTCGCGAATGGTTTTCAGGCGTTGGGCAATTTCATCTAATGCTTGATCCCAACTGATTCGTTTCCATTTGCCTTCTCCACGCTGCCCGATTCTCTTGAGAGGATAGAGCAGTCGTTCCGAATGGTAGAGATGGTTTAGACCTGCCTGGCCCCTGGCGCACAGTCGCCCACGACTGTTTGGATCGTTCGGGTTTCCCTCTATTTTTATGACTCGGCCATCTTTCACGTGGCCGATGATCCCGCAGATCGTACTGCACAGCTGGCACATTCCAGGAATCGTTTTAGTACCTTTATACTTTTCCGGATCAGGCCACGGTCGGTCTTCCCCTAGTATTGGCAGGTTGTTGTTGCCGGGCATTCGAAACGTTTCTTCGGTTGGCTGAGTCGGTTTGTTAGGTAGAGGGGCCGGTGAATGACCAAAGGCTGGCGTTTTCGCTAAGGCGACGGATGAAAGCGCTGCCGCACCGAGATTTAGAAATTTTCGTCGTGTTGGTTGAGAACTTTGGATCATGTTTGGGATCGATGGGATAGTTAAAAAAGACGATGGGTTGTGCGAGTCAACGAACGATCAAATGCTTGAGAAATTAATTACCCTCTTCATTCGCCCCCTCTTTCCAATTAAAAATATCGTAAGCCTTAGGTGAATAGGATTGGCCTTCAACCGGCACGCGTTCTTCAATTTCAGCGGGTGCTGGACCCACAAACCACATGCGAGGCTTGGTCCCTTTATCTGCTCGTAATTGGACCAAGGGGAGTTGCCCCGAGTCAGCTTCGGCCATCGCTTTCGATACCTTGGATTGCGGGTCGTTTAGGTCGCCAAAATAGATTGCATCTGCAGGGCAAGTTGATGCGCATGCGGGTTCCATATCATTTTCAAGTCGATGGTGACAGTTGTGGCATTTGACTGCTTTGTCCGCTACCGGGTCCATGTAAATGGCGCCATAAGGACAGGCGTTGATGCATTCTCCGCTTCCGTCGCATACCGAATAGTCGATCAATACACTGCCACCCACTCCTTTACTGATGGCCCCAGTCGGGCAGGCTTTAAGACACGGCGCGTCCTCGCAGTGTTGACAGGACATGGGTAGGAACATTCTGGCAACCTTTGGAAAGTCACCGACATCTTTATAAATCGTTTGTCGAATATAATTTCCAAGAGGGACGTCGTTTTCAGATTTGCAGGAAACCTCACAACCATGACATCCGAAGCAGCGACGCGTATCAATCAGCCACCCGTATTTTTTACCGTCATCCGGCGGAGTCTGGCGTTGAGAAACATCGGTAGCTAATTCCCGCTTGGTGAGTGGGACAACAGCGTCGGCTGTTGTTTGGTTGGTGGCGGCGACGCCAGAAATAATGCCAGCCGATGTCTTTTTAAGGAATTCTCTTCTTCCTGGGTCAGCCATGATTGTCCAAAGATCTTTTCAGGATGTAGAAATAATTTTTTGGCGTGCTCGAGATTTTAGGGAGATACGAGGAAAAAACAAATGCCAACCGTCTGATGCAATAACATGGAGAATGTTGGTTGAACTTTTCGTCGACACTTGAAAAGTACCTGATTCTGTTGCTTGAAATAACTTGTTTGCGGATCCTAATCACCTTATCGCGTTTCTAACGGCCTCAGAAAACCCGTTTAAGAATAAAAGCGACCGCTATCGCACAAGCCCCGGCAATCCCGAAACAGGTGATCGCGGCGGTCATTTGGCCAAAAATGAGGTATCCCATTGCGGGAATCATCGAATAGACGATGCCCGCGGCAAAGAGGGCGCCGAGAATGCTGATTCCCAGATTTTTATCGACGTCAACATTCGGATTCTGTTGCGCCACAGGCTTCCATCCAGGACCACCAGGTCGGATTTTGCAATAAAAATTACTGAGGACTTCGCTCGATTCGGGGGGGGTTACAAAGGTGGCTAACAACCAAGTTGCGATCGTCAGACCAGCGACGATTGCCATCACTTCCTCTGATTTAAGTGTGACGTCACCTAGCAATAAGTTCTGCGTGGTAGACCAATTCAAAAGGGTAAAGAAAAACAGTGAGGCAAGCATGGCGGCGATCTCGCTCCAAGCATTAATCCTCCACCAGAACCATCGCAACATGAATACGAGGCCCGTTCCGGCTCCCAGAGCCGCCAGCATTTTCCAAGCGTCATCGACACTCAGGCCCCGTTGTTTCATCAGGTAACCAGCAGTCAAGCCGGTAAGCAAAACCACGACGGAAACGATCCTTGAGCATTGTGTTAATTTGTGATCCGAGGCATTTTTTAGAAACAACGGTTGGACAAAATCGCGTATTAGGTAGCTGGCGCCCCAGTTCATTTGGGTGCTGATGGTTGACATGAAGGCCGCGAAAAAAGCGACCAACATTAATCCTCTTAAACCGGGGCCACAAAGTTCTCGCATCACCATTGGGAATCCAATGCCCGGGTCATAACCGTTGTCAGCTAGATAGTTCTCGCGTAGTTGAGGGTACAGGGCTAAGGCGACAAATGAGATCATGATCCAAGGCCAAGGGCGGACACAGTAGTGCGCGATCTGGTACCAGAGTGTTGCGAGGACGCTGTTTCTTTCGTCTTTGCAGGAAGCCATTCGCTGCACTACATAGCCTCCCCCGCCTGGCTCTGAACCTGGGTACCACGTTGCCCACCACTGCATTGTGAGCATGATCAAAAAGACATGAATCGGCATCCATGGATCGGCGTTACTGAAGTCAGGTAAGTAGCTCAGCGCTTGTGAGTTGCCAAAGTTTGCTTCCACTTTTTGTTGTAGGATTTCAACGCCTCCAACTTCCTGAACCGCGACGATCGCTAGCCAGATACAGCCAAACATGGCCAGCGAGAACTGGATGATATCGGAAAATGCCACACCCCACATTCCCGAGAGAGTGCAGTAAATTCCAACCACAACCAGCATGCCGATGATGGTGACCCATGACAGTGAAGCTTGGTTCCAAAACGTTTCCAGATTGGCGTTGCCGACGTTGAAAAAAATGGTCTGTTCAAGGATGGTCAGCATCGCACCAATGACCCAGCCGATGATGATCGGGTTAACAATCAAGGCCACGTAGACGGCGCGAAGATACCTCAATCCCGAGGCTGCTGTTCCGGAGTAACGCAGTTTGATCAATTCGACATCCGTGATCACTTCAGAACGACGCCAAAGTCGGGCGTATACGAAAACGGTGAACATGCCTCCCATGGCGAACGCCCACCAAAACCAGTTTCCGGCCAATCCGTTTTTGACTACCAATCCAGTAACCGCCAGAGGCGTGTCTGCGGCAAAGGTGGTTGCAACCATCGAGGTTCCGGCAATCCACCAGGGAAGCGTTCGACCGGAGACAAAAAACTCGGTCAGGTTTTTACCAGCGCGGCGGGTGAAATAGAGCCCGATGCCAATCGTCAGAACGAAATACCCAATGATGATGGCCCAGTCAATTGTGGTGAGTTCCATGGGGAAGCGGTCCGGTCGGTTGATGGGATACAGTTTCAGGCTCGATTGTGAGACAATACAAACCCAAAGTAAAGATGCGGTGGGGTTCGCAGTCATAAGCGATGGGTACCGGGCGTTCAGATCAGGGGCAGCGGTGATTGAGCGAACCTTACAACTCTGCCAGAGGGTTTGCAGGCAGCGAGGTCTGCAAGGAGGTGCGAGCTTGCTCGCTGCGTCTGAGATAAATATTAAACCAAAAAAGGTGCCACTTTGTCTGAATTGAATCTCGAAATACTGGCCTACGAGGAAACACCCCTAGGCTTGCTGTTTTTACGGCGACGCGAGTTATTGTCGCAGCCGGGAACGGTCGTAACCGAGGTGACCTTGAATCATGAGTTCTTAATGAGCAGCCTTTATACGGATTCCGAACGCGTATTGGCAGAGCATGCTTTGGGGATGCACGGCGGCCGAGAGTTGAGTGTCTTGGTTGGCGGTTTGGGATTGGGGTACACCGCATATGAAGCATTGAAGTCGGATCGCGTCTCTCACCTAGAAGTGATTGAGTTTTTACCCCAGGTGATTCATTGGACGCGGGATGGCCTTATTCCACTTTCGGCAGAGTTGAATCAGGAATCACGACTGAAGCTAACCTGCGGCGATGTTTACCAGCGAATGCAAGCTCCGCCCTCGGAAAAGTTTGATCTGATATTGATCGATGTCGATCATTCACCCGAAGAACGGTTGGCAGACCAAAATATTTCTTTTTACTCGACGAGTGGACTGCAGGCCGCCCAAAGTCATCTGCAATCGGACGGAGTCCTTGGTGTTTGGTCTTACGCGAAAGATTCACCGTTTGCGGAATCATTGAGAGATGTTTTCAACGAGGTGACTGTTGTTCCCGTCACCCATCAAAATGAGCTGATCAATGAGACTCGCACGGACTGGCTTTTTTTTGCCCGCAATTGAGGTCGGATTAAGTCCTAATGATTCGCGAATGCAAAATGATCTCCCCAATGGAGGTATCAGTAACGGGACGATCTGGATTGAGCAATGAGACGTGTCAAGATTGACTGTTGTTGCTTGGGGACTAAGACGTTTCACCGTCGACGTAAGCGTAACGTCAAGAACACGTTTGTTGCCCTCAAAAAAAAGGGTATCTCTCTTAAGAGATACCCTTTCGCGATTACACTCGTTACGGTTCTAAAGCGATCTGTTTAAGGCTGTCGCAGACGAGTTGGTTGTCGTTGACTTATTCTCTCTTTGATTCTCGCGTCAAAACGGTCGAGGTTCATCACTTTGGTCCAAGCCGCAACGAAATCATTGACGAATTTTTCCCGGCTATCAGAAGTGGCGTAGACTTCGGCAATGGCCCGAAGCTGGGAATTTGATCCGAAAATTAGGTCCACGGCGGTTCCCGTCCATTTGATATCGCCCGTTTTACGACATTGGCCGACAAAACCATTTTCCTTCTCTGTCCAAATCGTGTTGAGGTCCAAAAGATTTATAAAAAAGTCATTGGTTAGGCTCCCCGGATTGTTTGTGAATACACCGTGGGGTGATTGGTCGACATTAGCATTCATGGCTCGCATGCCACCTAGAAGTACAGTCATTTCAGGAGCGGTCAAGTTTAGAAAGAACGCTCGCTCAATTAACGCTTCTTCGGGACGACCGCTCTGAGAGGAGTCCCGGTAGTTGCGAAAACCATCGGATTTGGGTTCAAGCACCGCGAACGAGTTAACATCGGTCATTTCCTGAGTGGCGTCCGTGCGGCCCGGTGTAAAAGGAACTTCAATGGTTTCCCCAGCCTGTTTGGCGGCTTGTTCGATACCAACACCCCCTGCCAAAACAATCAAGTCAGCGAGGGATATACGAGTTCCTCCCTTTTGAGACTGGTTGAATTGTTGTTGGACATTTTTTAGGACGCCTAAAACTTTGTTCAATTGTGCCGGCTGATTGACGGCCCAATCTTTTTGCGGTACCAGACGAACCCTTGCCCCGTTAGCGCCGCCCCGCTTGTCCGTTCCTCGAAAACTGGCCGCCGATGCCCAAGCGGTCGAAACCAGCTCGGGGACAGTCAGTTCAGTAGCGTTGATTAATTGTTTTAGCTGTGCAATGTCACGCTCATTAACGATTGTGTAACCAGCGGTTGGCACGGGATCCTGCCAAAGTTGAGGTGCGGGAACCAGTGGGCCCAGACAGCGGGAATGAGGGCCCATGTCCCGGTGAGTCAGTTTGTACCAGGCTTTGGCAAAAGCTTTGGCGAATTGTTCTGGATTTTTATGAAAACGTTTTGAGATAGGCCCGTATGCTGGATCTAATTTCAATGCCAAATCCGTTGTGAACATCATGGGAGGATGCGACTTTGCATCGTCAAATGCATCCGGGACAGAGTCGTACGTCCCCTTGGGGTTCCACTGCCATCCCCCTGCCGGACTCTTGACGAGCTCCCACTCATAATCGAATAAATTATCGAAATAGCCATTCGACCATTCAGTGGGAGTCGATGTCCAAGCTCCCTCAAGGCCACTGGTGATCGCGTCAGGCCCATTTCCTTTGCCATATCGGTTCTTCCAGCCCAAGCCTTGCTCGGCCAGACCGGCCGCTTCGGGTTCTGGGCCGAGGTACTCTGAGGGGTCCGCAGCACCGTGCGCTTTGCCGAACGTATGGCCTCCTGCGATCAGCGCCACCGTTTCCTCGTCGTTCATCGCCATACGGCCGAATGTTTCACGGATATCGCGGGCAGAGGCAAGCGGATCTGGTTTCCCGTTTGGGCCTTGAGGGTTGACGTAAATCAATCCCATTTGGACTGCCGCCAGTGGGTTCTGTAGTTCCCGGTCACCGCTATACCGTTTATCGGCGAGCCATTCCTTTTCTGGGCCCCAAAATATATCCAGAGGGGGTTGCCAAGCATCTTCGCGCCCACCAGCAAACCCAAATGTTTCGAAACCCATGGATTCCAGTGCGCAATTCCCAGTGAAGACCATCAAGTCGGCCCACGAAATGCGACGACCGTATTTTTGTTTGATGGGCCATAACAAACGAACAGCTTTGTCGAGATTGGTGTTGTCGGGCCAGCTGTTGAGGGGGGCAAAGCGAAGCGTTCCCGAGCCAGCACCGCCACGGCCATCTGTTGTCCGATAAGTACCCGCGCTATGCCAAGCCATCCGGATGAATAGCGGGCCGTAGTGACCGTAATCGGCAGGCCACCAGTCTTGGGAAGTCGTCATCACTTTTTCAATATCTTGTTTGAGGGCATTGAGATCTAGTTTTTTGAATTCTTCGGAGTAATCAAAGTCGCGGCTCATCGGGTTAGCCAGCGGGGAGTTCTGGTGAAGAATCTGTAAGTTTAGTTGGTTGGGCCACCATTCACGATTGGACCAACCAGGAGTCAAGTCTGGACCATTGGCTCGTCTAGGGCTCGGTTGGCCGGCAATTCGGGTGGTCAACCCAGTTACGGGGCACTTAACTCCGGCCGTTAGAGTGGTGGGGTGGGGCACGGGTTGAATCGCGACGGTTTTATCGTCATCCGAGCGATCGTTTTCTTCGCAAGTTGCGGTGGGCGTGGCAAGGCTGCATCCGATGATGAACCAAAGGGCAACGTAGGCTAGACGGCATTCATGGGTTGTCCATTGAGTGAGCTTCAGGCTGTTGTATGGGAAGAGAAATGTTCGCTTGGGGAGCATGTTGGTATAAACCATGTCGATTTTCCTTATAATTTCTGTCCGAATTTAATGGCCGACAAAAATTCAGCCTTGCTCGGTTCCGTTCCTGAACAATCCAGTATAAGTCTGTTTCAAAGGCAGACAATGTCAGGTTGTTTGCTATACCCGAGATAAAACCATATGGTTTAACCGTATGTTTTTTCTCGCTGGCCATAGCTGGTGACAGCGGGGCTCCCATTGGTTAAGCGTTGAAGGCCGCAGGCGTCCTTAATGACGCTTATAAAATCGCCGGCGATTAGGATCCCATGCCGAATGTCGTTTGAGAAATAGGCATCTTGGGCGGTCGCGGGTGAACAAAAAACAGAATGAGTAGGCAGTGCGAGAGAGATCGAGGGTAATCGTATTTATGGACAGCCAGGCGTTGGCTTCACTTGTGCACCGGTCAATAGATCTTGGCCACTAACGGATTGCACAACCAATCAGTTGAGATCCAACTTGATCGACCAGGTTTAGACTCCTAGCTCGTTTGGCTCACAGAGCCTGCACGAAAGTAAGCCTATTTTTGGGTCGTTTTTAAATGCTGATCTTGCCAGTCTTGAGGCATTTCCCCGGTTACCGTTTGGTCTTGGTAGCGGGTCCGCAGGTCTTCCAGCCGAGTTTTCATCTCCGCTATCGTGGTGGCGTATTCAGGGTTGAGGTATTGATTCGTCAATTCGTCGGGATCTTTTTCTAGATCGTAAAACTCCCATTGGTCGAACTGATAGAAATGCATAAGTTTAAAACGTTCGGTTCTTACGCCATTATGTTTGGCGACCATATGAACGCTGGGGTATGCGTAGTAGTGGTAATAGATTGAGTCTCGCCATTCCGGTTTCTCACCCTTCAGCAGCGGGACCAAGGAACGTCCTTGCATGTCGGGTGGGCACGGTGCTCCTGTCATTTCGAGAAAGGTTTGCGCGTAATCCAAGTTTTGAACTAAATGAGTGTCCACGCTGGCTGCTTTGGTGACCCCAGGCCATTTAACGATTAATGGCATTTTCAGAGACTCTTCATACATCCATCGTTTGTCAAACCAGCCATGGTCACCGAGGTAGAAGCCTTGATCTGATGAGTAGATGAAAATCGTGTTTTCGGCTAATCCGTTTTGTTCAAGATATTCCATTAATCGCCCTACGCTGTCGTCAACACCTCGCACACATCTTAAGTAGTTTTTGATGTAACGCTGGTATTTCCAGCGAACGAGGTCTTTGCCCTTCAGTTGAGCCTTTTGCAACTTTGCGTTTCGAGGTCCAAATGCGGCTCGCCATTTTTCGAGCTGTGTCTCTGTCATCTTGCTCATATTGCGCCGTCCCGATCGATCGATAGGGAGTCCTTTGGGAGGCATCCACTGCTCGGTGGGGTACATGAACAGATCGTGGACAATGCTCATGTGACGGTCAATTTCCATTTCTTGACCCCTCACCACATCAACGTTGTCTTGGTAGCTGTCGAATAGCGTTGCCGGTTCTGGTAAATCTCCATCACTGTATAGGTCGAGGTGGCGCGCTGCAGGCATCCAGCACCGATGGGGTGCCTTATGTTGACACATCAACATGAAAGGTTTTTTGTCATCCCGGTTGTCGAGCCATTCCACAGCCAGATCGGTGACAATGTCGGTGCAGTGCCCCTCGACGGTTCGCTTGCCATTCTCAGAAAGCAAAAGTGGGTTGTAGTAATCCCCTTGGCCTTTCAGGATTTCCCAATAGTCAAAACCTTGTGGGTCGGTTCCGAGGTGCCATTTACCAATCATGGCCGTTTGATACCCGGACTTTTGAAGGATTTTTGGAAAGGTCTGCTGGTCACCATTAAATCGGTTTCCGTTGTCCATGAAACCGTTGATGTGACTGTGTTTGCCAGTTTGAATGACCGCACGACTTGGGCCGCAAATCGCATTGGTACAAAAACTGTTCTGAAACAACATCCCTTGACGGGCTAATTGGTCGATGTGCGGTGTTGGGTTCACCTCTTTGAGAAAACCGTTGTAGGCCCCGATCGCATGAGGGGCATGGTCATCTGAGAAAATGAAAACGATATTGGGTGCTTCGCTTTTCTCAGCTAAAGGAGTGTTTTCCTGGGCCAAAACCGAAGTGCAAGCAAGGAAAAGAAACGCTGAAAGAGTCGTTTTGGCAATTTTGGATGGAAGGTTCATTTTGGTTAAACAGCCCAGTTTGTTAAATTGAAGTGGATTGGTGATCGACGGGTATGCCTCTGGAAATACCATCTTAATTCACTGGATTAGAATTTGTAGTCGACTACTATAGAGGCACGACGATAGACGGCAAAACGGAGGTGCCAATAAGATGGTGAGTGAAACCAGTTTGTTTGGAATGACTAATCAGCGCGTGGACAATGTGATCCGCGTTTTGGGTGATAATGTGGATGGGGTTTTCGGAGCTTGGCGTTTTCAGCTGGATTCCGTACTGATGTATTGTATTACCGACGAAAAGCACAATCGATTACGGGTTATTTCACCGATCGCCAATGTAGACGAACTTCCGCCTGAGGTACTGAGAGAGTGTTTGGCGGCCAATTTTGATCGAACGCTTGACGCACGCTATTGCATTCATGATGAAACGGTATGGGGCGCTTTTATCCATCCCTTAGATTCGCTTTGTGAAGAGTATTTTCAGTCAGCCTTGTCTCAGGTAGCCCATCTGGCCAAGAATTTTGGCGGTTCTTTTTCCAGCGGCAAGCTCGTTTTTGGCGCTAGTTAAATTCGGGTGGCGCTTTTTTAGCCGTCTTTTGCTTTAGTGGGCGCTGCTTGCCTTTTTGGATTGTTTTTGCTGTTCTTTTTCTTGCCATTCTTGTTTTTCTTCTTCTCGGCTTGCCCTACTTGTTTCGCTAGTTGATCCCATTTTGATTTCATTTCATCGTACTTCTCTGTATGAGATTTAGCCAAGTCTTTGAGTTCGGTTCTATCGGAACTTAAGTCGTATAGCTCGAATGCATCGGTATTCTTATTGACCAGTTTCCAATCACCCGATCTGAATGCATTATTCTTTCCGTAAAAGGTGAAGTAAAGATCTTGAGGGGAACGCGTTTTGCCTTTCATGATCGGTTGTAAACTTACCCCTCGAGGTGGTCCCACTGCCCTTCCTTTAAATTCGGTTGGGTATGATGTTTCGGCCAGGTCCAAGCATGTTGCCATGATGTCCACGATGTGACCCGGTTGGTGGGTGATACGACCGGGCTGTTCGATGCTTTTCGGCCAGTGAACAATGAAGGGAGTGGTGATCCCGCCCTCGTGTTGATTCTGTTTGTATTCCCGAAAGGGTGTGTTGCAAGCGTGAGCCCAGCCTTTGTCGTAGGTCCAGTAAGATGAGGGATCCCAGGGCATTCGATTTTCCAATCGAGTGGTCTCGCGGGTCCGCTGAAAAGGACAGGCTCCATTATCACTTAAGAACATGAAGATTGTGTTGTCCGCTTTGCCCTGCTGCTCAAGAGTGTTCATGAGTCGTCCAATGTTTTGGTCAACTCGGTCGATCATCGCCGCATAGGTCGCCATCATCAGTTGTTGGGTCTGTCGTTCTGATTCGCCCAAAGAATTCCACTCGGGTACTTCATTGGGCCTCGCCGCCGCCTTGGGAGGGCTGGCAAACAATCCCAAATCGGCTTGACTTTTAAGTCTTGTTTGGCGAATCTGATCCCAACCCATTTCGTAACGTTTGAGGTATTTTTCGACGTCTTTTTGCGGCGCTTGAAGCGGGTAGTGAGGGGCGTTAAAGGCGACGTATAGAAAGAATGGTTTTTCCGGCTTGGTTGATTCCTTTAAGAACTGTAGAGCAAAGTCGATGTTGGCGTCGGTGGTATAGAAACCCGTTTTGGGAACTGTCCATGTGTCTTCATCTAGCCGAAAAGTATCGTCGCCCCAAAAGAAATTCGTTGCCCCACTTAGGTGACCGAAAAATCGATCAAAACCGCGATCATTGGGAAGCGGTTCGAGATGCCATTTGCCCGTCATTAAGGTTGTGTAACCCGCGTTCGACAAAGCCTCTGCAATAGTGACACAGTTCTCGAGTTTTTGGTTGTTCACTTCCGGGTAATAACGCCCGCTCAACATGGTGGATCGTGTGGTTTCACACTTTGCGCAATTGTAAAACTGGGTGAACCTTAAACCGCGATGGGCAAGGCGATCGAGATTGGGTGTTTCGATTTCACCCCCATAACAACCGAGGTCAGAGAATCCAAGGTCATCGACCATGATCAGAACGATGTTGGGGCGGTCGTCAGCAATGATTGGTAGGGAGCATGCTGCGAGTGAGGCGAGCGCGAAAAGCAGTGTTTTAAAATTCATTAGTCGGTTGCAAGGGGTAGGGAAAGAGGACTTGGAACCAAATAGAAATAAGGCCAGTAGAATTCTTAGGCTTGTTCCTATTCGACTTCGGTCGTGTATCAAATAGTTTAGTGGTTTGTGGGATTAAGTCTGCCAGAGAAATCGGGACCGAATACGAAAATATGGCGATTCCTTACAAAACGTTGGCTAAATAAGTGGTCGCGACATTATAAGTGGTCGCGACATTAGTCGTTGTCTTGTTCGTTCCCTTCTTTTTCTTTTCGAGACTGAAGGTATTCCAAAAAGTTTTCGAGATCTGATTTGATTTCACGGTTGGCCTGTAGGACGGCCTTGCTTTGGATTTGGATGGCCTGATTCAAGCGGCCCTGCATCAATGCTAGGTGCGCTTGAGTGTCGAGGATTGCTGCATCATTCGGGGAGGTGTTAACGGCGATATCCACTGACCTACGAGCGGCGTCAATCAGAGATCGCTCCACCGGCTTTCCAGAAAGTGATAATTCCACAACGCCCCAAGACAGTTGATTCAACAGTCCAGGGTCCGATTTGTTTTCTTGAGTCATTTGTTCCAAGGCAGTGGTTGCCAGCGGATTTTGGGTCGATAGCAAAATGGAAAACCGGATCATTTTCACCTGGCCGATCAAGTCGCTGTCCGCGGGTGATTTATTAATCAGTGTTTCTAGAATCACGAGGCCGTCTTTGAATTTTCCCTGTTCAACGAACTTCATTGCCCGTTGCAGTCCCTGTTCGATTTCCTGTTTCAGCTTAAAGTCGGTCGCGAATTGTTCACGATCCCAACGGTCATCGACGATGGATTGCAGCGGTTGGTCCATCTCGATGGGATGCCCAATCCAGTCGATACGACCGTCTTTGCCAACGATAAATGCCGTGGGAATGCCGTTTTGTTGAGAGGCCTTCATGTAGGCATTTTGGACGGATCCATCGGGGTCAGACGTGAGACAGTAATTACTGGTTAGCTGCCCGTATGTTTCTGCTTTCCCGGTCACTTTGTTTGCCAAGAACCCCTCAACCGTAGTTAAATCCTCTTGGCTAACGCTGATGATCTGTACGTTTTTGTCCGCATACTTTTTTTGTAACTCACTGAGGTGGGGTATGCTCGCGATACAAGGGCCACACCAGGTGGCCCAAAATTCGATCACGTAGATTTTGTCTGGTTCAAATCCTCGCACTTTGTGAAAGGTTCCGTTGCCGTCAGATAGCCAGTGTTCGATGTCGAGGGCGGGGGCTTTCGAACCAACGGTCATTAAGTCGTCAGTGACGGTGGTTTCGGTTGCGGAAAGGGAATGGGCAAGGAGGGCAAGTCCCATCAGCAGAGTGGTTGTTCGAAATGATTTCATCGTGTCGGTTTCTCTGATTTGAGGTTTTGTCTGACGCAAGAATCATAATTGCTTGCGGGCAAAAACAAGTATAGGCGCGGATGAGGTTGAGCCAGATATTTGGTTAGGTCTCTACCCTGTGGGAGCCTCTTCTTGATAAAAAAAGCAACCTTGATTCGATGCGTTGGATTGGTTGAACAGCGATCAACGGTGCTTTGTTTTAAAGATGACTGACTTCACAGAGGCAGGTCGCCTGCTGAGAGCTCGGTTGTTTTCAGTGGAGTGGACACTTCGGTTAAACAATGGCAATGCTTACATCAAGAAGAACTTTTGTTAATCATTTTTGAGAAACACTTGGATCGGTTCCCCATCCTAAATAGGTCGGTTCTTCTGGTTCAGAAGGAAGCCTCGACTTGGATGTCCTATTTGTGGCAAAACGGTGGTCAGGTTGGCTCGTTTCGGATCCAAGGTTATCGAGTAACCGGTTTCATGGCATAATCTACGGATGGGTATAAGTAACGGGGCGACAATGAATTTCAGCATCACACCAAACACCGAAGTAAAATTGTTAAGTGAAAAGAGCCAGTTGGTTAAAGAGCTGGTCGGCTTTTCCAAAAAACAAACGCTCAATGCGACCAGTTCCCGGCAATTAGAACTTATCACGCGACTCGATATCGAATCGGATTTAGATGCCCGCTTCAATGCTTTGCGAACCGAATTCGGTTTCAAGCGTCGTGAATTATCGGTGGCTGGACCAATTGATTGTGCCGGAACCATTTCGACTCCTGCTTTCCGTTATCACATCACCGTAGAGATCGACGAGAGTGATTCCAGTCGCGTTATCTGGCGGAGAATGATTTCAGACGTTGTGGACGCACCGTCGGTATTCAGTAGTCAATTTCAAAGAGTCTTTAATGACGAATTTAAAGTGCTGGAAATTAAACTTGAATCACCTCTGGAAGTTGAGACCATCATCGATCGGCTCGAAGAGGGTGAGTGTGAAACGATTCAGATCGATTATGACCGAAATGCGACTTGGTGTGAGATAAAAATATCAGCGGTAGCTTGTGTGGTTCGTATTGAAGACGAGGCGATTCGGGTAATTAGTTCCAAGAGTATTACTCCGCGCGATTTGGTCTCGCAATTTTACGAGGTGCAAAAACAGTTTGGCGGCGATGCAACGCTTCACCCCGGCGAAATTGGAGACGACTAAAGTCGTTCGAGGTGCAGGCGATTTTAGTCCTCGTACTCTCGGACAACCTGGGTCAGTTGGAAATGGTGTTTCCCGAGCTTACCGCCATAATTGCCAGCGGAAATAGCGACAACGTCGGGGCTCGCTGCAGCGTGAATGCCACAAGACATGGCCGTCGAGATGCTGTCAAAGTTGTCCCCGTCGATGACGATTTCGTAAACACAATTGGCCTCTGGGTGAAGTTGTGAATCAACCCTTCCCCGCAAAGACGGACAAAAACGGTCGGAGGTTGATGCGGGTAACCCTTTGTAACGCGAACCTACTTTGCTGCCGCTACGGACGACGCCACCTGGAAAGGGCGTGATCACGCCGGGAAGTTCGTCGATGACATTGGTGCTTCGACGAACGGCCGCCAGACCAGATGCTTGGTCTCGACTTTGCACGAGGAAGTTGCCACCGCCAATACCATCCGCAACGCCCACCTGATCTTCAATGAGGAATTCTCCATCCATCACCGGGATTCGCCAAAAGCGACGCTCGTCAATAGATTTGCTTTTTTGAAAACCATCACCGAAGAATCTGAGATGATCACCTAAGGTGATTCTTGTTTCCGTTTCGAATAATCCGTTGAAGACTGCGGTCGTTGGGCAGGTCATCAAGCTTTGCCCGGTCCGCTTCTGAACGGCACTGGCTAATTTTTGATCGTTGAAACCAAAGATCAAAAGGGCAGCGCCGACCCGACCGTCCATCGTATTGGATGCACTTAGGAATCGCTCGATTCCAACTTCTGCGTCGCATTGAATAACACTTGATCCAAATCCACAAAATTCCCTCAGTGCGGCCATCAGCCAGTATTCATCCAGAGCCGTCACGATCAGCCTCGTGTAGCGCATGGAAAAGGCTTCTGCAAAGGTGTCTTCGATCGTTGTTGAATTGATGGTTTCGTTGGGCATCGTTTAAAGTTGGTAAAACGAATTGGTAAAAAATTTGTAGTTCTGCGAGGTCTATTGGAACGAACGTATTTGCGGTCGACAATCCGTAGCGCCCTTAATTATGATAAGAGCCGGCTCGCCGGATTCGCCTGGGGACTAGGTTTGTCCTTGGTAAAAGCAGGGCTGTAGATGTGAAGTGATTGGATTTTATCTTTTTGATGACGGCAATGTTTTCGGATTTCTTGATCAACGACCCTCGTCGCTCTCCATTTCGGCGTTGCTTCTATAGATTCTGGCAGTCGGTTTGGCAGGTGATTTTACTGCTTTCATACAAGGTCCGTGTTCACAATCAGCATTTAATTCCGGCAACGGGTGCCGTGCTTCTTTGCTCGAACCATCAGAGCAATTTGGATCCGATTGTGATCGGTTGCGTCTGCCCTAGACGCTTAAATTTTCTCGCCAAACAAGGGCTGTTCAAATTTCCTCTTGGCGTGATTTTGAATTTACTCGATTGCATACCGATAGATCGTCATGGGATGGGAATCGGGGGTATGAAAGAGACCCTGCGGCGTCTTAAGAAAAAAGAGCCGGTCTTGATTTTCCCGGAAGGGGAGCGTAGCCGAGATGGAGAATTGTTGCCGCTAATGAACGGATTCGTTGCTTTGGTTAAACGCGTTCCTACCGTTATTGTGCCGATCGGGATTGACGGCGCTCATGATGCATGGCCCCGAGGGACAGCGCTTCCTCGGCTTGGGCGGGTGCAGGTTGTGATTGGTGAGCCAATTCAAAGTGAGCAGATGGAAGGGCTGTCAGATGATGAAATATCGGCATTGCTGTTTGACAGAATGTCAGTCTGTTTCGAGCAAGCGAAACGTTGTGTCCATCGTGCGAAATGATGCTTCAGCTCGTTTCGCGTGTGCCGATGATTTAAAACGGATTGCTTGCGGTTCGCAAATGGCGGGAAACGGGTTATGGTTTTGGTTGGTAATGACCGCAAATGAGATGCATGATTGATGAGTGAGCACGTGGACAAATCGGAAGAAGTCATTTCCCCCCGGGCTGAGAACGGCCGTCGGGCTGGCGGGAAGGGTTCACTGCTGGTCATTTTCCTGACAATTTTTATTGATTTATTGGGCTTTGGTATCGTCTTACCTTTGTTGCCAATTTATGCCGATCAGTTTTCCACTGATTCAGGTGGCTGGTTGATTGGTTTGTTGATGGCCAGTTTTTCCATCATGCAATTCCTTTTCGCTCCGGTATGGGGGGCATTGTCAGATCGAATTGGCCGTCGCCCGGTCATCATTATTGGTTTGACTGGCTCGGTGGTTTTCTATTTACTGTTTGGAATCGCGACCATTTACAAAAGTTTACCGATGTTGTTTGTAACTCGGATCGGAGCAGGAATCGCTGGTGCCACCGTGGCAACCGCCCAAGCCTATATTGCTGACACCACGGATAATGAAAACCGCGCTCGCGGGATGGCTTTGATCGGTATTGCATTTGGCCTTGGATTTACTCTGGGTCCACTGTTTGCCGTATTCGCGGTTCCGGGAGGCGATGCAAACCCTGGTCCCGGTCCCGGATTTGTGGCGGCCGGTTTATCGGCTCTGGCTTTGGGGATGGCTATCTTCATGTTGCCAGAATCGAGAGTGGCAGGCAAGTCGGCCAGCGCAGTCAAAAAATGGTGGGATACAAAACGTTGGCGCTTGGTAGGAGAAAATCGCGCCATCGCTATTCTGCTTGCAGCTTTCTTTGTTTGTATTTTTTCATTTGCGAATTTTGAGACGACGCTTAGCTTGTTAATAAAAGGGCCTGATGATTTCCCTGATGTCCCCTTTCATTTTAGTTTTCGACACGTCTGTTACACCTTTGCACTGATTGGATTTTTAGTAGCGCTCGTTCAGGGGGGTGTGGTTCGACCGTTGACGAAGTATGTCTCAGAGGCTCGACTGGCTATCTCGGGCGCTGTCATTGAGGTCATTGGTTTCGCCGTTTTGACATTCGCCATAGTGCTTGCCCCTCCAGAACAAGCGGTGACTTGGTTGTTTGTTTCACTGGTGATAATTGTCGTGGGCTACGCTTGCCTGCAGCCAAATCTGTACGCGTTGTTGTCACGTTGGTCAGATCCCCAAAGTCAGGGTGCCACTCTGGGTGTTGGACAAAGTGTCAATGCATTGGCCAGGATCTTTGGTTCGGGACTTGGCATCCCCATGTTAAAAGCGACTCTTTTTCTACCCTATCTTGCGGCCTCTATCTTGATGTTAGTCGTCGCCATTCTGGTTTATCGGGCTTCACTCCTCGGCCGTGACTTTATGGTGGTCGATCGGGGTGCTGGTTCAGGTGACGCAATGAATCAGTCGTGATTTTGAAGTGGTCGTTGTTTTGCTAAGTCGAAACACCAATAATAATCGAGTCTTTTCCTACACAAACAAGGATTTTAGTGATGGTTCTTATGCAACAGGGCGGCTTGGCATCCTGTCTCGTCAGTCGAAAGTGTTCGGTTGTAAGTTTGATCTTGATGATCCTATCCTCTGTCTTTTCGTTGCCGCTTGGAGCTCAGGATCGTGTCACAGGTAAGGGATTCGCGACTCGCTCTGAGGTGATTGCTCAAAATGGGATGGCTGCCACCAGTCAACCATTGGCGACCCAGATTGCCCTTGATGTGCTGAAGCGTGGTGGGAATGCAGTGGATGCGGCGATTGCCGCGAATGCCGCACTAGGTTTGATGGAACCTACGGGTAACGGGATCGGTGGTGATCTTTTCGCGATTGTCTGGATCGAAAAAGAAAAAAAACTATACGGCCTTAATGCCAGCGGGCGTTCCCCAAAAAGCTTGAGCTATAACCAATTAAAGAAACGAGTTGGCGATCGCGATAGCATCCCGGCTTTAGGCCCCCTTCCCGTTTCGGTTCCGGGTTGCGTGGACGGGTGGTTTGAGCTGCATGGCAAGTTTGGTTCGCTTCCAATGTCAGAGGTCTTACAGCCGGCAATATCATATGCGCGTGAAGGATTTCCTGTTAGTGAACTGATCGCTTATTACTGGGGTCGTAGCCGAGGCCTTCGGCGGTATCCAGGTTTTGCAGAAACCTTTCTTCCCGGGGGCGACGCCCCAAAAAAGGGAGAGATTTTTAAAAATCCGATGCTCGCCCGTACTCTCGAAAAAATAGCAAAAGGAGGTCGCGAAGTTTTCTATCAAGGAGAGATCGCCGAGACCATCGATGCGTATATGAAAAAAAATGATGGTTTTTTGTCTTATGAAGATCTAGCTAGCCATCGCTCCGAATGGGTGCAGCCAGTGTCGGTCGATTACCGTGGCTATGAGCTTTGGGAACTGCCCCCCAATGGTCAGGGAATTGCTGCTTTGCAAATTCTGTCGATTCTTAAGGGTTATGATTTGCGGAAAGCAGGTTTTGGTAGCTTTGAGCATATCCACTACTTTACCGAAGCCAAAAAACTGGCTTTTGAGGATCGTGCAAAATTTTACGCAGATCCGGAATTCAGTAAGGCTCCGGTCAATGAATTGATTTCGGATGCCTACGGAGAGCGTAGGCGAAAATTAATCCGGAGTCGTTCAGCCGGCCGGAGTTATTCCCCGGGTAATCCCAAACTGGAATCGGGAGACACGATCTATTTAGCGGTTGCCGATGAAGCTCGGAACATGGTATCGCTGATACAAAGTAACTACCGAGGCATGGGGTCGGGAATGTGTCCGGACGGACTTGGCTTTTGCCTTCAGGATCGGGGAGAGCTATTTGATTTAGAATTGGGGCGGGCTAATACCTACGCGCCGGGGAAACGACCTTTTCATACGATCATACCGGCTTTTGTAACGCGCGACGGTAAACCCTTTATGAGTTTTGGTGTGATGGGCGGTGCGACTCAGCCGCAGGGTCACGCCCAAATCATTATGAATCTTGCTGATTTTGATATGAACATTCAGGAGGCGGGCGACGCTCCGAGAATCTTGCATAGCGGTTCGTCGCAACCCACGGGTGAGAGGATGGTTGATGGTGGTCGTCTTTCGTTAGAGACGGGTCACGACTATCAGGTGATTCGTCAATTGATGAATGCCGGTCACCGGGTCGGATTTAATGTTGGCTCGTATGGTGGTTATCAGGGCATCATGTACGACCTGGAAAACGATGTCTATTACGGGGCTTCAGAATCTCGGAAGGACGGTCAGGCCTCGGGTTATTAAAGTGAGTTCCGTCAGTTTGAAGTTCGATTAAATATGGTTGAAAAGATTGAGAGCGAGTCGATTGGATATTCGAAATAATATACGGTTTCAGTTAGAACACGTGCGGAAATCGACACTTGCGGTTTTGGAGCAATTTAAAACACGTCAAGATTATCTTTTTCAAGCGGGGCCAAAAGCCAACAACGCCATTTGGATCGTCACTCATCTCGCAATGGCAGATGACTTTATGATGAAACAAATTCGACCGGAGCAAAGTCGAGAGCTCGGGCCAGAGTGGAAGGCAGCTTATTGGTTTGGATCAGTGCCAAACGGTCTGGACGACCAAAATATAGCAACGCAAGAGGCTTTGGATTACTTGGAAGACCGTCGGGAAAATGTATGGAATGTGTTTGAAAGTTTGACGGATGAAGAGATGGAACAGCCCATTGACCCGGCTTCGCCGTTTAGCAAGTTTCCCAATGTCGGGTATCTCTTTATGTTCAATCCTCAACATGAATCTGTCCATTTTGGGCAACTGACCGTCGCCCATCGCGGTTTGGGTAAATCTCCGCGGATTTGACTTGCCCGGCGATATTTTACTGCCTCAGACGAGGCTTTTCAGTGAGTGATAGCAGTTATTGATCTTGCCGTTGGCAATTTGTTCTCGGTACGATTTCTGCATGCAACTTGCATTCAGGATTGAAATGTTGGCTGGCAGGCCTGTGGATGAGACCTTTTGATTTGCCCGGCTTACCTTTGTGAGGGTGTGACGAATGAATTTACAATCTACGGCGGAGGTGCCTGTGACTGATTCGGCTGATAATACGGTTGATCAAGGGAACTTGAAGAAATTTCAGCCCCAGCGCCCTGATGCCTGGGAAGAAGATATCTCTCGCAACTCATTAGACAATGTTCCGTTTGAAACAGGCTTGCCTATATCAGAACGCGGTGACGAAATTGCGTTACTGGCGAAGCGATTACCGGAAGATATTCAAGAACGTTTCGATGTTCTGGCAATGGCAGCTCGTGACACCTTTCCAATCCCCTCGAGCCAAGATCGAGAAGGTTACGCGCCTGATAATGATCCTTACTATTGGATCAGTGGTATGCGTGATTACGTACGAATGACTGATTGTGCCGCCAAATACGGAGTCGATGTTCAGTCTTATTTTGATTTTGGCTGTGCGACTGGACGTGTTCTGAGGCATTTTGCAGCCCAATCGGATGTTCCTGTTATTTATGGTAGTGATATCAATGCGCGACATATCCGCTGGTTGTGCGATTACATGCCCAAGCAGGTTAGACCAATTGCCAACCATTGTATTCCGACGATCCCGATTCCGGATAATTCTGTGGATTTGATCAGTGCGTTTTCGGTATTCACTCACATCGATACGTTTGAAACCTGTTGGATTTCCGAGCTAAGTCGAATTTTGCGACCCGGCGGCGTGGCCTATTTGACGGTTCATAACGAAGCGACTTGGGATGTTTTGAGAGACGAAATCGACAATCAGAATAACCGTCTGGTACAGTCGATACTCAAAACCGATCCCGGTGTGAAGGAAAAGTTGCAGGAGCCCTTACCTCAAGGCAGGACCGTGTACAGGTTCACCGATTTGGGGCCCTATCGAGCTCAGGTTTTTCACTCCAATGATTATCTGGAACGTGTTTGGGGGCGTTTTCTTAAACTGCGAGAGATTATGGACTGTCACCACGTGCGTCAGTCGGTTGTGGTTCTACAGAAATAGAGTGGTCTTTTGGGCAGGATGGCATGGACGTAAACCTCAGCCTGCAGGATCAATTCGCTCCTGAGTTAGCCTGTTTTGGATGTGGGCCAGCCAACCCGCTGGGCCTGCAGATCAAAAGCTATGTGCGAGGCGAACGAGTCTTTGCTGAATTCGTTCCTCAACTTCAGCACCAGGCTTACAATGGGATGCTCAATGGCGGCATCGTAGGTGCATTACTCGATTGTCATATGAACTGGGCCGCTGCTTGGCACCTGATGGAAAAGCTGGGTCTTGAGGCCCCTCCCTGTACGGTGACGGCTAAATACAGCGTTACGTTTGCCGCCCCCACGCCTCTTGAGAGATCACTGGCGCTGGTTGCTTGGGTCGTGGAATCCAGCGATCGCCGGGTCAATGTGAAGGCGACTTTGGGGGTTGGCGAAGAAGTTACGGCAACCGGGGATGGTACCTTTGTCTCCGTTAAACCTGGGCATCCCGCCTATCACCGTTGGTAGACTTCAACCTCTATTCTATTTTGTCCCAAGCCTTCTCAAGATCCTGTGTCAACGGTTTGTCGACGGTACGGCTGCCGATGTTTCAGCCGGTCCAGAGGCTGATATTTATATGAACCTACTGAGATGGCGGGGCGGGAGAGAGTCCCAGTGACTGATTTTGACCGAGGGGAGGGATTTGTGAAGGAACCCAAAAACAAAATGCCATCGCCCAATTGTTCGAAAATTCGGTAAAAAGAGAATTCTGTCTTAAAACAAGTTCTGCAAAAGAGTTTCAAAAGACGATAAGAAGTTCTATTGTCTTATACCTTATAGATCGCTTCGTAATCGTTGACGTGTCAACGAATTGAAGCCCAAAACGCGGTGTGCGGATTTCGCACATCGCGTTTTTCTCATTGAATCCGTAAAAACCATTGTGTGATCAAACGGGCCATTTGATCGAAAATATCGTCCTTGGGATCACGGATACGTTTTAGAGTTGCATAGCTGTGGTCGCCTGTTTCCAACCATTCAAACTCGGCGAGTGATCCCAGCTTATGGAGTGTGGGTTCTAACAAGTCATAGGTCATCATTCGGTCACGAGTGCCGCTCAAAAATAACATTGGTACGTC
This sequence comes from Mariniblastus sp., assembly GCA_022447555.1. Taxonomy (GTDB): domain Bacteria; phylum Planctomycetota; class Planctomycetia; order Pirellulales; family Pirellulaceae; genus Mariniblastus. Next base: position 83,443 of record JAKVBF010000004.1, on the reverse strand, counting down.
GATTGAAGGTAAGTGTAGAGCTCTTTGTCGCGAGGGTTTTTTCGCTGGATGTAGCGGATAGCTGCAAAAGAAGAGCCCACAGATATTAGGGATCGCCTGCTCGGCTGCTGCCATCGAGGTCATCCTCCCACCATACGAGTGACCTCCCGCAATGATGGGCAGGTTGGGAGCCAACTGATTCGCAGTGGCGCAGGCTTGGCGGACCGTGGAGATGGAAACGGCAGGCTTTTCGCGGCCGCCTCCACGTTCCATAAAGGGGAATTGATAGCGAAGCGTAGCCAGATTGTGTCTCGCCAGCGCCGCACTAATGTTTTCCATATTAGGGTGGGTGATTCCTGCCCCCGCCCCATGGCTCAGTGTCGCCATTCCGATGGGATCGTCTGGCATCTGAAGAAGCGCTGACACGCTAGGCCCTGAATCGTGGGCCTGAAATTGAATTGGGGTGATATTCACCAAGTCCGTTCATTCCCGTTCTTCAAGAGCGATGTAGGGTGTTTCCTCGGGTCCGATATATTTAGCTCCCGGTCGAATAAGGCGATTATTGGAACGTTGTTCAAATACGTGAGCGCACCAGCCACTGACCCGGGAAAGTACAAATATTGGAGTGAACATGGGCGTGGGGATTCCCAGAAAGTGATAGGCCAAAGCGCTGTAAAAATCGAGATTAGGGAATAAATTCTTCTCTCGCCACATGATCTCTTCAATTCGTTTCGAGACCGGGAACAACACCTCGTCTTTTTTTTCTTCTGCTAATCGCTCTGCCCAAGTTTTGATGATGTCGCTGCGAGGATCCGAAATGGTGTAAACCCGATGCCCAAATCCCATAATCAATGACTTGTTGGTTAGCATCTCCATGATTCCAGATTCTGCTTCGTCGGGGGTCTGGAATTTCTGTATTAATTCCATCGCGGCTTCGTTGGCTCCCCCATGAAGTGGTCCTCGTAAGGTGCCGATCGCCCCGGTAATGGCGGAGAAAATGTCCGAAAGGGTAGCGGTGCAAACGCGGGCAGCGAAGGTAGAGGCATTGAATTCGTGTTCCGCATATAGGATTAAGGAGACATCCATGGCGCGAATATGCAATTTGGAAGGTTCGCTCCCATGTAGTTTTTCAAGGAAATAACCGGCCAAGGTTGATTGGGATGACTTAAAATCGATTTGAATGCCGTCGTGGGAATATCGATACCAATATAGAAGCATAGAGGGCAGGCAGGCGATCAATCTTTCTGCTTTGGCCATTTGTTGGTCGAAGGAAGTCTCGGGTTCAAGGACGCCTAGTAGAGAGCAGCCGGTTCTTAAGACATCCATGGGATGGGCGTTCCCTGGAATGACCCGAAGCGTTTGTTTCAGGTCCTCAGATAATGCCCGGTTTTGCATTAATCGAGACACGAAGTTGTCGAGTTCAGGTTTGCGAGGTAAGTTTCCGTAGAGAAGCAGAAATGCCACCTCTTCAAAGGTAGAATGTGCGGCTAGTTCGTGAATGGAGTATCCTCGGTACTGCAAACCTTTACCAGCGGCCCCGACGGTGGCAATGGAGGTTTGCCCGGCAGTGACGCCAGCTAAGCCGTCGGTTTTTTTCTTTTGCGCGGTCATTCCGTTTTCGTTCTGTTAAGGATATCGTCCATCTGTTTTTCATACCGGAGGTAATCGAGCGTCTCATATAGAGCTTCGCGGGTTTGCATTTGGTCGAGCAAATTTTGTTGGCTACCTTCTTCGCGTATGCCATGATAAATCTTCATCGCCGCTAAACTCATGGCTCGAAATGCTGAAAGCGGATAAAGGATCATGGACACACCAGCCGCACGGAGCTCGTCTCGCGTCATCAAAGGGCTTTGGCCGAATTCAGTCATATTGGCCAAAACCGGTACCGAAACGGCTGATGTGAAACGTCGGTACTGTTCCGGATCGGTAATCGCCTCGGCGAAAATCATGTCAGCCCCGGCCTCGATGTACTGGTTGCATCGATCAATTGCGGCGTCAACCCCTTCATTTGCCAATGCATCGGTCCGAGCCATGATATTGAACGTTTTATCTTTTCGAGAGTCCACGCAGGCTTTAATTCGGTCTGACATTTCCGCAGGACTGACAAGAACTTTTCCCGGCCGATGCCCACATCGTTTTGCCGCCTGTTGATCCTCGATATGCATCGCAGCTGCGCCGGCAGATTCGAAGGCTTGAACCGTTCTTGCAATCGATAATGCATGACCCCATCCAGTATCAGCATCTACTAACAGGGGGAGTTCGGTCGCTTGTGTGATGCGCTGTATTTCGAGGACGACATCCGTCATGGAGGTCATGCCTAAGTCGGGTATGCCAAACGATGCGTTAGCGATCCCGGCACCAGAAAGATAGATGGACCGGAAACCAGATTTTTCCGCCTGTAAAGCACAGTAAGCGTTAATGGTACCGACGATTTGCAATGGGCACTCTTGTGTGAGTGCGTGGCTGAATTTTTGGCCTGGAGTCATGAGATCGAACGGGATTAGACGGGAGATGATAGACTGAGGCGAAACGACCAGCGCCCACACTTAGTATGGGGGAATTCGTGCTGCATCGCTACGGGGTGCTGAGTGCCTAAATGGGGAGGCTTACAGCGAGGGATGGACCGTCTCGAGGGAGCGTGCGGTGGCTTCCAATTGGGTAGAAATTAATTGCTGACAAATTGATGGTTTACCAGATTTTTGTGACGAAGCTGGCTTACATAGGGCTGGTGATCTGGGTAGGCTAATCAGATTCTATGCGGCCAAATAACCTGTTCATTTTGGCGATAAGAATTCATCTAAAACTAACTTATTTTCTTATGGCTTCTGTCACAAATTCACAGGTTGAAGCGATCGCTAATGGTCGCTTTCCTGAACATGTCGTTCACAATGCAAGTCCGGCCAGACTCTATCAGGATTCACTTCTGTTAGACAATGGACAAATCACCAGCACAGGTGGCATTGCGAGTATGTCGGGTGCCAAGACCGGGCGGAGTCCAAAAGACAAACGAATAGTTGATCAAGTCTCGATCCATGATGATGTTTGGTGGGGGGATATTAACATCCCGCTCGAGTCGTCTTCTTATGATGAGCTTCGCGCACAGGCCATAGGTTTTCTAAATGGCTGTAGCCCGCTCTACGTTATCGATGCTTTCGCGGGTTGGGATCCGGCCAGTCAGATCAAAGTTCGGATCATTTGTTCGCGGGCCTATCACGCTTTGTTCATGCATAACATGCTGATTCGGCCGACCCCTGAACAGTTACAAGATTTTGGGAAGCCGGATTATGTGATTTATAATGCGGGACAAGCCACGGCGAATCCTTCGATCTCCGGAGTGGAATCCGAAACGTGCGTCGCGGTCAATTTTGACTGCGGTGAGATGGTGATTTTGGGAACTGAGTATGCCGGGGAAATGAAGAAGGGCGTATTCACGATAATGAATTTCTTAATGCCCAAAAACGATGTGATGTCGATGCATTGCTCTGCCAATGAGGGTGTAGCGAATCAGGATGTTTCCCTGTTTTTTGGACTCTCGGGTACGGGTAAAACCACTCTATCAGCAGATCCCGAGCGTCGGCTGATCGGTGATGACGAGCACGGTTGGAATGAGACGGGGGTGTTTAACATAGAGGGTGGCTGTTACGCAAAGTGCATTAATCTATCCGCCGAAAATGAGCCGGAGATTTTTAACGCGATTCGTTATGGAGCGATTTTAGAAAATACCGTTCAAGACCCGGTGACGCATGAAGTCGATTTTTCTGACATTTCGGTGACACCCAACACACGCTGCTCCTATCCAATTGATTATATTGAAAATGCCAAGATTCCATGTGTTGGTTCTCATCCGCGTAACATCATTTTACTCACCTGCGATGCATTTGGTGTCTTGCCGCCAGTGAGCAAGCTCACCCCGGGGCAGGCGATGTATCATTTCATTAGCGGTTACACGGCCAAAGTTGCCGGGACCGAGGTTGGTGTGAATGAGCCAGAGGTCACTTTTTCAGCCTGTTTCGGAGCGGCTTTCCTTGTGTGGCATCCGATGAAATATGCTGAGCTTCTTGCCGAAAAAATGCGGGATCACGGAACCACGGCTTGGTTGGTTAATACCGGCTGGAGCGGAGGGGCCTACGGCGTGGGCGAACGCATTCAATTGAAACACACAAGGGCCATTGTCGATGCCATTCATAACGGAGACTTAGAGGGCGTTGAATTCGACCAAGACCTGATTTTTGGTCTAGCGATCCCCACTCATTGTTCGGGCGTACCCGAAGCAATCTTGAATCCCCGAAAAACATGGTCGGATATGGCGGCCTTTGATGCGACGGCTCGAAAACTAGCCGCGGGATTCAATGAAAATTTCGAATTGTATGCCGATCAGGCAACTCGAGAAGTGGTTGAAGGTGGCCCTGTCATACGAGATTGAAAACGTATTTACGATCAAGCGGTAATTTAAACGGGTGGGGTTTGATGACGAATCACAGAGCGACCGTCTCGATGAAGCAGTCGGTGGCCGTACAAGAGAACATTGTTTTACCTGGGGATACCAATGCTCACGATACGATGTTTGGTGGCCTTCTGATGAAACGGATAGATGAGACTGCGGCGATCTCTGCTCGACGGCATTGTCGAGGTGCCGTGGTAACGGCGTCTAATGATGGTGTTCACTTTCATCGGCCTGTTCAACGCGATGACATTGTGACACTCAAGTCCTACGTTTGTTACGTAGGTAAAAGTTCGATGGAAATCTTTGTGAAAATCATGACCGAGAATGCGTCTCGCGATGAGCCAGGGCAAATAGCCGCCATATCATTTTTGACGTTTGTTGGATTGGATAAAGATGGGCGGCCCACAGAGGTGCCCAATGTTCAGCCTGAAACCGAAGAAGAGCGAGCGGTATTTGACGAGGCGAAAGCTCGAAAAGAGGCAAGAATTAAAAAGCGAGCTGAGACAAACGAGTTGATTCACTCTCTTGGTTTAATGATCAATTGATAAGGGGTGGGTTCCAGAGGCTTATGCGGCATTCAGCAGTCGGTTTTTGTTTGACCACTGGATCCAGTTGGCGATCTCAGCCAAATCCGGCTTCTTACCCGAACGAATGATTTTCAACCCAGCCTTGGTTTCCGAAAAAGGTTCAACGATATCGAACAGTTTTTCAGGTGACATGTCGGTCAGCATCTCGGGAGCTGTGATCCCGCATGCGACAAGCAGTTGGGCATCGTGACCTCTAAGGTTGGGTATCCTACAAACAAGGATCGTTTGATTCTGCCATGTTTGAATCAGGCTTGCGGAGATCCTTTTGTGATTAATTTCTTGTGCCATCGATTTAGCATCCCGGTCGAGGAATTCACTGATCGTAGAGACACCCACGTTCTGAAATCGTTCCGCGGTTTTTGGACCTATGGAGGGGGCTGCTTGTACGTGATCATGCAAGTCCAAGTGGAACTTATTGAGGACGGGCTGTTTTGTTCGAGTTTGTTTCTTTTTTTTGGCTTTGCGTTCGGCGAAGGTATTGGCGATAGAGAGTTCGGGCTCGCGGGCCGGCTGAGCGGGGCGTTGTCGACGTCGCACGCTTGAGGGTTTTGAATCGGCCCGCTCGTTTTGACCGCGCTTGCGATGGTTCTCGACTCGCTGAGAATATTTCGAGGGTCTCTTTGTTTTCTGGTTGCGTATGGAGCGGCTATAACCGGTGGACGTTTGCCAGCGAAATTGAGTTCGATCCAAGGCTCGATACCATCGGTTCAATCGTTCGGCTGAGTAATCGCCGGGGTTGAGGTGTGGGTATTGGTCGCCATTGGAATTGATTTCTCGTTGCAACCGTTCGGACAGATTCAGGATGGTTGTGGTGAATAATTGTTCGGGTTCTGCGATTCCAATGGATCTAAGTAGACTTGCGTCTTGGATTCTCAACCCGGGGACGCAGATCATCAGCCATGTGATAGATTGCCAGTTTTCTAAATCTGCCGCCTGAAAACCGTGGTTTGTGAGACTGGAATCCATCTGTTTCGGGTTATGATTCAACAGATCTTTGACGTCTCGAATCCCGCACTCCAGAAGACTGGACGCGCTGCTGGGAGTGAATAGGTCAAAATTAATCAGTGGCGTGGACTCATCGACTAAAGGGGCGAACTCCAGCACTGCTCCATCTTGGTTTGGCCGTTCCATCGATGTGGCAGGCTGTGGGGGTCGATAGGATTTGCCGGTTGGCGTATGAAATGTTCTGGAGGATCCTGTTGACTCGATCTTGTGGGGAATGTAATCGACCAAGGGATAAGTTACCGGTGTCGATAAATCTGCGTATACAGTGGTTTGAGTGATGACAGGATGCTCCGCGATGCTGGCAATGGGGTTGGACATCTCGAGGTTGGGATCGATCTGAAAGGTTGTGATCCGACGGCGGAGAGCCTGTGATAAAACCTCTGGATCCGAAGCGGCTGTTATGATTTGGATTCCTTGTCGGCAATAATCAGAGAGTAATTCAAGGGTCGCCTTAACCCTTGCGGCGTCCAGGCCAGTCCATATATCGTTGATCAACATCGGTAATCCAAACCCTAAGCCATGGAGCGATTCTACGGCGGCCAAACACAAACTGAGGATGGTTTGTTGTTGTGCCGTGGAGCTTAGGGATTGGTAGGGGATACTGCTTTGGTGACGACCTTCGGTGATTAATTGAAAGTGTTTTGAGGTTTTGGATTCGTGAATCCAAATTGCCGTCACCTCTCCAAGTGTCAAACGGTCAGCGAGTTGGCCTGCTCTTTTGAGGATAGGGTCAGGTTGTATATCGCCGTCGTTGCCCGCGGCTTCATATAGAGACAGAAGATGTCTTTGGTTTTTTAAAAGCCTTAATCGCGCGTTAATTTTATCCATTCGTGCGTCAGGACCGCTGCGTGGATTTGCCTCAATTCGCTTTCGCGATGCCGTTAATTCGGACAGTCGGGCTTTGAGTGGCCCAAGTTGGTTCTCGCGATCGACCAGCGAAAGCACCAGTTTTTGCCGTAAGTTCTGCAGTTCATTCAGACGACTGCGGAGTCTATCGCGCTTGAGTTGCTGCGTCGGCCCTAGTGGCGAAGATGGGTCCCCGAAAAATCTCCGACGAGCCACGGAGTGCCCCATCTCAGCAGCGCACTTTTGATAAGCCGGGTCGTTCTGGAGGATGGCTCTCGCCGTTGTGGCATCACATTGCTTGAGTTGCTCGATCAAGATGCGTCGGCGATTAATCAGATCGCTTCGGTTTTTTCCGAGTTTATTGTATTGCAACCTTAGGTGTTTTAATTCTGCGGTAGCCGCACGGTGTCGAAGGTGTTGGCACTGCTGGCTGAGTTCACCACCTATCTGTTGCAATTCAGTCTGCATTGCTTGGCAGTATTTAGCGGTATCGCTCCATGTTGAAATGTCTTCGCCGGTCGGCTGCGGTTTCCTGTCCTGCTGGTTCCAATTTTCCGCTAGTTTGGCAGTTCTACACTCCAGAGATCGCAACAGTTTCCCAATTTTGTAATAGGGGTGGTCGGGTGAATTCAATTCAAAGACGGTCCATGCGGCCATCTCATCCCGTAATTCGATCCGCCGTTGTTGTACCGTTTTTTGTATTTCTCGTTGTTGACGAATTTGCCTTTCAAGTTCGTCCAGATGAGCATACAGCTGGCTGAACTGAATTGGCGAATCGTTCTCTGTCGGAGAGGTGGCTTGGGGGGCTGCCGTCACGATTTCCAGCTGCGAACGAACTTGGGTGACCTGAGCATCGGTGGCTGCGATCTGTTCTCGAATAGATTGAAGATTCGATTTGCTAATTTGTTCCGTCGCGTAGTCGATCTCAGAATTCATCTCGGCGAGAGTTTGATGTAACGATGTCGGTAATGTGTCATTTTGGTTCAGTAGGCGGTTTCTTTCAGTCTCCAAAAGCTCGATTTCCTTATGGATGACGTTACACTCTTCTTGCCGTAATTGAAATTCATGGTGATGGGAAAATGAGTCCACCTTCATTTGAGAGTTTGGTTTTCCGGTGGTCATGTTGAGGCGTTTTCGCAATTGCTGCACAATCGTGTTGATGGTGGTGCAGTCGCTATTTGAATCGAGACAGTAGATAGACCGGTAGAGGTTCGTCCCCAATTTCTCTATGCAATCGAGCGTTGAAGCCTGTGGGAATGTTTCATCACCAAGGTTTTCGAATGACAAGGTTTCACTTTGGTTGCAAGTTCGGCTCAGGTTTGCCCGTCGCGCACCAAGTTGAACCGAGAGGTAACCCTGGTTGGCTATGTGGTTTTTAGGAAATCCAAAAAATGTGTTTCGGATGTATTCTTGAAGTCTGGTTTTCCCGCTGCCAGTAGGTCCGTAGATAACATTTAAGCCATCGCTCAGGTGGTTCAGCTGTAATGTTTGGCAGCCATCAAACTCTTCGATTGCCAAATCTTTCAGCTTCATTCTAAATCCCGTTTCGCTCGTGAACCAATCCATGGATCCGTCTAACCTGTTCGGCTTTTGATTGTCAAAACTCGTCGCGAACCTTCAGTCAATGCGGCAAAAAGACAGCGGCGGATGTTGAAAAATTTAATCCAAGTGGATGGTTCAACCTAGGTCACTTTGGCGTGTCAGCGCGTTGGCAGATGGCTGCTAGCATAATGTCAGACGTTTGATGTTTTGTAACTTACTAATACGGCAATTTTGAAGTCAAATCGGGAGCTCGTTTTGGCCCTCGTCTGGTTGCCACGCGAACTGATAGTTTTTTCCAAGTTGGCGTCGGGTGAGCATGATGATTTGGTGTGTATGCCCTGCAAAATGGGTGGTCGTATGTAGGATCGCTTGAAGAACGGTGACACGAAAATTTTGAATGATCCGTTCGGCTAACAATGCAGCTTCGGAGAGGGATCTGACGACGTGCCGAAATTCGCGAATCGTGACTTTGCACAACTCCAAGAGCTCCGTTTTGGAAACTCGTGAATCGGCTAGAAATTCGGCTTCTCGCTGACGCGTGTCCTGGCTTTTTTGGATTCCTGTAATGCCCCACTGCCGAAGGTTGCCGCAGGAGTGCAAGATCAGATTACCAATGCTGTTTGCTGAATCAACCGGAGACCACCAGATTTGCTCTTCTGAGAGTTGGTCAAAACAGTTGTTAATTTTAATCATCGATTGGTTCAGAAGATCCAAAGCCTGATTTTTGAATTCCTCTGAGACAGAATGTTTTGAATTGAGATTAGGCATGAAACGGTCTCTTCCGTGTTGGTCTGTCTTCCAGTTCGTGGATTTTTTCTACAAACAACCTTGGTTGGAAAGCGTGCGATGATCTGAGGCTCACCGAATGATTGAATCGGTTTCGTAATTATTCCGCAACAGTAGTAATAACCGACAAACAAAGTTAGGATAGGGGCTTGGCGATTTATAAAATTTAAACCGGGAAAAATGCAATGTTAAGCAGTTTGTTTTGGGTGCGAGGAACGTTTTGTTGCGCGGTCGGATTGTGTTTGGCTTCGGGATTGTGTGGACAAGATAACAATCAGCCTCCGGCGGGCTTTCACGCCTTATTTAACGGGCAGGATTTGTCCGGCTGGCATGCAATAAAAACAGGTAACCCGCGAGATTTTCAAGCTTTATCTCCCGAGAAGCAGACTGAGAAAATTTCCGCCGCAGCCGAAGCGACTGCGAAGTTTTGGCGGGTCGAGGGTGGTGAGATTGTCAACGATGGAAAAGGCCCTTTTCTGACTTATGAAAAACCCTTTCGAGATTATGAAGTTTTGATTGATTATAAAACGGTTGCCAATGCGGACAGTGGTGTGTACCTCAAAGAAACGCCTCAAGTGCAGATTTGGGATACGACCGAGTCCGGTGGCAAATGGAACATTGGAGCTGATAAAGGATCGGGAGGGCTTTGGAACAACTCCCCCGGTTCGAAAGGGAAGGATCCATTGGTTCTTGCTGACAAACCGTTTGGTGAGTGGAATCGCCTGCGGATCGTTCAAATCGGGGCTAAGACTTGGGTTTGGCTGAATGGTAAGCTGGTGGTGAGTGCGGCCGCGATGGAAAACTACTGGGGTCGCGACTTACCCTTGGTCAACACGGGCCGAATCCAATTGCAGACGCATGGCGGCGAAATTCGCTGGAAAAATATCTTTGCTCGGGAGATCCCTGCCGCCGAAGCCAACGAAGTGCTTGCCAAATCCCTAAATGAGGGTTTCGAGTCGATATTCGATGGAAAGTCATTTGCCGGCTGGAAAGGGCCGACGGACAACTACGAAATTGTCGAGGGCGGAATCCGTTGTAAACCCAGTAAAGGGGGAACGATCTACACGGAGAATGAGTACGCAGATTTTGTCGCGCGTATGGAATTCAAATTGCCGCCTGGGGGTAACAACGGCTTGGCGATTCGTTATCCGGGTAGTGGCGATACGGCGTATGTCGGAATGTGCGAACTGCAAGTTCTCGACAGCGAACATCCTAAATATGCAAACTTAGACGACCGACAGTACCACGGAAGCGCCTATGGGATGAAGGCGGCGCACCGCGGATATTTGCGAGATGCTGGGCAATGGAACTTTCAGGAAGTGACCGTTGTCGGGCCAAAGATCATGGTCGAATTAAATGGGACCATGATTTTGAATTGCGATGTGAGTGAAATAACTGATTACATGGGGAAAAGTCCACATCCGGGTAAAAATCGATCGAAGGGTCACTTTGGTTTGGCTGGGCATAATGATCCGGTCGAGTATAGGAATTTGAGTATCAAGAAGATCGCGACATCTGAAGATGGAGCCTCTGCTGCGGATAACTAAGCGATTTTTGTTTTAGATTTTTTATGGGGGCTGCATCCACGATGCTCAATCTTTTAATTCGTATATTGCTGGCCGTGCTTGTCCTGGTTGGAGTACTGGCCTTGATTGGCTCTTTCCTTCCCCGTGGGTACGAATTTCAAACAGAACTGACGATCAAAGCCAAGCCCGCAACCATTTTTCCAATGGTGAACACACCTCGTAACTGGCAAAAGTGGTCGATGTGGAGTCCTGAAAAGGTGGCCGGTTTGAAGGTGGAGTATCGTGGAAACGAAAGCGGTGTGGGAGCAGAGCAGTTTTGGACTGAAATTCGGGGGGCGGGAAAGATGTGGATCACGGCGAGCCAGCCCGAGCGAAGCATTGAATATAAAATGGTCTTCGCAAATTTTCCTCAAATGGATAGCACGATATTGCTAGAACCCAACGGAGACTCAACCGACGTGACATGGAAGAGTTCCGGTCGTTTACCTAGCGGTCCGTTCTATGGCTATTTTGCCTGGTTGTTTGGAAGTCAGATGAAATACCAGTATCAAACCGCGCTAGAAAATCTCAGCGAATTCGTTGAAAAAAACTAGTCTTTAATACGATTGGGCGGCGGAGTTATTAACTCACTGTTCTCCACCTCTTTGGTTTCTGAATCGAGGTGGGCGTGACCCGGTAGTAGTTCAATTCCTAGTGCGACTAAGATGCCAATAATCAGCATCGCCGAAAGCTTCAGGCGATGATGAGCATGGAAATGAACTTCGGGTAACAGATCCCCGAGAGAAATGTAGAGGAAGATTCCGGCTGAGAACGCAAGCGCGATTCCCAGTATGAGCTCTCGCGATTCCACAAACTGGTTGACTGTCATGGTGAATAGAATCGCCCCTAACGGGCACATTAGTGCGAAAATTACATTCACCGTCATTTGTTTGGTAGGTGACCAACCTTTGGCGGCCATCAGGGAGGTGATCGATAGGGCGTCCAGTGGTTTATGTAAAATGATGGCCAGAAAAACGCTCAAGCCAGCTGGGTACCAAAAGTTGGAGGTTTCCGAAGTGACAGCTGATGCCAAGGCAATGCCGTCTATGAGTGTGTGTACTGCGAGACCAAAGCACAAGCCGAGCCACGAGCAATCAAATTTGCTCTGATGCTGGCCGCCCTGAACATGGTGATCGTCCGCATCGAGTGACTGTTTTTTTTGATAATCGTGCTCTTCTTCGTAACGTAGGTCGTGTTGATGGAAATGAAATACGCGAATGAGGAAGAACATGAAAAGCAACCCGAATAAACATATTCCCAATGCCAACTTAACGCTGTCTAAAACGACGATTGAATGGGGGAGTAAATGGAGGAAAGCGACACCAAGCATGACCCCCGAAACTAGGCTTAAAATATACTGAATGCGCTGATGCGTAAGCTTGAAAAAAGCGGATGCCGAGCCGCCTAAAGCCGAGCAGGTCGCAATCAAACAGCAATAAATAATCAGAATTAATGACATGGATCTTGGGGGCAAGGGCGAAACGAAAGTCAGTCCGCGAACAGGGCCGAACAATCTTAAGCGAACCTTTATCAAATGCGTAGTGCCAAATCGATGGGGCCAATCATTTGGCAAGAGGTGAATGCGGAGGTTCTACCAGTTCTTGTGAGGTGCAGAAAATGCCACGAGTGTAGGCGCACCGTGAATTACCGCATGGCATTTACCAGGGGGGCATGGGACTCCAGCAGATTCGCTATGCTTCTTCGAACCGTGGGCAGGCCAGAATATTTTAAAATTGAATGCCTAAAATCGGATTCACTGGTGATATCGCGCCATTGCACGTTGCCCAGTGGTTGCTGATTTGACCTAACCCAATCTTCAAAAGATCGCGAGTTTCCACAGGTTTGTCGGGAGCAGATCTGTTTTGCGAGTCTAACCGCCAGGTCTTTGCGGTTGACGAACATGATCGTATGCTGGCTTGGGGGGCTGGCGGCTGTTGCGACAGGTTTGGTGAAAGAAAAATGGCAATTTAAGACTGGAGCAATAAACGCCATATTGTACCGTGGCCTTTCTGGTAATGAGGCTTGTTCTAGCATCGCCTGAGCAATGATTTGGCAGCCTAGACTATAACCAATTAGCAGGGGAGGGTCGTTCCTGCCCAACGCGTTAAGTGTTTCGGAAAAGACGGTTCCCAAATTGATTGCGCGTTGAGATTTGAGATTGAAGTCTCTGGCACCATGTTTGGTTTTATCCGATTTCCATGACCAAATGATAAACCGCAAGGCCGTGTGAGTTGGAGGTCTGCGGGAAAACAAATTTTTGTAAACTTGTTGCCCTCTATGCTTGGCCCAAAATTGGTCGGTGCGATTCCCGTGGATATAGATCACCGTTTTCTTCTTCGGAGACTCCTGCCGCCGTTGGCAGAGTTCGCTCAGGCTGCTTGCGTTCCAACGACCGCCGGTGTGTTTTTGGACAATCAGTTTTGATAAGTCTTTCGTTTGATTCTTAATGCTTCTTGCTGAAACAAACCAAACTTCGTTTCGATGTTTGTCAGCCGAATCCGTTTGAAGTGCCTCGACATTGACCGGATCAAGGGACTTGTTGTTATCTGAAGGGGGCGTTTGGTAAGCAGCCTGACCATACCCAACGAGAACGCATCCGATCAGAAGAATTGTGTTGAGAGCGTATTGAAGTTTCACGATCGTTAATTCCGACAGAATTGTTACAACTGAACCGACCTTGATTTACGCTTTGACTTGATTTTACATACTGAGGTCGAACGGCGACTGGCGAATACCTATTTTACTGGAAGCGTTGAGATTTGTTGCCAAAAATCAACGCGATTCACTTGCACATCAATTGCTGCGTTGTACGGTTTCAAGACTCGAATTCGTGCGTGAATTCCTCGACGAGTCGAAACTGGCGTTTCAAAATCACGCACCCAAATATGGAATGGCAATCTGGTTTTCAAATAGTACCAGTCCTTGTCAGGAGATTTCTTATGAAAAATGCAATTTTAATTGCTGCCATAGGGGCAATGTTATTGGCAACTTCGGGTTGTGGAGCTTGTCGCAATTGGTTTCGAGGTTCAGCATGCAATTCATGCCAACCCCCAATGGCTCAACCCTGTGGAATGAACACTGCCGGTTCATGTATGGATGGCACTTGCGGCACAGGGGTTTATGATCAGAATCCGGCATCGATTCCAGCGGCTAACTTTGGAAACTCGATGGGCGGAGTTCCGTATTACAACGAGTCAGGGATGGAGACGATTCCGTCGTCAGAAGTTTATGGTAACTCAAATATGGTGACGCCTCCGACCATTGGGCCAGCCAACGGCAGCTAATAGCGATTTTGTCTCCCGGGAAGAACCCATTGGCGATTGGCTTGCCAGTCGCCTTTTTTGCTGCGCGAGAATTAATCACGGGATTGAAGAGGATTTGTGATTGGGCCAACGTCCAGATCTTTTGGGGGTCTGAGAGAACGACAGCCAGATGATAAATTTGTTTGAAACTGATTTGGGACCTAAAATTATTCGAGTCGGTAGTAATGAAGGAAGCGGGCGCAATGAGGAACTATGTGTTGTCAGTAATGTTGTTTCTTTTCACTCTGGGTTCAGTCGCATTAGCGAATGGTATGCAGGTGAAAGATCCGCCCAAACAAAATCGTCAATCGCTTCCCTCCCGACAAGCGGGTGGTGGAGCCGATGGTTTCGGGGACAATGGTCAATTGTTGATGGAGCCCATAAGGCAGAACTGGCGCGTGGGTGTCCAAATTAAAGCGGGAAGCAGTTCGGCCAGAGATTTTCTGGTGACAATTCCGATTCCGACCAATTGGCCAGAACAGCAAGTGACTTTGTTGAAAGAGAATATTCCTGTTGAGATACGAAGCGTGAAACACCGCAGTCTTAACAGTGGAGTTGAGCAGTTGGTAATTGAGATCCCTCGAATTCAAGCGAATCGTTTAGTGGAGTTGACCATGCTGTATCAAGTGACCACGGGACAGGTCCGATCTCCGGCTGATACCAGCCTTTTGACGATACCGAAAAAAATTCCACGTGAAGCAAAGGAATACATGGGAGTTGGGCCGCAAATTAGTTACCGGAACTCAAAATTGCGCAAACAAGTTAAGGGGTTGATTTCCGACCAGACCAGCGACTGGTCAAAAGTTGAAAGTATTTTTGATTGGGTTCGGGAGAATGTGGAGCTTGTCGGAGGTGAGCCAGAAGACAGCCTGCATACATTTCGGGAACAAAAGGGATGTGCCGAGGATTTGGTTGGCTTGTTCGTCGCGATGTGCAGGGCAGCGAAAGTTCCCGCTCGAGTCGTATGGGTAGAAGGCCACTCTTATGCTGAGTTTATGCTCGTCGACGAGCGAAATATTCCTCGCTGGTTTCCCTGTCAGGTAGCCGGTTTGCGCGAGTTCGGTAGCATGAGTGAGCCTCGCGTCATCTTGCAGAAAGGTGATAATATTAAAGTTCCAGAAAAAGACGCCCGTCAAAAATACGTGGTTGAATTTGTAAGAGGTTCAGGCAAATCCAAACCTCAAGTTCGTTTCATTCGAGATTTATTGCCGGCCGATAACTAAATCGGGTTGCCCGATTTGAGGTGTGTATGTTTGTTCAGCTTGGAATGAAATGGTTGATTGTACTTTTGGTTTCTGCTGCCGGAACACCGTTGGCAGTGGCCCAACTGCACGAATCGGGTGCCTCCTTAAACGTTGAGGACGAGTTGGGGCCGCGCCTCGGTGAAACGCACGTCACTTATTGGGAGTTTGGTCTAAAGATAAAGTCAAACGGACAGTCATCTGGAATCACGGCTACGGTTCCTGTCCCGGTTGATTGGCCGGAACAAATCGTTGAAGTGATCAAAGAGAAAAAAACAGACAATGTCCGTCGGTTATCTTATAACAATCTCGCAAAACCAATGAAGCAGTTGGTGATTAAGGCAAATCGACTGGATGACGGTGAAGTGGCTCAGGCATCGGTCGTTTTTCGTGTGGCTAAACGATTTATTGAATCGCCCGAAGACCCTCAGCGGCTGCAATTTTCAAATAGTATTCCCGTTAATCTCAAGCAGTATTTGAGGCCGAGTCCTTACATTGAAAGCAATGATCCAAAGCTTAAAGCTATTGCAAAGCGAGAGTTCAGCTTTGGAGACGATGTATCTGATTATGATACGGTAGAGCGGATCTATACCTGGGTGCGGGATAAAGTTGAGTATGAGTTCGATCCGGTGATTCATGAATGTTTAGAGGCTTTGGAGTCGGGTAAAGGGGATTGTGAAGAGCTGTCTTCTTTAATGATTGCGTTTTGTCGCATCAAGAACATTCCTGCCCGAGCCGTTTGGATTCCAGGCCATACTTACCCCGAGTTCTATCTAGAGGACAAAAAAGGAACGGGACACTGGGTACCTTGCCAAGCGGCTGGAGATTACTGTTTTGGAGCAATGCCCGAGATGCGGCCAATCCTCCAGAAAGGGGATAAATTCAAAGTTCCCGGTAGTAAAAAGCCCTTAAGGTACGTTCAGCCGATGTTGACGGCTAAAGACGCCACGGGTGGTTTATCCATTGAGTGGATTGGTCGTCAATTGACAGAGGAAGAAGTCGAGCGTCTGTTGGACCAAAACTAAGTCTTAGAAGGTATGAAATGCGACGTGACCATCTGGCATTTTAGTCAATCTGGGTTCTACTATTATGTGATCTCAAGTGAGGCAGTGCAAAATGGGCGCCGGTGTTGGGTGCTTTTTTGCTTGCGCTGCTTTCCCAGTCCCAAGTTTTCAAGTCGTATTTAATTCGGATTGTTGATGAATCATTCCAAATCCAGGCGGCCTAAAAAAGTGACCGTCCCCAGCTTGCTGAAAATGAAACAGCAGCAGCAAAAGATAACGATGCTGACGGCCTATGATTTCACGATGGCGAAGCTGTTAGACGCGTCTGGCGTCGACACATTGTTGGTTGGCGATAGTATGGCAATGGTCGTTCAGGGGCACGAAAATACTTTGCCGGTCTCTTTGGACGAGATGATTTATCATGCGGAAATGGTTGGCCGAGCGGCAGAGAGGGCATTGGTTGTCGTTGATTTGCCGTTTCCGACAAACCACCTTGGCATTCACAGTTGCGTTGCCGCTGCGGGGCGGGTCCTTAAAGAGACCCGTTGCCAAGCGGTCAAACTCGAAGGGGGAGCTGATCAGGCGGACGTGATCGCCGCTTTGGTTGGGGCCGGGATTCCCGTTATGGCACATGTTGGGTTGCGACCACAAAGTGTTCACACAATGGGTGGTTATAAAGTGCAACGCGATGAGGATCGCTTGTTGGAAGACGCCTCCGCCGCCCAGGATGCCGGAGCATTTGCGGTAGTTGTCGAATGCGTCCCTTCAGGCATCGCTAAAATGCTCACAGAAAAACTGATCATTCCCACCATTGGGATAGGTGCCGGTCCTGATTGCGATGGGCAGGTTTTGGTCGTCAACGACATGTTGGGCTTGACCAATGGCTATGTGCCGAGTTTTGTCAAGTCCTACGCTAAGCTCGGCTCAGTTATTGAGACTGCCGTGACGCAATGGTGTGGAGAGGTTCGAGAGGGTGAATTCCCGGATACGGCTCATTCGTTTGAGGAATGAGTAACCGCATCAATTGGCAGCTCTAAATCGTCGGAAAGTTCGAGCTCTAGATAGAGAATGCCCAACCCGTGCGTCTTGCCTTGGGCGTCTGTCTTGAGACTTTCACTGCCGCCTCCTCCCAGTGAGTCGTGCAGAATGAAGTTCAATGCCAGCAGGTTATCAGCTTCGTATCGTTCCACTTCGCCCATGCATATCTCTTTGAAATGTTCTTTGACACGATCGGTAGTTAATTCTCGTTTCAGAAGATCGTAAATCTCAGCTGAGTGGGCAACGACACCCACATTACTGCCATCGCCTTTGTCGCCCGATCGTGCGTAGGCAAGTTTCGATAGTGGGACTCGCATAAAAATATTCCCGTGGTGATTGGATTCGGTTCAAAACCAGATGATAGGTCAAAACGTTGGGTTCTGAAATTGGGTGGCCCAAGAGGCTTGTTGATCGCCCGTCACCAGTATCGTGGTTGGTCTATTGGGTATCGAGTTCACTATTTTTCAGTCGTTGACGGCCGAGATCACAATATTCGGGGACACAATCGATTCCTAAATAGTTACGGCCTAGCTTCTGGGCGACGACCAAAGTGGTGGCTGCCCCAGAAAAGGGGTCTAGAACAACGCCGCCGGGTGGGCAGGAGGCTTGGACACAGTTTTCCACCAGTGATTCTGGAAATACCGCAAAATGGGCTTTTCGAAATTTCGATAGTGAAATTGACCAAACGGTTCGTTTATTGCGACCCTTTGGGTGAAATGCCTGATCCCAACGCCCGTCATGAAGATTGTTATCTCCAGCGTTTTTACCCTTCTCAGGAGTGCCCCCGCGTTTGCCAAAGTGCCCTCGTCCACCTTTCATTTTAGATTTTTCAGAGAAGGTGACGTGAGGCTCCCGGATCGCATCGGCGTCATAAAAGTACTCTTTTGATTTTGTGAAAAAGAAGATGTACTCGTGATCCGTAGTGGGGCGAGTTTTGACACTCGATGGCATCGCGTTGGGTTTGTGCCAAATACAATCACTGCGCAACCGCCAGCCTGTTTCTTTGAGAGCCAAGGCAACCCGCCAGGGCATTCCAAGCAATTCACCATTTTGATATTTGTCACCAATGACGATCCATGCTGAACCAGTGGGTTTCACCACACGATAAAGTTCCCGAAACAGTTCAGTCAGCCTTTCAACGTAGGTTGCGGGCGATGCCTCTTGGCCGATTTGTTCATTCGAACCATAGTTCCGCTGGAGATAGTAGGGCGGACTGGTGACGATTGTATCGACCGACTCAGATGGCAATGCCGACGCAATTTGATAGGCATCCCCTTCAATAATTTGATTTAGTTTTAGGGTAGATTTGCGAGCCACGATGGAACTCCGCTTTCGTTGCAAGGGGTTAGCGCATTACATTTTTTCGACAACATCGATTCCCAGCAGTGATAGACCGACTTCGATGGTTCTAGCAGTCAGGTCGCATAGTTGCAGCCGACTTCGTTTTAGATGGTCATCTTCACTTTTGAGTACTGGGCAGTTTTCAAAAAACACCGAAAACGTTTGAGCCAAGTCAAAAAGGTAGGTTGTCAGAAGATTGGGTTTATAATCCACCAATACTTCATCGAGCGTTTCTCCAAATCGAATTAAGTTGACAGCCAGTTTTCGTTCGATCTCTTTCTCAAAGCGAAAGGCGACTGGTTGGGAACGCAAAGTCTCAATGTCTACATCCCCTTTTCGGAGGATCCCTTGCACTCGGGCATAGCTATATTGCAGGTAGGTGGATGTATTGCCTTTTAATGCCAGCATTTTTTCGTAGCTGAATTTGTAGTCGGATGAGCGGTTTTGTGAGAGGTCGGCATATTTCAATCCACCGATACCAACCACTTTGGAAATCTCCGTTAGTGTTTCCTCGTTCATTGCCGAATTTAATTCACCCGATAGTTGTGCGGCGCGTTGAACGGCTTCGTCCAGCAGGCCTTGTAAACCAACCGTATCGCCAGAGCGAGTTTTAAAAGGTCTTCCATCATCGCCCAGAACCGTTCCGAAACTGACATGGGTCATTTCTACGTCATCATGCCCCCAAAGACGCGCGGCATCGAAAAGTTTTTCAAAATGCTGGTGTTGACGATGGTCGACGACATACAGTATGGCAGTGGGCTGCCATTTTTCAACGCGATATTGAATGGTGGCTAAATCGGTCGTTGCATACAAAAAAGCTCCGTCTTTTTTGCGAATGATCATCGGGGTTTCGTAGTTATCCATGAAGACGCAGATGGCTCCTTCACTTTCCCGCGACAGCCCTTTTTCATTCAGTGAATCGACCACGCCTGCCAATCGGCTGTGATAGAAGCTTTCGCCCAGTTCATAGTCAAATTCAATATTGAGCTGGTCGTAAATTTGTTTGATGTCCTCACGGCAAAAGGGGAGGAACTCGTTCCATAAGGCAAGGTTTTCTGTATCATCCGAATGCAGTTTCGCCGTCTCATTCAAAACGTCTGTGCCAATGTTTTTGTGTTTTAAGGCACGAGCGTGTTGGTCTTGGTTGCGGTCAATCGTCTCGATTTTAGACTCAAGTTCGGCAATTTGTTCTTCCTGTTCAGTGATTTTGGATTTCAGTCGACCAATGTCTTTTTTTAATTTTTTGTCGATCGCTTTATCGCCGGTCGGTTGGTTCGCTTCGAGTTCTAGCAGGAGGTTTTGTTGTTGGGTTAGCTGTTCGTGAAGTGCGGGCAGTTTGGCGACGGCGGTGTGGTAGTCCATGATTTGGCGCACCAGTTTGTACAGGCGACCTAATTCTTCTACCGAATTATTCGCGTATGCCTCCTTGTCAACAAAATGCTTATATCCGTAGATGATCATTCCAAACTGTGTGCCCCAGTCTCCCAAATGGTTATCCGTGACAACCTCGTGTCCTACAAAACGCAGCGTTCTAGATAACGCGTCGCCAATTAAGGTGGAACGGATATGACCTACGTGCATCGGTTTCGCAACGTTGGGAGATGAGAAGTCAACGACATAGGTGCCCGGTGTTTGGACGGGTTTGATGCCCAAACGTGGGTCCTGAAGAGAGTCGGTCAATTTTGCCTTGAGCCAGTTGTCATCTAGAGTGAGGTTGATGAATCCAGGGCCCGCGACTTCGACGCTTTGGCAGAGATCGTCGATTTGTAATTTTGAGATAATTTCGTCGGCGATTTGTCTCGGTGATTTTCCCACAAGATTTTTCATTGGCATGGCGCAATTAGCTTGATAGTCACCGAACTTGCTATCTTGCGCCGGTCGAATCATTTCTAATAAATCAGAGGCGTCCTCAACCATCTCCTTCAAAACTTGGCCAAAACGATATTTGATTTCTGATAACGCGTTCATATAGCTTTTCAATCAGTGGTTTGCCGAGGCGGTCGGCAATTTGGCTAAATTACGTGAATGCACGTTTCCACACCTATAACGCCCGACGGGGAACGGCATAGAATATAGTCGTTCCAAGAATTTCACCGAAATTCGTTTTTTTTGCAATCGGACATGCCGCTCGAACCGGAGGTCGTTCGAGTCGATGGCTGTCCTCTGAATACGACAATGAATGAAATCTTATGATTCGTGCGGCATCTCTTTTTCTTGTTGGTATGTTCGTTTTAGCGGTGTTTTCTTGGCCGCAAGAGCTTCTGGCCCACGAACGGAGGCACCCGGTTTCCGTGGTCGAAGCCGATATTTATGTCACTAAGTTTAAGGCGACGGTAAAACTTAAGGCCTTTGCAGAGGACTTAGAATTGCTGCAGGGAATTGAAGTGATGGATGATGGGTTTTACGACTCAGAAGAGTTAGTGGATGCTACCAAAGATCACGCGGATTATTTGGCCGAGCGAATTGAGTTACTCACGGCGAATGGGAACCAGTTGTCTGGTAAGGTCGTTGAAATCACTCAATTTGAAATCCCCGATGAAGGAATCCGGCAGGGCCAATTGATGAACTATACAATGGGTTTCGTTCTGGAATATGAATTTGATGAACCCCCCGAGTTCCTGACCATTGTTCAGAAGATGGTCGCCGAAGGAATGTTGCTTCCCTCGGAACTGAAGGTCATGCTTAAGCAGGCCGGCTCTGATCAGCCCTTCATGAAAATGATGAAACCGGACCAGCCAGAGACATTTCGGTTTGACTGGGAAGATCCTGCTTTGCAGTCAGACGCTTCGGACGAAGATTGGGAAAGCTGGTTTGAAAAACAACGAGAGAAAACGCTTGGCATTCAGAGTTACAGTAGCGTTTATTCCTTTATTTACATCACGCATTATGAAGTGCGCCATGAGGTATTGATTCCTTTGGCAAGCCTCGCTTCTTTTCTGGAGCTGGAGCGGGCCGACCCGGGATTTTTAGAGGTTGCTGAACAAGCTGCCGCGGCTAAAAAGATTGAGGCTTTTTTCTCTTCGGGTAATCCTGTCACGATTGATGGAGTCGTCGTGCAGCCAACGTTTGATCGCGTTGATTTCTATGGTCTGGATCTGAGAGATTTCGCCGTCCAAGCTGAGCGTCGTAAAGTGAGTATGGCTAATGGGCGCGTGGGTGTCATCATGTCTTACAGCACGAAGGGAATGCCTGCGAGCGTGACCGTTACATGGGACCTTTTTAACGAGGCCGTGAAATCAGTGGATTCGGTTGTTTTCGCATTCGACGAAATCCAGAAGACTGAATTCACAATGTTTTTGACGGATAATACGTTCGAGTGGAAGGCAACCGATCAGCCCGCTATTGTACCGATTGTCGGTGTGCCGGCTGACCGTGAGGCATATTCGCATCCCGTGATACAAATCCCGCTCGTGTCGGCTTTGTGTGGATTGGGTGTGGTATTGTCGCTGGCCTTTTTCGTTTTTTGTAAATGTACTTGGAAGGTCGTCTTGCCGGCATTGCTCTTTTTTCTTCTCGTGGGAGCCCTTTGCTGGAACGCACAGATTTGGGAGTTGCGGAATCCCTTTTTGGCGAAGCCTAAAGTGCCGGCCGAAAAAGCAGGGCAGGTCTTTAATCAACTGCATAAAAATATTTTCCGGGCATTTGATTATCGCAATGAGGAAGAGATTTATAACGCATTGTCACAAAGCGTGGATGGAGAGCTTCTTCGCGACCTTTATTTAAAGATCATTGCAAGTTTAAAAGTAAAAGAGCAGGGAGGTGCCGTATCGAATATTCAAGAAGTGATTATCGGTGAGGGTGAAATTGATGAAACGACTTCACCCATCGCTCGGCCGGGGTTTGGCTTCCGAAGCAAATGGGACCTTGTTGGGACCGTTGAACACTGGGGGCACATTCATGAGCGAACCAATCAGTACGACGCCCGATTTCTCGTCGAGTTAGTCAACGATCGATGGAAAATTACAAATATGGAAATTCTCGATGAGTCTCAAGGCCCTGTTCGGACCAGTCTACGAAAATTTTAGTTCGTGTTATGAAAACGCTGGGCTGGCCGTGCCAGAGGAGCTAATCAGTTCAATTTAGGGTCGTTTGACTTGGATGCGAAATGTGGGTGGTTTAAGTCTCTTTGTCAAACAGTTCTGTTTTCACGGAGGCCTGTCGCGCCGTTTCAGGACGAATTTTTCTGCTGGAAGACTTTACAATCCGTACCGATTCCTTCAGTATCAAGGGTATGTCGTTAACCATTGAGAGGGAGTGATGTCAAAACTGTGCCCAGAATGCGAAGAGCTTTGTGATGAAGCGGCGCCATACTGCCGCCTCTGTGGGTATTTTTTTGACGAGCCTAAAAAGAGTTCCCAGCCGACGCTCAATCAGCCGATGCTGAATCAGCCGACGCTTAAGCAGCCAAAAAATAAAAAACTAAAACGTGCAATCGGTGCATCATTAGGAGTACTGCTGCTGATCATCGTTTTTATTTTTTGGCCGGCGCCCACCGAAGATCCCTTTGACGCATCGCAATTTCAGTCTTTCATAGGGGCTGCCCCGCCCGCACTAGATTCAGAGTTGCGTTGGCTTAGCGCTGCAGGCGAGACCACGTTGGAAGATCAGAAGGGAAATGTTATCTGGTTGGAATTTGGTAATTTGGCAAATCGTTTCACTCCCCATCGAACGTCACGTTTGCGGGATTTTGCCAAAGCCCATTCAGGTCAAAATCTGACTGTGATTACGGTGTTCAATGGTCCGGAGGATCGTCAGCAGAATTCGAACCGGCAAGACTTGATGCGTCACGTGGTGCAAAACGGAATGGACTGTTTCGTGCTGGATGATACCGATGGCGACGTTTCTCAAGCTTATGGCATTACACGCTTCCCCTGCGTCTATCTTCTTGACACAAGTGGTGAGGTCGTATGGGAGGGGAATTCGAATTTTGCTGAAGGGGAATCCGAAATGAACAGACTGTTGGGTGCGGGGGGATCCCCTTAGTAGGTGGGTTACCGATATCAGCCGCATGAATCGCTCAGCCTAGTTGTCGCGGGACCCAGGGTGGGTGGAATTTTTAATTGGGTTTCTACTTGGATCTGCTCTCGGTGAATTAATTTACGAAACCGAATCGGTCGGATGGGACAGTTGGCAATGTCTTGGCCCCGAATTTGTTTGGTGCATCAGAATGCTGGTGGGCATTGGAGTGCTGATTGGGTTTTATGTTCTCGAAAACGTGTGGCGACCAAAGAAACGTTAGTGAGCTGGTTTAGACGGTAGTTATCAGGACATAGCGGACCTCAGACCGTCGCCGACGAATCTCTACAACTACCAGCCCGACGCGTATTTTGTTTTGATGAATGCATTGGCCTTGGTGGAACTGGTGAGAAGTTTTTCGCCATCCCAGTCAAAATTTTCTTGGCTTCGGTAGGCAAGATTTCCCAGCATTACGGTTTCCGCCAAAGGGCCCGAGTAATCAAAATGACAAGTGGCCGCTTGACCTCCTTGGCACGCGGTCACCCATTCCTTGTAAAAACCTGGTGAGCGCGGAACCGTCTGGTTGGGTGCCGTGAATTCTGAATAATCTGCTTCGGGGTAAAGTTTCAGTTTGCTGAATCCGGTCAGCAACATCCCTTTGTCACCGACGAACAGGGTGTTGTAACCTTTATTCGGCAGGTTTTCTTGCTTGAGGATTTCTGGGCCGTTGGCGAGGTGGTCCCAGTGAAGTGTGACCGGCTTGCGACGGCCCTTAGCCGGGAACAGGAATTCAGTCTTCATTGACTTGGGGGTCATCTTGGGATCGACCGGAGGGCCGCTGGCAGACACGCGCGTGGGGTATTTAAGATCAAGCGCCCAGAAAGGGATGTCTAAAATATGACAACCCCAGTTGCCTGTTTCCCCCGTTCCGTAATCCCACCAAAAACGCCAGCCGTAGGGTGTGATGCTCGGGTGGTAAGGACGAGACGCTGCAGGTCCTGTCCATAACGGGTAGTCTAGATCGGCGGGAATTGTAGGCTGATCCTTGGGTTCCCCCGGCATACCTCGGGAGCCATTGATCCAGCAATAGACTTCTGAAATCTCGCCAATCGCGCCAGACTGAATCAATTCAACCGTACGATGCACGTTGGGCAGGGTGTGACGCTGGACGCCGAGTTGGGTTGCCACACCCTGCTGGCGGGCCATGTCAGTAAGCGTTCGTGTTTCCCAAAGGTTGTGGGCCATCGGTTTCTCAAGGTACACGTGCTTGCCCATTTCGATCGCTTGAATGGCCGGATGAAAATGAGTGTGGTCTGGGGTGCTAATGACCACACCATCAATTTTGGAATCGAGTTGATCCAACATTCTTCGGTAGTCGGTATGCTTCGGGACGGTTGGATATTTTTCAAAAGCGGCTTTGGCCCGAGTGCCATCCACATCGCAAAAGGCAACTAGATTCTGATCAGATAATCCGCCCAAATTGGCGCCGCCTCGGCCACCAACGCCGATAAAGGCTAGGTTCAGCTTTTCATTGGGAGATGGAGCCGTTGCCTTGGCCGTGCTGCCTAGCCAAAAACCACAGGAGAGGGCGGCCGATGATTGAATCCAAGTGCGACGATTGAGCGATTTCATAAGAGCTCTTTCATTGTAAGTTTTTCTTGTGGGCTTACTATTAGTTGTTCATCCATTGACGTAACGTTTGGGTATCGAGCCGAAACGAGTCAATTGCCTGTTGGAGTGCTGGCCCCTCAAGGGGTTTGCCACCATGGTACTCGACGTGAAGGGAAATCGGAGCTGCTGGACAACGTCTGCGAACTTGCTCGAACATCTCACGATCGACAAATCCATTTCCCAGCGGGACGTTTTCCAGCTGTTGGCTCTTGGAACCCTGCCAACGGGCATCTTTTACGTAGATACAGCCGATCCGATTCGCGGCGACTTCGACGAGGGTAGGCCAGCTGAGCCCCGCCTCGGCTCGAAGGTGTCTGAGATCGAGAGCGAGGCCGATTTCAGCGACTCCGATTCGTGATAGTATCGAGAGCATCTCATAAACTAAGGCCCCGTAATACTTATTTCCAGCATGATTCTGGTAAATTGCCGTAATGCCAAGCTCTCGATTGAGATCAGCCAGTTCCGTGACCTGTTTTTCAACAGCTAACCTTTGCTGATTCCAGTCTCGTTTCTTACTCCAGCGATAGTAGCCCATTCGATAATGAGGGATTTCGTGGTCGGCTAAAACTTTTAGGAGTTGTCTCGATTCGGATGTCACCGATGTGATGTTGGTCGTTGCGACGAGGAGCTTTTTATCCTGCCGACTCAATGCTTTGACAAGTTCTGGTATTCTCTGTCGCGCCTCGACCGGCGCTATTCTACCACCTGGCCGAACCGCGACTTCAACACCATCGGCTCCAATTTCGACCAATGCATCGGCGAGTGCCCGAGGAGGTAGGTTCTGCAGGACCTTTTCAAAGATCATAAGCGGGGGTGGCTTGATTGCCGGGAGCCAAGGGGCGGT
Organism: Mariniblastus sp.; assembly: GCA_022447555.1. Lineage (GTDB taxonomy): Bacteria > Planctomycetota > Planctomycetia > Pirellulales > Pirellulaceae > Mariniblastus. Next base: position 57,292 of record JAKVBF010000004.1, on the reverse strand, counting down.
GCTCCGGAACGGAAGTCCCGTCGCCAAGGCAGTGCCGTATCCCAAAATTTTTCGCCGCGTGATCATGCTTCGATTATCACGTACTAGCTCGCCCAAAACAATCTGGAATCAGGTGCAACTGTAAAAATGTTGAGTTCCGGAATTACCGCTCACAACGCTATAGGACAAGCGGATTACCCCATGGCCATCCGAGATTTAATCCGATATCGTAAACCATTCCACCACCTAACCGATAATTTGGATGATCAAGATGAGTGCTGATAAACGGTTGAAAGAACTAGGCTATGTGTTACCGCCCGCACCCAAGGCGGTCGGGGTTTATAAGCCAGCCATGAACGTGGGTAATCTTTGTTACACATCTGGGCATGTCCCCTTAAAGGGCGACGGCACGATGATCAAAGGTTGTGTCGGCCGCGACGCCGATGAGCAGGAAGGTTATCAAGCAGCGAAACAGGTCGGCCTGACCCTGTTGGCGACTCTCCAGCAACACCTAGGGTCATTGGATCGAATCAAGAGTGTGGTCAAGATCTTTGGTATGGTCGCCTGTACAGAGGATTTCTGCGGCCATCCGACGGTGATCAACGGTTGTAGTGAACTGATGAAAGAGGTGTTTGGCGACGACTCGGGGGTGGGAACACGTAGCGCCGTGGGCATGACTTCATTACCATTGGGAGTGATGGTAGAGATTGAGGCGGTATTTGAGCTGCACGAAGACTAGAGGCTCGGGCGCGGCCTGGGATCGGATTCGAGTCGTGGGGGGGTACTCTCTGCTTCCCTTGATCGGCCAAAGCGAGGGCGGCCGTTTTTCCAGAATTCAGTTCCTAGTTTTGCGGACTCTTTGCAATTGAAAGGACTTTCCCGATGGCGATTTCAGAACGACTACAGATAGCAAAAAACAATCTAGCCTCTGCTAGAGAATACACGATGACGCTGTTGGATGGTCTCGAGGAGGACCAATGGTTTTGGACACCGGAACCCTCGGTTTCCCACATTGCTTGGCAGGTAGGCCATCTTGCCATGGCACAATATGGATTGACGTTATTTCGACAGCGCGGGCGTGCCGATATTGATGGTTCCTTGATCCCGAATCGGTTTAGGAAAAAAGTGATGAAGGGGACAACGCCAGAAAGTTCTCCGGAAATGTATTTGCCACCTGCTGAAATATTGGAGGTGCTCGATGGCGTGAACCGACAGATGTTGATTGAAATCGACCATTTCGATGGGCCGGGGTTGGACGAGTCGATCGATTTACCCTATTCAGGCTTCCCAACACGTTATGGTTCGCTGCTGTTTGCGGCTAACCATGAGATGCTGCACGCTGGACAAATTGGTTTTTTGCGTCGTTTGATGGGTCTGCAGCCCATTCGTTAAATTGATCCAACCTTCAGCCGACCCAGGTGTGGTGTGAGCCGAGTCATTCTTGAGACGCAATCCTTGACCAAACGGTTTGGTGATTTCAATGCACTGTCACACTGCGATCTAGCGATCAGAGAAGGAGAGATTGTGGGGCTGCTAGGTCCCAATGGTGCGGGTAAGACGACCCTCCTGCGTCTTGTGCTCGGGTTTTTAAAACCGAGTCAAGGTTGGGCCAAGATTCAGGATTGGGATTGTTATGATAAGCGGGTCCAAGTACATCGCTTGATTTCTTATCTCCCTGGGGACGCGAGGCTTTTTCGAACCATGCGGGCGAGACAGGTGGTGGATTTTTTTTCTGAAATTCGCAATGACTCGAATTGCAAGATGGCATCAGAGGTGGCGGCCAGACTCGAACTGGATTTGAATCGCTGGGTTGCTTTCATGTCGACGGGTATGCGTCAGAAATTGGCTTTGACAGTTTGCCTTTCGAGCCAAGCTCCAATTTTGATTCTCGATGAACCAACGGCGAATCTCGATCCCTCGGTGCGCGGAGAGGTTTTGGCATTAGTTAGGCAGGCTCGTGACGAGGGAAGAACGGTGATTTTTTCATCACACGTTTTGTCGGAAATCGAAGAGACTTGCGACCGGGTTCTGATCCTTCGGCAGGGACGGCTTGTACACGATCAGTCAATACGGGATTTGAAACGACAGCACCGTATTCGAGGGCGACTGACAGGGGAAATGCCCCCAGTTCCGGATTCGCTTAAAGAGAGTGTCACCATGGAACAACAGGAAGATACGATAAAAATTGAGACTCCCGCCCAGCTTTCTTCTGTGATGGGATGGCTGTCGAAGGCCCCTCTCGATGATGTTTATATCGAACCGATTTCCTTGAGGGCGGTTTACGATCGTTTCCATTCTGAACAAATGGATGGGAGCGCCTGATGCACTCATTGGTCAATCGTCCTTTGGCAAAAAAGTTCCTTGCGGAATCAATACTGTTGTTGCTTGCCTGCGCCGTCGCCCTGTTCGCCTTCAGCTGGTTTCGAGTTTGGGTGGTTGGCGAGTTGGACACGGCCCGTTTCAAACAGATTGTGGATATGTTGCCGCAGGATTGGCGGAAGTTTTCCTCTGTCGACTTTGACTGGCTGGTCTCATATTTGGGCCGAACGGCACTCACATTAGACGAGCCGATGTTGCTGATGATCATTTCAATTTGGGCCATCGTACGCGGCAGTGACGTGGTTAGCGGTGAATTGAGTCGAGGAACGATGGAACTGGTTTTAGCTCAGCCGATCAGTCGACGGCGCGTCTATTTTCAACATATGTTTTTAACCATGTGCGTTTCATTTGGCCTTTGCCTGCTGGTCTGGTTGGGAATGTCGATAGGTGTCTGGACGACCGCGGTCGAGGAGTCGTTCTATCCGGAGTTGAAAATTCCGTTTACTTCCTATGCATTACCTCTCACCTTTATGGAGGCGAAAACAGAACAGGTGCCGATGAGATCTCTCGTTTCGCCCGTTCAATTTTATCCGGGAATCATCAACCTGTTCTGTTTTTCCGTTTTCGTCTCGTGCTTTGCCGCCTTTTGTTCCGCAAGAGATCGATATCGCTGGCGGACGCTGGGGATTGTAATCGGATGTTATATGGTCAGTGCTATGGTGAAGTTACTGGCCATGAGTTCCGAAGCATTTTCGTGGCTGAGATACGTAACGGTTTTTGGGTATTACGAACCGGCGCCGACCATCCAGCGAGCAGACGAAAAACCAGAGACGATACTTCATTGGCTGATTTTTGACGAGGCCGGAGTTTGGACCGCCTTGGGCCCGTTGGCTAACAATCTTGTGCTGCTGGGCTTAGGGCTGATTCTATTAATTTGGGGTGGGCGATTTTTCAATCGACGTGACCTACCTGCACCCCTTTGATGATATCGGATTCTAGCTTCTGTAGCCGCGTCTATTGATCGAATTCGGGAATCGACCGGCCCGGTGTCCACGGGATGCCTGCATCATCCAGCTGTTGCTCGAAAAGTTTGATGTCCATTTCAAGTAATTCGCGAATTTCATCTACGGCTTCACTAAACTCTTTTTTCGCGATCGCGACCTGGTCACGTTGCGTCTTGGTGATTCCATAAGTGTTCCCCATCGACCCCGACAGGGCATTTCGAATGCGATTACTGATGGAGGGTACCGTTTGCTCGTATTTGGAACCGCGAATGGAGTCGCCGTTGAGTTTTTTAGCGGTTTGTTTTAGCTGAAGTTCCAGTTTAGCCGCCGCCGCCCCCAATTCGGGCGTTCCTTTGGGACTGCTCTTGATTGTGCTACGGATGACCGTCATGGTTTCCAAAGCAGATTCGAGTGAGCTACTGGCAGCTCTCACCGCGTCTCGTAATTTTGCTGCGTTCCTTTGAAACGCAAGGACATCTTCTCGTTTTTGCGGTTTCAGCGTCGGTTTCGAAATGGAAACGACTTCAACCGTCTGCGACGCTCCCAACTTCTCGGTTTGGTGATTTAGTGTTTTGAATCCCTGCAGCGAGTAAGTGCCGGGAGCGGCCAGTGGGCCGCCGCCACGGCCTTGAAGTCCAGAATGCCGCAAGTTCCAGCTGGCGTGATGGATTCCCTTGGACGCATTGCCGTCGATGCGACTGATAAAATTTCCATCGGAATCAGAAACTTCAAAATAGATTTTAGCCGGCTCTTCGAGGGCTTCACGTTCGAGTTGGTCCCATTCGGGCTGAGTCACATCTTTGCCGGCGGCGTTTTGCGCAGCTTCTGCTTTCTTTCGTATTTGACGTGATGTTTGGTAGTCGTCGCGAACATAGTAAGTAAAGGTGGCTCCAAACTCAGGATTAGGGGCAGCATAAAATGCGTCTCCCTGAAATCCTCTTGGTCCGCCGAGGGCGTCGGAGGGCATGTACCATAAGGCTTGGCGAATCGGGAATAAGTGAAATTCCTTATCCATCATCAAATCCTCGCTCAATTCTCGAAGTGGAGAATAGTCGTCGAGCACGTAGATACCTCGGCCGAACGAAGCGCAGACGAGATCGTTTTCGCGTTTTTGAATCGCCAAGTCGCGCAGCGGAATGTTCGGGCCACCACCTTGGATCTTGTGCCAGTTGACACCCGAATTGAGCGAACAGAATAATCCGAATTCGGTTCCCAAGAAAAAGAGCCTCGGGTTTTCGTGGTCCTGAACAATACGCCATAGGATGTGTCGGTCGGGTAGGTCACCCGTCATCAATTCCCAGTTTTTTCCTCGGTCGGTGCTTTTGGCTAAGTACGGTTGGTAATCGCCCGTTTTGTGATCGTCCATTACGGCATAAACCGTGTTTTCGTCATGAAGGTCAGCCTTAATGTCGTTGACGAAGAAGTTTTCTGGAACACCGTAAATCTTGTTGGTTGCTCGCCAGTTTTTTCCACCATCTTCGGAGACCTGTATCAGGCCATCATCGGTGCCGACGTACAAAAGTCCTTCAACCAAAGGTGATTCAGAGATGGAGGTGATGTTTCCGAAGCGACTCATTGCCATCAGATCATAGCCAGCATCGACGCTCCAAACGCGGCCCATCATGGGCAACGCGAAACGATTTTGATTGCGCGATAAGTCAGGGCTTACTCGGGTCCATGAATCGCCTCGGTCGTCCGTGCGATGCAGGAATTTTGAGCCAAAATAAATTCGTTTATGGTTGTGAGGACTGATCAAAATAGGTGAGTCCCAATTAAACCGGAACCCCTCTTCTCCTGCACCGGGCTGTGGGCGAATGTCCACCGATTCGCCGGTGCGCCGGTCATACCGCCGGATAAAGCCTTGTTGCGATTCGCAATAGAGGATGTTGGGGTCGGTAGGGTCGATTGCGTTGTCGTGACCGTCACCACCAATCGTGATTTTCCAATCAGAAGTGCGAATCCCCTGAACATTTCCGGTGCGTGTGGGGCCGTACTGAGAGTAGTTGTCCTGAGTGCCTCCGACCACATTATAAAATGGAAAATCATAGTCGACATCAATTTTATAGAACTGTGTTAGCGGAAGATTATTAATGAATCGATACGTCTTTGCATTGTCGTGTGAGACATAAAGTCCACCATCGCACCCGACAAGGACGAAGTTTGGATCGTCCGGGTGGAACGCGACAGCGTGATTGTCGACGTGTTTTGAGTCGCCTTCAACACTATCCCATGTCTTGCCCCCGTCACTGCTTCTGCCGAGTCGAACATTTGCCTGATAAATAACATCAAATCGATGAGGGTCGACGTAAATCTCTTGGTAGTAATGAGGTCCGGTGCCACCCCCTAAGTAATCGCTCATCTTGGACCAGCTGGCCCCACTGTCATCACTGCGGTAAAAGCCACCTTTGCGATCATCCAATTCAATCGTCGCATAGACCACATTGGATTGTTGCGGTGATACCTGCAATGAAATTTTACCCTTGTTGGAGCCTGGGAGTCCGTTCTTTAGCTCGGTCCAAGTTTCACCGCCATCGGTCGACTTGTGAATCCCTGATTCGGGTCCGGTATTCATTAAGGCCCAGACAGTTCGGTGCCGTTGGTGAGTCGCGGCATACATCACATTAGGATTCTTTGGGTCCATGACTGCGTCGCTGACGCCTGTCCATTCACCATCGCTTAACACATTTCGCCAAGTCTGCCCGCCGTCGGTGGATTTGAAAAGTCCTCGTTGTCCTCCTGAAGACCAGAGAGGGCCTTGGGCGGCGACGTAGACGATGTTCGGGTTCCGGGGGTGAACGATCACTTTGCCAATATGTTCTGATTCTTTCAATCCCATATTTTGAAAGCGTTTCCCGCCATCATGACTGACATAGACGCCATCTCCGTAGCCGATATGTCGACCGCCATTGTTCTCTCCCGTGCCAACCCAGATGGTCTTCGAGTCATTGGGGTCGATGGTCACGCAGCCGATGGAGTAGGAACCATAATTCTCAAAAATTGGTTTCCACGTGGTTCCGGCGTTGGTGGTTTTCCAAAGGTTGCCTGACGCAACTCCGACATACCAAATGTTCGGGTTGTCGGGGTCCACAGCGACGTCGCCAATACGGCCGGACATCAATGTCGGCCCAATGCTGCGAAGTTTAAAAGCAGGTAAAACCTGATCAACGGTTTTCGCATCGGCTTTTGGCTTTTCCGAAGTTGTTTGCCCCGATAGAGTCGCGGCCATAATTTGGAGGATGAACAAGCAGAGTAAGCAAAGAAGCGATCGCATAATGAAACTCATTTCTAGACCAAGGCTTGGAGTGGGATGTGGAAGCAGAGCTCGGTTTGGAGCTTAGCAAGGCAATACAGAAGTTTGCTTGCGCCTTTGACCAAAGTCAATCGCCGCCTCGTTAAAAGTTGGTTTTTAAGTTGGCTGGTTGGCGAACGTGCCGAAAAAATGAAACGGTCGTTGAGATTCACCCAAGGTGATATTACTTGCGGCCGGAAGGGCGTTGATACTCAGGGCAGGCGACCGAGTTCCGGGTTCCTTTAAACAGACAACCAATGGGACATGGGTTGCCAGATCAGGCTGCCAGATTGGGTTGAGTCCGAAGGCGGATTCGATTCAAGTTGTTTCGTCTTTGTCTTCCTCTCTGGTCTCATTTTGCGAGGAAAGGGACTTCTCGTCAGCAGACTTTTGGAGTTCTCTTTGACGTAAATACTCGTCAATCATTGCCTGTCGTGCTTTGTCGTCGGTCTGGGAAATTCCTTGGATGCTGATGCTGAGCATATCGAGGGTGGCCAGACCGAGTATGGCGATGATCAATATCAGGATTAAAGAGATCAGAATGGCAAACACGGTGGGTTCTATAGCCCAATACAAAGCGGCCATGATGACGCCCATTGCTCCGATCAAGCTACTGACAGTTGTTCGACGGCGAAATTTACGATATTCGAAAAGGACGATTCGCGGGTCTTTCTCCAGCCGCTCAACATCATCGTAAGTTCGTTTATGAAAGAGCATCATCATCACGCCACCGGCGATGGTGGCCAAGCCAATTAAAAGAAGGTATGCCCTTATGTCATCAAAGGCTGCCGCTAATGGCAAGCCGTTCAAGAGACTGGAGGTTGCTTGCAGTTGCATAAACATTTGTGTTTGAACCTTCGATAGCAATTCAACGAATCTTTTGCATCTGCCTTAGCCATTCGAGGACCACGCGTCCCACTTTATCCAGGGATTCGGCGGAGCAGTTGGAGGGAATGTCTTGCTGCGTATGCCAATACATGTTTTCCGTTCCAATTCGGGGGTAATCAAAGTCAATAATATCACACGTTGGTATTCGTGCGATCGAATTCAGGGGTAGGTGATCGTCCCTGATTTTATGTCGCTCTTGCTTTTTAAATTCGGTAACACCTATCTCATTGGCGACGCTCCAGATGCTTCGTGTTAGTCTTGACGCCATCTCCAAGCTGTTGCCCTCGTAGTGGATTTCAAGTTCTTTGTCGCCAATCATATCCAAAAGAATCGCGTAATTATATTTGACATTGAATTTGCGGGCTGCATATTGCCTAGCAAAATATGTCGAACCCAGAAACATTGGATCCCTGCGGTAAACGAAGACGAACTCTTCGCCGTCGAAGAAGACAAAATCGATACCGTACTTTCCCGGCATATTTTTTACGTGACGAGCCAGTTCGCAAAGCATGCCGACACCACTGGCACCGTCGTTCGCACCAAGAAACACACCTCTTGGGTTGATGGGGTCGCGATCGGCGAATGGCCGAGTGTCGTAATGACAGCAAATCAGGAGGCGTTTGCGTCGTTTGGGGTGGAATCGGGCGATCAGGTTTTTCATTTGGACTTGCGAGCCATTTTCTGGATGGCGTACCGTGAATATTTGCTGGCCCATTTCTGCATCCAACGATTTAAAATGGTCTTGGATGAATTGCTGCTGTTTCCGCATACCTGCCGAGCCGCTAACGCGAGGTCCAATATCGCAAATGGCTTTCAATATTTCATAAGCTGCTTGGCCGTCAAATTCGGAGGGTTGTTTTGCCTCCGTCTCGTCCGTTTCAGAGGCGTCGGAAATTGACAGACGAACTGGGGCTCCTGTGGCATCGCCAGCCTTTTGTCGCCCTGCAAGGTCGGATGAAAGGAAGAGGCTCAGGCCGATCATGCTGGTGATGAGGCCGAGCGAATGCAGGCGCAGTAAGGGAATTGTGGATATTACCATCTTCATTTTCTGCTAGCGAAAAACGGGTGCCTCCCTACAGATCTTACGCCAGTTGGCCTAGAAAACCAACGTCCATATCAAACGCTTGCTATGCAAAAGAGATATCCAAACGTGTCTTGTTTTTAAAGCCGGGGAAGCGATAGAATCCGAGGCTCGCACCCTCCCCATAAATCATGGCAGGCTTGAAACCAATGATTGATGTAAAAAAGATTGTAGTTTTACAGTGTGAAACGGTCGACAGATGGCATTCGGAACCAATCGATAACCCTTATGAAGGGTTTATGAGTGACGTTTGCAAGCAACATAGTTTCAATTTTCAATTATGGCACGAAGAGGATATCGCCCGCAGTCCGGATGCAGACGATGCGGTGATCGCTCGGGTCAAGCGGGCAATTGATGGCTTTAACCAACAGCGTAACGACTGGATCGAAACTGTTGACGACCACCTCGCTCGGATGATCGAAGAGGAGCAGGTGCAAGTTGATGAAACGGCTCGAATCAATACGGAAACGCCCGGTAGCGTAATTGATCGCTTGTCTATTCTTGCGTTGAGGATTTATCATCTTAAAGAGCAGTTAGAGCGAACCAATGTGGATGAGGACCATTTTGAAAAGGTGCGTCGCCGAATTGCTGTTTGCCTTTTCCAGCAGGACGAGTTGTCACAAGAACTAGCCTTGCTGTTGAATGACATGTTTGCTGGTCGCATCCGGCACCGCACGTACCGCCAGCTTAAAATGTATAATGATTCAACGTTGAATCCGTATCTTTACGATCGGCAACAGGAAGTAGCCTGAACCGGGGCCACGTCTTTAGTACGGTTTGTGGGTTGCTTTCCGAAACTGCGAACGTTCAAGCCTACGGCAGTCGCTCATTGGGCTCCTGCAGGCTGGATTGCGTTGCTGAAATGGTAGAGCCTGTCGCTCCGGTCCTCCGTTGCTCTTGGCACCACGTTTGTTTCAAGGAAATGACTTAAGTTTTGATGGAAATGAACCATCGCAAGACGATTTCCCTGACCCCGAGGATGATATGATCAAGGACGGTTTTTGGCCCTTATTAAGAGTCAGGATTTGTAGTGTCGCGATCGTTGTGGCGGTGTGTTTGTTGGGGTTGCTGGTATTTTCTTATTTGGGGCAATACTCTTTTTATGCTGAACTGGTCTCAAATTTCCGCTTACAGGTTTTGGTCGGTTTGGTGATTGCTGGCGTGGCAATCGGCGTGCTGGGTGGTTTACAACGTTGGTTGGTGTGGCTGGGATTCGGTTGGGTGCTGGTTTTGCTAGGTGCCGGTTGGAGTATCTTTCCGGAGCCTACTCGCGGGGCGCGTGCAAGCCAAATGACTAATACCGTTCGGTTGATGACCTTTAATATTTTGGGCTCGAATGAAACCCCTCAGCGCGTTGTTGAAGTTATCACTGAAAATCGGCCAGATGCGGTTGTCATTATTGAGTATTCAAGCGAGTGGACGCAATATCTTCAGCCATTGCACGTCGATTACCCCTATCGTCTGGAGCAGCCTCGATGGCACGGTTTTGGGATTGCAGTGTTCAGCAAATTTCCAATCACCGATTCAAGTGTTCGCCAGCTTGCCGCTGACCGTACCGATTCTCCGATGTTGATCGCTATGATGGATCTGGGATCCAGCGGAGTGTTGCGTTTGGCGGCAGTCCATCTATTGGCTCCCATGCAACCCGAGAGAATGTCGATCCGCAATCAGCAAATGAAGGAAATAGAGGGTTTGCTGCCGACCGATGGGGTCCCCACGGTATTGGTCGGAGATTTTAATTGCGTTCCCTGGTCACCATTTATGCAGGAGTTGATGGAGGGGACAGGCTTGCATGACAGCCGAGAAGGGTGGGGCTATCAGGGGAGTTGGCCGACGTCTTTTTGGCCGATGTTGATACCCATTGATCAAGCGCTCGTTTCAGGTGATGTCAACGTGGTCGATCGGCAAGTGATATCTGCGTCAACCGGTTCGGACCATCTACCGATACTCCTTGAGATCGCGTTATAAAAAAGTGTAATCGCTGCTCTATCATCTTTCGGAAAGGTTCTTGATGGTTCCGGCGGGGCGAATGCCGCTGCCCTTTGTTCCAGTTAAGCGATCTCCTAAATCGGCTCTCCCTTGATTCAAGGCTTCTGATAATTTTGCAACGATTTCGGGGTGGTCGTCGGCGACATTGTTGGTTTCACCCACGTCCGTCTTCAGATCATATAACGCGATACCGATGGTTTGCTGGTCGTATTTGGCAGGCATGCCGCCGGTTCCGCCTGGGCGGCCATTGAGGGTGCGGTAGGCATGCGGAGCGTGGAGTTTCCAGCGGCGGTTTCTGACGGCTTGAAGCTCACCGGCGCGGTAGTAGCAGTAAAACATGTCATGAGGGGATTCCGCGCCCGGTTCGTCGAACAACAAAGGACGGATGTCGTGCCCGTCGATCTTATGTTGGGGAAGATGTGTATCGATCAATTTTGCGACGGTTGGAAAAATATCGATCGTCGATGCGAGTTCGTCGCAAGTTGTCCCGGCGGGGATTTTGCCGGGCCACCAAAAAACGGTGGGGACGCGGTAGCCCCCCTCAAACATGGTTCCCTTTCCTTCTCGCAAAGGTGTTGCTGAACCGGCATGTTCACCATAACTGAGCCAAGGGCCGTTATCAGAGGTGAACAAGACGAGCGTGTTTTGTTCTAGTTGATTTTGTTTTAAGGCCTCAAGAATTTGCCCCACGGACCAATCCACTTCCAGCATCACGTCTCCCATCAGCCCCGCTTTACTTTTGCCGGCAAATTTATCTGACACGTACAGCGGAACGTGGACCATTGAATGAGGCACATAGAGAAAAAATGGTTGGTCCTTATGGCTGTTGATGAATGCCACTGCTTTTTCCGTGTACTGAGTGGTCAGTTGTTTCTGCTCTTCTCCTGAGACTTCGGGATTAACGATCTTGTTCTTGTCGATCAGGGGTAGGTGTGGCCAGCGTTTCAGCCGCTCGTCCATGGGTAAATGGGCCACTCCAGGGTGGTACGGCCACATATCGTTTGAGTAAGGCAGGCCAAAGTAGTCATCAAACCCGTGTTGCATCGGCAAGAAGGGGGCATGGTGCCCTAAATGCCACTTGCCATAAATCGCGGTCGCGTAGTCTTTCTGTTTACATAATTCTGCGAGGGTGACTTCGTCAGGGTTGATTCCGATGTTCGAACTAGGGCCCAGAGCTCCGGAGATTCCAACACGGCGATGGTAACAACCGGTCAAAAGGGCGGCTCGTGACGCCGAGCAAACAGCGGTGGAGGCAACGAAATCTGTAAATTTCCGTCCCTCTTTCGCCATCCGGTCGAGATGGGGGGTCTGGAAGTTAGCGGCACCAAACGGACCGATGTCGGCATAGCCAAGATCGTCGATGAAAATAACGACAACGTTAGGGGGTCGATCTTCCGGTATGGTTGTGTCATCGGTCAGGCCGAACCGGGCGTTACAAAGCAATAACAAAAAAACGAACAATAGAGTCGCGGGGTGATATGACATACTTGATTCCAAATCCTGAAAGCCATTAAGACAGGAGCATTTTAACACTGATCGGTTTCCTGTTCCATGATGACCCGAGCTTGGTTCCGCATTTCAGGGTCGTCTTTAAAAAATTCGTCAAAGGTTTTAGTGGTATCTGCTTTGAGCGAAACCGAGGCCCGTACCAAAGCCCTTGCTAGTTCAAAATTGCAATGGACCAATGATTTTCGCAGTGCCTTTTGAAGGTTTTTCGACAGATATTCGTCGCTAGGTGCCAGAGATGTAATCGCATCTGCAGAGGCTTTTACTACGATTTCGCAGGTGTCCAATAGTAGGTGACCGACGCCATAGACATCCTCGTTTTCCCTCGTTTGGAGTGATCCAATTAATGTTACTGCGGCCGCGCGGACTTGCTCGGACGAGTCTGACATCAAACGGGCTACACGTTGGATGACTGCATCGGGTAGCGTTTTACCCAATCCCAGTGTGTTCAATGCCTCGTATCTCACACAGGGGTCCCTGTGCCGCAGGCAGTTAGCGATCGGGGCAATGAAATCAGTTTCGAAAACCCCCCGGCTTTGAATTTCCCAGAGCGTCGAAATCAATATGGAATTTGACGAAGACTCCAACTTGCGATAGAGGTCTCTGCTGTTATCGTGCGCCGGTGGTGTTAGGGTGGCGGGCTGGAAATACGAGTCGTCGGTCTTCCAGAGATACTTTAACATTCTTTGAAACGGTATTTTTGCGTCGGGTCTTAGAAGGCGATGCCAGTCAGGGGCTCGTTCGTTGTGTCCCCAAGCAAATAAAGCGATTCCATATCCAAACATTCGAGAGGTCAGAATACGATGTCGATCAACCTGCCAGTTTTCAAATTCACCTATCCGGTCAGAGCGACTGAAAACGGTCGTGTTTGCCCCAAAAATCCCCCAGCCCAGATAGACAGGTAGTAAATCGGAATACCAGTCAAGCTCGTCGGGTGACCATGAATTACCAGATTGTTGGAGGAACCAATTCCTCGAGAGTTGGTGTAGCAGTGTTGCTATAGCATCTTGATCATTTTCGAGAAGACGATTTGAGAAATAGAGTGTTTCCCCGTCCAGTTGGTAGGTTTGGTCGTTTCGCATTGATGCGTTGCGAGCGATAGCTAACGGTCGTGTTGGGCTAGGTAATTGCTCTTGGAACGCAAGTTTGATCTCTGCGAGATTTTCAATCCGAATCGGCACGCCTTTCACTTGTCGTGGTAAAATAATATCGGAATCGAAAAACCGAGCGGTTCCTATTTGGCTGGCCAAGAGTGTCATCGATGACTCGATCCACGCTTTTTCCAAATTGTTGAGGGGTAATTTCTTCACGAACTTTTACCAACAGGAAGTTGCCTGTTTCGGTTCTGGGGTAGAGACGTGTTTGCGAATGGATTGTTTCGATTCCGAAGCAAGGTCATGATGTCTAGCTATAGAAAGTGTTGCAAGTATTCGAATGAATAAAAGGTAGCGTGGACTTCTATGAAACGTGTCGTGGACATCAATGACCCAAGATTGGATCCGTATCGAGACTTGAAACACAACAAGTATCCGGAGGAATCTACTTATTTTATTGCCGAGGGTCGTCTCGTTGTGGAGCGCTTGCTGAATACGGATTTTGAGGTCGAATCGATTCTCCTTTCTTCCCAGTCGACTGACGAACCTGAATGGTTAGCAGGCGTTAGCTGCCCCGTGCTTTCCGTTGCTCCAGAAGTTTGTCAGCAACTGGTTGGTTTTCCCTTTCATCGAGGGGTTTTGGCGTGTGGTGGCCGAATCATTCGTCGTCAACTTGATTTTCAAGGTGTTTCATCCAGCTCACTCCTCATTTGCTGCCCGGAGACCGCATTGGCCGAAAATTTAGGTGCGATGATTCGGTCAGGAGTCGCACTTGGTGCCGAGGGCGTTGTGCTTGGTGCAACGACAATCGATCCATTTTCAAGACGCTCCATTCGAACATCGATGGGGAATTGCTTTCGATTGCCGATCTCACAGCCCCATGATCTGGGTGCTGAATTGGCGCGTCTAAAAGGTTGTCATGGATTTGAAACGATCGGTTTGTCGTTAAAGCCAGCCGCGGTTAATATAACCCAATTGAAATTCCCACCTCGAACCATTTTGATGTTTGGTAATGAAGGACATGGTTTGCGTTCCGAGCACGCTTCCATGTGTGACCGGCACGTGAAAATACCGATGAGTGAGGGAGTTGATTCATTGAATGTGGCTGCTGCTGCGGCCATCTCGATGTTCGCCTACAGACAATCCATTAGCCTTGAGCCCACCCATGAATGACGTCGAAAAATTTGAAGCACTCTGCCGGCATGCCAAAGAAATCAAGTATCTAGAATCAACCAACGCTTTGCTAGAATGGGATCAGCAAACTAAATTGCCGTCGGGCGGCGGCGCGTATCGTGCCGAGCAATTGACGTTTTTAGCGGGTGAAATACATCGACGCAGCACGGATCCTGCCTACGGTGAGTTGCTTGGAGAATTGTCGAATTCAGAACTTGTTTCCGAGCCTAATAGCGATGTGGGCGCGACTGTCCTCGAGTTAAAACACCGCTACGAAAAGAAATCTAAACTCCCGAAACGGTTGGTGGAGGAACTTGCGAGAGCCTGTAGTTTAGGCCAGCAGGTCTGGATTGAGGCGCGGGAGCAAGATGACTTTTCAAAATTTGCCCCCAGTTTGAAACAGCTCTTTTCCTTGAAACGCGAAGAAGCTGAGGCGGTCGGTTACGAAGACACGCCCTACGATGTTTTATTGGATGATTATGAGCCCGGGGCCACGACGCGCGAAGTGGCTGCCGTCTTGGCCGCTTTAAAAGATGAGTTGGTTCCACTGATCGAAGCGGTGCGTTGTTCAGATCGTACTCCCGATATTTCGATTTTACGTCGTTCCTATCCGATAGCCGCTCAAGCCGAATTCGGCCGGCTTGCCTCTGCCGCCATCGGTTTCGATTACGAGCGAGGAAGGTTGGATACAACCCATCACCCTTTCTGCGCGGAAATGGGACCTAGTGATGTCCGGATCACGACCCGATACGATGCTTCCTTTTTCAATTCTTCGTTCTTTGGAACATTGCACGAAGCGGGTCATGGAATCTACGAGCAGGGTTTGAGGTCTGAGCAGTACGGGCTTCCGCCCGGAAGTTATTGCAGTCTTGGAATCCACGAGTCACAGTCTCGGTTGTGGGAAAATCTCGTCGGCCGCAGCCGGGCTTTTTGGGAACGGTTTTTTCCACAAGCTCAGTCTTTTTTTCCGGAAGCACTCAAGGATGTTTCCCAGTGCGAATTTTTCGCCGCGATCAACGATGTGCGTCCCTCATTGATTCGGGTCGAAGCAGATGAGGCAACCTACAACTTACATATCATTATCCGGTTCCAATTAGAGCAGGCAGTCATTGAGGGTGCGTTGGACACGGACGACTTGCCAGAAGCTTGGAATGCAAAATATCAAGAATTTCTTGGAATCCAGCCTGAGTCCAATGCCAATGGCGTGTTGCAGGATATTCACTGGAGTGCGGGACTCGTCGGTTATTTTGCAACCTACTCTCTCGGGAACCTTTACGCGAGTCAATTCTTTGATGCGGCAGAATCTGAGTTGGGTGATTTGGACCAGGCGTTTAAAGCAGGCGAATTTTCGATGTTGAAGGAGTGGCTGAATCGAAAGGTACACCAACAGGGGGCAAGATGTCGTTCCAAGTTATTGGGTGAATCGGTGACGGGTCAGAGTCTGTCTCATCAACCGCTGATTCGACACCTGCGCGACAAACTTTCTGCGGTATATGATTTTTAACTTCCTTAATATTCGGTTGTAGGGATTCTAGAAATCCGGTTCTTCGTGCCGGATATTCCTGCGCGTTACCTTATTTTAGGGTGGTAGGCTATTTGACTTAGAACGCCTTCGTTGGCGCGTGTTGTATAGTTCACCGTGGAATTCGTCGTTTGAAACTACCTGTCTGATGGCTTCCGAAGAGAATTTACAGGTGTTTCACAGACTTTTTGGTATCGTTTTCCCTCTCAGGTTGCTTGGTGATATTGTGGATAGTTCAAATCCAGCAAGTGAATTTGTCGTTGGCAATTGCATGGGTTGCGGCAGTCTTGTTCGGGTGCCTGTGAAAACAAAACCAAGTGTAAATGTGCGGTGTCCACGTTGTGGTGAGACCTATCAATTGGCCGCGTTTCTTGATAACCATATCCCCGCACTCGAGATTGTCGAAGATCCAGATCTGAAATCGACCGGTTCTGGGAGCGAACAGAGTGTCGACGTGGGAGAAAAATATCAACCAGTTACGGAGAAAGACAATGGTCGCTTTGTGGTGCCTAACTACGTTACCAAAGCGGCGGTGAAACCTTCCCGAAGACGTCGACGGAGTTCGGGGGTGTCGGAGCGAGGCCATTCAGAGGACCGGAAAGCTGTTACTCAGAGCCGAAGGTCACGGGACAGTTCAATCAGGTCGGGACGAAGTCGTGGCCACAAGAAGCGACATCCTCTGGTTGAATTAATGATGATCTTTTTGGGTGGTTGTATGTCGATTCCCGTCGCACAATTGATGGTTTGGTGGATTTTGGGTCTGGATCCTCTGGGCGTTGCAGCAGATGTTGCCCGTGTGATTCCGATCGTTGTCCCGGCCGATCTTCGGGAATCCGGAGTCATCAAAGAGCCGTCGAGACAATCATTCAGTAAGTCGCTCCTAGACAAAGACACCTAAACGCCGATTAGCGGTACCCTTGTGGGGCTACTAACCCAACCTGCTATTGATTCGCTATATCGCGAAATCCGGCGTGTTCTGAAACGGCCAATCAATCATTTTATACCTCGCTTGCAGAAAAGTAGTGAATCCTGAACACGGTCAGTCGTTTACCGTTTCCGCGGGTTTCCATCCGGTCATCTTTGAATGATCTGAAAAACGTCATGAGCTGAATTTTCGGCACAACCGTTTCAGGCTACCTGCCTGGGTTGCTTTTTCTCACCATTCGAAGTGGGTAAAACGCCACACGTTGCCTAAACGCGTGCTACGTTTTGAGACGGATGAAACCGTTGCCATATACAGGCTCTTTGAATTGGCGGCGGTTGACATAACTCACTTGTGCCAAGGGTGGCGAACATGCAGTCAGCAAAAAACCAAAATCTCTGGATCGCGTTAACGATTTGGACGTTGCTATTTTCAGCCGGCTGTTGCTGTTCAGGACTTCCGGCGATCGATCCCTCGGGTGATCGGTTTTTCTTACCGGCCGGAAACACAACGAGTTGGCTTTCCTCGGGATCACAGGGGCAAGGTGGCGGTTGTTTGGGGCTGAGCTGTTTTAAGTCCAACGATGGAGCTCAAGGATCGAGTTGCTGTTTTGGACTGGACTGTCTTAGCGCCCCCTTCACCAACAAACCGAATAGCGGCGGCTGTTGTTTGAGTATGAGCTGTTTGACGGCCCCATTTTCCGGAGCCGATCAGTCGCCCAACGGTGGGATGGGGCTTTTTCAGTCGCAAATCCAGCCGCCGGTTCAACCCGTCTTCACACAACCCGCTGAGCCTGGCCCTTGTGGCGGCCAAATTGGCAAAAAAGGTTGGTTGGGAGGAGGCTCGACGAGTCAGGTTGGGCACAAAAGGGAGCACTTGATTCCCAGCCCTCATGGGCATAAAACCCGCGGCCAAACGGGTGAAATCATTATGACTCCTTCGCGAATCATTGCCCCGGTAGGAAGTGAAGTGGTTGTCTTGGCAGGGATTTGTGGGGGTGATGGTTTTTACGTGATGAACCAACCTCTTGAATGGATGTTGTCCAATGATAGTGTGGGGCAGTTCATTGAGGTGGGAGGCATGCATCATCCAAATTTTAACCGAATGGTCCCACCTACTGCGAAAAAGTTTGACGGACAATATGTTCACGGTCGGACGGGGTTGAAAGAGCGCGTGATCACCCGGGGAACTCCAACTCCGGCAGATGATATCTACGCGCTCAAAGGACAGGCTTACACCAGCCTTTCCAGCGCTTCGCCGGGTACCTCTTACGTGACTTGCCTGGCTCCCAACGCAGAGGCTTGGGATAAACGGCGATCGTCGACGGTCATTCATTGGGTGGATGGTGTTTGGGCGATCCCTATGCCGTCATTTGCCGCGGCGGGCACGGTGTATCCGTTGACCACAGCGGTCACCAAATCGAGCGATGGAGGTGGGATACCCGATTGGAGGGTGCGTTATTCAATCATCGGCGGAGCGCCTGCTGAATTTGCACCCGCGGGTTCTCAAACGGCTGAGGTGGTAACCTCGGATGATGGAAAAGCGACCGTCCAATTAAGGCAGGTTGCCGGTAAATTTGATCCGGGAACAACACAGGTGCGGGTTGAGGTGGTGCGGCCCAGTGTTTTTGGTGAAGCAGAGTTGGTTGTCGAAAGTGGTGTTACCACGGTCACGTGGAGCGCCCCGGCGCTCACGATTCGGGCGATCGGACCGAAGACGGCGGGCATCGAAGAGGCGTTCAATTACCGACTTGAAATTTCAAATCCGGGTGATCAAGTCACTCGAGGAGTGATTCTGCGAACTCGTGATTTCAGCCAAGATCTTGAGTTCGTTTCAAGTGAACCGAAGCCGGCCCAGTATGGCAAGAACTTTGAATGGCGTTTGGGAGATATTGCTCCGGGGGCTCAGTCTCGGATTATCAATGTTCAATTGAAATCCAAGCAGCGTGGGAATGCGGAACTCTGTTTTGAGGTCTCTTCAGATACCGATCAACTGAAAACAGAAGCCTGTGCGCAGACAGCCATCGCAGCTCCATGTGTCGGCCTTGAGGTGGAAGGACCGACGAGCGCTAAAGTGGGCGAGCAGATTGAATTTGAAATCAAAATCGGCAATGAGTGTGATCAGGTTCTAAAAAATGTTCGTGTGGAGGTACAATACGATACCGGGCTGGATGCGACAGGAGTCGGTAATCCGATCGGCCTGGATCTAGGGACTCTGGACTTCAATCAAACCAAATCGATCCCACTGCTTTTTGATGTACTACAGCCCGGAACCCGATGCTTTAACCTGAGCATTACGGCAGATGGTGGCCACACCGCCCGGCAACGCCGGTGCGTGGAGGCGGTGCTAGATTCGGTACCGCAAGTCGAAATGAACCTGGAGGGTCAACCGGCGGCCGAGGAGGGGCAAAAGCCCCTTTTCCGTGCCACGATTACCAATACGGGTAACTTGCCATTGGCGGACCTTCAACTGAACAGCCGGATGAGCGATTCGTTAGATCCGATTCAGGTCACGAAGCTGTTCCCCCACAAGTGGATGGGGCAGGACCTGTTCATGCAAATTGGTCGGTTGGACCCAGGTGAATCAGCCGTGGTCGAAATTGTTATGTTGGCCAAAACGGTAGACCCCAATGCCTTTATGGAAATGACGATCTCATCCCCGTCGCTACAGAGCCTGACCCGAAGATTTAGCATGCGGATTGAACCACCAGGAACACTGGGGCCCTTACCGCCGGCTCTTGTACCGCCCACCGATGCAGGAAGAAAACCCGGTGACTCAATTCAAATTCCGGGGCAGTCCGGTAATTTTGGCGCTCGCAAAACACTGGAGGTGGATGTTTCAACATTCGATAAAACCATTGCCGTGAACGGGCGTGGTCGCATTGAATTTTCCATCAAAAATAACAGTGCTGCGGAGGAGCAAAATATCGACATCACCCTGCTCGTTCCGCCCGGTCTGAAGCTGCTTGAACTGACTGATATTGACGGGAATCCAGTAACAGCAAAGTCGAATCGGGACGGCACGCAATTTTTTCTAGACCGTAGGAACGAGATGAGAGCAGGTGAGTCCATTGATTTGTCGGCCATCGTAACCGGTCAACAAGCGGGAGCTTTTACGTTAGAAGTCACGGCCATCAGTCAAAGTTCGGTGGGTGTTGTATCTGCTTCTGATCAAATTATCGTGGCTCAATAATCAAAAAGTTCCGATTTCCCGCATTGCCCTTTGAGGGCTTCTGGCGACGCAATTTAAAAATGATATAACGAGCCGGGAATGTCTGCAGCGTCCGGTGCCCTTTGCCAAATGTTTATATCATGTCCCAGAAAATTCAAAGTTTTTTGATCCTTTTTAATATATCGAAGGGGTCCAATTTCGGATTCTTACTTCGGACAGCTAATGCGTTTGGGGCAGAAGTGATCGTTGTGGGGCGGCGACATTTTTCTCGAAGAGGCGCTAATGCCAAGACACGCTACACCAAGACACATCGTTTTTTTACGATGCAAGAAGCGGTGGATTTTGCACGCTCGCGGGGGTGCAGTATCTGCGGGGTGGAAATTACCTCGGATGCCAAGTCGGTCGTTGAACGTCCCTTCTCTGGACCCACGGCGTTTGTAATCGGAAACGAAGGGGAAGGCCTACTGCCGAAACAGATGGCAATGTGTGATGAGCTTGTTTACGTGCCCCAACACGGTACCGCTGTTTCCTTGAATGTGAATGTGGCGACCGCAATCGTTCTGCACCATTTTGCCCAGTGGGCCCATTACAGGGAAATGCCACGTGAGGGGAATCAGTTTAGTTGTCCACCCGAATTGAAACCGAATTTTGGTAAGCTGCCAGAAAGGGATTCGTCTTCGTAAAGAGCTGCCTCATACCCTCTTTTTTTTTACTGCCTCTCATTTGTACGATGTTTACATGAAATCACCCATTCCCCATAAACTGATGGAATCAGTATTCGATTCACTAGGTGATGTCGTGTTTTGTATCAAAGATCGGCAGGGCCGCTATGAATCCGTTAACCAAGCTCTGGTTGATCGGGTCAACGCAGCGGATAAATCAGATTTGATTGGAAAGACAGCAACGGATATTTTTCCAGAATCGCTGGCAAAGATTTATTCGAGTCAGGATCAACACGTGTTGACGCATGCCGAACCAATACTGGACCAGTTGGAGCAGATCAACAACATTGACGGTAATCTCGGATGGTACTTGGCGAGTAAGTTTCCAATATTTGATGACCAATATAACCTGATAGGTTTGGTAGGTATCTCGCAGGATTTACATTCGCCATCGGACCGAGATCTCGAAATGGCGAATGTTAAATCGGTAGTCGATTTCATTAAATCTAATTTGGGAACCACGCTGCGCACCGAACCGCTGGCTGAGCAAGCTGGGATGTCCTGTGATCAACTGGATCGAAGAATGAAACGAGTTTTTCGACTATCCACGAAAAAGTTCATCATGAAGTCAAGACTCGAAGAGGCAACCCGCTTGTTGGTGAATTCGGATCGAAGTTTGGTTGAGGTTGCGACGGATTGTGGGTTTGCCGACCAAAGTGCATTCACGCGACATTTTCGGGCTGCCGTTCAGGTCACCCCTGCCGTTTACCGGAAACAGAATCATAGCGGTTAACAGCTTTGTATAGAACCCATCGCACCGAATGTTAAACCTTGAGGGTTAGGTGGTTTTCCGTCGATTAGGACGACTTTAATTATTGGCGCGATTTCAACGGTTCGAACGGTCATGATGATCGTGTGGAGGTGGAGGTCCGATAGTAAGGATAATTCCGATATTACGGAAGCATTGGCTATTTGGTTCCTGGATTCTCTACATGCACTCCGTCATGCAAACGCTGTCTCGCTTGAACTACTGTTCAGTGAACTTGTTGGCGATCGCTTGTTTGATGGTTGTTTGGCTGGCTGGTTGTCACCATCGTGATCGAGAGGTGGTGTTCACTCCTTCGTGTGAACCGTGCCAAGAATTTTTTCAACAAATCGAATACCCGGATGCAGAATGCGAGGTGAACTCTGACGGTACCGAGTTCATGACGGGTCCGCCGATGACCGTTTCGAACTATGAGAATTTGGAGCCCTGGAATCTGACGGTCGATCAATGCGTCGAAATGACGCTCGCCAATAGCAAAATCATGAACAAATTGGGCGGGCTGGTTGTCTCAGCACCTCAAGCGGCGAGCACCCTATACGATCAAGCTTTGTTTGAAACCAATCCATTTGGGAGTGTCGAAGCGGCGCTGAGTGCCTTTGATGCCCAATACAATTCCAGCTTATTCTACAATCAACGTGAGCCGGCGAGTGTTGGATTTTCTGGCTTTGGCGGACTCGAACGGACGGATGGTACGATCTTCAATGCTGGTATATCAAAGCAAACAGCGTCCGGTGCATCGGTAAGTCTTAGGTCAAATACGAGTTACGCTAGGAACAAGCTAGAAAATCCTTCCACAATTTTTCCGAGCCGCAATTGGGCCGTGAACAAAACGTTTGAGATCCGTCAGCCGCTGTTACGGAATCGAGGGACACAGGTGAATCGGATTGCCGGTCCCAATGCAATCCCCGGAAATTATAACGGCGTCCTGATTTCTAGAATCCGCAGCGATATCTCACTCGCTGATTTTGAGGCATCGGTTCGTGATTTGGTTCGCGATGTGGTGAACAATTATTGGCTCCTTTACTTTGGGTATCGTGACTTGGATACCGCCATTTTGGCTAGGAATGCAGCGCGTGACACCTGGGCCAATCGGAAACTACGCTTGGACAATGGTGTCGGACGTCCGGATGATGAGGCCCAGGCTCGGCAGCAGTATTATCGGTTTGAGCAATTAGCTCAGACCGCTTTGGTTGGGTTGCCCCAAGGACGCCTTGGTGTGTTGGGTGCCGAACGGGAACTGCGGCGTTTGATGGGATTACCCGTTTATGATGGGAAAGTGATTCGTCCCATGACCGACCCGATCACCGCTCCAGTCACTTTTAACTGGGAAGACTCTCAAATTCAAACGCTTGGCCGGAGGGTCGAGATTCGGAAACAAAAATGGCAGATTCGTCAGAGGGAACTGGAGCTGATCGCCGCTAAACAACTTTACCGCTGGCGTTTTGACCTGGTCGGTAATTACAACTTCGGTGGCTTTAGTCAGTATCAATGGATGGGAAGTGACTATCCTCCGAACACGACCTTGCCGGTACCCAATTCGGCATCCCAAAATCCGACAAGTGCATGGAGCAAATTGCTGAACGCTCACGTAGCGGACTGGAATTTGGGGTTTGAGTTTGGAGGAGCCATTGGGAATCGCCAAGGTCATCTGGCAATTCGCAATGCCGAGTTAAACCTCACTCGAGAGCGGGCGCTGCTGAAGGAACAGCAACGGCAATTACTGCATGATTTAAGTAGTGCCTTCAGTGAAGTGGATCGTTCCTTTGAAGCGATGCGAGTCAGTTTCAACCAGCGCGTGGCGGTGCAGGCTGAGCTGGAGCCTAAGAAGAAACGGGTGGAAGAGGGACAGGATCAGGTCTTCTTCCTACTCGATGCCCAGCAGCGAGCGGCGACCGCTGAAAGCGATGTGCATCGTTCGATCTCCGATTACAACCGGGCGTTGATGCAGTACGCCTTCACGACGGGCTCATTGCTGTCGCGGTATAATATTTACCTTGCCGAGGGGCCCTGGTGTGAAGATGCTGAGGTTCAGGCAGAGGTCAATGCCACTCGATTTCGCAGTGGCAAGTTAAACACAAAGTGGTTGGATACCTATCCACTCAGTTTTGGTCCCTATGACCAAATGATGCCCGGTCCGATGAACATCACGACCAGTGAACCGAGCCCGACGATGGACAGTGAAATCCCAC
The DNA here is from genome assembly GCA_022447555.1 of Mariniblastus sp. Taxonomy (GTDB): domain Bacteria; phylum Planctomycetota; class Planctomycetia; order Pirellulales; family Pirellulaceae; genus Mariniblastus. Next base: position 33,678 of record JAKVBF010000004.1, on the reverse strand, counting down.
TCTTGATGGAGGAGGGGCGAGATTAGATGGCCGCACATAACGATCCAGAAACCCGGAGTGCGAGTCTCTTTACTTTACGGAGGCTCGCACTTTTTGTTGCATCGAGAGGTCGAGGGCACAATTGTTTGGGTTAGGGTTGTTTCGGTCCTGTTTCGAGAGGTAAGGTATCCTCCATTTCGATTTGTAGCTTTTCCAACCGGCCGTGGAGTTCGGTGACAAGCGATTGCTTGTCGGGTTGGTCGATTAAGTCATGCTCCTCCCAAGGGTCACTGTTTAGATCGAACAGCCTCATTTTGTTGATTTGTGGATAGACGATTAATTTATGGTGGTCGTGTGTGATCATTCTCTGGTGGGTCGTATAGGCCCCGTAAATCGACTCATAGCTCTGGTTGGTTTCACCCCGAATCATGGGTAGTAGGCTTTTGAAGTCGATACCTTGTAGGGAAGCGCCGGCCAGTTCTAGCGAGGTCGGCATGATGTCCTGGATATAAATCGGTGCCTGCAGGCGTTCGCCTGAGTCGATTCCGGGGCCCTTCATGAAGAAAGGGACGCGTACACTGTGGTCATACATGTTCTGTTTCCCCATCAAACCATGATGCCCGACGGCGAGTCCATGATCGGCCGTGAAGCAGATGTAGGTGTTGTCAGCCTTCCCGCTTTTTTCTAGGGCATCCCAAATGCGTCCTATTTGGTCGTCTAAGTGTTCGATAATGGCGTAGTACTCTTGGCGATTGACTTTGACGTTGTGTGGCGTGCGGGGGAAAGGGGCCAAGATTTCATCCCGAATGCGGTTGCAGCCAATGGGATAGGGATAATCTTCGACGAACGGCTTGGGTAGAGAAATCTTATCCAGCGGATAAGAGTCAACATAGGATTGGGGGGATTGTCTAGGGTCGTGGGGAGCGTTGAAAGCAATGTACATAAAGAAGGGCTTTATGTCATTTTTTGCGGTGTGCAAAAAGTCGATGGCATCGTCGGCCACGACCTCGCTCCAGTGTTTCCCCCCTTCCCAAAAGCCGCCCTTGGAGGCGTCCCAGGGTAACCAGTCTTTGTCATCTGGAGATTTTGGGCGGTGGTATCCTGAATCTGTCTGTTTGGGCATCCCGGGTCGTATATGCCGGGCCGTGTCAAAGACTTTGTTCGCATCGACCGGAATATGCCATTTACCCGTCATGTACGTTTGATAGCCGGCTTGGTGCAGGCGCTGAGACCATAGTTTTTCCTCCTTGACCCATTCGGTTCTTAGCTCTTTTTTTAGTCGCTCAGCCCGCCAGAGGAACTGGCCTGTGTTAAGCATGGTCCGGCTGGAAATACAGACGGCTCCGGTCCATGCCCCCATATTATAAGCGTGGGTGAAGGTCACCCCTTGCTTGGCCATTGCGTCGAGATTGGGAGTTCGGATTTCGCGATTGCCTGAACTTTGAACGCAGTCAAACGCCAGATCATCGGCAAATACAAATAGGATGTTAGGGGGTTGCTGAGCCGGTTCACTTTGAGCCAACAATGAAGTTGTTGGTAGGCATGCGAGCCATAAAAAAGTAATGCGGGGTATCCAGAGATTGTTCATGCTTCACCGTTTTCTGTGGGGGGACCAATAGGAGTGGGTGGAGGTGTTTGTGGCAACCAAAACGTAAAGGTACTTCCTTGGTTCAGGCCATCGCTTCGGAGCGAAATGTCACCACCCATTTCACGGATGATTCGGCGAACCAGAAAAAGTCCAACTCCCAAGCCATCGATGGTTCGGTGGAGCGGTTGCTCTGTTTGAACGAAAAGCTCGAAAATTTCTATTTGCTTTTCTCGCGGAATGCCGGCTCCGTTATCTGAGATGCTACAGAAATACTTATCATCGACGTGTTCCACTGAAATGTTAATAGCACCCGATTCCTGAGTGTATTTAATCGCATTGTCGAGGAGATTCGTGATGGCTTGATTTAGCCGGTTGGGGTCGGCTCGCACCCAGCAAGGGCCTCGCATGGGACGGTTGGTTAGATCTTGTTTTTTTTGCCTACATTTGGTTCCGAAATCCGTCACCACATTCTTGATGGTCTCTCCTAAATCCACCGCCTGGTACTTAAATTGTATTTTGTCCTGAGTGAATCTTGAGACGTCTAAAAGGTCGTCCATCAAGCGAGTCATCTGTTTTGACTGACGATCAATAATGTCGAAAATTTCGATCAGTGAGTCAGGTAAATCTCCCGTTTCCTGCGCATAGTATGTGGCATGGTAGATGGCCGTCATGGGATTTCGTAGTTCATGAGAGAGCATGGCCAAGAACATGTCTCGCTGTTCCACTTCGTCCGCAGACTTAATCTGTGCGGTTTTGATCTGGTTGATGTCCGTAATGGTTCCAGAGCGTCGGATTGGAATCCCACTGTCATCGTACTGCGTGTTGGTGGCGGTACGCATCCAGCGATAACCACGGTTGGTCAAAGCTCGGAATTCGACCTCATTGTCGATGTTTTCCTCTACGTTTTGCCGGCGCGACTCGAGTATTTTTGGATAGTCTTCGGGGTGAATGCGCGAGTCCAGTTTTCGGATTGAACTGGAAAGGCTATTGGGTTCTAAGCCCCAGATGTATTCCAGGTGGTCCGTGAAACACCATCCTTTTCGGGAGGGATCAGTTTCCCAAACTCCAAACTGAGAGCCCTGAACCGCTGTGTCCAATCGGGTCTTGGCTCGCTTTAATTCCCGCTGTGTCCGCTTGATCGGTGTGATGTCAAAAGAAACTACGAATAGCCCCTGGACGAGACCCTGCCGGTCTAGATCGGGAACACAGTGAACTTGAATTTCGAGTTGTCTCCCATCAGCCGTTAGGGTTCGATTTTCGTATTGTTCCGGATTTCCATTCAGCGCTTTTTGGAGACGAGGTAAGGCAATCTTAAAAGCATCCTTACCTATGAATTCCTCGATGCTTAACCCAATGACATCGTTTGCATCAAAACCGAAATGTTTCAAGCCACCTTGGCCAGCGTATTTAATCACCAAATCGCAGTCTACCCAAAACAGGCAAGCCGCGACGTTGTCAAAAATCCGAATCAGGTTTTGCTCTTTTTCTTTCAAATGGGTGATTTCATCGCTGAATAGAAAGAACCCCGCGACATTTCCGTCTGCGTCTAAATCGGGCTGGTATTTGTTATGAAAGAATTGGGATCGCCCGTTACTTTTTATTTCTTGTTCCAGTTGGAAAGGAGCGCCTTCCAGTGCTCGCTGAGCATTCTCTTCAGAGATGGGAGCGTATTCCTTTGAGATAATTTCCCCGATGGTTCGTCCTACAATTTGCGGGCGGGTAAGATTCCAATGATCAGCGTAGGGCTGATTGACATAGCGGAAGACCATTTGATTATCCACGTAGCACACCAGTAGTGTAGACCGGTCTAGTACTTTGCTGATATCGTGTTGAAACCAGAATTCGGCGGAGTTCGATAGGTCATTTTGGTGAGTGATTTGCGATTCCTCCACCAATTAGGGCGGTCGGTTCGAACAGGGACAAGGTTTCTATTCTGGTGGATGATAGCCTACTGGAGAGACACGTTCTAGGTGGAACTCTTTTCGACTGAGCGCTTCGTAATGAGAACCAATTTCGATTTGCTCCCCGGCCCAAACTCGTTTTCCGTCTTTGTCCAGCCGAGCGTTCATCGTTGCTTTTTTACCGGTTCGGCAAATGGTCTTTATTTCAATAAGTTCATCCGCCCAAGCAAGAAGGTACTTGCTGCCCTCAAAGGGTTCACCCTGAAAATCAGTCCGAATGCCGTAACACAAAACGGGGATGCCAAGGCGATCGGCTACCAGCGTGAGTTGGAGTACCTGCCGGCACGTCAAGAACTGGGATTCGTCGACCAGAATACAGTCGATGGGTATGGTTCGATGAGCGGTTGAGATTTTGATATACAGGTCATCGGTGGGTGAGAAAGCATCCGCCTTTCGGTCGAGTCCGATTCGCGATGAGACGATTCCTGCGCCTTCACGATTGTCGAGTTGCGGGGTGTGTAGCATGACGCGCATCCCGCGTTCTTCGTAATTGTGAGCTGACTGTAATAGCGTCGTGCTTTTACCGGCATTCATCGCTGAATAATAAAAATATAGTTTTGCCATGTTGATTCGGTCTTCGCGTTTTAGTTTGCTGGAAAAAATGGCGAATGTTCATTCTGGGCTCAAAACTCTGCCGGTTTATCAGCTTGGGCTGCCCCCGAGTTTCTATTGGACCCGAGCTTGGTGAAAGGTTAAATCAGGAATCTTCCGATCGGATAAGAAAATTTGCCACAGTTGTACTGAACTCCGATAGGCTCAAAACGAGGGCGATCAAACAGAGGATCATGCCAAGGATGGCCATTTTTCTTCTAGATGAGTTGAGGCCCCAAATTCCCATCATCATTCCAAGAAGGGCATTTATGCAGCTGTAGGGAGTGAGCAGGGCACCTCCAATCGACCATATTCCCAGTATTATTGCGCCTACCGCTCCACCAAGTGCCGCTAAGTTTTGAAAACTGGGCGGCAAATCGCCTGGTTTTGGAAATAATTGAGTTACTTCGATTGCCGTTGGAATTCCCTCCCAAGGTTCTACAATATCTGCAACAATTATTGGCTCATCGGTTCGTTTTTGATCCTCCGTTGATGCACCAGCCGATCCTGCGAAAGACTCCTTGGGATGGGCTTGCGTTTTGCCGGTTTCAGGACCCGGGGGATCTTGATCGCTTTGACGGTTGGTGTCATGGTTCATGGTTTTGGCGTTTCGCAGACTAGTCGTATCGTTACCCGATCTTACAACAGTTCACGTCAAATCCAACGGCTTAGACACCAGTTTGCCCCAGCCTTTCAGGTTTTACACTATCCAACTGTATAATAGCCGCCGTTATATTAAACCAGAAGTTTTTCAGTGCAAAAAGAAAATCAAAGTTTCGAGCGGTACATAACGCATTTTGAGAGTGCGATTGATCCGAGTGTTACCTTGCCAGCGGATCAGTTGCAAACGATGCATCTGGGGAAGCCTTTGTGGTCTCGATACGATTTGGATGCCATCCAGTCCGTGATGACCAAAGAGGTTCTGGCAACGCGTCCTCGTGATATGTGGCGGTACCGCGAACTGTTGCCGATTGGCAATGCGATCGAACCAGTCACCTTGAACAAAAACTTCAGCCCGATTGTGCATTGTCCTACCTTGGCACAGCAATTTGGCTTGAAGAATGTTTGGATCAAGGACGAATCTCAGTTGCCAACCTGTAGTTTTAAATCAAGAGGACTGTCTCTGGCGGTGACGATGGCGAAGCATTTTGGGCAGAACCGAATTGCGATGTCTAGTAATGGGAACGCGGGTGGGGCGATGGCTATGTATGCTGCCCGGGCAGGTCTTGAGTCGGTGGTTTTCATGCCCACCGATGCGCCCATTGTGAATCAGAGTGAATGTTACTACTCAGGGGCGAAAATTTTTCTAACGAATGGATTGATTGATGAGAATGGACGGCGGATTCGTGAGGGTCACGATCGCGGTTTGTGGTTTGATATATCTACGATGAAAGAGCCTTATCGCTTGGAGGGAAAGAAGACGATGGGCCTCGAACTCGCTGAACAGTTTGAATGGAAGCTGCCTGATGTCATCCTTTACCCAACCGGGGGCGGGACGGCGTTAATCGGAATGTGGAAGGCATTCAAAGAACTCAGAGAAATGGGGTTTCTCGAATCCTCGCAAATGCCGCGCATGATCTCCTGTCAGTCCGACGGTTGTTGTCCTCTCTTTACAGCGTTTCACACTGGAGAACGTTTCGCCAAGCGGCATGAGAATGCCCATACGATCGCGTCGGGGATGCGTGTTCCGGTGGCGCTAGGTGACTTTATGGTCTATGACACGGTGACCGAAAGTGGTGGAACCATTAAAGCGGCGGCTGAGTCTCGCCTGCCGGAATGGCAACGTCAGGTGGCGTCGGCTGAAGGTTTGATCATCTGCCCAGAAACAGCGACGTGCATCGGTGGATTGGAGCAGCTGGTCGCAGAGAAATTGATCGAACCAGATGAGCGGGTCGTCATTTTCAACACCGCTGCGGGGCAAAAGTATTTTGGTGGGGAACCACTTGATTTGCCAAAGATTGATCTTTCAAAAGCGACCGATTGGAGCCGATTTGAGGCCGACTTTCTTGGCTCGCCTACGGATCGCTGATCCAGACTTAAAACCCCTCTATACTTCGCTTTGTTGGATTGAGCGAAGCCTTTCGGGGGTCCTGGCAGCTTCCGCTCCATAGGCCTCTTCAAACCGCGGAGTTTCGCCTTTGATGCACCTAGAGAACCTTCGTGTAGCGTCATCGAGATGTCTCAACTCTGGATGGAACCTTGAAATATCGCCTTTGCCCGGGTCTGACCACACGTGTCATTGTAGAGAATTAAATTTATACTTATTGCGAACGAGTATGTACCTGGCGCACGTTGGATTGAAACAGTGATCCAGATAAAGCCTTTGATTGAATAATAGGAAAACGATGATCGGCCGGTTTTTTTTGGGATTGAGTGAACCCCCCTTACAACGTGCTTCGACGTGGTTTTCAGAACATTTTTCGACAGCCAGTGAACTGGATCTGTCGCAGGTTTTGGTTGTTTTGCCTGGGGCGCGAGCGGCTAATCGATTGCTACAGTTACTGGTGAGTCAGGCAGAACAAAATGGGCGGGTATTCAATCCACCGACGATCACAACGATTGGCGAATTTCCAGAGTGTCTGTATCAATCCGACAAACCGTTTGCCTCAGAGATGGCAATGCAAATTGCTTGGAGCCAAGCAACTCGACAAACACCCCTCCAAGAGCTAAATCAGGTCGTCGGGAGACGAGTGGGTTCGGTTTTTGAGGCATGGCAGCCTCTGGCAAAAACACTTGCCAGTTTGCACCGAAGGTTGGCTAACGACTCGTTAACGTTTCAGAGCGTGGCCGAGACGATGCGTGGGTTTGATGATTTAAAAGAGGAAAAACGCTGGATCGCGCTTGAGAAAATACAGGAGCGATACTTTGATTTGTTGAAGAGCGTTAATTTGTTGGATCGTCAGGCGGCCCGGAATGTAGCGGTGCTGAATAAGGCATGTCAAACCGATAAGCAAATCGTCATGGTTGGCACGCCTGACTTGAATCGGGGTATCCGGGAGATGTTGACCCAACTGGAGACTCAAGTAACTTCATTGATCGCTGCGCCTTCGGAATGGGCTGATCGTTTCGACACATTTGGAAGTCTAGTCACGGAGCGATGGCTGGATGACCAAAGCGACATGCCGGATTCGAAAATCAAAATCGTTGATCGGCCTGAAGACCAAGCGTTTGCGGTGGCTGATTACCTCGCGCAAGTGGGAGAATCTTTTACCCCTGACCAAGTGACGATTGGTGTTCCGGATGAATCGGTCATCCCTCAAATTGAACGAACGTTCAATGCGTTGGGGATTGAGCACCGAAATTTACGAGGCCGTCCACTGATCGATTCTGGGCCCGTTCGGTTATTGGCGGCAGCTCAAGATTATCTGGAAAGCGAATCTTATGACAGTTTTGCTGCGTTGGTACGTCACCCGGACATATTTATTTGGCTGACTCAAATCGTTGGGAGTTCGAGCTGGCTCGCCGATTTGGATCATTTTCAAAACAGCAACCTGCCAGATGGTATCCCGATTCTTGAGCGTCAGCCTTTTGGCGATCCCACCCTGATCGCTGAACGTTATGTCTTAGAAGATGAGAAATCTCAGGCGCGCGCTAAACAACTTTCAGAAGCGACCCGGATTTTGAATCATGTGCATTCCTGTATTTCTGAACGATTGGAACCTTTGCAAGGAAACCCCCAACCGATTGCCCACTGGACCAAACCTTGGGCTCAGTGGTTGTTGGCTGTTTATGGTGGTCGAACCATGGACCAAGATAGGTCTGACGACCGTCGCACGATACGTGCATGTAAGCAGCTTTACGAGGCGTTGGCTGATAATCAACAAATCCCGGAGTCGTGGGGAGCCCGCGAGACGGCTGCTCGTGCGTTGGCATTGGCGATTGAAATAGCAGCCGATGGTTCGGTGGCCTCGTCATCCAATCCCTCGGCGGTTGAGTTGGTCGGTTGGTTGGATTTGGCGCTAGACGATGCAGCCGTCGTGGTGGTGACAGGGATGAACGACGAATACGTTCCCGCCTCCGAAAATGGTCACGTCTTTTTACCAAATTCGTTGTGTGAGAAACTTGGAATATTAGACAATCACCGTCGGTACGCGCGAGATGCTTATGTCTTGTCTATCGTTACCGGAGTTCGAGAAAATTTTCTGTTGATTGTTGGTCGCCGAGACAGGGACGGCGAACCGCAGAAGCCGAGCAGGCTGTTATTTGTTGCAGATCGTTTGACCATTGCTCGGCGGGCAAAGGCTTTTTTCGAGTACAACGGTAATTCCGCTTCTCGATACTGGTTGGCTGATCCGGCTCAGTTGGCTGATTCCCAGCAGTTCAAAGTACCGCGCCCGCTCAATCCCGAGGGCCTAGATAATTTGACTGTCACTTCGTTTCGGGAGTACATCAAATGTCCTTACCGGTTTTATCTTTCGAAAGTTATGCGTCTGGAATCGGTTGAAGATAGTTGGAGAGAGTTGGATGCGAGAGCGTTTGGCAATCTGGCACATGATGTTCTCGAGGAATTTGGTAATAGTGAAATTCGCGATTCGTGTGAGGCTCCGGTCATCGCTGAATTCTTGTCGAATGCTTTGGATAAATGGCAGAATATTCGGTATCGAGGTTCCCGTTTACCAGCGGTTCGGATTCAGGTAGAGCAATTGAGATATCGGCTCGATCGTTTTGCAGAGTTGCAGGCGCAAAGGGCAGCAGAGGGGTGGCGAATTGTGGCTGTCGAGCAATATCGCGAACATCAGATGTTGGTGGATGGGAGGCCGTTTACCATTCGTGGCACAATCGATCGAGTTGATGTAAACGATCGATTGGGCGGGAAGATCGCGATCTGGGACTACAAGACATCGGACGCAGGAAAATCTCCAACAGCGGTTCACTATTCGAAATCGAAAGGATGGACCGATTTACAGTTGCCCCTTTACCGTTATTTGGCCCGAGAGATCGAGTCGTTGAATGGATATGACCTAGATGTACCGAATCTCGGGTATGTCGCCCTTCCTAAATCGGTGAAGCAGATTAAATTTCAACGTGCCGATTGGGGAAGAGCTGAATTGGCAGACGCGGATCAGGCTACAGAAGAGGTGATACGTTCTCTCCAGCAGGGTGTCTTTTGGCCTCCGGCTGAAGTGCCACCCATTTATTCGGATGACTGGGCAGCTATTTGCCACGATCATGTTTTTGAAAAATGCGAGTTCCTAGACTCGTCGGGAGGTTCTGCATGAGTCCTACTGGAGTGCCTTCATTTTCAAATGATCTGATCCGTGCGTCGGCAGGCACAGGAAAAACATTTGCATTGTCTAACCGCTACCTTCAGTTATTGGCATCTGGCGTAAGCTGTGAGAGTATTTTAGCCACCACCTTCACGCGAAAAGGGGCTGGTGAAATTCTGGACCGGATCATTCAAAGGCTTTCTAGGGCAGCCCTTGATTCCGAGAAAGCAAAAGAACTATCCGAACAAATTGAATATGCATTGGACTCATCTCGCGCACAAAAAATATTAGCGGATTTGATTAGGAACCTGCATCGTTTGCAAATTGGGACGTTAGATAGTTTTTTTCATCGTATCGCCCAGTCCTTCACTTTTGAGTTGGACTTGCCGGAAACTTGGGCGATCGTGCAAGAGCAACAAATTAATTTATTGCGCGATGCGGCGATTCAAGATATTTTGCGTAACCGCTCTGTTTTGCAGTTGGTCCGGCTGATGAACAAAGGGGAGGCGCAGCGTCGCGTAGCTGATCTTATCCGTCAAACCGTTCAGTCGATTTACTGGGTCTATCGAGAGTCGGAGCCGGACGCATGGAAAAAAATACCCGCATGTGAAACCTTCCTGGCACGGGACCAAATTGAAGCGATTGTGACCGAGTTGCAATCGATCGAAGTGGAACAATATCCTGATAAAAGGCAGAAAAAGCAGTTCGACAAGGACGTTCACCATATTTTGAATCAGGACTGGGAAGAACTTATCAAGACGAAATTGTTTTTACAGATGTTTGAGCAGGAGCCATCGTATTACAAGAAACCGTTACCGCCACGTTTTGTTGAGCTTTATTTAAAGCTGATTCCTCATTGCCGTGCGCATGTGATTAAGCGTCTGATTCAACAGAATGAATCGACTTATGATTTGTTGGATCAATACTCAGGCCGATTTGAGAGGGTGCAAACCGATGCAGGAGAGTTGCGGTTCCAAGATATTACCAACCGATTAGTTACCTACGTGGCTGGGTTGGAGGCGCGGGATATGGGGTTTCGCCTGGATCATCAAATCAATCACCTTTTGTTAGACGAGTTTCAGGATACGTCACCGGCTCAATGGTCGGTCATTAAACCCTTTGCTGTACAAACAACACAGCAAGAGGGGGAGCGTTCTTTTTTTTGTGTCGGGGATGCGAAACAAGCGATTTATGGTTGGCGTGGAGGAGTTGCCGAGATATTCGATTTGGTTTCACAAGAGCTGTCCAATGTGGATGATGGGAAGAAGTTGACGACCAGTTATCGCTCTTCTCCCATCGTGATGGATTTAGTCAATCAGGTATTCGAGGGACTCGATCAGCTGGAGTCAGATAAACCCTTTGTAGAAAAAGCGGCGCGTGATTGGGCTGCCCGGTTTGAACATCATCGCACGGCACGTCAAGAGCTCGATGGGTATGTCACGCTGGAACGGGCTCCCGAGGGATCGGGGGGGCCGAAGTCAAAAACGAAATCGAAGGAACGAAATGACGAGGTCTTAAATCGAGCCGTTGAGCTCGTCAGAGAAATTGCCGAACAGCATGCCGGTGATGATACGCTAACGGTTGGTGTGCTGGTCCGTAAGAACGTGACGGTTGGCGAATTGATTTTCCGATTGCAGCAGGCAGGTGTTGAGGCTAGCGAGGAAGGGGGTAATCCGCTGACTGATTCCGCTGCGGTTGAATTAGTCCTTTCTGCAATGCAATTGGCTGATCACCCAAGTGATTCCATTGCGAGATTTCACCTTTCTCACAGCCCTTTGGCGTCTCGTTTCGGTTTGCTACCCGAGACGCCAGAGAACCAGAGCGTGAATGCTCAGTCGGCGGTTTTGTCTGCCGATAGTGTCAGACAAGACCTTCTCGTTCAAGGGTTTGGACCGACCGTTGAAGGGATGGCGGTGAAGCTGGTCGACCAATGCACGTCGCGGGAATTAATGCGGTTGCAGCAGTTGGTTCAAGAAGCGTTTAACTACGACCAACAGGTAAGAGGAGAAAGGTCCCGATTAAGGGCGGATCAATTTGTATTCTATATACGAAAAGAGTTTCGGGCGCATGACCAATCCAGTGCCAGAATCCGCGTTATGACGATTCATCAAGCCAAGGGGCTCGAGTTTGATATCGTGATTTTACCATTTCAGGGGTCTCCTAGTGGTTGGTTGACCCAGCGTCCGGAGGTGGTCGTGGACCGTGATCGCCCGACTGACGGTGTTGCGGTCGCCTGCCGGTGGGTGAGTGAACAGGAGCGCTTGTTTTTACCTGAGTCATTTCAACGGATGCACGAGCGAGATCGCGAACGTGTGGTTCGAGAAAGTCTTTCCGTTCTTTATGTCGCATTGACCCGAGCGGCACACGCGGTTCATGTTGTGATACCCCGTGGTGCTAAGCGCTCAGACGTTTCGGACGAAGGAGTCTTGCTTGCGATGCTGCAGCCGGAATCAGGTGAGGTCGAGTCAGCAGAGGGGGTAATCTACCAACACGGTAATCCGAACTGGTTTTTGGAAGATCGCTCGCACAATTTGGATCCGACTGACGATTCGTCGCATGAATTTTATCTGCCAGAAGGTGCCAAACTGAAGCCCGTCGATCTGAAATCGGGGGTTGGTTCGGGCCGTGGAATGAGGCGGACGACGCCTTCCAGTCTCGAGGGGGGCAGCGAGGTAGCTTTGGCTGACCTGTTCGTAAGCCAAGATGATCAAGACAGATTGTTGCAAGGTTCTTTGATGCACCGCTGTCTGGAGCAGATCACATGGATCGAAGATTACGAAATGAATTCAGGGTTGTTACGATCGCTGTTGTATCCTCTCAACCCTCGCGGTGATTGGATCGACGTCTGTCTCCAAGAGTTCGAACGTTTCCTAGAATCAGAAGCGGTCGATCCATTACTATCACAGGTTTCTTATCGTCAAGAAATCCTCCCTCAAATGATTTTGGATTCCGACACGCACGCGCATGAGCTACGTCTAGAAATTCAAACAGAGCGAGCTTTTGCGGTTTTTCTTGACGGTGAATTGGTGCGGGGGGTCATTGATCGGTTGGTTCTTATTCGCGACGGTGCGAATTTGGTCGCAGCTGATTTGATTGACTACAAGACGGACCGAGTTGCGGCTGAACACTTGGACGGTCGGGTTGAGTATTATCGCCCTCAGTTAAATGCTTATCGGCTAGCGGTCAGTCACTTTTGTCACTTGCCTATTGAAAAAGTGGCCGCGCGGTTGCTGTTTGTGAAGTCGGGCGTCAGTGTGGATGTCCCGATGAATGAGCAGGACATGAAGCGGTGGACTGCAACCTCCTACAACATGATCCAACCGACCCAAGCGCACGATGCAAATGTTGAATCTGATAAGTCGACTGCAGCCGTTTCGCTTCCCCTGCAGTCATCGCCATCCAAGTCGATTTCTGAAAAACAGACGCATCCCCATGTGGGCAACGAAAAAGAAAATCAGTCTCCCCAGCCGGGGCAACAATTGAATTTATGGGAGGAAGAATGAGCTTTTTTTCGATGTCCGGGCGATGTTTCGAGACTACATTTCGCAGCTGAGGCCGCCCGCCGCAGGTAGGTAAACATGTTTGGCGTAATCCATGACCATCCGATCAGAACTGAACCGCCAGGCGAGCGTACTGATAGAGTGCATCATTCGTTGGATCCATTCCCGAGGTAGGCCGTCATCGTCTCGATGATAGAACATCGGCGCTACCTCCTCTTCGAGAACGCGGTAAAGGGACTCGGTATCACGTTCGTCGGAAATTTCATTGTTGACGTGGTGGGTTCCTTGCCCGATCGCAAAACCATTTTTTCCGTCGAATGCTTCGGCCCACCATCCATCGAGAATGGAGAGGTTTAACCCGCCATTGAGAACGACCTTTTGCCCACTCGTTCCCGACGCTTCCAGTGGACGGCGGGGATTGTTGAGCCAAACGTCAACGCCTTGAACCAGATGGCGACAGACATTGACATCGTAGTTTTCAATGAATACCACGCGTGATCTCAATTCAGGGTCGTCTCTTAGGTTGGCGATCGTGCGGATGAACGCTTTACCTGGCTGGTCTTTTGGGTGGGCTTTCCCCGCAAAGATAATCTGTAGCGGGCGAGTCGCATGATTCATCAGCGTCTTGATTCGGTCGAGATCGGAAAATATAAGATTGGCGCGTTTGTAAGTGGCGAATCGGCGCGCGAATCCTATGGTCAACGCATTGGTGTCAAGGACATTGCTGGCGAATTTTATAGCCGAATTATCTTCGTTACGTAGTTCAGCTTGGGAGATCAAACGTCTTCGTACAAAAGCAATCATGCGGGCTTTGAGTGTGTTGTGTGTTTCCCACAATTCTCCGGGGTCCACATTGCGGATCCCTTGCCAAACTTGGGGTTCTCCCAAACGATTGATCCAATCCACCGGAAAGTGTTTGGTGTAAAGGAGTCGCATTTGGTTCGCCAGCCAAGTTTGCGAATGAACGCCATTGGTAATATGACCGATCGGTATGTCTTCCTCGCAGCGGGAGGGCCATAAATGGGCCCACATCCGTCGAGAAACATTTCCATGTAATTGACTCACTGCGTTTGCTGTCCGAGATAGCTTAAGGCCTACCACGGTCATGCAGAATGATTCAGAGGAGTCTTCGGGTGAAACTCTACCGAGTCCCATGAATTGCTCGTAGGAGAGTCCCAACTCATCACGCAGAGGCCCCATATGTTCCTCAACCAACTCAGGCGAGAATCGGTCATGACCGGCCGGAACCGGTGTGTGAGTTGTGAAGGCGGTTTGTATCGCAACGTCTCGAATGGCATCGTTGAAATTTAAACCATCCTCGGTCATGCGACGTCGGATCACCTCGAGTGGGCCGAACGCGCTATGACCTTCATTAAGATGATAAACGCCCGGATGAATTCCCATCGCCCCGAGAGCTTTCACCCCGCCGATTCCAAGCACCATCTCCTGCCGAATACGAGTCCGTTCATCACCACCATACAGACGGCTGGTGAGTTGCCGATCGGCCGCTTCATTACCTTCTACGTTACTATCTAATAGGAAAAGTGAGACCCGGCCAACTTGAAGTTTCCAAACCTTGATTTTCAACAAACCCGTACGTGTTTTCAAATCGATCATGATGGCATCACCGAATTGATTGACGGCGGGTACGATTGGTAGTTTTTCGACTTGAGTATTATCGTACTCTTCGTACTGCGTTCCTTGACGATCCAGTTTTTGCCTAAAGTAGCCTTGGGCATAGAACAGGCCGACGGCCACCAGCGGAACGCCTAGATTGCTAGCGCTCTTTATGTGATCGCCTGATAAGACGCCAAGCCCACCGGAATAAATGGGTAGCGATTCATGGATTCCGAACTCTGCTGAAAAATAGGCTACGGGTTTGGCGCCCAGGACGCCAGCATGAGTGGAACCCCAGGTTTGGTGATTTCCCATGTATTCTTTGAGCCTGCGATAGGCTTGGTTAATTCGACTAAATAGAACCATTTCGTTGGCGCGCTGATACAATTGCGTTGAAGTAATTTCGGCTAACAATGCGATTGGATTATGGTCGAGCTCCCGCCAGCGTACGGGGGCCAGGTCACGAAATAATCGCTCGACCTCGGGAGTCCATGACCACCACAAATTACTTGCTAGAGCCATGCACTTGTCATGCAGTTCTCCCTTAGGCGTCACGTCCACAGATTGAAATGAATGAGAGTCCGAGTGGTGGGAGTTGGGTTTGGGCATGGGTTCGCGAGTCACGATCGGGCTTATTAGACAGGTACAGGGAATTCACCCGTGTTAAGTTATGGGCAAGTCAATAAAATAACTTGATTGTGGATTCTGATGAATCCCGGATCAACGATTGGTTTTGCGATACTGTGAACGATAGGTTTTGGTAGCGTAAAGGGATGGGTTAGCCGTTTTGTGTGAACAAACGCCCTTGTGGCCTAAACACGGGATTCAGTTTCCCTCAACTGCGACGAAGGTTAACTGGCTTGATCAGGGGGTGATAGAGTGATCGATTATTCATGTAGGAAGAAATGAAACATTTAATAAAAGAAATTCGCTCGCCCGCCGCCCCGCAGATGAACGATCTGTGTGAGCAACTGACCGAATTGAGTGGTGGGCTCCAAACTCATTCGGATTGGCCTTCTGAGCAATTGGATCGTTGCGCGGAGGCTGGAGTCTTTCGGTGGTTTATGAGTGAAGAGTGGGGTGGGTATGGGTGGTCCGATGAAGATGTCGTACGGGGATATCTACGTTTAAGTTCTGCCTGTTTGACAACTACGTTTGTGATCACTCAGTTTGTCGCAGCCTGTCGACGTATTTCTGCGTCCAGTGATAAACGACTGAAATCAGAACTTTTACCGGAGCTCGCGGCTGGCAAAATATTTGCGTCCGTCGGAATCTCGCATTTGACAACCAGTCGCCGTCACTTGGCAAAACCGGTGTTGGTAGCGGAACCGGTTACCGGCGGCTGGAGCTTGAATGGTGTTGCGCCTTGGGTCACGGGTGGCCGCTGTGCCGATGAGCTAGTCGTCGGCTCCTCTTTGAAAGAAGGGACCCAAGTATTAATGGTCGCTGCGATGAACTCCAGAGGCATTCAAGTCGAGAACGGCTTTGAACTTGTCGGTTTATCGGGGAGTCAGACAGGCAAAGTGAGTTTTGAAAATGTTTTTGTGCCCGATTCAAGAGTTTTGGCAGGACCTGGTGAAAATATCATGTCTTCGGGCGGGGGTAGCACGGGCGGTTTACAGACCTCGGCACTAGCGGTTGGATTGAGTTGCGCGGCCCTCGAATATTTGAAAGTGCAAGCCGTGCATCGGGCCGAATTGCAGGAAAATTTGGCGGCTTTGGAGCAACAGATGGAGCAGCTCCAAGAACATCTTTTCAGCGCAGCGATCGGCCAACCGAGTTGCTCGCGAGAGGCCTTAAGAACTGAAGCCAACAGTCTCGTGTTGCGTTCGACGCAGTCTGCTCTTGTTGCGGCCAAAGGGGCGGGCTACGTTGAGGGGCATCGGGTTGGCCGCTGGTGTCGCGAGGCGCTGTTCTTTTTAGTTTGGAGTTGCCCTCAGCCGGTGGCCCAGGCAAATCTTTGTGAATTGGCTGGCTTAGAGCTATGATTCAATTCCATGCATGCATTCACTAATACAAACAATGAAAAACAACGAAAATTTATAGGTAAGCGAAGCAATATGTCAGATAAAACTCTGGTGACCTGGCACGAGCACAGCGTTCAGCGGCAACGTGGTTGCGTCGTTTGGTTTACGGGCTTGAGCGGTAGCGGCAAAAGCACGATCGCAAATCATGTCGACTTTTTGCTACATGAAATGAAGGTCTCGGCTTATTTGTTGGACGGAGATAATGTGCGGCATGGCTTGAATGCTAGTCCTGAGTTGTTGGAGGTGGAGCACGGGCTAGAGTACTCAAAACGGTTTGGTTTGTCGTTTGCTGCAGGGGACCGTGAAGAAAATATTCGTCGCATAGGTTGTGTAGCTGATCTGTTCTGTTCGGCGGGGCTGATTACCCTAGCGGCATTTGTTAGCCCTTATCGAAAAGATCGGAAACGTGTGCGAGATGCCGTGCAAAGTACCGGGGGGGCCGGCGATTTTATTGAGGTGTTCGTGGACACCCCGATCGAGATTTGTGAGTCCCGGGATCCTAAGGGTCTTTATCGAAAAGCTCGGGCAGGAGAAATCAAAGGATTCACTGGAATCGATGACCCGTACGAGGTGCCAGATCAACCGGAGATCCATCTTGCTGGGGGAACCGAATCGGTGGAGGAGTCCGCTAAGAAAGTAATTGAACACCTTCGGAAGTTAGGCAAGATTTCCTAACCTAACGTTTTTGTACAAATGCGTTTTGCGAAATGAGATGGCGCCCTTCAGGAATCTAATAGCAACAACTAGCGTTTTGTGAAGACGGGATTCAGATTGCTGCAAAAAATCGGCGAGCATTAGAATTTGGACATTGAAAGACCGATCTAAATAAACTTGGTCGAACCGATGGGTAACTCCGAGAAACGTCGTGCTACCTAGCCTCCTATGGACCATCTGCTAATAGTAGTCAGTTGGTGAACTCCGGCAAACGCTCCAAAGTCTGACAGAGTATTTTTAGGTCAAATCTTCATAAAAAAAGGCGGCGATTTCAAAGGAAACCGCCGCCTGAATTTCTCGAATGCTGCGCTGTGAGCTTACCAACCGATGGATGGTAAACACAGAGGAGTTCGTGGATTGTAGGGTGCAATCGGGGCTTGACCGCAGCCATCAGTTAGGAAGTCGCGAGGTCCGCGAGTGGTGTAGTAAGGGTATGCGAATGCAGGGGTGGGAGTTCCATCCTGCCCATACAAACTGGCACCATTGGCATTGCGAGAGTGACGGCCGCCATGAAGAAGACCAAAACCATGATGTCCGTGCAAGAGTCCTATCCCTGGACGGCAGTTGGCGATTCCATGACCAGCTCCACCCAAAACGGTGTTGCCGGAATGTCCGCCGAAAAGCCCGCTAAACAGACTTCCACCCGAGGCATTGCCGTGGCCGAAATTGGCCATCGATAGGTGGCGTGATCCATCATTGCAGGCTGCATTACCATTACCGTTGCCATTGCCATTTCCATTTCGGTGACCCGATAAGAACCCAGCGAAACAGCCGTTGCCAAGAATGCCACCTGCGTTACCGTCACAAGCGTTCGTGTCACAACCATTCGTGTCACAACCATTCGTGTCACAACCATTCGTGTCACAAGCGTTCGTGTCACAAGCGTTTGTGTCACAAGCGTTTGTGTCACACAAATTCATGGTGACTGGGCCAGTCCGTTTCGAAAAGAGTCCGCCGCAATCCCCGAAAAGGTCTTTACAGAGACCGCCGATGTTTTTTCCAGAACGCTCACATGCCGCACTGTCACATGCTTCAGTGTCACACGCTTCGGTATCACAAGCTTCGGTATCACAAGCTTCGGTGTCACAAGCTTCGGTGTCACAAGCAGCACTATCGCATGGGGTGCTGAAAAGTCCTGCGAACAAACCTCCTTTGCGAGGCTGGCAATCATTAGCTGCCGCNGCGTCGCAGGCGTCGTCACAAGCTTCGGTATCGCATATCGCACGCAGCGTCGCAAGCGCCGTGCTTGCTAATTAATTTTCCGAAAATCTGACCGTCGCCAATTTTGCCATTCCGCTCGAAGAGGGGCAGGCACATTTTTGGAGGACAATTTTCCTGACTCGGACAATTTTCGTCACAGGCGGCTTTGCGAAAGAGGCCGCCAAACTGACTGTTGACAGTACCGTCGCAGGCTGCTGTGTCACAGGCTGCTGTGTCGCAGGCTGCTGTGTCGCAGGCTGCTGTGTCGCAGGCTGCTGTGTCGCAGGCTGCTGTGTCGCAGGCTTTGTTGAAAAGTCCTGCCAAAAAACCGCCTGAGCGGGGTTGGCATACATTGGTCCCGCAATCCGGTAAGAAAGAATCGCAGGTTCCATCCATGGTAATACTGCAGCCTGCCATTAATAGGCATAGGGCCGTCAGCGCGGTTGCGTTCAAAAGAGATCGCATTGTTTCATTCCTTTGACAAAACTGGGTCATATTGTTTCGCGCCTAGCGCCACCGCCGCATCGACTTTGAAATACCTGATAGAATCCGACACATTCAGCTCACGAGGAGCGCGGGGGGGCCCTCGGGTTATGAGTAGGCCATAAATTGTGTCAGATGCAGGTTGGGTCGATTTAGCATCCTCAAAATCAAGATCGGCCAACCAAAGCGGAAAATTGAGTAAATCAGGAAAGATGGAAATTCCAGTTTTACACGTTCAAAAGCTACGATTCATAAAGGTTTACGGCCTTTTATGCCCATCTAATGAATATGAATTGAGTTTTTAGTGATGTCAGATAACCGGGCTAACCCGCCGTCTCAACCCAGTCGTTCAAGTCGGCTGTTCTCATGCCGGTTTGCCATTCATCCGATTCTCATTGTCACCTAGGTCGTTGCCTTGACCGACGCCCGTATTGGACATCTTTGGCGAGCCAGGTCTGAGACCTTTGAGCGATAGGCAGTTTACTGCAGTTAGCTTCCTTTTGGCGTCGTGATTTTGGTGAGCTGGGGCTGGAAGCTCGTTTTGGGACCTTAAATTAGTTTTGGCACAGCCTTTGCAACGGTTAATGTTGGAAGTGGTTCGCCCACGACTTGTTATGCAATTTGGGGGCGGAGCAGAGACGAGGCAGTGCCCGGGTTACTTGCTCTTGTGGGTAACCCAGGCCGCAATTGTACGATATTTCGATTTCCTTAGTTCAAAGCCGCGGAGGATCTGATTGATGAGCCCTCGCGGCTTGTTCTATAATGGTGTATCGAAATTAAACATATGTGCTTTTTTGATACACTCATATTTAAGTCGGTTATAGTCCTTTTTCTGTTATAGTGTTGAATCGAACAAATTATTTTATAGCGGTTTCGTAGAACAAACTTGGATCAAACGGAGGCGGGTCAATTTTGTACGAAATGAACATGGTGATCGAGAATCAGAAGGTGCTCCTCGCGCGCAGCCTGTGTTTTTTAGGGGCGTGCGCTTTCTCGATATGTCTTAATTTTTCATCCCCTTCGACTTCAACCGCTCAGTCGGAGGACTCACGGCTGAGTCAGGTCGAACAGATCAACAAATATATTCGCCAAACTTGGAGCGATTATGATCTGAAACCGTCGGCTGAAGCCTCTGACAATGAATGGTGTCGCCGGGTTTACTTGGACATCATTGGACGAATTCCCTCCGTCGATGAACTCAAAGCGTTTTCTGCTGATAAAAGTGCCGATAAAAATCGAGCTTTGGTTGAAACGTTACTGTATGACGATGCCTATACCGAAGAGTTCGCGAGGAATTGGACCACGCTATGGACCAATCTCTTGATCGGGCGAACCGGCGGGATGGATAACAACTCGATGATCAACCGATCTGGGATGCAAAAATATCTTCGTGATACGTTCGCTCGGAACAAGCCCTACGATAAGATGGCGCACGAGTTGCTGACCGCGTCCGGTAAAACGACTCCCGGTGAAGACGATTTCAATGGAGCCGTTAATTTCTTGATTGATAAAGTCAACGAGGAGAACGCGGCGCTTGCTACAGCCGCGTCGAGTCGCCTTTTCTTGGGTCTACAGGTTCAATGCACTCAGTGCCACAATCATCCTTTTAATGATTGGAAGCAACAAAAATACTGGGAGATGAATGCCTTCTTCCGCCAAGTCCGGGCGTTCCCGGGCGGGATGCGTGGTAGCAATGCCGCGGCTGAGCTGGCCGATCAAGATTTTCGCGGTGAGAGTGGTAACATCGATGAAGCTGATTTGTTTTTCGAATTGCGCAACGGCCTCATCAAAGTAGCTTACCCCGTTTTTGTCGACGGCAGTCAAATTGATCGGAGTGGCTATGTGAACGTTGTCAATCGGCGGAAGATTCTTGCCGATAAGATGATCGAGTCTCCCTATTTTTCGAAAGCGGCTGTGAATCGGATCTGGGCCCATTTCATGGGATATGGTTTTACCAATCCAGTTGATGATCTCGGACCCCATAACATAGCCACTCATCCGGAACTGCTTGACTACTTAGGACAGGAGTTTCGGAGTAACCGGTTCGATATCCGGAAACTGATTTCCTGGATTACCCTCAGTGAGCCGTATTCGCTTTCCAGTCGTCGCACCAAAAATAATGAGTCAGACGATCCATTGCTTGGAGAGCCACCCAAGTTTTCACACTTTTACTTGCGACAAATGCGAGCAGAAGAGTTATATGAGTCTTTGATTGTGGCGACTCGGGCTGGCGAATCTAGGGGCAACTACGAACAACAGGAAGCGTTGAAAAGCACTTGGCTAGGACAGTTTGCTCAAGCTTTTGGTACCGATGAGGGGGATGAAACTACCACTTTTAATGGCACCATCCCTCAGGTACTGATGATGTTTAACGGGGATTTAATTAAGCAAGCCACCTCAGCAAAAGGGGGCTTAATTGATCGTTTAATCGCTAATCCGAAATTGGATAACAAAGACCGGATCGATTTTCTGTTCATGTCCGGATTGGGCCGAAAACCGAGTCGTGATGAGACTTCATTAGCCAAGCAACTCTATCAAGCGAGGGCCGGGGATACGCGTGAGGCATTAACAGATCTTTGGTGGGTGATTTTAAATAGCAATGAGTTTATTTTTAATCACTGATCGCATTCAATACGAAAATGATTTTGACCACTTAGACAATTGCGGGATTCAATTGCAATTCAAACTGGACATTGGAGAATTAAAATGAATTATCGAACACCCAATGGCATGTCGCGAAGACACTTCATGCGTCATATGGCAGGGGCTTCGGCGCTGACCGGCAGCGCTTTGGCAATGGGTCACACATTGACCACTCATGCTGGCGAGTTGGCTCGCAATCGAAAAAGCGCTATTTTGCTCTGGATGGGTGGAGGCCCCAGCACAATTGATATTTGGGACTTAAAACCCGGTTCTGCCACCGGCGGACCTTTTAAGCCGATCGCGACCGCTGGTGACATGCAGATTTCCGAGCACATGCCAATGATGGCCAAAAACATGGATAAAATGTCGGTGGTTCGGTCAATGAGTACGCGAGAAGCGGATCACATGCGTGGTCGGTATTATATGCATACTGGTTACGTACCCAATCCAAACGTGACGCACCCAAGTTATGGTTCGGTAATCGCGCACGAATTGGCAGCGCAGCGTCCCGAGCTGGAAATTCCACCCTTCGTCTCTGTGGGCGGAGGTAGTGAAGGTCCTGGTTTCTTGGGAATGGCTTGGGCTCCGTTTAGTGTTAATTCCAGCGGCCAAGTCCGGAATTTGGATATGGGGATTACGCCAGATCGATTGACTCAGAGGATGCAGGCTCTCAAATTGTTGGAGACCGAATTCATTAGCCAAGATCGCGGTATTTCCGCCATGGAACACGCTAAAGTTTTAGACAAAACGTTGAATCTCATGACCAGTAAGCAGATGGCTGCTTTTAAGGTCGCACAGGAATCTGAGGAGGTAAAAGAGCGTTACGGCCAGAACAATTTCGGTCGTGGATGTTTAATGGCACGGCGATTGGTTGAAGTTGGAGTCCCCTTCGTTGAAGTCAATCTGGGTGGATGGGATAACCATCAAAACATCTTCACCACGTTGCAAAATCAGCGTTTGCCAACTTTAGATCAAGCCATGAGTGCATTGATTGAAGATCTAGAGCAGCGAGGCTTGTTGGAAGATACCGCCATTATCTGGATGGGGGAATTTGGCCGGACGCCGCGGATCAATGGAAACACGGGGCGTGACCATTGGGCACGCAGTTGGAGTGTGGCCGTGGGTGGCGGTGGTCTGAACGGTGGTCTGGCGATTGGTAAGACCAATGAAGACGGCACGCGTGTCGAAGGCCAATCTTACACCTCGGAAGATTTGATGGCGACCGTATGTCAGTCTTTGGGTATCTCTTTAGAAACGACGTTCACCAGTCGAAGTGGGCGTCCCATGAAGATCGCCAATAGTGGTAAGATGATTAAAGAGTTGATTTCCTAAGACGGGGAAGCAGCGACTGTATAGGAAAAGACCTGGTTGTTGACCAGGTCTTTTTTTGGTGACCGTTGCGTTTGAGGTCGCGGTACTTTACCGCGAACCGTGTTTGCTTAGGGATCGGAACCGATGGCTTCGAATTCATCGGAAAAAATTTCGACGGATCGTTCAGCGGCGGGTTTTGCAAGTTCCACGACGACTGAAAATAGGCGGGTGGGGCGAATCGTTTTAGTGAGGTAGCCATCCATGCCGGCGGTTAGACATTTTTCACGATCTCCCTTCATCGCGTGAGCGGTTATTGCGACGATTAGCGTTCGGCGGCTGCTATTGGATTCGGTTTCTCGACATCGAATTTGGCGGGTGGCTTCTAAACCATCCATTTGAGGCATTTGAACATCCATCAGAATCAACTCAAAGTCAAGGTCTTCCCAGAGTTGAATGGCTTCTAGACCATTGTTGGCAACGGCCACGTCGTGGCCTTTCATTTCCAAAGCGCGAAGGGCAAACGTTTGGTTGATCGGGCTATCTTCTGCCAAAAGAATATTCATGAGTTGTCCTTTGTACCGCTGAGCCTATCTGCTGTGTGGTTCGTTTTCGGCAAAATGACGCGTGGTTACCAAATGAACGGAAGAGAATTTTTAGACAAGATGCAGGCCGCGTCCAAGGGTGTCGAACCCTCATCCCAAGTTGTTGGTTTGAAAGCTATCGTGATCCTTGGAAGGTGATGTTCTCTGAATGTGAGTGTTAAGACATTCTATGTTCAGCGTTATTCGGCAAATTTTGAGCGTCAAGCATTTCCATAAATTACCCGCACAGGAGTGATGAATTGGCAGAGAAAATGAGCTGGGAGTTCTCGTCATCACCATTCTTTTTAAAACGTTGAAAGCGATGCTATATTTCAACGGTGTTTTTTATTGTGGTTTCCAATTCACCACGGGGTGCCATTTAAAAAGAACGCGTGATCTTGATGTGAGGCTGTCGAAGGGCTGATTAGGATTCCGCTGGTGATTGACGCCAAGTCTCAACGCTGTCACATGCGCCCGATGATCTCTGTTTAATTAAATCCTGACTGGCACGCCGGTTGGGAAATCTAGCGATCGTGGATGACCTGTTATTAGGGTAATTGCCGAGACGGGCGTCGTTATTTTTAGTTTTTTTGTTAGAGTTACAGTCGGGGCGTTTCGAATTGGTTCGTTTTAACGCCGTCTTATTCGGGATGTTGTTACGAAGGTCGCTACATGGAATTTTCACGACGTGTGACTGGCCTGATCATCGTCTTATGGTTTTTTCTGCCCGTGGTGGTTTGTGGCCAGCGCGTGGTGACGTTGTCACCTGCCAAGAATTACCTGCCCTATGATATTTCCGTGGGAATCAATCCCAGGAATCTCAACCACGTTATCGTGATGGCGAAACGGCAGAAGTTTAAAGTCGAAGGGGTTTCCAGTCATCTTTTTACCTCGTTAGACGGAGGCATCACTTGGGCCGAAAGCGATTTGTCCGAGTCAGATGAAAATGGTTTCGGTAGTGGAACGATTGGTTTTGACGCCGATGGGGCTCCCGTTAGGTGTTACCTCCCTTTGCAGCGAGACCTTCGTTCCGACGAGAGCCATTTGGCAGATAGAATTTTCATTCGAAAATCGACGGTTAATGGTGAAAAATGGGGAGCTCCGGTGGCCGTTTGGAAAGGGGACGAGGGCAGTCCGACGTTCGAAAGCAGGCCCTGGTTTGTCATTGATCGGATGGAGTCCTCCTCTCATCTAGAAAACGTTTACGTTTCATGGACTCGTTTTGAGCAATTTCCGGGCGGTGGAAAGCCGGGTAAATCACATGTCATGTTTTCCAGATCAGTGAATGGCGGAAGCGTGTTTCAACCGCCGGTACAAGTGTCTGATAGAGGGGGTGATTGTCAAAACGATGATCACTCTTTGAGAAGTGGGATTCCGGCGACCAGTTTGAGAGGCGAAATTTATTTGGTTTGGTCCGGCCCTCGCGGACTTGAGTTCGACTCTTCAACGGATGGTGGTAACAGTTGGGGAAAAGACCGGGTGATTGCAGAGACTCCGGGTGGTTGGAAAACTGATGTCATGGGGCTGAAGCGTCACCATGGATTTCCGGTGACCTGTGTGGATCAAAGCGCGTCGGTGTTCAAGGATAGCATTTATGTATGCTGGGTCGATGAGCGAAATGTGGATAAGGATGTGTTCCTGATGGCGTCTCGAGACCGTGGTAAAACGTGGACGCGCGTATTGCGTGTGAATAACGATGCGGAGCGCAATGGTGCGGACCAATTCCTTTGCTGGATGGCAGTGGATCCTGTCGACGGCTCGGTAAACATTGTCTTTTATGATCGAAGTGGACTGCAGGATGGGCAAACCGGTGTGACGCTGTCTCGAAGTATCGACGGCGGCCGCTCTTTCGAGCAGTATCGAATCGATGTTCGCGCTTTTAAATGTAATCGCTCCGTATTTTTAGGGGACCACATTGGGATTGATGCCAAGGGCGGACGGGTGGTCGTGGCATTTCCTCATTTTGCGGAGCATGAGCGGCTGGTTGTGTCGGCCGCGACGTTTCAGTTTTCACCGGGAAAAAATACTTTAATTCGTTAGAAGCGACTAAGTTGCTCGGTATGTGTAGTTCTAAGTTGGCTTTTTTATGTGATTATATTGGCCTGCGGGGGGACATAAGATTCACCTTATTCCAACTGCACAGGTCAACGGATAAATTGCCTCTCGGCCCTGACTTTCACTCGCGTGGCATTGAAACGCCAATACTCCATCACCTAAGAATCGATTGATCCTATGACGAATCGTCTTTCCAGTGAGTCTAGTCCCTACTTGCTGCAGCATGCAGAAAATCCCGTGGACTGGTACCCGTGGAGTGCGGAAGCACTGAACCGGTCAAAGACGGAAGACAAACCGATTTTTCTATCGATCGGATATTCTGCTTGTCATTGGTGTCACGTGATGGAGCACGAAAGTTTCGAAGATCAAGAAATCGCCGAAGTTCTCAATGAACATTTTATCTGCATCAAAGTGGACCGGGAAGAACGGCCGGATTTGGATCAGATTTATATGAATGCCGTAATGGCCATTCGAGGCGGAGGGGGTGGTTGGCCCCTGAGTGTTTTCTTGACACCCTCGCAAGAAGTTTTTTTCGGAGGTACGTATTGGCCGCCGAGATCCCGCATGAATATGCCTGGATTTGACCATGTTTTGAATAGCGTCTTAGACGCGTTTAGAAACCGCCGAGAACAGGTTGAGTCCCAGTCCCGACAGGTCTCTGAATGGCTGAACGAAGTTGATTTAGTTGATGACAAAACTCAGATATCGAGTGACTTATTTCTAACAGCCGTCGATACCTTGCATTCGAATTTCGATTTTGAAAATGGCGGTTTTGGCGGGGCTCCCAAATTCCCCCATCCTATGGATTTAGAGCTGTTGATGCGGCTTTCGCGGAGATGGCCTACTGGTTGCAGACCCGGCCGGAATTCAATCATGGAGATGGTCGAAGTCAATCTTAAGAAAATGGCCAAAGGGGGGATTTTTGATCACCTCGCAGGTGGCTTTGCACGTTACAGCGTAGACGAATATTGGCTCGTTCCTCACTTTGAAAAAATGTTATATGACAACGCTTTGTTGGCGAGCATCTATGTCGAGATGTATCAAGAGACCGATGATGCCTTTTACGGTAATGTGGCGACACAAACATTGGGCTATCTATTGCGAGAAATGACCGACGTGCAGGGGGGCTTTTACAGCACAGTCGATGCAGATAGCGAAGGCGTGGAAGGTAAGTTTTATGTATGGGATCGCCAAGAAGTGCTCGATATCCTAGGTCCGGAAACGGGAGAGCTTTTTTGTCAGGTGTACCACGTGTCCGAAGCCGGCAATTTTGAGGGGCGAAACATTCTCAATCTGACTAAAACGGTGGATGAGTTTGCAGAGGGATTGGGCCTAGAGCAGGATGCTTTCGAAAAACAAATGCGTTTAGCATGCAGAAAACTGAGGGAAGTTCGAAGCCATCGGGTGCCGCCCGGGCTTGATGATAAAGTGCTGGTAAGCTGGAACGCATTGGCGATTTCGGCAATGGCACGAGGTGCGGTGGGTCTAAAAGATGGGCGAAACGAAGAGTACCTTACGGCGGCTGAAAAGGCAGCCGCTTTTATTTTGCAGGAGTTGACCGATGAACAAGGTCGCTTGCTACATACTTGGCGGAAGGGGGAGGCGAAGCTTGCGGCGTATCTTGATGACTACGCTTACTTAATCGTCGCCTTATTGGATTTGTATCGAGCTAGTTTTGACGAGACTTGGATCGATCATGCCTCAGATCTTGCCGAGGTGATGATTTGCCATTTTCAGGGAGAGTATGGATTCTTTTTTACGGCGGATGATCATGAGTCCTTGATTGCTCGCTCACAGTCTTTTCAGGACAGTAGCGTGCCCAGCGGTAATGCGATGGCCGCGCTCGCATTAGAACGTCTGGCTCGCTTGCTCGGAAAGCCTGAGTGGAATGAAATGGCGGTTTCGATTCTGCGTGGTGCAATCCCGCTGATGAAGAGGTCCCCACTGGCCAGTGGTCAAATGTTAGTTGCCTTGCAGTGGGTCTTAGAGCCATCGGTTGAGCTTATTTTCTTTGCCGAGAATCAGAGCGAATTCAAAAGATTGGAAGAACATTTGCAGGCACGCAAGCTCGACAGCCTGTCTGTGATCTGCCGACAGGCGGGTTGTCACACCAGTTCGCTTGTGGATCATGTCCTTCAAGGTAAGGAAATGCTAAAAGGTGAGCCCACTCTGTTTGTTTGTCAAAATCATACTTGTCAAGCACCGTCGATTGGCTGGAATGCCATCGAAAGAGTGCTTGTTGATTTAGGTAACCAAGAATTGAATTTTGAGAGGGCTCCATGAAAAAAAGCGTAGTCGTCAGACTACGCTTTGGTGGATTTGAAGAACGTGGTTGACTTAGAAATTTTGGCCGGGGAGTAATCCGCCAATGATCTCCTCGAATCCATCTGGTTTAGGAATCTTGATCATCACGGAGTTACCTTTAGATTTTGCTTTTAGAGCCTCAACCACTTGTTCGGCCGCCTTTTTTTGTTGGTCGTCCTGAAGCATAACCATCATGCCTGGAGCTTGCATTTTTGCGATCGCCATGAGTCCGTTCAAGCCATCCTTTAAGGACTCTGTTGCGTCCGCGTCCTTTCCATTGGCAATGACAGTTAGGAGGTTCTCCGAATCCATGTCGAACCCAAGCGACAGGCCGGCTAGGTTGGTTCCCATCTCAATGACGCCGAACATCTCGGGGGGCGCTTGATCACGGGCCATGTCTAAACCTTCGTCGAAAAGTCCTTGCATGCCTGCAACATCGATACTGATCCGTATAGCATCAGTGTCCGATAGTTCTTTCCAGTTGGTAAGAAGTGCTTTTGTGAATACATTTCGGTCGGGCCGGGTGACGTAGTCGGTCGTTCCTACTTCAAACGTTTTATCGTCTACGAGGTGGGCTCGTAGATTCTGCGGTTCTTGTGCAGGGGGCGTCACGTAGGTCTTTCCGTCTTCTACAACCGTCGTACCGCTTTCTTTCAAGGAATCTAACATGGCTGTCGCGGCCTCCTTGTCAGAAAAAACGACGCGAAAGAAAAAGTTAACAGGTAAGTTGGCTGTGCCATTGGGCGTCATCGCCGACTGAGCGTCCTGTATGTTAGCCGGCGCCGTCATGCCACCATAAATCCGGCTAACGTTTTCCGGATCGGCCGCTAACGCACCGGGAAGGATGGCGTCTGAGTTTTGAAGCATGTCCGCGACGCCACCATTCTTGACTAGTTCGTTTTGACGCATCCGGTCTAGATTGAAGTCAAACATGATGACGGCTTCTCCGTCAGCGGAACCGGTTTGTGCCGGGCTAGTGGCGGGGCCGCTGATTAACAGCATAAGCAAGCAAAGTGCCAGGCGTTTCGGTAGTGATTTTGTCATATTGCTTTCCGTGATTTTGAATTGGGAAGGGAGATGGACGACTGTCGACCATCATTGGTTGAAACACAGCTGTTTTGTTTATTCGCGATATCCTATTCACGCGGGAGGGCTGAATACCAAGAGGATTTCAGTTGGAATTTTATTACGGTGTGAAACCAGTCAGAGAATCCGCCCAGACCCAGATCTCTCGGATTTTACCCGATATCGGAATTCGAAACAGGACGCCGTCCAGAAGATTTTCCCGTCTTTCGAGTGAATTGGTTCAGCAGGGCGGGTAAAAAAAGAAGGTCTCCAAAGAGGGCTGCCGCCACCGTAATTGCTCCCATGGAGGCAAAAATTCGATGGTCTCGTGAGTCGCTGAAGATGACGGTCGAAAAACCAGCAACAAGTACAACCGTTGTCATGATTAAGGCCGTGCCGACCGCTGTGAATGCATTTCGAATGGCTAAACGCTCGTCTTCTGTTTTTTGTTTCTCTTCGATGTAACGAGTTAGAAAGTGAATCGTGTCATCGACGGCAATCCCTAGACAAACGGTAAAGGCGCAGACGCTAACTAATTCTAGCGATTGGCCTGATACGGCAAGGTAGGCTCCTGCCACTGCCAAAGGGAATACATTAGGGACCATCGAGATCAGGCCAATTTTTACCGACCGGTAAACGACGGCCAAGACGACGAAGATGATCAACGTCGCGGTGCCAAGACTGGTCGCGAGATCGACAACGATTTGATAGAGGTTTTTCCAACGCCAAACCGGGACGCCGCTCATCTCAAGCGTAAAATCCGGATGTTGCTGTTGAACTTTCAATAGGCCGTTTTCCATCCGTGAAAAGACCGGTCCGTATTTTGCAATTCCTAAATCTTGAACTCGGAAACTCACGCTCGCCGAGCGGTATTCAGGGGTGTAAAAAGCCCGTTTGAGTTGAGGTGGGAAAAGGTCCAGTAGGGACATCCGCTCTGCGGAATCGCCATCCCCTGGTAGTGCATCTAGTAAATTTCGGATGGAGATAGGGTGCCCGATTAACGGTTCTTGGCCAAGCAAGTTGTCGATTTCTCGGATGACTTCAAGGACCTCTTGGTCATTAGACGGTATGTTAGCCGACCAATTGACGTTGATCCTGCCAACTTCTAGGCCGCCCATGGCCTCGTCCATTTGACTAAGAGCCATGGCCGCTTCGCTGCCGGTAGGCAAGGCGTTCGCTCGACGTTCGTCGGGTTCTAACGTCATCGCAATCAAAAAAAGCGCCAGCGTCGCGAAAATGCCAATGCTTGATAAGGTTCGCGTCCGCTTGAGTACCCAATCGATGATACCGCCGATCTTTGAAAGATTTTTATCGACGAGGCCTTCGCCATGGCCGATGTGAATGTTTTTTCCAAGTCGGCTGGTGCAAGCCAGTGGAATGCAAATGATGACTGCGACAAAGGTCATGACAACACCCACGACGCAAGCCATACCAAATTCCTGAACGATTTCATGATGGGCCAAGGCTAACGAGCCAAAGCCGATCGCAGTGGTCAGCGAGGTAAGAGCGCAAGCTAAACCAACTTGTCGAAGACCTAATTTGGCAGCCTCCAAAGAAGACATTCCCGCTGCTCGGTTGCGACGGATTTGTATCAACAGGTGAACGCCGTCCGTGAAGCCAACAAGGCTGATCAGGATTGGTAGGACCACATCATTGAAAGGGTTTTCCTGGAAATCGAAAAAACGAATGATGCCGAGTGTCCAAAAAACACCAACAATCGGCGCGATTGCGACAATTACCACGGAGGTGATCCCGCGGAATAAGATCAAACTCATGATCAGGATCATGCCATAACCAATGAGCTGATACTTGATTTGATTTTCTTCATGAGCGGCCAAAGCCGTTAGTAAGACAGGAACGCGGCCAGTGACTAGGAATTGAATGTCGATGTTTGGGAACCCATCACTGGCCTGTTCTGCGGTGCGGCGAAGTTCGTCGGTGCAAGCGTCGTCATTCTCGATTCTGAGGAAATCGAAATTGACCATTAGCAGCATGGTTCGACCGTCTGCAGAGAGTAGTTGACCGTTCACCAGCGGGTGGGCATTAGCTTTTTCGCGAGCGGCTTCAAACTGGTTCGGTGACGCATCCTTTCGGGGTAGGAGTGGTTCATTGAGACCGAAAATATTCAGGATCGGTACTCGGTCCATCCACAAGACGTTAGTCACGAAATCGAGTTTTTCCAAATCTTTGACGACTTGCCGCATTGCTTGGACGCCGTCGGGGCTGAAAAAATCGATAGATTGGCATACGAGAATTGCGTCGGTGTCGGTCAGGCTAATCGGTTCGACGTCCGGGGGCGTTTCAAAAATGTCGTCACCGGCCGGACCGTTCGTGTTGTCGAACGCCTTGGTGGCGAACATCGCTTTCATCATTCCGGACGAGTTGTAACCCAATAGGGCAATTAAACTGATCATCGCCAAAACCGCCCAGCTGGTATACGGGCGATTCACAATCCAACCGGTTGCTTTGTCAAAGGCTTTGGGCACGGCAGGTCCGGTGGCGGGCTGAGGGGGATAAAGAAAGATAGCGGTTTTGAGACGTTAACGATTGCTCGAGAGATGTTTAAAAAGTTCTTCTCGTGTGATTTGGTCATCACCATTTAAATCATAGGATTGAAATCCGAAATGTTTCATCGCTTTCGTAACTTCGGAACGAATGATTCGGCCGTCGGAATTTCTGTCGAAACGATCAAAGAAATTGTCGACTACCTGACCTTGTTTGGCTCTATTCTGATGGCGTTTAAATGGGTGGGTTTCCGTCGTGGATTCAGTCGTCTTTTGTACTTTTGTGTTTCGAGGTTGGGAGACTTCAAAAAAGGCAACGGCCATTTCTTCGAAGGTTTGGTCGCCCCAGGTTACCGATACATTGGGGTTCGGGTTGAAGGGATTGTTGGCTGAATTGTCAAACGTCGCCAAATATCGAATCTCCTTGAGTTCGGATAAATCGATTGGACTTTCGAACAGATAACTGTGTTGCCAGTTAAAATCGTATTGGGGGACTTCGAGAGTTGTTTTCGCCACTCCGGATTGGTCAACGGTCGTCATTTCGAATGATTTTCCTCGATAATGCATATGAGGTGCGACGCTTAAAAGAGTGGCGTTTTTTGGCAGATAAGGAAGTTTGACTGAAACCGAAAAATTGGCTTCCCTTGGAGGTATTTCAAATTGTTGGTCCACCCCCATGAGCGTGAAATTTTCATGCGTCACCTTTTCCGGATCCGCGAAGAGCATTCCAACACTCGTGTTGTCTCGCTGGGGTTGGCCGTTAGGTGTGTAATGTTGTTGGAAAACAAATTTCGAACCTGCCGGGACATGCCGTGCCAATGAATCATCGATAGGCGACATCGTTTGCCCGGGAACGAATGCCGATAGCCAGCCGACCCCTTTGGAAGGGACACCATCGGGAGGGCGGATGAAGACGATAGAGTGATGAACCACCTGCGGGTTTCCCGGCTTAACCTCGGCTGCGGTGATCCATTTGTCTTCCGTAAATCCTGGGTCGACCACAAAATATTGATAGTCAATGACTCCTTGGGCCGGAACAACATATCCCCTCTGACTCATGTTGACGATCAGATCCGGCTTACGAGGGAGTTTCCAGCCTTCCGTGAAAACGCGAGAGGGCGGTAATTGATCCGCCGCTCCAAAAGGGGCGCCAGCGGCCAGCCAGTCCCTCAGGATTTGCTTGTCTCGCTCCGGCATGTTGCGGGCATTTGCCAGGGGGCGATGGTTCGGACTCGCATGCCAAGGCGGCATTCTCCCATTGTCGACGACTTCGACCATCATCTCAGCCCAGCCTTTAGCGTCCTCAAAATGGGTTAACGAAAATGGACCGATTGCATCAGCCCGATGACATTCGATGCAGTGCTGATCGAGTACGCGGGCAACATGTCGCGTGAAGGTAATCTTTGATTCGGTGTTGACATCTCGCACTCGGCCAATCAAACAGCCCTCGACGGCTGTTTGGGAAGGAGACACATCCAAGCCTTTTACAATCTGGTCAAGAGCGAGGTTTAAATCCTGTTTCGTCGCAACGGCCCGCGTTACACCGGGGGAGTACTGATTGTCCACGCGACCCCGATAAACGATCCGCTTTTCGGGAGAGACGATGATGATTTCTGGAGTTCGGGTTGCCGTAAGGAGATCTGCCAAGCGATTATCGTAATCTTTCAGCAGCGGAAAACTTAGGTCGAATTCGCGCCGATAGTCTGCGATATCCTGTATCGAATCCTGTTGATTGCTGTTCACTCCGATGAAATCGAAATTCTTAGATTCGTATTTTTTCGCTAACGCTGAAAGTCTTGGGGCATAAAGTTTGGCGAGTGGGCACTCACACCCGAGAAAGCAAAAGACCTGATACCGATTCTTTGGAAATGTGATGGTTTTTGTCGAACCACCCGCTCGAGGTAGTACCAGTGGTTCCTTGAACACTAACTGCGTGCCCAAATCCCGATCTTCATCCGCCCGGCAATGGCTGGCTTGAAGAGAGGACCAAGCTAATATTAAAGAAAGAGATATAAGTTTTAATTTCTGGACCATATTCGCTTGGGGGGCTGAATCACGGCGACTTACTAAGTAACGGAACCTGAAGACCGTTAGCAATGCTCCAAATTACCGTTAATATTTTTGCACGACAACCGATATTTTGGCTCAACCGGTCTCGTCCGTCGAAGGAAGACGTTAGAATGTACGAGAAAATAAGGAGAGGTGATATGCGGCTTATGTTTTTGATGGCAGTGAATGTTGTCTTATTGGAATGCATGATGGGGAATTCGAGTTTGGTAGCGCAGGAGGGCTATCAATTGCCCCCTGATTCAGTGGTGCAAATTATCGATGCCGATCCTGAGCCCTCG
>JAKVBF010000039.1 GCA_022447555.1 Mariniblastus sp. | reverse complement strand
AGTAAAGGGGGACCCGAGACGGTTTGCCAACAATCGAGTGATCACGCCAATTTCACCCATGCAGATACCGATGGTAGGGACCTTGGCGTTCCGGACAAGGTTGATCATCCGCAGGCTGTCAGTGAATGAATTCGCCATGGTTGCGATTTTGACTATGTCTGCATCTTCATCAGCCATCGCAGCGTGCAATTCCTCGAGATTGTCAGGTGTTTCCGACATGTCGTGAAAACTGATGATCCGTTTGGTATTACCGTAGCGGGGTATTTGGGAGGCGATGTCAGCCTCAATGTCAACATATTCCACGCCAGCGGCGATGGCGCTCCTGAGTAGCATCAAACGCTCTTGCTCGGTCTTCATCCAGCGTCCACCGTCCTCTCGTCGGCGAGCTGTCAAAACGACGGGGCATGGTCGATTCTGGAGCAGTCGGGTGAGGCTGATTGCACGACCAATGTAATCGAGACGCAATTCGACCAGTTCCGCCCCTTGCTCAGCGAGAAACTTGTGTTCGGCAATCATCCGTTTGTGGCGGGCTCTACCGAGTGTTACGCAAATCATGGACTGTTGGCAGCTATGAAGAAAAAAGAAGGTTCGTAAGGTATGTTCGGCCAATTTGAGGCCAATAATCATCACCCCATCGGTGGACTCAGCGGCAAGAGCCTATAATAGGTTGATAGTCTTGCGGGAGCAGGGGTCTCTAAAGAGTAATCGGTTTTGAGGCCCTTTGATTCCCAAGACACTTTGGCATACCCTCGATTTTTTCAGTTGATTGAGTTGGAAATAACCCGCAAAGAGTTCCGTATGTTCGTTAAAATCCTCAAAAACCCGCTCATATCACGGCTAAAAAGCGTTTTGGGCCTGTTGTTGGTTCTCGCCTTTTGCGTGATCTCGAACTCAGTCATTGCGGGCAATGCTGCTGCCCCAACCACCGCCACGGAAGTGCGGACAGCGGCTGAGTCGAGCCAACTCAATTGGCCAACCGCTCGGGGCGATGCCCAGTCGACGGGGCACGCTGAGCAAACCTTGCCGGACAAATTGCAGGTGATCTGGGAATACAAAGCTGACGAGGCGATCGAGACAACTCCGGTAGTAGTTGGTAAGCGGGTTTTTGTTTCTGATGTGATGGGAAAGGTTTACGCCATCGACCGTGAGACGGGAAAGGAAATTTGGAAAGTTGATTTCGATACCGGCTTTCTCGCTTCACCAACAGTCAAATCTGAGGAGCTGGTGATCGGTGATATCGATGGAAATCTTTACAAGCTAAACGCGGTCGATGGAAAAGAGTTGTGGCGGAAGTCGACTGATGGTGAGATCCAAGGGTCAGTGGCTTTTCACGATGAAAACGTATTGGCTGCAAGTGGAGACGGCAAGCTCCATTGTTTCCGCTTGAAAGACGGCGAAAAAGTTTGGACTTACGAAGCGAATGACCAAATCCGTTGCAGTCCGACTGTAGCTGGTGACCGAACTTTTTTGGGAGGTTGTGATGGCCAATTGCACGTCGTAAATCTCGAAACGGGTGAAGCCATGGGGAAAGCGTTTGAGTTGGGAGGGCCTACTGGATCGACTCCCAGCGTGGTTGGCAATAAAGCTTTTCTGCCGATCATGGATGGGGTCGTGCTGGCATTCGACTGGCAAGCCCAAAAAAAACTCTGGCAGCACATGGATCAAGAGCGTCCTCAGGAATATCGAAATAGTGCAGCTGTCACAGATGATTTGGTCGTGTTGAGCAGTCAATTTAAACAGGTGGATGCGATTTCTACTGCAACGGGTAAGTTAAAGTGGAGGCATACACTTCGCCGTCGTGCTGATGCGTCACCGGTGATTGCCGGGAAAGACGTTTGGATTGCTGCAACCGATGGTAGGTTGATTCGACTTGAACTCGAGGATGGAACTGAGGAAAAATGGAGCTACGAGATTCGAGGCTCCTTCCTCGCAGGTCCAGCCATTGCCGGCCAAAAACTATACATCGCTGACGATGATGGTGTTGTGCGTTGTTTTGGGGCCGAGAAAAGCCAGAATAAGGCGGACGCCGCGGCGACTTCCAAAATCAATCCAGCGGTTCCGTCCCAAGGGCTGTAGTAGTCTGCCAGGATACATTTAAAATAATTCAGGCAGCGACCTGAAGATTACCCCTTCCACCTCAAATCGGCTTCTTTTCATGGATTCCGCTTCAAGTGATAAGAAAAAAACTGAAGTCGGGAGTTACTTCATTTCGAATTATCCACCGTACAGTCAGTGGAATCGTGAAGAGCTACCCGCCGTCCATGAGGCACTCGAAAGCTCGCCCAGTGAGCAAACACCATTGGGGCTCTATTTGCATATTCCGTTTTGTCGAAAGCGGTGCAAGTTTTGCTATTTCAAAGTTTTCACTGACGTCAAAGCTGCCGAGGTGCAACGTTATGTTGATGCGCTGTGCAACGAAATTTCTCTTGTGAGCCAATTGCCAGTTATGGGTGACCGGCCGTTTCGTTTTGTTT
>JAKVBF010000038.1 GCA_022447555.1 Mariniblastus sp. | reverse complement strand
GAAGTTTGCCTTGATCGGTGTTTCGATAATTTTTCCAGACGGCTTGGCCATCAAACCACGCATGCCTGCCAATTGGCGAATCTGCTCCACGCCACCACGGGCACCGGAGATTGCCATCAGATAGATGGGATTCACGTATCCCTCGCGGCGGTAGTCGGTCTCCAGTTCGGACATCATCTCCTGGGTAATTTGCTCACGGGCATGCGTCCAGCAGTCCAAAACCTGATTGTAGCGCTCGCCCTCGGTGATGATGCCACGGGCATAGAGTTTGTTTGTCTTCAAGACCTGCTTTTCCGCCTCATCGATCACCGTCTCCTTTGCCGCTGGCGTAATCAAATCGTCGGTGGCAAATGAGAGACCGCTGCGGGTCGCTTCGCGGAATCCCATACGGTTCATGTCATCGAGCAGGACGATGGTTGCCCTTCGACCGAGCTGCTGGTAGCAGTCTGAAATGACGCGGGCCAACTCACCGCTTCGCATAGGCAGGTTATAGAAAGCCATCCCCTCGGGCAGAACCGAATTGAAAATGACCCGCCCGACGGTGGTATCAATCATCGTTGCCTCGAACGTGTCGTCCTGAGTTTCGCTGCGGACTTGCGTTCCGGCTGGCATCTTCACCTTGATCTTCGCATGCGTATCGACTGCGCTGAGCGAGTAGGCCAGCGCGACTTCGTCGGTAGAAGAAAAGACCATGCCATGGCCCTTTCGATCCGGAAGGGGCACGGTCAGATAGTAGGAGCCCATCACCACGTCCTGGGACGGACTGATAATCGGGGCCCCGCTGGAGGGGCTGAAAATATTGTGTACCGACATCATCAGCGTGTGCGCTTCGACCTGCGCCTCGATCGAGAGTGGCAGGTGGACCGCCATTTGGTCGCCATCGAAGTCCGCATTGAATCCTTTGCAAACCAAAGGATGCAGCAGAATGGCATTCCCTTCAACGAGGACCGGCTCGAACGCCTGGATTCCCATCCGGTGCAGGGTCGGGGCGCGATTGAGGAGTACGGGGTGGTTGCGGATGACCTCCTCGAGGATATCCCAAACCTCTTCATCCTTTCGCTCGAGCATCTTTTTTGCACTTTTGATCGTATCGGCGTGTCCGAGTTCCTTGAGTCGCCGAATAATAAAAGGCTGAAAGAGTTCGAGCGCAATTTTCTTGGGCAAACCACATTGATGCAGTTTGAGATTGGGTCCCACGACGATCACACTCCGCGCTGAGTAATCGACCCGCTTGCCCAAAAGGTTTTCGCGGAACCGGCCCTGCTTACCCTTGATCATGTCGGTCAGCGACTTCAGAGGGCGATTGCTGCTTCCGAGCACCGGACGCTTACAGCGATTGTTATCGAACAACGCATCGACCGATTGCTGGAGCATCCGTTTTTCATTCCGGATGATGACTTCGGGTGCGTTGAGATCGACCAGTTTCTTCAACCGATTGTTTCGGTTGATGATCCGGCGATAGAGATCGTTGAGATCACTGGTCGCAAAGTTGCCCGAATCAAGCAGCACCAGAGGTCGAAGGTCGGGAGGAATGACCGGAATCACATCCAAAACCATCCATTCCGGTTTGTTGTCGCTATCACGAATCGACTCGACGATTTTAAGTCGGTTGATCAGTTCCTTCTCTTTTTGCTTCGAACCGGTCGTCGCCAATTCAGCGCGGAGTTCCTCCGAGAGTTGCACCAGGTCCAAGCCGAGCATCAATTTGTGAATCGCCTCGGCCCCCATATAGGCCTCGAAGGATCCCTCACCGTAGTCGCTCAGGGCGGTTCGGTATTCTTCTTCAGTGAGCAATTGCTGCTTCTTCAGCGGTGTATCGCCCGGTTCGGTGACGACATAATCCTGAAAGTAGATAACCTTTTCGAGGCTTGTGGTTTTCATCGCCAAGAAGTTGCCGAGGCGACTAGGCATCGCCTTGAAAAACCAAATGTGAACGACCGGTGCTGCCAACTCAATGTGACCCATCCGCTTGCGGCGCACTCGACTATGGGTGATTTTGACGCCACAACGGTCGCAGATCATCCCCTTGTATTTCATTCCCCGGTATTTGCCGCAAGAACATTCCCAGTCTTTTTCGGGACCGAAAATCTTTTCGCAGAAAAGGCCATCCTTCTCCGGCCGGTAGGTCCGGTAATTGATGGTCTCCGGTTTTTTGACCTCGCCAAAAGACCAGCTGCGGATGTCGTGCGGTCGGGCCAAACTGATTTTTACCGACGCATAATCATTGATGCGGTCGTAGGAGCCTTCGCCAATGCTCATCTACCAAATCTCCTTCGTTGGGAATACGTTTGCATTCGAGATGCTTCTGCTCCGCGTTGACGGGCAACTCGCCTGCAGAATCGTTTTCCTCATGGTCTAGGATTGCTGTTGAGTGTTGTTTGTCTGTGCATCTTTGATGCATTCATCAAAAAATCTGCTTAAATTCGCCGCTTCTCTAATTGCATATTGAGACCAAGGCCGCGTATCTCATTTGTGAGTACGTCAAAACTCGCC
>JAKVBF010000037.1 GCA_022447555.1 Mariniblastus sp. | reverse complement strand
GGCGGTCAGGGCATAGGCAATGCCCGACGAAACCGTGCTGCCGGGGTTTCCGACGTACATGTGCACGACATCGAGATCTCTTTTGCCGCTGACCAAGGCTTCATCGAGGTCGATCGAAAACATAAAGTAAGGGAGTGCTTCATTAACCGAAAACTTGCACGGTGCGATATGAGCGATCGATTTCAATACCCGCGCAATCGAAACATCGCGGGCTCGTCGTTGGTAGTCGTATATATAAAATTCCCATGCCAGACGACCGTCGATGTACTTGATGCCCCAAACGGTACGGAATAGTCCGATTTCCGCTTGAATTGCCTCTACCAAGTCGAAAGCGCCTTGGCTGATTCCTGCCAAGTCGAAAGACTGATAGAGCAGACTCACGGGGCGCATTTTGTGTTCCACCGCAGCGACAGGCGTGTAGGGCCACCAGCAATAGTTAAAATAGCGATCCCCCGCTCTGGTGAATTGTTGCCAGCTCGGAGCGGATTGCGAATCCTCGCCGACAGCGACATTGGGAGGGCCCGACTTGGCTGGCAACTGAGTCTCGGACCATTGTTCGGCTCCGTAATAGACGTTGAAGAACTCAGATCCGTTCCGATGTATTCCGCCAGCCAAATGGCCGGCGCTAAAATGTTGAATCTGATCGGCAAATGCGTTGATCTTGGTGCGGTCTTGAGAAAACCGGTCGGCCATTTCTAAAATATCCGGCCGCAAGTCGCCAATTGTCAGACCGGCGTCATAGAGGTTTAAATCGAAGGAACGGCGCGGATTGCTATCCTCATTTACTTCCAGATATTGGATTTCCGAGGAACGTAGTCGCTCAGCAGTTTTCCTTAAGACGGAATCGACCACGGCCAACGACGGCGGGGATGAGTTTTCAGATGCGTAGATTTGCTTCAGACGATTCTGGATTTGTGAGAGTTCGAGGTGAGGATAAAACTGATAACAAGTACGCATGACCTGCGCGGGCTTATTTGGATTCCATTTGAAGGCGACGTGTAACAGTAATGGTCCGTTACCCGAATCTAATGCGCCGTTAGGAATCGGGTACTCGAAGTAGATTTTGCCTATCGGTTGCTCGAAGTCATCCTCGAGCCCCCAATGAACAAATTTTGCGTTCGCCAATTCTTGTATGGCCGCATCCAGGATCGAATCCGGCATTTGCAGAATTCGACAGACTCCGATAATTGCCTCTTCGCTGGAATTCGGGATTGTGTCTTTGACGACCGACATCAGGCAACGGTTGTTGGAGAGGCCGGCGGGAGACAATCGAAACGAGCGCTCGAATCGAAAGGGGGCACCCAGTCCGGAAACGGCGGCGATGAGTTGTTCCTGGTCCACAACGAAGTCCGCCAAGTTTCACAAGGTGTCGACGTAACGTGGCCCATAAGAGTGCGAGACTCCTCGCCAATGTCGACTTGATTAGGGATTTGAAGTTACGTCGACCGATTCGTCAGACGGGTAAGGTGTGAGCACATCTTCCATCCATCCAAATTTCTTGGTGTACGCGGTATTGAGGCCAAGGCATTGAGTGGAACTACAGGCTTCTTTGTAGACACATTGGTGGAAACCGTTCCGCATGAATTCGGGCCAGAATTCCGGATCAATGAACAGTTTTGGCTGATTATTATCCAAGGCCTCACGAAGATCCCCCAACAGGCATTCAGGGAAGTTCTTGAGCTCGAAAGCTCGATCGTAAACGCGAGCCAGATGGATCGCTTCTACTAGGTAGGGCAGCGTATCCATATGCGAGACGATGAGGTTTTTGTCGTCATTTTCGCTCATCGGCCAATACGTCCAAAAATCCATTTGCACAAGTCGTTTTAAGTGTGAGAACAACTCAACCATTGCTGGCAAATGCTTATAGCTGCGAGCCGTAATGACGGTATTGGTGAGCGTCTTGACAGATTCGAACTGATCGAGGTTTTCGAGTCCGCGAACGGTTTTGTCAAACGAGCCAGGGACTTCGGTGATCCGGTCATGCGTTTCGGCATCCGCAGCGGTCACGCTCACGAAATATTCGTCGATGCCAGCTTCGATCAATTCATGGCAGTAATCGAGATTTGCGAGTCGCATTCCGTGCGTTTGGATGCGGACGTGATCAAAACCATGCTGCCGCGCCATGCGAGCAAGATCGGGCAGATCTTTGCGGAGCGTTACTTCGGAGCCGGTGAGGATGATGCCCTGCCATTTTTGTTCCCGGGCGTTTTGCTCTAAGAGCTTTTCAAAGTTTTCTGCGGACTCCGGCTGAAGCCAGTCCATGGTCCCTTCGATCATGCAATGTTCGCACTTCAGATTGCACTTAAAGTGCATCGTCATTTCAATGTACTGATTGTGCTGGAAACATCCCATGCGATTGCTCTGAAGTATTCGTTATGCGACATGGGCTGTTGTAATTCAGGGGCGTTCCATCGTTTGAGAGCCCATCTAGCTGCTTGTTCCGATCGCAACCGATGATGCCATTTTATTTACTCGTAGCTCGCCATGTCAACGGTCAAAATCTCAAGCATGAAAAAGGTGTTCTTATGGTTTCGTTCCGCTGACGACAAAAAACGGAGATTCAAGGAAAAACTCGTGGATCTCTATATTCACCATGCCAAGATGCTGAAACTGTTGTTG
>JAKVBF010000036.1 GCA_022447555.1 Mariniblastus sp. | reverse complement strand
CTTCACAATCTAGTCTGGATATAAAAAGAGCCTAGGAATCTTGGCCTTGAAGGGTGCGGACGTATCTTTCTACTCTTTTCGGCTTGGGCTCCAGGGCGTGGCGTCACTGAACCAGAGCACGATGTTGAACGCGAGACCGGCCGGCGACCTGTTCAATCCTGTTGCGCGAAAGCCCTCACCCAATTAGCAATCGGACTGGTCCGACCGGACCATTGAGTGGTAAGGCTTCTACCATATCTAGCCACACAATACCGAGTTGGGTGTCTAACCTGAAATGCACCATGATGCAGAATCGGTTGAAGCTGCCAGTTCAGCAAAAATAATTCTTTCTTAGCCGTGCAGGATCAGGGCCGTGATTTCGTAGTAATTAGTAGACAGGAACGGCCCGCTTCCACGAAAAATGAATCCACTTTCCTAGAAGGGTTTTTTCTGTCGAGGAACTGTCTAGGCAATGTCTTTCGACGTTTTTCACCCGTTGGAGGCCCTCACCATCGGGTTGTCCACCGACAAGAGAAGGAGGCACGTTATGGCTATCTGCAAGCTTGAATCACACAAAGTAGACACTCTGCTGGCTCACAGGAAAGGAACTTTCCCAAGTGGTCGGAGGCAAAAAGAAAAATTACCGAAGCCTGAAAAAAATTTGCCTGACATCTTCTGCAGGTAGAACAAATACGGGCCAAACCCCGACGATCATTTTGCTCAAATCGCTACGCCTGGCATGAACAGTACAGCCGCTCATGCCAGTTTTCAGAGGGATTTTTCGGAACAGAGACCTCCGCAGAATTCCTGAGGGGGCTTGTGCTGGGATTGACAGTCAATGACCCACTTCAAGTCAAACCAACATTCAGAGGAGACAACGCAATG
Source organism: Mariniblastus sp. (assembly GCA_022447555.1). GTDB lineage: Bacteria > Planctomycetota > Planctomycetia > Pirellulales > Pirellulaceae > Mariniblastus. Next base: position 1,998 of record JAKVBF010000036.1, on the reverse strand, counting down.
ACTTACCACACCACATCGAAATTAAAACTAAACGTCATGCTGATTGCCGGTTTTTGCGCGGTGACCGCCGCCGCAAACGTTCATGCGGCTGGAACGATCAACTCACTGGTGACAACTCCCGGAACGACTTACGAAACAACCGGTTTGCAAATTAATTCCGATCTAGGGGTGCCGGTTCTCGGGACGGACATGAACGCAGGACTTCAGGTCAATGTGCAATTCCTGAATGGGATGATTGAGTCGGTCAACTGGGACCCGTCCACCGGCAGTGCCAGTGGTACCGGTTGGCAGCTGGCCACTACCGGCGACACATTGGTAACCCCCTGGATCCTCCGTCAAGTCGGGAGTTTTCCGACCGGAGCTCCCGGAATCGACAGTATGCAGCTGGAGTTCCTTTCCGGATCGGCGAATGCTGTTTGGGATACTGGTTTTGGGGGAAACACGCCCAATTCGAACGCTGGGACCACGTTCGCCTTGGCCGGTAGCCAGCTCGGCAGTTGGGACGTCGATGTGACCTACCGGGATGAGATAGCACTGCAGGGCACCGCAGCCCAAGGCGATATTTTTCGCGAACTCAGAATTGACTTTGTCGGTAACTCGTCGATCGGCGTGTTCGACATTGGTGATCAGATGGCTTTTGTAGCCGACACGGATCTCCTGATGGCAGGCGCCGTTCTTAGTGAACAAAGTGTCCCGGAACCGACAGGCATCGTTTTGGCCATCTCGGCGGTTGCCGCATGCGGGTGGAATTTCCGCCAACGCAAGCAGAAAGTTTGAGAGTGACGTTTGGGTTCGAAGGGTGACTCAAGGTCGTCACCTTCTGGCCGAAGTCGAAAAGAACATAAACGCAGGTATCGCTACCGATACCTGCGTTTTTTTTGAGAAATCAACGCCTTCCGTCGTTTTGACTGCCTAGCTAAGACTCATGTCTCTCTAACCTACCTAAATGACGGCAAACGTCATTTTTGCACTCGTCATTTTCTGTAGTAGCCTTAGATCGTGGAGATTCAAGTCCTCTCTTCCCTCATTCTTGCGATTCCAGCCACTCCGGTTCGATCGGCATCTGCCACAGATCCTGCTTTCCCACCGTACCTTTTCGATCAGAGCGAAAGAGCAAAAATTTTTCGTTCGCCGAAACACTCGGGTTTGCCTCAGCGTAGTAGGTGTTGGCCTTCACCCCCAAGTTTCGTGATGGCCCCCAAGGATCGTCTTTCGTCTTTCGATTGGTGACATACAGATCTGACCGACCGAAACCCGGGCGTTTTGAGTGAAAAAAAAGCGTCAGACCATCTTGGGTAATGGCCGGATTCGAATCGACCCACGGCGAATTGACATTCGGCCCCATATTTTCCACCGTCATAAAAGGCCCATCCGGATCCTCGCGCGTCGCGACATAGATATCTTTACTGCCAACCCCCCCAGGACGATTGGAACTAAAATACATCGTCTTTCCGTCATCTATAATTAGGGCCGCCGTATCGGCATAAGGCGTGATGATCTCTTTCCCGGGGATCAATTCGACTTTACCAAAGGACCCATCGAGCGAAGCCCGCTTTACGTAAAACAGGTCACGGTGCGTTTGAATCCCGTCCTCTGCGCCATTGAAAAGCCGCTCGGAATGAAAAACAAGTGTCTTGCCATCAGCAGTGATCGACGGGCCCGAATCGAGATATGGACTGTTAATCTTCGGTCCCAGATTTTCCACGATAGTCCACGGACCTTCGGGTGTTTCGCGCCGAACACGATAAAGATCCCGGTCCCGTGAACCAACCCGCTCGGAGGAAAAAAACATTTCGAGCCCGTTGCTGGTCATCTCAGGATTAAACTCGCCTGCTGGCGAATTGACCGGTTGCCCCATATTGGTGGCCGTCAACTTGGTGTCATCCGTTTCGAAAATGATTTCTTTGGCATCCACCTGCTCGTTTTTGTTGAATTCGGACGAGGGCTTACAGGCGAGGCCGCTCAATACGAATGCTAACAAAACAATCCCTGCGACAG
>JAKVBF010000035.1 GCA_022447555.1 Mariniblastus sp. | reverse complement strand
CCCTGAAGGTCTCGAAAAAGCCATGAGGCTCACTGTTCACTCCACGGCCAAGCGGACCGACACTCCACAATAGCCTTGTCTGAGGGTTTGCCGAGCATGCCTCGCGCGATTACAAAGGATTGAAGGCCAACTATTCTTCGGTGGATTCTGAGTATAAATTGGTATCTTTGACGCGGTCATTATGGTTTATAGGTATTTTGTTTGATGGAAAATAATTCCGAAAAAAATGGTGAAGGGTCCCCACAAAATACGCCGGTTGAGGCCCAGCAACTCCCCGAAAGCCCTAACACCGATTCACCGAAGCAGAACAAGTCGGCAACGGATCCGCCTGAGTCACCGGCCACCGATACACACAAAAAACGCAACATTAAAATCGGATCGCAACGAGATGGTGCCGAAGAAACCGGCGTCCACGGTCACCATATTTCTTATGGCACTGAAGTTGCGCGTCCCTCTCAGGAGAACACCGCGACCGGCAACTCGCAGGCTGTTACATCAAACGCTCCACCAACTATTGATTCGGTCGTCACTCCGGAACTGCAACAAGAAATCGATTTGGCAATTAGTGACTCGCAAATTGATCAATTGTTAAACTCACCTGCCGCAATTGCCAATGACGCGTTGGCAGAGGGTGAACGGGTTGAAGGCAAAGTACACTCGGTGAGTGAAGAACACGTTCTCATTGACTTGGCGCGACCCCATCAAGGCATACTCGCAATCAAGCAATTGGAATCGAAGCCCGAGATCGGGACTTCACTCTCGGTTGTTGTACGACGGTTTGACCCAGTGGAGGGAATCTATGAATTGGCAATCCCGGGGGCTATTTCGGATGTAGAGAACTGGCACGACCTTGATGAGAATATGGTGGTAGAGGTCTCGGTTACCGGACATAACAAAGGCGGGCTGGAAGTCACGACACATGGACTACGAGGTTTCATTCCAGCGAGTCAGATCGCCCTTTTTCGCGTCAATAACTTCGAGGAATTCACCGGTAACAAATTTGCATGTATCGTCACGAAAGTCGAACCAGAACGAAAAAATCTAATTCTCAGTCGACGGGCCGTTTTAGAACGGGAACGTGAAGCAAACAAAGAGAAATTGTTGTCACAACTAGAGTCGGGACAAATACGCGAGGGCACAGTGATTCGACTTCAGCCTTTCGGTGCATTTGTTGATCTTGGTGGAATCGATGGGCTGATCCACGTGAGTAAAATGAGCTGGACTCGAATTAACGATCCAAGCGAAGTTTTAACTGAGGGACAGTCTATCAAAGTAAAAATTGAACGAGTGAATCGGGAGGCTGGAAAAATAAGCCTTTCCTATCGGGATACGTTTGAAAATCCATGGGATTCTGTGGCGGAGCGTTATCCTGCACGTTCACGCGTCAAAGGAACCGTCACTCGATTGACAGACTTTGGCGCATTCATTCGTCTGGAAGCTGGAATTGAAGGATTGCTGCACGTCTCTGAGATAGCGCACCGCAGGGTACACCGCGCCAGCGATATTCTTCAGCAGGACCAGCAGCTTGAGGTGCAGGTCTTAACTGTCGATCCCAAAGCACAGCGTATTAGCCTCTCACTCAAGGCCCTGGAGTCCCCCGTAGATCCTGAGGGTGCTGTGGAGGAGGGGCAAACTTCACAGGCAAAGACAAATGGCGGGAAAAAATCAGTGCGCACCGATCTAAGGGGTGGCACGGACCGTAAAAGCGGGGGCGAGCAATTTGGGTTGAAGTGGTAAATGACCCCGTTTGAGCGCCTTACCGGCGGAATTTAATGGGGTGTTGCAGACCGCGGCGACTTTCGCCTTGACCCTCATCTCCGAATCTGATTCGATGACGTTTTCCGACGCCGTCTAATTTCTTATCTCTCTATCTGACAGGTGTTTGCAGAAACATATGCCTCGGGGCCGCGATTTTTTTGTGACCGATTCTTCGCTCACGGCAACTCACCGTGTGAAGTGCACAAAATAACATCGCACCTGCAACCCTTGGACGCAGGCGATTTGGTTGGACACAAGCAATTACACCGACGAAAAATTGGCTGCTGAGGCAGCTCGTGAGGGATCGGACGGGCCAGCATTTCGGTGCCTCATGGAGCGTTTTCGTCAGCCGGTCTGGCGAATTTGCTATCGCCTGATGGGCAACGAAACAGATGCAGCAGACGCTGCGCAAGAAGTTTTTGTGCGGCTCTTTTTGAGTCGCAAAAAGTTTGAAGGACGTTCGAAATATTCAACTTGGCTTCACGGTATAGCGATTCGTACCTGTTTGACTTTGAGACGTTCCAGGGGGCGTCGTCAGAAACATGAAATTGTCGATCAGGAGATCCTATCGCAACGCCATCCCATTAAAGATGCAAACCCGACCCTACCTTTAGACCTGATGACCATGCTTGATATTCTCAATGAGAAAGATCGTGCCATGCTCATTTTAAAATACGCGGAATCCTATAGTTACGATGAATTGGCTGAACTGTTTAATCTTTCGGTGAGCGGCTGCAAAATGCGAATTAGTCGAGCCCGGAAGCAGATACAAAAAGCTTTTCCCGAGAATTTTTCATAAATTAGTTATCCGATTATGGCAACGGACTTATTTGACCACCTTGCGGAAGACAACATACCGGAACCCCCGGATGAATTCGATCAAGAATTTCACACGCGATTGAATCGTACTTTATTAACAATCCAAACATTTGAAATGTGCATTCGGGCATTGCCCTGGTTTTTACGTCACTTTAGTCAAGCTGTTGTGGGTGCTGTTCGTTTTACGATGACGGGTCAATACGAAGACCCAGACAAATCAGAATTCAAATAAGTGAAAACGATACATCCTGCTGGATGTTTTTGTGTTGAAAGACGAAATCGACTTT
>JAKVBF010000034.1 GCA_022447555.1 Mariniblastus sp. | reverse complement strand
AAACAAGCGATGGAGCGGATCAAGCTCGATGTATGTCGTGGACGTACGGTTCACACAGTGGAGCAGGCAAAAGAGGTTCTTACAGAAGTTGGATTGCCGTGCGTTGTACGACCCAGTTTTACCTTGGGAGGATCTGGATCAAGTATCGCATATAACCGCGAAGAATTTGATCATCTCGTGCGCGATGGTCTTGATCAATCACCGATTTGTGAAGTGCTGGTCGAAGAGTCAGTTATCGGATGGAAAGAATACGAGATGGAGGTGATGCGAGACGTTGATGACAACGTCGTGATCATCTGCGCGATTGAGAACTTTGATCCCATGGGTGTCCACACCGGTGATTCGATTACAGTGGCTCCGGCACAAACACTCACGGACAAAGAATATCAGCGGATGCGCGATGCCTCTTTGGCGGTCATTCGCGAAATTGGTGTCGAGACCGGGGGATCGAATATCCAGTTTGCGATCAATCCTGAAGATGGCCGCATGATCGTGATTGAGATGAATCCTAGGGTAAGTCGATCCAGTGCTTTGGCTTCAAAAGCCACGGGATTCCCGATTGCCAAAATAGCGGCAAAGCTTGCTGTCGGTTACCGGCTACACGAACTCCCGAATGATATCACACGAGAAACGAGGGCCTGTTTTGAGCCTACGATTGATTATGTAGTGACAAAGATTCCACGTTTCGCTTTCGAAAAATTTCCAGAGGCAACATCTACACTCACCACACAGATGAAGAGTGTCGGTGAAACCATGGCGATTGGACGCACGTTTAAGGAATCACTCCAGAAAGCACTCAGGGGTCTCGAGGTAGGTCGATTTGGAATTGGTGTTGACGGTCGTGATTTATGGGGCACTAAGGAACAACCTTCTGCCGATGAGATTCGAATTAAACTTGCCTCCCCGAATCAAGAAAGAATCTGGTACATCCGGTATGCCCTCAAGGACGGTATGCCCAAAGAGGAGATCTCGGGAATTACGGGCATCGATCCTTGGTTTGTTTCGCAGATTTCAGAACTCTGCCAGATGGAGGATGCATTAAAGAATTTAGGGTCGCTTCGCTCTATTGATGAATCTTCCATGCGTCGCGCAAAGCAGGCCGGTTTTTCCGATCGCCAATTGGCGACTCTATGGCATTCCACAGATGACGAAGTACGTGTACATCGCAAAAATCTCGGCGTGATTGCCACATTTAAATCGGTGGATACTTGTGGAGCAGAATTTGAAGCGTACACGCCTTATTTCTATTCAACTTATGAACAGGAAGATGAGACACCAACGAAAGCAACAGGTCAAAAGCGGATCATGATCTTGGGCGGTGGGCCGAATCGTATCGGGCAGGGTATCGAGTTTGACTATTGTTGTTGTCACGCGAGTTTTGCACTTCAGGAATTAGGTATTGAGTCGGTGATGGTCAATTCCAATCCGGAGACGGTCAGCACGGACTATGACACGAGCGATTTACTTTTTTTTGAACCGCTCACCACCGAAGATGTGTTGAACATCTGTGATCGCGTTCAACCGGACGGTGTTATTGTTCAATTTGGAGGTCAAACACCTCTGAATTTAGCCCGTGCCCTGTATAACGCCGGTGTTCCCATCATTGGAACTTCCGTCGATACGATTGAGGCGGCGGAGGATCGGGAAAAATTTCAGGCCCTCCTGAATCGATTGGGTCTGAAGCAGCCCGCGAGTGGTATCGCGCGCAACATGGATCAAGCACGTCGTGAAGCCGAAAAAATTGGCTATCCGGTGCTGGTTAGACCCAGCTATGTATTAGGCGGTCGTGCGATGGAGATTTGCTACGATGAGGTACAACTCGAACTTTACGTCAAAGAAGCATTTATCGCGGCAGACGGACAACCGGTTCTGATTGATCGGTTTTTGGAGGATGCCATCGAAGTGGATGTTGATTGTATTTTTGACGGCCAAACGGCAATTATCGCCGGTGTGATGGAACATATTGAAGAAGCGGGGGTCCACTCGGGCGATTCGGCTTGTGTGCTACCACCCTATAGTTTACCTCCTGAGGTGGTTGGAGAAATTCGAGCAGCTTCGGAGTCAATGGCCAGAGAGCTCAACGTCAGGGGACTGATGAATATTCAGTTCGCAGTCAAGATCGAGGACGGGTTCCCGAATGTTTACGTCATTGAGGCCAATCCTCGAGCAAGCCGAACGGTTCCCTTTGTTGCCAAAGCGACGGGAGTACCTGCGGCCAAAATTGCGGCCAAAATCATGGCTGGGGAAGTGCTAGGGGATGCTGTCCGCTTGGCAGATCTCGGTTACGACACCGATCCCGAACCGAACAAGTTTTCGGTAAAGGAAAGTGTCTTTCCTTTCCGGAAATTCGCCGGAGTCGATATTGTGCTCGGACCTGAAATGAAGAGTACCGGCGAGGTCATGGGTGTGGCAGATACTTTTCCCGCTGCATTTGCGAAAGGACAGCTCGCGGTCGGAGTTGTCGTGCCAGAAAAGGGAAAAATTTTTGTCAGTGTTTCAAAGCGACATAAAGAAGAAATTGTTTCCTTGGCGCAGCGGCTACGTGATCTAGGTTACGATCTGCTGGCGACCCCAGGTACCGCGAGAAATCTTCGACAGTCAGGTGTCGAGGTTGAGGTTGTTAAAAAGTTACAGGAAGGGCATCCCAACCTGTTGGACTATTTGGCCAACGAGGATGTTCAGCTGATTATGAATACCCCGAGCGGTAAGGGTGCCCGTACGGATGAGGGAAAAATCAGGGCTGCCTGCGTCTCTGGGGGTGTGCCCTGCGTGACGACGATTCAGGGGATTGGAGCGGTCGTTAGTGCATTGGAGGCAGTTCGAGAGCAGACATTAAATGTAGAAGCGCTCCAGGAGCGTCTGAAGCTGGGTCCCAACTCGCAACCGCAGAAAATCGCAACGCTCTGATAATCCACCGCTGTGATAGAGTCTGGCTCCGAGCCTGGAGCCCTTCCGAAGGGACTTAGTTTCCAAGAAGAAGATCGACTG
>JAKVBF010000033.1 GCA_022447555.1 Mariniblastus sp. | reverse complement strand
TTGCATTCGGCGTTTTTGCTTTTGTCTCGTCAAAAGTTCCGGCGATCGGATCGAAACCGACAAGTTTGTTCAAGTAAGACTCCGCGCCAGCGTCACCACCGCGAACCAAGCAACGAGCGCGCAAAACCATGGCCTCTTTGTCGTCCGGATTGTTGCTTAACAGAATGTCGACATGCTTACGTGCGTCGTTGTAGAGCCGAAACTTACCCGACATGCACAACTCGACTATTTGACGCCGCAAGTCGTCTCGTTCTGGCAATTTTCTGACTGTGTCTTCCATGATCGTATAGGTGCGCATCAGATCTTCGTTGCGAATATTTTTGTCCGTTTCGATGATCTGGTTCCAAGCGTTTGCCCGCGCAACCATAATCTCCTCATCGTCAGGCTTGACCAAAAGGTATTGGCCATACATTTCTTCCGCCTGTCGATAATCTCCCTCCTCCGCTAGTTTTTCGGCGCGTTCGATCAGAGAACCCGCGTTGCGGTCAACTTGAAACCGCCACAATCCATAGACCGCGCCCGATCCCACAACCGAGCAAATCAAAATAGCAAACAGAGCGGTATAATTAACTCGATAGCGTTGCATGTTCCCAACCTAAATTGTGAGGGATTGAAGTAATCCGGTGCAGAGAAAGCACCTGCGGTTCAAAATCGGGGCCAGCGATCAAACCAGTTCTTGTAAGACCATCACCGATCAAGAACTGCGCCTCTGGCCACTACGAAAGTTTGTCACCTTTGGTTCAAAAAAAGGGCGAATTTAATACTGCCACTTTGAGCGTTGGGGGCGATTTGGCATCGTGCCCCGCCGATATTGACCAAACGGTTGATCCACTCCCAAAAAAGCTTGCTTGATTGGACCCATTTTCCAGAGCAGGTCTTGCCTAATCGTATCTTGCCAGAACGATCTGTCAACGAAACTGTGTTTTTCAATGCCTAGCAGCACGGCAAAATCGTTAAACCCTGTTCAACCATTCCAGTGCGAAGGAACTGGATTACCAGATCGGGTGAGCCGTGTTCCGATGGGGCGGAATCGACCCTTCTTTAATTGACGCGAATCGGGATTGGCTTGGAAACTACCGGTTTCTCACCGTCGCTTTTAGCCTGGATCGTAGTCGGGCCCCGACCCAACTGTGAGGCGGCGATTTCAATCTCACCTTGATCTCCCTTAATTCGACCCACGACTCGACTATTTTGCATAAATTCGATACTCCTGGCACCTGGTTGAAACGCAATAAGACGAAGCGACCCGGCAGCAGCGACCACTGATTCCGGGACGATAGAGAATTCGAGGTTGTCGTCGTGATTATGGACTTCTAAAGGTAGATTTACACGTCCCTGACTCTCAACCGACTCGGCTGCAACCCCCACGACCTGGAACTCGTGGTATCCATCGATCAATTTTGTCGTATCAACCTCGATCTTTCTATCTGGTCCCAATCGGGTGTGCATCACACCGTCAATATGCAGTTCAAAGAAGCGGACTTTCACCTGCGAAATCGAACTCACTTTTGGCAAAAGTGTTACTTTTCCACGAACCGTATCACCCGCCCGCAAACCGTCGACCTGGATGAGTGGCGGTCTCGCCCAGGGTTGGCAAAGCGGATCCCCAACAATTAACAACTGGTAAGGTGAGGCGACTGATTGGTAGAACGCCTCCGCAAGGGATGAACCGCGAACATAATGCTCATCGAGCGATGGAAGGGGGAACTTCGCCTGGATAGCATATGGCTCAAAGACCGTGCCACATGCTCCGGCCGCACCATGTCTTAAAAAACTGGTCAGCGGGGTCTGCCCAGCCGTAGAGAGCATCACTCCCCCCAGGCTTGTTAAGTTGTCGCAAATCGCACCAGGCAGGATCGTATCTTCGGCTCGGTCCAGATCGAAGTCGGCAGTTCCCGTGACGATTCCCAGAATATCATGGCGTCCCCTCGGGATATCTCCCTGGAGCACCTGGGCACCAACCCCTAATGCTTCAAGGCGCTTGACCACTGGTGGGAAACAGGCATGTCGTGTCGACGAGCGGACTCCCTTCCGCTGCATAAAATAGAAGGTCCCCTCGGGATGTGTTGCATCAGCTTTAACGGAACGATGAAGATACGACAGAACCTCGTCGACCGTATTTCCTCGACCGGTGGTCACACCAAGCATTACAGAGAGAAAGTAACGTTGGCCCTTTTTGATATCCCGCGTACGTGCACCATTTTGGTCCCAAAGATAATTGGCTCGAAAAGCACGCGTTGTAAAGTTGGCCAACACCTGGCAACGCGAAAGATTATTTCCTTGGATGCCCGCGACATACCAGTTCGCGTTGCGCCGTAAAAACCCCTCATTTTTGAGCTGGATATATGGCCACAGGTAGGTCGATCCCGTAAGCGAAGCGATGGGGCGCATTGTCGGGGATATTTTACGTTCCGCGAACTCGTCCTGAAATTCAATCCGCCACGGAAAATCACTCGAATAGACTACATAATCGATTTGCAACCCGAGTTTTCTTTCGTCAATTGCTTGCAGTATGGGCTGAAGCAAACGCTGGCGAAACTTCTCTCCCTTGCATGCCTCGATTCCACCCTTCCAATCGATGTAGAGAATGTGTGAGGCAGGAACATCCCGAAGTTGGATGTAGTGATTCGCGATGGTCTTCGAACTCTCACTCTGAGCATTGACAACTATCAGGATATTTTCCGGACCCCCACCAGCGAAGACAGTGGCACTAACCAACAAAAACCCTGCGATCCACGCCACGGTTCCCCGGAGATGCACCCACACCCAATTTACCATTCCTTGCTTCCTGCCCCGCGGAAACTGTGGTTGGCCCTCAATGGTCGCTCCAGATATTTGGCCAAACCTTTGCTGCAACATATCGCCCCCACTCTCCATCGACCACTGGCGGTCAGCAAGGCACATTTGCCTGAAAACGCGTTCGTTATTGAGACGGCGTCACTCATATTCCAATCAATGACCAAATCTCAAAATCGGTTGTGATCACCGCCCGCGAACTTGCTATTTCTTTCGCCAGAAACACAACCTATGGTCTA
>JAKVBF010000032.1 GCA_022447555.1 Mariniblastus sp. | reverse complement strand
TACCGAAGGGGGGTGTCTTGGTACCCTGCCTCAGCTGGACAGTTGTGACCGCCTTTTGGAATCGCGCCACCTTGCCGCTACTTTTCTTCGGCCTATCATCCAATAAGGGGGCGAGGGCATTTGAAATGCCGAGCGACTTCAGAAATCCCCGCCAAGAACCCTCAATTGGTAGAACCTTTTCACTGGCCGCGTCGTCCTAACGGAGTCAGTTTAACCCTGCACGTGTCGGCCTTGTCACAGGCATTTGAGTTGTCCAAGGGCGTTATCAAACCCATCGGCTTAATCAAACATCTCGGGTTCAATGAACACTTGAAACACCTAGGCTTCCAAAATAGTCGTATCCATTCCCCAAGCCTCAAAAAAAATTCCTGAAACACGTCTCTGAGCCAACTGAATCATCATGGTCCGCGCAATCCAGAACTCCGACGAACAATTGCCATCAAACGTTGGTGAGCCATTCACGGTGGACACCGCAAACGCCATGTTGCCACTGGTCAAGCGGATCGTGGCGGACATGTTGCGGCTGCAGAAAACCGTGCAGCGGCAACGTGAACGATTGAGCGTCATTGATCAACTTCAGGACACCACCGACCAACCCGAATACCAAGAGGAACTGGCCGACATCCGAGGATCAATGCAGGGAGAAGAGCAGCAACTTGAGGCCTGCGTCCGAGAATTGAACGCACTCGGTGTGGAGCCCCAGATGCCCTTTGACGGTTCAGTCGACTTTCCGGCCGTGCTCAATCGACGAGCGGTCTGTCTGTGTTGGCATCCCGATGACGCCGGGGTCGAATACTGGCATGAGATGGGCGAACCTACCTCGGCACGCCAAAAGCTGGACACAAACATTCACCCGCTGAGCGATCGTTGATCAAGCCAAAAGGCATGAACCGTTTGCCGCAGACGACCCCATTTCGATGCCGGGGTGGCAATCCCTTGGGGGATGAATTTTCAGGTTGACTGAACTACAAAAACGTTTTTTGGTCAGATAGCGCCCGTCGGTTTGGCTCACCCGTAAAGAACCGTCATTTGATCAAGTGTTCTGGGAAGTCATGTGTTCGCTCACAGGCCAGCTGTTCCATGACCTGTTGAACCTGCCGTTTGAGCATCGAGATGGTGTGGTGCCCTCCGGTCTTACCCAAGGCACCGACACCATACATGAATGATCGCCCCATGAAACAGAACTTGGCACCGCTGGCCAGCGCGTTGGCGATATCCGGCCCTGATCTCAATCCGCTATCGATCATCAGCGTCGTCTGATCTCCAAATTTTTTCGCCAATTCTGTCATTGGCTGGATGGTCGACTGACCGTTATCTAATTGCCGTCCACCGTGATTGGACGCGATGATCCCATCGACTCCCAGCCCGATCGCTTTCTCCGCATCTTCTTCGTTCACGATTCCTTTCACAACAAGCTTACCCTTCCATCTTTCCCTGATGGCTTCAATCTTTTTCGCACTGAGTCTACCGGAAAACGTTTTATTCATGAAGAGTCCGAGATGCTTCATGTTGAGCCCTTTGGGAATATAAGGTTTCATGGTCTTGAACTCCGGCACTCCTGCAGCGAGTTGGCCGAACGCCCACGCAGGTCGTGTTGTCATTTGCGCGATGTTCCGCAAAGTCATTTTGGGAGGAATAGAAAGTCCATTCCGGATCTCCTTGGGCCGCCAGGCGAAGGTTGGTGTATCAGCCAAGATAACCAGTACCTGGCATTCGGCTGAGGCTGCGCGGTCGAGCAGCTTATCCCTCAATTCATCTTCCACGGGATGGTAAAGTTGAAACCAGAAATTTCCTTGAGTAATTTCGGACACGGTCTCAATACTTGCAGTCGCGACCGTGCTTAGGATGAACGGTACATTTTCAGTGAACGCCGCCTGGGCAAGATACTCAGTCGCCTTGGGCCACATCATCCCCTGCAACCCAATTGGAGCAATCCCGAACGGCGCACTTCTAGTTTGCCCAAACAATTCCGTATCCAGATTGGAACCTGAATAGTCGCGAAGATAATAAGGTCGAAGTTGGATCTGGCGGATCTCATCGGTGTTGCGTTGAAGATTTACTTCGGAAAAACAACCACCCTCGAGATATTCAAACGCAAACCGCGGCATCCGCTTTCTGGCTCGCTGACGCAGATGCTCGATAGAAGGATATCGGGAGTCAAAGAAATCTGTCATTAAGTCTTGTTTTCGTGATCTATTCTTTTCAGCCGCCAGTGCTTAAATTTCGCGGCGGATCTCAGCTATATGTTATCCCGCATCTATCAATAACACCACCACTTCTCCATTTGGCGGAGTCAAATCGAAACGCCCTTGGACGTCTGACTGCTCTTGAATCACCGATCCGCAGTATTCGCTTGTTAGCCACCCTTTTCAGCATCAGCAACACAAACATGTGTGGCCTATTTTTCTGGTTGACGACCACATTGAAGATTTTTTTTTGCTTAACAACTCCTGCAGCTTATTTTTTTCGGCTCAGCAAGTCAGCTGTTTGGATTGGCTCGGAAGCTCTAAATTAAAGTGGCCCAAACCGGCACGCCGCACAGCCCCGACACCACGTACGCCCCAGAGGCAGATCACCACTCATGTTCGCCCACCAACCCATCCCAAATGATGATCGCCCCAACATCATTTTCATCATTACGGACCAACAGCGTTACGATACGATCGCTGGACTGGGCTACAACTACATGGACACACCAAACTTAGATCGTTTGGTCCGCGAGGGTATTTCATTTGAACAATGCCATGTCAGCGCCGCATCCTGTGCGGCGGCCCGCGCTAGTCTGTTCAAAGGATACTATCCCCATACCACCGGGATTCTGAAGAATGCCGATTCTTGGCGTCGCAGTTGGATCCAGCACCTAAATGATTCGGGCTATTACTGCACCAACATTGGCAAAATGCATTCCTGGCCGTTTCAAACCGAGTTGGGGTTTCATGAACGCTTTGTAGTTGAAAACAAAGACCGTTATTTGGAAGGACGTTACTACTTTGATGAATGGGATCGGGCGCTACGTTATCGAGGCTTGGTCAAACAGCAGCGTGAACAATACCGCACGCGATCTGATTATGACGCAGCCTTAGGGGCATTCGAATGGGAACTGCCGGAGGACACGCACCCTGATGTGTTTGTGGGGGATATGGCAACGTGGTGGATTGAAAACAAGCCCAAGATGAAACCCCTGTTTTTGCAGATCGGTTTTCCGGGACCACATCCACCTTATGATCCGATCCAACGCTACGCGGATCCGTACCTTCAAAAAGACCT
>JAKVBF010000031.1 GCA_022447555.1 Mariniblastus sp. | reverse complement strand
AAAGACTGGGAGCAGTATTTACAAGCCGCTGAGAAGTCTCTTTCACTTGTGGAAGATCAGCGTGACTATGATGCCGCTCTGGCAGAGCTCCCAGAAGAAACGCGGGAGTGGTTTGAGCAGATGGCCGCCGAGCAAGAGCATCGCTTTTCGCGCGATGCTATGGGGCTGCAGCTCTTCTTGAGAGTCGAGGTCCTACCTTACTTTAGAAGTTCACTCGCGGGTTACGAAGCTGGTCCCAGGATTCGTTTGCAAGCTTGGGGAGAAAGTCTTGACCCGGTGAGGTCGGACAAGCTCTTGGCGTTGGATGAACGGCTGATGCGGCAGTTCGAGAAAGTGCTTAGTATGCTTTTACGGCTCAAGGATTTTCGGAACTCGCGGCGAAATCGATGAGCGTGGGCAGTTTTTGTTGCTGTTCCTCGATTCAGCGCGATCCAAATGGTCGTTACGATGAGTTGATCTCTGTTCTGTCGCCGTCTAGCTTCAACGCATGGACGGGGACTTTTTTGTATTCGCGGGTTGGGAGTTAGTTGCGGCTTTCTCTCTATTGCTTCTTGGCTTCATAGCTTACCGGCTTTGGCAAATTGAGAAGACACTCAAGCAAATGCTCTGGTTCGTCCGTGATGATTGGGAAAAGATGGAGCGCATCGATGCTGCTCGGGCGGTAATCACCGAGTCTGAAAAGCCAAGTGCAAAAGCCGACCCAGAGAAAATTCAATGATTCTGGTTATAGTCTTCGGGCTTATTTTACTGTGGGGGCTGCTGAACGCGGTGGGGGGCGTGATTTTGGGACCCACGGTGGATGATAAACTAACTAATTTGAGTTGGGGAGCGCTCGCCATTGGCGTCGCTGGTGTATGGCCCGCTTTCGTTGGTTATGACGTTCGAGGAGACGAAGAACTGACAGCAATGCTTGCGGTGGGCGATTGGGTGCGAGGGTGCCTACATCTTCAGAGTGAAGCCTATGCATGGCTGAAGGATGCCACCGGGTTTGCGTAGTATCATGGGTTTGACCCAATTTGCCGTCGAATAAACGAAGATTGCTTGGGATGATTAAATTCCACTTGCCAATTGCTAATCTGCACCTTGCTTTTCGCTGCGCGTCCAGAAGCTAGGATTGCTCGCTGGACCTTTCTCGTAATCCCATCGGACGTTAACACCCTTTAGCTTTCCGGTTATCTGAGCGTTCCACGGAAGAACGGAGATAGATGCAGAGCTTGGAGAGTCGGTGTGCTTATAGTGGGTGACGTCGGCGCCATAAAGTTCCGTTTCAACCGAGAGTTTCATTTTTATGTAGGTTCCAAAATCTGCAACCGCTCGCCTAATTCCATCATAAACATCGACCGGCAAATTAATGGCCGAACCATAAAAACCTGTGGGGTCGTGATACTCGTTTCGGTAGTTATCGCCACCTTGAACAACTTCTGGCCAACAATGAATCTGTTTGCGGTCCGGAATTGGTTTGTCGGGCGGATACCTATGTTCTGAGTATGCCATAATTTCGCTATCGATAAATTCTTCTGCCTCAGCGGGTTTTCTAAAAAGCTTGGCAGGCGATCCGCGATAAAACTCTTCAAGTGGTCGATCTTCACGAATTAAGTGATCGAGCTCTCCGAAAGCCCCATTTGCATAAACGTCTGTTTCAAACTGAGCGATGTAGAAGTGGAACTTTGATCTTCCGCGCTCAACGGCTTCATGGTCGTTCTCAAAAAACGTGAGCACCGGCTTATCACGACCCGCCCAAAGGTTGGTTTTGGTGACAAGTTTTTCACCCCATTTATCATCGTCCCTTCGGATCAAGCCTCCGCCCCAATCGCCTTGAAATGTAACGTCCGTCAGCTCAATTTGAATGGTTGTTTTGTAAAGTTCCAAATCCTTCCAAACGCCGCGAAATTTTATTCGCGGATTATCTTCGTCACCAAAGTCCACATCTGAAATGTCGAATCGTTCGGCGGCGTCCCAAGAGGTGTCGAGAATGTCGTCACCCAATTTAACGCGCGGGGGCGAAGCTTTAGGTTCGGGCTCAGGGGCTATTGGTTCTGATGAATGCCTATTTTTCTTACGACCGAACAAAATCGTGCCCCCTTAAGACGCCTCTCGTCGATCGACGACAACCGTTGTTATCCAAACTGACTTAATCGTGACTATACATCGTCAACTAAAACCCTCATTGATTGCGATGTTCAAGGGCCGACATTTTATTTCATTGTGTAACTTGGCTTGGAAGCCAAAGAAGTCTGGGCGGCCACAAAGTCGTATGTCGCTTTGTTGCATTGTTCCATGCTTATTGGCTAATCACTTGTGGGAGAAACCCTGAAGGCGATCACGAACGTCTGCCAATTCCTCCTCTAGTATGACTTCTTTGAGGAAGGTCTTGATGTAAAACGGAAGCACCCGTTTTCCCCAAATGACATTATCAGGCATTTCTGTTCTGGCTTCACCCGTACCAACAAAGACGACAACGCTGTGTACCTGCGTGGGACTCAGCTTTAGCGAATACTCGACCGCTTTTACATGCTTGTAGTTTTGTCTCAGAGGATTTTGGAAACGCGATTTCCAACTGTAGATGACTTGAGTCCACTCCGGACTTCTTTCGCTGCCGAAAATCCAACCGCTCATGTTCTTTGTTTCCACCACGAAAACTCCGAAACGCGATACGATCAAATGGTCAATTTGAGTGGTGCCATGTTCTCTCGTGGGTAAGACAATGTCATTTATGATGAGATAGTCTTTCTTTTTCAGCTTCCTCTTAAGCGTCCTAC
Source organism: Mariniblastus sp. (assembly GCA_022447555.1). Classification (GTDB taxonomy): domain Bacteria; phylum Planctomycetota; class Planctomycetia; order Pirellulales; family Pirellulaceae; genus Mariniblastus. The sequence goes on along the minus strand of JAKVBF010000031.1, from coordinate 697 downwards.
TGACCTGACGCTCTCCAACTTTGCCTTTGAGCCATGAAGACCGTGACACCCATCCGGCGGCCCACAAGAGTGCAACAACAGAAACGACGACTAAGACTTCCAAATTGATCTCTATGGTGAACGTGAAACTGCTGCTTGGATAGACACGCGCTTGGCCTCGATTCTATGGAGCTCAAGATGGCCCAAAGAAAATGACTTGTCGCTTCTCACAACGCTATTTGCAATGTCCAAGCTAAATCGGTCTGTTGGGAGCAGTGTGGGGAGAAATCCCATCAAGGCAAAGAACAAATAATAATTACAATGCATTAGGAGATTTTTATGGCGGAGGAGGAGGGATTCGAACCCCCGGAACGCTCGCACGCTCAACGGTTTTCAAGACCGCCGCATTCAACCACTCTGCCACTCCTCCGCAGCAGGAGCGTTCCTTTTCTACAGTCCGCGAAAGATTGCAAGTCCTGTCATGAAATTGCCTGCATTCCGTCGGTTTATGGTTAATCAGGTCTTTCCGGCGATGCGGGCAAGTTTCTGTTTGTGTTCACCATACATGCAGCTCGCTATGGTAAACAGGTCAGCATCGAGAAAGAGCTGAATGCTCTGCCTGCTCTCCGAAGAGCAGGGACCGCAGAATGAGGTTAGAGATGAAGACGAAGGTCTCATATTCACTATGTTTGGCGCTCACAAGCGCAAGCCTGTTTGC
>JAKVBF010000030.1 GCA_022447555.1 Mariniblastus sp. | reverse complement strand
TCCATTGCTGCAGTTCATACCACGCATTTTTGATTTTCACTGGAAGGATGCGCGTGATCATCGACCGTCGGTGAATCTTTCGAAAAAGGTCATTCGATTATTTTCCAAATCGACCTCGTGAAAATCCATCCTGCTTGTGGAAATGTAATTCACAGCCCTGAGTGGTGTAATGCGCGAGTCTAAATGTAGCCAGCCCTCTGCATGCCCAGTTTGGCAACATCTTCAATTTCGCCCACTTCCATGGGTGCTAAGGTGGTCTTAAATCGCCCCACGCTGGTACCTTTGAATCCACCGGTAGGAAATCTTTCTGGATCCACATCGAGCCATTCACCCAGCTTCACTAATTCCCGCGACGGATTGTGAACGACATCCTCATATCTCAGCATGCACAGGTCGTCAGCATTCCGAAACATCGATTCGATAGAGGCCACCCATTCCAAAGCCATTTCAACGTGATTGGCCGCAGATTCTACTTGTCGCCATTTTCCGGCAGCAACCATCTCTGCATAAGAGACGGCCACATCTCGCACGTCGCGAAAAATAACCAAAGTCTTGGTAATTTCATCTGCGGCCAAACGATCTATCTCACGAGCGTATAAAGTGTGCTTGTCCCCCACGACAGAGACATTCGGAAAAATTTCACTAAGAACCGTCCGCACCGCTTCGGCGGAGACAATGCCCTCACTTGCTACGGAAATACCGCGGCTGTATTTTTTGACGAACGAGCGACTCGCAAAACGATTTTTCCATTGCGTCCAGCGATCATTATTTTTTCTGTGGTTTTGAATAATGCGCCGTTTCCACCACTGAGTTCGCAAATTGTTTAGGTGCTCGTGAACGCTTAGATCAAATCGATGGCAATTTCCAAATTCGAAGGTCATTTTGATATCGGGATGAGCGTTCAACGTCCTGGTCAGCATTGACGTACCAGACCTCTCAAATCCCGCCACCACCAATAGTTCACTTTTTTTCGTCATGCCTTGATTCCAACGCGATAACATTCATCGAATACCAGAAGAAACAAAAGGCTTAACGATAGCTTCGGAATGGAAAACGGCACCACCAGTTGGGCTCTGCGTAGCCCAAATCCAAGAGGGTGGTTCCCGCGTGACAATCAAATCGCCATGCATCCCAGATCGAAAAACGAGAACGCCAATCGCCGACACGGCCGCCGCGACGAAAGCCATCTTCCTTGGGGCTATAATTGTGTTCGAAATTAGTATCCTCATGAACCTGTTGAAGCATTTCGTCATCCCAGGGGATACCGCAAAAGTCAAACAGCTTTTGATAATACTCAAAGGGATGTGCGCGGATTTCTTCATAGCGAACTTCAAGAAATCGATCCTCGAGAATTTCCGATTTTCGGTTCACCCTATGGATCAGGGCTTGCCAGTTCCTAGCGCTGCTGGCAACTGAAGATCCCATCGAATTCTTCCACGTCGGACACCACGACTTGGAGGCAGCCAATACGGAAACAGCCACATCACGACCATCCCTTAACACATGGATGAATTTAGCTTCGGGATATAACCTATTGAGGATTTCAATCGACCATGCATGCGAAGGACTTTTTTCCACAAGGAATCGATGATGCGGCTGAAGAGCATGCGACATGATCTTCGTCGAGAATTCGCGAGTATGGCGGACAAGATCCTGATCGCTCAAAAGTACGGACAGCCCATTCTTCAGGCCAGCCCGATGTTGTTCCCCGAACAAAGTTGCAAGACCGGCGTTTGTGGTGAACAACCACGATTCATGGATCCCTGCAACCTGATGAGGACTGGCCAAGATATTCGAGACCCATGTTGTGCCCGACCTGGCAGCGCCAACGACAAAGATCGGAGGCTGATCCAATTGCGCGAAAGAGCAACCGCCAGGCTCTAAGCGATTTTCCTGGTATGTACTCATGGTTCACTTATCTCCAAATGTTCACCCGCCTTAGCAGAATGTTTCGTGAGCTTCCCGGAAGCCCAATAAATCGCAAGCTCAGCAGTTTGCGAATCGCCTAAGCCAAAATGCAGTGGAAGAATACTCGTTGTACTTGCACCGTTGCTGGCATTTCGCTCACGTATCAGCGTCTTGCCGCCAAACGTGGCCACCACACGCGTCCCCAGCGCCAGGCGCCCCGAGGCAGACCCGATCAGGTCGATACTGAAGGACTTACCGCCCGCTGTCTCGTTTTCCCAAAGGCAGTAAGGGCCAAAACTTTCGGAATCATTTACCGAGTCTCGTGTTTCCCATGGATCATCGATCCAATCAAAGATGTTTTTCCAAGGACCGTGCCCATTGATCGAGAAGATGTCAAGGTCGCCGTCTCGGTCAAAGTCAAAGGCAACGGCAGCATCGCCTCGCCCCTTTTCAGGGCCTGATAGACCCGCTTGCTGAGTCGCGTCGGTAAACGTCCCATTTCCATTATTTCGATAAAAGACATTCGGTGAATTGCCTTGGAAGAGACCACCATTGATCACGTATAGATCTAAATCACCATCATTATCGAAATCGGCAAACAACGAATCTTGACCAAGACCAGCATCCCCGACTCCGGCTTGCTCAGTAACCTCCACAAATTCCCCCTCACGATTCTCCAAAAGTCGATTCGCGAACTTCTTGGCCCCAACTTTGAAACCCCACGTTTCTTGAATTTCGACCGGGGAAGAACAGTGGACAATCACATACACCTGAGCCGTTGTGGGCTGTTCCGATCCACATTGCAAAATCAGATCGCCCGATGTGTTTCGGTGGAGAAACAACATCGGTTGAAGAATATCCGGCTCCCCTTCCAGACGTTGATCATTGACATCAAGACGGTACGGCAAAACAGAAATCATTTCTTTTGCCCGACCCAGGCGGACGATTTCAGGAGCTGGATTCTTGCCTTTTGTTTCTCGTGTCTGGACAAACACTTTGATTTCAATTTGGCCTTGCGTACGAAAACGCAACCCCTGCTTATCTTTCAACGTTAGATTTGCAGCGATCGATTTCCCAAACACAAAACAACCTGCGACAGCTCCATTAGGCCCACGGCAAAGGTAGATATCTTGATCACCATCATTGTCATAGTCACCCAAGGCAATCGAGTTGACGGCCCCAACCCTTTTCAAACCGAGCTCCTTAGAAACGTCGACGAACCTTCCCGCCGAAGTTAGCTCACATGCAGTCAACGGACATCCCGAATAATTCAGGTAAAGATGCCTACCTGATTCATCCCCGTGAAAGCCCATCAATTGGGTTCCTTTCAGTCGATCAAATCCCGATTCAACCGTCTTATCTTCGAGTTGATCTCCCTGACGTACAACGAATCTGGACCCGGGCCCCGGTGTGTGATTCAGAAAACAAAAAGCATCGCCACCGCCCTCCACGATCATGGGAACGATACTACGCGCCCGTTCCTTAAACCCCGCAAGCAACGGATCAATGTCGACTTGCTCAAAGCGACCATCACCCATGTTGCGTAAAACTCGGTTCGCTCGAGCTCCCCCTGTCGAAAGAAACAAATCGAGATAA
>JAKVBF010000003.1:38278-256888 GCA_022447555.1 Mariniblastus sp. | reverse complement strand
AAAACCGTGATCAGCGCCTTCGAACCCTTGGACGACAGTGACATCGAACTCTTGAGAGCAGAGCATGCTGCCTATGCAAAAAACATGTCGATCGGCGACCAAGTACTTCGATCTTTTTCATTCTTTGGCCTGTTCGCTTCTGTTTTTGCTCTCTTTGCTGGCTACCTCTATTATCGAGATCATGCCCTGCTGGTTAACATCAAGCAATTTGCTTTGCTTTTAGCGTTGATGCTTTTCACTTGGATCATGGCCTGGATTCTTTCAATCAATGTTGATTGGCGCAGCGAAATTGTCCCAATCACATTGTTCGCCATGACGATTGCTATTGCCTACCATATTGAATTATCTATCTTTCTGAGCGCGCTGGTTGCTCTTGCATTCACCGTCGCTCACGGCTTTGAGTTGTCAGAATTCGTCGTCTTAACCGCATCCTCATCAACCGCAGCCCTACTGTGCCGATCGATCCGTAGTCGCACCAAACTGGTTTATGTTGGATTGATATCAGCCATGGTCGTCCTACCCACGGTCGTGGGTGTCAATTACATGTTGGGGCAACCCATGGGTGGCGAATTGTGGGTCGACGCCCTGTGGTACGCAGGTAGCGCGGGCTTTGCGGGTCTTTGCATGACCGCCATGCTACCCTTCCTCGAAAGCTGGTTTGACATTCAGACCGATATCAGCTTGCTAGAGCTAAGTGATGCGAACCATCCACTATTGAAAGAACTGGTCCAACGCGCACCCGGAACCTACAACCACAGTATCAATGTCGCCTCCATCAGTGAATCCGCAGCGGAAGCCATTGGAGCCAACGGTTTACTCTGCCGTGTCGGCGCCTATTTCCACGACATCGGGAAACTTAGAAAACCGGAGTACTTCATTGAAAATCAATCCGGCGGTGAAAACAAACACGACGAACTTCTCCCGACGATGAGCACGTTGGTAATCATCGCCCATGTNAAGGAAGGTGCNGAAATTGCNCGCACCCACCGCCTACCGCAACGAATCATTGACATGATTGAACAACACCACGGAACAACTCTCGTGGAATATTTTTACAACCGGGCTACTCAGCAGAACCTGAACGACGAGAATGGTACAGAAATCGATGAAAACGACTACCGTTACCCCGGTCCCAAACCTCAGACGCCCGAAGCCGCGGTCATGATGTTAGCCGATGCTGTTGAAAGTGCCAGTCGTGCGTTACGTGAACCAACGCCGTCTCGGATCGAAAACTTGGTAAAAGAAATCGCCAAAAAGCGATTGGATGATGGGCAGTTTGACGAATGTGAGATCACGTTACGACAATTGCACACCATCCAAGAGAATCTAATCAAATCGTTAAATGGGATGTATCATGCCCGGGTCAAATATCCCGACCAACAATCTGCCTGATCCTGACAACCAACAGCCTCCGCCGATTGAGGTCTCCAATCAACAAGCGTTACCTGTTGACGTCCAAAGATTGGAGAAGGTTGCGGTTCAAATCCTAAACGATCATCACTATTTCGAAACGGAAATCAGTTTAGCGATCGTTGACGATGAAACCATACATGATTTAAATGCTAGGTTTTTGGAGCACGATTACGAAACGGATGTCCTTAGCTTTGTATTCGAGCGAGAATCAGGCCGCTTATCGGGTGAGGTCATCGTCAGCGCCGACACCGCTAAACGTGTTGCCGATGAAATGAACAGCGACTATTCCATTGAATTACTTTTGTATGTCGTTCATGGGATTCTGCATCTTGTCGGCTATGATGACAAGATGCCGAAGGATCGCCAATCGATGCGATTGAAAGAACGGCATTACATGGATTCGGCTGGGGCCGATTACCAGCCACCCGACGAACTCGACTCCCCGACTAGTGATGAGGTTCAGGAATGAGTTCGCAAATCACATTCTGGACGATGCTGGCCTCGATGGTCATCATGACGATTTCGGGCGCGGCCCAACAGGTCGTACATGAAATATCGTGGCACGATCTAGAGGAATATTGCAACCGAAAACGTCGAAATAAAACATTCAGTCGCATCATCGATCTTAGGGATGAAATGGCCCTCGGAACGTTGATGGTGCAGATGATCGCGACGGCCATTTCCATTTGTTGTCTAGTATTCCTAATGCTCGAGGATCGAGTCCCTATGACTCTCGAGGGTGGCTCTCTCTGGGTGATCATTGGAGTTTCAGCTGCGGCACTGACTTTTTTAAACAGCTGGCTCCCTTGGGCAATCGCACAAGCTGCGGCGGAGCCCTTTCTGTTTCACACTTGGAGGATCTGGTGGGTTGTCGCTGGCATGGCTTGGCCACTGACGGTCGGGGCTAAGGTTTTGTCTAACTTTTTCTTTAGAGCTCGCGGAAAATCGATAGAAGATGAAGATGAAGAGGAAGCTTTCGAAGATGAAATCCTCTCAATGGTTTCTGAAGGTGAGCATGATGGCCTATTGGAACCCGCTCGCGCCGACATGATTGAAGGGGTAATGGAACTGGATGATTATGATGTCGGTCGAGTCATGACCCCTCGTTCTCGAGTCGATGCGATGGAATTCTCAACGGGATGGGATGAGATGCTCGAGTTCATCGTCAATTCCGGCCGAACACGCATCCCGATTTACCGTGACACTATCGACAATATTATTGGAATCCTCTACGCCAAGGACATGTTAGGGGAATCGTTGAGGTCCGAAAGCAAGCGTCGCTCTTTAGAGCGATTGGTTCGAGAGCCGATAAAGGTTCCAGAAAGCACCCTGCTACGAGAAATGCTGCAACAGTTCCAAGTCAGTCGCGTTCACATGGCCATTGTCGAGGATGAATACAAAGGTGTTGCAGGCGTTGTCACGATTGAAGATATCTTAGAAGAAATTGTTGGAGACATTGTCGACGAAACTGACAACGAAGAATTAAACGAATTCCGTAAAATCGATGACAATTCGGCCGAAGTCTTGGGGACAACGCACTTGAAACAGTTGAACGAAGAACTAGGACTACAACTGCCCGAAGATGAAGAATTCGACACTGTTTCCGGATTAATTATGTCACAGCTCAAAGAGGTGCCTCGGATGGGCCGCGAATTAGTATTCAATAATGTTCGCTTCCGTGTCGAAAAAGCCAATCGTCGATTTATCGAACTGGTTCGCGTCGAGCGGGTAGCGGCCGAAGATGAAGAGCCTGTTTAACTAAGGAACGCTCACTCTCGACTCTCTCTTTAGGATCTCTCTAGAAATACATCCTCGCGATTCGGCGGCTTCGTTTCATTTAGCACCTTTGTTACCCGTGTAAAATTCCTACAATATAGGGAGTCTCAACGATGGCCCCACTTGCCTCAGGATTTCAAGATGGCAGCAACCGATCAATTCGCCCCGACCATGCCCAGTATTGCTGGTTCACCAACCGTTCAACTGGCAGAACAATTTGGCACGCCGAGCTATATCTACGATGCACGAACCATCGTTGAACGAATCGAACAATTGCGCCAATTTGATGTGATTCGCTACGCGCAGAAAGCTAATTCAAATCTAGCCGTGCTGGACCTGATGCGACGGAACGGTGTTTTGGTGGACGCGGTCAGCGCGGGCGAAATCCACCGCGCGGAACGAGTTGGCTTTCCGTTAAACGGCAGGCCAGCGCCGGTCGTTTACACAGCTGATCTTTTTGATCATGCTTCCTTAGATGTAGTGGTCGAGAAAGGCATCCATGTCAACGTCGGCTCGCCGGACATGATTTCACAGTATGGTCAGCGGGTAAAAACCGGTAAAATCACTCTGCGAATCAATCCCGGATTTGGTCATGGTCATAGCCAAAAAACAAACACTGGTGGGGACCATTCCAAACATGGTATCTGGCACGATCAATTAGAGGACTGCATGGAAGTGGCCCGTCAACATGACCTAACGATCGCGGGTCTCCATATGCATATCGGTTCGGGCACCGACTTTGAGCATCTCTCGCAAGTCTGTGATGCGATGCAAGGAATAGCCCACCGCGTCGGTAGCTCTATTGAAGTCATCAGTGCGGGAGGGGGTTTACCCACCCCTTATCGAGAAACTGATGAGTCCGTTGACATCGATCGCTATTATCAACTATGGGACCAGACGCGGCAGCAACTTCAAACGGATTTCGGCCACCCCGTTTCCCTAGAGATAGAGCCAGGTCGATTTTTGGTTGCAGAATCCGGTTATCTTCTGACTGAAATACGAGCCGTCAAAAAGATGGGGGACAACTTATTTTATCTTGTTGATGCTGGTTTCAACAATCTGGCCAGACCCATCATGTACGGAGCTTATCATCCAATGGCCATTGCTCATCGCACGCCTCGACCTTTACAACTTCAGCACGTGGTCGTCGGCGGGCCTCTTTGCGAGTCGGGTGACATATTCACGCAAGAAGAGGGCGGTATGGTTGCCACTCGCGAGATGCCGGTGGCTGATGTGGGTGACTTTCTGATCATCCAGTGCGCAGGGGCCTACGGGTTCGTGATGTCATCCAACTACAACAGCAAACCGTTTGCGGCTGAGGTCATGATTGAAGACCAACAGCCTCGCCTGATCCGCGAGCGACAACAACCCGCCGATTTATATGCGGGTGAGTTCCTTTAGAGAATTCGAAAGCGCTATGTCAGTTGACTTCCAGCTGCTGCTCAATACCTTGCATGTAGTTCAGAGAGCCTCGTGTCAACGCCTCTAAACCTGGTGTGTAATCAAAGACTTCGACGGAAATCCAACCCGTATACTGCACCTGTTTGAGAGCTTGGACAATCGGCAAGAAATCGACGTCTCCCATTCCAGGGCCCTGCCGGTTGGGGTCATTTGCATGAAAATGGGACAGCCACGCCTTACTATCATGTATGATCTCCGGGATCGGTTTGGCCTCGGTAGACATCGCTTTCACATCCAAATGCAACCTTACCCTCTCACAATCAACCGCAGTTACCAATTCGACTCCAGCATCCGCAGTCAGAATGAAATCACCCTCCTCGGGACCCAAAGGTTCAACAGCCAGGGTCACCTCTGTTTCATCTAATACGGGCAGCAACTGACTGAGTGTTTGGACCGCATTATCGAATCCCTCTTGATAGGACATACCGGCCGTTAAATTTCTTTGCTGCGGTGAGCCCAAGACCATCACTCCACCACCCAGATCCCTACAAAGGCGGGCCAACTCTGCCATGTAGTCGACGGTGCGAGCGCGGGTTGCCAAATTCGACGAAGTCAAATGCAGATCTTGCGTATGGGCCAACAGCCAGTGTAGTCCGATGATCTGTAGTTCGTTTTGACCTGCCAGATCCCTAACCCATCTTCGACGATCAGCAGAAATCTCGAAGATATTTTCACCGAGCGTAAAGGGAGCGATTTCTAAGCCTTCATAGCCACATTGTCGAGCTTGCCGAAACGCTTCCTCGAACGGCAAGTCACCATAAACTTCATTGCAAATTGCGTATTTCAATTTGTGGCTCCCTCAGGCGTACTGGAACTCTCGGCCACGCGGCTGGCATTGGGTCAACCGACCAAACATCCGCCTATGAATAGGGAACCGCCAGCAATCGAACGTTTACTGGGCCGTACGTTCACCTTTCTCATTCGTCGGTGGCTGACCTTTCTTCTTGTTATCGAAACTACTTGTTTGAGGTTGCGTGCCGGGAACTACCAAAGGCGCAGTGGTGTTCTCATCAATGATTCGTTTCAGTTCTTCAGAATCAATCGATTCGACTTCGATCAATCGCTCTGTCAGCGCAATCAGCGCGTCATGACGCTTATCGAGAATCCGCCGAACTTGCACAATCGCGTTCTCTACGATTGATTTGACCTCTAGATCAATTTCACGCGATGTCTCTTCGCTGTGCTGACGACCGCTCATTTCCCCGCCCGATCCAGCTAGAAATGGATTAGAACGATCCTGTTTATAGTTAATCCTTCCCAGTCGACTCATTCCATATTGAGTCACCATGGCTCTGGCAATGTCGGTTACCCTTTCCAGATCATTTTGAGCACCCGTAGAGATGTCCTGATAAATCATCTCTTCGGCCAATGTACCCGCAACCAAAATCTGCAACTGGCTTTCCAACTCACTCTTCGTCATCAAATAACGCTCACTGGCCGGACGCTGCATCGTGTATCCCAACGCGCCCAACCCTCGAGGAATGATGGAAACTTTGTGAACGGGATCAGTGTTTGGCAGACTGTAAGCTACCAGTGCATGGCCACTCTCGTGATAGGCCACTCGTTGTTTTTCTTCTTGGTTCATCACTCGCTTTTTCTTTTCAAGGCCTGCGGTGACGCGTTCGACTCCCTCGTTAAACTCTTCCATGCAAACGGTGGCCTTTTCTTTCCTCGCCGCCAAAAGAGCCGCCTCGTTTACTAAGTTAGCCAAATCGGCACCGACAAATCCCGGACTGATCGAAGCCACTTGCTTAAGGTCAACACTGGGATCAAGTTTGACATTCTTGACATGCACCTTGAGTATTTCTTCCCGGCCGCTGACGTCCGGACGGTCAACCAAAACGTGTCGATCAAATCGACCAGGGCGCATCAATGCCTGATCCAATGTCTCTGGACGGTTTGTCGCTGCCATCACAATCACGCCGCTGTTGGAGGCAAAGCCATCCATCTCGACCAACAACGCGTTCAGCGTCTGCTCACGTTCGTCATGGCCCCCAACAACACTGCCACTGCGGGTTTTGCCAAGAGCGTCCAGCTCGTCTATAAAAATAATACAAGGAGCTTTCGATTCTGCTTGCTGAAACATATCTCGCACACGTGCTGCGCCAACGCCCACAAACATCTCAACAAAGTCACTTCCCGAAAGGCTGAAGAAGGGCACACCAGCCTCACCGGCAATGGCCTTAGCCAGTAGTGTCTTCCCGGTTCCCGGAGGGCCCACCAGCAGTACCCCACGCGGGATTCGACCACCGAGTTTTTGGTATTTCTCCGGCACCTTTAAGAAGTCGACCACCTCCTTAACCTCTTCCACCGCTTCGTCGATGCCAGCAACATCATTGAACGTCACTCCTAAGTCTTCTTCAGCATACAACCGTCCCCGACTTCGCCCGAATTGCATCGGCCCACCGGTGCCACCAAGACGACGCATCATAAACAGGAAAAGTAAAACGATCAGCCCCATCGTGATGAACAGGTAGCCATACTTTTCTAGGAAACCTGGACCCGATGAGAAATCCCATTTCATCTTGGTCCGATCCAACTGTGCGGCAAGCTCGGAATTGACGGGATCCGAATCGACTTTGTTCACCAAAAACTTCACTCTTTTAGCGGGCAAATCTGCCCCGGTGCCCGAGAGAACTTTGTAGTCAACCCAACCACTAATCGTTCGGTCAGCAACACTGACATCACCAGGTTGGCTATATTGAATCTCACGGCCTGCATCCCCCGGCTCCTTGATAACAAACTCTCCAGTAAATCCTGGAGCCAACTCACGGCTCCCTTTTTTGATATATTGGGTCGCTTTCAATAAATCAGCAAAATCACCATATCGGATCGTTTTTTGCGTTTGGTTTAAAAGCAAAAACATCGCAATCGCCAAAGCGACCACAATAATTAGGCCGAACCAGACAAGCGTCGAGTTATTCCGTTGATCCAGAGGACGCTTCGATGGATCGTTGCCGGACTGTCGATCGTCCATTAAATTCTCATTTTGGTAGATAAAACGTTAAACCAGAACCGATATTTCCGTCCCGAAAGAGTTCGGGCGGCTGATGAATGATCGCGATTGGCCCCTTTGACCAAACCGCTATCATACAATTTATCTTGAAATCGACTTTTCTTCTAGGTTGGCCAGTTCGGCTTGTTGGAAACAACTCACAAATTTAAAATGCTCTCCATGATAGAATAGCTACCAGCTTATGAGCCGGACAGAATAAATGTTCAGTTCATTAAAAGACGTTTTTATTGGACACTTTTGCCTTGCTGAACGCTCAAAACATGTTCTTGGCAGACGGTAATTAACCCACCCCGGGATTCAGGGGTTTCCGAGCTTTTTTGACGCCGTTTCGTTCCACACATACCACGAATCCTGACTGGTGAAATTTTGAAAAACATTGCGATTCTTGGTTCCACTGGTAGCATTGGCCGCAATGGACTGGAAGTCATACAACAGGTTTCAGGACTGAAACTTTTTGGTATCAGCGGTCATCGACGACTCGATCTGCTGGAATCACAGGTCCAGAAGTATTCTCCAGCAATGGTCGTCGCCTCAGATCAGGAATTAGCCAGCTCTTACAATTTTCCACGAAGTGAAGTCATTCGGTACACCGAGGGCAAATCAGGGTTAAAAGAACTCGCCAGTCATCCAGAAGTGGACACGGTATTGGCAGCGATTGTCGGGCGGGCGGGACTGGAAAGTACTTGGTCCGCCATCGAAGCTGGAAAAACCGTCGCGTTGGCCAACAAAGAAACGCTCGTCCTTGCGGGCGCACAAGTCATGAAAATGGCCCAAGAATCAAACGCAACCATCTTACCGGTCGACAGTGAACACAGCGCTGTTTTCCAAGCGTTGCAGACCGGCCAGCCCAAAGAAATAAACCGGATCATTCTGACAGCCAGTGGCGGACCTTTTCGGAATCTCAATTCAGAACAACTCAAATCCGTGACGGTCGAGCAGGCGCTCTCTCACCCTAATTGGGACATGGGACAAAAAATCACGATCGATTCGGCAACCATGATGAATAAAGCTCTCGAAATCATAGAGGCTCGATGGCTTTTCGGCCTTGAGCCAGATCAAATTGACGTCGTGATCCACCCTCAATCAATTATTCATTCGATGGTAGAATTTGATGACAGTTCGGTGGTTGCTCAATTAAGTCCTCCCGATATGAAATTGCCGATCCAATACGCCCTAACCTACCCGGATCGGATCCTAGGACCCGCACCCAGACTCGATTTTAGCCAAGCCATCTCGCTTGAATTAGAACCCCCTGATCTCGATCGTTTTCCGGCATTAGAATTAGGATTCGAAGTAGCAAGGCAGGGTGGCACAACCGGGGCAGTTTTAAATGCTGCCAACGAAATGGCCGTAAGTGCTTTTTTACAACAAAAAATATCATTTAACGATATCGTGACAGCCTGTCGCGAAATACTCAATCAACACGAATTTGAAACCAACCCAAGCTTGGAGCAACTGATCTCCATTGACTTATGGGCTCGGAAGGAGATATCCAAGTGGATAGCCTGATCATCGGAACATCTTGGCTCGACCCTAATTGGTGGATTGCCGTCGCGCAAGTTGTACTCGGCCTAGGGGCTGTGATTTTCGTCCATGAACTTGGCCACTTCCTCGTTGCCAAAGCTTGCGGTGTAAAATGCGAAAAATTTTATGTCGGATTTGACTTTTTCGATATCAAAATTGGTGACCACGTCTTGATCCCGCGCTCACTCGTCAAATGGACTTGGGGAGAAACCGAATACGGTATCGGAATCATTCCGTTGGGTGGTTATGTCAAAATGCTGGGACAGGACGACAACCCTGGCAACATTGAAAGCGAAATGCAGCGTTCCCAAATCGACGAGACAGACGATGCCTCTGCCATTACGGAAAAGGTGGGAATGGTCGATCGAGAAAAGATTGACCCTCGTAGCTTTCTCGCAAAATCAGTGCCGCAACGAATGGCCATTATTTCAGCAGGCGTCATTTTCAATCTTTTCTTTGCCATCATCTTTGCTTCGATCGCATTTCGCTCCAGCGTCAATTATGAACCGCCGGTCATTGGAAACGTCATCTCGGGAGGCCCCGCATGGAAGGCAGATCTGACTGGCGTCCGCCTGACCCAGATCGGCAACACCAAAGTTGAAGGCTACTTCACCTATATCAACATGGCCGAGGAAATAGCCTTTAGTGACGGCAAGCCATTAGATCTTAAATTTCTCAGACCTGATTCCAACCTTCCTGAATCAGCTGTCGTCACTGCCCAAAAAGGTCTGATCAAACAAATTGACCTACCCTTGATTGGGGTTCAGCCTGCGATGATTCCCAAGGTAGGCAATGAAGCAACGACCATTGAGGGGAATCCCGCCTTTGTCGCTTCACCAAAATTCGAAAAAAACGATGTCATCACCCAACTCGACACTACCAATATTGAATCGGGATTTGCATTGCGTCAGTATTTAGGCCGCAATTTAGATCGCAAAATAGACTTCGTCGTGCAACGAGAAAAGACCCAAGAATCAGTCATCATTCCAGTGGGTCCCAATCCCAGACGGGATCTGGGAATCACAACCGAATGGCTAGATGTCGCCAACATTCAGGAAGGGTCCCCTGGAGAACAGGCAGGATTCAAAATTGGTGATCAAATTTTAAAAATTGACGGCAGCTCGCGTGGCGATCTGTTTTCTCTCGACCAAAGAATGACGCTGATCGCGCGGGATGACCCTCGCTCGGTTGAGTTTCTAGTCCGACGCGGCGAGCAGGAATTGACACTAGAAATGCAGCCACGACTGCCCCGTGTGATTCCTGGTCCCGAGTCAGACCGCCCCGTTGCCGTTGACACATTGGGACTGGCGATCAACCTATCCAACAAAGTAGAAACCTCCTCGGTTAAAGGGATCGAACCGGGGGATGAAATCACCAATGTCAATTTCCTCTTAACTGAAGAGCAAAAATCAAAACCCGAGTTCGCTGCGCTAAAAGCCAAGTCGTCTTATTTACTGGGACCTGAAACCCTTGACTGGATCGGGGTCTACAGTTTGATGCAACAGCAACCGCCAGGTGCCAAAATTGACATCTCCGTTCAGCGGGGCGACCAAACCAGCTCGGCTCAAATCACTTCGATGGCCTCGAATGAATTTTATTTACCAACTCGAGGAATTGTTTTGTCGCGACTGCAAAACACCTATACGGCGCCCACTTGGGGAGAGGCCATTCAGCTCGGTAGTTATCAGACATGGTATGACGCCAGTCGCGTCTGGCGTTTCCTGACAAAACTTGTGGGGGGACAAATCTCCGTGACCAATCTAGGCGGACCGGGTACAATCGCCATGGCCGCCACCAGCGAGGCATCGCAAGGTACATCGCGATTGCTTTTGTTTCTAACCCTTTTGAGTGCCAACCTAGCAATCGTCAACTTTCTCCCGATTCCGGTATTGGACGGCGGACACATGCTGTTCCTGATGTACGAGGGACTATTCCGTCGACCTGTAAGTGAAAAAACGCAGATCATATTGAGCTATGCAGGTCTGATTTTCATCTTGGGTCTGATGTTATTTGTAGTTTATCTGGATATTGGACGAGCTTTTTTCATGTAAAAAATATTTTGGCGTCACTCCAGACAAACCACTGGCCGACTGGTGAGCGATTTCATGTCCCGTCATCTTTTATTTGCTGAGATTCCCAATCCATGGTTCAGCCGGAACATCTTCGACACAAACCCGCCGAACCCCTCGATCGAAACCGGGAATTGTTGGTCGCCTGCCCACACTTCAAGAGTGCGGTGAATCTCTCGCGAATCGTTCGTCTCTGTGGTTGTGCTGGAGTCGGACAAATTGTAGTCCGGGGCTCTCTAAAAATTGACCCAAAAATCGCTCGTGATGCGGTGGAGCAGGTTCAGATCATTCGCCGAAGAACGTTGACCACGTCACTAATCAAATTACGAGAGGAAGGATATCGGCTAGTTGGACTTGAACAAACCAACCAGTCAAAGGTCTTGTTTAATTATTCCTTTGATCGAAAGACGGTTCTGGTAATAGGCCATGAGCGGAACGGATTAAGTGATGACGAATTACGAATCATGAATGACCTGATCGAAATTCCGGTTTACGGCCTACCTCACAGCTACAATGTCGTCACCGCTACGACGATGGCTGTTTATGAATATTGCCGCCAATTCCCAAACGGTTAGCCCCAAACGGTGGAGTTTTTTAAATTTTGTCACTCGCCTTGATTTACTTTTTACACCTGTCCACCGTATGATTAATCAATCTTTTCAACCCTTCCCATCCTAAGCATTTCGGTACCCATCCCGTTGGACCGAGATCCCCCTCAATTCATCTTCTGACCCTGCGAGTTTATGCGGTGGAAAATACCCGTATTGGACCATTCCTGATCATCAAACGTCTTGGCACCAACCGCCGGCAAAAGGTCTTCCATGCGCAACAAGTCATACAAAAACGTGATGTTGCACTCAAGTTCATCTCCGTTCCACCAACGGTCAATTGGAACCGCGCGGTTGACAAGATTAACATCGAGGTCGACGTGCTCAAGCAACTCACGCACCCAAAACTAGTGCAGCTGCACGGGGCTGGCGTCGTCGACGAAAAAATATTCCTGGCTCATGAACTCGCCCCCGGGGAATCCTTGACAGCGATGCTGTCTCGACGGGGTCGGCTAGCGCCAGATTTAGTTGTTGAGATTGGACGACAAATTGCCGAACTTTTACAGTTTCTACATCAACAGGATGTAATTCACGCGAGATTGACACCAGACAAAATCATCGTCGACAAGAACCACAAGGTGAAGGTCGCCGACCTACGACTAAACCGTTCCAAACGTAAACGATGGGACTCCGGACAAAAAAGGGAGTTGGACGTAGCTGCTTACATGGCCCCCGAACAGTTTACAGAGGGCGCGAGTAACAAGTCTGACATCTACTCCCTGGGTGTCATTCTCTACGAAATGCTCACCGGTAAACTCCCCTATGAGCCGGATACGATGGGAAGGATGAATCGAAAAAAAATGGAACAAGCCGTTCCCTCCGTGGCCTCCAACGTGATGAACTGCCCAGTCTGGCTTGACAAAATCGTTTGCCAAATGCTCGACCCCGAACCCCGAAATCGTCCCCACTCAGCCCGTGCCGTCGTGTTCGCGTTGGACGAAATCAAAAATATCGATTCAACGAAAAAAGCTGCCGTTTCCCAAGTGACCGGCAACTTCAATCCCCTTACGGCCGGAACTGACAAAACCGAAGCGAATCGTTTGCTCGGTAAGAAAACCAAAAAAAGGCCTGAAAAAGACCGACCTTTTTACGAAAGCGTCCCCTTCCTGCTTGGGTGTTTGGTCATGATTGCCATCATCAGTGGCATTGCCCTTCGACCGACCAGCAGCAAAACACTATTCAGCTCTGCTGCAGAAATGATGGACTCGGATGAACTCGCACAATGGCGCACTGCAAGAGCCAACCTTAAAACCATCATGGAACGGGGAAAAGACGATGAGTTTTTTGAACCGGCAACCGAGCTCTACTTCGAATCCCGCCGCCGTACCATGGTCGAACAGGCGGAGCGGGGACAGCCACTATGGACTCAGTCGGAAAACACCATTCGCATTGGCAAAGCGATCAAATTACAACAGGACAATCAACTGGAGCAGGCGAAACGAGAATTTTCGATTCTGACAACCTTGGTTGACCCGCAGGGTGATGAACGCCATATTTTCCTCGAAGCACAAAACCGATTAGCCGCGATCAAACACGCAACGACCCTACCCACGGACGTTGATGAATTAACGAAACTCATTGATCAGCTGACAGAGGTCGAAGATCTCTCGGCAATTTCAAAATCAAAACAGAAATTGGCCGACATCATTTTTACTTATTCTGGAAAAGAGGACTATGATTCGATCGTACTTTTGGCTGAGTCGTCGATGAATCTCCTCCGGCAAAAACGAGACAAACTGGATCCAAGCGGATTAACTCCAAGTCGGGAAAATCCTGCGAGCGGCGAAACTCTTAAAGACAAAGATTGAGGCATCTTCAATCCAGTGCGTAGATCTCCGACGCGATGGCATCGTAAACCATGACGCCTTGAGGCGTTAATTGACAGACATCTCGATTAATCGTAAGCAACCTCTCGGACCGCCAAATGACCCCTAAATCACCCAAAAAATCAATCAGGTCGAATCCAGTCATCTCTCGAAACGGTCCTAACTTCACGCCGTCCAACAACCTCAGGCCAAATGCGATTCGATCTTTCGCTAAAGAGCGCGCGTCCAATGCCTCCCCTTCGGCGACCGGTGATTGATTGGCTTCGAGCAGCTGCATATAACGGGTTGTACTACGGTGATTGGTCTCACGCACACCTCCTAAAAACCGACTTGCCCCTGGCCCGGCGGCTAAAAAAGAGTCGCCATTCCAGTAGACCTGGTTGTGGCGGCAACGATGCTCAGGCTTAGCAAAACTGGAGACCTCGTATTGCTCCCACCCCGCAGCAGTAAGTGTGTTAATTGCACATTCATAAAGTTTTGCCCGATGGTCCGCAGGCACTAACAATAGCTCACCGCGATTGAGACGGTTCCAAAAGCGGGTCCCTTTTTCATAGGTCAACTCATAAGTAGAAACGTGATCGATCTGCAAAGAGACCGCCGTGTCCAGATCACTTTGCCACGTATCGTCCCACTCATCCGGACAGGCGAAAATCAAATCAATTGAAACCTTATCTAAAAGGACTTTTGCCCTCTGAATCGAATCTATCGCGTCCGCGCGTGTGTGAGTCCGTTCCAAAAACTTTAATTTCCGATCGTCGAATGACTGAACCCCCAAACTCAATCGATTAACTCCTGCCTCCAGCATCGCGTCTAAACGACCCTTTTGCAAATCGTTAGGATTGCATTCGGCAGTGAATTCAAAATCTCCTGAAAACGCAAAACGCTGGAAAAGGACCTCAGCCAACCGCAGCCACTGCCTCGAACTCAGATAACTGGGTGTGCCCCCACCCAAAAAGAGTGTGTCCAACTCGAATTCCCCCACCCACTGGTTCACCTCAAATTCTAGGGCGTCCAGGTAGCGATCTACTAAGTCCGCGCGGTCGGCAATCAGCGCAAAATTACAGTAGCCGCATCGATGATGGCAAAACGGGACGTGAACATACAAAGATCGCGGGGGTTTGGGATTGCCAGCAACCATGTGACGTCGTCATCCCCACAAATGAAGCCGATTACCCATCAAACCGGGCAATTTCTTAAGCACCATCCGCTCTGCCTGCTGGCGGTTGTAACGAGTGCTTAAATGGCCTGCAATGACGAGTTCATTTTGAAAATAATCTTGTCGCTCTACAAAGTCATCAAGATGCATATGGCCGTGTTTATGAATCAACTGCTTGCGATGATCGGGAGCGACGAAGGTCAATTCAGTAATTAGGATTTTAGTTTCATAGAACAAAGGATTGTCATCTAGGCCCTCCGGAGATGTGTCGCCCGTGAACCCGATCAGCGGAACTCGCTTCTCTTCGGTCACTTCGGTTCCGGCTAACCGTAGATCACGGATCTCCTCACCACTCAATGCCGCGTAATCTGCCCTGAGCTTATTTCGTCTTTCGAAAACAACATACCCAACACTGGGAACGGTATGCCGAGTCTTTAAGACGCGGACGACCAATTCACGCGACAATTCAAGTTCTTGACCTCCCGTGACGCCGATCAATTCGCAAGGCAATCGCCCCCGATCTAGCTTTTCAAAACTACGAAGCATTTGACGCACATGCTCCACAGCGTACTGGGGAAGGAAAATCCGGGGCGGAGCCATTTTCATCAGTCGACGACGAGCAACGTAGAGTGGCAGGGCAGCGATATGATCCAAATGCACATGCGAGATCATCCACGTCGGCGTACCCATAAAGTCCCAAGGGTGCGCACCCAGATCGAACCCGATTTTTAACTCGGCGATTCTCCAGTAAGTCTGCACCGCTGCCCGCGAGTATCCCTCAATCGTCAACTCGCCGTGTCGGATTTTTTGAACAGGAACGTTTTTTATCATAGATAATTGTGAAAAACTTTAAAAACGCGAGTTTAACCGGGTCGCACCCGCAAACGAAAGGGGGCTGAAACGGCGGTTTTTGGGATCGCAACTTGCCATTCACGGAAACTCCCGTTTGAATGGAGAGAAGCGGAACACCAAATTCTAACTTGGGAGGCATCATTTATATGTTGCGACTTTTCGGAAAAATTAAAACGACTGGGGTGATGGTTTGTTTGGGAATCTTCCCTCTGTTTGCCATGGCAGAACAAAAACAATCAACCAAGTCAGTTCAGCGACCGCCGAATATTATTTTGATTTTGGCAGATGATTTGGGATACGGTGAAATCGGCTGCTACGGACAAAAGTGGATCGAAACCCCCAACATCGACCGGCTTGCTAAACAAGGGATCAAATTCACTCAGTTTTATTCTGGCCAAACCGTCTGTGCTCCCTCGCGATGCTCTTTGCTGACCGGCATGCATCAGGGCCATGCTGTGATCCGTAACAATGGAAACCCCGCTGCTCGAAAAAAAATAGGAAAAGATGATCCACTATATTTTCCCGGTCAAAATCCGATCCCTTTGAAAACGGTCACCATTGCAGAAATTCTGAAAGAACGAGGATATAAGACTGCCGCTATTGGAAAATGGGGACTTGGGTTTGAGGGCTCTACCGGCGACCCGAACCGCCAAGGTTTTGATCTATTTTACGGATACAATTGCCAGCGACACGCACACAACCACTACCCACGGTTCCTATGGCGGAATCATCAGCGAGAAATGTTGCCCGGGAACGACCGTGAAGCGTCCGGGGAAATCTACTCACAAGATCGCTTCACGCAAGTTGCCCTGGAGTTTATCGACGAAAATAAAGACAGACCTTTTTTCCTTTACCTTCCATTCGCAATCCCTCATTTGGCAATACAGGTCCCGTCGGATTCGTTAAAAGAATTTGGTCACCACATTCCCGAAGAGGATTACCAACACCGGGGCTACATCCCCCACCCACAACCGAGGGCCGGTTACGCAGCGATGGTCTCCCACATGGATCGTGACATTGGAACCATCATGAAGCGGGTCGAGGAACTAGGTCTAGAGAAGGAAACACTCTTTATTTTCACTTCTGACAATGGCCCAGCACCCAACCGACTGGGAGGCACAGACTCTGATTTTTTCCGATCAGCCGGTCCCTTCAGGGGTGGTAAGGGATCTCTCTATGAGGGTGGAATCCGTGTTCCGCTTGTGGTCTCTTGGCCCGGAACAATTAATCCCGGACAAGAAACGAACCACTTAGGCGCGTTTTGGGATCTGTTTGCAACCATTGCCGAGCTGACAGGGAAAGACAACAACAACCCGACGGATGGGATCAGCCTTGCTCCCGTTTTATTATCGCGCAGCGGCCAGACAGAGCACGAGTATCTGTATTGGGAATTCCCCGGTTACGGCGGTCAGCAGGCGATTCGGCGAGGAAACTATAAAGGGATTCGGACCGGCTTGTTAAAGAACCCCGGTGCGAAAATCCAGTTGTACGACCTCGATCGAGACATTGCCGAAAGTAACGATATCGCGGCCGAACACCCCGAGTTGGTGAAGCGACTATCCGAATTAATGGAGCAAGCCCATCGACCTTCTCCGACATTCCCGTTTCCGGCATTAGACAGCAAGGCGGAATCGGGATCCTCGGCCTCGGATTAGGATGCCATTCGCAATTGAGAGTCACCGGTCATAACGGCTTCGGCCAGACAACTAATCGCGTACCGCAATTCACTCTTTTCCAATTCCGGGAAGATGGGTAACGCTAATACCTCAAGAGCTGCTAGCTCTGTTTGCCCCATCGTTTCGGATTCAACGTTTAAGTATTTAAAACATTCCTGCTGATGCATCGGAATAGGATAATAAATCTCGGTCGAAACATTCATATCCGCCATGGCTTTTCGAACCTGGTCTCGTCGCCCCCCCGTCACACGTATCGAGTACTGGTTCCAAACGTGCACGCCGTCCATCGAATGACGCGGCGGCTCAATCATCGGCGCGAGACCGAATTCAACCATCAACCGGTCATAATGGGCAGCATTATCGGCTCGCATTGCCGACCATCGGGAAAGATGTCGCATTTTGATCCCCAATACAGCTGCTTGAAGCGAATCGAGTCGACTATTAACCCCGACGACCTTGTGGTAGTAACGTGGTTGCATGCCATGATTGGCCAACAATCGTAACCGCGAAGCTAACTCAGGATCATTGGTTGTAAGCATTCCACCGTCACCAAAACCGCCCAAATTTTTAGTCGGATAAAAACTAAAGCAGCCGATTGAACCAATTCCTCCAGCCGCTTTCCCTTTGTAGGAGGCGCCTAATGATTGCGCGGCATCTTCGATAACATGCAGATCATTCTCTCTGGCAATCGCCATGATCGGATCCATGTCACAGCACTGACCGAACAGGTGAACCGGAATGATTGCTTTGGTACGTTCCGTAATTAATGATTGGATCAGAGATGGATCAAGGTTAAACGTCTGCGGATCGATATCAACAAATACCGGCTTGGCACCCAATCGGTGAATGGCGCTGGCAGTTGCGAAGAAAGTGAAACTTGGACAGATGACTTCATCACCCGGTTGAATATCAATCGCCATTAAAGACAACAACAAGGCATCACTACCCGAGGCGCAACCGATTGCATATTCTACTTGGCATTCTTCGGCAACCATCTGCTCGAGATTTTGACAAAAGGGACCGCCTACAAAACGGCCTGAATCAACAATTTCAGCGATCGTTTCTAAAATCTCAGCCTTCAGAGGACTATTCCCACGCTGAAAGTCCAAAAGCGGGACAGAAGTTACGGTTGAAGCATCGTTTTTCGCGGAAGAAATCACAGTTTTAGAAGCCTTTTTTTATGGTGCATATGAGATATCAAAAGCTGTGGCACGATAGAATTGCAGCCGTTCTGCGTCAAGACAAATTGGGTAACGCATTCCCTTTTGGTGATTTCTAGTGCAGAATTGCTAGCAGTGTCCGATACCCTTAACTCCCCGCTTCATTCATGATTTTGATTATCGATAATTACGATTCATTCACCTACAACTTGGTCCAGCGGCTTGGAGAAATTGACGGTCAAATCAAGGTTCAGGTGATTCGGAACGACAAAATTTCAGTCGGCGAATTACAGGAAATTGATGCCAGTCACTTGATTATTTCGCCGGGGCCTTGCACGCCGAAAGAAGCCGGGATTTCAATTGATGCGGTACGAGCATTTCACAGCAAGGTACCCATTCTTGGTGTATGCCTTGGACACCAATCGATCGGCGCGGCCACCGGTGGTGAAATAGTTCAAGCGGACCGACTGATGCATGGCAAGACCGATCAGATCCACCACGAGGAACAGGGGATTTTTCGAGGGATCCCTAACCCGATGATCGCAACCCGTTACCACAGTCTGGTTATTAAAGCGAGCACACTCTCGGACGAATTTGAAACAATCGCTTGGGCTGACTCACCTGGAGAAGGTCATGAAATAATGGCAATCCAGCACCGAGAATACCCCACGTACGGCGTTCAATTCCATCCGGAAAGTTTTCTAACGGAATCTGGTATCGAACTGCTTAAAAATTTTATTGAATTGTAAACATGATCCCCATTTCCAATGCGTTTGATCACATTCAAGCCACCGTAAAACCTCAGTCGAGTGAGTCGGCTACCCTCTCATCAGCCGTCGGTAAGCTGTTGGCAACCGATGTTCACTCCGACATGGATTCTCCTCCGCACAACAAAAGTGTGATGGATGGCTACGCCATCAGAGCAAGTGACATTCATTCGGGCCAAAGGGAATTAAACGTCGTGGAAACGATTGTGGCTGGCAGTTGGCCCCAAAAAAAAGTCGAACCAGGATGCGCAGCACGAATCATGACTGGTGCCCCGATGCCTGAGGGGGCCGATTGCGTTGTCATGATCGAAAAGACGACCGAAATTCGCGATACTGGTTCCCACCGAGTTCGAATTGAATTGACGGAGATCGTTGAAGGGCACCACATGATGCGACAAGCTGCAAATTTCTCCTGCGGTGACAAAGTCTTTGAACAGGGGCATCAAATCCAGCCCTCCGATATCGGGCTACTCGCAGAGATTGGCCAAGTCGCAATCGAGGTTTACAAGCCGCCTACCGTGGCTGTTTTGCCAACGGGTGACGAACTGGTCGATGCAAATCGGTTACCGGGTCCGGCTCAAATACGGAATAGTAACGGACCGATGCTGATCGCCATGAACCACGCACTTGGATTGCCGGTCCATGCCCTCGCTGTGGGTCGCGATGATGAAACACAATTACGACAATTGGTGGAGACCGGTTTACAAAGTGACATTCTAATTCTGTCAGGCGGCGTTTCGGCCGGCATGTTAGACCTAGTCCCCAAAGTGTTGACCGATTGCGGCGTTAAAGAGGTGTTTCACAAAGTCGCGGTGAAACCGGGAAAACCGGTCTGGTTTGGACAACGTCTTCAAGATGGGCATCGCACCTACGTCTTCGGACTTCCTGGGAATCCGGTCAGCAGCCTAGTCGGATTTCATTTATTTGTTCGACACGCCATCAACTGCATGTTTGGGCAACCCCACCGACAAAGATACCGCCGTGCTATATTGACAGCCGACCACCAAACACGCGGCAACCGGCCAACCTTTTGGCCAGGCAAACAAATCTTAGATACACTCGTGTCTCGTCAAGTCCAGCCGATTCCTTGGAATGGCTCCTCAGACTTGAGAGCATTAGGAGCCGCTGACTGCTTGATCCACTTCCCCTTGGAAAAACAGAATTACGAGATCGATGACGAAGTGGATATCTGGCCTCTCTAAAGCGGCCCAATAAACTCGTATTGGCGATCAAGCAGGCCACGCGATACGATACCAAGGTCCGAGCCGAAAGAGCTCGGGATCCCAGAACTCTTTCGACCCAACGCTCGATCAAGAAATCAGATCGTAACGCATGAACGGAAACTCCACTCCAAAACCCGAAAACGAGTCGGCAAATCTAGGCCGGAACTGTGAGCCGAACCGCACTCCCCTCAAACGAGAAACGCACCCAAGGCAGATATTGGTAGTCACGCTCATCGGTTCGCTACTGCTGTGGCTCGCGTTCCCACCGGTAGGGTTGTGGCCACTAGGCTGGATCGCTACCGTTCCCTTCATGTTTCTCGTTGCCAAACCGTCCTTGACTGGCCGGCGACCGTATCGACAAATATGGCTGGCTGGATTCTTGTATTGGTTGGGCACATTCTATTTCATTCCCATCCCGCACTGGGCCCTTTGGGCGGGGTGGCTAGTGGTTTCTTTTTATCTCTCTCTCTACCTCCCCTTATTTGTCTTTGCCGCTCGTGTGTTGGTCCATCAACTCCGATTCCCAGTGGTTCTCGCCGGCCCGATGGTGTGGGTCGGTATCGAATGGTTACGCTCGAATTTACTCACAGGCATGGCCATGGTTTGCCTTTCACACACCCAGTACACGCAACCCCACATTTTACAGATCGCGGATTTATTTGGCGGCTACACGCTTACATTTCTAATGGCCGTTTTTGCTGCCGCATTGGTCCCTTGGGCTCACTGGAGTGCATGCGGCAACCTTCGTGCCCGCTGGGTGGGTGCGGTAGTGGCTGGCTCCGTCCTGACCGCTATCGTCATGTACGGCCATTTAAAACTACAACAAAATTGGACGGTCAGGTCGGATTCTCCGAACGAGCAACATTCCCAAGTTGAACCTACCGAAGCGCACGTGGCCCTGATCCAAGGGTCGATTGATACCGAATTCCCCAAGAGCGAAGCCGAACAAACAGTCTACCTTCAAAAACGGGACCAAGAATATTTTCAATTGTCTCAACGCGCAGTCCGAGATTGGCCTCGCTTAGATTTGATGATCTGGCCTGAATCGAGCTTTCCCTACCCTGATTTTTCAATCGAAGGGCCAATGGCTCAACAAAACCTACAGGTAATACAACAATACCGCGTTGCTGCCAAACAAGTCTGGTCTGCGGTCAACCGGGGTTCAAAGCAGCCTATTGAAATGCTGGTGGGGACCACCGCGTATGCCGATGACTCGGTCTATAACGCGGCCATCTTATTGGATCGCAACGGTGAGACTAGCACTCGGTATTTCAAAAACCACCGGGTGATGTTTGGCGAGTACGTTCCCTTTGCCGATTGGTTCCCCTTGCTCCAAGAGTTGACTCCAATTGGTCGTGGACTGACGGCCGGCACGCAACCCGCCTCGTTTGAGGTTCATGGTGTTACCTTCGCTCCGAACATCTGTTTTGAAAGCACGGTTCCGCATTTAATACGGCGACAAGTGAATCAACTCACCCGAGAAGGAAATCCGCCCGATGTTCTAGTCAACATCACCAATGACGGTTGGTTTTTTGGAACCAGCTGTCTGGACTTGCATCTCGCCTGCAATGTTTTTCGGGCTGTGGAAATGCGAAAAACCAATCTGGTCTGTGCCAACACTGGTTTTTCAGCTCATATTGACCCGCACGGAAAGATCCTTCAACAAGGCCCACGCCGCGACACCGCAACCATGCGAGCCTTGGTGAGCCGTTTGGAGAATACCAACTCACTGTACCAGAACGTCGGAGACGTACCGGTAATGATCATCGGTCTTGGGGCGTTGGGATTGGGGCTCTTGATTGGCTGGTTTAGACTTTGCATCAGGTCTCCAAAACGAACCATGACTTCCAATTAACCAGCACCAATGGCTTGGGCTGGAGGCGCAGGACTAGACCTCTTCGACCGATACCCGTGTCTGCACCTTGTTTTTACTTATTAGCGCCGGCCAGTAACTGATGACTTCAGTCGCTTTGGGTCGTCCTCCCGCAAATCCGGTCACTCCGGGAGGGCCACTTGTGACCAATGGAACGATCTCCATACCCAAACGGTCTAATTTTTCTTTGTCTTCACTGCGAGCACCAATTCGGAGAACCACCTCTGCAGGGTCGCCGGGTGCTTCGGTAATACCAGCATGACAAACGTTAGTCCCTACGATTTCAACGAAACGTTCTTTCTCTTGAAAATGGACACCGTCCAAAGCGACACGATCAAAAACAATATCCGCGCACAATTTAGCTTTTTCAACGGCATCAGGTCCCGCGACGGTCAGCTGACTGAGGATTTTATAACCCTCGTGAAAAGAGATGGAAACCTTGTAGGTGTCGGTTGCGGCGCGACCACGAATACCCGAAATATCGACGCGGTCTTTTCCGACCTCCTCCAATTGAATCGACGTGAAATCAGCGATGCAATCAGGGGTGATGTAGCAACTGGGATCTCCCATCTCGTAAACCAGCTGTGATGTGACGGTTTCACGGTTCACGCGTCCTCCGGTCCCCTCATGCTTGGTCACACTGAAGGATCCATCGGCACGTGCTTCAATGACCGGGTAACCGATTTTTGCCATATTCGGGATGTCACGCCAATGGACGAAATTACCTCCCGTACACTGAGCACCGCATTCAACAATGTGCCCCGCAATCGTTCCTGCCGCCATCAAATCCATATCGTCCATGGACCAATCAAATTCGTAAATCATAGGGGCCAAAACTACGGATGGATCGGTCGCCCTTCCTGTGATCACAATATCGGCGCCCTGTCGAAGTGCCTCCACAATCGGCTCGGCTCCAATATAGACATTGGCCGTTTTGACTCGATCTAGATAAGGCTCAAGGCACTCACCATTATCCATATTCTTGAAGGGTTCACCTCCGTCGATAAGTGATTTCAAGTCATCCAGAATGTCATCGCCTTCGACAATCCCGATTTTAATTCCTGACATGCCCAATTCGCGAATCACATTGGCAACCGCCTTTCGGCAGGCAATTGGATTCACCCCACCCGCATTAGCTACAATCTTGATCCCTTTCTTCTGACACTGCGGCAGGACGCGTCGAACCATTTCAACAAAGTCCGTCGCGTATCCCATATCCGGGTTACGACTCTTGAGCTTTTGCATGATGCTCATGGTGACTTCGGCTAGATAGTCAAGCGTCAAGTAATCTAAAGGCCCCTCATTCACTAAACGGATCGGCCCCAGAATACTGTCGCCCCAAAAACCTTGCCCGTTTGCAACCAGAATTTTATCGCGTTTCGGTTGGCCATTTGACATTTTCACACTTCAACCATGGTTGGATTTTGAATTCAGAAAGCCGCATTCTATCGAATTGCGTTTGGTTCGACGAGAAGGAGGGGACGCTCCTGACCAGAAACACCCCGAGAACCATTGCCAGACCTACCCGGATTTTTTTTTGAGATTTAGAATGGTTCCAGCTTACCATCCCTACCAGACGGGAAAGAACATGCCGGAATTTGTTAAACAGCAGATCGAATCAGGCGTCGGACGAATCACACTGAATCGGCCCGCCAAACGCAATGCACTCAAACGCCAATTTATTGAGGAAATCCAATTGGGAATTACCCAACTGGCAAGCGACCCCAGTTTGCGAGTCTTGGTGCTGGAGGCCGAAGGCGAAGTGTTTTGCGCAGGTATGGATCTGGGGGAGATGCAACAGCGCGCAGAATCCGAAAATGGTAACGATCAGTGGCAACGCGACTCAGAGGTATATGCCGATCTGCTGACTGCGATCTACCGCCTTCCTGTTCCCACAGTCGCAGTGGTTCAAGGCCCGGTTTTAGCCGGGGGCATGGGCCTGATCTTAGCCTGTGATATCCTACTTGCCAGTGAGGTTGCCTTTTTTATGCTACCGGAGCCCCTCCGAGGCATCACCGCCGCGATGGTCACCCCTCTTCTTATACATCGAGTCGGCTGCGGTCCCGCCGGCTACATGTTGCTTTCGTGTGAACGACTCACCGCGGATCGAGCCATGACCTTTGGATTATGCCATGAGGTTTGTCCGGCCGACCAACTAACTCAGCGCCGCGATAAATTGATTGCTTCTATTCTCGCCGGCTCACCTTCGGCATTGGCGATCACTAAGCGGCACCTTGATCAGTGCTCTCAGACGGCGGTTCTATCTGATATAAAAAAATCAATCGCGATCTCCGCCGAAGCCCGAGAAACAGCGGATGCCCGCGAAGGCTTAGCTGCCTTTTTAGAAAAAAGGAAACCGGCTTGGCAGCCTGAGTAATCTTGAAAGCAATTCTAAGGAGTGAATGACGCATGAGAAACATTGACCTCGCCGGAAAGACTGCAGTGATCACGGGCGCTAGTCAGGGGATTGGGCTCTGTACAGCACAAACACTCCATGCTGCAGGCGCGCAGGTAGTCATCAACTATTTCGCCGATGCCGACGGTCTCAACCAGCATCTTGCCGACCAAGCGGTGCGCGATTTAGGAGAGCGTGCAATCGCTATCCCCGCGGATGTACGACAGCCGAAACAACTCCGTCAAATGATCGAAATCACTTTGACTGAATTTGGAACGCTCAACATCTTGGTCAACAATGCTGGGATTTTAAGAGACCGCAGCTTCAAAAAAATGAGTTTGCCGGAATGGCAGGATGTCATGGACACCAACCTTACCGGTGTGTTCAACGCCTGCAAGGCATCCGTCGATTCGATTGAAGAGGGAGGGACGATCGTCAACGTTGCATCACTCTCAGCCGTCACCGGTTTTTTCGGTCAGGCCAATTACGCCTCTGCTAAAGCGGGCGTGATCACACTCACCAAAGTCCTCAGCAAGGAACTGGCTCGCAAAAAGATTCGGGTCAATGCCATCGCGCCGGGCGTGGTAGATACTGAAATGGGAAAATCGATCCCGGAAGAAAACCGTAAGACCATGTTAGGCAATGTCCCACTCGGGCGATTTGCCGAGCCTCGGGAGATCGGTGATGTCGTACTATTTCTGTGTAGCGACTTATCCAGCTATATCACGGGGCAAACCCTACATGTGAACGGCGGTTGGTGGGCCTAATCGCAGGTCGGCCCTACATCCAAGACGATCATATTTCAGTATTTTTTACCAGCAAATTACGACATCAGACCTTCGAGCCTCTACATATCGTCCCTTTCCACGGCTGAGTTGGCGTTGCTGCGACATGCACTGCTGAAGTAGACTGTCAATCTGAACCAACGACCCTGGCAAACGGAGTTGCCGCGTGGCATCAAATCTCGAACTCGCGAACCGGAGAACGCCCTTTCGGCAAACGTTGCTGCACTTCGCAATCATGACGGTGATCGCAGGCACCGTGTTTTTTACAAATCTGGGTAAAGCTAAACTCTGGGACCGAGACGAACCTCGCAATGCGGGCTGCGCGTCAGAAATGCTGCAGCGAGGTGACTGGGTCGTTCCTGTATTTAACAGCGAACTAAGATACCAAAAGCCTGTGTTAATTTATTGGTTCATCATGTCAGCGTATCTGGTCCTCGGTGAAACGGAATTGGCAGCCCGCATTTGGTCGGCAGCACTTGGGCTTGGCACCGTCTGGATGACGTATGGGCTGGGGCGCCGATTGATCAGTCCAAACGTCGGTCTGATTGCCGCTGTCGGTTTGGCGACCAGTGTTATGTTCACCGTAGCCGCCCGAGCTGCAACCCCTGATTCATTACTCATTTTCTTCAGCACGCTGGCCATTCTATTCTACATTCTCGGTACATTTGCAGAGCAGACAGATGGCAATCCGGCCGAGCATCTAAAACATCCCGACCAATGGTTTCCTCAAAATCAATGGTTTGTTTATGGAATGTACGCGTCGATGGCCGTGGGCGTATTGGCTAAAGGACCCGTCGGTTTGATCGTCCCCACGGCAATCATCGGGATGTTTCTCTTGATCCAAACACTGCCTGTGATGCCTGACGAATACTGGAAGCGGCAAGGCCTCTTATCTAGATTTTTGATTTCCTGTTTTCGACCATTCTCCCTCAAACATTTTTTCAAAACGTGTTGGTCGATGCGTCCGGCAACGGCCATTCTGTTAACGCTTCTGATCGCAGGACCCTGGTATGTTTGGGTCGGTTACCGGACCGGCGGTGATTTCCCGAGTCAGTTTTTACTGGGCGAAAATTTCGGGCGAGCGACTAACGTTCTGGAGAGCCACAGCGGCGGGATTTGGTTTTACCCGGTGACCCTGCTGATTGGGTTTTTCCCTTGGGCTGTCTTTTGCTTTCCGACCGCCTTAACCGTCGATCGGCAATTAAGTAGTCGTTCCAAGTATCAAACCGCAATCATCTTCGCACTCTGCTGGATAGGCGTCCAAGTCACCCTGTTTACTTTGGCGAGCACAAAGTTACCGAGCTATGTGACGCCTTGCTATCCGGCGATTGCCATCTTAACGGGCCTCACCGTTCAAATCTGGCTTTCAGGTAAATCGAGCGTCGCTAGATTCTGGTTCACTCTCGCTATCTCCGGTTTGATCACCAGCGGCCTGCTGATCACGATCGGTCTAATCTACGCCAGTCGCGAATTTCTGGATGGGAGTCTGTGGATCGCTCTAATCGGATTGATACCGATTGTGGGCGGAAGCTTTGCCGTCTATTTCGCAATCAAAGACCAGCGACATTGGTCAACGATTTCAGTGGGAGCGACGTCATTCACGTTTGCCGTTGCCTTCTTCGGATTCGGAACTCTCTTGGTCGACTCGCATCGAATGACCTCCGTTGTATTGACACCGATCGAACAAGCTCAACCCGAAATCAAGGTCGCCGGCTTTCACACAATGGAATCAAGCTGGGTCGTCTACTCGAAACGCCCTATCTTTGAACTTGCTCACACGTCAACGCCCACCGGGCAAACGCTGCACCGCGATCAATTTTGGAAAACAAAGCCACGATTGACACCTGAGGAATTCTCCCAGTTGCAGCCCGATGCGATCTATCTCACAACCAATGAGTATGTCGACGAACTCCTGTCTCGGCTGCCCGCCAACTATCACATTGCAGAGAAGACACCTTTCTTTCTTAAAAAAGGGAAGGAACTCGTCCTTTTGCAACCGAGTACCGGTAATAAAACGGCTAATGAATTTGGGTTGCCGTTACGCTAGGCTGCCCAATTTCAATTATTCAGGTCAGCCTATCTTTTTAGGGGGCTAACCTTACAACTTCCCATTCGTCTGATTCCTCAGATTTGTTTCGCAGTAAAACAACCCGATCGTGCAATCGATCCGAACGCCCTTGCCAAAACTCAAAACGATCGGGTCGTATCAGGTAGCCTCCCCAATCATCCGGCAGCGCCACCTCACCGTCCCCTACTTCGGATATCAGCACTTGCTTCTCTTGCTCCAACGCTTGACGCGATGGCACAACACTTGATTGCTTGGAGACCGAGGCGCTTAACTGAGCCCCTACTGGCCGGGAGTGAAAATACTCATCCGACACTTGGCGGCTCGTTTTTTCCGCCACGCCTTCGATTCGAATTTGACGTCCCAGATAAGGCCAGTGCAGAGCAACGGCTGCTCGCGGATTTTCAGCAAGCTGCTTCCCCTTGGCCGAGTCGTAGTTCGTGAAAAACTGGATCCCTTCTTCGCAAATCCCTTTCAGCAAAACCAACCTTACCGTGACCTTACCTTTTAGGTCGCTGGTGGCCAGAGACATCGCATTGGGCTCAAACCACCGGCCAGGAGACTTTTTAGTCGCCTCCTCCATCCAATCTCGGAGGATGCGAATCGGATCAATTCCCAAATCCTCCAAGTTGAGTCCTTGATCTTCATATTCTTTTCTCAGGGCCTGAAAGTCCATAAATATCTTCTCTCAAGAATCGTTGTGAATTGGCAATCTGCCCGTGAATCAGAGGGTCTTCGACGAAATCAGCCCTGACCATTACAATCAGGGCAAACGGCTAGCAGTATTAACCAGCATGAGTCGTTCGCCTTGGTACATTTTTCAAGACTAATTATCATACCGCAGTCCCGCGAAAGTATAACTCAATGACAACAAATTCAGCAGATAACACCGGCGCCTCGGAAATGCGTGTAGAACGTGATTCTATGGGCGAGATTCACGTACCTGCAAATGCTTATTATGGTGCCCAAACCCAACGCGCCGTCGAAAACTTTCCAATCTCGGGTTGGACATTGCCTCCCGCACTGATCCATGCGATGGGCCGTGTAAAACACGCCTGTGGGGTCGCCAATCGCGATCTGGGAAAACTGACCGATACCGGAAAGGCCCCCCTCACGGCCGATCAAGTCGATGCACTCTTGTCTGCCGCGAAAGACGTGGCCGATGGCAAACTCGACGATCATTTCCCAATCGACGTTTTCCAAACCGGCTCAGGAACGTCAAGCAATATGAATGTCAATGAAGTGATTGCAAATCGCGCGGTAGAAATCACCGGTGGTGATCGGTTTGCGACGGAAAAATCGATTCACCCAAACGATCATGTCAATATGGGACAAAGCACCAATGATACTTTCCCAACGGCCATTCACGTTGCGGTCGCCCAGGAAATCAAGCATTCATTGATCCCCTCACTAAAACGATTATCCGATACGTTCATGGCAAAATCAGAAGAGTGGGACGGCATCATCAAGATCGGTCGAACACACTTGATGGACGCAACGCCACTGCGCCTTGGCCAAGAGTTTGGTGGCTTCGCGCGTCAGCTGGAGCTTTCGGTGGAGCGTGCCGAGCAGGCACTCCAAGCCGTTTTAGAACTTCCTGTCGGGGGTACCGCTGTCGGCTCCGGCATCAACACCCACCCCGAATTCGGTGGCCGAGTTTCCAGCGTCTTGGCTCAAGAAACCGGCTTGCCGTTCATTGAAGCTGTGAATCATTTCGAGGCCAACGCTCAACGTGACGGACTGGTCAGTTGCCATGGGCAATTGCGTACGATTGCCTCAACGCTGTTCAACGTGGCGAACAATATTCGCTGGCTGAGTTCCGGACCTCGCTGCGGATACTATGAAATCGCTCTACCTAGCCGACAGCCTGGTAGCTCGATCATGCCCGGAAAAGTGAATCCAGTCATGTGCGAAAGCTTGATGCAATTAACTGCCCGTGTGATGGGCAATGACCAAACAATCACTATGAGCGGGGCGGCAGGGGGCCAGTTCCAACTAAATATCATGATGCCTGTGATGGGACAAACCACATTGGAGAGTATCCAACTCTTAACCAATGGCACTAACGCCTTTGTTGATTTCTGCGTCATGGAAATGAAAGCAAATACTGAAGCCTGTGAGTCTTTTGTTGAAAAAAGCCTGTCGATGGTTACCAGCTTAAACCCTCACGTTGGGTATGAAATCGCCTCGCAATTGGCCAAAGAGGCTTTTGTATCGGGCAAGACAATCCGTGAACTCTGCAACGACCGAGAGATATTGCCTCCCGAGGTATTGGACGAGGCACTTGATCCAATGCGAATGACAGAGCCCCACGAATAACGAACCAAAATATAAACCAAACGTTTTAAAGTAACGAGACCAAGATATTCCATGGAGGGAATCCAGTGAGCCCGTTTCATCGTTCAGCCCGATTTATCCTGATCATCGCTACCTGCATTTTGATCAATAGCCGTTCATCCTTAGGCCAGGCGCTAAATCCCATCAACTCTGAGCCTACCGAGAGTATCAAAGACCAAATTTCAAACGTCTACTCACTGACCAAGTCGGCTGACAACGCAGCTCAGTATTCCGAAATCGATTCTCGCTGCAGAACCCTTTTAAAATTGGACTTGAGCGATCAAGACCGCAAATACGTCAATTCACTGGATTCTTGGGCGCTCTGCCGCAGAGGCCTTTCTCGACTTGATCTAGCAGACTCGTTTCTGGCAGCAGGCAATCACGAACAAAGCGAATTCATCGTCGCTGAGGCCAAGACAGACTTCGACCAGGCAATTGCTCGCGATAACCAGCGTTGGCGCGGCTATTTGGGACGCGGCATGGTATTGACCCGTCGCAATCAATTCGAAGCGGCACTCGCAGATTTCCAAGAGGTAACACGAAAACAGCCGGACTACGTAGCAGGCTGGTTCAATCAAGCAGAACTTCAGTATGAGTTGACCCATTATTCTCAGGCCATCGAATCTTATGCAAAAGTGATTCAGGCCGACCCCGCCGACGCGCAGGCTTACACAGGACGGGGGCACTGCCAGTTTGCTCGGGGAGAATATGAAGCCGCGCTCTCTGATTATGAAATGGCGCGTCAATTGGTACCTCTGAACCATATGGCCAAATGCAACTGCGGTGAAGCTGAACGTATGCTCGGTCATTGGCAAGCCGCCTACGAGTGTTATATGCAGGCCACCAAAGTTAACCCACTTCCCGCAGCCTACCGAAAAGCTGCTTGGATGTTGGCAACCTGCCCAGACAAAAAATACTCCCGACCTCAGGAGGCGCTCGAACTGGTGGACAAAGCGATCGGAATGCAGGGCGAAACACTTGAAAATTTAAAGACTCTCGCAGCAGCACAATCAGCTAACGGGGAATTGGTATTGGCAACCGCGACGCGTAAGCGGATTGCTCAGATGGAGTCGGAAAAGCAAACCGAATCATCACGGATCGCCGAAGTTGATGGTACCAATTCGAAACGCTAGGCCAAACAGGCTTCGACAGGCCCCCGGGGACTTTACCAAATCACCCACTGCTCACGATCCTGAAGCCAGTCGGGGAGTTCACGCAACTCTTCCTCCGATGGTGGACCGGTCAACCGGAGAGGTCCCTCTCCAGTGATCGCAATCGTGTGCTCGAAATGAGCGCTCGCTTTACCATCGTCCGTCACCAATGTCCAATCGTCATCCAAGCAGACAACAGCATTGGTTCCAAGATTCACCATCGGCTCAATCGCGAGAACCACTCCGGGCCGCAAATCAAAATCTTCGGAACCCTGGAGAGCTTCACTTAAATAGTTTGGGACTTGAGGTGGTTCATGTAAATTTTGCCCAATCCCATGCCCCACCATTTCTTCCACCACGAAGAACCCGGCAGACTTGACTAAATGTTCCATTTCCTTTGCCACCTGACTCCAACGCGAACAGGTCGCCATCAGCTCGATCGCTAAATTCAACGCACCCAGAGTCACGTCCAGTAATTTCTGATGCGACACTGAGATCGATCCCACGGCATGCGTAACGGCAGCGTCACCACACCAACCATTCAACCGACATCCCGTATCGAGTGAGACCAAATCTCCCTCCTCAACAAGGCGAGAACCTGGAATTCCATGGACAATTTCATCATTGATCGAGATACATGTCTCGGCGGGAAATCCAGGGGGTCCCCCATAATTCAAAAACAAGGGCGTCGCGTCACAACGGGTAAACGTGTCGCGATATGCCTGGTTCAGTTGTTCCGTTGAGACGCCCGGTTTGAGAATTCGAGCCGCCGCCTGATGCGCTTGCCAGACAACCAGACCCGCAGCACGCATTTTTCTGATTTCTCGGGGCGACCGAAGCACCCGCTTTACATCGGATTGGGACACAAACAGCCTTTCTAAATCAACGCAAACAGGAGTTCGCAGCGGTTACTTCTTCGGCTTGTATATTTCGGTCGCCGTACCATAAAAGACTTCGCTGGCGTTCATCATGGTTTCACTGAGTGTTGGGTGAGCGTGAATGGTTTCAGCAATGTCGCGAACGACACAGCCCATTTCAATCGCCAAGGTTGCCTCGGCGATCAATTCACCAGCGCCGGGACCGACAATCCCGCAACCCAGTACTCGCTCCGTATCGGGATCAACAATCCATTTGGTCAAACCTTCCGTTCGCCCCAATGCTTGGGCGCGCCCACTTGCGGCCCATGGATAGATACAAACCTCGTGAGCAATACCACTCGCCTTGGCCTCCTCAGCAGTGATCCCAGACCAAGCAATCTCAGGATCCGTAAACACGACCGCAGGAATGGCCCGTTTGTCAAAGCGGACGGGCTGTCCGTGGATCACCTCAACCGCCAAGCGGCCCTCGTGACTCGCTTTATGAGCCAACATAGGCTCACCTGCAGCGTCACCAATCACAAAAATATTGGGAACCGCGGTACGCATTTGATCATCGTGAAGGATAAATCCTCGCTGATCTAGCTGAACTCCAATGGTTTCTAAACCAAGATCGAAGGTGTTGGGGCGGCGACCAACAGAAACCAAAACCCGGTCGTAATGCTCGGTACCAAACTTACCCGGTCCCTCAAATGCGACCTCTACCTTCTCGCCGCTGAGCGCAACGCCGCCCACTTTCGTATTAAGAAATATTCGGTCGTCAAAAAGTTGCTTCAGTCGACGCTGCAGTGGACGAACGAGGTCGCGATCGGCGCCCATTAACAACCCATCCTGCAACTCAACCACGCTGACTTGAGTCCCTAAACCGGCATAAACGGTCCCCATTTCGAGGCCTATGTATCCTCCTCCAATCACTAACATCGTTTCAGGAATATCAGCAAGCTCCAGAGCGCCGGTGGAATCCATTACCCGATCTGAGCCAATATCAAAGGCCCCCGGCATCGCCGGAACGCTGCCTGTGGCGACAATGCACTGATCAAATGTTAACTTATTCCCCTCCGGGATGGATGCGTCATCGCCCTCGAGCGATACGGTATTGGAATCGAGAAATTTCGCATGCGCTTTGATAACCGTAACGTTACGACGCTTAGCCAATTGCCCCAGCCCACCCGATAGGGTGCTGATCACTTTTTCCTTTCGACCCCGCAACTTATCCAACTCAATCTTGGGACTGCCGAATGCGACTCCCCAATCTTCACTCATCTCATCCGCTTCGGAGATCACCCGAGCGACATGAAGAAGGGCTTTAGAGGGAATGCAGCCACGGAGCAGACAAGTCCCACCCATACGGCCCGCTGATTCAATCAGCGTCACTTCCATACCCTCGTCCGCCGCTAAAAACGCTGCGGCGTAGCCACCCGGACCACCACCAATGACAACCAGTTTTGTATGCATGTTGAATTATCCCAAAAAAAACGGCCAGCCACATGTGACTCGCCGTTCGTCTCTTTGATGTACTTCGATTTTCTTGATTACGATTAACGCGATAGAAATTCGACAACCGTGTTCGCATCTACGGGCAAGCTAATGTCGCTACCACTGGGCTTACCCTGTACTGTTGCGGTCAATGACTCTGAATCGAAACTCACCCACTCAACGGATTCGCCGTCCACACCTTGCTCACGAATTCCGTGATACATTTTTAAAACATTTTCGCGATTACGAACCGTCACGACGTCACCAGGACGCAACATATAGGAAGGCTTGTCAACTTTTACGCCGTTCACGCGGAAGTGACCATGAGCAATCCCCTGACGAGCTTGCGGGCGTGTTTTGGTCAAACCAACACGTCGAACGACATTGTCCAACCGCTGTTCGCAGATCAGCAATAGGTTTTCACCTGTATTGCCTTTGGTCCGAGTCGCTTTGTCAAAGTAACGCCGCAATTGACGTTCGCCCAATCCGTAATAATGCTTGATCTTTTGTTTTTCCATCAACGCCATACCGTAGTTCGACGGACGGCGGCCACGAGTATGCATTCCGGGAGGTTGATTCCCTCGCTTTTCCAACGCACGGGAAGCTCCACCGTTCTCATAAATCAACGTTTGGAGCCGACGATTCACTCGGCCTTTCGGGCCAGTATATCGAGCCATTTAATTCGTTCCTATTCTCTTCAATGCGTTTTGCCAATCCAGCAAACCGATGCTGGCAGTGCCGCTCTTGTCCCTTGAGACTTCGGCAAAAAGTTCGTGCGGATACCGATCAGGTTGGCCGCACAGTGGCAAAGACGTCAGTTCATTTCGGGCATAGATTTTCTCCAATTTGTGGGGATTCCACAAGGGGGAAAAATAATCTTGGGTCTTCTCCAGACACGAGCCAGCTCAAAGGGCTCGTAACCGCGCATCTGCCTCAAAATGCGGTTTTTCCTAAAATTTCCTCAAACGTTGGGTCAAACGTCAAGCTGAACCAATTTAAATGGCCGGAGGTAATTTATCAAAAATCTGCGACGCGTTGTTAGCCAGTGTCTGGGGCTCGGAAAACACCGAACAGATGAACCCTTTAGCCTCCCGATGTAATTTCCTGACTCGCTCTTCGACCATCGGTCGTTCCTGAATTTCCCGAATAAAAACTCCGGCAATCTGCCCCGGATGACGCCGGCACATTTTTAGATATATTTCGGGATCCTTCTCTCCAGAGTCCCCCACCAGAATGAATTTTCGATCCGGTAAATCTTTCAGCATTTTCCGGATAGCAGTCGCTTTACCCCGTCGCCGAACAATCGGTAAAGGTTTCAACAACTGATCCCGCAATCTGAAGTTTCGAAGGTGCATGGTACCGGTCGGAAATCCGTTTTCGGTTTGGTGTCTCTGGAGGGAATCAAATAACTGCCAAGGACTCGAAGAGACGTAATGAAAATCGGCTCCGTTTGCCTGCCATCCCTGGTATACATCCGCCATACCAGAAACCGAGCGAAAATCACGTAAAAATGTATTGAACAATAACTCGCGGCGATCAGTTACCTGAGATTCCTTAATGGTATCATCGATATCCGAAATCACTGAAACCCCGTACCTCGGGATCAAGTGAGCAATGCCTCGTACCACCTCGGCGGAGCGATCAGCCACTTCAATCGTATAAGGAACGCATTTCCTTCCAAACTCATCTGTTTCGGCCGCGCGTTCAATCACTGAAGCAGGGAACCTCGGTGAATCGGCAAAATGCCCGTTCTTGCGACTCCGTTTTCTGAGAGTGCGAGTCGTTTCCTCAACGGTAACCCGGATTTCGAGCCCCTTCTCTGCTTCGACAAAAAATGGAGAAACGCGATTCTGAAAAATTTCCCCACGCAGCGTCTGCTCATCGACCTTCATGGTCTTACCAAGCATCTTGATCAACATCCGCTGGCGAAGCGTAAAAGGGGGCGACTGGAACGCGATTCCGGCTACGTTGATTCGCCAACCTTTAGCGTCCGTTTGAAAGCCATAAGTGGGATATGTAACGATTTGTGCAGACAAGTTGTTGGACCCGCCAAATTTGATCATGTTGCAAACAGATTATTCAGATACCATCGCGCGGTGAAATCAAACCAATCAATTCCAGCGATAACGCGTTCTGAAAAAATTAGAATCCGAATGGGTTGATCAGTATAGCCCATTGAGGACAACTAATTTGGAGGAGGCTCGCACATCTCTCTCTGTTCTATTTTGAAGGCCTCCAAATAACGGCTCCAGAGGAACTGATAGCAAACAGGCCTCAGTCAAATCAACAGCCTGAAACGGGCTCGACCAGGTCGAACCCGTCAAAGCGGCGAGCAAGGGGGACCGATCGCAAAAAAAAAGCGGCCCTAGGGGACCGCTTTTCCTTATTAATCGAATCCTGTGGAAATTAATCCCACCACCACTGGCCATCCGCCAGATCGCCAACTTGGTTCTCTTTCTTGGCGGCTAACACATCACCTTTTTCATCAACAGTCATGTGTTTCGAAGAGATGGCAACTCGAGGTTGGAATTGCACTCCACCACCAATTGGGGTCATGAAGAAATTGCCTTTCCAAACCGCGTTAACCGCAGGCTCTACATGTTTCGGCGCCGAGTATTTCTCAACTGGGTAGGCCTCTTCACTGCCAAAGACTTCCATATTCCAGCCGGCGTCCTGATACATGTCCATTTCTTGGATAAAGGCCGCAGCAACGGACATATCAATCAGATTACGCAATTCAGCGTAGAGTGGATTTCTCTCTGAGAGCGAATTGTACATTTTAGTGAAAGAGCGACAGAAACTCTGACTCGCTCGGTTCATTCCACCGGTACCAGATCGCTGTCCCTGAGCGCTGACTCGCTCGTCTTCGCCAACCAGTTTGACTCCGCCACCGTCTAGCTGCATGGCAGTCTCATCAGCCGAGACTTTGACATAGCTGTAATCGGGCTCGAAGTACCATCGTTGCAATGAGTTCTTACCAACCGTGTTGGGCTTTGCTTTTTCAATAAAGCTAGTGATTCTCACCGGAGGCTTCTCCAGACCGATTCCCATCAACTTCATGTGGTAGTCCGCGTCAACCATGACCCGAGCAAAGTGGGTGTTGGGTGAAACTCCCTTCACGGTTACGTTTTGGAGTCCCAAAGCATTCTTGTACATTTCAACAACTTGACGCTCATCACCAGGTCGAAAGTTACGCTGCACTTCAGACATGGCAACCTTCATTCTTTGCAGGCCTTCCTGGGTCGGGTCAATCGAGCATGAAATCATTCCAGCGGGTCGACTCTCTGGTCCGAACGCTCGAAGAGCAACGATCATGTCTTCCAACTGCAAAGTGGCCTGCCCACTCTCCATCCCGACCACACGGTTGTTACCGTTAACAAAGAACCCTTCGGCGGGGCCCGCCAAAACGATATCTTTTGTCTCAGGGAAATAAAAGACATGAGACACCCGGTTCAAACCGGCCATGTATTTCATTTCCTCTGGGATCGGTTGGCCAGATGCTTTCAGCTTTTTGATTTCCGCCTCAAGTCGGTTCAGCGAAATCTTACGCATTGGGCTTTTGGTTTGAACTTCTTCGTTCAAAGCACGCTTGGCAGCGTTCAATCGCTGTCGCGTTAGTTTGCCAGATTGGTCAATCACTGTTCGGGATCTAAGCACCCCGTTGGGATCGATTTCAATTCCACCCGAACCTGGTTCAGCAGGGGGGTTCTGACAAAATCCGACCGAACTAATAAAAGTAAGGCTAACAATCACCATTGTCATGATTGCAAACCGATATGGGCGACTAGCCATTTGGTATTTTCTCCCATCAGAGGCGTTTGATCGCACGTTCATAAGTAACGCTTCCCGTTGTTAACAGCCTGCAGCAAGTTTCTCGTTGCAGACCTATTTCGACCTAAATTTGAATCCGTTCTTAATGTTAATTGCCGCTTATGAGCGCAGCAAGAAATTTAGCTTTTTTAGTCGTTATCTTTGGGGTTAATGCGGAACTG
Organism: Mariniblastus sp.; assembly: GCA_022447555.1. Lineage (GTDB taxonomy): Bacteria > Planctomycetota > Planctomycetia > Pirellulales > Pirellulaceae > Mariniblastus. The sequence continues at coordinate 219,412 of JAKVBF010000003.1, read as the reverse complement.
ATCCGGAATTTGACGATTGTTCCGATACCTAAAAAACAGGTTAATCTTTCGGAACTCATGTCCGAATGGAGCGTTTCCGAGCGGTTTCACCCCCTAGGCGACTAAATCCCCATCGCCTGCATCAACATCTTCATATCGTCCCAAACGGGCTTTTTAGCTGATGGATTACGCAATAAATAAGCAGGATGATAGGTAACCAGGACCCGACTACCCCGATATTGATGAAAATTCTGCCGCAGACGTCCAATCGACGACTTTGTGTTGAGGAGCTTTCGAGCGGCCACACTGCCTAAACAACAGATAAACTCGGGCTGCATAATCTCCAGCTGCCGAACGGCAAATGGCCAGCAATTTTCCAGCTCCTGATCCGAGGGGTTTCGATTTCCAGGCGGACGGCATTTGACGGTATTAAGGATGTAGACGTCTTCGCGACGCATTTTAGACGCGGTAATGATCTTATTCAACAGTTGCCCAGCCGCTCCCACAAATGGCTCTCCTTGGCGGTCCTCATCCGCTCCGGGGCCCTCTCCGATAAAACACAAACGGGCACCCGGGTTTCCAACACCAAAAACAGTCTGCGTTCGACAACGAGCTAATTCATCACACTTTTGGCATTCCGATACCTGTCGGGAAAGAATATCCAGTTCACGCCTGCGTCCGGATATTTCCATCGATTCCGGATAAGCCTCCACCTTGAGCGGGGAACCATTCTTTGCAGAGACCTCCCCGGTGAGGGCGGCTACCTCACCTTCCCGATGGCCTGCGTTACGTAGGCCACGCTCTTGGTTCCCGGACTGCAAACCCCGCACCTCCTCCGAAGTGGAACTTTCGGAAGTGGGCGCGATCACCTCGCCAGCAGCCGGTGCAGCCGAATCAATTGAGGGTATTGGGTCGGATGTGCCGAGCACAAACTGACCCGTGGATCGGGGGAGATGGGTTACTCCAAACTGGCGCAGGTTTCCAAGACGCTGCCGCACCAGCTTCGCTAACCGTTCTTGCTCCAAGGTTTTGTTGTCTTCTTTTGGGATGTTCAATGGTTTAGCCCGTCACCGAAGTTTGAGTTTCGGCTATCATTTGAAAAAATCTTCCCGCTGCTGACCAGTCAGTTTGGCACTTCTTCGACCGTTTTTCCAGTTTCCGCACCCTAGGAAACGCCATAATTTAGTATGTCGATACCCCAAATCTCGATCGTCGGACGCCCTAACGTTGGCAAATCCAGCATATTTAATTGGCTGGCCGGCCGCCGATTGGCAATCGTTGATGACATGGCAGGAGTGACACGAGACCGAATGACTTTCCTGCTGCAGGAAAAAGACCGCTATTTTGAGATTGTGGACACGGGCGGTATTGGCATTAACGACGTCGATGAATTGGACGAAGAAATTGAACAGCAGATTGAACTCGGAATTCAGGGTGCCGATGTATTGATGTTCGTCGTTGATGCCCGAGATGGGTTCACTTCGTTGGACCAATCCGTTGCGCGTCGGTTACGGAATCTTGAGAAGCCCGTCTTCTTGGTCGCCAATAAGTGTGATGGGGAAAATTGGGAAATTCAGTCCAATGAATTTTTCAAAATTGGAATGGGCGAACCTGTTGCGGTGAGTGCTAAAAATAATCGGCACAAATCGGACCTGTTGAACACCATCCTCGAGAACCTCCCTTCAGCCGATGCTCGCCTAGCCAAAGACATCGAAGCTCCCGAAATGAAGCTGGCAATGGTCGGACGACGTAACGTTGGCAAAAGTACGTTGATCAATACGATCACGGAATCAGACCGAATGATTGTCAGTCCAGTTGCCGGAACGACGCGAGACAGCGTCGATGTTCGAATTGAGATTGATGGTAAATCATTCGTGGCCATTGACACGCCCGGTTTGCGAAGAGGTAAAAGCGTACGAACCGACGTAGAATTCTACGGAACCCATCGTGCCCATCGCACCATCCGGCATGCCGACGTGATCCTAATGATGTTTGACTGCAGCCAACGCATCAGCAAGGTCGACCGCAAGCTTTGCTCCTACATTGAGTCTTATTACAAACCCTGCATACTGGTAGTCAACAAATGGGACTTGATGGCCGACCACATGGCTACCGAAAGGTGGGCTGATTATTTGCGCGACAATTTTGGCTCTCTCTGGAATGCGCCCATTGCTTTCATCACTGGCAAGGACGGTCGGAATGTCAAAAAGATGTTGAATCACGCTCAAATGATTTACAAACAATCTTTGGACCGGGTGGCGACGCCAAAACTAAACAAGATCGTCCAGGCAGCTCTCGAGCATCACCCACCACCAATTGCCAATCGGCGGCGTCCCAAGATCTATTACGCAACTCAGATCGGAGTTCAGCCTCCCACCATCGTCTTGAAATGCAACGATCCCAATGCGTTTCCGAAATCTTATCGGAAGTACTTACTGGGCGTGTTGAGGGACACGCTAAGCTTTGGCGAAATCCCCATTCGGATGGTTTTGGAAAAACGAGGTTCTTCGGACGAGAAAAACGAACTCGACCGAAGTCGTGTTCGAGTGGGTGAAAATAAGTCAGACAAAGACTTGGGCTAAGCAGAGTCGGTGAAATCGGCCAACGCCTGCAACCCCAACCGCCAAAGCTACGGGTTACGGGCCTGGTAAGCGGTCAACGCTGCGGCCAAGCATTTCATAGCGGCCCGTAATTCATCTTCTTTAAGAACATAGGCTATCCGCACTTGATTGAGGCCTTTGCCGGGCGTCGCATAAAATCCGGCCCCAGGCGCCAGCATGACCGTCGCTCCTTCGTGCTCAAAATCATCCAACATCCAACGACAAAAATCGTCGGCGCTATCAACCGGCAATTGTACCATCGCATAAAACGCGCCATTGATGTCAGGACAAACAACGCCGGGGATCTCATCCAATGCTTCTTTTAGCGCATCACGCCGTCCGGCATATTCCTTCACCACCTCCGTGAAATAAGACTCGGGCAATTGATAAGCTGCTTCGGCTCCCATTTGCCCGAACGTGGGTGGAGAAAGACGTGCCTGTGCCATTTTCATGACCGCATTCATCAACTCTTCATTGCGACTGATCGCGCATCCGATCCTAGCACCACAGGCCGAAAACCGCTTGGAGACGGAATCGACAACCACTACATTCTGGTCCATTCCTTGGTAGCCTAGAACCGAAAGATGTTCTGAAGAATCATAGGCGAATTCTCGATAAACTTCGTCGGCAATCAGGAACAAATCATGCTCTTTGGCCAAGTCTCGCAAGCCATCAAGCTCTTTTCGATCATAGAGAATTCCGGTTGGATTCCCTGGATTACAAATCAATATGGCTCGAGTCCGTGAATTAATCTTTTCTCGAAATGCTTCCAAGGAAGGCAATGCGAAGTTGTTTTCGATATGCGTGGTGACCGGCACCACCCTGGCATCTTTGGCCAACGAAAATGAATTGTAGTTCGCGTAAAAAGGCTCGGGAACGATGATTTCGTCCAAGGGGTTGGTGATCGACGCAAAAATAAAATTGAGAGCCTCCGAAGCACCCGTGGTCACAATGATCTGATCCGTTTTGATATCGTACCCCAACCGGCCGTAGTAATTGGATATCTGCTTCCTTAAAGACTCGTTACCAGCCGAATGACTATAAGCCAATACGGCCATTTCGCTGTTATCGACGGCAGCAAAGAATTCAGGAGGAGTGGGAATATCAGGCTGGCCAATGTTGAGATAATAAACTCGGAGCCCACGTTTCTCGGCAGCATCCGCAAAAGGGACCAGTTTTCGAATCGGTGAGGCGGGGAGGTTCGTAACGCGATCGGATAATTTTGGCATGATGTTAAAACTGACGGTGTAGGAGCAAGGCATTAACACGACACACCCGAAGGGGGCGAAACCTAATTATATCGATCGATGAAACGATGCACATAAGGCCACGCAAAACTCAGAAGATAAGACGATTTACTGGGGTCATCCCGTGATTTCCGGGCCTCGCCTCCACGCAGGAATAAAAATCAGGCGGTAATAAAAAGGAAACCACTATTTTAAGGGGATAGAAAATTCTTCCAAATCTCTTAGTTTATTAGAGATGCAGTCTGGTTTGCTGCGTTCATTTTAGTCCCGGCCAGTCTTAGGCCAATCATTATCCATTAAGAGAATTTTCAATATGAATGCTACATCGGCACGAGTCGGTATTGTTATGGGCAGCGACAGTGACTGGCCAAAAATCAACGCGGTTGCTAAGGCTTTGGACGAGTTCAATATCGCCTACGAAGTCCACGTGATGAGCGCTCATCGCACACCTCATGTCGTATCTGAGTATGCCTTGACAGCACGTGAGCGAGGATTGGAAGTGATCATTGCTGCCGCCGGAGGTGCCGCCCACCTCGCGGGTGTGGTCGCGGCTCACACGACACTACCGGTCATCGGATTGCCCGTTCCAACAGCTGATCTAGGCGGCTTAGATTCTTTACTATCGACCGCCCAAATGCCCGGCGATGTCCCGGTTGCGACGATGGCCGTGGGAATGGGCGGTCCCCGAAACGCTGGTCTGTTTGCGGTTCAAATCATGGCCACTGCGGATGAATCACTGCAGCTTGCATTGGCTGAATTTAAAGAAAAGCTAGTCGGTAAGATTGCGGCTAAGAATGAAAAACTTCAAGCCTCGCTTTGATTTCGAAGCCGCCCGGAAATCGCTGAGATTGGATGATCATGTCCGCTGATAACGCCGTTGAAACACTATCATGGTCAGGCTGCGCTGTCACAGGACATTTGGTGATGATCGACCAAACCTTGCTGCCATCTGAGGTGCGATACTTGGAATGCCGAGATGTCAGCACGGTTTGGGAAGCGATCAAGATGCTGCGGGTCCGAGGGGCCCCGGCCATCGGGATCGCAGCCGCTTATGGTTTTGTCATCGGTTTACAATCAACAAATCACGAAGATGAAGGGGAGTATTATCGAGTTGCACAACAAACAGCCGAGTACCTTGCATCCAGTCGTCCAACCGCTGTCAATCTTTTTTGGGCACTGAATCGCATGCAGCAACTTTGCCACTCACTACGAGGCGAACTTGAACTCACCGAGATCACACAGAAACTGCTGGAAGAAGCTCAAACGATTCATCAGGAGGATCGTGAAATGTGTCGTTCAATTGGTCAATTTGGTGCCAAGCTATTGGGAGAAGATGTCCATGGCGTCCTCACCCATTGCAACGCAGGTGGCTTGGCGACGGCCGAATACGGCACTGCCCTCAGTGTTTTTTTTACGGCTCAAGATATGGGAAAAGAGTTGCACGTTTTTGTCGATGAAACTCGCCCGTTATTACAAGGGGCTCGACTCACAGCTTGGGAGTTGATGCAGCGAGGAATTCAGGCCACGCTCATTTGTGATTCCATGGCGGCTCAGGTGATGAAAGAGGGACGTGTTCATGCGGTCGTGACGGGAGCGGATCGCATTGCGGCAAATGGCGACTCAGCAAATAAGATCGGGACCTATTCAGTAGCAGTTTTGGCACGAGCTCATGGAATCCCTTTTTATGTTGCAGCTCCCAGTAGTACGTTCGATCTGTCGTTGGAGTCCGGGGATCAAATCCCAATTGAAGAACGTCAACCGGAAGAAATAACCCACGGTTTCGGGCGGCAAACGGCACCCGACGGAATCGAAGTCTACAACCCGGCCTTTGATGTGACACCGGCAGACTACATCGACGCAATCATCACCGAAAAGGGAATTATTCAACCCGTCACGTTCGAGAATATCAATCACATTTTACAGGTCCTCTGAGAAGATTGAGGGACCTGCCACCCCCATCACGCCTTTCCACTCAATGGACAACCACAGATTGGATCGGGACTTGAATCACAAAAGGCTAGTAGATGAATAACGAATTCCCACACAGCCCTTCAATCGAAGATATCAGGCTTATCGGCATGCCCATTCTCAACCCAATACAGCCCGAAAAAAAGTTCGCCATCCACTGGTTAAACTTGTCCATTCTAACGCTTTTGTGCATGGTCTTATTTCTGCTATTCCCTGGATGCCAAAGGGCACCATCAGAAGTCGCTTCCACGCACCCACCATTCAACCCACTCATGGCAGGGGTGGTTCAAACCCCCATCATCGAGCCTGAGGTCAAGCGGACTGGGGAACTCAATGAAAAAGACTTTTTGGCGGACGAGGACTTAGTACTTGGAGTCGAAGTCAATGGAGAACATCGAGCCTATCCGATCAACCAACTGACCGGGCCCAAGCGAGAACTGATCAATGACTACCTTGGTGGCGAACCGATCTTAGTCACCTGGTGAGAGCTCGGTTTTAACGGCATCGTGTATGACCGAAGGCTGCAAGACAGCGAAGAAGACCCCACATTTTACGTGTCCGGAATGCTCTGGGAACGAGGAGTGATCATGCAAGACCAAGCAACCGGTTCACTATGGAGTCAGTTGCTGGGAAGGGCGATGGAAGGAGAACTCGATGGACAGACCTTGCAAGCCAGACCTTCGGTCCTGACCCAGTGGAAAAGCTGGAAAGAGAAACATCCCCTCACTACGGTCATGGTGCTGCCCCCGTTGTCTAGGTTCTACGAGTCGGGGTGTTATAAAGGAAGGCTCGGACAGTACCTCGTTGGGGTTTGCCAACCAGGTTACCCTCCAAAAGCCTGGCGATTCGATCAATTGACATTGGAACCCATCGTGAACGACTCCTATGCCGACGAGCCTATCGTGATTGCCTTTCAGGAAAATACGGGTACGGCCACCATCTTCCACCGTCGGTTGAATGATCAAACACTTGAATTTTCTTCTCACTCCGCCGGCTTCACGGATGCGCAAACCAAATCAGTTTGGGATGCTCTCACCGGGATTGCGCTATCGGGGCCATTGAAGGGGCAACAATTAACTCAAGAAACTTCAATCCCGTCACTCTCCAAATCTTGGGACCTATTTCACAATGATTCAGAATACTGGGGCGTTTCCCTTCCCCTCTTCTTTTCTAACCAGACGGTCGAGAACGTCAGCAGTAAATGCGAAGAAGTCTCCAAAGAGTATCTTATTGATCTATATCGCCTGAATATCAGGAAACAGAAAAAATCGGCTGACCCTTTAAAACTCGAGAGGAAATCGAAAGAATTTATCGGAAGCGAGCGATAGCTAACGAAACTTATTGTCTCGAATTTTCAAGGCGGTCATATCGGCGTTTATATGTCACGTTCTTTTTTGGTAAGCTAAGGCTGGTTACAACACTCCGGAGAACCCATGCTGATGAACTTCTCTAATCTCGTAAAAACCAAACATTACGTTTTGATCACCTGTTTGCTCTGCATCTCGATGGCAGCTGCTCAGGATGAACTTCCCATCGGGGGAATCAATCAGTCTTACACGCTCGATCATGAATTCCTTGCAGAGGACGGTACGGTTGTCGTTGTCGGCCAGTTGCAATCGGTGGCAGGCTCGTCGGCCATCATCAATGCCCAAGGCAAAGAGATGAAGTTCAATCTCAAGCAGTTTTCCAAGGCCGAGCAGAGCTGGATTCGACGTCAAAATGCAGAAATCAAAAAAAGGAAAAGCAAACGGGCTGAAATCACCAAACTCGGAACGGGTCTGTTCTCCAATAAACCAGCTACGATCATCAAGACCTGCAATCGTTTAAAAACTTACGGGCCACTCGCGAGTCATATGGCGATCCAGCTCGACCCGCATATTAAGTCGACTGACAAACGAACCCGAATGGCTGCCTTCATCTGCTTGCTCGCGATCTCAGAATCAAACCCGCAATCGATCCGGCGAATCGTCGATGAAATTAATCGAAATCCGGCGTTACTCTCGTCCTTTGAAAAACAACCGGCAAAAATACTGACACCGTTCGCTCGATTTGGCGTGGCGGGGTTACCGTATCTAAGGGCTGTCGCCTTCGAAGGCCTGTTGGACGTCGAGGCCGCCGATCAATCCGAAGTGGAGGCAGAATTGGATCTGGACTCTGCGCGGGCCGTGACCCGAATGGCTGCCTGTCGATCGATTGCCGCTTCGGATGGCGGAGAAGAAGCAGCCGACATCTTGTTAGAAGTATTGGCTGCTGAGGACAGTTCCGATCCGCGTGGCGAGGGTATCCCTCGGCTTATTCAGTCACTGGGAAAACTTGGTTTTCAGTCGGATGCCGTTTTGGATGCTATCGAATCGCATGTCAGCGATGCCCCGGCAGAAGCCAAAGAGGCAATGGAACAGCTTTCCAAGGCCAATCCTGACAAATAGCGACTGACTTTTACGGCGGCGATTCGGACAGTCTCTCTAAACGGTTTCGAAAGCGGGACAACAATTCGCGAGCCTGTTCAGCATCGATGATTCGGGGATCGTAATGCATTGATATACGGATTCGCTCTAGATGCTTTTGAATCGAGACGTATATCGGTGTTCCCCGGCGGATCGGCCCGACGTAGTCAAAGGACTTGAGCCGCATGTGTCCCACTTCTACTGAGTCTCCGTTTGGGGTCAGGCCTAAACGACCTACCGGTTCACTAAGATTGGTGTAAACCGCCGTTCCACGACATTTCTGATTTCTCGCGGATCGAGCTAACATGCCCGGTATCACTGCCATTGCGCGAATGGCCAAATTAAATATTTTACCTAACTGCCAGTGCCGGATAATCTCCATCTCTCGGTCGAGTCGTGCCAGCAATCGAACCGGCTCTTCAAAATCTCGACCGCACCGATCGACCTGCACGACCGTGGCGCGATTGATCGCGGTCTGTCGACGATCCGAGATATCCCGGATGCTCATTGGAACGATCAAACGAATCCAATCGCGGCCATCCTGGCCCATTTCAACCTTTCTCCAATCCTGCAAACACAGAAAAAACTCCGTCATCACAAGAGAGTTGAAGGTGACGTTTTGTTCGAGTGCCTGCTGTCGCAATCGGGCGGTCACCGTACTCTCGACCCATTGTCCGATGATGGCGGGCTGCGTCACACCATTCCATCCTTCCCTCTCTTGCGGCACAGGATAAAGCGGTCTGATCTTACGAAAGATAAATTTGGCGGCTCCGAACAAACCGATCGGCTGCTTCCAAAGATGTTGCAAGTAACGCTTACTGAACAAACGCAAATGGTTTCGGCGCAACAGCATTTTTGGAGCCAAGACGGGCAACCCTTCGAGTGGCTCCCTGTGCCGAACTAAATTATCATAGATCCGCAACCAATCCGTAGTGAATTGAATCCCGCCCAAACCGTCGCAGGTGGAATGGTGCCCGTGAAACAATACCAACGTCGATGTCGGGCTGATGCCGGCATACACATGAACTCCAGGTTCTTGGGCCATGTCAAACGTTCGGGAAGGTCCGTGATCCAACCCCTGACGACTCCAATCCGTCGTTAACCGAGAATCAGGAACCCATACCCACCACCGTTTGCGCCCTTTACATTGAATCCGAGCGTTCAAAATGGGATGACGTTGGACAGCCAGATCCAAAGCTTTTTGCGCGAAAATCGGGTCAATCATCCCCTCCAGTTCGAACTTGGCAAATGTGCTGTTGGAGTACTCAGGATGTTCGTCGAGTAAATGAAACTGCTCCATGCTCGTCAACGGTAGTGGGAAAATGCCTTCCCACGGATTGCGAGAGTGTTTCATATTATCGCCAGAAAATCTTAGAAACCTTAGTCATCAACAACCGAAAATTGGTGGTTATTGAGACCCCAATTTTTTAATTTTGATGTCGCGAAAAGCAACCTCATCGCCATGGTCCTGAAAACAAATTCGGCCCCCTTTATTTTGGCCAAACTTTTCCCAATTCTTAAACTTACTGCCAGCAACTCGTTCATTCCAATCATCACTGTGAAGCTCGGCATCAACCACTTTGTTGCCATTCAACCAATGCTCAACGTGATTCCCGTCGAGAATGATCTTGGATTGATTCCACTGCCCGACGGGCTTTAGCTGTTTCCCATCAGGCTTGTAAAGAGCGTACAAAGAGCCGGCTGAAGTCGCTTCGTTCCGACCATCATTGTGATTAGCGTCATCCAGTATTTGAAATTCGGGACCGCTTAGATACGGAGCCCCATCTCCCATCGATACCCGATACATGACCCCGCTGTTTGCCCCTTTGGTGACCTTCCATTCGAAGGTCAGCTCAAAATTATCGAACGACTCTTTGGTCACGATATCGCCACCACCCGAGCCATCAAAAACCAATTCCCCGTTTTCACTTTTCCAGCCGGCCCCAATTTTTTTACTTTTGTATCCCTCAAAATGATCCAACGACCCACCGTCGAACAAAACCACGGTTTTTCCCGAGTTCGCTTTAGCTGAGTCCGAGCGATTGGCATCCTGAGACCATCCCAACGGGGTGATCATCGCAATGACCAAACCCACCTGCAAAAATAATAAGCCACGGTTAACTATAAAAAGCGAACGCATCCAACTCTCCGATATTGAGACATAAAACTTAAAAAGGTCGGCCGTAAGCTAGGCATCATCGGCCTTTGACCAACGTCAACAGTTTAACTTCCCGAAACCCGAAGGTCAGCCCAGCTCCGGAATTTACTGGACCCTCGGAATGAACTTGGAAATCGAATTTATCAAAAAAAAGAAGTTCGGGTCGGTACGCCACATCGGCACTGAAAGAACAAGTGGCAAATTGTCTGAAATCCCAATTCACCGCTCCCTAACCAGAAAGGCTTGAAAAGGAGACAAATTGATAGAAAAGATAGGTTTTTGGTTGAGTCGGTCATGACTTCCGACCCCGCGTACCCATCTCCACGCACCCCTTGAATCGCATGGTTGGCCGAATGACTGCCTTAAATCGCCCCAACAGCGGCGATCCCAAAAATCCTAGGTGTCTTGGTGGCGCGGTAGAGACGATGCGGTTCCGCTGATAGAATGCTTGGTTCGTTTTTTGATTACAACGTGCGCTATGGATGGGAATCGTCGCCTAGAGATGCCAGCTTCGGACATAACGATTAAGGGCGCACGTGAACATAATTTGCGTGACGTCGACCTAATATTACCTCGCAATAAATTGATCTGCCTCACGGGTGTGAGTGGCAGTGGTAAAAGCTCGCTCGCGTTTGACACGCTGTTTGCCGAAGGGCAACGCAGATACGTCGAGAGCTTGTCAAGCTTTGCGCGTCAATTTTTAGGCCAGATGCCTAAGCCGGACGTGGATTTGATCTCGGGACTAAGTCCTTCGATCTCAATCTCTCAAAAATCATCCGGCAATAACCCCCGCAGCACCGTCGGGACCATTACGGAAATTTACGATTTTCTTCGTGTCCTGTTCGCTCGTGCAGGTCAAGGCTACTGTCCCAAATGCGACCAACCCATTTCAGCTCAGTCGCGCGACCAAATCATTGGTAGTATTCTACAAATCTCTAAAGGGACTGAGTACTCCGTTCTCGCTCCCATTATTCGAGCCCAAAAAGGTGAGCACCGCGACCTGTTTTCAGATTTATTGAAACAGGGATTTTCACGAGTTCGAGTGGATGGAGAGATTCGTTCGCTAACGAGCGATATCCAACTGGAGCGTCAGCAGCGTCACGATATTGAAGTCGTGATTGACCGTCTTAAATCGGGCCCTAGTATTCGAGCACGATTGAGTGAGGCGGTTGAGCTCGGATTGAAAATTGGGAAGCGGACGCTGATCATCGCAACCGATGATGAAGAGACCGAACCTGCCGAGGCGCCCAGCCGTTCACGCGCCCGTGGAAAACCGAAAGGTCGAGTTTATTCCTCGGACTACGCATGCGCCGATTGCGGGATCAGCTTTACCCCCCCGACTCCTCAGATGTTTTCATTCAACAGCCCACAGGGTATGTGTGATGACTGTGACGGATTGGGTGACGTTTTCACATTTGATCCGGAATTGCTTATCCCAGATCCGAGTAAGTCATTCCAGCAAGGCTGCATTCAGCTGGTTGGCAAGTGGAAAGATCTCGGCCGTTGGCGTCGTCATATTTACAAGGGTGTCGCCGGGACTTACGAGCGTTTGAAAGAGTTACCCGAAGGCACTCTCCTCGAAACGGCTTGGGAAGAACTTCCAGCTGAATTGCAACGGGTTTGGCTTTATGGAACAGGGGACTTGCATATCACTTACACTTGGCGAGGTGGAAGCTCGCCAATGAAATACGGGGGCACATTTGCCGGGATCATCCCCGAACTGGACGAAAAGTACCGAAACACAAAAAGCGCTCCAAAATTACGGCAGCTCGAACAGTACATGGACGAAATGAAGTGCACTTCATGTGATGGAAAGCGCCTGAATGAACAGGCCCGGCACTTCCGTTTACAGTCCAGTAATCCGGCCTTTGCGGATCGAGCCAGCCTTGCCTTGCCAGACATCTGTCAATTGTCGATCGCCGAGGCTTTTGATTTTTTCAGTTCACTGGAATTGGACGCAACGCGTGCTTTGGTAGCGGTCGAACCCGTCAAAGAGATCCGCAACCGTTTGGGTTTCCTTTTGAATGTAGGACTCGACTACCTAACACTTGACCGAACTGCGCCCACACTCTCGGGTGGCGAGAGTCAGCGGATTCGCTTGGCCGGCCAGATCGGCGCTGGGCTGGTGGGTGTCCTCTATATTTTGGATGAGCCCTCGATCGGGTTGCATCCGCGCGATAACGATCGGCTCATTGGTACGTTGCAACACCTTCGCGATCTCGGCAACACCGTGGTCGTGGTAGAACACGACGAAGACACGATGAGAGCCTCCGATCACATCATCGACTTTGGTCCGGGTCCTGGTGTTCACGGAGGTCATGTCGTCTACGAAGGATCACCTCAAGACATTGGTTCCTCTCAAGATAGCGTCACCGGGAAATACCTTAGCGGTAATAAAACGATTGCCATTCCGGAACAGCGGCGTTCTCCAAACCCGGATAAAATGCTCCGCATCTTGGGGGCCGAACACAACAACTTAAAAGGGATCGATGTTGAAATCCCGCTGGGTATGTTCGTATGTGTAACAGGCGTCAGTGGCAGTGGCAAAAGCTCACTCGTGAATGACATTCTGGTCGAAGCCTTGCGAGAAAAACTAAACCGCGGGATTGGCGACCCTGGATATTATAAGGAGCTTCAGGGCCTCGAGTTGATGGATAAGCTGATTGCCATCGATCAATCTCCGATCGGGCGAACCCCTCGCAGTAACCCAGGAACCTATATCAAGTTATTTGATGAGATTCGCAAGCTCTATACGCAATTACCGGATGCTAAGAAGCGAGGCTTCAAGCCAGGTCGATTCAGCTTCAACGTCAAAGGCGGCCGCTGTGAAGCGTGTGAAGGGAACGGCAGTAACAAACTAGAAATGGACTTCTTGGCGGATGTCTGGGTCACCTGCCCAGTGTGCCAAGGACAACGCTTCAATCGTGAAACCCTGCAGGTCAAATACCGAGACAAGTCAATCGCTGATGTCCTCAACATGGACGTTGCTGAGGCGATGGTCTTTTTCGAAAACATTCCTAAAATTTACGACAAACTCAAAACACTGCAGGATGTTGGGCTGGATTATCTAAAAATTGGACAACCCTCACCCACGCTTTCGGGCGGTGAAGCTCAGCGGATCAAACTGGCCCGTGAGTTGGTCAAACGCAGTACCGGTAAAACCCTTTACTTGCTGGATGAACCGACGACCGGGCTCCACTTTGCCGATATCCAACTTCTTTTAAATGTTCTGCAAGGCTTCGTCGCGGCCGGTAATACAGTGCTGGTGGTCGAGCACAATTTGGATGTGATCAAGACGGCCGACTGGGTCATTGACCTCGGACCCGAAGGAGGAGCCGGTGGTGGCCAGATCGTGAGTGCGGGTCCCCCTGAAACAATCATCAAGAACAAAGCCTCGATGACCGGCCAAGCGCTCGCTCGGGCGATGGGAGAAAAGCCGGTTACCAAAGTCAAGCCGGCTCGCAAACGGAAGACCGTCAAACAACCTACCATTTCGACCAAAATCAAAGTGCGGGCGGCGGAGCAGCACAACCTCAAGATAGTCGACGCCGACATCGCTCGGGATAAGATGACGGTTTTCTGTGGCCCCAGTGGTAGTGGCAAAAGCTCAATGGCGATGGACACCATCTATGCCGAGGGTCAACGGCGTTATGTCGAAAGCCTTAGTTCCTACGCCAGGCAATTCGTCAATCAATTGGAGAAACCCAAAGTCGACCAGATTGAAGGGCTCTCACCGGCGATCGCAATCGAGCAAAAGAATCTTGGTTCGACGCCCCGCTCAACCGTCGGTACCGTTACCGAGGTCTACGATTATTTGCGAATCCTATTTTCTCGTCTAGGCACTGGCTATTGCCCCGAATGCGCGATCAAAATCGGGACTCAGACCAGTGATCAAATCGTCGACAAAATCATGCAACATCCCAGCGGTCAAAAGTTGATTCTTCTGGCTCCGATAGTTCTTGATTCGTCGCAGTCCTTTGATCAACTGTGGGAAGAGATCCGAGCCAAAGGTTTCATGCGAGTTCGACTAGATGGCATCACCTACCCCATCGATGAGGCTCCCTCACCCAACCGTCGATCCCGGCACACCGTCGAGGTCGTAGTCGATCGAGTCGTGGTCCAAAAGAAATCACACGGCCGGATTGCCGATAGTGTCGAAGCGGCACTTTCACTGGGAGTCGGCGTGATGATGGTCGCCATCCCACAGGAAAACGTGCCCGAAAACCATTGGACCACAATCCGCCACAGCCAACATCTAGCATGCGAGCAATGCGGTCGTAGTTTCGAAGCGCTCTCTCCGCACAACTTCTCTTTTAACAGCCGCCTCGGTTGGTGTGATGATTGCGAAGGGATCGGAACTCAAACGGGCGCAGATCCCAAAATCGTGATGCGAGATCCAGAACTATCCTTGAAAGAAGGGGCAATTGGGCTTTGGCCGGAACAAAATACTCGGCTTTCCAAAGTCATGTTGAAGGTGTTGTGTGAAGCGACCGGCATCCCGATGGACGTCCCCTTCAACCAACTCGACGCCCGTAATCGACGGATCATCTATTACGGCACCAACGATCGCTGGTTCGACGTGGTCGACAAAAAACAGGTCGTTTTCTCGTTCCAATTTAAAGGGGTTTACCCAACTCTCGAGGAAGCCTCTCGCTTATCACCCGGACTGCGAATGAAAATGCAATCGCTGATTGGCGAAGTCGAATGCGGCAGCTGTGGCGGCAGTCGCCTGCGAGATGATGCCAGCGCTGTACAATTTCGTGGCCATGTCATTGACGGCTTGTGCCGGATGCCGTTTGGACAGCTGGCCCGTGAAATTAAAAGTTGGAAATTGGATGCCCGCGAATCTAAAATTGCTGGAGAACTCCTTCGTGAAATCACCAATCGTGTCGAATTCCTGAACGATGTAGGATTGCAATACATCACACTTTCACGCACGGCGGGATCGCTCTCCAATGGCGAGGCTCAGCGGATCCGCCTCGCCAGCCAATTGGGCAGCGGTTTGTGCGGCGTTCTGTACGTCTTAGACGAACCGACTATTGGTCTGCACCCCCGCGACAACACCCGATTGTTATCGGCACTGCATCGATTGCGAGATTTGGGTAACACCCTAATCGTCGTCGAGCACGATCGCGAAATCATTGAAAATAGCGATCATATTTTTGATTTTGGTCCCAAGGCCGGAGTCGGCGGCGGTGAGATCATCGCCCATGGCACGCCAACCCAAGTTGGCAAAAAACGGGCCTCCGTGACCGGACCCTACTTGAGCGGCAAGAAGGGGATCCCCATTCCCACGAATCGCCGCCCTGCCCTCGCCGTTCCATCACCACCGGGCCCAACGAAGAAAAAGAAGACAAAATCCAAATCTAAAAAATCAAATCCCACAGCCGCTGAAATGGGGCCCCCCACTGGGCCGCTGGCCAACACAATCAATATCTTTGGCGCCCATCATAACAACCTCAAAGAGATCGACGTACAAATCCCTTTGGGAACCCTTACCGTCGTCACCGGCCCCAGTGGCTGCGGCAAGAGTTCATTGATCAACGACGTACTCTATAACACGTTGGCTCAACGATTGCATCGCGCCTCGACCAGTCCCGGTGGCCATCGAGGTATCACCGGAATCGAACACATCAATAAAGTCATTCGGGTCGATCAGACACCCCTCGGTAACAGCCCGACCTCGAACCCGGCAACCTATACTGGCGTCTTTGAGTTAATCCGGAATCTTTATGCTCATCTGCCGGACGCTAAACTGCGCGGCTATACGGCCCGCAGGTTCAGTTTCAATGTTCCAGGTGGTCGCTGCGAAGAATGCCAAGGTAATGGACAAATCTGCATTGAAATGCATTTTCTACCTGACGTTTGGGTGCGGTGTGATTCTTGCAAAGGGCGGCGTTACAACGAAGAGACACTGGCTGTCCGTTTCAACGGCCATTCGATCAATGACGTTCTTGAGATGCCCTGCGGCGAAGCGGTTCAACTGTTCCAAAACATCCCAAAAATCCGTCGTATTCTACAGACCTTGTGCGACGTTGGACTGGACTACGTTACACTAGGACAAAGCGCTCCAACCCTTTCCGGCGGAGAAGCCCAGCGAGTTAAACTGGCGGCCGAACTCGCCCGCCCTGACACTGGCCGAACCTTGTATCTACTTGACGAGCCGACCACGGGCTTGCATTTTGACGATCTTGCTAAGCTTCTGGAAGTCCTTCAGCGATTGGTCGACATCGGCAACAGTGTGGTTTTGATCGAACACAACCTAGACATCATTAAGGCGGCCGACTGGGTGATCGATATGGGACCCGAGGCCGGAATGGGCGGCGGTCACATCGTGGTGCAGGGCACCCCGGAAATGATCGTTCAATATGCCAAGCAAGCCCGGAAACCCAAATCGGAACAGCCACCCAGTTACACGGGAGATGCCCTAGCCAGCGTTCTCGAAGCAGGACCTTACGCAGAGCGGGTCGAATACAATCCCAACAGAGACGACCGATGGCGGAAGAACGATATGGACATCGAGGACATCGGAAAATCGGCTAAAATGCCTTGGGAATCGGATGGGCGGCGTTGGCACACTCAAGACCGCGTCGGTCGCCAAGGCGAGCCGGTTAATTGGGACGGAAAAATATTGGAAGAAGTCGCCGATTACATCCAACGCGAAGAGGGCTTTGGAGAAACCAACTGGAGCGAGCGGACCGTGGTCGAGATCACCGGTCTCAAAAAGTCGCAGGGCTGGTTCTTTCACGCGATCACCGGCGAAGCTTGGCTTTTAAAGATGAAGTTCCGCGTGCGACCAAGAACCTTTAAGCGGGATGAATTGATCGAGCAACTGCCCTTACAAACAGCCAATGAAATGGACGACCTGCCAATCTACGGGAACACTCCCCGGGTTCGCGTCCTGAATAACAAAAGCGGTTTTCAGGAGATCGAGATTCGGGCCCACTCGTGGCAGGAGATCAACATCCCCGCATTCTGGGAATTTTTGGATCAGGCCATCGCCAGTTTTCAAAACCGGATCAAGCGGGTTGAATTGAATATCGATGACCACACCCCTTGGGCGAAACTGGGACAGAAGTGGCACTTTATGCAAAAAGGTTTCCCCACCGGCCGCAAGGTTCAGTGGGACTTTGAAGTGCTGGAGGTGCTGCACAATCTACTTCAGGAAATCTCACCCGATGGAAGCATCCTGTGGAAGAACAAGCAGGTTGTCCACCTCTACCGGCCCGATCAGAAGGATCCTTGGGCCAGTATTCAAACTAAAAAGCCGGACGCGCTTTGGCTGCAACTTTCATGTCCCCAAAACACGGTAGCTTTGGGAAGAGTGGCCGATCTGGCCGACGACCCCAGCGTCACCAACGTCAATGGGAAAGATCTGGTTCGCATCAATTTCAAACATCCCGATCAAGTCAAGCAACCCAAGTTCAAAGAGTTTTTGCAGGAACACCTAGAGCACCTGACCCAGTGACCCTTAGACAACCGATGCCGTTTCAATCATCAACCCTCTCTGAAATCCTATGTCCGATTCGATCGTTTCCCAAATCCCAAAAAACCTGCTGTTTCGGTACCGGTTTCCCTGTCTGGAATCCAAGGAAAAATGGTCCGCCAAATTCGAACTGCCTGCAAGCCATCGCCTCCCCTGTTTCTCTGTCTTAGAGGGTGGCGGACATTTTGCCGATGTGCGGATGGGTTGGCGCACCGATGGCCTACTGTTGCACGCCACGGTCAGCGGAAAAAAACAATCGGTCTGGTGCCGTGAGACACAGCTGCTGGAGAGTGACGGATTGCAAATTTGGGTCGACACACGAGACACCCAGAACATCCATCGAGCCTCAAAATTCTGTCACTGGTTCGTCTTGACACCCAAGGGTGGTGGATCCAACAAAGAGACACCGGTTGCCAGTATGTTGAAAATCAACCGTTCCAAAGACGATCCGCCGACCATCAACCGCCTCAAAGTCAATATCGCCAGCGAGGTGACCAAAACGGGATATTCTATCCGAGCCTTCATCCCCTCGGGCTGCCTCAACGGATGGGACACCGACGAGCATACCAATCTTGGGTTCTTTTACGCGGTCGTCGACCGCGAGCTCGGTTGGCAAACGCTGGCCACCGGTCCCGAGATGCCGATCGCTGAGGATCCGAGCCTATGGTGCACCACCCAGCTTCGGTAATGGGTAACCGACCACACGCAAATGATGAGGCCGCGCAACCCGCTGCTACGCTTGGTTCGCTTTGCCGGTCTCACCACACTGCCATGCAGTAAGCCGATTCAGTACTTCACCCCAGCACGCATCACCAACACACCAAAAAAAGGGGCGGCCCAATCGTTTTCAATCGTTTTCAATCGTTTTTTATTCGACCAACTATTTTATTCGACCAACTATATTCGGTCCGCTGAACGCCGGCGTCGACGGTGGATCCCCAGCCCAGCCAGAACGGCCATACTGAAGATCGTCAACGTCGTCGGTTCGGGCACAGAAAAACCCCACGGACCGTTCTGACCGTCCAGGTATTGGTAGGTCGTTTGAACGTCGACTACTTCGAATTGAGCTTTGAGGGATGCCGTCGGGTTACTCTGCAACAGCACAAATTCTGATATACCTTGGCCGAAATAATAGTCACCGTAATCAGGACTATCAGGTCCCTTCTGCGTCCAGTACTCATCCCACCCCTTTCCCGTATTGTGGTTCTGATAATACCAGTCGTAGGTGTAACCTATCCCTGACCAAGGAAAATTCCCCTGAGGATCATTACCATTCCACCAGTCATGGTAAAAACCACCGAAAGATTCGTACGGACCAGATTCGTCAGGTTTCCAGTTAACCCCCACTAAAGAACTCTCCCAAGCTGGATCCCAACCTTGTTCGGGATTCCAGCCCGATGGTAATAATCCATCTTCTTGAAACGGGGCACTCTCTGCGTCCAAATTCAGGATATTTTGATTCGCGTTTGGCCGATAAAACGCGTCCTCATCAACCCACATTGTGACAACATAATTGTTGGAGTAATGATATCCTCCGAAAGGATCTGTTGGCTGGTGGTTATGTTGAGTGAGGTTGTAACTCATGCCAAGGGCGGCGGCGGTTCGGCGATAAGGATTTTTACCATCGCCATCCTCCCAAGGTTTAATCACATCACCTTGGTCATTCGTCAACGACCATTGATCCGACCGATTCATAAGGTACTGATAGAGCTCATCACCTGTCTTGTTAGCACCTGCCACAGACAGCCATGGCGTAGAGTCCGCCTTCAAGGCCGAGCTGGCGTCGGCTATCGGTTTGGAAGTCTGATTCCCTTGGGGATCCTGAAATTTCTTTTGCCAGTCACTCGTGATATTGTACAAACTGCGTCCTGTATTTGTATTTTCCAATAAGCTATACACCCCATCCGTTCCAAATGTGGCATCGGAGTAACCAAAGTTGTAAGTCATCTTGTACTGAGTCTTACCATTATTTGCGTTGATTCTGTGATTGCTTCCGGCCGGGGTCGTCTGCCAGCCTGGTTCTGCCAGCTTCATCCCGGATCGATTAAAGGAGTTAGACATGCCGGGAGCACCGGTTTTTGAACCCGTACCGTAGTTTCTGAAAATATTTATCCCGGTCGTTCCATAAGAATCGTAGGTCCAATCCTTAAAACCAATATCCTGCCCTAGGATTTCGGCCGGCAGGCTCAACAAAGCCACGGCGTATGCTAGAGTGATTAGGCCGGCGTAGGTTTTCGTTACATTGCGTAACATGTTAGGCGCCTTCTCTCTTTTCATGGATTGCTGCTGATGGTTCTCAGTGGATTTCGCTCTTTTCGGGACAATCGGTCCAGTCGATTAACGACAACCACGGCCACCCCACAACCACGGCCAACCCTGATGCAGAAATCCCCTCTACTCTTGGTTTTTAACAAAATACAGCGTAGGTGGGGTTCGGAGGGGAAGCAACGATTTAATCGCCGATCCCAGAAAAATCAGGCAGATCGGCGCCCATCAAATTAGCTGACTCTCTTCCTGGGACGCAGGGCTTAGTCCAAGAAACCCAAGAATCATTCTTGCAAAATCACTCTGGCAAAATCGGTTACTTGTCGTTCTCGTCGATCTGCTCGATCGCTTTAGGAAGCTGAGGATCGACGATCCCGTAAGCACCCCGACCATTATCGGTGATCCGGTTCTTGGCATCCTCGATAATCTCTTCAACATCCGCTTTCCAGAAGGCCTCTTTGGCCAGCCGATCAGCTGGAACGGCCAAGGGCCGAATCAGTCGAAAGCCACTACCAAGGCCTGGCGTGTCGGTGTACCACCACGGGCTTTTGGGAAAGTTGGGGTCCTCCAGCTTCCACTCTTCATCATCTGAAGCGAGCCGGGCCGCGCTGCGACAATCCTCAAGCTCGAGTTCCCACGAGCCACCGCGTAGGACGCGTGGATAAACTTCGTCAGGCGCATCAAAAGCCTGGTCGACCGGAACTGATTTTCCTGCGAACTGGGCATAGTGATCTTTGGAATACTTATCCAAAACCCACTCCGCCACGTTCCCATACATGTCGTGCAGCCCCCAGGGGTTGGGTTCCAGTTCACCCACCGTGTGACGAAGTTCATCGGAGTTGTCATAAAACCAGGCATGGTCCTCCAGCTCGTCGGGATCGTCGCCAAAGTAGAAAGCGGTCGTTGTCCCGGCTCGGCAGGCATACTCCCATTCGGATTCGTAGGGCAAGCGGTAAAATTCACCCGTCAACAGACTGAGCCATTTCGAGTACTGCTTGGCCGCGTATTGGGTCATGGTGGCGGCCGGTTCATCCGGCTCTTCCCCCGCTTCGAATGTAAAACTTGGATCGTACAAAGAGGACGGGGCGGTGATCGCATCCACTTGGTTATCGTCTTTGACCTGTCGCGTCTTGGTCTGTTGGAACGACTTGAAGTGTTTGTCCAGCTCCATGTACTTTTTGTATTCGGCCCAAGTCACTTCGTGTTTTCCCATCCAGAATGGTTCCACCACCACATGAAACTGAGGGCCTTCGTCTGAGCGTCGATCATCTTCGGATTCAGGACTCCCCATGAGGAAAGTTCCACCCGGGATCGGAACCATCTCAAATTCTACCTCGGTTCCCGGAATCGTCGTCGTATAGGGAACCATGAATCCCTGATCTGTTTTTACAAAACGGCCATCGGCGGGCTGCTCCTTGACGATCCCCAAGGGAAGATCGTCCTTGTGAGACATTTCCCCTGATGTTCGAACGTTACCCACAAAGGCATCGTCGGTGCCGTTGGCGAATGATTGAGTTGTCAGGCAGCCGATAATCAGAAGACTGAAAATGGAATTAAGGCAATATATATTTTTCATCGATGGATTCACAACTAAATTTAAAACAATTACAGTAACGCGAAAACAAAAAGGGAACCCTTTCATTATTATTCGATTGGCGATTCCTGAAAACCTCCAATCAGGGCAGGGCAGGGTGAACGGTTATAATTTATTGAGCATCTTCACCGGATCGGCCGTGAAATGACCTCGGTCTAGTTTTTCGGTTCGGTCAATTCGCCGACCAGACTCTGTTGCATCAATCGCTTGACCTCATCGACCGGCAACGGCTTGGTGAACAGGTGCATCAACTTGGCCAACGCCGCCTCGAGTGTTAGGTCGCATCCAGAAATGACACCAGCCTGTTCCATTACCGCACCGGTTTCATAGACCGTTTGATGAATGGTTGCTTGACTGCATTGGGATAGATTCAAAATCAAGATACCATCGTCGCAGGCCCTGCGAATGCAGTCCACGAATGCGATGTTTTGCGATGGTCCATTCCCATCCCCAAACGATTCCAGAATCAGCGCCTTCAGGGGTCGGCGGAGCACATTCTCAAGTACCTCAACTGACACGCCGGGAAATAAACGAAAGGTCGCTATTTCCTGAGATTTCAAAGGCTCGACAACGGGACCGTCTCCTTTAGGAACTGGAAGAATACGGTGTTCGAATACCTCCATCCGAGTACCGGCCGAACCGAGAGGTGGATAATTAGGAGAGACGAATGCTTTGAAGCTGGTCGCACTAAATTTAGTGGCCCGGCAACCCCTCAGTAAGAGATCTCCAAAATAGATGCAGACTTCTGGAATCTCATATCCCGCTGCGAGGATGATGGCCGTTTTAAGATTTTCACGAGCGTCATTCCGGACTTCACTCAATGGCAACTGAGAGCCCGTCAAAACCACCGGCTTGCCCAAACCTCGCAGCATGAAAGGAAGAGCCGAAGCCGTGTACGCCATCGTGTCCGTTCCATGTAACACCACGAATCCATCGAACCGATCATACGACTCTTGAATGTCGTTCGCCAATTTCAACCAATCTGAAATGCTAATATTGGACGAGTCGATCACCGGATCGTATTCTTTCACCGTGATTTCGGGCATCAAGGGACTGCTCAGTTCAGGCATTAGAGCGAGTTGGGATTCGATGAATCCCGGTTCCGGTCGCAAACCATTTGGACCCGCCCGCATCCCGATCGTACCCCCCGTATTAATAATACAAATCTTCTTCATCTGGCCTCAAATCCCGTTGGTGATTCAACCACAAACCTTTCCTACCGCAACAATGCTCCATCGAGTCGCACTGGGTTATAACTCGGTTATATTGACGATCACGACGATTTGGGGGATGCTCTTTTTATCTACCCCACGTTCCCAACAGTTTAAGGTATCCACCATGGCGAAAGAAGCAGGAAAACAACCCTCCCCCCTGACCGTTGATGAATCTAATGCCAAGAGTTGCTATGCAAATTTCTGTCGCGTGACCGGATCGCCCGAGGAACTCATTATCGACTTTGGAATGAACTCCCAGCCGATGGGGTCCAACGACAAGCCGGTGGAAATACAGCAGCGCACCGTACTGAACTTCTACACTGCCAAACGGCTGTTACACGCCTTGCACGTTTCGATTCAACGGCACGAAGAAGTCTTCGGCCCCATTGAAACGGACGTCCAAAAAAGGGTAAAGTCTACAGAATCTAGCGAGTCGTAAATCAATTACCAACGCAGCTGATGATGCCCATTGGTTGTTCCGACACACCCCCACGCTGCTTTCCAAAAAAACAGGTAACACCATGAGCAAGATGACGATTGACGATGTTGAGGTAACCGGAAAACGAGTCCTGATGCGCGTCGACTTCAATGTCCCGCTTAACGATGTCGGTGAGATCACCGATAACCGCCGAATTGAAATGGCGTTGCCTAGTATCAAAAGCGTGATCGATCGGGGCGGCCGCCTGATTCTGATCAGTCATTTGGGACGTCCAAAGGGGCACCCAAATCCCGCTATGAGCCTTGCACCGGCTGCCGACGAGCTGGCCCGTATGGTTGGGACTCCAGTGGCCTTCTCTGCCGATACAGTCGGAAGTGATTCGCAATCAAAGGTCGCTTCACTGAAGGATGGTGGGATCCTGGTCTTAGAAAACCTCCGTTTTCAGCCCGGTGAAAAAGAAGGGGATGTCGACTTTGCCAAAGCACTCGCCGAGGTTTCTGATATCTACTGCAACAACGCCTTTGGGACCTGTCATCGCTCGGACGCTTCAATGGTTGCAGTCCCCGAGGCGATGACCGGAAAACCGAAAGTGGTCGGCTCCCTTGTCGAAAAAGAAATCAAATATCTCAGCTCGGTAATCTCGACTCCTGAGCGACCCTTTGTGGCCATTCTTGGTGGAGCCAAAGTTTCCGACAAAATCAATGTGATTAACAACTTGTTGGGAATCTGCGACCACGTTTTGATTGGTGGGGCCATGGCTTACACTTTTTCTTTGGCCACCGGCGGTACCGTGGGTGACAGTCTGGTGGAACCCGATAAAGTGGAACTGGCCAGAGAACTGATTGAGCGAGGTGGAGAAAAATTAATTCTGCCGATCGACACACATTGCGGCGATGCATTCGACGCTAACTGCAATAAAAAAATCGTTCAGGCCGGCAACATTCCAGAGGGTTTCGAGGGTCTGGACATCGGACCAGAAACGGCTCAACGATTTGCGGCCATCATCGCAAATTCTAAAACGGTAGTTTGGAACGGACCGATGGGCGTCTTTGAGATGCCTCCCTTTGACGAAGGGACCAAAGTGGTCGCGCAGGCGATTGCCAATGCGTCGTGTACCAGCATCATTGGAGGAGGGGACAGCGCTGCGGCGATCGCACAGCTTGGATTCGAAGATGCGGTAACCCATGTCAGCACCGGCGGTGGCGCTAGCCTTGCAATGCTCGAAGGAAAATCATTTCCCGCAGTCGAACTTCTGGATCAAAAAACAGTAGTGTCCGGTTAAGGAAGGACCCAAACCCCGGGAAGAACCCCAAACCCCGCAATCTAATCGAGCGAAACCGCGACCTGGTACGGTCTCGGCTGACAATCCGTTTCTCAGACAGCTTCAATCCATCGCTCTGACTCGTATGCGAGATTTGCGGTTTTGTGTGAAGAGGTGGATTAAACCGACTGTTTCGATTGGCGAACGTCGGGTTTTTTCTAATGTGCGGATTTCTCAGTCCGTTGGCAGCCCGAACGACAACGTTTTGGGGTTGCCCATTTCCCATTCCATCTCGCCCCTAAAAAGGCGCTATAATCAAACAGCAAACCGTACTTTCTCCGGACTCTGCATGCCTCCGAACGAAGATCCAAAGACGACTGATTCAAAGTCGACCCGCGACACGGTCCAAAATGTGTTGCGTGCCGAGGCAGCGGCCATTGCGCAGACGGCGGATCGTATCGACGATCAAGTCCAGCAGGCAGTCGATTTATTATTCCAATGCCAAGGCCGAGCAATCATTACCGGAATGGGTAAAATGGGATACATCGCTCGCAAAGCGGCCGCCACCTTTTGCAGTACTGGAACGCCAGCGGTCTTCCTCCATCCTGGTGAGGCGGCCCATGGGGATTTAGGGATTGTCACTCAGGGTGACGTTCTTTTAGCCCTCTCCAAAAGTGGCGAGACGGCGGAAGTCAATTCTGTTCTTCCCTACATGCATCGGTTTGATATCCCAATCGTTTGTTTGACCGGTTCTCCGCACAGCGAATTGGCTCGCCGCAGTACCGTGACGATCGATGTTTCGGTTCAGTCCGAAGCGGACACCATTGAACTAGCACCTACGAGTAGTTCCACAGTGGCGTTGGCCATGTGCGACGCACTTGCCGTAGCACTGATGCAATTACGAGGTTTTACCCGAGAACAGTTTGCCCTTTTTCATCCTGGCGGCAACCTCGGTCGACGGCTGTTGGCGACTGTCGAAAACTTTATGCATTCGGGCCACGATTTACCGGTCGTTCAAAAAACAGCCTCCCTCAGCGAGGCGATTGTCATCATGAGTGAAAAACGACTGGGTGCGGCAATCGTCGCCGATGATGAACATCGATTAGAGGGCATACTCACCGATGGCGATCTGCGGAGAACACTGGAGCGTTGCAAAACACCGCTCTCGGAAACTGTCGCCAACTGGATGAGTTCGGAACCGACGACCATTCAAGCCGAATCGCTGGCGGTCGATGCAATCAAGGTTATGGAATCCAAGAAAATCACCACCCTTCCCGTCGTTGATGCGGAACATCGACTAGTCGGAGCCGTTCACCTTCACGACCTGATTCGTGCGGGCCTCGTTTAGCATTACAGGACAGCCAAACCTTGACTGAGAATTCCACTTCATCGCAAGAGCAACCTGACGCCGACGTCTTGTCGGAGGATTCGTCAGTAGCACTGAGTATGGAATCGATCGATCTGGCTAATGAACCTTGCGTGACCTACTCGTCGATGTCCGAAATCCGGACCCCTGTCAAGCTATTCCGGGAAATCTATCACGACTTTATGGCGGGACGAGAACTGGCTTGGCGGTTGTTCGTCCGCAATCTTAAAGGGCTTTATCGGCAAACGATGCTAGGTCTGTTTTGGGCATTCCTCCCTCCGATCGCTAACACGGCTGTCTGGATTTTTCTGAAGTCACAAAACGTATTCCAAATTGGCGATACGGGAGTCAACTCCACGGTCTATATATTAACCGGAATGATTCTCTGGCAAGCCTTCATCGACGCGTTTCAATCCCCCGGTAAACTCGTCAACGCCAATAAAAATATGATCGCTAAATTGCGATTTCCTCGCGAGTCTTTGCTGTTGGTGGCGGTGGGTGAAACGCTATTCAATCTCGCGATCCGGATGGTCCTGTTGATCCCCGCATTCCTCTGGTTCGGAATCGCCCTTCACGCTTCGATCTTGCTAGCCCCTGTGGCAATTTTCGGTTTGATCCTGTTGGGGCTGGGAATGGGTATCCTCCTGATGCCGATCGGTTCGCTCTATCAGGATGTTGGCCGATTCATCACGTTGGTGTTGCCCTTTTGGATGATCATCACGCCGATCATCTATGTTCCCTCGACACAGTACCCTGATTCCCTGTTAAATTGGGTGAACCCTGTCGCTCCATTACTGATCGTATCGCGAGACCTCCTACTGAATGGAAGCACTGAATTTGCCATGTTGACGATCCCCTACGGCATCGCAGCGGTGGTGCTCTTGTTGTTCAGCCTCGTCTTCTACCGCGTCTCGTTGCCAGTCCTAATCGAAAGAATGATGGCCTAAGAAAATCATATGTCAAATTCGTCAGACATCGTGTTGGACGTCGAAAACGTCTGGAAAGTCTACTGCCGCAATCTCAAGCGAGCCATGTGGTACGGCGTGCGCGATCTGGGCAGAGAAATGACTGGGCAGGGGCATGACCGAACCCTTACAAAATTACGTCCCGGCGAATTTTTTGCGATTAAAGAAGCCAACTTCCAAGTGCGTCAAGGCGAGTGCGTTGCGCTGATCGGTCCCAATGGCGCTGGCAAAAGCACAATGCTTAAAATGATTAACGGATTGGTCCGCCCCGATGCCGGCCGCATCTCGATCCGAGGAAAAGTCGCCGCCTTGATCGAATTAGGGACCGGGTTCAACCCAATTCTTTCCGGTCGAGAAAATATTTACGTCAACGCGGCCGTGCTTGGAATCAAAAAAAACGAAGTCGACCGTATCATTGATAAGATCATTGACTTTGCTGAATTGGGGCATGTGATCAACGACCCCGTAAAAACTTACAGTTCGGGGATGCGCGTTCGACTGGGATTCTCAGTCGCCGCCAATCTACGCCCTCACCTCCTGATCATGGACGAAGTCTTGGCCGTCGGTGACGTCGGATTTCGAATGAAGTGTTTCGCCCATTTGAGGGACTTGATCAAACAGGGAGTCTCCATCATTGTCGTTACCCATGCGGTCACCATGTTACGCCGTGTTGCGACCCGTTCGATCGTATTCGGGAATGGAAAAATCGTATTCGATGGAGATCTTCCAACCGGCTCAACGGTCTATGAAGAAATGATGAACGTGCAGTCATCCGCTTCTAAAAAAAGAGATGAAAAACAGGTCAGTAGTAAAGCCAAGTTGGAAGACATCACTGTTCTGAATGAGCGTGGAGAAACTCAGCTGGAATTTGAAACAGAGGAAACACTCCGTCTGCAAATCCGCGTTAGCGCCACAGAGCGGATCCAAGGTGCTAGGATCATTGCAGCGATCTGCTCCCCCGTACATGGCAAAGTAGCGTCCATGTCGAGTGCTTACCAAGAACTGAAAATCGACCTAGCACCCGGTCAGCGAACAGTGACTTTGGAATTCCCCAAACTACCTTTACTAATCGGTGCTTATCACTTCAACATTTCACTGTATGGTCCGCAGCAGACCGACTTCTTTCAGCGAAAAACCATCCAAGGAAATTTCCGAATCGTCGGTCCCCCTTTACTGGGTGACGGCAAAGGGCTGGGCGGGATTGTAAAATTGCCTCACCGATGGGATCTCGACTGATGGCATATCCTCACCTTCATTTCCTTATTAGCGCGCCTCGCAGCGGCTCGACCTGGCTCGCAAAATCGCTCAACCAGCACCCTGAAATCATGGCGACCGAGCAGCGGTTGTTCGGCGACTTCACTGATGTATGGCCTCAGAAAGAAGGGGGTCATTCGCTCAAAATCACACAGGACGCTTATATCAGGAACCTCTCGGGTTTCTATTTTTTCGAAGAATTAAAACTCGAAAAACGAGAATTCGTTCGGGAGTTTCAGGATTTTCTTATTCAGCAAATGACGGATTTTGCCTTGCAGCGATCTGGCAAGAAACGACTCGTTGACAAAATCACTCCCTATTCGGGAACGTCCGAACGCGTGATCCGTAACATTCGCTCGAGGCTACCTGGCTCGAAAATCATTCAGCTCGTTCGTGATGGCCGCGACGTTTTAACGAGTGGCACCTTTGACTGGCTACGTTTCAATTCAACGGACACACCGCGGCATGCTTTTTTCGTGGAACAAGTTCCGGGAATGCAACTTGACCGTTTTTTTGATGATTCCACGATCAAGCAGTGGGCCACTGATTGGCGTGACACCATCGAAATATTCCAACACAAAGCCCCTGACATTCAGGTCCGTTACGAGGCTTTGTTAGCAGAGCAGGGGAGTGAACTAAAACGAATCTTCCAGACGCTTGAGGTGACAGCATCCCAGACGCTTGCCGATGCCTGTGCCGCCGCGACCACATTTCGCCAACTGACCGGGCGAGAGAGGGGAGACGAACGGCCCACTGAAAAGGCCCGTAAAGGAGTCTCCGGTGATTGGAAAAACTACTTCACTCGTCGAGACGGCGAACTGTTTCAAAAAATTGCGGGAACTCAACTTGAAACGCTTGGATACGCCCCTGATGGTTCCTGGATCAACGCGTTACCCGAACGCCTGTCACTAACACGCCCCGCAACGTAACACGATTCCGAAATGCTATTACCGGTTGATAGCACTTCGTCATTACCGAGACCTATTGTCACCGAGGTCCCATAGTTGATATCTGTGGAGGCCTCTTTCAATTCCCGAGGTGCATTACCTTACTGAGGACCCCAGTTTGAAGGCTTACATCCTTTGTCGATTTGCCCGCCAGAGCGAGATCTATCAATCGTGGATGGACGCCTGTCCGATTCCGTGCGAAGTCATCGATACTTACGTCCCCGACTGGCAAGTCCCTCGGGACGCGGCGATTGTGATCACCCATATGCACTATCGTTGGGAAGAGATTCACGCGCTGCGCGCCATTTACCAACAAGGTCGCGTTCCCGTTCTTATTTTATCCGACGGCATCTTAGAATATCGCAACACTTGGGAACATCCCGACCTCGCCGATGGCGCAATGTTTCAACCGCTGATCGGTCACAAGCTCGCATGCATTGGTCGGGGACAGGCGCGGATCATAGAGTCTTGGGGAAATCCGGGTAAGGCAGAGGTCATTGGGTTACCAAGACTAGATAAGGACCTCGATAAGACACCCTCCCCGATCCATCAAGACGGACCTTTTCGATTGCTAATTGCTACGGCCAACACACCTGCTTTTAATGATCAACAACGCGAGACCGTCATTGAGTCGCTGAGCCAAATCAAACAACGACTGACGGTGAACCCGCAGGTCAATCACCGACCGGTCCAAATCACATGGCGGTTAACGGACAATTTGGAACAGTCCATCGGCTTGCCTTTTGTTGACGATACGGGCCTGGAACCGGCCGAGCGCCCTCCCCTTTCAGAAGAGATTGATGCCTCGGATGCGGTCATCACGACTCCTTCAACGCTTTACCTCGAAAGCGCCCTCAAGCAGCGGCCCACAGCCTTACTGGATTTCCATAACAGCCCACACTTTGTTCCCGCAGCCTGGATGCTCAACGCACCGAAACATCTGAATTGGATTCTCCAGGAACTCGCCGATCCGCCACCGCCAAAAATGCTGTTTCAGAAAACCGTTCTCCATGACAACTTGGAATGTAACACACCGGCAAAGCCGCGAATGCTAGAACTGATCCAAACCATGGTGGAGCACGGCCAACATGCCCGTGCTTCCGGGAAACCCATCGAACTCCCACAACGAATCGTTTCGGACCCCGATCGAGGGTTCACACGTGTCGAATCCGAGTTTGACACAACACGCCTGTACCCGGAAAACGCCGCCTTCCAAAATCAGGAACTGCATCAACTTCAAGTTGAATTGTCTCAGGTGATAAAGCGACTAGACACACTCCCCAGAGATCTAGCTGAAAAAAATCAGTACATCACACTACTCTTGGAACAGCGAGACGAGATGAGATTGAAGATCACCGAGTTGCGTGCAAGGATCCAAAAACTTCGGAAAATGCTCGGGATCAAACCAAAATCGTGATTTTTACATGGAGATTCGCGACTCAAAACGGTCTTCCACCCTTCAAACAGTTACGTTTAAATACAAGCTCGAACGAAACGGCCAAACAGGCAGATATTGAAATGCGCCAATACGATCCCAACAAGCCAATCATCTACACGCACATTCCCAAATGTGCGGGAACCAGTGTGGTTCGATTGTTGCGCAATTGGTTCGGCGATACGTATCACAAACTAAATCAAGACGAAACCAAAGACATCATGCTGCCGCGGGTACACACCCAGGACGAGGAGGGGCAGTGGTTAGAAAATGTCAAATGTATTCACGGTCATTTCAATCATGGACGCGGGTACGGGCTACCCTATTTCTACTCAGAGCTCGATCAATACTTCACGATTCTAAGAGATCCATTTGACCTAACCTGTTCGATGTATTTCTTTGCCAAGGGACGAAGCATACGCGGTGAATTTTGGTTTCGCGGTAAGCAGGTAGACATACGAGATCAATTCCCTACCGTTGAAAGCTACGTCTCGGCTTATCCCTATTGGTTATTCAATCACATGCCCCAAGATGTGACGCTGGATAATTATGAAGAACGGCTTAGCCAAAAATTCGTTTACATCGGGTTGTTCGAAGATTTACAGCAATCCATCGACAATCTAAGCACAATCCTTGGGAAACCAAAATTTGAATTACCGGTAACCAACGTATCCAACTACGATGAAATGGTGCCTCATTACCTGCGCGAAAAGTTTTATCACGATTACCCGTTATTAAAACGGATCTACCATTTCGCGTTGGAAAACTATCGTATGATCGACGGCCAGCCTGTGATGAAAACCTCCGAGATACCGGAACAAACAACACAGTCTAAAGCGGGTTAAGTGATCATTGCCTCGAGTCAACG
The DNA here is from genome assembly GCA_022447555.1 of Mariniblastus sp. GTDB lineage: Bacteria > Planctomycetota > Planctomycetia > Pirellulales > Pirellulaceae > Mariniblastus. The sequence continues at coordinate 187,922 of JAKVBF010000003.1, read as the reverse complement.
ATTCTTCAGGTCGGTCATTCAGTGATCGAATAATAACGTGAAACTTGGATTTTATTCTTGCATGTCGGGAATGCCCTGGGGCGGTAGTGAGGAACTATGGTGGCGAGCCGCAAGACTCCTGCAACAGCAGGGACATGAGATCTGCGTGAACTACAAATGGTGGCCCGAAAAAGCTCGCCAGTTGAAAGAGATCGAAGAGAGTGGCGGATCCGTTTGGTCCCGAAATCAACCCAAAGGATTCTTTGAGAATTGCAAAGACTCTATCAAGCGTCGTTTAACGATTAATCGATCCAACATTTCTTGGCTAGAAAAAACCAAACCTCAATCGGTCCTTGTCACTCTGGGTTACCACCCAGATCAAATACCGATTGCTGACGAGTGCCTGAAGCATGGTATCCCTTACGCGATTAATGTCCAATGCGCGAGCAACTTTTTTTTCATCCACAGCGACCTGCTGGAAAAATATCGTCGTTGGTACCGAGGTGCAGACAAAGTCTTCTTCGTCTCGCCCGAAAATCAACATAAACTTGAGACCAACATTGCCTGCCAATTGGACAACGCTGAAATTGTTGCAAACCCATTTAATGTGGACTACGAATCAAACCCCGAATGGCCTGCCACGGATACCACTTACCGAATAGCCTGCGTCGGTCGAATCCATTTCCAATCGAAGGGCCAAGACCTCATTGTTGATGTGATGAAACAACCAAAGTGGCGAGACCGGCAAATCGAAATCACGTTCTACGGACACGATCAAGGTAATAAAAAACAGCTGGAAGATCTCATTCGACTGCACGACCTGCATGATCAGTTGAAATTTGGTGGTTTTAAAGACAAAGTTGAAGACATTTGGGCCGAAAACCATGCACTACTACTGCCCAGTCGTTATGAGGGCGCTCCATTGGTCATGATCGAAGCCATGCTCTGCAATCGTGTCTCCATCTCGACAGACATTGGCCGAAATCGAGAATTGATCGAAGAAGGTGAAACCGGTTTTACCGCCGATGGTGCCATCATTGGACTACTGGATGACGCGCTAGAACGAGCATGGGCGAAAAGAGACAACTGGCAAGCCATGGGGCAAGTTGCAGGACAACACATTCGTCAACGATACCCGCGGGATCCCATTCAGGAATTTGCTACCTGCATCACATCGATCATCCCGGAGGCCGCTCGGCGGTAGTGGGTGATTCTTAGGTTCTAATCGACTTCACACAATACCATTAATATGAGAATCGATATCGCCATCTGCACCTGGAATCGTGCAGCCGCATTGCAACAGACACTGCACAGCATGGTCGCAATGAATTTCCCAGATTCGATCGATTTACGCTTCCTCATCGTCGACAATGGTTCGAAAGATGAGACCCAAAACGTGGTTAATTCGTTCACGAACCAACTCAATCTTTATTTGTATCTCGAACCAAAAAGAGGCCACACTCATGCCAGAAATCGCGCGATCGAACACGCCAAAAGTGATTGGCTGATTTGGACCGACGACGACGTCCAAGTGACTCCGGATTGGCTGAACGCTTATGTTGATGCCATGCGTGACCCGCAGGGGCACACCTTTTTTGGAGGCCCCATCGTACCGACTTTCCAGCCTCAACCACCGGCTTGGATCAAGGACAATTGGAGCAAACTCAAAGGCTGTTATGCCGAGCGACAGTTAGGGGAGAACACTTTTGAATTCACAGCCGAAACACTCCCTTATGGGGCCAATTTCGCTGTTCAAACCAGCCTCCAAAAACGCCATTTGTTCGACACCCAATATGGCAGAAAGGCGGATGGGGTCGTTGGGGAAGATGAGCTCGCAATGCTCCGCGAACTCATAAGTAACGGTCATTCAGGACGTTGGGTGCCGGATGCGAGTCTTTTTCATGTGATCGGACCTGATCGCCAAACAATGCGTTACGTTCACAATTACTTCGTCGGTCAGGGAAGAATCCTGGCAGCCAAAGGAAAGCCTTGGACCCACGACAGACTCCAGCTTGCTAGAGAGTCTCGCTGGGAGGGATGGTGTGCCAAATTAAAACGACCGTTTGCATCGGCCGATACGTGGGTTTCCCATCTGATTCGTAGTGGATTAGCCGAAGGTCAGCGTCAAGAGCTTGCCCGGCGAATAGAAACCGATTCTTGAGGGCTCTTTAGGCAAACGAATCACTCTCCCAATGCACCAAGAGAGGCGAGAAATTCACTCATCTCACCTGCTGCATGGAGGTCATTTTGGGCCCGAGCCTGATCGACCCCCTCACGCAGCGCCGTTCGAGCCTCGGCCACCCGGTCAATTTTAGATAGCAACTGCCCTAACATGAAAAAAGCTGGAACGTACGGCGGTGAATCCTCCATCAAACCGCGAAACATCTCTATGCTGGATTCAAATTCCTCTGCATTCTCAAGCTCCATGGCGAGGGCGTACCGCAGAAACGTATCCTTAGGTTCATCGGCCAACATCGATTCAAGTTGTTCCCGGCGCGACATGCAATTTTCTCCAATTTAATTGAATTAACGACGCGACTGATCGCGCACCTCAAAACCCCTTGTCCGTTCACACATCAGTATCCAGCCGACGGTGCGAAAGCAATCGGCAATATGGTAGCCGTTTTTGGGCTCTAAGTTACCCCCTCGCAAACTGAGGACCTCACGCACCTCAAATCCGCTAGTGTCCAGAACCCGTTGCAACTCTGAATAGCGAAAACTGTGGATAAACATATTTCTAATGGAACGGTAATCAGAAAGCCGGTCACCGATTTCGCTCTTACCCATGAACGACCGTACCCAATTTCTAAACATCCAACGGATGCCCCCCGGATATCGGCACTGATACCAATAATTGTGTACGTGTAAAATGAAACGGCTGCCCGGTTTCAAAATTCGATGAGCGTGCCGGAGAAACCGTACCCGATTGTCGCTTCCACTTATCATGCCAAGCGTGCTGAACATACAAATTCCGAAATCCACCGATTGGGAGGGGAGCCCCTCTAGCTCAACTAAATTGGCCCAAACAGGAATCAGGAACTGATCCTCTCGTAAATGGGGCATTTTTTCACGAACTTTTTCTATCGCCTCGTGCAGCATCGCTCGAGAAAGGTCAATTCCCAGAACAGCCCGACAACCATGAGCCAACAAAGTAATCGCATGTCGCCCCGACCCAGTTCCAAAGTCGGCAATCACTAGGTTTTGAAGGTCCTCAGGAAGGTAATTTAAAATATAACGCCAATCGAGTTCGATTAAGGTGTTATTCTTCACAAAATCGTCGTATTGGCTCGCCACTTGCCGGGACCGAATATAGTCCCAACCTCCATCGGAAACCCCTGTAGGCAAACGCCAGTTTGGGGGCGAATCACTCGATCGTCGTAATCCTTCAGGTTTACCTGACTGCGTCATAGCGAGCCCTTATGAGGTTTGTGGGCCTTAAAAAGATCCAACACCTGTCGCCTTTCATGTCTATTTGTTATCGTGCCAGCCTTGGTTTGACCAACTCAACCTCGAATAATCAACTTCCCACTAACTTTTTCCAGGAGTATGAATCGTGGCTACTCGTGTCGCAGTGAATGGCTTTGGCAGAATCGGCCGACTTACCTTTCGAAATTTGATGAGTCGCCCAGACGAATTCGAAGTTGTTGCAGTCAATGATTTAACCGACAACAAGACGCTGGCTACCTTATTGAAGTACGACAGTGTACACGGTCGATACCCCGGTGAAATCAGCTTCGATGACGATAGTATCATCGTTGACGGCAAAACCGTCAAAGTGTTCGCTGAGCGAAATCCAATGGATTTGCCGTGGGGCGACTTGGGCGTGGATGTTGTTGTCGAAAGTACCGGAGTATTCCGAGGCCGCGAAAAAGATGGCAAACCTGGATACGATTCGCACATTTCAGCGGGTGCAAAGAAAGTAGTGATTAGTGCTCCTGCCAAAGACGCACCCGATTTAACCTGTGTGATTGGTGTCAACGACCACCTGTTGACCGCAGATATGAGCTGCGTTTCAAACGCCAGTTGCACGACGAATTGCCTTGCTCCCGTCGCCAAAGTTTTAAATGATCATTTTGGCATCGAGTCTGGCTTGATGACGACCGTTCACGCTTATACCAATGATCAAAGCATCTTGGACTTGCCACATAGCGATTTGTATCGCGCTCGGGCCGCGTCCGCCAACATCATTCCAACCTCAACCGGCGCCGCCCAAGCGGTCGGTATTGTGATTCCGGAATTGAATGGGAAATTGACGGGCATGGCAATGCGAGTCCCTGTTCCTTCGGGAAGTGTGGTTGACCTTACCGTCAATCTTAACAAGCCAACGACCGCAGAAGAAATCAACGCCGCTGTCAAAGCGGCCGCTGAGGGCCCCATGAAAGGCGTTCTGTTCTTCGCCACCGACCCGCTGGTTTCTACAGATATCATTGACGATCCCCACAGCTCTATTTTCGCCGCTGACTTCACGAGCGTGATTAATGACACAATGGCGAAAGTGGTCAGCTGGTACGACAACGAATGGGGTTACAGCTGCCGGACGGCTGATCTGATTGCAAAATTGGGCGCATTTTAAAAGGGCAAACCTCTCGGTTGCTTACCCATCTTGCTGTTTCGACATCGAACCGGGGTCCTGAGCCATCGTTTTGGCTGGACCCGTCGGTCGTTTACGAATACGCTTAGGTTACGCTCTTTGGGACCTATTCTCGATTGATTCGTACATTAGGTGACGTTGTGAAGCAGCCGTCTATAAAACTTGCACCGTTAAGTCGCCCACCGCGGCACGGCGTCTATTTGTGGTGGCCTGAAAAAGGGCTCGGGTGGATCCATCCGGACGACATTGATCGTGCAGAGGTCTTGATCCCAAGCTCTAGAGTTTTTTGCCGACGAGATATCGACACCGCCTACTCGCTGCTTAGCTATGGCGATACATCGATTCGCGTGAAACCTACAATGTGGTATGAGGTCCAATCAGATGGGTATGAGCTGGGAGACCCAATCGAAGTCAAATCCCGAATGGGAAAACTGAAACCGTTCGTTGCGACGATCGTTGATATTTTCTGGAATCGCCAAGATCGGAAAATAGATTACTATCTTCGCGCGGCAGGTAGACGTCTGAAAAAAGCCTATCGCTGTGAGGAATTTCAGCCAGCGATGAAACTCAACGAGCCGATGTCGGTTCGTCAAATGGCTTTGTTGGCGAAATCAAGAATTCGCTAGAGCTCTGCGGGTCGAGCCCTTGGAACCATTTTGGAATGAATCACTTCTACTTTAGGCCCCAAAGTGATTTCAAACCGGCTTAAAAAAGACGCAATTTGCCGCAACAAACACAGCGATTGGGGCGCAAGAACAAAACCGTACCCAGAGTAAAAATGAACAGAAAACCAAGTAGAAATGGTGGAATGGGAACCGGTAAATGTAACTCTTTCCGCCAACAAGACCGGCAGTGCTTCAAACTGCCTAAAGCCCGCTTATCGAACTTCGAAACCGGGTCCAGCAATTCATTGGACTCTGAAATGTTGTTAGTAATAGTCACTGTTCTACGGGGTACTTTTGGGTGAAAGAGATAAGTTTGAGATAAATGCAGGATAGAGTTCTCCCACCCTCCGATTCCATCCGAAGCGGTCTCAACGGGGGAAAATCCCACCATTGAGCGAAAAGCTACCCTATTTTATCATTTGGACCGAATAGTCAATCCCATTACACAGTTTTGCTGCCCGCACCAACGAAAATCGATTAGAATTTGACGATTCTCACGGTTAAGTCGGTTGAGGGGTTTTTAATTAATTCGGACAGGTCCGAGGACACTTCTTTCCTCATTGATTTTCGGCTCAGGTCGAATTCGACTTGACCCCCGGCACCTCAAGGATCGATCATAATTAGAAAGAGTTCAGTGGGCTCTCAGTGACCGCCAAGCTTCTCGTTTGGCATCATCGAATTTCGCCTCGCTTGCCAATCCACGATCGCGGCAAACCGCGAATTTGGAGAAAATAGTTTAGTGAATCTTGAAGACAAACTTGCCGAAAAATTTGCGCCGTTTTCCCCTCCGCAAGTCGATTTCGTTGAACAAATCCGGTACTGGGCGCTCGCGATACCGGAACAGGTCGCGTTAAGATTTTTGCCCCGTGGTGACGAAGAAGCGATCGAATTGACCTACAAGGATTTAGATCGCCGTGCTCGGGCGATTGCCGCTCGCCTTGTAGGAATGGGTTTTCGTGGTCAGCGGGCCCTGCTGATGTACCCTTCGGGGCTCGATTTCGTCGAAGCCTTTCTCGGATGTCATTATGCCGGTGTCATTCCAGTGCCCGCCTATCCCCCGCGGCGAAATCGAAACATGGGGCGGATCAATGCAATCTCAGAAGACGCTCAGGCAGCGGTTGCGTTAACGACCGAAGCCGTGAATTTAAAATCGGCCAAAGTATTGGCCAATGCGCCAACTCTTCGCAAAATAGCCTGGGTTACAAGCGAAACAACTCCCAGTGAATTGGCAAGTGACTGGGTCAAGCCTAAGATCGACCCGAGCGAATTGGCGTTGATTCAATACACCTCAGGATCGACGGGGACCCCCAAGGGTGTTTTGCTTACCCATCAAAACCTGCTGGCCAATTGCTCAATGATCACGCAGGCTTTCGGGATGTCGCATCAGTGCAAGAGCGGTGTGTCTTGGCTTCCCCCTTACCATGACATGGGATTGATTGGTGGGATCCTAAATCCATTATTTTTTGGCGGTCAAATGACGTTAATGTCACCCGTCACGTTTTTGACTCGACCTTTCCGCTGGTTGCAGGCAATTTCTAAATACAAAGCACGTATCAGCGGAGGACCGAACTTCTCTTATCGTTGGTGTACGAAAAAAATTACACATGAGGAGTGTGAAAAAGAAGGACTGGATCTTTCGCACTGGGAGGTCGCATTCAACGGAGCGGAACCGGTTCGTTCAGACGTGTTGAACGATTTCTCGAATATGTTTGAACGGTATGGATTCCACCATTCTAGCCACTACCCTTGCTATGGCATGGCGGAGACCGCGCTGATCGTTACGGGTGGAGAAAAGTCGCAAGCGCCCATCATTCGTGCATTTAATAAAGATGAATTGGTCCAATACAGGGTTCAAACCGATCAAGTCGAGAATGAAACAGCCGTGCAATTAACGGGTTGTGGTCAGGTCATCCAACCCGAAGAGATCGTGATCGTCCATCCAGAAAAACGAGTTCCTCTGAAAGACGACGAAATCGGTGAAATTTGGATCCACAGTCCAAGCACCGGGCAGGGTTACTGGAACCGTCCAGAGGAATCCAAAGAAGTTTTTCGATCACGGCTGAACAATGGCAGCTCAAAAACTTATGTTCGCTCCGGTGACCTCGGTTTCATGGATCGGGGAGAGTTGTTCGTCACCGGACGCTTGAAGGATATGATCATCGTGCGCGGTGTGAATCGCTACCCGCAGGATATCGAGGCAACGGTAGAAAATTGCGATGAAAGCCTACGGGCAGGTGGGGCAGCCGCGTTCGCCGTCGATCATTGGGACCGAGAACATTTGGTCGTTGTCTGCGAGGTTGAGCGGCGGCGGGGCATCGAGTGGGAACCCCTGTTGGACAAGATCCGGTCGGCAATTACGGCGGAACATGATCTGCCGCCCGACGCTTTGGTTTTGGTTCGCTCAAGCAGCATTCCAAAGACTTCAAGCGGAAAGGTTCAAAGACATGCCTGTCGCGAACAATTTGAGAACAATACGCTGCTAACCGTAGCCCGATGGAGCGCAAAGGACGATCACGAATCCTCGACCTCAGACTCAAAAACTTTTCAGAAAACAACACTCCAGGATAAACTTGATTCTGATCTCAATCCGATTTTGGTTCAAACGGTTCTCGACAACGTCCGATTGGTGGCCAAAGAGCGGGCTAAGCAGATGGACTTGGATACGAACATCGTCGTTGACTTGGGTCTTGATTCCCTCGAACGTCTCGAAATTGCAAGAGAATTAGAAAACACCTTTGGAGGTCGTTTCCCGGACGAAGTCCTTCAAGAGATCGAAACCATTCGCGAAGTGGCTTTAGCGATTCAAGAGCACATTGGTTCCGAGCCCGTTGCCCCGACTCGGGCAGTCGAAACAAAGCAGCCTGCGATATCCGGAAAAATCCCCGAGTCTTATTACGATCTCGAGAAAATGCCCGAATTTATCCGGCTGCGAAGAATGCGAGAAATGATCGAATCGACCGGGCTTCGAAATCCGTTCTTCAGTGTTCACGAAGGTCGTGTCGATGACACAACCCACATTGATGGCCGGGAACTAGTATCGTTCGCCAGCTACAATTACTTAGGCCTTTCGGGTCACGAAGACGTAAGCAAGCTTGCCAAAGATGCTATCGATGAATTTGGTACCAGCGTTTCGGCCAGCCGGTTGGTTTCCGGTGAAAAAACGATCCATAAGGAACTTGAGAAAGAGCTATCGGAGTTCCTTGGTGTTGATGATGTGATTACTTTTCCTGGTGGGCATGCCTGTAACGAATCGGTAATCGGCCACCTTGTAGGCCCCGGAGACCTGATCATCCATGACAGTTTTGCCCACAACAGCATCATTCAGGGGGCGGAACTATCGGGTGCGAGAAGACGCCCCTTCGATCACAACAATTGGGAACAGTTGGACAGTATTTTGACGGAAATTCGTCACGAATACCGTCGTGTTTTGATCGCGGTAGAGGGCTTGTACAGCATGGACGGTGATTTTCCTGACTTGCCGAAGTTCGTCGAGATCAAGAAGCGACACAAATCATGGCTATACGTTGACGAAGCCCATTCCATCGGAACGCTTGGCGAGACAGGTCGCGGGATCGGAGAACTTTACGGCGTTCCGCGTCACGATGTGGAATGCTGGATGGGAACGCTGAGTAAATCGCTGGGGTCTTGCGGCGGATTCATTGGCGCCTCGCAATCGTTGATTGAGTATCTCAGATACACAACTCCGGGGTACGTATTTGCCGCGGGTACTCCACCGGCCAACGTAGGGGCCGCTTTAGGAGCATTGCGATTGCTGAGGGACGATCACTCTCGAGTCACCCAACTAAAAGAAAATTCAGAACTGTTCCTGAACCTTTGTAAGGAGTCGGGACTCGATACAGGACTGAGCCATGGTTCTCCCATCATCCCTCTGTTGACACGGAGCTCGATCTTGGCCCTGAGGCTTTCTCAAGCATTATTTGAACGTGGAATCAACGCCCAACCGATCTTGCATCCGGCAGTTCCAGAGAATGAAACTCGTGTTCGAATTTTCATGACGGCGAGTCACACCGAGCAGCAGATTCGACAATCGGTGGAAGTCATCTCTGAAGAGTGGCAGAAAATCAACGATCATGAGACGCACCCGCCACACCAGACGGTTGCTTGAAAGTCCTTTGAAAAAGCGACTCTTCCCCTCGGGTTTAGGAGACGTCCAGGCAGTTCGCAATGGCAGCGAGTGGCTGACAAGTATTGCACGCGGGCCTCGCCCCTTTTACCATGACTCGCTTTTGGCCATCGAAATCGCTTCGTCGGCACCCACCCTTCCCCAAGACATTGATGACGTGAACTAAATTGGTTGACCAGGCGATCGAAAAAGCAAAAACGCTCGTTGAGGCGTTGGATTGGATCCGCGAATTTCGCGACAAGACCACCGTGATCAAACTCGGGGGTAGCGTTTTGGACAATCCCGAATCGCTACATCACATCTTGGTCGACATTCTCTTCATGGAGACGGTTGGAATGCGACCGGTCATCGTCCACGGTGGGGGAAAACGAATCTCTAAAGCGATGGAACAAGCTGGAATATCCGCCAATTTTATTCACGGTCGACGCGTCACAGACAAAGCAACACTCGACATTGTGGAACGCGTGCTGGCCAACGAAACCAATGAATTCCTAGCAAAGGAATTTGAAAAAATCGGCGGTCGGGCGATGACGCTCAACTTCGAATCAACACCTGTTCTCTTTGGTGAACCACTCAATATGCAAGCACCCAGCGGGGAGCGTCTTGATTTAGGATTTGTCGGTCGGGTTACAAAAGTGGATCGCCCTGTCATTGATAATCTTTGTCATGCCGGCAAAGTCCCATTCATTCCCTCAATGTGCGTTACCGACTCCGGTCAGAAACTAAATGTCAATGCGGACACTGCGGCAACGGTTGTGGCACAGCAGTTGTGCGCTGACAAGCTGGTCATGTTGAGCGACGTCAACGGCGTGTTGGCTAACACAGACGATCCCACCAGTACGATCTCTTCGTTAACGGCTACCGATGCTAAACGTCTGATTGGAGAAGGAGCCATATCTGAGGGCATGATTCCGAAGGTGGAAGCCTGTCTCGAAACAATCGAACGCGGCGTCCGCAAGGTCCACATCATTGATGGTCGACTAAGGCACTCTTTACTGCTTGAAACATTCACAACTGATGGTATTGGCACCGTTATCGCCAAAGAAAGCTAAGGCATCGTCATGCGTCATGTACTATCTCTTTTTGATCTGAGCGCCGAAGAGATCCGCCGTGTATTGAAAATTGGCACCGATTTAAAGCAACATTTCGTTGAAGGACTGCGACCGACAAGCCTGGAACAACGGGTCCTCGGTTTGTTGTTCGAAAAACCGTCGATGCGAACACGAGTCAGTTTCGAAACGCTAATTCGGCACGCCGGCGGTTCTAGTCTGTTTCTGGGCTCGGATGTCGGCTGGGGGACTCGTGAGCCAATTCAGGACTTCGTACCCATTATGACCAGTTATTTGGACTGTTTAGTAATTCGCGCTAAGCGACATGAGGACGTGGTTGCGGCCGCTCAGTACAGCCGATGCCCGATCATCAATGGCCTCACCGACTACTCCCATCCCTGCCAAGCGTTGGCCGATATTTTGACGGTTCAAGAACTTCTAGGGTCACTCGACAATGCAAAAATCACCTACATTGGAGATGCCAACAATGTGGCTTTCAGTCTTGCGTTGGTATGCAATCGACTCGAAGTCCCTCTGACGATTACGGCACCCAGCGAGTACCAGTTTGATTCCGACACGCTATCACTACTGAACTCTGTTGCAACCGGTCCCAAAACCGAGCAGACGGTCGATCCCCTTAGTGGTGTCGAGGGCTCCAACATCATTTACACTGACGTTTGGACCAGTATGGGGCAGGAAGCCGAAGCAAAGCGAAGGATTCAAGACTTGGCCGAATACCAAGTGAACGCTGAATTACTGGCTAGAGCGGGAGTCGGAGCGCGATTCCTGCACTGCCTGCCCGCACGACGCGGTGAAGAAGTGACCGCTGACGTCATCGACGGTCCAGCGAGTGCGGTCATTCAACAGGCCGAAAATCGACTTCATGCCCAAAAAGGATTGGTCGTTTGGTTACTGAACGAAGCCAACCAAAAATGAGTTAACCAGCTCTCCGTCACCAACTTTGAACATGAAAAGCGCCCAACGAATGAAACGCAAAAAAAACGAAATTCGCCCCGTTAAAGTAAAGCGCAAGTTCACCACGCAAACACCCGGAAGTGTACTGTACCAATGTGGCGGCACCGTAGTGCTATGTACGGCCAGCGTTGATGAAAACGTTCCACCTTGGATGGCCGAATCTGGCAAAGGGTGGATCACCGCTGAGTATAATATGCTTCCCGGTAGTACAAGTCCACGAAAGCGCAGGGACCGAACTAAGGTGGACGGTCGGACAACGGAAATCCAAAGACTGATTGGTCGAAGTCTTCGAGCCATTACCAACCTAGCAGCCTTGGGACCTCGACAAATCACCGTGGACTGCGACGTGTTGCAAGCCGACGGTGGCACGAGGACCGCCAGCATTACAGGAGCCACCATTGCCTTAATTGACGCGATCCATTCAATCCGAAAATCTCTGCCGGACCCGACTCGCTACCCACTTCGAGACAGCCTTGCTGCAATTAGCGTCGGCATCGTTGATGGTTCGGCGATTCTCGATCTTGATTACGAACTTGATTTTGCCGCCGATGTAGACATGAATGTGGTCATGACCGGTAAAGGGCGTTTTGTCGAAATCCAAGGGACCGGCGAAGAAGCAACGTTCAGCGACAAAGAGCTGCAAGCCCTTTTAAAACTGGGAAGACGGGGAATTCAGCAATTGACGCAGGTTCAAAAAACGGCCTTAGGACGAATTTGGCCGTTTTGATACTTTCATGAATGAGCTAAACGCGGACAATGTTGGGATGCCCAAGTCCTCCCATCGTATCTTGTTTGCAACCGACATTCCCTTTTGGCGGATGTCCGACGGTGCACATCAACGAATTGCATCCCTTTATCGGTACCTTGCGAGAGACCCTAATGTCAGTCAGGTTTTCTATCTCGGATCGCCCGACGCCGAATCGGCGGATCTGGCTCGCGATATGGGGGTCGATTATCAAGCCTTTAATTCGGGAAAACCTCCCAAAAATCTACTCAGTCGAATCCAGTGGTATGCAGATGCCACCCTGCATCAAGCTCGCAGATGGATCACTCGAAAATCTTGCAATGTTCTGATTGCCGAAGGTCCGCGTTCATTAAATCTCTCGGATTTCCGTTGGCCTTGGGCCATTCAACGATTTCGTGAAACAGTAGCGAAATTCCAGCCAGACACTATCGTTTTTGAGTACATCAAGATGAGTTACCTGCTGGAAGCCCTATCCCCCGAAGAGCGACAAAGAATTCAATGCGTTGTCGATACCCATGACATTCTTCACCGTCGAGCAGAACAGTTTTTTGCCAATGGCTTTCCACACTGGTTGATGATTGATCGGCAGCAGGAATCGGAAGTGCTCAATCAATTCGACCTGATCATGGCGATTCAGGAACGTGAAGCCGAAGAGCTTCGCTCCATGGCACCCTATTCAGAAACGATCACGGTTGGGCATGCGGTGGAACTGGTAAAATCGACGACGTCTTCAGATCGCGTTCCGACGGAGGAACCGCCAAGACAACTCAAAATTGGTTACATCGGCTCCAAGAATTTTTCAAACTGGTCAGCTATTCGAAAGTTCCTGCAAACTGCTTGGCCGAATGTCCATGAGAAAAATGGTGATCTCTGTCAACTGTTGATTGCAGGAGGAATATGTGAGTGGATCGAAAAACGGCCAGCAACCGATGCCGCCTCACCCTCACGGATCACAACAGAACACTTGCAAAGTGTCCAGTTGATTGGTCGTGTCAGTTCGATTGAGGAGTTTTATGACCAGATTGACGTACTCATCAACCCCGTAGAATTCGGAACCGGATTGAAAATAAAAAATGCCGAAGCACTCAGTTTTGGCAAGCTATTAATCACGACGATGCAGGGGTTTGATGGAATGCCCCAATCGACTCGCCTGGCCTGCAAAGTGGTAGAATCGGTCGATGAAATGGGCGATGCGATCAATTCACTCACCCAGGACCTAAGTTCCATCCGCCCAATGCAAAGGCTAGCCTCCGAACTGGCGCAAACTGAGTTTTCACCTGAGTTTGCGTATTCCGAATTATCAGACTGGCTTGATCGTTCTAATCGGAACCCTCACTCTTAAATTACCACTTATGGCTCACGCAAAATTTGCGGATTGGTCAATTCAGAGCTATTTTTTGGCAGTAATTTTCGTCACGGCTTGCCTCCCTTTCTAAAATGAAGAGGCCAGCCCATACCGCTGCGTCCCCTTTCTCCACCCTGAGTGATCTTTTCTGTAAGCCTGAGAGACATCATGAAAACGAGAAATCAAAACCACCACACCGGATTCACATTGGTCGAACTGCTGGTCGTCATCGCGATCATCGGGATTCTGATCGGGATGCTGCTCCCCGCCGTGCAGATGGTACGGGAATCGGCGCGCAGAGTGACCTGCGCCAACAACCTGAAACAACTGGGATTGGCAGTTCATAATTATCACGACTCCAAGCAACAGATTCCTCCCAGCCGGGCTCGAGACGGATTTTTAACATGGCCCGTCTATCTCATGCCCTATCTGGAACTGCAAAATCTCCAAAATCGATTGGAGCTTGAGCAACCATATGTCGATCAAGATCCGGAAATTGTAAAAATCGGAATGGAAATGATGATTTGCCCTTCGCGTCGGGCGGGAACCGATCTGAGCTTGCGAGAAGTCAACGGTGAAGCGATTGGCGCTGTCGGTGATTACGCAGGAAACGCAGGAACCTCCGAATTTTTCCCATACGACGATTGGGCGAATTTCGATGTCCCGGTCAACGGAGTCATCAACTCGGGCTATTACAAAGAGAACCCAATCGAAGCTGGCATGTTGGCTCACGGAGAAAAGGGCCGGTATGAATTTAAGGATGTAACCGACGGCTTGAGCCACACTATCTTCTTGGGAGAAAAAGCAATCAATATCGACTACATCCGGCAACCCGGTGGATGGGGAGATGGCTGTATCTACAACGGCAATGAACCGGGAACCTTCATGAGAATGGGGGGCTACGGATTTCTCTTAGCCGCCACCCAAAAATTTGGTGCGCCAGGCCCGGGTGCCATTCCTATTTTTGGAAGCGCCCATCCACAAATCGTCAATTTTGCTTTCGGTGACGGACATGTGGCTAATTTGTCGGTTTCGACAGACGAAGAAACGCTTCGACGACTCTGTTCCCGAAATGACGGCCTGGTCGTTTCGATCGACGACTGACCGTCGCAAACGGCCTAACAAATAAGCAAATTTTCACCCAAAATCGAAGCAAACACTCGTCCTACCATGCCTCAACGTATCTTTTTTGCCGGAACACCTAGCGAAGCAGCGCATCAAGCTGCGCCGTTGGCCGACCGGCTTGATCTCACGTTGGCCAGCCCTGAAATCATCGTCGATGCCGCAAATCCCGGTGACTTAGTCATTTTTTATTCGGAACATTTCGATCGTTTCCGTGACGCCTGTCAAAAATTAAGGCAACGTGATATCGCGACACTCTATTTGGTCGACGGAATTCTTGAGTGGCGCAATGCATGGGAAAATCATCCAAATGAACCCGCATGCCCTTACACCATGCGACCGGTATTATCCCACAAAATTGCCTGCATCGGAGCCTCACAAGCTCGAGTCGTCACTAGCTGGGGAAATCCTGACAAAGTCGAAATCGTCGGCCTTCCTCGCCTCGACTCCCTCAAACAGGCGAAAACTTCAGAGGCCCTACCTGATGTTTTCCGCCTGTTGGTGATGACTGCTAAATGTCCAGCGTTCAACGAGGAGCAACGAGACCGCGTGGTCCAAAGCCTCATCGATCTCAAGAAATGGATTTCTGAACACCCGATTCTGGCCGGAAAACGTGTAGAGGTCCGTTGGCGATTGACCGCCGGGTTGGACCAAGTAATCGATGTTCCCAACGAACTGCATGATTTAACCGGAGCCGAACTATCAAGCGTTCTGACACACTCTGACGCAGTGGTCTCAACACCTTCAACGGCAGCCCTTGAGGCCCAATTGCTCGATCTCCCAACCGCTATTTTGGATTACACCAATTCCCCTCAATACGTCACGTCGGCGTGGACGATTTCAGCAGCCGAACATATCGGAACGATTCTGTCCGAACTGGCGGAACCTCGTGAAGCAAAAAAAGTTTTCCAAAGATTTCTACTACGAGATTCATTACATCTTGAAACCTCGGCGACCGACCGACTGGTCGATCTTGTAAAAAAGATGTTGGCGGTAGGTAAAATCTGTATTGAACAAGGGACACCCCTGCGATTCCCCAGTGGAATGCTCTCTTTTCCCACTTGCATCACAGCTCCAATCATCGGATTTAAACATGAAACCGTGTATTCCGATCGACCGGAGTTTACCCAAACAAATGAGATCGAAGTACAGACTGAATTAGCCCACGCTCGTCGTGAAATCGATCACTTAAATCGCCAAATCGAACAATTGCAATCCGAACTAGGACAAGCTCATAACATTTTCGACCAGATCCAAAAGCATCCTATCGCCGGCCCCGTTGTTCGTACACGAGAAAAAATCATAGGGTGGCTTTCTGACATGAAACAGCCGCACCCTTCTTCATCACATCACCAACATGCCTCGCCAAAAGGCAAGTCAAGCAACCAATCAAAAACACAACCTTGATCCAGAAAACGACCTATCAACGAAATCCACTAACATCGGCTCTTCTGTCCGAGCCCGTGGTGCTGTGCGCTGCCGATGATCACTACGCACGATCGCTGACGGTCACTCTACAATCCGCTGCAGAACATTTGAGACCTGGTAACTCTTTGCAGGCCATTGTTTTGGACGGGGGAATTCAGGCTAACAGCTGGCAAATGATCAAAGAGTCTTTGGCTCATTACCCCATCCAGCTGAGTGTGCTCCGCCCTGATCCAGCAGTGGTCGACGGTTTAATGACTTCGCACCACATCACCCGCACCGCTTATTTTCGTTTGCTCGCGGGCAAACTACTACCCGCTTCGATCGACCGAGTGATCTATCTGGATTCCGATCTATTGATTCAAGATGATCTTTCAAAACTCTGGGAAATGGAAATTGGAGACCACTATTGCTTGGCGGTTCCAGACATTGCCTGCCCGCATATTGACGTGCGCCAGGCTGAATGCAACTTCCGAAGATCAAGCCCGTACATGGCAGCATTGGCCCCAATTGGAAACTGGCGGGAGCTGAACTTGAACGGCGCCGACCCCTATTTTAATAGCGGCGTGATGGTACTAAATATTGAACGTTGGCGTCGTGAATCCATCGAAGAAAAATTACTCCAGTGCCTTAAGGATAACCGCAAACACATTTGGTGCTGGGATCAATATGCACTGAACGTTGTGTTCGCCGGACAATGGCAACCGATCCCCGCGAGGTGGAATCAGGGCGCTCACTTCTTTGAATTCCCTAATGAAACACACAGCCCTATCGATTACCAAGAGTTTATTGAGGCACGTGATAATCCTGCCATCATTCATTACACAACCGAATGGAAACCGTGGCATTATCACAATCGCCATCCACGTCGCGAGTTGTTTTTTGCTCAACTGGATAAAACAGCCTGGCAAGGCTGGCGTCCCGCGCGGCCGACCTTCAAACTGGCAGACAGCTGGAATCGCCTAGCTCTCAACGTCATTAAAACGTCGACTACAACCACACGAAAAGTCGTCGCCTTGGGATCCCGAAACAACTCCCCCCCAAAATTGACTCTCCCCGCTAAGAGATCAGCCCGGCCCAGTCTCGAAACTCAACCTCTGGTTACGCTATTTGCAATTCCAAAAGCATTTGAGGGTCGAACCGGGCTGATTCAAGAGAATGCAATACGCAGCTGGAAAAGCCTAGAACCCGTCCTCGAAGTTTTACTCTTGGGCGATGATCCAGGAGTTGCCGAGATGGCTGACAAACTGGGCGTGCGACATATACCGGGTCTTGCAACCAATGAACTGGGTACCCCACTCATAGGCTCCGCATTTAAAATTGCAAATCAAAACAGTGACACACCGCTTTTAATGTACAGCAATTGCGATGTTATTTACTTAGATGAGTTAGTCACTACTTTCGAGAAACTAGCCTCTCAGGATCGTTTGCAAGAATATATCGGCATCGGTCGCCGAACCGACATTTTGATCGAGGAGCTGATTGATTTCGAAAATCGCTCCGCTGTCGAACACCTTTCGAAAAAATGCGACGAACAAGGCGTTCCCGCGGCCGTCGTATGCAAAGAATATTTCGTCTTCACTCGCGGGCTATTTACTCAAGTACCTGATTTTGCGGTCGGACGCGGCAATTGGGATAACTGGATGGTGCATTCGGCTAAAGTCCAGAATATCCCGGTCGTGAATCTAACCCAAAGTGTCCGCGCGATTCATCAAGAACATGATTACTCACACGCAAAGCAAGGTCGGCGAGAATGCTACGTCACAGGAATCGAAGCTCGTAAAAACCAGCAGCTTGGCGGGGGACGGCATCTCATCTCGGGTTGCACCAGCACGTGGGTCTTAAAACAAGACGGTCTACAACCATCCTCAAGCAGCTTTTCCACCCGTGAGTTCTGGGTGGATATACACCGGTTCGCTCGTTTATTGGCCCGCTTGCTCTATCCAAAATAGAAATTGCCGACTCCCTGCCTGTTTCTTACCCAAACTTTCAAGCGTCCATTTACAATAAGGGAAGATCACTCAATTATTTTACCGATGATTAAGAGACCGGTCATCGGCTTCCATTGATTCCTCCACCTTTTACCCACCGCAACACTTTCAGTTTTCCATGTCTATTTACGCAGCAATCACCGCCACCCTTGTTGTTGGGGCCTCGCTCTCTCACTTGGTCATCGCTTGTTACTTTCGTACCAAGATGGCGTTGCATGTCCCCAAGCAACCCGCCGGAGGCGACATGGGCCTGGCCTCGGTGATGCTATCGATTCGAGGTTGTGATCCAGGATTGAAAGAAACCTTGATCCAACTACTCGATCAGGATTACGACAATTACGAAGTGCATTTAATTATTGACGACAAGAGTGATGCGGCGTGGAGTCTTGTCCATCAAATCAAAAGTGAATTTGACATCAACAATCGATTTCGAATCCAAGAGATGCGAAAGCCTTTAAAAACTTGCGGTCTTAAATGCAGCTCGCTTTTGCAAGGTTTGAACCAAGTCAATAACGATTCGAGATTCCTCGTACTGATTGATGCGGACGTGACACCCCATTCCAGTTGGTTGGGAGACTTAATTGCTCCATTAGCGGACAAGAAGATTGGGGTAGTCACCGGCAATCAGTGGTACGAACCAGAAACACCATCGGCCGGCTCCGTACTCCGAAGTTTGTGGAACGCCGGCTCCTTGGTACCGACTGCCATACTCAGTAATCCGTGGGCCGGCTCTTTTGCGATGCGAATGGAAGATGTGCGTCGCGCGAAACTACAAAAGGTATGGAGGAAGTCCATCGTTGATGACGGCCCCATTCGCCGAGCACTACAGCCGCTCGGCCTGTCCATCTACTTCTCTCCCTCGTTGATCATGGTTAACCGAGATCGCTGTACTTTTAACTATGTGAATCGCTATGTCTCTCGAATGCTGACTTGGTCTCGAATCTACGAAACAACCTTCATCAACACCGTGTTTCACGCCATCATCACATTTGGATTGTTACTGACTGCCCTAGGCGTGTTCATCACGTCACTGTTCAGCCAAGACTGGACATCGGCTCTGGTCATTGGCGGTGGTGTTTTGAGCGGGATTGTCTTAACCAGTATTTCCTATTTCGTTGTCCGAAATGCAGTCGCCCAGTGCATCAGCATGCGAGGGGAAACGCTTCAGCGTCTTTCCCTGAAACGGGTGTTCCGATTCATGGTGCTGACACCCGTGGCTCAATTCATTTATTGCGTCTCATGCTTTCGCGCCGCATTGACCCGTCAAATCCAATGGAGACAGATCACCTATCAACTAAAGGGTAAATCGAGCGTCAAAATGGTCCGCTACCGCCCTTGGATTGCGACAGAACCAGAGCAAGTTCAGTCAGAAGTCTCGCTCTAGGACCAACAGTATGGTTTGATCCGCGATACAATTTGGTCTTTAAACCAGCCATCGGAGGCTCTCTTCAATCGAATGCAGCCGACACACTGGTTCCCCAGAAGCTGGAGAGAATTCCACGGATCAGATACCATCTACCCTTTTTCACCGCGACGTAGCAAATGCCCTGTGTTGGCTGCTCAACCAAAAGTATTAGGCCTCAAAGAGTCCCGGCAAATTTAGCGTCAAGGCAGCTATTACTAGACCGGTCGCGATGCCACTGACCACGAAGAAGGAGCAAAAAGCCAAAACAAACCACTTCATTGGATGAGGCTTACTCCAATAAACGATTGAGCAATACAACTGATAAGGCAAAAAGATAAAGGCCAGAACCGCTAAACCGGTATTCCCCGTATTTTTAGAGACGAGGCGGGCACCGTAGACTAACAGCCACAACTGCACGATCGCGAGAATGACGCAACCACCACCCAAAACGGCGATCGAAACTTCTCTCGTAAAAAAAGACAATACGAAACCGAGTACAAACACGGGAAGCACCAGCGACATTTTAATCCACAGTGTCTCATGGCTAGGCCGCTTTCTAACCTTAATGGAAGATCCCAAATCTTCTTCATAATCATCGGTTAAATACTGTGCCAGCGGATCGACCTTTGATTTGGTTTCCTTAGGCTGCGAAATGGCTGGGTTATCAAACATCGCGGCAAATTCATTATCCTCGCCTGGCTGTGCTGCCTCGTCGTCTACTGAATTTGCAACGTCCTCACTAAAGCCCGGATCCTCGATCACATGGTTGGCCAACGGATCGGCCGGAGAAATAGGGCCGCCTGCAAAAAGATCCGGCCGAGACTTGAGAGGCCCTTGAACCCCCAATCTGTTCATTTCCGCTTGTTGCTGGGGACTCAGTGAACTGGCAACCACCGCCCCAGCTTTACCCCGAGTAGCCAATGCCTTTTTGGGCTGCCCTACTTGAAACCGTGCATCGCACGCTTTGCATTGAACCGGCTTGCCAAGCAAATGATCCGGCAAATTGTATTTGGCTTTGCATTTAGGACAGGCAACAACGATGGGCATGAATATCTACTCCAAATTTTATTAACCCCGAAAAATTCAGGTGCTCTCAACATTGTACATCCCCGACAGCAATTCGGCAGATGATTGCGGTGCCTAGCCCTCAGGATCAGTGAGAAATCGAATTTACGGAAGTATTGTATTGATTTCCCGGCCGTCAGCAGTCCCCAAAGCTCGCCAAATCGAAAGATCGATTGACTCAGCAATGAACGCAACCGAGCCATCCATCCGAGCTATATTCACGCCGACTGGGTGAAAACTGCGAGCTGTGACGGCCGCGTAGGTAGGTCGATTCAGGTCACGTCCCTCTTGCTGAGAATTGTAATCAATATCATAGGTCACACCGTCATGGGTGTACAAAACCTGAGTATTTGGCCTGAACACGGTAGTGAATCCGGTGTGGTGAACCCTTCCGTCGCACCAAACCGTATGTCCGCTGTTTTCAGATTTGCTGTTTCCCAATTTGAGCTCAACACTGGTCGGCGCTACCGATTGAAAATGATTGGCTGTCAATGGGATTTGCGAACTAATGTTCGTATCGTTGCGTAGGTAACTTGTAAATGATCGTACTTCGGAAGCCATCAAGGTGTTACTTGTACCGTCGACGATGGTTGCCATTCGAGTTCCCTCCGAGACGCGAAATGCGCCATCTCCGGTTTCCCCCGTTACGGGATCAAAGAGAAACCAGCTGCCTAGATTGAAGCCGTAGCTTGTTGAGTGGACATAAGGGGACTGATTCTTGTATCGGAGACCGGCAGCCGCATCGCTCGGACAAGTGTAGACGGGCACCCCAAGCGGCGGCACTCCAGAATCCACTTGGTCATGCCAATCCAAAGTTAAATCGATCAAATTGGCAGCGTTTCCCTGTTCCATCAACGGCAGTATTTTTCCATGGATCGACCAAGAACCCCGTACCGTTGCGGCTGCAGCCGTATCAAAACTGGTTGGAAACTCCTGCAAAGCCGACTCGAAATGATGGACGCCAATCGCCATTTGCCGCAAGTGATTGCCACATTCCGTTCGACGGGCAGCCTCGCGTACCATCTGCATGGCCGGCAACAGCATCCCGATCAAAATCCCTATGATCGCGATCACGACGAGCAATTCTACAAGTGTGTATCCGAGCTTTTTTTCGGCATGAAATTTCTTCATGTGTTAATTTTCTTCTGGCGCGCCCCCTGGTGCAAGGCAAACGAAGTTCTCAAACCACAAGAATTGGCGTTTTTGGTTCGGTTTTAAGGGCAGATCTAGTTCAACGGGTAACGAAGTTTTGACCCCGGTCACTTCGCAAGGCCTGTCAAACCTCCGGTAATCGCGCCCTATCAACCGGCCCCCCTCCATACCGGCCCAGCTGTTTTGTCCAGCACTCGGCGGACGGCTCTTTTGTGGACGGTTTGTGAGTCTCCCTACGAACCGGATAACCTCTCAATTCACCTTTAAATTTTCGGGTTTATTTCGGGTTACCGGATAGGAACCCTTGATAGAATTCGATAAGGTTAAGCGATAGCAACATAGGGCTTTCCCATCGTTGTTTTAAATCAATTCAGTCCTTCTGCGACCTCGACATGGCGAACTGGTAGCAGTTCGTATCTATGACCCATTTTATGGAAAAATGCTCGTCATTTCAGACACTGGCTCAAATATTCAATGAACGTTTACAGTCGCGCTTACGTTGACAGTCTTTACGAAGACTTTCAGCAAGACCCCACATCACTACCCATCGAATGGCAAGAGTTTTTTCAAAACTTTGACCCTGCGACAGACACCGACACCAGTGCCATTCCTCACACACCTGGAACCGTCAGTAGCGGGCAGCCGGATCGTCGCCAAGTGGCGCAACTCCAGGACCGAGTGGACCAGCTGATCCGCGGATTTCGAGTTCGCGGTCACCTCGAAGCTAAAATTGACCCGCTTGGACGACCTCGCGAAACGAATCGGGAATTGAATCCTGCATCCTACGGATTGCTAAATAGTGATTTCCAGAAAAAGTTTTCCGCACGCACGATCTTTGGTCAAAACTTCCGTACGTTAGATGAAATCGTTAATCAGCTTCGTCAGACCTATTGTCGTTCAATCGGTGTGCAGTTCATGCACATCGATGATCACGAAGTTCGCAACTGGTTGCAATCGCGGATGGAAGGTTCGCAGAATAGAATCAATCTGTCTCGCGATACCCAAATGCGAATTCTAACTCGCTTGACCGATGCGGTAATTTTCGAAGAGTTTGTTCGCAAAAAATACATTGGTGCCAAAACCTTTTCATTAGAAGGTGCCGAGACTTTAATCCCACTATTAGATCTTGCTCTAGAACATGCGGCAGACCACGGAGTCGAAGAAGTGGTGATTGGGATGGCGCATCGAGGTCGTTTGAACGTGCTGGCCAACATCATGAACAAGCGGGCTCAGAATATCTTTTGGAGTTTTGACGATCCAAATCCCGAAGTGAATCGTGGTCGAGGTGACGTCCTCTATCACATGGGACACAGCAGCGACTGGACAACCGCCAGCGGAAAAAAAGTTCATCTTTCACTCTGCTTCAACCCAAGCCATCTGGAATTTGTTGACCCCGTGGCCATCGGCCGTTGTCGGGCAAAACAAGACCGTGACCAAGACGATCTCCG
This sequence comes from Mariniblastus sp., assembly GCA_022447555.1. Lineage (GTDB taxonomy): Bacteria > Planctomycetota > Planctomycetia > Pirellulales > Pirellulaceae > Mariniblastus. The sequence continues at coordinate 164,821 of JAKVBF010000003.1, read as the reverse complement.
AGAGCACGGGATGACGATTTTGATTCATGGAGACGCTGCCTTCGCTGGCGAGGGTGTGGTTCAAGAAACACTCAACCTCAGCCAGTTGCCCGCCTATTCAACCGGTGGAACGCTCCACGTGATCGTTAACAACCAGGTTGGTTTTACGACGGATCCCGAGCACGGTCGCTCCACCACGTACGCAAGCGACGTTGCAAAGATGTTGCAGATACCGATCTTCCATGTAAACGGAGAAGATCCTGAGGCCGTGGCCCAGGTGGTCAGTCTTGCAATGCAATTCCGAGATGAATTCCACCGTGATGCGGTCATCGACATGTACTGTTACCGACGCCTGGGGCACAACGAAGCAGATGAACCTCGATTCACGCAGCCTGAAATGTACAAAGTCATCGATAGCCGTCCGACCATTCGGGATTCGTTTTTGAAACGAATGCTAAAAATGAAGGAGATTACCGAGGCCGAAGCCGATGAGATTGCCAATGTTCGCCGTAAGGAATTGCAAGAAGAATTCGACTCTGCCAAGGTCAAAAAATTCACGTCAGACGCTCAGGTTGGGGGCGGCTACTGGGAAGGTTATTACGGTGGGCCCGAACAGGAAGATGACAACGTCGACACGGGCGTCCCAATGGGAAAATTAACCTACGTAATTAATCAATTGGCTGAACTGCCACCATCATTCGGCGTCAGCCGAAAGCTTCAACGCATTCTCGATATTCGGAAAGAGATTGCCGAGGGCAAACGTCCTGTTGACTGGGCGACAGCAGAGTTGGCGGCATTTGGGTCCCTTGCCGTTGAAGGGCACCGCGTTCGGATGTCGGGACAAGATTGCGGACGGGGAACGTTTAGTCAGCGACACGCCGTTTTGGCCGATCATGAGACCGGTGAATCCTACACGCCATTGCAACACATTAGCGATGATCAAGCGCCGGTAGATATCTTCAACAGCCCGCTCAGTGAGATCGGCGTGCTCGGTTTCGAATATGGTTACAGCCTAGATTCCCCCGAGAGTCTCATTTGCTGGGAAGCACAATTTGGTGATTTCTGGAATGCCGCTCAGGTGATTGTTGACCAATTCATTACCAGCGCGGAAGACAAATGGGCTCGGTTGAGCGGTTTAACGATGCTGTTGCCCCACGGATTCGAAGGAGCGGGACCCGAACATTGCAGCGCCCGCGTAGAACGGTTCCTGACATTGGCAGCCGAACACAATATTCAGATCGCCAACCCAACCACTGCCGCCCAGTATTTCCACCTGCTACGCCGTCAGGTCAAACGCCAATGGCGAAAACCCTTGATCGTGCTGACTCCCAAAAGCTTACTACGTGAACCCAATGTGATGTCCGGCTTGAGCGAGTTCTATTCGGGGACGTTCCAACGCGTGATCGCCGACTCTCTGGTTCCGGGTTCGGCCAAACCAAAGCGAATCCTTCTTTGCAATGGAAAAATTGGTGTGGAGCTCATTCAGGAGCGTGAAAAAACCAAACGGGACGATATAGCAATCGTACGTTTGGAACAGTTGTACCCATTACCCGTTCCTCAAATAAAACAAATCCTGGAAACCTATCCTCCGGGGACACCACTTTACTGGGTTCAAGAGGAGCCAAGTAACATGGGGGCTTGGTATTTTATGAAGGTGAAATGGGACGAATTCGGGCTAGACAACCAATGGCCACTTGAGGTTATCAGTCGGCCAGAATCAGCCAGTCCCTCGACCGGATCGAAAAAAACCCATTTGATCGAACAGGAAGAATTGAAAAAAGCGGCTTTGGGCGCACCGGCGAGAAAGATTGCAAAAGCGCAATAAGCAGTTCGACGGTATTTTTTCCAACATCGGTCAATCGAATTGGCCTTGATTGCCGACTTTACTATCACGTCACGTCCCTCTGACTAACCTATTTACTGCACCACGAATCCAACGATTCAAACGGAACCTAACATGTTCGAAATTAAAGTGCCGGCCTTCGGCGAGTCCATTCAGGAAGTTCAAGTTGCAACCTGGCTGAAAAAAATCGGCGATTGGGTTGAGCTCGATGAAGACTTGGTTGAACTGGAGTCAGAGAAAGCGTCCCAGGCATTGGCCTCACCCGAAGCTGGGATCCTACAAGAAATCAAAGTTCCCGACGGTGAATTTGCCAACGTGGGCGATGTTCTTTGTGTGATGAAGGCTGGAGAAAAACCCGTGAGTAGTAACAACGCATCATCTCAGACAGCCACCTCAGGCAGTGCCGCGACTGAAGTTGCAGGGCACCCAGTGGCCCAAGCGACTGAGTGGATCATGCCGGCAGCAGAACGTGTGTTGAACGAATATAAGATATCAGCAGATGCGATTCAGCCGACAGGCCCAGGTGGACGCCTGCTAAAAGAAGACGTCATGAAATACATCGATGCAAAAGGTCTCAAACCAGGTGGGACCCCCGCTCCCGTTGCCGTTGCCACTCCGACCGATCCGGTAGAAGAATACGAAATGGAAATGAGTGAGCTCCACGGATCGCGGGTGGAAACGGTCAAGCCGATGAGCATGATCCGCAGGACCATCGCTGCACGACTGGTAGAAGCTCAGCACTCTGCTGCCCTCCTAACCACCTTCAATGAAATTGATATGAAGCCGGTGATGGATTTGCGGAAAAAATACAAAGAGGCTTTCCTTGCAAAACATGGCGTCAAGCTAGGTTTCATGTCGTTCTTCGCAAAGTCGGTTGTTGAAGGGCTTAAGCGATTCCCCGCCATCAACACAGAAATCCGCGGGACCGATGTCATCTCCCGAAATTATTTCGATATCGGTATTGCCATCGGTGGTGGGAAAGGCCTCCTCGTCCCAGTCATTCGTAACGTTGAAAAACGTAGTTTCGCAGACATTGAACGACAAATTGGACAATACGCCGCTTTGGCCCAAGAAAATCGCGTCAAACCGGCCGACCTATCCGGTGGGACGTTCACCATCAGTAACGGCGGTGTTTACGGTTCTCTATTATCGACACCAATCGTCAACCCACCACAAAGTGGGATTCTTGGGTTACACTCCATTCAAGAACGCCCCGTCGCTTTAAACGGCGAGGTTGTTATTCGTCCCATGATGTACATTGCGCTGACGTACGATCATCGAGTTATCGATGGGCGCGAAGCGGTCGGGTTTCTGAAAACCATCAAGGAAGTGTTAGAAGAGCCGGCGAGACTATTCCTAGAGGTCTAAACCAAACGAACGCCAATCAGAATGGGTGCTAAATTGCCTGCCTTGAAATTCATTGGCTACAGAATATTTTTTGTAATATCAATCAGGTAAAGCAATGTCAAATAGTTATGATCTTGTTGTTGTAGGCGGCGGCCCCGGCGGTTACGTTGCTGCGATTCGCGCAGCCCAACTCGGCATGAACGCCGCAGTGATTGACGAAAATCCCAAACTGGGGGGGACCTGCCTACGTGTGGGTTGCATACCAAGCAAGGCCCTTCTGGAGTCAAGCCACCTGTTTGTTGAAGCTCGCGATCACATGGCAGAACATGGGATCGCAACCGGCCCGTTAAAAGTCGATTTGGCGACCATGATGGTGCGAAAGACCAAAGTGGTTGATACATTGACCGGCGGCATCAAAATGCTCCTTAAGAAGAATCAGGTGACTTCCATTGCCGGACGCGGACGCTTGGTTGCCGATGGATCCATCGAAGTGAACGGTGACGATTCACGGAACATCCAAGCCAAGAATATTTTACTGGCCACAGGCAGCATCCCCATGATGTTGCCCGGGATCGAATTTGATGATCATTTCATTGGAGATAGCACAACGGCACTCTCTTATGAAGACGTTCCTGGAAAATTGGTGGTGATCGGCGGAGGGTACATTGGACTGGAACTCGGCTCCGTCTGGAGTCGATTGGGTGCCGAGGTGATTGTCTTGGAAGCGATGGATAAAGTACTGGCCGGGCTCGATCAGGAAATCGCCAGAGTGGCCCGCCGAACTTTCGAAAAACAGGGAATAAAATTCCAAACCGGCATGCGGGTTGAAAGCGCAAAACATGATGGAAATCATTGCATCGTCCAATGTAAAGACTCGGAGCCGATTGAGTGTGACCGAGTGTTGATGTCGACCGGTAGGGTCCCCAACACAAAAGACCTTGGATTGGAATCCGTGGATGTTAAAACGGATGGAAGAGGATTTATTGAAGTTAATGAGAAATTCGAGACCTCCCGCCCTGGGGTTTTTGCCGTAGGCGACTGCATCGGTGGAGCGATGCTGGCTCACAAAGCTTCTGAAGAAGGGATTGCCTGCGTCGAGCACATTGTCAATGAAACCGGCCACGTCGATTACAACACCATTCCAGCGATTGTTTACACCGACCCTGAAATTGCTTCCGTGGGGCGAACTGAGGAACAGCTAAAAGAAGCGGACATTGTTTACAACAAAGGGGTTTGCTCATTTGGAGCCAACGGGCGAGCTCGGGCCTTGGGGGCAGCTGACGGCAAAATTAAAATCCTCGCCGATCGCGAGACGGATCGAATCTTGGGAGTGCATGCCATCGGCGCGCGGGCCGGGGATCTGATTGCCGAAGCGGCTGTTGCGATGTCCTTTGGAGCCTCGAGTGAAGACCTTGCACGTTGCTGCCACGCCCACCCGACACTCTCAGAGATCATGCAGGAAGCAGCCATGGCCGTTGATGGCCGGGCCATTCACAGCTAAACGAGATCAGAAGTACTGACTCACTTCGACTGCTCAGGCTGGTTGGCGTTCGCTTTGACCTCCGATAATGATTTCAAAACTCGGAGAGACCGTATCCATCATACTCTTCCGATTCGAGAACGAGCCTTTCCGCTCGATCCCTCGCGAGGAAATATCTCATGCCATCACGTATGCTAGCATGACGATGTAGCTCTCAAAATGTTGCCCTACCAAAATCACCTAGACAGTGATCTTGATAGCCTCTAGTTTGCATGCCCCAACAGGCTGCTGCAGCCCGTTTCAAAACCGATCAGCTCAATAGAAAAACATGCATTACCGAATTTCTTGGACGCCTCAACTTTGCGTGATTTTTATGCTGGCGATGACTTCTGGCCTAGCGGCACAAAATTTTCGTATCGAAACCGAACTTTACCTCGGTGAATCAAGTAAATCCAGCTCCCGAAATGTTACTGTTTTTTCGGACACCTCGATTTACGATTTCTTGATGTCTGATACGCCCGTCTCCGAACCGCTGCAAATCACGATTTTCGATCGGACTCAAAAGAAATTCATTCTCATTGACATGCAACAAAAGATGAGATTCGAGTTGGATCGCGCTCAATTGATCAAACTCTTAGAGGGCCTGCGTAACGAAACGATGCAGGATGAGGCTTCCCGGTTCATGGCAGACATTCAGTTCTTGGAAGATTACGACATTGCAGCAGGGAAGGTTGTTGCGACCTCTGAATTGATCCGTTACCAACTCAAAGGGGAACGCCCCAGCGACTCTACCATCCTCCCGGCGTACCATGAATTTTTAGATCACTTCACCATGCTGGGCGCGACAGACCCGCAGAGCTTTCCCCCTTTTGCTCGGCTGAGATTCAATCAGATCATCAAAAAGTACGGCTGGATTCCTGAAGAAGTACGCTTTGAATTGAATGGCAACGAAGCGTTCAAACGCACGATGACTGCCCGCACACAGCATACCGTAAACATGAATCTATCCGACCGCGACCAAGAACGAATCGAATTAGCAAAACGTTGCTGGATGAGTTACCGAAAGGTAAGCATGGCCGAATTCCGTGGCTTACCAACCTCCGCTCAAGACGGGTTGATCGACCAAAAATAACACAGCGACGTTAATTTGCGTAATTTAGCGGGCAATTGAACTCCTTTAAAACCCTCTATCGACCGTTAAATTTGTTTTAATTTGCACAAAGACTTTAGTTTGGCTATCTTGATTGAGACGTACGACTTTTTGATTTTTTTTGGTTGTCCCCAATCACGTCGAAACTTCTCACGCTTGGCCCGAGTTAAATAAATGCCGCTTGTTTTCATCCTGAAATGCGGCACCTAATAGAAAACAACCTCCACAAAGAAACAGTCTTCCGACTGTTACCCCTTTTTTTAAATAAAATCCGACTGCTTTTCGTCGAGTTGGGTTCAATCACTGAATTGACTTTGCCACATCGTCTGACATGGTCGATTCAGTGAGGTATATGGTTCGCTCTTCGTCAAACTCAGCGAGGACTCGTGATGATTGAAATCAAGCACAAAACGACCGGCAAAGTCTTGCACAAGGTCAATAATGACAGCCTTCGTGGATGCAGAATCAAATGTATCGACTTGAGAGGTGCTAATTTTCAGAATCAGGATCTCAGCGGCAGCAGTTTCATTGGCTGCAGTTTGAGCGAGGCTGATTTACGCACAACAAATCTCTCCAATGCAAAAATCATTAATTGCGTTATTCAACGCGGTGATTTCACCAATGCCAACATGGCCAATGCTGACCTGAGTGACAATGTTCTGGACGTTTCTAAATTCGTCAACGTGAACGCCACCGGCTGCAAGTTTCGGCACTCAAAAATCAATGGTGCTGATTTCACTGGTGGTAAATTCGACGGGTCCGATTTTTTCTTTTGCGAACTTCGCAGTAATTTCACGGCGGCCAGTTTGATCAGCGTCAATTTCTTTGGTGCAGATATGTCAAATGCAGATTTCACCAGAGCCGATTTGCGGAAATCGATTATGACGGACGGAAAAATACTCGGTGCCAGCTTCGAGTATGCGAAGATGCAAGAGTCGATTGGCACCAATGGTCAGCCGTGGGGGTTCAGTAACAAATCGTTACCCAAGAAGCCTTGGTGGCAAATTTGGTCGCGGGCTGCAATGTAACTAACACAGGCAGCTTTTCCAATCCAACCGGCGTGAAACCGATAAACGGCCGAATTTCTTAAGTGCGCACGGGCTCATCGCTTTGCAACTAACTAGATTTTGCGGGCAAACTAGGTGAGATATTCTGTTTCGGATTTTTGCGTTTGGCCATGATCATTGCTGGGCAAAGGTAATCTTTTAAACCTGGTTCACCTGACCGCACTTTTACGACCGCTCCTTTCTATTTACCTACCGATGCCGCAAAAGTCTGTCAGATTTAACTGGTACTTATCAGTTTAATTCCATACACAAAATCTCGAATACCGGTTTTTTGCGACAAATCCCAGCCACTGATCTGCTTTGTTCGGTTTCTCAAAAACAGGCATACTAATTTATTGATAGACGGGTAAACTCTAAGGAAAACCCGACGGTAGGAGAGATGAAGGCCGGTAAAAAGCGGGCGGGCGATAACGATGCGCAGCTTGATTCAGGATGAGGCTGCGGGCGTCATATTCGGTTTAGGAAGTCTGGCTCTTTCTAGTCCACATTGCCCCTCAGTCGACAATCAAAAGACGATCCCTTACCTACTCCCTCTCCCGCTTGAAGCATCCTATTGGTAATTTGGCTAAACTATATCAATGGAACAGATTTCGAAAGCTAACGACCCCGAGGCACTGCACCAGCAGCTGTTGCAGTCGTTTACGGACTTTGAACTTTCGTTTCGCCGCCGCTTTCCCATTATCTGGTTAGTGACTTTACTTGCGCCGTTTGTCGTTTCGGCGGGACTGATACTCTTTTTCGGATGTACCGATGGGTGGGGCTATTCTCAGAAATTGATTGGTCATGCCTTGATGACCTTTTTCATTTTTGGTCGCCTGATCATACTTTGCGGACTGGATCCAGGTATCACAAAAACCTATATGATCGCACTCTCTCCCGGCGAGCTCTTTGGTTTAGTGACGTATCTCGATTTTATGGTCGCTCTGTTCGTCACCTTTCATATGGGTTTCCTGTTCCGCACCCCCTACGTTGGGCCCAAGGTAGCGATGCTTGTTTGGGACGGAAAATTCCTATTGAATGCGCAGCCATGGGTCAAACGCATTGCTTTTGTGGGATTGATCGGGTTTGTGATTTTCCCGACCTCAACCACCGGAAGCATTGGTGGCTCGATTTTTGGGCGACTACTGGGACTCAGTCGCTACATGACCGTAACGGGTATTTTAATCGGTAGTATTATTGGTAACGGAATCATGTATCTGTTTGCCAAACAGATCAATCAATACATCACCCCTGGAAATGTCTGGGTCAAAATAGTTGGCGTCATCCTGTTGGTAGCCCTATTTGGATTGGTTGAAATTCGCTATCGGTTCGTTAAAAAGAAATACATGGCGGCTGCAAAAAAACGAGCTGAAAAATCGGAAGAGAAACCTACCGACAGTGCTTCCACTCAAGCTGAAAACTCATCTCCCCCTACCGATTAAACTTCCCATAGTTAGATGATCTGTGACCTCCGACTGGCAAAAACTGAATGAGCGAATTGCTGATTGCCAGGCCTGTGACCGGCTGGTCAAGCACTGTCACCTCGTCGCAAAAAACAAGCGTCGCGCCTACGCGGACCAAGACTATTGGGGCCGCCCCGTACCGAATATGGGGCCGTCGCGAGCCTCACTGTTGATCGTCGGATTAGCTCCCGGTGCTCACGGGGCCAACCGTACCGGAAGAATGTTCACCGGGGACCGAAGCGGAGACTGGCTCTTTAAAGCACTCCACCGGGCAGGCTTCGCCAATCAAGCCGAATCGTCTTCACAATCTGATGGTCTTAGATTAAAGAGTTGCGTGATCACGGCCGTCTGCCATTGCGCTCCGCCAGACAACAAACCAACCACTGAAGAAACCCTGCGATGCGCTCCATTCTTAGACCAAACGATACAAGAATTGCGCCCCCGTGTATTCTTGGCACTCGGCGGTTTGGCATGGAAAGCCGTTGTTAAATACGCACGACAGCATGACTGGCTATCTGGACCGCAACCTAAATTTTCCCACGGCTCTTTTGCCCAATTAGTTATTCCCCGCCGCCGCAAACGATGTTGGCTACTAGGATCTTATCACCCAAGCCAACAAAATACGTTTACCGGTCGTTTGACGGAACCAATGCTGAACGAAATTTTTCAACAAGCGAACCAGTTCATCTCGGACACTTGATTTATCAACCCCGTAGTCCTGCCTAGAAGAGTCGAGAGATTTCTCGCCAGTCTCGACCTTTGATCGCTGTATGGTCAGGCTGCATTCGGCTATAATGCCGGTCCGTGCTGTCACTCGCTTTCCGGAACGTCACATAACTCTTATATAACGGGACATCTCAACCATGTCGGAACATATCAACCCGACAGAATATCACGCTCCGCTCGCCGAAGAGCCCAAACCAAGTTATTTTAGCGTTGCCACATGTATCTCTTGGTTGGTGATTCTGGGAATCACTCTGTTCCTTTTTTGTAACGTATTGATCAGCCAAATCATGCCGGCACCGCGAGAGCAAGAAATATCTGGTGCTGAAATCATGAACATCAACATGATCGGCCGCATGTTAATTGGACAATCCCAAATGGCTCCCGCCACAGATGACTCTTTGGCAAATCAATTCAACCAGTTCAACTTAGGCCCAATCGAACAACGATATTGTTACGCTCTTTTCGTAAACGAGCTGGAGGGGCCGGAAATTGCCATTGAAAAAATCGAGCAGACGGACAAAGCGGCCGCTGATTTCGGTTACGAATTGACGCCCGATCAAATCCGGCTCCAGGAAATCATTTGCCACCTGCTTGATCAATATCAAGCAGGCAATCTTGACTCTTCACTCATTCCAAAGGACGACCGTGATTTCCTAACCTCGAAACTGGGATGGTGCGGCAGTTTAGCGTTGGTACCTTCCGGCACTCCGAATCAATCGGAACGGCAAAAAGTGATCAACCAAGCGACGAGCACCTTCTGGATGATGGTTGGTATATTTTTCTTCGCCGTGGGATTGTTGTTGTCCGCACTGGTCAGCGTCGCTACGCTGCTTTATCTGCTTTTATCCGGAAACATTCAAACCAAGATGCGAACTTCGCGGCAACGAGGCTCGATCTATCTGGAAACCTTTGCCATTTGGATCTCACTGTTCATTATTCTGCAACTAGGTATCGGATTTGCAGGAAGCGTCATCACCGATCCAATGATATTGCAAATCTTAATGCCCACAGTGTTTTTCGCGTCATTATTTGTCTTGATCTGGCCGGCTTTACGCGGGATCCCGTTTCGTGAAGTTCGCGAAGACCTTGGCCTCACTTTAGGAAATCCTTTAAAAGAAATTACGGTCGCGCTAGTATCCTACACGGCTTTAATACCGTTCGTTCTTTGCGCCGGAGTGGTTTCGGTTGTACTCGGGATACTTCTTTCGTCGTTGCAAGAAACCAATGAATTCAGCAGCACTACGGCGGGAGGACACCCGATCCAAGAAGAGATTGCATCGGGAGATCCCACGACTTGGTTGATCGTATTTTTAACCGCCTGTGTCGCGGCACCGGTTGTCGAAGAAACCATGTTTCGAGGAGTTCTTTTTCGGCATTTAAGAGACGCAACGGTGGGATGGCGGCGTTACCAAAGCATTGGTTTCGCAGCCCTATTCAACAGCCTCATTTTTGCTTCGATCCATCCGCAAGGACTTGTGGGAATCCCACTGCTGACCACTCTGGCCATCGGATTTTCGTTAATGCGACAATGGCGAGGTTCATTACTGGCTTCAATCGTGATGCATGCAATCAACAATGGACTAGTGACTTGCACGCTGTTTCTACTCATGTCGTAAATCACTGGTTTTCCGAGTTTTGTTCATGCATTATGTTCATGCATTATGTTCATGCATAATCTTAGACAATTTGTTCACAATTATTGAATGAAGTGGGCGCGATAAAAACAAAAGTCAAGAAACGACACCGTGTTAACCAAAAGGCCCTTCACACCTTAAGCGAGTCCAACCGCAGACAAGAAATTTGATATGGCAACCATCAACGAACATTACCTCAAACTCCAATCCGGCTATCTATTCCCGGAAATTGCCAGACGCGTGACAAACTACTGCCAATCTCATCCCGACGCCAAGGTCATCAAAATGGGTATCGGCGACGTGACTCGGCCTCTGCCAAGAGCAATCATCGATGCTATGCACGCAGCCGTTGAGGAAATGTCGACAAGTCATTCTTTCCGCGGCTATGGTCCGGAACAGGGCTACCCGTTTCTTCGCGATGCCATTCGAGATAACTGCTATCGAGAACGAAATATCGATATTGAATCGGATGAAATTTTCATCTCAGATGGATCCAAGTGCGACAGTGGGAATTTGCTCGATGTTTTTGGCACGGATAACACCATCGCAGTTCTAGACCCTGTTTACCCGGTCTATGTCGACACCAACGTGATGGTTGGTCGAACCGGCGATGCTGGGGCGAACGGCCAGTATGAGGGGCTGGTTTATCTACCGGTAAATGCTGAAAATAATTTTCAGCCAGCGTTACCAAATGGCCGCGTCGACTTGATATACCTCTGCTACCCCAACAATCCCACAGGCACCGTCGCCACTCGAGAGATGTTAAAGACTTGGGTCGATTATGCTCATAAAAACCAGTCCATCATCTTCTTTGATGCCGCCTATGAAGCATTTGTTTCCGATCCGGAAATCCCTCGCTCGATTTATGAAGTAGAGGGTGCCAAGGAAGTCGCAATCGAGCTTCGCAGCTTTAGTAAAAATGCGGGCTTCACCGGCGTGCGATGCGCCTTCACGGTGATCCCCAAACAACTGATGGGGCACACTTCAGATGGCTCTCCACAAGCAATTCACCCTCTTTGGAATCGTCGTCATTGCACAAAATTCAACGGGGTTTCGTACCCGGTCCAACGGGGAGCTGCTGCCTCATTTAGCCCCGAGGGCAGGCAACAAATTGCAGAACTGATTACCTTCTACATGAATAATGCCCGATTATTACGGGAGGGTTTGAAGGCCGCTGGGATTGAGGTCTACGGCGGAGTCAACGCTCCCTATGTCTGGCTCAAGACTCCAGACGACTTATCTAGCTGGGATTTCTTTGATCTGCTACTTAACGAATCGCAAATTGTCGGAACGCCAGGCAGCGGTTTTGGAGCATCGGGGGAAGGTTACTTCCGCCTCAGCGCGTTCAACAGCCTGGAAAATACAGAGGAAGCCATTCATCGCATCAAGTCACGCTTGGCCGACAGTCCTTGACGCGGAACCTCGGGGATTCGCTCGTCGGACATACCATGACTGTCCGAAGCAAGTCGAATAATCTCCTAATCCCGATTGGCGGTTTTTTTCGTACCGCTCATTTTCATTTGGCGCGAGATCAACCAAACACCCAAGCCAAATGGCAATAAAATAGTAAACAACCCAAACACCGTCGCCAACCACCAATTCTGCCCCGCCGCGCTGTTGTTTAGCTCTGTTAGGTTGGTCACAAAATTCATCGTGCCCCACATCATCAACAATCCAGCAACGAGCGCGCCGACGGTATAATCGACGATCTGGCGTAAAGCACTTCTCTGTCTTGGGTTTTTAGAATTCATTTTTTCTGCAACGACAAATTAAAATAATCACCATTCACATTCAACCGCAAGCAATTCCGCAAAGGGAGAGACTAAAAGATAAACGGGCCTAAACCCCGATTATACAGAGACGTCCTACCCTACCCATGTTGGTCAATTTCATCGAGAACCTTCCGGGTGTGTAACCCCAACGCGGCCGCCAAACCTAAGGCTCCAACCACCTGCAATACCGTTCCCAAGAAACTAAAAAGGATCGTTGGCAAATACAAAAACAAAGTTCCCGACGTAAAAATACCTAACAGTATCAAATTAACCTTGTAAAAATCCAACCATTTAGTTTTTTGACGAGGAATCGATTTCATCACATCCGCTGAAACGATGTTCAAAATCGACTCGTTAAACAGGGCATTCACTAAACAAATTGGCAGGATCAAGAAAACAGAAAGTGGCACCAACAGCAAAAGAAATATCATGGTGTCTGTCATCATGTACAAGACATTTCCAAGCAAAATCCCTGGTAGCGATGCAATCCAAAAACTGAAGGCTACGAATGCAAAGGAACCGAACCATTCCGAGAATCCAGCCCCCGGCCACTGATCGACCTTGGGATCTTCTTCCACAGAGTCGCGAAACAAAATGGCAAATGTAATCGAAAACAACAATGCGCTAGGTATCCAAAAAAGAGTCCCCATGAATCCGCTGAATAGCAGACCCACTATCCGCGAGGTGGAGTCCATTTCGTTATCACCCCAAGTCGCATGAAACGAATCGAAAAACCAATAACCTACCGCGAATGAACCAATGCTAATTAGGGTTCGGATCACCAATTGAGGGCTTTTAAAGACCTGCGTCATCCAGCCCACCACCGGCTTCCATCTAACGCCCCTCTCTGGACTGGGGGAAGGTGTGCTGTCTTTTGACTGAGTAGCGGACGAGCCATCGCGCCTGTCGTCAACCTGTCGCCAGCGCCCCCCTGGGTCTTTGTCGCTTTCGACACGATGTTCCGTCTTGGAGGATTCAGTGACCGCGGGACCCGGCACCTGCTTTGTTGACGCCGACGGCGAACTCTCAAGAGGCTCGACATCAAGCAAGGAAAAACTCCCATCATCGACTAGCGAGGGAATCGGCATCGAGGAAGATGAAACCTCAGGCGATTGGGGTACATCCTCTAGGATCTCCAAATCAACGATCTCGTCCTCGGGTAGCTCGATGGGCGTTAACAAGTCTTCGTCGACCGGAGCCAGGCCGTAACCAGGCTCAATGCCATAGTCGGCTTGAGGGCGATCTACCGGAGCCTCAAGAGTCAACTCGTCAGCTGTGGCTTCAGGTTTCTGGGAGGGCATGGCCCAGGGTTTTTTGGACTCGGGTCGATTGACCGGCTCGGTAACCTCAACCTCAGAATAGCAGATCGGACAGGAAACCTTGCCACCCACTTGGTCATAACCCACATGGATCCGTGTGTCACAAATGGAGCACGTCACACCAAAGACTTGATCAGAGTCCACATCCATCTCCAAACCATCAATTTTGATGGGGGCGTCAGCATCCTCTAAAAATGGATCTTTGGCATCCTCTGACTTTATCGGCGGATCTGGCGGTTCAATCTCAAACGCTAGTTCCGAATCGAATGCATCATTTGAAATATCATCACCAAGAACTTCGTTCAATATTTCCGGCAGCTCTTTGCTGACGGGCTCCCCACCTACCTCACTTGCGGTGGCGGCTGATACCTCGAACTCTACCCCCTCAACCTCTGGGTGCTCTAGATTGTCGAACGAAGAATCTTCCGAACCAAACGGTAGCGGACCATCATCAGAAACGGGACCCGTTTCTTTCTCCGGCGACGATCCGCCGTGGGTAGCAGCCTCCCCGAAAAGATCGTCGAATCCACCACCCGTGCTACCCAAAACCGGTACGATCAAGGAGACGCCACAATCAGGACACGCAATCCGCTGGCCTGCCGATTCACGTGACGATTTGATGATTCCCAAACATTTGGGGCACTCAAAGACGATCAGCTCTTTGGAGGTCAAATTATCTCCCAATTCCAGTCGTATCCACTCAGCCGTTAAAAACAGGCCAAACGAACGGCCTTTCTCTAGACAGTTCGGATTTACCCATCTCGATTTACCCATCTCAATTCTGATTTAATTCTAATTCGATCTCAATCGCCTAGGCTCAAAATCAAAATCATTTTTCTGCATTATCTGAGATGTTGTTTTGAGATTGTCGGTTAGGAAAGGGGTGATATGATGGCCCTAAGAAGCAAGCCGATATTGAAAACAAATTTAGCCGCGTATTTTCGTGACTTCCCACGCTCCACCTAGGTAAGTCGAGTATTTCTATGAAGCTGATACGAGTAGCCGCTGGTGTTCTCAATCAAACCCCGATGGACTGGGATCGCAACCGCACGAATATCATTGAAGCATTTGAGAAAGCGCGTCAGGATTCGGTCTCGGTTCTGTGCCTTCCTGAGCTATCCATCACCGGATACGGCTGTGAAGACGCCTTTTACTCGCCGGGACTTCATGAAACAGCGATTGAAGTCTTGGAGTCACTCGCTCCTGAGTCCCGAAACCTTATCACATGCGTTGGTTTACCGATTATGTACGCCGGCGGTGTCTTCAATACCGCCTGTATGTTGGTCGATGGTCGCATAGCGGGCTTTGCCGCCAAACAAAATTTAGCCGGCGATGGAATCCACTACGAACCTCGCTGGTTCAAGCACTGGCCAAAAGGAATCCAAGGAGAAATTGAAATTGGCAATACCGATTACCCCATTGGTGACCTTCTTTTCGATGTCGGGGGAATCCGTATCGGTTTCGAAATCTGTGAAGACGCTTGGGTTGGGTCTCGACCAGGTG
This sequence comes from Mariniblastus sp., assembly GCA_022447555.1. Classification (GTDB taxonomy): domain Bacteria; phylum Planctomycetota; class Planctomycetia; order Pirellulales; family Pirellulaceae; genus Mariniblastus. The sequence goes on along the minus strand of JAKVBF010000003.1, from coordinate 149,559 downwards.
CTGACCATGCCGCACGGGGGGCGGATATTATTTTAAACCCAAGCGCTAGTCATTTTGCCTTTGGCAAGCATGCCGTGCGTCGTGGTTTTGTTACCGAGGGAAGTCGGGCGTTTCACGTCACCTACGTCTATTCGAATTTAGTCGGTAACGAAGCGGGGCGAGCGATTTACGACGGTGACACCATGATCGCAAGCAATGGGGAACTTTTGGCAACAGGCCCTCGACTTAGCTTCGAAACCAATAGCATCACCACTCAACAGGTAAACATCGACACAACGCGAATGAGTCGTGCGAGAACGGGCAGCTTCGAACCTGATGTGGATGGAGACGAATCCGACGTTCTCGAATTTGATTTTAATCATCCCGAGCTAACCCCTCTGCCACACAACAAACACGCGACGAATTGGGAAAACAACCTCGATAATAAGTTCGAAGAATTCACCCGCTGCGTGAGCCTAGGCCTATTTGATTATCTCTTGAAAAGCCAATCACACGGGTTTGTGGTGTCGCTCAGTGGCGGCGCAGACTCTGCCGCGGCGACCGTTTTAGTTTCAACCGCTATTCGTTTCGCTGAGAGAGAATTGGGATTTGAGCGTTTAAGAGACCGACTGGGCAGCTGGGCCGAATCCACCACCGATATCCCAAATTTGATGCGACGCCTATTGACGACCGTGTATCAGAGCACTCGCCAAAGTTCGGAAACCACTCGCTCTGCCGCGGCCAACGTTGCGGCAGCTGTCCATTCAAATCATCTAGAGCTAAATGTGGATGAACAAGTGGAGCGTTATCGAGAAATCGTCGGACAGGCCTTGAACCTAGATCTGAATTGGCAAGATCATGATATCGCACTGCAAAATATCCAAGCGCGAACCCGGGCACCGAGTGTTTGGATGGTCGCCAATATTCGAAACGCTCTTTTACTTTCAACCAGCAATCGTAGTGAGTCAGCCGTGGGTTATGCGACGATGGACGGCGACACCTCCGGGGGCCTTAGTCCGCTGGCCGGAATTGACAAAGACTTCCTAAGAAAATGGCTCGTCTGGATGGAAACCATTGGTCCTGAAGGCTTGGGCCCTATCCCGCAACTCAACTCCGTAAATCAACAGCAGCCCACAGCCGAATTACGTCCCCAAAGTGAGTGTCAAACCGACGAAGCCGACTTGATGCCCTATGACGTTCTCGATTACATAGAGCGTTTAGCTATTCGTGACAAAATGATGCCCGTGGATGTGTTCGAAAAACTAAGGTCTGATTTTGACGACTACCCTATCCCACAGCTGGCCGCATGGACTCACAAGTTTTTTACACTATGGTGCCAAAACCAATGGAAGCGAGAACGTTACGCGCCCAGCTTCCATTTAGATGACGAAAATTTAGATCCAAAAACATGGTGCCGTTTTCCAATTCTTTCGGGCGGTTATCGCTATGAATTAGAAAAACTGGACGCGCACCTTTCCACTCTCTCGATCAACGGTTAATCATGGAACATGATGATTGGCAAGTGATCGCCAAGCTACGAGAACGGGCTATCCATCGGCCGCGGCGTATTATCTTTCCCGAAAGCCAAGATCCACGGGTGGTTGCAGCCGCGAACAGACTGGCTGAAAAGGGATGGTGTGTGCCGATTATCCTCGACCCCCAACCCTCCTCCTCGTTTCACGAAAAAGTGCAAACCGCTTTCACCTCTGACACGGATCTTGGCAACCAGGCTGCCCAACAACTCGTAATCAATCGTCAACATAAAGGCATGGACTTCGATACTGCTAAAGAAGCGATCAACAACCCCGTCCTATTTGCCGCGTTGTTGGTCCGAACGGGATACGCGGACGCCTCAGTGGCTGGAAGCGTCGCCTCAACCGCCAGTGTGATACGTGCTGGTTTATATGGGGTTGGAACGCCCGAGGGCCAAAAATTAGTTTCCAGCTTCTTCCTGATGCAACTGCGCCAGTGCGCCATTACTTATGCCGATTGCGGCGTGGTTCCGGACCCCACCTCAGAAGAACTCGCTGAAATTGCGGTGACGGCGGCAAGGAATCACATGCGATTGACTGGAGAAACTGCTAAAGTCGCGATGCTCTCATTTTCAACCCATGGCAGTGCTCGTCACCCAAAAGTCGATAAAGTTTTGCGGGCCACCCAAATGGCAAAAATCCTTGCCCCTGATTTACAGATTGATGGTGAACTCCAATTCGATGCGGCATGGGTCCCGCAAGTTGCCGCTCGTAAGGCACCCGAATCCAATGTGGCTGGACAAGCCAACGTCTTTGTCTTTCCGGATCTCGCATCTGGAAATATTGCCTATAAAATTACCGAACGTCTGGCTGGTGCCCAAGCACTCGGACCTTTGGTTCAAGGACTTTCGAAACCATGCATGGATCTCTCACGAGGCTGTTCTGAACAAGACATCACGGATGTTGCCGTGATCGCTTCGGTGATGGCGGGAGAAAATGAATGAGCGCGTTACCCATTGCGCAGGATTGCGAGGGCTGTGGTGTTTGCTGCTTTCAGATGGGATTCCCTACCTTCATGTTACCCGCAGAGCCATTGAGCGAGGCTCAAATCGCAGCGGATACAGAATTGAGTCTGAGAGCAAGGGACCCAGAAATTCGCAAGCATTTGCTTGACGGGCATCCCGGTGAATCCTATTGGCACAAGCTGCCTACGCATTTGCGTGACGAGCTCATCGTCTTCTGGAAAATACATGCGGACACCAAACAAGAATTGAATGGTCCTTGCATTTGGCTCGATCCAAACACGCGACAATGCAAACACCACGAACACCGCCCCCGAGTTTGTCGCGATTTTGAAATTGGCAATCGTGAGTGTCGCGAGTGGCGACAGTTTTTTCGCGACCAAATACTTCCCAAAAACGACTGAGCGAGAAGGGCTTTGAGCAATTGATCAAACTTGCAAAACACCCGTCTGAAACGGAACATCATCGGCATACCGCGTAACGACTTTCAATGATTCAATCAATCGATCTCGGGTTTCGTCTGGCTTGATGATTCCATCCACCCATAAACGCCCGGCCGCATAACGAATGTCGGTTGACGTTTCATAGGCGTCGGTGACTTTCTTCCTCAACGATTCAAGTTCAACCTTATCGGGTTCCTTACCAGCGCGTTTCAGTGCGGCAATATTGATGTCCAGAATTGTTGCTGCTGCCTGTTTTCCACCCATCACCGCATAGCGAGCATTCGGCCACGCGAAAATCATCCTCGGATCAAACGCCTTCCCACACATCGCATAGTTACCAGCTCCGTAACTGCCGCCTGTGATCAGAGTGATTTTGGGTACACGACTATTCGAAATGACATTCACAACTTTGGCTCCGGCGCGAATGATCCCCATCTGCTCACTATCCCGCCCCACCATGAATCCCATCACATCCTGTAGAAATAACAAAGGAGTCCAAGTCTGGTTGCAATCCATGATGAACCGAGCTTCTTTATCAGCACTGTCGTGATAAATCACCCCCCCAAACTGCATCCCTTCTTTAGACGACTCAACAACGGTTCTTTGATTCGCAACAATCCCAACTCGGTACCCCCCTATTTTGGCATAACCACAAACAATCGTTTTTCCATACTCAGCTTTGTATTCCTGAAATGATCCCGCGTCGATCAAAAACTCAATCAGGTCACGCACTTCATAGCGGGCTTGAGGATCCGAGGGTATGGTATCGTAGATATCTTCGCCATCCCGTGATGTTGGGACAGAAACGACATCCGTTTCATCCCTTAGAAATTGAACGGCAGTTCGATCAACCGGCAACATCTCCACCAAGGATCGCAGTCGCTCAATAGCAGCCTGATCATCAGGTTCCCTGTAATCGATGGTACCGCTGATACTGCCGTGCATCTCGGCCCCGCCCAGATCTTCATGCGAGACTTCTTGCCCTATGGCACTTTTAACCAAAGCAGGGCCCGCCAAATACAACCCCGAACCCTCTGTCATGATCAGCTTATCGCAGAGGACAGGAAGATAGCCGCCGCCAGCAACACAATTTCCCATAATGGCGGCTAACTGAGGAATCCCCTGCGCTGAAATCACAGCATTATTACGAAAGATCCGACCAAAGTCATCTTCGTCCGGGAAAATCTCATCTTGCAAGGGTAGGAAGACACCAGCCGAGTCCACGAGGTACAACAATGGCACGTGATTTTGCAACGCGATTTTTTGGGCGCGAAGCACCTTCTTGCAAGTCATCGGAAAAAAAGCGCCCGCTTTGGTCGTCGCATCATTGGCGATGATCATGACCGTTCGGTCCGAAACTTTACCCATACCGCAAATCACGCTCGCCGATGTCGCACCGCCCCATTCAGCATACATTTCCCAAGCCGCCCAACGGCCAATTTCAAGGAATGATGCAGCGTCATCCAGAAGCGCATCAATCCTTTCACGAGCGGTCATGCGACCTTTCTTGTGTTGTCGTTCAATGGCTTTTAAGCCACCTCCCAACTCAATTTTTTCGCCGGATTCAGTCAGTTGTTGTAAGATTTCTTGCCAAGCCATAACTGTTCAATTCATTTGAGAAAGGGCGATGGGAAAACCACATCACCGGTTATTCCTATCAATCCGCACTCGCGGAATGAAAATTGCACATCACCGAGATACTGTGCGAGTCCTTAGATTTCAGCGAGATCACCTTTGAGTACCCAATCATCCTGAAAGTCTTCATCTAACCACTCAGCCGCAACCGCAATGGATTCATCATCAAGATTGGTCTTCAGGTCCTCCAGTCTTCGTCGATTACGAATATGGGCCTGACGTAAATACAGCATGCCCGTTTTCAAGTCTCGTTGTTTATCCGGCTCTGGTATGGTTCCGTTAACCAACAGCGAACTGAGTCGAGAGTAGACACAGCTAGACAGATAAAGCTCGGTCGCAATGTCTGCCAACCTCGCCTGAATATACTGTTGATCGATTACGGATTCACGATAGCGCACGATGGCCATTTCAACGGCCCAGGCAAATTTCGCGACTTGTTTGCCTAAATTTCGGCTGTGGAACCTCATGTGCTCGTGTTTAATGGGCACATCCGGTCGCGTTCTCAACAACTTATATGCTGTCAATGGATTGCGAGAGATGGCTTCCATATCGCGCCCCACATGACGTAAACCTACCGCAGCGATAAAACATCGCAACACATCATTGGCACCTTCGCCAATCTGATTCAAACGAGCGTCTCGCATCATTCGCTCAAACGGCTGGTCTGTAAAAAAACCTTTACCACCCCAAATTTGCAGACAATCGTTCGTGATTCGCCACAGCTGGTCACTTGCAAAAACCTTTAACATCGCGGTTTCCACCATGAAATCTTCTGCGCCGCTATCGATCAAAGAAGCGGTATGATAAGTCGCACTTTCCATTGCGAAAATATCAGCTGCGGCATGCGCAATCTTGTCTTGTACCAATTGAAACTCACCCAGCGTTTTCGTAAATTGACGCCGCTGGTTGGCTCGATAGACCATTCTCTCAAGGCAAAACTTAGCCGCACCCGTGCAACACGCTCCAAACGTAGTACGCCCAAAATCAAGGACCGTTAACGCAACCTTCAGACCCTGCCCTACAGGACCAAGAACATTATCCTTCGGCACATACATCTCTTGGAATTCCATTCGCCCCGTCGCGGTACCGCGGATGCCGCATTTTTCCATCCGCGACTCCAGAACTTGAAAGCCGGGCATGTCCGGTGTGACAAGGAAAGCGGTTATCTTACCGTCTGGATTAGAAACGTCGGGCGTACGAGCCATTAACGTAATGACGTCGGCAATACCACCGTTTGTAATCCAACGTTTTTCACCGGTGATCGTATACCCTTTACCATCTTCAGTTGGCACCGCGCGTGTCCGCACATTGGCTGCATCGGAGCCAGCCATCGGCTCCGTCAATGCGAAAGCCGCCATTTTGTCGCCACTGGCCAGCGGCAACATCCATTCTTTTTTTTGTTCATCGGTGCCAAACAACTCCAACGCACGTAAACCGATAGAGTGGTGCGCATTCACAAAGACACCGGTTGAAGCACAATGTCCACCGATGATCTCCATCACTCGGCAGTAATTCGTCTGAGAATATCCTTGCCCACCATACTCCGGCTGGATCGTCATTCCAAGAACGCCTAAATCACCTAACCCTGTCACGACTGATTCGGGAATTCTTCCGTTCACATCGATGTCGACAGGGTCGATATGGTCACGGCAAAAAACTTTTACTTTATCGACCATCTCACTGCCACGCAGATGGTTAACTTCCGGCAACTCCGGAAACGGCATGATCGACTCGGCCCGAAATTTCCCGAAGAAAAGATCTTTTACAAAACCCTCTTTCTCTGGCCCCGTAAACAAGAGTTCTTCGACCTGCTCAATTTGCTTTTTTTGCACATCCGTCAGAACGCTGGACATAATTTATTCCCTTTTTACTTTTAAGAACCATCCATTGTGGGCATACTGCAAAATTTAAACATGGAGTGACGTTGAATCAAATCGAGGGCGATCGCCCCAAGCACCTTGAACGCGGATTCCGAATGCGGAATTTAAAAGATAAAAGACTGTCGTCACTGGGTGTAAAAAAACATCTCACGAACGTTATGATTATCCCCAAAAACTCAACCAAAGCAACGTGCGACAAATCACCTCCACTCTCAGCGCCTTACCGCCATATTGCCGCGGCGGAAAGAATTTCTAGCGACCTGCTTCCTTACCAGACGGCAAGTTCACGGACCTCGCGGAGAGACGCGAGAAACATGGACAACCGTTGTTTAGACAGCACCGTCCTATACCCATCTTGCGATACTTGTTTTAGGATGCTCTCCGGGGAATTCACTGAATACCAATTAAATAAACAGGCTTTTCTATGTCCAGCTCTTACATCGTTTCTGGTGTACGCACACCGATTGGATCCTTTCAAGGCGGTTTTAAATCGCTCTCCGCAACTGACCTAGGAGCGGTTGCCATACAAGGCGCGATTCAGCAATCCTGCGTGCCAATAGACCAGGTCGACGAAGTCATTATGGGGAACGTCATCACGGCTGGAGTCGGCCAAGCGCCAGCCCGACAAGCGGCATTAAAAGCGGGACTTCCCAACTCGATTGCGGCCGTGACCATTAACAAAGTTTGCGGCTCGGGACTCAAAGCGATCATGTTTGCCGATCAGGCGATTCGCTGCGGAGACGCACGAGCGATCGTTGCTGGAGGGATGGAAAATATGACGGCAACACCTCACCTGGCCCGGGTTCGGGCCGGAGTCAAACTCGGAGACACACCCTTACAGGACTCAATGGTTCTCGATGGCTTGACCTGCTCCTTTGAGGCCTGCCACATGGGTCTGCATGCTGAGCACACGGCAAAAAAGTTTAATGTCACTAGAGAAATGCAGGACGAACTTGCTTTAAAGAGCCAACAGCGCGCTGTGGAAGCCATTAAACTAGGAGCGTTCGACGATGAGATCATTCCGGTCACGGTAAAAAGCCGGCGTGGTGAAACCATCGTTTCGGAGGATGAGGGGCCACGTGCTGAAACAACATTGGAAGGACTGTCAGGACTTCGTACGGTTTTCGACCGTCAAGGCACGGTCACCGCAGGTAACGCATCAACCCTTAGTGACGGGGCCGCGGCAGTGATGGTTGTTGATCAAGCAACGGCCGAATCAGCCGACTGGAAATTCAAAATCGTCGCCAACTTTACCTCGGGGACAGAACCAAAAGACCTGTTTATCGCACCCGTGCTGGCCGTCCGAGGGGTAATCGAAAAAGCGGGTTGGACTGTGGATGACGTTGATCTTTTCGAAATCAACGAGGCCTTTGCCAGCCAGATGGTAGCCTGTCTTAATGAACTGGAACTCGATCAAAGCAAAGTCAATATTTACGGAGGAGGAATCTCTTTGGGCCACCCGATCGGGGCCAGCGGTGCCCGTGTTTTAGTGACGCTAATTCACGCTTTGCGGCGCACCGGCGGTCACCGCGGCATCGCCAGCCTTTGCCTGGGTGGCGGCAATGCCGTTGCCATGGCAGTCGCAGCCGCCTGAGATACTCACTCTGAGATTCCACTCAGGACCGAGTCGGTCCTGGCTAAGCCTTCGTCAAATCATCCTCTGATCCAATTGTTTTCTCACAACGCGTCGCAGGCCGAAAGGGTTTCGATGCCTCGCTATAAAGGATTACCAAGCATGGACTCCCTGCAGACCGCCATCGCTGACTACGTAGAATCTCACGAAATTTCTAGCGAGCTTGCATACGACACGGCCCGATGGTGTCTGATGGACAGCTTGGGTTGTGGTTTTTTAGCCCTAGCCTATCCTCAATGCCGAAAAATGCTGGGACCTATCGTTCCCGGTGCGGGACTAAAAGGGGGCTGCCGGGTACCGGGAACCGACCTAGAACTGGATCCGGTTAAGGCGGCCTTCGACATCGGAACGATGGTTCGCTGGCTCGACTTTAATGACACTTGGCTGGCGGCAGAATGGGGCCATCCCTCTGATAATTTGGGTGCGATTCTGGCGGTTGCGGATTACCAAAGCCGTGTCAAACGACAGTCACTCACGGTTCGAGATGTATTGACCGCGATGATAAAAGCTCACGAGATTCAAGGTATCCTAGCAATCGATAACTCTTTCAACAGAGTGGGTCTGGATCACGTTCTCCTGGTGCGAGTAGCGAGCACCGCCGTGGCCACTCAGATACTCGGGGGTGACCGAATCCAAATCATGAATAGCCTGTCGAACGCTTGGATTGATGGTGGCGCGTTGAGGACTTACCGGCATGCCCCTAACACAGGATCTCGCAAAAGCTGGGCAGCCGGTGACGCGACCGGCCGAGCTGTCCGACTGAGCTTGATCTGCCTCGCTGGGGAAATGGGCTACGAAACCGCTTTGTCGGCTCCGAGATGGGGGTTCCAAGATGTTCTTTTTGGTGGCAATCCGGTAACACTCGCCCGCCCCCTAGACGCTTATGTGATGGAAAACATCCTCTTCAAGCTCGCTTTTCCAGCAGAATTTCATGCCCAGACGGCTGTCGAAGCGGCCATTGCACTGCACCCTCAAACCGCCGATCGACTCGAGCAAGTGGATCGGATCGTCATGGAAACACAAGAGCCTGGTGTGAGAATCATCGACAAAAAAGGACCTCTGAATAACTACGCGGATCGAGATCACTGCCTACAGTACATGGCCGCCATCGGATTGATTTTTGGTCAGCTAACGGCGGACCACTACTCGGACGATGTCGCCAAGGATCCGCGAATCGATCAAATTCGCGACAAGATGGTCGTTTCAGAAAACGCATCCTTCACCCGAGACTATTACGACCTCGATAAACGGGCGATCGGTAATGCGATTCAAGTCTTCTTTAAGGATGGATCCTGCACGGATCGGATTGAGGTTCAATACCCAGTGGGGCACCGTGTCCGGCGGGAAGAGGGGATTCCGATCATGGTAGAAAAATTCAAAAAGGCTGCCCATCAATGGTATGACGAAGCGTCAGCTCAGCAGATCGGCGAACTCTTTTCAGCCGGTTCATCGATCGACGCCATGCCCCTCGATGACTTCATGACCATCTTGGCTCGCAAGCCGGCCGAAAGGGATACACTGCTCGCTTAAAATAATTTTGCGATCACTTGTTCCGAACTGGTTTGGCCAGGACGGGTTCCGGTTTCAAGTGTTCATCAAAGTATTCCCAACGGAGCGCGTTATAGGTGCTGCCAATCCCGTGTTTGAATCCCGGATAGATCATCAAATCAAAGCGTTTGTTTTCTTCCTGCAACTTCTTGGCCAGCTCCCAAGTGTTGGCCGGATGAACATTGTCATCGATCAATCCATGTACCAACAATAAACGGCCCTTCAGTTGGTCCCCGTAATACATGCAGGAGCCCATTTGATAGCCTTCGGGATTTTCGTCGGGCGTTCGCATGTAACGTTCGGTGTAGATCGTGTCATATTGGCGCCAGTCAGTAACCGGTGCTCCGGCCACGGCGACATGAAAAACATCTGGGTATTTCAAAATTCCCAGAGCGGACATATAGCCACCATAGGAATGTCCAAAAATACCAACTCGCTCGCCGTCGACGTAAGGCCGCTTGGCTAAAAAACGAACTCCATCGGCCTGATCGAGAATATCGACACCCCCGAGACCTTGGTACCCGGCCGTCTCAAACGATTTCCCACGACTCGCCGTACCACGATTCCCAATCTTAGCGACCAGATAACCAAACTCACAAACAGGATTTCCCGGGCGATACTGACTGCTGATAGCCCGCGAAGAAGGCCCTCCATAAACATCAATCAACAAGGGATAACGCTTGGTTGGATCAAAATGAGCCGGTTTATAAAGAATGCCGTAGATTTCAGTACCGTCGTCTGCAGGGAACGAGAAAAGTTCGGGAGCCGTCAGCCCCAGATCATTAGCTGACTGGCGACTTCCTTGGGCAAGCAAACCTTCTCCATCTCCCCCCGCCTGATAGATCACCGATGCAGCAGGCGTATCGACACTTTCCCGAACGCAGACGACCCACTCATGGTCGGGTGAAATACTGAAACCGCTATGGTTTAATGGCGACAAGGTAAGCCGCTCATGCTGACTCCCATCCAGACGCGATCGATGCAATTGAAGGTGATACGGATTCTTGTCACTATAAGCTGTATAGTAAAACCAACCGGCCGACTCATCGATTTGAACAACCGATTCGCAAGGGTACTCAGCGACTTCGCTCAGCGGATTGAGCCGTTCTCCTTGTATATTCCGTAATTCAAAATGTTTGTAGCCGTTACGCTCCGTCTCCCAAACGAACCGGTTACCGTCCTCTAAAAACCGCATCAACGGGCGATTCTTCTGCCACGCTGGTTGTTGCTCGGTCACCACCGTTGTCACGACACCACTTGCTAGATCAATCATCAAAATATCCAACACATTTTGATGCCGGTTCGTTCGACTCACCAATAATTTTTGTGACTTCGGAACGAAACGAATATTGAAAAGATATTGAGTCGGTTCCCCTTCGATTGGCAGTTCTGATTTTTCTTGAGTCGCCACATCGTAAACCCATAAACGGACCTTGGGATTAGAAAATCCGGCCTTGGGATAACGCACCTTATGTAATTCGGTGTAAACGTCGGCGTTCTTCTCCGTCAGGTAATAATCCTTCATGCCCGATTCGTCGACTTCGTAAAACACCAGTTTTGCCCCATCGGGCGACCACCACATCGCATCTTGTTGATCGAGTTCCTCACCATAGACCCAGCAGCAGGTACCGTAACGCAACCGTTCGTTCCCGTTATCAGTGACCTGAATCACCGTCAACTTCTCCTCTTTCCCGGGTTTGGTTTCCACCGATTCAATAAACAGATTGTTGTTTCGATACACAGCCTGCCAGCGTTCGTCAGGTGACGGTTCTACCCTTCGCTGCCGCGCCCGAGCGACGAGAGAACGGCGCCGTTCTCGCTGGGCTTCGACCGGTTTGTAATCCTCTTGGTTGTATTCACCCACGGTGCCGTCAATGAGACTCCACTGCCGTTTCTCCCCATCGACCGAGTAACCAACACTCTTTCCATCGGCACTCCACTTGATCCGAGATACGCGGCCGGCGGCGCTCAGTTTCCGCCGCGCCGCAGAAATCTTTCGGTAGTTACGGTAACCGGGCAATTCTTGGAGCGTGGCTGACTGGTTTCCACCGGATTGTCCCGCGGCGAAATCGGGCAGAACCGGTAGCAATAGCACAACGGTAAAGAACAGGTTCATGGTAAATCGAGTCATTGCGGCCCCCGGCTGGGAAATCATTGGCAAAACAAAGCGATTGGCAAAGCGACAGTCTAACCTCTGATCAATGGACCAACAAATTGGAACGCTCTTTGGCTACATTATCAGGGCTAGTTAGACGCTGGAAAGACCCGTTGTCGCGTTCTTATTCAGGAGCCAGTGTTTCTTTTCAAAACTCGCGATTAACGCGATTCAACCAGCAATGGCCGGTCGGGCAAGGACCTTTAAAAGGTCGGCTCCGCTTTCACATCGACTAATCTTTAGTCGTGATTGTAATAGTGGCTGTGGTCGTTTTTGTGTTGCAGCAAGGCCGTAATCGTCTGTTCTCCAACGATGTATGAGAGCTTGATATTGAACTCGCTGACGTTCATCAACTGTTGTGGTAAGTCGCTAAACCTGATCGAGAATCGCGATGAGCACCCTGGCGGATCATTATTCCTAGGGTCCGCATAGAAAGTCGAGTCAAAACTGGAACCACCAAACTCAAACGTGGCGTTGATCTGATCGACAGGAATTGCTAGGGGCGCTTTTCCTGAATTTTCGTAAACGTAAACAATAATTTTCCCGGCTGTCTCATCCGGTGTGAATTCAAGGGAATATGGCACAGCCTGCGATATTTCAAGATTGTGCCCACCATGCGGGCCGTGCGATGAAACATAACTAACTTCTGCTTCTGATTGGCAGCCAACAAAAGACAAAATAGTGAAGTGAATCGCCAAGAACGCTACTGCCTTGCGATAATTAAAACTCATCCAAAGTTTCTCCATCGTCACGCTGAGCCAATTTGGCGAAAACGCTGTCCTGTTGTGGGTGAGTGCTGACCAACTCGGAAATAAAGTGGACTGATCCGTCCGCGAATACGAAGTTAGCACCGCCCGCGTGGAAACTGCTGAAGTTTGCCGAACCTCGGCCATCGCTACCAATATTAGTCGCAATCGGATCGTCGTTGATCGGATAATAAGCGGTTCCGAGAATCATCTGATTGTCCGCAAAACCACTTCTCTGCCATGAATTGACACCTACCCAAACGGCCGCGTAGTTTCGATAACTCCGCTCCCCTACGGCAATCGTGTTACTGGTTCCATCGGTCACCATCGGGATTCTTACTTCTGAGTTTCTTCCGAAAAGCCCATTCCCAGCAAAATTTTCTTCCTTCCAATCACTTTGTTGGGGCTTCCAGTTATTACCGAGCGAGCCGACGTAGTTCGACTTCGCCAGCCATCCCAAAGAGCCATCGAAATCATCCCCTCCAGATATGTGATTCCCCCTCATCCCGTCACTTCCCTGGGGTTGGGACACCGTAAGAAACCTAAAAGGGTGTGACTCTTCATCGCCCAGATCCGAGGGGCAAAGGTAAACGCTAAGCGGCTGTTGGAGCAGATAGAGGCTCTCGCTGCTAAAGGCTACTGCATCAATCGAACGGTTCGATGGATCGAGTTGATTGTACAGAACCCCCTGCTCAAGAAACGGCAATATAGAGACCCCCCAGCCCCAAGCTCTACCGTCGACTCCACTTAGCACATCGGCTTCGTAACCTGAAGGGAATCGAGCTTGCAACGAGTAATACGAATGGAGGCCAATTCCGACTTGCCGAAGGTTATTGGAACATTGCGTTCGCCTCGCCGCTTGCCGTACCATCTGGACCGCTGGCAGCAGCATCCCAATCAGAATGCCGACGATCGCAATCACTACCAATAACTCCACTAGCGTGAAGCCACGTTTTGACTGATAGTCTTTTCGCATTTGCATTACCGGCAGTTTGCTAGGAAAGTTCGATCTGGTTCAAGGATTTGAATTCTGTGTGCACTTCTCTTTCAGGGCCACTCCAACGATATCTCCTCGCGCTTGCGGGGGCATCAAAATAGAATCGCTCGGCATTGATACAGCGGAAAAATTTACCGCGAGAAAAGGTCTTCGGAGCCGGAGTCCTGAAGCGCCAATGGAACAATGAAGACCCCTTAACCAATCGTGGCGATTACCAAGGTCCATCACGGTTCAATACACTAACTGCAAAGGAAAACGTCCCAGTTGAGTTTAATGCACAATGATTGCATTTACAAATTAATTGCATTAACAGCCTACGATAATCGGCTGTCAAAGAGGCCCATCATTAGCAATTTCACACAATTCCATTATTTTTTCTGTTCAGATGAGTTTTTCTTTGCCCAAGCGATTGCCCCTCGAATGCCGGATTTTCTTTTACTGGGCAATGGAAAGTCGCTGCGGCCAACAAATTAATGGTGACAGACCCGCTCTTCGGAATCTTTGGCGTTTTTCAGTGCTGGAGCAAGCTCCTTTTGTACTTGGAGCCAGAGTTCCTTTTTCTGCCAACCTGGATCTCGTTGACCCAGTGTGATCAAACCACTTCTGTTTACGTCGGTCAGCTGGATAACCACTGTTCCGAGCCACTGTTCCCAGCCACTGTTCTGAGGATCAAACTTAAAACATCATTTGGCACGGTTGTCAGAGCCGGTTGGATGGCGAAAATGACCCTTTTGGAGTTCCAAATCAAGAGACTGGTTACCTTTTCAACCTACATGACAGGCACGATTTGATGAGCAATTACCAGCCCGAAAAAAACCGTTACGACGGTCGAATGAAATACCGGCGATGTGGCCGCTCCGGCTTACTATTACCCGAAATCAGTCTCGGTTGCTGGCATAACTTTGGGGGGGCTTCTCCCACGGATCTACAGCGCAAAATGATTTACACTGCCTTTGACGAGGGTATCACGCACTTCGATTTGGCCAACAATTACGGTCCTCCATTTGGCAGTGCTGAATCTAATGTGGGCCAAATCCTAAAAGATCTACCACGCGATGAATTGATCATTTCCAGCAAAGCTGGCTACAACATGTGGGACGGACCGTATGGCGAATGGGGTTCTCGAAAATATTTGCTGGCGAGTCTGGATCAGTCGCTCAAACGTCTCCAGCTGGATTATGTCGACATTTTTTATAGCCACCGTTTTGATCCAGATACGCCACTCGAGGAGACGCTGGGCTCACTCAATACCGCCATCGAACGAGGGAAAGCCCTTTACTGCGGTGTCAGCAGCTACACCTCTGATCAAACGGATGAAGCCGTTCGCATCTGCAGCGAAAACGGCTGGCACCGGATTCTCATTCATCAGCCGAATTATTCAATGTTTAACCGCTGGGTCGAAAAAAGATTGACGGCGACCTGCCAGAAAAATGGAATGGGAATGATCGCGTTTTGTCCGCTCTTTCAAGGCTTACTAACCGACAAATATTTAGAGGATATCCCTGAAAACTCGCGCGTCCACTATGCCCCTCAGTCATTGCGAGATGAGGAAATGTCCTCAGAAACAATCAACATTGTTCGGGGGCTGGCCCAAATTGCTGCCCGCCGCAGCCAAACACTTGCTCAAATGGCGATCGCCTGGATCCTAAGACAGGACACGATCACAAGCGTGCTATGCGGCGCGAGTCGAGCAGAGCAAATCACCGAAAACTGTAGGGCCTTGGACAATATCACCTTTTCGAAGGATGAAATCGGGGAAATTGATAAACTGTTAAACCAGGTGGTATTACCCCCCAGCAATTGGGCAGGCGAGGCCGACGCATAATGATAATGCAAAGTTTTAAAAAATAACGATGATCTTAAAACCACGACGCTGTCGCAGGCAAAATCAGTGCTGCTGAATTCCCAAGGATCCGGTAACCTTAGCTTTTTGACCCTCGGCCAACACTCACCGACCCAACCATGAACAAACGCAAGAAAAACAACCGCCCAAAAAAACGCTCCGGGCTTCCCAGCTACGCCCAGCACCTTCCAGAATCGTCACCCGATCACCCCTTAATGCATCCGAGACGACGCTGGAGCATGATCATTTTATTTGTTGGAATTGCCTTGGGTGGCGTCTACTTGCAACGAATGCTCAGACCCGTGCCTGAAATTCAGACGTTCACCTACAAGATTGTGTCAGAGCACCCGCATGACCCCGAGTCATTTACCCAAGGACTGGTTTTGGCCGGTGGTCATGTTTGGGAGAGCACCGGCAAGTACGGGAAATCAAAGTTAAGAAAAACAGAACTGGAGACCGGCAAAGTTGTCAACGAAATCGAACTGGACGAAGATTATTTTGGCGAAGGTCTCGTGATGGCAGAGGGAATGCTTTACCAGCTAACTTGGAAAGAAGGCAAGTGCTTCGTTTACGATCTAGACTTCAATAAAATCCGCGAATTTGATTTCGACGGTGAGGGGTGGGGGATCACATTTGACGGCAAGGAGCTCCTTGTCAGTGACGGCACCAGCCAAATCCAATTCTTCGACCCCGACACCTTTCAAGTGAATCGCATCGTTAGCGTTCATCGCGGCCACCGCAGGATATCGCGCCTCAACGAACTGGAATATGCAGACGGTAAACTCTACGCAAGCCAACTCGGAAGTGACTATATTTATAAAATTGACCCCCGCGATGGCAGTGTGCTCGGCATCATCGACCTCTCTGGAATGTGGCCGTTAGCAGAGCGTCCCCAAGAGGGCCTTCTCAATGGAATTGCTGTCGATGCCCAACAACAAAAGATCATCTTGACCGGAAAATACTGCCCGACGATTTTCGAAGTGCAATTTGAAGAAGTCAGTCGCTAGGCCGTGAAATCCCAAAGACCACAAGGGCCTCTCATTCATTCAAGTAACGGGTCTTTGGAGCTCAATTCAAAATTGGCCGTCAACACACCTTTTCCAGATATCACGTCAAAGAACAGATCTGACGTCTGGTTGTAATGTGATGGAATTGCATTCCGGGCACTCAGTTCTCCCTTCCCCAACATCGAAATACGCTCGGCGACATCCCTTCGAGCCTGACTCCCATTTTGGCGAAGCGGCAACGCATTCTGACTTGTGGGCTTGCTGATCAACACGCGATAACGTCCTTCTGCCAAACCCGACTGCAAACCCACTGACTCAAGCTCGAATTCACCTTGAGCATCAGTCAAACCATAGGCCATCCTGAGTTCCGTCCCGGATCGGTTACCATCCGGCCAAAAGACAATTCGGGCATTTTCGACGGGGCGACCATCGAAATTCACCACACCCCTCACTTCCGCGCGCTTTGTCTGTTTGTACTGCCCAAGATCACAGCCCAGCAGACAAAACGTCACAACCAACACTCCCCACGAACTGAAACCACACTGCCAATCCAGCCGTCTGGCTTGCTTCCGTAGATGCAACCCATCAATCATTCAGTCACGATCTCCAACGTTTAATAGCCCATTCAAAGGTCTTGTACCGAAAAAGCTCCAATCGGGAAAAAACCCCAGTGTCTGGTCCACGAACTCAACGAGGTCTAACCACCTCGCCTCGAACTCCCTGCAAGACTTCTTAAATCGTAGTTTTTTATGAGCCAACAAGCCAGACCGGGCGTTTTGGCTTTGCCACAAGGCAACTATCGGAAAAGAGCTCGCCACGAGTATGACCTGCACGGATAACGCAACGGGTGCCGGCCCGGGATTCGCCCTCCCTCCCCACGCTACCACAGCGAAACCGACAAACCTGTCCACTGCACGACGCGTCATGTTCCACTTATAATTTTGTGTCTTTAGTAATCAAAGCCGATAAATTAATTTACGGCATGTATTGAATAAGATGATTGAACACGAGGGCTGGTGATACGACAATAACCAACGCTAGGCTTGAGCAATATCATCAAACTCAACAGACAAGTAGCTTCGGGAGAATTTTGTGACTGAGAAGATTGTCATCATCGGAAGTGGTCCAGCGGGCTGGTCGGCGGCCATTTACGCCGCGCGTGCAAATCTGTCACCGGTGGTATTTGAGGGGACCGCCAAACCAGAAATGATTCCCTTAGGACAGCTTGCGTTTACGACTGAAGTTGAAAATTACCCGGGTTTTCCATTTGGTAATATCCGCGCATTTGTTGAATCAGCCGTCGACAAAGAACGTCACTGGAATTTACCGCCTGCACCGGATCACAAGCGAGACGGAGTCCATCACTACGCTGTCCAGGGCGTTGAGTTAATGGAATTAATGAAACAGCAAGCGTTGAATTTCGACACCCGTGTTATTGGAGACGACATTGTTGACATTGACGTCAGTTCCACTCCTTTTAAGGTGATCCCGGCAAACGGTGAGCCCGTTGAAACACATACAATCGTGATTGCCACCGGAGCGAGGGCGAATTACATCGGACTCGAATCGGAAGAAAATTATAAAAACAAAGGAGTCAGTGCCTGTGCTGTTTGCGACGGAGCGCTTCCCCTGTTTCGCGGCAAGCCTCTTGCAGTCGTTGGCGGTGGAGACTCCGCGGTCGAAGAAGCAACCTATTTAGCCAACCTAAAAGACGCAGCTACGATTTACATGATCATTCGCCGCGATGAAATGCGAGCCTCAAAAATCATGCAACAGCGAGCCTTGGAACACCCAAATATCGAAGTCAAATGGAACAGTGTTGTCGACGAGGTTTTGGGAGATGGCAATTTGGTCACCGGCCTTCGACTGCGCAATACGGTCGATGACTCCACCAGCGAACTTGAGGTGGGAGGGATGTTTGTTGCCATTGGCCATACACCCAACACCGGGTTCCTAAATAACAAGGTCGTGATGAACGACAAGGGTTACATTCAGTGGCAACTACCCTTCCGCACCAATACCAGCACAGATGGAGTCTTTGCCGCGGGAGACGTGGCAGATGATTATTACCGGCAAGCGATCACTTCAGCGGGCACAGGCTGCATGGCCGCCTTAGACGTGGAACGCTGGTTGGCCGACAAAGGCATTGAATAGCAAACACGCGGGACGATCCCGCATGAACCAGGCCGTTGGTTTCCTATCGCGTCTTATTTAAAAATGGCAGAGCAATGAACGAATCCAAGACATTTCGAGATCGTGAAATTCTGTCCTCCGCGCATGAAAATGGCACCGCCGCGACCATTGGTGCGTTTTTTAGACTTTCCGGTCCCGGTTGGTTACAAAGTGCGATCACACTTGGTGGAGGTTCTTTGGGGGGGGCTTTGTATCTAGGGATGCTGGCCGGCTACAGCATGCTTTGGTTACAATTGGTGGCGATCGTGATTGGCATCATCATGTTATCGGCCATTAGTTACGTCACTCTATCCACGGGCACTCGCCCCTATTCGGCCATTAATGAATACGTGAACCCGGTATTGGGGGTCGGCTGGATCACGGCCACCATATTAGCCAACATGATCTGGATCGTACCGCAGTTCAGCCTCTGCTTCGACTCGCTCGATACCAGTTTAGGCCAAGTTCAGGACACGCGGACCATGAAGATTGTGATCTCGGCGGCAATCGCATTATTGGCTTTGGTCGTCGTCGGCCTGAGTTTTAGACCTGGCTGGATGTCGCGACTGTTTGACATTTTCCTGAAACTGATGGTGGGCTGTGTTGTCATCTGTTTTGTGATGGTCGTCATTCATCTTTTCCGAGATGGGGCCATTCATTGGAATGAAGTCTTAATGGGATTCATCCCCAACTTCGCTCACTGGTCTGAACCGGTTCCCGCAATCGACGCGTTGACCCAAACACTATCCCCAGATGCCAGCGAATTCTGGAAGGACAAAATCGTTGAGAGTCAGCAAAACAGCATGATCGGCGTGACTGCCGCGGCAGTCGGGCTCAACATGACTTTCCTTTTGCCCTACTCCATGCTGGCACGCGGATGGGACAAACCTTTTCGAGGCCTGGCAAAATTTGATCTCATCACGGGCATGGGAATTCCCTACCTTGTCGTAACCAGTTGTATCGTAATCGCCTCAGCGCACGCCTTCCATGCCAAAGCAGACGCCGAATTCCTAAGCTCGGATCCAGCGGTTATCCAAACCAGTAAATTATTTAATAGCTCGAAGAAAATTCTTCAGGCTCGCCTCGAGACGACTGCCGATCCGGCCGCTTATGCAGCATTCGAAAAAATGGAAAAGGTAGATCAGTCTGATCAATTGGCTCAATTCGCCAGCAAAATGAGTACCGACGAGCGCAAATTGGCGGCCACCCTGATCAAACCAAACGCCGGGCAACTCGCCACGTCTTTAGCACCCGTCCTTGGAGAACGTAATGCTAATTTGGTCTTTGGATTAGGCGCTTTGGCGATGGGTTTTTCAACGATTATTATCCTGATGCTTATTAACGGGTATGCGTTTGCCGAAATCGCCGGACGCTATGAGAGTAATGCCTGGCGTTTAGCCGGGGCGATCGCAGCGGTGTTGGTCGGTTTCTTTTGGTGGTGGCTGTGGGATGGCCAATCTAAAACTTGGCTGATCATCGTCGCGTCGACCTTCGGAGCCATCCTCTTACCGATTGCCTATGTTTCATTTTTCGCGTTAATGAATAGCCGGCGTTTGCTGGGCAGCGAAAAACCTACAGGTCGAAGGATGGTGATTTGGAACATTTTGATGGGGCTGGGAGTGCTTGGGGCTCTGATTCAAGCGGTAGGCGCCATCATGACCAAAATCAACGACCCCGCAACGGGAGGTTTTGTGATTGGTGGGGTCGCGACCTTCCTGCTACTGGCCATGGTTGGATTCTCAGCAAGATTCCGGCGCAACGACTCGCGATCAGGAAACACGACTCAGCAAACAACGCAACCAAATTAAGTCTAACTTTCAGAACAGCGTAATCATTCATGGAAAAATTATCGGTCAACGACGCTCGTGACGAGTCGTTCATTGGAAAGCAGTGCTGCTTGCAGGGTTGGGTGCGCACCCGCAGAGATTCAAAGGCTGGCTTTAGCTTCATCGAAATTAATGATGGATCCAGTCAGGGTAATATTCAAATCATTGCCGACGCCGAGCTTGTTAATTACGAATCTGAAATAAAAAACCTCACGGCTGGCTGCAGTGTCTCAGCGATTGGGGAAATCAAAGCTTCAGGTGGTAAGGGGCAATCTACCGAATTGCACGCTTCCCAAGTAACGCTCCATGGCTGGTCCGACCCTGAAACCTACCCACTTCAAAAGAAACGCCATTCGTTTGAAAAACTTCGTGAGTGGGCACACTTGCGACCAAGAACCAATACTTTTGGCGCGGTCGCTCGGGTGCGTAACTGCATCTGCAACTCGATTCATCAGTTTTTTCAAGAAGATGGTTTCTTATATGTTCATACGCCAGTCATCACGACCAGCGACTGTGAAGGAGCCGGCGAGATGTTCCAGGTAACCACAATGGATCTCGAGCATGTCTCAAAAAACCAAATAGAACGACTCGACTATAAATTTGATTTTTTTGATCGACCCTCCTACTTGACTGTCAGTGGCCAACTCGAAGCCGAAACTTACGCCTGCGCTTTGGGTAAGGTCTATACTTTCGGCCCTACATTTCGTGCGGAAAATTCAAACACCTCACGGCACCTTGCTGAGTTCTGGATGATCGAGCCCGAAATGGCTTTTTACGAACTCGCTGACAACATGAACCTAGCGGAAGCTTTTTTGAAGCGGGTGTTCCGCGACGCCATTAAAAAATGCTCGGAGGATATGGAATTCTTTAATCTTCGCGTGGATACCACGCTGCTGGATACCATCGAGGGTATTTTATCTAGCGAATTCGTTCGTCTCACATACACAGAAGCGGTTGAAATCTTGAAAAGCTGCGGGGAAACATTTGAATATCCCGTTAGATGGGGAATCGATTTACAATCTGAGCACGAACGATTCCTTACCGAAGTTCATTTCAAGTCCCCGGTGATTCTTTACGACTATCCTAAAACGATCAAACCGTTTTACATGTATTGCAACGACGACGACAAGACGGTTCGCGGCATGGATGTGTTGGTTCCCAAAATTGGCGAAATCATTGGTGGCAGCCAGCGCGAACATCGTCTAGATGTTCTCGAGCAGCGAATGGCTGATCAAGACATGGCGATTGATGAATACTGGTGGTACACCGATTTAAGAAAATTCGGTACCGTCCCTCATGCGGGCTTCGGGTTAGGTCTTGAGCGGCTGGTACAGTTCGTTACTGGGATGTCCAACATCCGGGATGTGATCCCATTTCCTAGAACGCCTGGCAACGCTGATTTTTAGTAGGGACACCTCTTCATGCCCCTTCATTTATGTTGATCTCACCCCACCGTGAATCCACCACGTGGAGGCAACGTCGAGGCCAACCAATGTTGCATCTCGAGGGTGTTTTTTGCCGTCCTCGTTTAACGAATCACCTTGCCCGCAACATCCAACAATTGAGAGTTTGGAACGGAATTCCCAAACATCTCAAATTGGTCGAACGTCCAAAGAACTTGCTTGGTCTTTGGATCGATTTCAACCAAAAGCGGATTCTTCGGGCCGGCATGACAGTTTCCAATCACGTAATGCCCATTCGGCAGCACCTCCAAAGTGGTGACCCATGCTAGGTTGATATTTGGCAATTCGTTCTGTGTAACGCTCCAGACAATTTCTTTATCGGGGGTTACTTCAATGACACTATGCCCGTTTCCAGTAGCAATCAAAATATTACCACTTGCTAATTGCACCGCACCGAATACTTTGTTACCAAACGAATCGGGCCCGTGTCCGCCTTTGGCTTCTCGACCGAACATGGGTATTTCATATTCCCACACGACCTCGCCGTGATCACTATATTGGCGAACTTTGCCATCTCCCTCATGGCAAACCAGGTAGCTTCCATCAGCTAATTTACGAGCCAGCCTTGTATCCGTGTGAGGGTGTGGTCGATCCACCTTCAACGCAATCTGTCTTAATAGCTTGCCATCTTGATCGACCTCGATGATTCGAGCTGGACCAGATTCTGCGATCATCACGGTTCCATCAGCCAGTGGCTGAAATGCGTGAATCTCCACTCGCTCGCCTGGCGTGTCGCGGTTTTGCGTAGCGCTATCGTACTCCCAGGTGATGGTCTTGGAAGAAATATCAATTTCCACCAAGCGATGGCTTCCCTGCTGAACCATCAACGCTTGCGGGCTACCATCCGGCCCGAATCGGGTGTGAATATCATGAATCCCTCCCCACGGCATTTCCCACTCGATGTTCCCATGGACATCCACGATCGCGAGTTTCCCGTTTCCTTGGGTTACCAAACGATGCGATTCCTCGGCCGCGTTCAGCAGACCATCGGAAGGCAGCAACCACCAACTCATTACAAGACACAGTGTGAAACGTAGCATCAAACGGCTCTCCAATATTAAAGAAACAACACTCTGATTCTATCCGAAATAACATCGGCGGTGCGTCCAATGAGAACACCCAACACAATTTTTTTAATGACCATTCGACATAGGCTACAGTCCTCAACTTGTAAAATAATAGCTACGAAAAACCAAACGGTTACTTGAGGGGGCCTTGCTGGTTCTCATAACGAAGACGATTGACCGAGGTCAAAACGAGATCATTCGATTTTAGCAGCTTGATTAACTGGCTCGTGGAACACTTCAATTTCTTCGCTGTTGGTGCGAAGTTAAAGTTAAAATACCCAAGCCAATCGAGTGCTTCGGCGATAATTGACGGAAAATCCTCGTGGTTCACTCCGACCGAAATTCGATTACCTGAGAGTCGTTTATTCCACAACTCACTCGGTTCCGCGTGGTCCCCGACGTCCGTGCGCAGGCGAATCGCCAAATTCAATCTTAACCGCCCCAAGGCAACCTCACGATTGGCATGCTGGCTACGGCGTTCACTAGCCTGCCCGGAAACACCACTCGGCTTGTGCTGCACGACAACGGCCGATTCGACCTTATTTCGGTGTTGCCCGCCCGGCCCCCCCCGTCGAGTTCGATCAAATTGACAGCTTTCCACCAAAACTTTGGTGGGTAGGCAAGCCGGATGTGGCCAATATTCCATGAAAGTCCCAAGGTTGGCTGAATCAATTCGTAAGTTGCGTTAATATAAAGGTCTGTTGGCCGAAACAAGCCAGTCGATCATAGCATTGTCGCCGAGCACGAATGAAGATCAAGAAACTAGGCCCGTATAAATTATTAAGCATTCTCGGTCGCGGGGGCATGGGGACTGTCTATCGGGCTAAAAATAATAAGACCGGTAATTTCCAAGCCGTCAAGGTTCTGGCCCCGTACTATGTCAACGACCCCCATTTTCGCACGCGATTTGAATCGGAAATTAAAGCTCTAATCAAACTGGATCATCCCAACATTGTGCGCCTTATTAGCTACGGGCAAGAAGACACCAATCTGTTTTTCGCCATGGAGCTCGTTGAGGGAAAAAGCCTATTTCAGTTACAACGAGACGGTAAGCGGTTCGACTGGCGAGAAGTCCTATCCATCTCTCGCGATATTGCGACGGGGCTTCGACACGCGCATGATCGAGGTGTGATTCACCGCGATCTGAAACCTGGCAACTTGCTGGCCTCCAACGATGGACTCATCAAAATAACAGATTTCGGAATTGCTAAGAACTACGGGGCCAATTCAAACACGGGTAACAACGTACTGGGCACCATGGATTTCATGAGTCCTGAGCAAGCGCAGGGGCAGCCGGTCACGGTGAAAAGCGATTTGTATAGCCTCGGCGCTGTCATGTACTGCCTATTATCAGGCCACCCCCCAAACAAAGGCAAGTCTGTTGAAGAGTCGATTCACAATTTGACCCGCGCTCCCACCCCTCACATTATACGAACCGTTCCAGAAGTCCCGCCGGAACTGGATGAATTGATCAGCCACTTAATGGAACGTGATCCTGCCAAACGACTACCTACGGCACAAGCTCTTCTGCACCAGATTGAAAGCGTCGAGCAGCAACTAAAATATTACAGCGAAGCGAAAACAGCTGAGCGCCCCCCCGTAGCCTCTCACGATACCTTTGACATTCGGACACCCGTCACCGCGGAACAGGTTCAATTTAAAGGCTCTTCTGAGAACACGGAACTCGAGGATGGCGTCCCCGGAACGTCGGTCAACAAAAAACTTGCAGCCTCTCCAACTCAGGCAGACACGTCTGTGGAGATGGACGGACCCATCCAACAAGATTCCGGGGCTCATATTGATTATTTCAACACCGTCACAGAACAACAACGACAGCGGCATTCAAGCCGAATCAAAGATGAAACATCCTGGAAGGGTGTCGTGTTGACCGGGGTCCCTCTTTTAGTTTTAGTTTTAGTGCTGTCATTTTTTATCACTCAAGCTCTCAAGAGACCATCCGCTGAGCAACTTTATGCGACGATCATTAGAGACGAAGACAACCCGCAAAAAGCTCGTGAAGAAATTGAACAGTTCCTCGAATTCTACCCGGATAACGAATTTACGAAGCATGTGAAAGAGCTGAGCGAGCTTGCTGATGCCATCGCACTGAAGCAAAGACTGACCGTGCAGGCCAACGCTTCATCTGGGAGCCCATTGACCAACATCGAAAGTCAGTTTGTCGAGATCATGAAATTATCGCGTAAAGATTCTGCCGCCGCCTACACTCGCTTGAGTGCTCTGGTGACTCTCTATGATGGGGATGAAGCACTCACGCCTGAAGATACCGAGACCATCAACGCCGCCCAAACGTATCTCCCGCAGTTGAAACAGTGGGCGACGGAGCAACGGTCAGCAATGCAAGAAAAAATTGAAGCTGCGATGAAGCGGGCCAAATCAGCGCCCCCGGACGAAGCAGCCAAATTATACCGTTCAATCATTGAACTGTATGGCGAATCTCCTTGGGCTCAACCCTTAATTGAACCGGCCAGACAACGTTTGCAAGAATCCGAAAGGAACGGAACTTGAACTTCCAATCTATCCCGAACCCCTCGGGCGATGATAGCCCGGAGGAAAATTCAACACCCGCGATGCAAACTCGTTCCGGCAGACGGAGCGACAATATGAGCCGCACCTGTTCGATGTGTGAAAAACCATTCGATCCAGCAACGAGTCGCTGCCTCCCCTTTTGCAGCGTTCGCTGCCAACAGTTGGATTTGGGTAAATGGATGAGTGAAAGCTATGGCCTGCCCCTTGACGGACAAGAAGATCTCGATCACGAATCGTTCGAAGAATAAATCGACGGCCTTGCCGTACAGCAAAACAGTAATTTCCCAGCCGGATCGAGGAAAGCCACCTTTATCAACCTGGTTTCCTGAGCTTCACTTCAAACATTTCAAGCCTGACGAGCGCGCGGGTGCGCTTTCTCATATACTTTCCTCAAGCCAGCCGTACTAACGTGAGTATAAATCTGCGTGGTCACCAAACTCTTGTGTCCTAGTAACTCTTGGACACTTCGGATATCCGCTCCTCCGTCCAAGAGGTGAGTCGCAAAACTGTGGCGAAGTGTATGGGGAGACGTGCGAAGATCGAGCCCGGTTGTTTTGAGATATTTCTCCAACATCCGAGCAACACTGCGCGTGGTTAACCGAGCACCAAATTTATTTAGAAACACAGGAGTCCCCGTTTCTCCCCGGACCTTCCGCGAGGGTAGCGACCGACGAGCCCTCTCCCATTTCCGAATGGCTCGCACCGCGTGACTGCCTAAAGGAGCTAAGCGTTCCTTCTTCCCTTTACCACGAACCCGTACCAATCCATCGTCCAGATCCAGGTCTTCGAAGTCAATTCCAACCAATTCGCTGACACGCAGACCGGCCGAATACAACGTTTCCAGAATCGCCCTGTCCCGCAATCCCAAGGGTTGATCTTTTGGAGGCGCCACCAGTAACTTACCTATCTGGGGACCACTTAAGAAATGTGGTAGTTTGCGTTCTCTCCTCGGATTCCTCAATGGCTTGGCTGGATTCGATTCGCAAAGGCCTTCGCGCTGAGCAAACCTGAAAAAACTTCGCAGGGATGCCAGCCTGCGAGCGACCGATGACTTGGCATAACCGGCATCGTGTAATGCGGCCACATAGGTTCTCAGATCAAGCGGAGTAATCTTGCCCGGAGCCGGGCAACTGCCCATCGTATCGGTGAAGTATTCTTGAAGAATTAGGAGATCTTCACGATAAGATTTAATGGTCAAGTCAGAGCAGTTCCGCTCGATCTTCAGATACCGTAAAAAGCGTTTTGTCGCCGCTTGCATTCGTACTCCCTAAAAAAAATGCCAGCAACATTGATTGCTGGCAAATCTACTTCGTGAGTTGGCGGGTGGGGCTAAGTCCTACTAGCAGGCCGCAATCAATCAGGCGATTGGTTCTTCGCCAGAAAGCAGGTCCTGGATAGGAGAGTCCTCGTATCGCCCAGGTTTCCAATCCGTTTCTTCGGTTTGTTTCGTCTTACGAACTTTTTGGCTCATTACCGCTGCGTCATACCAAGAAAAACTCAATTCTGGATTGGAAGCGTAGCGACCCAATGTTCTCAGGGTTTCACTTCGATTTTCTTCGTTGTACAGAAAGATGTATCTCTCTTCGCCTTTGGCCAATGCCAGAATGTTAATGTCTTTTGACACGCTTCCCCCTTGAATCCCTATCGGCGACTCTGCAATATCACGTTCCATTTTGAAGTCGCTTGGCCTCCTGCACGGCAGTGGCCTCATAAGTACCTATCGGTCCGATTCTTAAGAAACAATACCTGAGTTTTTGTTTACCCAACTCCTTTCTCAGATATCTTGTTTCGGAGGTCAACAAAATCGGTATCGGCAGATTGGTCTAACAAAAACGCTTGCAAAAATGGCAGTTGCAAACGTCATGACTCCTACAGGGTGCCAGAAAATACGTTGCCTGACGCTATCAGGTAGTTCTCCCCATCCGATAGCAATTTCAAGGTCTAACGGCCATCAATTGGCAATTTACCTAGCAATCAAGCGGTTTTGACTGAAGATGGTTTGATCGTCACCAAAAGAAACGCGGTTGGAACAAAAAACTGCCATCCGGAATCCGAATGGCAGCGATGGAGGGCTTTAACTTGAGGATCTCGTAACTAATTCCTAGATAAACGGCGTTCAAGGGCTTCTGTAGGTATCGGCGTCACCTTCGAGTTGGCAACCAAATCGGTTCGCAGAATATCTATGTCTTTATTGGAGGGAACATCAAATTGAACAATGAAAGCACCGACTTGAATTCCCTGGGCCTCGTATTGAGGCGGCCAGAAATCCTCGGCTCTCGTTGCCAACGCACGTGCCAGCAAACGAGTTGCCTTGCCAGAAAAACCACCCATTACCATTTCTAGCCGTCCTTGAGACTCACGATGGACATAGAAAACAAAAGCCACTTCTTCCTTAGCACCAGCAGCGGAACACTGAATCCAATCACCTTTGGCGTCTTCGTAGTAAATACCGGGTTTTTGATCGCTATTTCCCTTACTTAACTGCAAACCGCCAACGCAAGATGCGGTTTGAGGGTCGTTGTCCCGATAGCGAAGATAAAATGGAATCGAACGCTCAGTTGGATCATCTACCTCATCTTGCGTTTCAAATGGATCGCAGGAAAACAGTCGGGAAAGCACGATCTCAACGATCGGATTACTTTTTGTACTGCCAATTCCGACCAGAGCCTTATCTCCTTTGGATTCGGAGAAATCGTCGTATACAGCCTCCGCTCTTTCGGCCATCTCCTGAAAGGTAGCCTGTCCTGGACTCCACACCAATGATTGCTTTAAATACTCGGGCTGAGGAATCGTATCGGCAGCCAACTGGGCCCCAGAACCGTCATTGGGTTTCTTGAGCTTGGCCGTACCACCCAATGTCGTGACACCATTTAATAGTTCGCCTAAAAGCACGGAATCGGATGCTACGACATAAGAGACATCCGCCACCTCAGTCGACTCATCGCGTCGAACACCGACGCATAACTCCATTCGATTCCGACGCGCCAGCAACTCCCAGAAATTCTCGGGTTCCACCGCGAAAAGTGCTCCTGGAAGCTGCTCCGCCGTTGCATGACCATGCTCAATCAGGTAGTCACAAAGCCTAGAAAGCGCTTTCAGAGGGATGTATTTAACTTCGTTTTTTAATAGGGCGGCCACCTGATGCCGATCCAAACCCGTATATTCAACGATCGATTTAATGGTTCCAGGACGCCGACGGGGGTCTGGAACGTGACCCAACAACTCCGCCAATCGAAAACTGTACTGCATATCTCAAGCTCGCTATCATAAATTCGCTTAAGGGGATCCTTTTAGCCGCAAACAACTATTAGCGAATTCGCGACCTTAACCCATTCAATATAACGTCCAAAGTGAAAAAACGCCCCCCTTTAATTCATTGAAAATGATATTGAACGAATATTTTTTTTAATAGTTTGCAGAAAATCTTAGATTTCGATGTAGTTCGCTAAAGCTGGATTTGCTACTCTCCCACCGCTTTTGAGATCGCCAGCGGGCGAACCAAAGCCGCATTACTAGAATCCGTCGTGACCAGCCCTTAGGGAGAAACGATGAAAACCGCCAGTTTGAAACCATTACTCATCGCGTTGGCTCTGCTTTTTATGACCGCTGAGGTTGCCAACGCCCAATTTAAGCTACCGTTCCGTTCCTCCAAGGAAACCACCCAAACCACCGGCCTCGCTCAAACCGACGGACCTTGGTTAATCATGTGTGCCTCATTTGTCGGCGAACAAGGAGAAAAACAGGCTCGCCTTTTGGCTGCCGAACTTCGGCAGCAAAAGATGAAAGCTTACATTTACCGTCACACTTTTGATTTCAGCGAGCCCGTCCAAGGAATCGGCTGGAAAGAACACACCGACAAAGAGGGCGACAACTATACAGCCGAACCCAAAAAAATGGTCATGGCGGGTGCCGACCGATTTGAAGAAATTGCCGTTCTCGTTGGAGATTTCCCAACCATCGATGACGCTAGGGCACAGAGAACTTTGGAAAAACTCAAGTCACTCAAGGTTGAGTCAATCAAGGATTATGATCCTCGTAGTGACGAAGGACAACGTTTGAGATTTTACCGCGAGGTTGCCAAAGCCGTTAGTAAAAATGATGAAATGAAATCAAAAGGTCCCCTGCGAGCTGCCTTCTTGCTACCCAATCCAATGCTTCCCGACGAATACTTCAATGTCGACGCGATGGATTCATTCGTGATGGATCTCAACAAAGGGATTAAGCACAGCCTACTCGACTGCCCGTCAATCTACAGTGTTCGGGTTGCTACGTTCCGGGGCGATTCAACTTTCGAACTCTCTGAAATCGAAGCTCAGGAAACGGAACAGCGTTGGCGGCTAAAGTTTAAGAAACCTCTAAAAGAGACGGAGAGTAAACTGGCTTTGGCTGCGGCAAAAGCTCACCGGCTTACGTTCGAGCTGAGGAAAATGGGCGTCGAAGCCTACGAATTCCACGATCGTTTTGAGAGCTACGTCTGCGTTGGTAGTTTTGAATGGATTAAGAAAAACAACCAACAAAACCCGAGTGTGGTGAAATTGATCAACAGCTATAAAGCGAATGTACAGGATCTACCGGGTATCCCCGGTGCGGTTCGACCACGCGTCTTACCATCGTTGCAAAAGTTTGACATCGCGTTTGATCCGCAGCCGATTCCCGTGATGGTACCCAAGCCTCAACAAACCCACACCTCGAGTTTATTGAATCGCTTTCGGTAAACGGTAGTCACCACAAAACTGACAATGGTCAAAGCGGGACAACTGTCCCGCTTTTTTTGTCCCGATTTTTTAAAAAATCGATTCGATCGCCGCACACAATTTGCCGATCATCCTCTGTCCAACGTGAAGGCGTTCAGTCCTGTCCGAGAAAATCACGAGTAATCACGGACCGGAAAATCCTCATCACAAATGGTTAGAACGCGTGAACTACCCACATTCGAGCTGCGTCGACTGATTTCGACGTTGTTTTGGCACTTCCCAATGAGCGAAAACCGCTCCACATCTCCCGAAACCTTTTCAGAGACTTGGAATCCTGACGATCTCAGCGTTAGAATGGGAACGAGTGAACGATTGAGGTCATGTAACCGATTGCAGGAATCCATTATGAAATTATTAACTCGCCATTTTTCATGTTTTATTTTGTTCGTCACGCTAACCAGCGTGCAGGCTATTTCCCAAGAGCCGGTGACCGAACCCAACACCGCTACGCCGCCGCAGGCCGAAACGGCTGCAGCCCCGGAGGCAGAAAAAGCGGTCGAAGTTCCTCCCGGTTACGATTTCACGATTGAAACACAGATACCATGCACAAGCGTTAAAAATCAGGGAAGCACCGGAACCTGTTGGTGCTTTGCAACCGCCTCGTTTATCGAGTCGGAAATCATAAGGATGGGCAAGGGAGAGCACGATCTTTCAGAAATGTTTATCGTTCGTAACATTTACCAAGACAAAGCCCGCAATTACCTGATGCGTCAGGGAAAAACTAATTTTGGGGAAGGCGCTCTCGCACACGATTTCATTCGAGCCGCCAGCCGGCACGGGGTGGTGCCCAACTCGGTTTACACCGGTTTGGAAGATGGTGCCAACGGCCACAACCATGGTGAGATGTTCAACGTCATGGAAGGGATACTAAAAGGGCTGGTAGAACAAAAGTCTTTGACACCTAAGTGGCCTGCAGTGTTGGACGGAGTCATGGACGTCTATCTGGGCGCACCCCCCGCTGAATTCAGCTACGAGGGGAAAACCTATACGCCCCAATCGTTTGCTCTCGAATTGGGATTTGATTCGGATAACTACGTCAACTTGACCTCGTACAACCACCATCCTTTTGGCCGTCCGTTCTCTCTTGAAATCCCCGACAATTTTTCAAGTGGCCAGTTCCAAAACATGCCTATTGATGAGTTGGTCGCTGCGATTGACAATGCGATCGCCAATGGATTCACCGTGGCATGGGATGGTGATATCAGCGAGCGGGGTTTTTCGCGTACGAACGGTCTAGCTCTTTTGCCCCGTGATGCAGGACGTCGAGACCTTTTCCGTGTTCGAGGAGAAGAACTAACCGTCGACCAAGACATGCGGCAGAAGACATTTAACAGTCGCTCAACGACCGACGATCATTTGATGCATCTGGTCGGCGTTGCCCGAGATGCTGATGGAAAAAAGTATTACTTGATCAAGAACTCTTGGGGTGAGGTGGGTAAACACGACGGCTACCTTTACATGTCAGAAGCATTTTTGCGATTAAAGACGGTTGCCGTACTCATGCATCAAGACGCAGTGCCAGCGCCCGAAGAAGCGACCACTCCTGAAACTTAAACTTTGGTTGCATCTAACCTAAGCTTCAAAGGCGGTCCGAAAATGGATCGCCTGCGAGCCAACCGTAAAGTCTTTAAAGAATTCGCGTTTCGTGAGACCGATTCAAAACCTAGCGAACACTCGGACCAGCATGAATTTGAGGCCACCACTCTTTGCCAAACGATCCGTGACCTTTTAACCCTAGTAAGCGCACCGCTAATCTTTAGACACTCGGCAACCCCTGAATTCGACGCCAAGCACTCACCTGACCCAGATGCTGATTTTCATGATTCAACATTAAATAGGGGAGTGCTGAACCCACGGTCGGCATGACGGCTGCCCAACGAGGAAGTTGAACAGCCTGCTCGAAAACTGCATCACTCTCTTGGGATAATAAATCTGCCACGCTGCGATGACCCGCCATGAAAGACTCCAGCAACTCCTCCTTCGGAGCGTAAACATTAGGGTCTGATTCGGGACTTGATAACATCCCAAATTGATGATTTCGGGGGTCTTCGAATGCCTCGCCACGGATCAAATGTTCGATGACGGGAAGATAGACATTCAAATGGCTTAGAACCCAAGCTGGGTGATTCGACGGCGCCATATCAGACGGGGCCGGTTGCAATAACATCTGCTCGGCTGACAAGTCGGCAATCAGCTTGGGAGCGTAGGCTGTATTCTTATTCCAACAAAACAGCAGGCCTTCAATGATGGGAGTCATGATAGAGACACCTTTGGACGCGAGGGAAAACCAATGAGCGGAGTACAACTAGGCATCAAATTCTAGCCGGTTTTTGAGAGAGCAGCCACTCCTGCCAATCATTTATAGAGGGGAGGTTGGCTGTCAATCAAAAACCGCTGGTATCGATCACTTCTCCCCCGTGAATGGTGCCTAACGCTCTCCAGATCTGCAAATCGACACTGTCGGCAATCGAAAGCGTCGAGCCATCGAGAAGCCCAGCATTCACCATTCCACCCGCGTGATAGCTTCGGGCGGTGATCGCGGCGTACGTCGCCTTGGTGGTACTATTTCCTTCTTTCTCGGAATTAAAGTCAATGTCATACATCTGACCGTCATGCTCATAGGCGACCGAGGTATTGGGTCGAAAAACGGTGGTGAAACCCGAATGGTGAACCCGGCCATCACACCATTCGGTGTGCCCCGTATTTTGATGTAACGAAGTGCCCAGTTTCAATTGGCCGGTATAGCTCATGAAGGCATTCGGAACCGTGGGTGGCACCGGGCCTGGATCTTCTGTATTACGAATGTAGGGTGTGAACGCTTTGACTTCGGCGACACAAAGGGTGTTGCTCGTGCCGTCAAGTACAGCGCTAAAACGGACCTTACCATTGACAAAAAATAGCCCGTCACTTTGTGAGGCAGCCTCCGGATCGTATACCAGCCAAGAACCAAAATTAAATCCGTAATTTTGGGGATAAACGTATGGAGAGCCGTTTTTTAACCGAACTGTATCGTTTAATTCGCTAGGGCAGAGATACATCGGGACTCGCATCGTGGGTACCCCCGTGGCGAGATTCGTGGATTCACTCCAAGCCACATTGAAATCGATCAGATCGTATGCATTGGCTTGCTCACAATAGGGTAATAGCTGGGCATGGATCGACCATGAGCCGTTTCCCGCAGCCATTCCGCCAGGGCTAATTTCATAACTTGGTGGTAAATGCCGAATGGCGGATTCATAGTTATGAGCCGACAAAACAATTTGGCGAATGTTATTAAGGCAGGATGTCCTTCGAGCAGCCTCACGGACCTGTTGAACCGCTGGCAAAAGCATTCCAATTAATATTCCAATGATTGCGATCACGACAAGCAATTCTACCAACGTGAAGCCCTTGGATTTTGTTTGAAAAGACCGCCCTAATATCATTATCTCAAAAAACCTTTCTTATTGTCTTTGAAATTCAAAGGCATGTCATCACGAAGCATGTCATAAAAAATAAATTGTGATACGAGTCCGAAATACCAAAGCTTGAATGGCCAGTTCCATCACCAGTCTTTATTCTGATCGCGAACAACCTTTCGACTTAGGTTGTAGCCCAACTCATTCCAACCCGTTAAACTTGGATGAAAGAATTGAGAGGCCGATCAAACTACTACTAATCTTATGTAAAGTTATAGGCGGCGTGTAGGTAAAAAACCGTCCTGTGGATATTCAACCCCTTAAAAGAACACGACATGAACTCCCAAATGACCAACAAACGATTCCAGATTGTAGACACGAACCAGGTAAAACCCGTTGACTGCCCCTGCGGGAAAACGCGACGCGCGTTCACAGACGACCCGGATCAAACAGCTTCCTTGCACGTGGTGGATATTAGTGTAGAAGCCAAAACACATTACCACCGCCAATTGACCGAAATCTATTACATCCTTGAGGGGCAAGGCAAAATGGAATTGGACGGCGAGCTTCACGATGTGGGACCCGGATCCGCTATCCTGATCAAACCTGGTTGCCGTCATCGTGCCGTTGGTGAAATGAGAATAATCAACATCCCCGTTCCCGCTTTTGATCCAGAAGATGAATGGTTCGACTAACGTTTTCCCAAGACGCGGAAAGTCACTCGTTTCGTTTTTCAGGCCCATTCAAACGAGGAAGGATTAAGCTTGAAACGTTACGCGGCTTTATGGCAAGACACTTGGTGGCTGTGGGCTGGACTGGTCCTATTGGGATTTGTTTTGGGCCTATCGGTCGAATGGGTTTTTCTCATCACCTTTCCCATTAGCCTTTTCGCGTTTGTCTATTTTGGATGAATGAGTTACGACGCCGACGGAAAACCAGTCGGAGATCGTTTTAATCCCTGAAGCGCACTACCTGTTTTTCAAATTAATCGGCACAAGGGAAGCCGATCGGCTGTCGATTTTGATGGTTCTGATCCATCCGCTCCCTGTAATGACGATCGAACGCGGCGACCACACTTTCTAGATTGGAGTAAGGGCCGGGTTCGTAGGTTACATCGCCAATCCCGCGTTGGGCCAACTCACACACCCTCCAATCCTGTCGATTCGTCAAATCCCAAAACTCCACAGCTGCGGTGGGATTAAAATCCGTTCTTGCTATCGAACCGGGGTGGAATAACAGCTGGCACACCACCCTTGATTCACCGGTTGAAGCCCGCTCAATACGATGCAACAAGACGTAGTCCGGATGAGGACTGATAAACAAGCCAGGAAATACGGTGTAATAAGCCACCATCCTTTTCTGTTCATCACTCAATCCAGGCAGGAAGTTCGCCACCCGATTTCCATCACTGGACATAGTTTGACAATCATCCGCTAATTTCATCGGCCCTCCCAGAATCGGTCCGCTGGCAACATCGTTCGTCGCCCCTTTGTAGGGCGTCAAACGGTTAAGAGCTGGATGTACAGAGGGACAATGGTAGCACTCATTATAATTTTGAAAGATCAACTTCCAATTAGCTTGAACGGTGTAGACCAACTCCTCTGCAACAACAAGTTGATCAAAATTCCAATCGACCGCATGTTCCGCTAAGGGCTTCAGGAATTCAGCCAGCGAATCATCGGGGTTGCCTAGATGCACGAACACAAATCCGTGCCAAACCTCACAGTGGACCGAATTTAAACCCCATTCACTTGATTCAAAACCCTCCGCATCCATCATGTTAGGGGCCGCAAGCAACTTGCCAGACCGATCATAAGTCCAGGCGTGATACGGACACTGAATCCGGCTGCCCATCGACTCGCAATTTTCGGGCGTCACCAATTCGCTGCCGCGATGCCTGCAGTAATTTCGAAAGGCGCGAAGTTGCCCATCCTCGCCCAACGCCAAAAATAGGTGGTCATTCAGCAACTCAAAACGATACAACCCGGAAGCTTCCGAAATTTCGCTGACCCGACAGACATACAGCCAGCTCTGATTGAATATCTTCTCGGTTTCCAACTCAAACACATCTTGAGAGACCACAAAGTCCCTCGGAAGTGCTTTGTCACCGTTTGCCGAGCGCTGCGAGGGAGGGAGGGTAGCCATAATCTATTCTATTTCCAAGATTCAAAATTAAAAAAGAAGCACTCTCATTCGATCTTTTAATCAACAAACGCGTGTACGATTCGACAAAGGAGCATTGGTCCAATCGACCTGACCGTTCCCATCTGATTAGAATACAGGCTCACGATTAAGAAGAGCTAGAGGTACCCCTTGATGAAACAAAATGATTTCCGGCAGGACGTTGAGTTTTTAAATAAGTACGTTGAGACGATCGTACTTGAAAACGGGCATGGTGGGCAAGTCGCGGTGGTACCGGCCTACCAAGGTAGAACAATGACCTCATCTGCGACCCCAGCCAGCAGCAATAGTTACGGGTGGATCAACTATGACTTGATTGCCCGTGGAAAACAGGACCCGGTGGTGAATCTATATGGGGGAGAGGACCGTTTCTGGATTAGCCCCGAGGGTGGCCAATTC
Source organism: Mariniblastus sp. (assembly GCA_022447555.1). Taxonomy (GTDB): domain Bacteria; phylum Planctomycetota; class Planctomycetia; order Pirellulales; family Pirellulaceae; genus Mariniblastus. Next base: position 113,392 of record JAKVBF010000003.1, on the reverse strand, counting down.
TCGGTTTTCTTCGACCCTGAGGATCCGATGGAATTGACGCATTGGAGAACACCAGCCTTAATTGACACCGAGCCTTTTGATCTGGTCGGGCGAACCGCGTCCAGTCTTTCATTTCAAAAACGTGGTCGGATGACAAACTACAGTCGATTCACGTTTGAAATGCAATTTGATCGAAATGTAATCGTTCCGGATCCGGAGACGGCGGCGGCCCGATATTCGATCGATCTCAGCGGTTTGCAAACCGTCGCTCACGAGAGCCATAATCGCTTGACGAACGTAGGTGATCAAAATTGGACTCCTGAGACCGGTTTGATCGGGATCTGGGTTCTATGCATGAACGAACCTTCACCACAAGCTACCGTCGTCATTCCTTATCAATCGGGTAACGCCGCAGAGCGAGGTAACATCGTCAATTCCGACTATTTTGGAAAGCTAGGGCCTGACCGTCTGATCGTTGATGAACAAGACGAACTCATTTATTTTTTGGGAGATGGTCAATTCCGCAGTAAACTGGGTCTCCAACGGGAACGGGTCCAACCGACGCTAGGAAGTTGGGACCCGGTGGGCGGGACGCTTTCCATCGTTGACTTCAACCTCCCCGAAAAATCACCGAATGGTTACACCAACAACCTCTGGGAAATCCAAGACGACCCTTTCGCAGGAGATGTCATCAATAGTTATAATGACGGACCCAATGAAACGGGCGGGATGCTTGGACCGTTTTTCGAATTAGAGACAATCAGTCCAGCTTTGGCGTTGAGGCCTGGCGAGGGCTACACGCATATCCACCGCACTCTTCGATTAGAGGGCGAGCGAGATGCACTCAACGCAGCAGCAAAGACCGTGTTCGGCGTTAGCCTGGACCAAATCGAAAACAAGTTTGGATAACGGAAAACCTCCCATGCACCAACAATCTAACCCGCACTCACGACAGCGCATTTTTCTCTGGCTGCTAATATCCTTTTTTCTGGGGACCGGTGTCATCACCGGGCAAGAGTCCCTGACGTCAGACACCAAGCCACCGAATGTCGTCTTTATTTTGGCAGATGATTTGGGCTGGCGGGATTTAAGTAATGAAGGCAGCACTTTTTATGAGAGTCCGAACATTGACCGCATTGCCAATCAAGGGATGAAGTTCACTCGGGGCTATGCGGCCTGTCAGGTCTGCAGTCCCAGTCGCGCAGCAATCATGTCCGGAAAAGCCCCCGCGCGTATAAAGATCACCGATTGGATTGGAGCGGCTGGAGGAAAACAATGGAACCGAAACACCCGTTTACTCCCGGCTCAATACGAACGCCAACTCGCTCACGAAGAAGTGAGTTTGGCCGAAGCATTCCAAGAAGCCGGTTACGCCACTTTTTTTGCTGGAAAATGGCACCTCGGAGGAAAGGGTTCGCTCCCTGAAGATCATGGGTTTGACGTCAACATTGGAGGGCATCATCGTGGCTCGCCCCCTGGCGGTTATTTTTCGCCCTACAACAATCCGAAAATGGACGACGGTTCTCAGGGAGAGCAGCTACCTCTGAGGTTGGGTCGGGAAACCGCGGATTTCATTCGCCAACACCGCGATCAACCGTTTTTTGCATTTCTCTCGTTCTACTCCGTCCACGGCCCCATCCAATCGACCCAAGCCCTGTGGAAGAAATACCGTGAAAAGGCGATCAAGCTCGAAAAACCCGACCACCGCTTCATCATTGACAGAACCTCGCCTGTTCGGCAGGTCCAAGACCATCCGCTCTATGCAGGTATGGTCGAGTCCATGGACGATGCCGTTGGGCTGGTTCTCGATACCCTCGACGAACTGGAGTTGACCGATAGCACCATCGTGATCTTCACATCCGACAATGGAGGCGTTTCAGCAGGAGACGGAAAAGCAACGAGCAACCTACCCCTTCGTGGTGGCAAAGGCCGACAATGGGAAGGGGGTATCCGAGAACCTTTTTACATCAAATACCCCGCGAGGGTTCCGGCTGGTTCGACTTGCGACACCCCCGTAATCGGAATGGACTTTTACCCCACGCTCTTAGAACTGGCAGGCTTACCTGCCCGACCGAATCAACATCAAGACGGCAGCAGTTTGGTACCACTGCTATCAGGCCAGACGATACTGCCCCGCGCACTCCATTGGCATTACCCTCATTATGGCAATCAAGGAGGCGAGCCATCTGCCATTATCCAACAAGGAGATTGGAAATTAATTCAGTATTTTGAAGATGGTCGCCTAGAACTCTACAACATCGTCGACGACATTGGCGAACAAAATGACCAGTTCCAAAATCAACCCAAGCTTGCCCAACAAATGGCTGACCAACTTCAATCTTGGCTACAGGGTGTTGATGCCACAATGCCAACCTCTAATCCAAATTTCGATCCTACAAAGTACGCTCAACAACAAGTCAACACCCGCGAAAAAACTCTCCCTAATCTAGAATGGCAGGCCGCAGCTTTTCTTAAAGCGGATTACCAACCGGGAAACGGTTGGCTCTGGAAAAAGCGGAAATAAAAAACCTCAAACAGGATTTAAGATGACCCTCGCATTGCATCGTCCCAAGCCCGATGAATATGCCGAATTTTACGAAACCTATATTCGTTTGGTTCCCGATTCGGACCTATTGGAGACGCTTTCCTTGCAGGTCAGACAAATGTCGGAGATCCTTGGTTCGATCGACGCTTCCACCTCCGCGACGCTCCACGCTCCTTACACATGGACGATCAAACAGGTCCTAGGCCATCTGATTGATTGTGAACGTATTTTTGGCGGCAGGGCCCATCGATTTGCATGTGGCGACCGCCAACCGCTACCCGGAATTGACCAGGACAATTATGTGGCAAATCAAAATTTTGAAACTTCTGATTTACCTACACTCACCAAGGAATGGATTCATTGCCGGCAAGCCAACTTAATGTTCCTCAACAGAATTTCTTCGGAAAATTGGAACTATCGAGGCGAAGCCAGTGGGCATTCTTTTACTGTCCGTTCCCTTGCCTATATCTTGGCCGGTCATATCACCCATCATTTGAATATAATAAAAACGCGGGTGGCCTAATCGTCAGCCCACCCTGTACAGTCAACACTCAACCGATCCGATCCAAACGCATCTAAACCTGAGATCCAATCATGAAAACGAAATTCACGTTACTCACCTTTTTTTGCCTGTTGGCCACGACCTCCATCTCGTTCGCTCAGGACGCAGAATTCAAATCACTATTTGACGGTAAGTCCTTGGATGGTTGGCGGGGAGATAGTGAAGTATGGCGGGTTGAAGATGGAGCCATTGTTGGGGAAACGACCCCCGAAAAAATGATCAAACAAAATACATTTTTAGTTTGGGATAACGGCGAATTAGACGATTTTGTATTGAGACTCAAATTTCGCATCACAGGAACACCTCGTGCCAACAGCGGGATTCAGGTACGAAGTTCGCAGGCTGAGAATGGAGCCATGGCAGGCTACCAAGCCGATATTGACCGTAGCGGAACCTACATCGGAATCGTTTACGACGAGCGTACCGGCAGAGGGATTTTAGCTCAACGCGGTCATAAAGTGACCATTGGAAAGGACGGCAAGAAAACGGACGAGGTCGTCAATAAGGCAGATGAGCTACTCTCTAAAATCGATATGGATGGCTGGAACGAATATGTTGTCACCGGCAAAGGGAACACCATCACAACTCAAATCAACGGACAAATCATGTCCGAGGTGATTGACAACCAGCCCGACCACGTTGACCGCAAAGGGCTGTTAGGTCTACAGCTTCATCAAGGTCCCCCGATGAAAATCGAATTCAAGGATATTGAATTAAAACGCCTACCTTTATCCGATGGACATAAGAAAGTCGTTTTCATTGCAGGGAAACCCAGTCATGGTTGGGGGCAACATGAGCACAACGCCGGATGCCGCTTGATGGCGGAGTGTTTGGATACGGCAGCGAGCGATGGACTGCCCGTTATTACAAAGGTTTATCGCAATGGCTGGCCCGCCGACCCGACAGCCCTCGACAATGCTGATACCGTCGTGGTTTACTGCGATGGCGGTGGCCGACACTACTTGCATCAGCACGGGGAAGAATTTGAGGAAATCATGCGGAAAGGGGTCGGCCTAGTATGTATTCACTACGGAGTCGAAGTCCCTAAAGGGATGTCCGGACAGAGGTTCCTTCAATGGATTGGCGGTTATTTTGAGACCGACTGGTCTGTCAATCCACACTGGATCGCCAAATTCGAAACACTCCCCAAGCACCCGATCACACAAGGCGTCAAGCCTTTTGAAATCAATGATGAGTGGTATTATCACATGCGTTTCTCCCCCGAAATGACCCGAGTCACACCGATCCTTTCGGCGATGCCAAGTGCGGAAACCTTAAAACGCAAAGATGGCCCCCACTCAGGCAACCCGGCGGTTCGAAAAGCGGTTCTGGAAGACAAACAACTTCAACATTTGGCCTGGGCATTCGTTCGAGGTGACGGAGTCGGGCGTGGATTTGGTTTTACCGGTGGCCATTTTCATAACAATTGGCAAAACGATGACTTTAGGAAACTCGTCCTCAATGCAATTGTTTGGTCCGCCAACACGGACGTTCCCAACAACGGTGTTCCGTCAGCAACGCCCTCAGACGAAGCCATGAATGCCAATCAAGACTTTCCCAAAAAATCCGCTTCTAAAAAGAAAACTTCTAAGAAGACTGGTACCAAGAAGAAGGGGTAAGCCCCAGCACCTGGGAAATAATATGTCGATTGAAATTGGCTTGATCTCCGATACGCATGGATTTCTAGATCCTCAGGTTGCCAAAGCGTTCGCAGATGTCGATGAGATCTGGCATGCCGGGGATTTTGGCTCCATCGAAATTGCCCAACAATTGGCTGAAATAAAACCACTGCGTGGCGTTTACGGAAACATCGATGACCCGGTGATTCGTGAAGGTTTTGATGAAAATCTTCGTTTTCAATGCGAGGGCGTTGGGGTCTGGATGACGCATATCGCGGGGCGGCCGGGGCGTTACCCAGCAAAGATTCGTAGAAAGCTTCAATCCGATCCAATCGATGTACTTGTATGCGGCCACTCTCATATTTGCCACGTAGAACGCGACAAGCAAATGGGCGGGATGTTGTATCTCAACCCCGGAGCAGCAGGACATTCCGGATTCCACGTGACGCGAACCTTGTTGAAATGTCGATTCTCTAAAGGGAAAGTCGAAAACCTAAGGGTTGTCGAACTAGGCTCACGGGGTCGCAAACCAAACCATCTCAATCAATGAAAACCGGCGATCGCCTCCCCGCTAACGATGACGGCGGGGTAATTCGTCTAGCTGCTCCCGTAGCTGCGCGATGGAAACCTTAATCGGTTCGACGAGGTTGAGTTCTTCAGCCTGAGCCCGCAGTCGCAAGGGCAAATGATGCCTCTGGACTTCACTCTCTAAAGCTGCCAACCAAGATGGCAAATCCACACCGACTCCGGAGGTCGCCTTACAGAAGGCCTGCGTCTCATGTTGCAATAAATCAAAAGACCGTTGGCTCTTTCTCGTAACCGGATCCTCCATCGCGGGACCCACTAGAGAACGTAGACGATCAATCTGCATAGGATGTGAAAATCGTTCCTCTAACCGCCGGCCCACTGTGTCCATTTGGACGGAATACTCACATCGCAATTCTTCCAGTCGATCCAAAAACTTTTGCGCTTCAGGACCCACGCGTTCGGTCAATGACCGTCGCCACATTCGAGCCACCGCATTCTCACCAAATCGAACGAGTATCTCATGCCCCCAGACAACGGGTTTGAGATTCCAGCAGACACGGTCATAACGCCCCCGAAGTCGCAAGAAATCGAGAAAGATATAAATCAGTTCCCCCCGATCCGATTGGGTGGTTGTCGAATTATAATCACGGTATTCATTGTAATTCTCATAGACCGCTTCAAGAACAAGAGTTAGGAAGCTGACCGCTTTGTCTACGGGCAGGGCCGTGCCCAATTCATCCATCAGCCGCAAATCCAATGGTTCGGCAGCATTCCGAACGTTATCAAACCAGACATCAGCGCCTTGATGCAGGATTGAGCGAATACTGGACAAATTCAAAAAATCTTGAGTGAACAATCCTCCCCCATAAAGCTTGGCGAACTCGACAAATTGATTCCAAGATTCCTTATCGTTGACTTTTTCAAGAACCGTTAGTCGAAGTGTTTTACTATGACTTAACCACATGATTAACATGGACTCCGTCAACATTTCAATCCCGTCAAACAAGGCCGACTCGGACTCTTGACTGGCATCTGACGCCGACTCCCCACGCTTAATCAGATCTGCTTCAAATTCCTTTGTGGCTCGTACCAGACATTTGACCGATGAAGCATAGGCTATCTGAAATAGATCGTCGAATTCAGTGACCGCTCCGCGGGCTATTTTGTGGTTTCGTTCCATCGCCAGCGCTGTACCGGTCAACTCATGGGTCTCCACAATCAATCCCAATCGAGGCAGGCTAGCCAATAGATCATGCAACGAGCACTGCAATCCTCGAGCTTTCAAAATCGAGTCGGGCTGCCCTCCTTTGCTGAGTGGTACATACAAGAGAGAACGCTCTCCCAAGTAGTCAATCAGCTCAGCAAAATGAGCGCGGACCGCGTGAGCGTCACACAACAAAACCGCCGCGAACAAAGTGACGACGGGGGAACCACTCCCTTCTGAATCAACCTGATCCAGGGGTTTATCATCAATTAAGAAATCTATCGAAGCCCCAACGGCATTCAGCATTCGCAATGCGTTTTCGGTTTCGACGCAGCTATTCATGATCCGTTCTAGCAACGTTTCCTTGTACAACCGATGTTTGTCATACGTCGCCATCGAGTCGTGATCGACCCCCGCTTTCGGTAAGCGGTATTCATAGACTGACTGCAGCAGTTCCATCAAACCATTTCGATTCCGAGAAGCCTGTTCCATCCATTGACTGACAATGGCTCGTCGCTTTCTCAATTGGGATTCAATGTCGTCATCAACTTGCTCTCTGGAGCGAGTCGGCAGTGGCACCGTAGCAGCGATTCGCCAAAATCCGGCCAGTGTGGCCAGAAATTCCAAGCGATCGTTAACGCGTTCCATTTCGGCTTCTAACGCTTCATCTTGAGGTGAACCTGACTCGAAAACGGGCCCTTCGACACCATCATTCGTTGAATCGACATACGTAACGTCTTCATAAGCCGCTTGGTAAATCTCTATTTCAGGATCATCTTCCACATCCAAGGGTTCCAAATCGTCGTCGTGATTACGCGGTTTAGAACGAGTCGAACCTTCCGTTTTGCCGATTTCAAAAATAGGGACTTGCCAGTAATAATTTGCGTTGACCTCGATAAAGTCATAAAACTTTCGAATTCGTTTCCAGATCACTTCCCGTTGTTCGCAATCAGCTTCATCCAATAAATCTCGCTGTTCCGAAATCCAACGCCACAAGAGGTTGTGAAAAGAACTGTCACCTTGCTGCAATCGTATGTGTTCGGCCTGACTCAACCAATGCACCATTAATGCCGTCGCGGTTTTATAATCTGAACGCTGCATCAATGCGTCGATTACCAGCGCATACGCTTTAGGAGAGTCAAAGATCGCTGCGTGCTGCCCCCAAAACTGAATGTTACCAGTTTCCGCGCCTCCTTTGTGCCAGAGATTCAATGCTGTCGCAACGTGTTCGGCGGCCTGGTACACGTCTTGCGGATCGACCGCATCCACAGCCATGACTTCATGGGTCGCGTACTTCCGCCACCACTGCACGATTCCAGAAAAATCGTTCCTTATTTTCTCGCACATAGCAAGATCATCCACGGCAGCCGCTTCACTCCAAAGCCTCGAATACAGGCCTAAAATACGCTCCACCAATTCGACCAATTCGTAAGCCCGATGATCCGGCACCGTATTTTCATTGGCCGGAAACAAGCTGAAGTTGGCATCAAATCCTAGAATGTTCCAAGGATCAACAATCGCTCCACACTCGACTCCTCGGCGCAGTAAGGACATGATCCGCGGAACCTGTTCGAACGCCTTTTCGAGCTGGGCACTCGATTTAATTTCCTGATTGATACTGCTCAAAAGACAGTCAATCTGGCAAAGTAAACGAGCCGAAACAACCGGAACGACTTGAGACTGTTTCTCGGCGGCATCGGCGAATCCCATCCTCGCAAAGATGGAAGCCAAACGGCAGTTCACCAGTTGAGAGGCACGTAACCTCGCCAATTGACGGTTGAGATCCTGCCGGGCGCAACCGAATGGCTGGCGGCGAGCTTCGGCCTCAATTTCCAACCTTTCGCGATGAGCCGGAGGCAAGCAAGCAAGTAAATCCATATAAAATTGGTCGCGGTAAGCAGCAATCGAAGGCAATAGTTTCGACAGCGTCATATTGGAATCAAACGTATCCGGAGCATCTCCGCTGATGCCGGATGCCATCAAAATCGTTCCCGCCAAAACCGCACCCGCCTCAACCATCAACTCATCAGCTGGGATTTCAATTTTTGATTCAGTGCTCTCGGCCCGCTCCAACAGTGCATCCAAAGTAACTTGCTGAATAATAAAACGTTGAAACAGTCCTGAATTGTCAACACGATGTTCATCCCACTGCCCAAACTGATGGTTGGGACGCTTGTTGATAGGATGGTCAAAATCATAGGCCCGAGGGTCAATTGCCAAAACCGTCAATCGTTGCGGATCGAAATAGGCGGCTCGTAGAATATCGGGATCCGCACGTTCTATAAAACCGATGGCGATTTCAATCACTCGCTCGTAACGCCCCCAAGCCGCTCCCGTCTCTGCTAAATAAATTGGAATCGGACAAACCCACTCGTGTGCGTAAGGTTCGACTTTCTGAGATTCCAATGTCGCAACTTGTCGATGGCCAATAAAATCGTTCAACTCAGATAGGACTTGCGTAATCAATGATGCCCGGTCAGGACATTGAGCGAATTTTTTGAGAACGGCCTGCATTACGAGGCCTACAAAAAATGAGTTGAACAATTGCTCATCTGGTTGGTGGAACAAAAGATCGCAATGATGCTCTCGATAAGCAATCAGAAAATCGTTCGTCGTATCGAGAACACCTTTGGCTTGTACCGCGTTTTGAAAATTCGGATCCGAGCCCTCAAGATTTCGCAACGTCTGCCCCAAAGCGTGAAGAACTTTCTTTGCTGTCGACAGCGATTCAGCTTCAATCGAGTCGTTGTTGCTGAAATGTCCCTGCTCAGCAAACAGGCTGTTCAGGTTCTTCATAAACCTTGCGTCAGCCACACCTGACGAAAAATTCAGATAGCCCAACAACTGTTCTGCAGCGCCGGGACCGGAGGTTTCGGATTTTGACGAACCCATCAAATATACCTGCCGAATCGGGGAATTTGGCCACCCTCCCAGACGGAGAACGGCGCAACTGGTGATCAAGTTCGGCTTTGTTTTGGAACTCACACACAGGTTCCATCGTAAAAACGCGATGGATTTTGGTCTAGGCGGTATAACTTGAAAGAAATATCGTCCAAATCGTTGATGTCGCTCGTTCCAATCCTTTGTGGCACCCCACGCGGTTGGTTTTAGCGAATATCGCATGTGAACCGGAGTGTCGTGCCAGATAATGGGCTGGACCCGGTTTTTCCGGATAAACCTGTCGTGGTTTTTCTAAGGCATCGCTAATTTACGGTGTAATTTCATAGGATTCCATGACGAATCCTTGATAAAATAGAAAGTACATATTTACCTGGTCTACAGCCGCTGAGGAATTCCTGAAGATGCTTTACTTCAAATTAATGTCATACCTCCAACTAAGCCTTTGCGTTTGCTTGGTATCAAGCTCCGTCTTGGCTGCTAAGGGAGGTCCTAATGACGGCGGAATTTCGAGCGCCAATGCAGGACCAGCTGGCTTGGTAGTCGAATGGTTTACCCAAGTGGAGGTGGGAGCGGGTGGCCGTCTCGTTGACGTGCAGTATACGGTTGATGAAAACTTTACCACCACGCTGTTCACCGTCAGTTATGAGAATTTCAGTGAACGGATATCTGAAAACGACTTGGATGCATTCGGCAAACCCTATGAAATCAAAGGGGCCGAAGAGCAGGCGAATCTCCGTCGAGAAATAATCGAGGCAGAACTAAAAGCCCAGGGTAAGTCTGACGTCAAAGTAGAAGTAAAAAAAGTTGTTGTTCCGAAAACAATGCTTTACGCGGTTAATTCGCACGGTGTGGTAACCGCGATTGACGCAGAATCGGGCGAAACCAAATGGGTAGAGGCTGTCGGCCGAAGTGGCTTCCCAACCATTGGCCTCGGCGCCTCGATCGGCACCTTTGTCAGCGAGAAAGGTAAATCGGTCTATCAGCCCGGTAGAGTCGCAGTCATCAACGGGAACTCCGTTTATTGTTTGGACGCGGACAGCGGGAAGATCCTCTGGAGTGAACCCACTATGTGGCCACCCAGCGCGCCACCGGGGGTTAGCGAAAATTTCGTATTTGTACCCACGACAAACGGAAGATTACAAGCGTTCCCGATGAAAACCAAAGGGGTAGGAATTGACAACTTCGTTTCGATCGGACTCTCCACATCCCGCCCCCTTCTGACTGATCGAACCGTTTCTTGGGCAACCAAGAGCGGCTACTACACGGTTGCCCCGAATAACGATACGGTCCGATCACCCAAGTACCGAGTCAATGCATCGGACGCTATTCTGTCGACCGGTGGTTACAGCAACGGTTTCCTATACGTCACATCCAAAGATGGTTACATTTATTCGATCAACGAGCGTCAAGGTTCGGTAAACTGGGAACTCACTATGGGGCAACAGATTTTGGAATCGCCCGTGGCGCTGATGAACGACCTATACATCTTCACAAGAGAAAATAACCTGTTCAAAATCGCAGCCGAAAGCGGAAAACTAGCTTCCGGCTGGGACAAACCAGTAAGGGATGTGACCCAGTATGTCGGTGCCAGCCAGAAGAACTTTTACGTCCTCGACAAATTTGGCAATCTAATGGTTTTGGATCAAGCGACCGGCAATCGAATCAATCTGATCGCCGGTTCTCCGTTGTCATTGGTCTGCCCTAATACGAAATCAGATCGACTGATTGTCGGCAGTGAAAGCGGCTTCATCCAATGCTTGCGAGAAGTCGGTAATGAATTTCCATTCTTCCACGCAACGGAAGCCAAGAAATCTGACGCCCAAAAAGCCGACCAAGACAATCCTTTTCAGACTAAGGAACCCTCAAAGGATCCATTCAAGGCTGGAATTGATGATGACCCATTCAAAATGACCCCCCAAAAGAAAACGGATGATGACAAGTCAGACCCATTTAAATCCGGTGGAGCCAATGACCCCTTTAAATCAGGCGGCTCCGAAGACCCCTTCAAATCAGGTGGCTCCGACGACCCCTTCAAATCAGGTGGCAACTAAGTTTTCACCGTCGTTCTATTCGAGAACCAATCGAAAGAACAAGTAGCACTTTGCAACAGCCGCTCGAACCTCGGGCGGCTGTTTTTTGTTATCCCATTGCAAAGCACCCATTTCAATATTGCCGCGCAGCGTCGGCAATACCCGGTTGCGGCTCAGCCATCCATTCGAAATAATCAAAACTCAACAACACCACTTCGCTCATTGTGTGAAGTGGTTTTTTCTTGGGCAGGAAACCGGTATTGCAATTCGGTCAGACGCCTGACAAGTAATTATTATCTCGATCTTTGAGGCTGAAACGTGTCGCAAATGGAATCACCAAAAATTAAACGCGCTTTGATCAGTGTCAGTAACAAAATGGGACTGGTCGACTTTGCGAAAGGATTGGTGGATGCAGGAATTGAGATTTTCAGCACCGGCGGCACTCGCCGACACCTTGAGAATTCAGATGTACCCGTCACAGATGTTGCAACTTACACAGGCTTTCCCGAAATGATGGACGGGCGAGTTAAAACACTTCACCCCAAGATCTTCGCTGGCATCCTTGCCCGCCGAAATAACGAAGCGGATACCGCCGCAATGCAAGCGCACGAGATCGCTTCTTTTGATCTCGTGGTGGTCAATCTATATCCGTTCGCGGCAACCATCGCTCGACCTAATGTGCTGATGCAGGAAGCCATCGAGCAGATCGACATCGGGGGGCCTAGCCTCGTTCGGGCTGCGGCTAAAAACTACGACTTTGTGACCGTAGTGACCGACCCAGAACAATATTGGTCCGTGCTGGAAGAGATTCAAACCGACGGAAAAACCACCACGCGATTACGTCGTGAATTAATGTCCAAAGCTTTTCAACACACGGCCGTATACGACAAGACCATTGCAGAGTATTTCTCTGGGCAAACCGAGGGCGAAGTTTTCCCAACCACACTACAGTTTAGTCTCAACCGGCAAGCCAACTTGCGTTACGGCGAAAACAGCCATCAGAGCGCAGCTCTATACAGCCTCGAAAACTGTCCCGATGCCAACCTGATTAATGCGCGTCAACTAAATGGAAAACAACTTTCCTATAACAACCTATTAGATCTGGACAGCGCGTTGGCCATGGTCAGGTCTCTCGACGCTCCCGCCTGCTCCGTGATCAAGCACAACAACCCATGCGGCGCAGCAACGTCTGAAACACTCGCAATGGCCTGCAAAGCTGGTTTGGCAGGGGATCCGCTCAGCGCCTTTGGTTCGGTCATCGCGTTCAATCGAATCGTCGATCTGGACACCGCCAACCTATTGGCGGAAGGTGATTTCTTTATCGAGGCGATTGTCGCTCCCAATTTTCAAGCTGAAGCATTAGGGATTCTTAAAACTCGCCCCAAATGGAAAAAGAATGTGCGACTCTTGCAAGTCGGGCAGTTGGCCACGGCCCAACCGGGATGGGAGATCCGACAACTGCTGGGCGGAATGCTAGTACAGGACTCAGATAGTCAGACAGACAATCCCAATGACTGGAAATCGGTAACCGAGCAAAAACCGGACGAATCATTGATGAAAGAGTTGATGTTTGGCTGGCATATGGTGCGATTTGTCAAATCTAACGCAATCACGCTCAGTAACAACTGCTCGCTGGTTGGGGTAGGTGCAGGACAAATGAGCCGAGTCGATTCCGTTGAAATCGCGATCAAAAAAGCGGGGGATCGGGCGGCTGGCAGCGTGCTCGCATCCGATGCGTTTTTCCCCTTCCCCGATTCAATCGAAGTGGCTGCCCGGGCCAAGATCGCTGGAATCATTCAGCCCGGTGGGTCAGTACGTGACGACGAAGTCATTGCTGCGTGCAACCATCATAGGATCCCACTTGTTTTAACTGGCACGCGACATTTTCGACACTGATTGGACGCGGGGTTGGTTGAATGAAACGATCCGCGGCCATCTTGGGACCGACTCCTCCATTCGTACGATGGGCGATACGATTCGATTGCCCCCTGAGAGAACTCTCTGAAAGTGACCTGCCGGACATGACGTTTCGTCAGCTTCGCGGCTTGAGAGAACTATCACATGGAATTCGTCAACGGCGAGTCGTTCAAGGCATTTGTATTCACCCCGAACTGAATGAGTCTGTCGACACAGCAAAAGGGTTTTTCGTCGAAGAAATTTGTGAGGTATTCGGCGGCTTAGAGCACGTCGAAACCTGCTGCCACAGATGCCACGCAAATGCTTGCCAACGGAGTGCATCCACCGCCCAACCCTCGGACACTTCCATTTGGGCTGGATGTTACGGCTGGCTACCTGCTCGTTTTGAAGAGATCGATTACATACAAGAGGTTCAGGCGGCCCTCGACGAGCAGGGTATTCAGCTCACCCTCGATGATGGTAATCGAGTGACGCCTAGCTGGTACGGGCTATGGCAAATTCATCGCTGGCAAGGCGCTCGCCTAAAACATCTTGAACAGATTTTAAACGCTCTGATGAAACGACTTTCCGCCACCACCACTCCCGATCAAAATCTATTAGAACTCTCGGCAGCGGTAAAACAATGCCTCGATTATGACCTACAGTTGGAGACCGATTTGATTCCTGCCGGCCACTCCGACGGAGTGCACTGGCGAATCGAATCACACTGCCCAACTTGCTTAAAAGAAATGGCCGTAGACCAAACCACTTGCCTCGCTTGCGGAAGGAAAGTGAATCCACTGCCCTCTGTGAAGCGAAAAGTTTTAGGCCAGCGCCCCTACAATCTTTTGCATCGTCTCATTGGTAGTAAGCAGACGGACCAGTTACTCGCTCTTCAGCACTCTAAACCACGGGAAAACAACTAGCGTTGGTTTTTGAAAAAGTTTCGGTTGGATCTGGTTGTTACAAAATCGCTATAATCCATTTCCAGTCGGTGAAGTTCTTGAGCTAGCCAAATCTCCAGCCTAATCGCCAACGCGGATTCTTTTTCATAGGAAGACGCTTGTAGAAAACGCTTCTCAGATTGCTTGTCGAACATAGAACGGCCTCCTCAAAACGAGATAAGAAAACACCAGCGAAGATGGGCCAAACGTAGGTTGCAATTGGCATGCCAAGACCGTTTTTTGACGACTGGCGATCAAAACAACGCAAACCTCAAAAAAAGTTTCGTTGAGCGCGGTGTTTTGCCACAGTCCGGGACGAAAAGCACCATCTAGAGTTCGAAGTGGCAGCAAGCAAGATCGGAACCACCATCGAATGGATCATTAGCGGATTTGTTTGATGACAAACACGCCCTTCCAAACGCTTATCTGTGCGACACACCACACCGCCGCACCAACGCAAACCTCCAAAACCACCCAAACTCCCAAACTCCCTTTATCAAGGTCGTGCTGTCTGGAGGTTCAGGTAAAAAATGATTTAATCTTCCGATTATAGATAAATTGCTTTTCAGGCAAATAACGTCGTTTGGGCGGTTGATGGCAGGTTGAAGATTGATAGACTTATCGACAGCTGAAATTTACGCCCATTTTGGGCACAACAAAAAGCGCCATATTTTCGGAGGCTACACCCAGATGAAACGGAACGTTCTTTCACTCGCAATCGCAATGCTTTTTGTCGCTGGAACTGCATTCGCACAGGAAACGCCACAACCAGCTGATGGCGTTGTTGAAGCACCAGTGGCACCAGAAGCTGTCGTAGGCAGCGACTGTGATACCCCCTGCTGTGATCCATGTGATCCATGCAGCAAGAAACGTATGAGCTTTATGACCCGCATGCGTGATCGTCGCTGTTGCGAAACGACATGTAACACTTGTGAAGTAGCTTCCTGTGACCCTTGCTGCAAGCCTCAACGCATGAGCATGATGAGCATGATGAGCATGATGGATCGCATGCGTGCTCGCCGTTGTTGCGAAACAGAAATGGCTTGCGAAACGGTCGAAACTGCCAGTTGCGATCCTTGTGATCCTTGCTGTAAGCCGGAACGAATGGGCATGATGTCTCGGATGCGTGCTCGACGAGCTTGTAAAGCCGAAATGGACTGCAACCCTTGTGAAACAGCCATGGCCATGGAAATGCCTGAGATGACGGAAACTGCCGCAGTTGCCCCGACTGCAGATTGCGAGATAGAATGCTGCAAGCCTCGCCGGATGGTCATGATGCGTCGTAAAGCTTGCTGCGATTAGTCTTTTGATTAGCAAAGTATGAACATTGAAAGAACCGCTGCTTAAAAGCAGCGGTTCTTTATTTTTAGGGACCCGTCTCACTTTGCCGTCAACTCACCGAATGGAACCCTCTTATCGGTTTGTTCGCAAATTGCCAAACCTGTTTACTCAATCACTTCCGTACGAGGGACCTAGCAGGCTTATATGACCCCGGTATACGCGAAATTTCCAAATTTTCACGCGGCGATTAAACCAGCGGCTTTTAAGAATTCATCCTTCGCCTCTCCTAAAACACATAAAATACACTGGTTAAAGCCCCGGATTGTCGTCAATATTGGTCGCTCCACGCCTCGGTCAGGATCCAACTAGTGAGAATTTGCTGAACCATGGGTAATAACGTTCAGAGGCCGAATTCCCCTATCATGAAGGTAGCACTGGCAATGTACTGAATTGTTTGAAACAATAAGTTTTTCACTGTCGGCAAAAGTTCCCGAAAACCGTCGGCAACATCGTTCTAAAATTGAGCGTGGTAATTTAGATGGTCAATGATCTCGCGGCGATCGCGCGCGATTTAAAAAAGCCTGTTGAGCAAATCGAAGCGGCTTTAAAACTACTGGACGACGGAAACACGATTCCGTTTGTGACTCGATTCCGCAAAGACGAAACCGGCGGATTGGACGAGGAGGCGTTACAGTTAATTCAACAACGCGTTCTAAAAATTCGAGCAATTGACGAACGACGCGCCTTCATTCTGAAGTCGATCGAATCGCAGGGAAAACTAGACGACGCTTTGGCGGAAACAATTAAAGCTTCCTCATCTTCTCGGGAACTCGAGGATCTCTACCTACCGTTCAAGCCAAAGAAACAAAACCGAGCGACGCTCGCCAAACAAGGTGGTTTGGAGCCATTGGCGCAAGAAGTCTTTGAGGGGCGTTCCTCTGAATTTGACTTAGCCGCACGAGCCACCGATTTTGTGCGAGTCGACAAAGGCCTTACATCCGTCGACGAAGTGATTAAAGGAGTCGGACATCTACTCGCCGAGAAATTTGCCGAACAGGGTGACGTACGAGCAACATTACGAACCCTGATCTGGGACTCGGGGAAACTCGCAACCAAACTGGTCGAAACATTAGAGGTAAAAAAAGAGACGGTCGCGTCACCCTCTGAGGCCGCTGCAACCAAGTCTCCTTCCAAAGCGTCAATTAAAGAGGGGGCTCAAGATGATGAGCCATCGAAAGAGTCTACCGTCACCGCTTCTCTGTTACCCGTGGCCCAAGAGCCCGACAGAGGGACCGGCAGTGAGATGGAACCATTAACAACCTCGTCCGAGTCGGAAACCGCTCCGGAGCCCGTGGAAATACAAACGGACGCAGAAAGTCTGCTATCCCAATCAGTAACCACGGAAAAGAAAACAGAATCCTTGGAAATGGAAACCGAGGAAAAAGTGCTAAATCCGACATTAGAATCCGCTCCGGAAAGCCCGATGGCTGAACCGCTTGAAGCGGGAGGCGTTCCACCGGCTAAATCAGAGACGACTGGGGATGTGAAGAAGAAGAAGAAAAAAAAGAAGAAAAAGAAGCCGGCTGACGATCCATTCAAAGACTATCACGACTTTGAGACGCCACTCAAAAACATCCCTCACTACCGCGTTCTGGCAGTCAATCGAGGAGAACGAGCTGGCAAACTAAAGGTGAAAATCAAAGTTGATGATGACACACTAACCGCCGCTGCGGATGAGAGTCTGGTGCCCGCGAAACACCCCAATGCAGAATTCATGAAAAGCTGCGTCAAAGACGCACTGCACCGCTTGATCATGCCAAGCCTAGAGAGAGAGGTTCGCCGCGAATTAACCGATGCCGCGGAGCGGCAAGCCGTTACCGTTTTTGCGCACAATCTCAAGAACTTGTTGCTCCAAGCTCCGGTACAAAACCAAAGAATTCTGGCAATCGATCCTGGTTACAAGCGAGGCTGTTCCGTCGTTGCGATTGACACTTGTGGAAAAATCCTAGAATCAGCACACATATTTGTGGTCGGAAATCAACAGAGAAAAACAACTAGTTCTGAAAAAATCAATGAGCTTGTAACCAAACATGAAATTGACCTGATTGCGATTGGCAACGGAGCGGCATGCCGTGAAGCAGAGCATATGGTTTCAGATCTCATTGCATGCAATTTTGCAGAAACCAGCCTCAAGTATGCAATGGTCAACGAGGCCGGTGCCAGCTTTTATTCGACCAGTGAAATTGGACGTGAAGAACTACCAGATCTATCGCCAGCCGTTCGCAGCGCCGTTTCGATTGGCCGACGGCTGATGGATCCGCTCTCCGAGCTTGTGAAGATCAGCCCCGCCAATATTGGTGTTGGCATGTACCAACATGATGTCAAAGCCAAACATCTCAGCGACTCACTTGATGAAGTGGTTCAATTTTGCGTGAATCGAGTAGGCGTCAACGTGAACACGGCAAGCCCATCGTTGTTAAGGTATGTCTCTGGATTGAATCAACTGACAGCTCGTCGTGTCTTTGAATACCGCGAAGCCAACGGACCATTCAAAAACCGGAGTGATCTAAAACAAGTTGCCGGTTTTGGTGATGCAACTTTCGTCCAATCGGCCGGCTTTCTAAGAATCCGAGATGGGGAGCAACCCCTTGATTCCACAGCCATTCATCCAGAAAGCTATCCACTTGTCGAAACCGTGATCCAGCGTGTTAGTGCCTCGCTACCAGAACTATTTCCCAAGCCCACCCAAGCTGCTCATGAAGCAGTAGGTGCGGAGCCATCTGTTTCCGAGTTGCCAAATAAAACAGAAGCCGTCAAGGCCGCCGACCGGGAAGTGGAAACGGAAACGACTGCACTGAGGCTCCCAACAGAGGAGAACACGAAATCGAAGTCCGAATCAAATCCCTCGGATATGGAATCGCCACTCTCTCAGGACGGACTTAGTGAAAACAAGTCTGAGACCGATGGCACGGCATCTCAGACCAATGAGGAACCCAAAACCGAGGAACCCAAAGAGATTGCGGCCTCACGACAAAAAAATTCGCCTCAGCTGTCGCCTGAAGTCGTCCAACGCCGCAAAGAGATCGTACGCTCCATTCGAGAACTTGATATCGCAGAATTGGCCTCGGAAAACAATGTTGGAAGAATGCTGGTAAAAGACATCTTGCAGATACTCTGCCGCCCCAGCTACGATCCTCGAAACAAAGTTAATCGACCGGTTTTCCGAAAAGGAATTCTTAAATTTGATGAACTGAAATCCGAGTTGCAGTTGGACGCACAGGTCGTTAATGTGGTCGACTTTGGCGTCTTCGTTGATATCGGACTTGGAACAAGCTGCCTCGTCCACGTCAGCCAGTTGGCCAACCGATATATTCGCGACCCCCATCAGTTTTTTGCAGTGGGCGATGTACTGCAAGTTTGGGTTACCGAGGTTGATGCCTCTCAGCGAAGAGTCAAATTAACTGCCATTCGTCCGGGATCAAAAAAACCTCACTCAGGTAAGCGGAGTACTGCACGAGGGAAACCGAGCCAAGTTCGTTCATCGGCCACCGGTGGAAAACGACCTCACCGCCGGGGCGGCCGTGCCCCCGACCAAAAAACGCGATTTAAAAATCGTTACGAAAAAACTCGTCGCCGACCTCCGAAACCGGTGAAACCAATTACCGACGACATGCTAACGGGCTCGGCACCTATGCGATCATTCTCAGATCTCAGTCAGTTCTACGACAAGAAATCTGACGACAAGAAATCCGAAGACCCGAAAGAAAACAATGAGTGAAAGTAAAGAAGACGACAAACAGGGGCCCGACGAGGAATTCTGGGATCTTGCAGATACGTTTATTGAAAGCGCTAACAATCTATGCGAACTGTCAAACGACGCTGGTAAAGTGAGTGCCGCCCTACTTTATGCCGCCTCTCGTTTCAGTGCCTTTGTGGTAGCATCTTCGGCCGAAGATCCCGCCGACATGGATATCAAGCGAGACGAAGCGGCGGATTACTTCGTCGAACAGTTCCGCTTAATGATGGAAGAAAACCTAAAAGATTATCAAGAGAACTTTGATGACTATTTCGAGGCGGATGAGATCGAATAATCGCCATCGCCATGAAGCATTTTTACTGCAACCTTTAACCAAAAATATTGCGACTAATGGATTTTGAGCAAGAACTTAAGAAAGCAATCGACCGCGGTGAGGAGAGAAGTTCGCAACGCAAGGGCGACCAACAGCAAAAGAAACTGTCGCGCGAAGAACTAAAGAATCGTCACAACGAATACAGGTTGAATTTATCGGATCACATCGAAAAGTCACTGAAAAAGTTAATTGAACATTTCCCTGGTTTTGAATATGAAACCCTCTACGGAGACCGGGGTTGGGGAGGGGCCATTGCCCGCGATGATATCACACGCTCCGCGGCTGGGAAAAGCGGTTCTTTTTTCAGTCGTTTGGAACTCACTGTACGGCCTCTCAACGAATTCAATGTCGTCAACATTTCCGGAAAAGGGACCATCCAGAACAAAGAAATCTTCAACTGGAATCACTTCAAGGATATCCCGGAAACTGATGGTGACGAATTCACCAAAAAAATAGATACTTGGATCCTACAGTACGCGGAACAATTCGCCGCCCGCTAACCTTATTGACTAGTGATTTTTGATGACGAGCTCAGCCCCAAGTGACAATTCGCAAGATCTTAAATCGGAAGAGTCATCACGGTCCGGATGGGGATGCCTTGGGAAGAGTTTCCTGCTCGTTGGCTTGATCTTATGTGGGGCCTTTGCCGCCCACAAAATCTACCAGATAAACTTCGCCGCCAAGATCAATTCTCAACTGACCGAACCCGTGAAAATTGTCACGGACGGAACCGCCCTAACCTCTGAGCAGCCCATTGAGCCAACCGGCGTCACAGCTGGAATTAATGCAGAGGCCATTGCCGCTGCCGAACATCCCCTACTTCCTCTTCTAGAGGTAGCCAAAGCGGCTCACGATGAAATGGAAAAAAACGTGGCGGATTACGAAGCCACGGTCGTTTCTCAGACACGCGCTGACGGCAAGCTCGGTGAAGAAAAATACATGCGGATCAAAATCCGCCACGAGCAGGCGCGTGAAGAAATCAAAGTTCCCTTTTCAGTCTATACTTTGTTTTTAAAACCACGCAGTTCCGCCGGCCAAGAAGCAATCTGGGTCTCTGGGGAGAACGAAGATAAAATCATCGCCCACCTCTCCGGACTGGCGAATCTGATCCGATTCAAACTGGATCCCGAGGGAGCCCTAGCAATGAAGGGCAATCGGTACACGATTCGTGATATTGGAATGAAGAATCTCCTTAAGAAGATGCTTGAGAAAGGAGAGGAAGGATTAAAAAACGACAAATGCGAAGTGCATGTCCAACGCAATGTTTCAGTTGGAGACCGCACCTGCACGATGCTAGAAATTGTTTACCCCGAAAAGCTATCAGATATCGACTTCCATAAGGCCCGAATCTTTATTGATGACCAACGCAGCTTACCCATCGCTTACGAAGGCTACTTATGGCCGGAGAAACCGGGTGGGGTGGCGCCTCTTCTCGAGAAGTACATCTACAATGATATCCAATTGAATAGAGGACTTACCGATAAAGACTTCGATCCTGACAACGAACAATACAACTATCCCGGTGGGGACTAGGTCCGTTGGGCGGGTAGACGCCTTCTCTGAAGAGCCCACACCTTTTCAAGTCGCGAGCGTGGAAGGCTTAAGATTCGGCCACCAATACCTCACCTCGACTTCCTTTTAGAATGTCACCGTGGAACATCTTATAGGTCGGGGAATTTAGGAGGCGTTCGATTGATTCAGAACGCCTGCCATGTTTAGCGAACCAACGCTTCATAAGACCGATCATGGGCAACGAAATCCGACCTCCAGAGCGAAAGGTAGGTCCCAGATTTTTTAGTAAAGAGTCCGCGGAATCAGAAATGGTAATAACAGTCCCCCGAATCATTCCTGTGCCGAATGGACCTTCGATCCCTTTGCCGACTAGGATGGTTCCACCTCTCATGTTCCATCCAACCTGAGGTCCGGCGGTTCCCTGAATCAGAATGATTCCTCGACGCATACCCTGACCCGTGCCGGCTCCCGCATTGCCATCGACCAAAATTTCTCCACGATTCATACCGGAACGAGTTCCCGGGTATACAGCGCCCGTCCAATCTCCCGCATTGCCCATCACACGAATTTGGCCGCCCTGCATTTCCACCCCAAGGAAATCAGAAACGTCCCCATCCACCTCTAACAAACCGCCTCGCATTTGAGCGCCAATATGCCGGCCCGCGTCACCCTGAATCTGCACACGCCCTTGCTGCAAACCAGCTCCAATTTCATGAACACATCTCAGATCACCTTGCCAACAGTGACGCTCAGGCCCCTCTTCTGTATCCAAATCGGCTACCAATTCAGACGTGACCTCAAAAACCTCTCCCAAATCTACTTGCCGATTACCTAACCATACAGGCATCCGTTTCAACGAATCGGGACCAGAATCGACGACACCAGGCAAGACCCCCCCTACACGGACCGGAGTATTTGATTGGGAATCGTGGAGTCGCAGCCGAATTGCCATCGTTAATCGCCCAATAATCATTGATAATTAAGTATCTCAGGCTACCTCAGCAACTGGTAATTTCCAAGATGCCCAACCCACAACAAACGTCAAATCGATCACTCGGCGTGGTCATCCTCACAGGGGGACAAAGTCAGCGAATGGGCTATCCCAAATGGAAGCTTCCGTTTGGTGACGAGAGCCTTTTACAGCGAACCGTCCGTATCTGTCGCCAAATATCCTCCGAGATCGTGATCGCCGGCGTTGATGGGCAGACCTATCCAGATCTGGAAAACCTTCCGGCCATCATCCGGGATAAAAACCACAATTGTGGACCGCTTGAGGGAATCCGTGGAGGCTTGGAATATCTAGAACGCCAAGGTCTACAATGGGGCTTCGTGACAGCCTGTGACGTACCAGAACTAGTGCCCCAGGTCGCCGAAAACCTATTGCAACACTCCGATGGATTTGAAGCCGTGATTCCCTACCAAGCCGAACGGGTCTACGGCATGACAGCGATCTACCAATGTAAGTTACATAAGCGAATTGATGAGTTGATAAAAAACCCGCAACTTCGAGTATCGGAACTCTCCAAGGAGTTTCACGCAAACAGAATACCGGTGGATACCCTTCGCTCGGTTGATCAAGAATTGACGTCATTGGCTAACGTTAATTACCCCGACCAATACCTGCAGGTTTTAGAGAAGCTCGGATTTACGGCACCAGCTGGATTTGATGATCCACTCAAAAATTAACGAATACCGGCTAGTGTATCGGTCAGATCAACAGGATTTGCATCGGCCCACAATGACTCCAAACTGTAAAAGTCTCTCGTTTCTTGATCAAACAGATGAATCACGACCGTTCCGTAATCCAGCACGATCCAGCGGCTCTCATCATAGCCATCAACATTCATTCGCTTGTCGTTCAAATCGTCTTCAAGCTTGTGATCAATTTCTTCGCTCATTGCATGCAGCTGTCGTCGACTGGTACCCGTCGCGATAACAAAGTAATCAAACATGGCTGACTGCTTACTCATATCCAAAACAACAACGCCTGTCCCTTGATTCTCAGCAGCAGTCCGCGCAGCGGCCAGTGCCAGTTCAAGGCTACGTTGTGGATTCACTCGGTCGCGGGCACCACCGGAGGGTTGATCTTCTGTCAAAATGGATTCCTGCAGAATTTTCATCGTGTTCAAAGACAGCTGTCGGTATTGTACGCACCGAGAACCAGATAACCAAGGTGTCGGTTTGCCCGATCCGATCATTGCAGGCGATTTTTACTTGCTGAAATTGCGTTCGATTTCGAAATCGAGATAAGATATCGACAACTCTTATTCATTCCCCAACAGTTAAGGTTCCCTGGAAGTCGGCCCAAGGGAAACAAACAACTCCCCCGGAATCGTCATGAACTCTGCTGAATTCAAGATCCAATTACAAGGAAGACTCCTGAGTCGTCCTCGCCAAGAGCTACAGACTGGAGATAATCGTCCTGCCGCTGTAGTGGTTCCCTTATTAGAATCTGAGTCTGGCTGGAAACTATTATTTACTGTCCGCTCTAAACGACTGAACCATCACGCCGGCCAAATTGCTTTCCCCGGTGGAACGCTCGAGCGGCACGAGACCCCCGTCCAAGCTGCCGTCCGAGAGATGCATGAAGAAATCGGTATCTCCCCTCAGAATGTTTTAGGGCAACTGGACGACCAAACCTCTCCAGCAGGCTTCGTCGTCACCCCCGTAGTCGCTATCGTGGCGTGGCCACAAAAGCTGATGTTGAACCTATCTGAGGTCCAAGAGGCTTTTACCGTTTCTCTAAAACATCTCCAGCAAATGAAACCTCGCCAACGAATCCACAGGATGAATCAATCACAAAGAACCGTCTATTTTTACGATTATCTGGACCGGGAAATCTGGGGACTGACCGCCAACATCGTACACAATTTATTAGAATTCACCCCATCTATCTGAGCCCACAAAACCAGGTCCCGCGCATGACAATCACGAGTGGATTACGCAAAATTCGTCCCCAATGCTGTCTCGCAAGTGGTCTGCATTCCCGCAGGCACCCCCTAAATTTACCTCGATTGTTTTAGAGATCCTTGCCCCAGATGAGATTATCATAAATGACAATGTTCGTTAAACTGGGTGCGAGACATCCAGCTTCTGAGTTAGACACTGAATCAAAATGACACTGAAAGTTCACTTTAAACCGACCGATATTGTTCAATTGGCAGACGTCAAAACGGCAGCTAAAAACATCGCTCCCTTTGCCCATCGAACTCCTGTCCTTACTTGTCAATCGCTGGACCGTTTGGTCGGTCACAACCTGTTCTTTAAATGTGAAAATCTTCAAAAGACCGGAGCGTTTAAATTCCGCGGTGCGGTAAATGCTTTGGCCCAGATGTCTCCCGATGAACTGGCCAAAGGTGTCGTGACCCACAGTTCCGGAAATCATGCTGCAGCCCTAGCCCGGGCCGCTCAAATCTTCGGTACGCAGGCGCACATTGTCATGCCCAGCTCAGCATCAGTGATCAAACGTAGAGCGGTGATCGGATATGGTGGAAGAGTGATTGAATGCGAACCTAATTTAGATTCCCGACTTGAATATGCGGACCGTATTCAAGCTGAGACCGGTGCAACGATGATCCCTCCATTTAATGATGTCCGAATCATTGCCGGCCAAGGAACTGCCGCGCTTGAATTCCTGCAACAGGTACCCAATCTTGACTTGATGGTCGCCCCCATCGGCGGCGGCGGATTGATGAGTGGGACTTGCGTCACCGTTTCAGCCACTTCGAGACGATGTCGAATCGTAGGAGCTGAGCCCGAGGGGGCCGATGATGCGTTTCGTTCAAAGGAAGTCCGAAAGCTGCTGCCCCAAACCAATCCAAGAACTATTTCCGATGGTTTGCTAACGAGTATGGGAAAATTAACCTGGCCCTTCATCCGCGATATCGTACGCCAGATCGTTACGGTTAGTGACGAGGAAACCATTGCGGCGATGAAACTATTTCTGGAACGAACGAAAGTCTTAATGGAACCTAGTTCTGCCGTTGCATTGGCTGCGGTCATGAGCCCCAAGTTGATGGATTTGGAACCCGATCGAAACATCGGAATCATCGTCAGTGGCGGGAATGTCGACCTCGACAATTTGCCATGGTAACCGTTGATCAGGACACGTTTTTCTTGGGTGATTCCAGAACAGCCCGCTCATGAACAATCTCACCGAACCGCGTCGCTCGGATTCCTCTCGGAATAGGCGGGTCTATAACGTCTCCCTCCTCTTTGCATTTTTAGCCAATGTCTTTCAATTGATCGCGGTCAGCCTGCTATTTCGCTACGCAGACTTTGTTGAGCTACTCGGCGGAGATGAATGGCATTTAGGATGGATCGTCGGCATGGCGTCCGTTGGAGCGATCGCGTGCCGCTTGATTCAAGGTGTTGCGATCGACCGATTTGGACCAGGTGTCATCTGGATCGTCTCGATTGCCGGTGAAATCCTTGCCATTCTCTGGCATATTAAAATTGATTCGGTGACAGGTATCGAGGTCTATCTCGCCAGATGTCTATTCGCTACGAGTTTAGCGGGCACCTTCGGCGCATGGCTGAGCTTCATCTCATTGCAGGCACCCCACCAACGAATCGCTGAAGTGATCGGAGTGATTGGATCGAGCGGATTCGTGGGGATGGCCATTGGCCCGACCATTGGCGACTGGCTATTTTCCAGCCAGGTTCTCAGATCCGTCCAAGTCACCAGAATGTTTTACGTGGCCGCCTCCATGGCAACTCTTTCGATGTTACTGGCGCTGCTCGCTTGCCAATTTGCGAAACGAAGCCGCACCCTAACACAACCGCTAAAAAAGCAAGCCGAGAACCCCATCCGGATCATTTGGAAAAACAACCCAGGCTTCATCTTGGTGGTCGGAATGCTGATGGGACTCACCATTGGATTCCCCGGGACTTACCTATCCCCCTTCGCCGAATCACTCAACATCGACAATATCAAATCATTCTTTATCATTTACAACGTAACGGCGTTTGTTAGTCGACTGATTTTTCGACGAGCACCTCAGGCCCTCGGATTGCCGATCACCATTCTACTGGGCTTTGGATTCATGGCGCTGAGCATGCTCCTTTACCTACCTCTCCAAAACGAAACCGGTTTCTGGTTACCCGCGACCGCTGGAGGTTTGGCTCACTCGTTTATTTTCCCATCCGTGATCGCTGCCTGCACGAATCAATTTCCCGTCATTCACCGTGGCGTTGCAACCCAATTAATTCTCGGGATGTACGATGCAGGCGTATTGGTCGGAATGCCTATCATCGGCTTCATGGTTACCACCTCCCGCGCGAAAGGATTGGAGCCCTATCCATTCACCATCAAAACCATGTTCGGGATCATAGTTTCTATTTGTCTTGTGTACCTGTTCACTGAACGCCTTAAGAAACGAACCACCAACTCTCGATAGATCCGCGGTCAGACACGGTGGCGTTTTACCCTAGTCCCGATACAAAGCGTACAGTAACACGTTGATCGCGATGCGAGTGGCATCTTCTCGGGTGTAGCCTTCACACTGGGAAACGGAAGAATTCTCCATCGCACAACTCAAATCAAAGGGAGAAAAAATAACGGCATAATGACCGTCGATCAGAATCCCCTCCAACCGAGGTGGTGTTTTTCGTCTTTGAAAGCCTCCTCCTGCGGACCGATCCGGTTTGGTAATCGTCACACTCGGTAAAGAGTAACCACCAAATTTCTGGTCGCTCCATATGGAATGCTCCGGAGGAATCGGTATCAGTGGGTTATCAGGAAACATTTTCTGCATCTCGCCTCGGAAGGCGTTAGTGAAGGCCGCAGAGCTACAGATCGAGTCGCAAAATAGCAAACCTCCCACTTGCAGAAACTCCTTGAGCTGTTGACGTTCTTTTTCTGAAAACCGAAATCGGTTGCGACCATGCATGAAGACAAATGGGTGATCCGCTAATTCCTCCATTAACGGGCGAATCATTTTCTTTTGGGTATCAACCGGCAGCCCGATTTGATTGACTCGATTGAGAATATTCCGCCAAGCGTTGGGAGCGTCATCCGCTCCGCCCGTGTGAGAGATTTTAGGAAGCACCAAAATCCGATCCGTAAACTCGGGGTTCGAATCGGTCGCCACCAAGGGCACATCTAATTTGTCTCGCAATTCGCGCCCTGTCGCGTAGGACACCACATTTACTCCGATCTTAGTCGCGTACCGTACCTCGTCTTGAGCTCGCTCTGGTAATTTCTTGTAAACGTTCGCTTGGTTCAACTGCCAGCGGCAGCTCAGCGACCGAGGCACGTACACGACGCTTGTCCGGCAACATGCCTGTAAGCCTAAAATAGGCCAATCCGAACGAGGCAATAGCGGGAAATGAGAATTCCAAATAGGGTGATCCTGCTGGAGTGGTTCCAGTTTGCTCTCAGGGAACAAATCTACCATCAATTCACGAAACAATTGATCAAACATGGCGTCACCACAACCGTCTCCTTGAGATGATTCTGCGAAAATAAAACCTCCACTTTCGATGAATTTTTTCAACTCTTGCTTCTGCCTCGCGCCCAAATCCAACTGTTCTTTACCGGAAAGGAATAAAACGGGCGCTTCCAACAGATCTTGAACGGTCGCATTTTCACTCTTGATCGTCTGCCAATTTAATTTGGTTTTCCATTGAGCTTCCAACTCTCGCGTCAAGAAATGGACACCTTTGGGATGCAGATTCCAATCCTCACCAATCCCAAATTTCAGTTTGCCAATCGCAACTGGCCGCTTACCTTTGGACAAAAAAAGCAAAGCCAGTGATGTGGCAATATTGGGATCCTCTTCTCCCGAACCATTTCCTTTCCAAGAACCATTCATTGCTTGTTGACGTATCAACTGCACCACACCAGCACGATACCAATCATGGGGTCCAAAAAAACGTCGACCCGATAGTCGGCCAGCTCTTTCCATACCATAAAGGTAATAAAACTGGGTTTTGGAATTACCCCTACCGCGACCGATCGGATTTCCACGAACTGAAAAATTTCGTGCCAACCACTCAATGGAATCGTTGACCATCTCCGATTCCTCACTGGAACGACAGCAGATAATTCGATCTCCGCTCAAATACTGACTGGTATCTGCCAGATTTTCATTCGCGATGATCAATGATGAAATTCCAGCGCAGGTCATACTTCCCGTAACGGTCTGATTCCTAAGAGTGTAGGTAAATCCCCCTCGTTGCTCGTTGCTATGATTCTTCCAATATTGGACAGCTTCCTCCCAATGTCGCTTAGGAATATCGATGCCCAACATTGAACCCTCGTGCAAGGCCAGTAAAGCAAACTGAGTGTTGGACGAATCAGCGCTACCCAGAGACCGATTTAAATCATTATATCCCCAGCCGCCTTGATAGGGGCCACTGGGAACCTGCCTAGCCAATAGCCATTGAACGTCTCGGGTAATATCCGTTTTATATTTCTTGCCTTGTGGATCTGCCATTGCCAGAGCCATGACTCTCAACGAGACAACATAAGTTGTCTCACTTGGTATATTCAACAGAATTCGAATTGACTTCTGTAAAGCGGGATCCGTTTCAGGAACTCCCGCGTTGAGCAAGGCAAGTGTTGCCAAAGCCGTAGTGCCGCCGGTGTATTGCCGGTACCTAGGCCAACGTCCATCTTGCTGGCTATTTTTTAGAAAGTTCACACCCCGCTTGATTGACTCGCGCACCTGCTCAGCCGTTAAATCATCCTGAGCCTGACACGTTCGCTCATGCTGGCCGATCCCAATCAATAGGATGGCCGACACAAATACCATTTTGAATCGGTACATGCTAAATTTTCATTTCTTGTAAAACACTGACTTCGGTCGGGTCGCGGATTACCGCGTCAACCACCTCAATCAATCTGAAAAGTGTCTAATTAAGATGTCTGGACAAGCCTGGGTATGAAATACCGATTTCCAGATATGTCCAATCTCTCCAACCGTCCAAGTTACCCAAGGCCCTAAGCGATCGATGTAAGTTTAACCGTAGGAAAATAGCTGAGCAACGCGAACTCATATCGTTGCTGATCTCCCGCCGGAAACATACAATCTACCGATAACGACCAACGGGTATTTGCTCCTCGATCCTAGCGTTAGCGGATTCTCGTTGCCGTTTCCTCGTTGTAGCCATAAATAAATTCTCCGAAAAGGGTTCGCGTGACAAGCAAACAACGCAGTTTAGGTGACGTACTACAGGAATTCAGCCAACATCGCCAGCTGATGCTCCAAGAGTTACACAAAGTAATCGTGGGGCAAGATGAAGTTATTGAGCAAGTGTTTGCGGCTATTTTCACCCGCGGTCACTGCCTGCTTGAAGGAGTTCCCGGATTGGCCAAAACGCTGATGGTCAGCACCATTGCTAGAATTTTGGATGTCAGCTTCAAAAGAATCCAATTCACTCCAGACCTGATGCCATCAGACATCACCGGGACGAATGTTCTGGACGAAGATGATCAAGGCCGGAGGCAATTTCGATTTGTTGAGGGCCCCGTGTTCACCAACATTTTGCTGGCAGACGAAATAAACCGGACACCTCCCAAAACTCAAGCGGCATTACTCCAGGCAATGCAAGAGCGAGAGGTATCCGTCGGTCGAGAAACCTACCACCTTTCAAAACCGTTTTTCACGATCGCAACGCAAAACCCAATCGAGCAGGAGGGCACCTACCCGCTACCAGAAGCCCAGTTAGATCGTTTCATGTTTAACATCAAAGTAGGCTACCCAACGGCCGACGAAGAGGAACAGATTCTGACTGCCAGTAGCAAAGGGGAAAAGCAAGAAGTTCGCAAAGTACTTTCGGCTAAAGCGATCGTCAACCTTCAGAAGCTGGTAGGAAGCGTTGCGGTTTCCGATTACATCATCAAATATGTCTCCTGCCTCGTGCGAGCAACGCGCCCCAAAGACGAATCCGCGCCGGACTTTGTGCGTGAACTGGTGGACTGGGGGGCAGGCCCACGAGCGGGTCAGTTTTTGATCTCTGGCGGTCAGGCGATTGCGGCGATGGACGGACGTTTTTCAGTTGCAATCTCCGATATCCAGAGAGTGGCACTGCCTGTTCTCCGTCATCGCGTGAGCTGTAATTTTCAGGCTCAGGCAGAGGGCATGACGAACGAAGATATAATCAAACGCTTACTTTCAGTTATCCCTGAACCAGACATTTCCAAGTTCGCCAAATAAAGCAGCAAAGTAACTCAGCCATTGTCTGCGTCCGTTTAATCGGAAGCCATTTCCGATTGTGCAAGGTCTACCATGTCTGTCGAAAAGTATCTTAAGCCAGAAGTGATCAACCAGATCAAGCGGCTAGATATGCGCGCTCAATTTGTCGTCAAAGGTTTCTTGCACGGGTTGCACGCCAGTCCGTACCAAGGATTCAGTGTCGAATTCAGCGAACATCGAAAATACAGTCACGGTGATGATCCCAAAGATATCGACTGGCAGGTCTATGCAAAAACCAACAAGTACTATGTCAAAAAATTCGAAGCGGAAACGAATATCACCGGCTATCTGGTGATGGATCTCAGTCAATCCATGGGCTACACCTACCGGCAGGAATTAACCAAATTTGATTACTCCGTCTGCTTGGCTGCCGCACTCGCATACTTAATGGTTTCCCAGCAAGATCCGGTAGGGCTGATTACCTTTAATGACAAGATACGAGAAAGTCTTCCTCCACGTTCCAAGCGGACCCAGCTCGGTAATTTAATCTCACTGCTTTCCCGGATTCGACCCAATGGTAATACGAACTTCTCGGACAGCTTGGGGCAAATGGCAGCCATGCTCAAGCAGCGCAGCTTGGTAATGATATTTTCAGACCTACTGGTCGACGATGATTCCATATTCGATTCATTGCATCGCCTGCGTCATGGAGGCCACGACGTCATACTATTTCATATTCTCGACGAAGCTGAGGTCAACTTTCCTTTTAACGGCCCCTGTGAACTGCATGATCCTGAAAGTGGTGATGAGATAAAAGTGGATGCGGATGGTTTTCGTAAAGAGTACTGCGAAGCGATCGAAGAGTTCCGTAGAAACCTTGCAATCGATTGTCGGAAAAGCGGCATTGACTATGTCCCGATTGACACCAGCATGCAGTTTGATACCGCTCTGATCGAATACCTCCATAGCCGCAAGACGAGGTTTTAATATGATTTGGGCCAATGCTATGGTACTCGGCATCGGAGCGATGTTACTGAGCTTACCGATTATTCTACACTTCATGATGCAGCCCAAACCAAAAGTCTTATCTTTCCCTGCGCTTAAGTTTGTCCGACAACACGAAATAAGCAACCGAAGTCGAATGCGTCTTCGGCACCTGCTCTTGTTGTTACTGAGGTGCTTATTAATCCTGTTGATGGCTGCTGCCTTGGCCGGCCCTTCGGTCGCTTCTCGAAATTTTGGTCAATGGCTGACAATCGGTGGTTTAGGGTGCACCAGCTTGGTCGTTGGACTAGCACTGGCGGTCGCATATTACGGGACTCGAAAACGAAACGGCCTCCTGATTTCCGCGCTCGCTACCCTGCTCTTGGGCCAACTATTATTTGGCGGTTATTCGATCATTCGATTAATTTCCTCCGATTCTCCCCAGCTTATCGGGGACTCGCAGGCACCAGTCGCAGCGGTCATTTTGATCGACACCTCCCCACGGATGGATTATCAGATCAACGGAAAGAAAAATCTCGAAAAAGCAAGGGAAATGGGGATTTGGCTCGCCGAACAGCTTCCCTCCAGCAGCGACGTCTGTGTTTTAGCCACCGATGGAGACCAGCCTTTTTATTCGGTCGATGTGGGAGCGGCTAAAAAACGTATTGAGACACTAGATACTAGTTACGAGAGTTCTTTCATCCCAGAATCTTTAAGCATCGGACTAAAACTACTCAAAGATTCCGAACTGGAACGAAAAGAATTGTATGTCATCACGGACCTCACACGTCGCGGTTGGACCGGTGGTGAAACCAGCACCGTCTTGAAACAGTTGAAAGATAACGAAGACATCGCTGCGTTTGTCATTGATGTTGGCACGAACGAGCCCCAAGACTTTTCCATCGGGGGGCTGTTTCTGGAAGAGAATACAATCACCACCGCCAGTCCAATCGAAATCAACACAGAAATCACGCGGATTGGCGACGCCGCTCAGCGGAACGTCGTGATGAAAATTGAACAGCCTGATGATCAGGGAATCCGCCCTGCCATGCGAGACGGGAAAGTTCTCGTGCCCAAGAAATTTTGGCAACTGAGCAAACAGGTCGACATCCGGGCAGACTCGCAAACCCCGGTTCAATTCCAATACCCGGGTCCTCTCCCCCAAGGGGTTCATCATGGTACCGTCGAAATCATCGGAGAAGATGGATTGAAGGTTGATAACACCCGTTACTTCACGGTCGATGTTCGCCCAGCATGGGATGTGCTGGTCCTCCACCCCGACAATGTGAACCCGGGAAACTTGGTTGATCTTTTGGCACCCTATCGAGAATTAGAAAAAGGGACCGCAATCTATCGCTGTACCGTTGCCAAGCAGTCAGACGTATCGAAATACGACCTCGACGACTTTCAAGCCATCTTCCTGCTCGATCCAAAACCTCTCAATCAAGGCCTTTGGCAAGACCTCGAACAATATGTCGCGCAGGGCGGCGGACTAGCCATTTTCCTCGGTCATAACGCTGCCATTCAGGGAGGTGTCGACCCCTCTTTCCTAACTACTACAGCTGAGAAATTGTTGACGGGGAAGATCACGCGACAATGGCGTAGAAAACAAGATAACCCGCTTTATCTGAGCCCAGATAATTTTTCAAATCCGATCTTGGAACCATTCCGAGATCGTGAGGACGCCGTTCCGTGGGGCGATCACCCGGTTTTGAATCATTGGGAAATCACGCCCGATGGTCTTGCCAACGAATTACCGACTGAGACCGTTGTTCGTTATAGCACCGGCCTACCCGCAGTCATCAGTCGAACCCTTGGTCAAGGACGCGTGCTGATCATGACCACACCCATCACCGACCCACCTCGCCCTACCGATCGAGCGTTACCATGGAATTATCTGTTCACCGGGTACTGCTGGCCGGCCTGGAAACTGGTTGGGAAAATCAGCGAGTACGTCGTCCAAAGCTCTTACGAGAAGCTAAATATTGACGTGGGCCAAACAGGGGTTCTGCGCAATGATATTCGAAAATACCCAGATTCCTATCGAGTCTTCACTCCTCGCACCGAACAATCTCCAACCAAAATCGTCTCTATAGACAATACGGTAAAATATCGATTCACCAATACACCTGGCCAATACCGACTAAGAGGCCAGCGTGGCGAAACCGTTCTCCGAGGATTCAGCGTCAACTTAGAGCCCGCAGAAACGGATTTGACTCGTATTGATCCCGTTGAGATTGACGAGGTTCTAGGCTTTGAGAGGTACCAGTTGGCTCGAGAGCGAAATCAGATTCAACGTCAGCAGGGAACTGCACGAGTGGGTCAAGAATTTTATCCCATTTTGTTGATCATGCTGGCGGTCACGCTAATTGTGGAGCACCTCATGTCAAATCGTTTTTATTCAAGTTAGTTTTCAACATGTCTGCTTGGACCCTCCAACCAATACTACCTTTTAGCATGATGGCAATCGTTGCGATCATGATGGTGGGTATGTTATTGATCGGTCCAGCGTTCTCCAAAATCACGGCCTCCAAAAAAATAAAATTAACGCTGATTCGACTCGGGGTCGTCTTGATGGCGCTACTGGCCATGCTTCGCCCTGGCTGTATCCAACAAACAGAGCAAACCCAGTCTGCGGTTCTACTGTTCTTACTGGACACGAGCCGCTCGATGCAATTGCCCCATGAAGCAGACGATTCATCTCGCTGGCAAGCAATTGTCGACATGTTGAACCAAAATATTGAACGACTTGACAAATTGAAAGAACAGCAAGTTGACGTCCGTTTCTATGGTTTTTCCAACGGCCCCCAACCCCTAGAAAAAGATGGCGAGGTCGTTCTTCCGACAACACCGAGAGGGGCTGAGACGGATATCGGCTCCGCGGTTTTCAAGCTCAGTCAAGATGTACGCAATGAGCGCTTGATCGGCATGATTCTGGCCAGTGATGGAGTCCAAAATGCCGTTGACCCGGAAATCGAAATTACCGAAGCGGCATCCACTTTGGATGATATGCAAGTCCCACTGTATGCCATCACGTTAGGCTTGCGGGGAGACACCGGACAGGTTGCTGACATTGCCGTCACGAGCCTGGCTGAGCAGCATCGGATCGCTGTGAAAAACGAGCTGGGAGTAAATGCAACGGTCGTCGCGCGAGGTTTCGCCAATCAGGATATACCGATCCAATTGTTGGTCACGGATTCGACTGGGAATGAACAAGTTGTTGACACCCAAATATTCCAACCCACAGAAGCTTATGAACAACAACAGATTTCTCTCAGCTACATCCCTCCGGAACCCGGCCAATTCCGTTTGCGAGTGCTGGCGGAACCTCAGAACGGTGAAGTCGCCAGACGCAATAACGATCTCCCTTCTTTTCTAACGGTTTATGAGGGTGGAGTCCGGATCCTGTACCTTTCCGGAAACAATTCTTGGTGGGAACAACGAGAACTTCGCAACGCGCTACGTCGCGCAGCGCAAGGTTTTGAGCTGGTATACGTACCCGTTCCCAATGACAGGCGGACACGCGAGACTAGTTGGCCACTGGGAGGTCAAATCACACAATATTTACAAGACCCAAATTTTGATGTAATCATTTTAGGGGATGTGGATGCGAGAGCATTATTCAATCCTGATACGCAAACCGGAAATCTCAAGGCTCTAGAAATGGCGATCGACCGAGGGGCCGGGCTGATGATGTTGGGAGGCTATCATAGTTTTGGACCGGGACGCTATTATCACACTCCGCTCGCTGACATCTTGCCTGTAAAAATGGATCCAGGGGCAAATCAGGAATTCCCTCCGGCACCGCTTCGCAAAGAGTATCACTTAGATAGAGAGCTGAAACTAATCCCGACTCGAAAGCACTTCATCACCACCCTTTCCAACGAAGAAGACGTAACTCAAAGTTGGAAAAGCATGCCACCTCTCAAGGGAGCTAATCGTTTCTTCGGAGTCAAAGATCAGGCGGAAATTTTACTTGAGACCGAATCGGGACGCCCCATTCTGGTAAGCGGTCGGATTGGCGGCCGAGTGCTTGCATTCGCCGGTGACTCAACTTGGCGATGGGTTTTTAGCGGTAAGCGAGACGAGCACAACACGTTTTGGCGACAGATCATTTTATGGCTTGCCGCGAAGGACGGTGTGGAAAGCGATACGGTTTGGATTGACCTGCCGGAACGGCGATTTCAGCCCAATGCATTCATTGATTTCACAACGGGCATTGGCGACCGAATGGATGACAAAGACTATCAGTTGAAGGCCAACTTAATTCAACCTGATCAAACATCCGTTCCTGTGACACTCACTCCGGAAGGCGACATCGACCGTGGTGAACTCGAACGAGAAACGCTAGGAAACCCGGGAGACTATCAAATTGAAGTTACTGGAATACGTAACGAAACAGAAATTGGCAAAGCGATCGCGGAGTTCATCGTCATCGACCGAGATAAAGAGAAGGCAATCTCCGCGGCAGACCCCGAGCAAATGCAGCGACTGGCGAGTCAAACGGAGAAACATGGGGGCCAAGCTTTGGCACCGACTGAATTAGCAGAAGTGCTCGATGAAATCATTGCGAATCCAAAACAAATGAAAATTGAGATCCCTCTCAAGTGGCAATTGGGGGATTCCTTCCCCGATGCCCTACTCTATTTAATCTTATTCGCAGGCCTACTTTCTTTCGAATGGTATCTGAGAAAGAAATGGGGACTTGTCTAAAAACGTTAAACGACTTTGTGGTTCCAGTCATAGGCGGAATACTTTTCTGCAACCAATTCAGCAGTTCGCTCTCGTGGCCAAAGAGAGGTCCGCTGATGAGCCTGCCAAGATTCCACCAATGCGGTGGATAAGGCTTCCGTAGACACCGGCAACTGCCCCACGAATTCGGCGTGAGAACGACCCTCCCGATAGGCCGGTTGGCGGCGAGGTTGCCCAAGGCAATTCGAAATTAAATCGAGATCCATTTCACATAGTAACGTTCCATGATAAATCATCCAATTCTTTTTACAGCGCAAAGCATTGCCCGAAACCTTACGGTCAGCAAGCGTTAAATCACAAATGCCTTGAAGCTTCAAAACTACCCCTAAAGAACCCGCCGCTTCACTTAACCGGGACATCACGAACTGATGAGCCTGCTCCAACATTCGCAACTCCGGCCGCTGTTGATAACTGAGCAGAACCGCGTACATCAAACAACCTTTGGCGGCCACAATGGTCGCTCCACCGCTACACCTTCGGACGACGGGGATTTTATTTTTTTGGCAATAATCCAGATTCACTTCGTCGGAAACAGATGAACTACGCCCTACCACCACCATCGGCTCTGTGGGTTGCCAAAGCCGGAGGAGCTCTTGATCTACCGACCCATTCTCAGCTGCCTCCAACAACGCTTCATCCAACGCAATATTTGCAAGCGAGCCATCCAATGTCAATTCAAGCAGTTGCATCAGACCGCCCTTTGGAACGCATCGCCGAGACTGACTAGACGGCAACTCATGGTTCGTTGGCCACTATATTTATACAACCAATCAACTTGGGAGATGAGAAGCTGGGGGTCGACGCTGCCGCGGGGGCTGATCATTGACATCACTTAAAACGCGTTAAAATTTAAGGGTTAGGAAGATTAGCGTACGTACTTAATGCTAACAACATTGAGGTCCAAACAAAATCAGTAAACCACTGCCTTTAATTTAGATTGAAAAACACCTTTGACACCAAGTTATCCAAACCACCCTGTTGGCTAGATCTCTAACGGACCGGCAAAGTTATTACATTCGTTGGATTTACGAGCAAGTAGTTTGTGGTGAAGGCGACCGTTTTTGAATATTATAGAGCGAAAGGTTCCGTCGTCTTGCCGCCCGCTGGTTGTGTCGGCAATCTAAGATTTCAAGGGATAAGATTATGTCATTGGCAAAAACCGTTCATCGCATCCGCCGTTGCGCATTGTTTGCACTGCTCATGTTGGGCGTGTCCACAGCGGTAGCCCAAACGGATTGTGTCACCTACCAATACTTACCCCAAACCGTCTACGAGACGGTCCCGACCACGCAGTCGCGGTGGGTCAACGAAACCGTCTACGAAACCCAACAAATCACCTCCTACAAACCGGTTTGGCAAACCGAGACTCGAGAACGCAAGACAACGGTCCTCAAACCGATCTACAAAACCGGTGAGCGCGAAGAAAAATACATCGTTCGCCGCCCTGTTGTGGAAACAACCTATGAAGAGCGTGAGATACGTGAAACCACCTACGAGACGGTAACCGAAATGCGGGAGCAACGTTACTGGGTGGAAAAACCCGTCGTCGAAACGGAGTACCGTGAAGAACGACATGTGGTTCGCAAACCAACCACAAAAAAAATGCTGAAAACAGAAAACGTGGTCATCTACCAACCGATGAACGTATCCGAAACACAATATGTACCATCGATTTTCACCGAAGCACAATGGGTCGCGAACCCATCGGCCGGCGGCAGGCGTTTGGGTGGCGTGACCCCCGGCTATTACGTCGATCCAAATACTGGACAAGTGCTTTATACCGATCCAGGATTGGTGTGGACCGTCCAACCGGAACTCGAAATACAACGGACAATGGCTCCCACGCTCACACCTCAAGTTGTCAATCGCACCGAGTACGTTCCTCAAACTGTTCAACGGCAAACCCCGGTTGAAATCACAACCTACGAGGAAGTGGTTGAAACACGTCGTGTTCCTATCCAAATCCAGAAGATGACCAAGACAATCCAAGTTCGTGAGATCCCAGTGACCTTTCAGAAACCCATTGTAAAAATTCGGACGGAAAAAGTACCCATTCAAAAAACCACCTACCTGGACGAAGAGCGGGTTCGAAAGGTACCCGTCAGCGAGGTAACCTATGAACGGGTCGAACAAGTTGAACCCTATGAGGTATCCACCTGCAAATGGGTCGCCGAAACACGCGAAATCAAGATTCCCAAAACGGTCGCTAAGCGAGTTGATTACGAGGTGATACAAACCATTCCACGGACGGTTCTGAAACGAGTTGCGGTCGATGCATGGGGAAATATCATCACCCAAGATCCTGGTACCACCCCGAGCTTGGATGAGCAACGGGAAGTCTTGTCGACGGTCGTTCGCCGTATCGAATCACCCGTAACAGAAGAAACTCAGCCAAAAATCTATCACGGCAAACCTATCTTTCTTGACCCCGCAGATTCGAACTCGGCCAAACCACGGTCGGTGCTTATCCCTGAAACGAACACAGGGACGAGTGAGAAGACAACGGAAATGACTCCAGTCACTCCTAAACCCGAGAATGCGGTAACTCCGGAGAGTGAAGCAATCGCGACCAGTGGATCATTAGATACATTTGCGGACACGAAGCAGAAGGCCAAACCAGAACCTCAAAAAACTGAAGCAGCCGACGCAGCTCCTAATCTGAACGGTCCGTCTAAATCGGACGACCAGTAAATTTTGCCGGCTCCATTGACAAGTTGTCCACCACCCGCCGACAGCTTTTCAACAATCGGGCAAGGGTTTTAGAAAATCATCGGTTTCACCGTTGCCAGTTTCAAGAGTCTGGCTAGATTCTATTACTTGAATCACCCAAAATGGACTCTCCGCCCACGGGATCAGCGAGATTCACCGGAGTGTCACGTCGCCCGAAAGGCCTTACAACAAGCGTTCGAATTCGTCACCATGAGCACCACTCAAAGAACATCATCGATTTCACCAATCGCCGACCGAAGGGTTGGCTTCGTGGGGAAACTTGGCGGGGTGAATCGTAAAGAAGCCAGACGGTTGGTGCGCGATCATGGCGGCGTGATGGTCGACCCGATTGATGCCACGGTCGATTTGATCGTGTTGGGGGCTGACGAGTTACCGATTGGTGACTTCGAAAATCAAATTGACCCAAAAATTCTGCAGGCAGTAAGCGACGGGCGGATGACCGTTATTTCAGAAACCGAACTCTGGCAACAGCTAGGCTTGGTTGATGAAGAGCTGGATGCCAAACGGCTGTACACCCCTGCGATGTTGGCTCACCTGCTAGATGTCTCCATCGTGACCATCCGACGTTGGCACCGACGTGGCTTGATCACACCCTCTCGTCAAGTTCACAAATTACCCTACTTCGACTTCCAAGAAGTTTCTTCAGCACGACGAATTGCGAAACTGGTTTCGGCGGGAGCTTCCCCTGACACGATCGAATCAAAGTTGATGTCGTTGGCGAATTTGTACCCCAATATCGATCGCCCTCTTTCACAATTGAGCGTGATTGTTGAAGGCAAAAATTTACTGCTCCAACACGGGGAAGGGTTGGTCGAGCCAAGCGGCCAAAAGCTACTTGATTTCGACCCGCAAACGACAGCAGTCACTAGCGAGACAGCTGAATTGCTCTCGTTTGAGTCATTTGAGACAGAACGAAGGTCGATCGATTTACTATCGACTCCGGATGAATTCTTAGAACTGGCAGTACAATGCGAGGATGATGACGATCTCGAATCGGCGGCAGAGGTTTATCGCGCGATGGGATTAGCATTTGGTCCCAACCCGGACACTTGTTTTCGCCTAGCCGAGTTATTATATCAACAAGATGATCTCGCAGGCGCCCGCGAACGTTACTTCGTCGCCGTAGAAATGGACGAAACGTTTGTGGAAGCTCGAGCCAGCTTAGGTTGCGTTCTGGTAGAACTAGGCCAACTGGAACTCGCCCACTCCGCGTTTAAAGGAGCCCTCGAGCACCACGAAGACTACCCCGACGTGCAGTACCACATGGCGCGTTTGCTCGACGAGATGCAGCGACTTGATGAAGCCGACTTCCATTGGCGGCGTTTTTTAGAGCTGGCTCCCAAGAGTCCTTGGTCGGATGAAGCCCGCGAACGACTCGGGGTCAAGCAGATGGATGGAAGCGACCCAGGCTGACTGCCCCTTTTGTAGTCGTCAAGGGTTTCTCTGGTGACACCATTAATTGGGGCTGGCTTTGCATTCGTGCAGGGAAACGAAAAACTGATTCGCAACGCAGCTCGCTCCATCAGACTCGGATTCGCCTTGGCATTCGGGCTTACGATCTTCATCAGCTAGTTCGTCCCCGACATCCAGTTTCAAGGTGACCCTTAAGACTCAATCGCCGCGAGAGACGGCGAGACAATCGTTTAAAATACGTTCTGTCGAACGTGACATCTGCTCTGCATTACGATGCTCAAGAACAAATTGCCGGCCTGCCAATGCAAGAGCATGGCGATGTTCGCGATCTTCAACTAGCTCCCGCAAGCGGCCCACTAAATCCGCCGTATTACCAGCCTCGTATAGCAAACCTCCCCTCGACTCTGAAATCAATTCGGGAAAACTGCCATGATCGGGTTGCACCACCGGTACACCCGATGCCATTGCTTCTAGAAGATAGAGGCCTTTTGGCTCGAGAAACTCGGTGGGCACCGAAAAAAGATCCAAAGAAGCAAGGAAATCTAATTTGCTGGGCCGATCAAGAGCTCCCAAATAATGAAACTCTCCTCCCAACCCTGCTGCCACAAGTTTTTGAAACTGCTGGTCCACATACATCTGATGCTGCGGTCCCATCCAGCCGGCTAATTTCAATTGAACATTTGGGAATTGGCCACTCCGTCGCA
This sequence comes from Mariniblastus sp., assembly GCA_022447555.1. GTDB lineage: Bacteria > Planctomycetota > Planctomycetia > Pirellulales > Pirellulaceae > Mariniblastus. The sequence continues at coordinate 72,538 of JAKVBF010000003.1, read as the reverse complement.
ACTCGATGAATGCATCGACCAAATGATGCAACCCTTTCTCGGGAGACATCCGAGCCAAATAACCCAAATGCAATTCATTTCGTGAAGAATCCTGGGTAGGGAAATTGATGAAATCTTCAACATCGATACCCAAAGGCGTGACTTGGATCTTGGCAGGGTCGATTGAAAAATAATCTGTCATATAAGACTTGTAAAATTCCGAGTGAACCAAGAAGCCATCGACTTGCTCACATAGCTGCTTGATTTTAGCAATGCATTGCTCTCGATAGGGTTCTGGTAAACTATCGAGAAAGACGTCATCTCCCTGCAATGTCACAAGAACGGGGACACCTAATCGCTTTTTAATCTCCGGAATACAGCCTCCAATCAAGATGTTCGTAAACATGATCAGGCTAGGCTGAGCTTCTAAAGCTAACCAGTCGCATAGCCGAATGACTTCTTTTCGTTGATTCCCCTCCATCCCTTGTAACATCGAATTGGCAAGTTTACCAAGAGTCGTCGGATCCGTTTCCAAGGCTCGCGACGTCACTTTTCGAATCAACCACGGACGATCCAAAAATCGGTCCAACATTGCCGGAACATGCCGGAGCAACGGAATCTTCTGCTGTAAAAATATATTAATACCACCGAAAAAAACTTGGTCGACGCTGACATCGGTCTCATCCGTTCTAATGGGAGTGTAGGTGGGTAGGAGTTGCACGTCCCAACCACGCGAGTTCAATGCGCGCGCCAGCGTATTATCGTGCATGCAACTACCGCAATACATGCCGGCAGCCCCGGATGTCAGGTAAACGATTTTTTCAATATTTCCAGAATTCATCACCAACGGATGTTCGATCGAACAGAAGAATTGGATTCACCTGCGGCCTGCATTGATATGGCAATGCATATAACCAAGGCCAGAACTAGCACGTGTCGACTCAACTACAGAACTCCTCCACTCGAACTCAACAGAGCAACTCTGCCGCCAACTGTCTTTCACAAGCCGCGACGATTTGACCACTGACTTGCTCAGCGGTTTCACCCGTCAGTGTCTCATTGGCCGACCGAAGCACCACTGAAAGCAGAACTCTTTTCTTGCTCGCCCCGTCTTTGGCTTCATCTCGAAACGTCTCTCGGTATTGAACCGACTCAAGCAACCCACCAGCCGCTTCGCGCACCGTAGACTCTAGTTCTGCCCAACGCACGCTCTCGTCTAGCACGAAATTAAAATCACGCGAAATCGGCGGAAACGGGCTTTGGTTCTTATGAATCGGAATTAAGACTGCTATCTGCTCCAGAACTTCCAAGTTAAATTCAGCCACAACTGCAGGCGATCGTAAGCCAAATGTCTTTTTACCAGCTTCAGATACCTGCCCTATAATACCCAAAAATTGTTCGCCAATTCGTAACTCACCTGATAAATCGGTATCCAACAATCCATGATCACAGGGAACGAGATCGACCCGTTGAAGAGGGTTCAAACGAGCGACGACCTCTGAAATGATTGCCTTCACCTGATAAAAATCTCGTCCGCTGACCAGACCCATCATCGTCGGCTGATCGGGAATCTCATTCTCCCCTTTGGGTAAGTAAATCTTGGCTGTTTCAAACAGTTCAATCGTCCGATTCGAGCGATATTCGTTGATTCGTCGAGCCTCCAGTAGACTAGGAATCAAACTCCGCCGCATCATGTCCACAGCGCCAATGTTCTGGGATGACTTTTCGAGTACACCCAGCATGGGCTGAGTACTCACTAAGGCCGGCTGGTCGGTCCAAGGGCTAATCGCATCGGACCACGGCTCCGGTACAAAGCTGGCTGTGAGAGCCTCATCAAAACCGGCTCCTGTCATCGCCGTACGAATGCGATCCAAAACACGATCTATTTTAGGACGATAGGATGCAGTCATTGGGACTCGCGCCGTATCGGGGACCTTGTCATAGCCGTAAATTCTACCTACCTCTTCCACCAAATCGATCTCACGGGTCAAATCGTGACGCCAGCTGGGAGGGATGAGAGTCAACGAGTCCGTAGTCTCGCGCTCAAGGGTCATACCAAGATCAACCAGAGTTTTGCCAACAAAGTCTGCCGGAATCGATATTCCTAAAATCCGCTCCAACTGCGGCAAACGCAAGGTGATGGCCTTACTCGCAGATGGCATCTCGCCCGTGTCAATCTGCCCCGCTGCTAATTCACCGCCAGCGATCTCTAAAATGATTTCGCAACAGCGACGGCTAGCCCAGTCAAGATTATAGGAATCAATGGTTCGTTCAAAACGGAAAGATGATGGACTGTGAAGGTTCAACGTTCGGGCGGTATTGCGCACCGACAGTGGATTAAAATGTGCCGCCTCGATAAGAATATCAGTCGTCTCAGTTCCCACCTCTGAATCAGCCCCGCCCATGACACCCCCAATCGCCAACGCCTCCTGCGCATCGGCAATCAAGCACATTCCAGGCTGCAGAGCATACTGGCGATGATCAATCGCTTCCATTTGCTCATCTGCACGAGGCTGGCGAACCCGGATTTTCCCCTCGCGAACCTTAGAAAAATCAAAGGCGTGGAGGGGCTGTCCCGATTCAAACATGACAAAATTGGTAGCGTCCACAACGTTATTGACCGAGGCAACACCAATCGTCTCCAATCGGTCTACCAGCCATTCCGGGCTGGGCCCCACCTTCACCCCGCGGATGAGTCGTGCCGTGTAACGGTAACATAAATCTGGGCACTCAATTTTCACATCGCAAACGCTTGAAATAGCATCTCCCTGTTCTTTGGGAGCAGGCGTTGGCAAAGTCAAAGGTTGTTGATAGAGAACCGCCACCTCGCGAGCCACGCCAATATGACCCAAGCAGTCGGGGCGGTTACTGGTGACTTCGAGATCAATCGCCTGATCTCCACCTATTTCTTCAGTGCCTTCGTGGTTCAGTCCAGACATCGTCAAACGATCGACGAGTTCATCATGCACCATATTAAGGTCGACGTATTGAGCGAGCCATTTCCAGGAAACAATCATGGCGTTTTGTCTTTACAAGAAATTGAGTGAACGTTTGGTATTGAATTCGGATCGTAACGTATTAGCTGGCTGGCCTCAGTTCGCGAACCCTCGAGTCCGTGGAAACCGGCAGCTTGAGTTCCAGACTAAAACTGCTGTAGGAAACGGACATCATTGGTGTACAGGTAGCGGATATCAGTGATTTGGTGGCGAATCATACAGAGGCGTTCGACACCCAAACCAAATGCAAACCCGGTCACCTTGTCCGGATCATATCCAACGGCACTTAGTACATTCGGGTCGACGACTCCGGCACCCCCAAACTCAACCCATTTCCCATTCCAATAATAGTCCGCTTCGACACTCGGCTCCGTAAACGGGAAAAACGAAGGGCGAATCCGGATCGGCACTTCATCTCCCAAGTAACTGGTAGCGAACAATTTCAAAACCGTTTTCAGATCCGACAGATTGACACCTTCATCAATCATCAAACCTTCCATTTGGTGAAACATTGGAAAGTGCGTTGCATCCGCCGTATCGGGCCGATACACCCGCCCCAGAGAAATGATCCGTATAGGTGGCTGACGATTTTCCATCACGCGAATTTGAACCGTACTGGTTTGAGTTCGCATCAGTAGGGGATTGTCTCCCAAAGAGGGAGCTGAGTGCCGGGCTGTCGAGAGGTAAAAATTATCAAGCGGATCCCGCGCCGGATGGATATCCGGAATATTAAGCGCTTTAAAATTATGCCAATCATCTTCGATTTCGGGACCTTCCGCTGGCGTGAACCCCAACCGACCCATGATGTCTTTCAACTCATTGATCGTTTGAGTAATCGGATGCAGACGGCCGATCCGCTGGACCGGACCTGGCAATGTAGCATCGACCTTTGGATCCCGTTCGCCATCCACTTGCCCACCAGCGAGTCGTTCAGCCGCCTCATCAAAGGCGTTTTGAATCTCCTGCTTGACTTCATTGAGCCGCTTTCCCGCAAGCGGCTTATCCCCTCGTTCAATGGAGCCCAACTGCTTTTGGATTAATTTGAACTGTCCGTTTTTAGCTCCAGTAAATTCAATACGAGCGGATTCCAATTGTTCAGAATCCGCCGCCGCCATAAATGCCTGACGAGCGGAACCGGCAAGGTCGTCGAGTTGTTCGATAAACTGCTGTAGTGACATGGCGACTGACGGAAATAGAGGTTCAGTGAAAGGGATCGGTTAAAAGATTCAGTATAGGTTAATTCAACAAAACTTTGATTTCGGCTGGTCTCATCTCGATACGAAAAAAGGAAAGACCGTGGCCTTTCCTTTATACTATCATTTTTGAGCATCGGAACGCGATACGACAACAACCAACTAGGTTGCCAAAGCTTCGCGGGCCGTTTCGACAATGGCGTCAAACCCGGCCGGATCACAGACCGCAATTTCGGCTAGTGATTTACGATCTAGTTCCACGCCCGCTTTGGACAAGCCATTGATAAACAGGCTGTACCGCATTCCCCGCATTCGACAGGCAGCATTGATCCGCGTAATCCAGAGACGACGAAAGTCTCGCTTACGGACTTTTCGATCTCGATAGGCATAAACACCTGCTCGAACGAGTGTTTCCTTGACGGTCCTAAGAAGATTTCCGCGACCGCCGCGATATCCTTTGGCCCTTTTAAAAAGACGATTCTTCGCCCGGTTACGCGCCGCACCCTTGGTAGTTCTCATTTTATTTCCTTCAGCCCGTTAGGCCCCAAGAAAGCTTGGTGTTTGGTACCCACGAACTTGAATGTCGGCAAATTGCCGAAGTTTCGTTCATTTAGAAATGCTTGACGTAAAGCAGATCAATCAGTTGCTGTATTTACCCAACGATTGTTGGACAGTTTTCTCCATGGCCTCGTCCAAAACCGTGGTGCCTCGCAAGTTTCGCTTACGCTTTTGACTGACGCGAACATTCCGATGACTGGTTCCGGCAGGGCGATGCTTTGCCTTGCCTGTAGCCGTCAATCGAAATCTCTTTTTCGTACCCTTATGGGTTTTCATTTTGTTGGACATGGATCCACAACTATCCGGCGCTCTGAGCAAACTGTTAACTTTGAATCGCGGATTCTAAGGTGAAACCACGATTGGTTGAAGGGGATTTATACGAATTCGGCTAATTCACCGTGAGAAAACTACCCTACTAAAACAGATAGAGTGATTTCGGGCGAACTTTACGACTTTCCGCCCCGTTTGCCAGAGGAATCTCTGTAAGCATTGTATTTCGACTGGTCTCCGTCGATCACGAACATCACGCCAAGCATTGACCCGACCCGGCCGCTTGCGAAGAATCGTGTTCGACTCAAGTGTAATCTCGCGAAACCCTTCTATCGGCGCTTCGGAACCTAAAGAATTTTGTGTTTTGCTCCCTTTCCTGTGCTCCTACGCGTTTGCCCCTCCGGACACGGGTGGAAAACAGAAACAGGGCTCGTTTTGTACTACCATCTGCCTAGGATCTGACCCACGCTCCAATAGATCCCTTATTGACGTTGTAAACCATACGCTTCTGAAACAAATTCAGTCAAAAACACGTCCCTTTAGACATGAAAACATTGTTAAAAATAAACATCTTCTTAACTTTTCCAATAATCATCCAAGTTGAAATAAGCGCAGCCAATACCACCCTCGACTTTACCTTCAAGAAAGAACCGCGATTTCCAAAAACACGGGCTTTAAAAGAATAAATCGCTGCCCATTTGACTCACAAGACCTAGACCACCAGATTTGGACGTCCAAACACCCCTTTTTTGGTGAATTTAAGCAACATTAAAGGTGTTTAATGGTTTTTTGATTTACGGGCTTGCAACGAGATTTACGGGCTTGCAACGACAAACTATTAGAATAGACTTTATTAAGAATTTGAGTTTTTTCGCGAAACCTTTCATAAATCAGTACATTGCAGTTTCGCGGACCATTTGTTTTTTTTGTTCCTCATTAAGGGAGTGTTTTATGTCAGTTTCTCGTAAGGGTTTCACCCTTGTTGAACTTTTGGTGGTCATCGCCATCATCGGTATCCTTATTGGTATGCTTTTGCCAGCCGTTCAACAGGTTCGTGAAGCAGCACGTCGTACCGACTGTGCTAACCGAATTCGTCAGTTGGCCGTTGCGGCTCACAACTACCATGATGCTTACAAGCGTCTGCCACCAGCGTCTTTGTGCCACAAAGGTGCATCTAGCTGGGGTTCTGAATTCTTGAATTCATCACACGAAGATTACTACTGGATGAACCAGCAGTCATCAGCTCTTGCAATGGTCATGCCGTTCATGGAGCTACAAGCTGTTTCTGAGTTGTACGACCCGTTTGCATTCAACTACCACAAGAATCTTACGACGTACGTCGATGCCAACGATGATCCTATTTACACGAGCTACGCTAACATCATCGATCACTGGACTTTGGCATACATGGAGATCCCTCACTTCACATGTCCTTCTGACGTAATTAACGATACTCCAGCTCAAGCTGCTGGCGTTATTGCTCCTGTTTACGTTTCCGGCAATGCTGGCGACTTGAACCAGGATTACGTTGGTATCCTAACATGGTACTGGCCTTCAGAGCCAAACGGCCGAAGTGACGAAGTTGGCCGTACTAACTACGGTTCTATCCTGGGTGCAAGCTCTGGTGGACGTAACCGTGTTGGCGAGCTGGGTGCTTACGCTGGTGTCATGACTCCACGTGAGAAGTCGACTCTGGAAACTGTTCCTGATGGAACTTCTAACAGCGTCATGTTCGGTGAGAACATTGGATCGATCACTATGGATGCTACTACTGGTATTCCTGATCGAAGTACTACCTGCATGTGGATCACTGGTGCATCTATGCGTGGTCGTGGAAGTGTTGGCTGGAAAGCCACTCCACCACTAGGCTACGGCCCAACTCCAAACTACCCAGGTGGATACGATCCTCGTAACACCATCCTTGGTAACGCCAAGTACGCAAAGGCTTGGGGAACTGGTTCTATGCATCCAGCAGGCGTTAACTTCGCTTTTGCTGACGCATCAGTTCACAACCTAACACGAACCACTGACTGGACGACTATCTATGCCGTCTTTGGTTCTCGTGATGGTGACCAAGATTATGATATCGAACTCTAAGTCGATTGCCGACGTAGTTTAATAAAGCGGGGTGTGCGTTTCGCACACCCCAATTTTTTTAGGACACTCCAATTTAAGAGGTGGGAAATCACGATGAAGACATTCCAAAAAATCATGACGATGTGCTGTTTAGCAATGTTTGTCGCAAGCTTTGCAGCCTGCGGTGGCGGTCCAGGTGAAGTCAAGAAAGTTGACGAATCCGATCGTACTCTTCCTCCAGCAGCGACTGGAAATACAGACACAGATGATCCAAACAGTGGAATTAGCGCTTCTTTCGAGTAAAGCCTAAGTACATCTGACAAAGTTCATATAAAAGCGTGTGGCTTTGAGCTGCACGCTTTTTTTATGCGCTGGCGGGTACCACCTCTAAAAGCCCCATTAAGCACTCCCGCAAAGGGGGCGGTAAGCCGCTCAATGGATGAAATCATCCTTCCAACAATAACCAAAACTGCTCTGGTCTGAATCTTTCTAAAAACCTATCATTTCCTCGGTTATATAGATTATCAGCTTCGGGAAAGGACGCCTGATCATGAAGCGATTAAATGAGATTGCAAGTCATGTGTCTGCGACGATCATTGGAAACGAAAACCTAGAAGTTTTTGCGGCTGCCAGTATAAACCTAGCAAGCCACCGCGAAATAACCTTCGCGACGAATAGAAAACACTTCGAAAAGTTCCTAAAATGTGAATCGATGGTCGCTGTTGTAGCAGCAGAACTTCAACTTGCGGCATCCGATCTTAACAACAAAACTGTTCTGTGTGTCGACGATCCTGAATCCGCATTTGCAACAATCGTCCAGTTATTTCGACCTCCGATACAACGCAAACGTATTGGTGTCAGTCCCGCAGCTTATGTCAGTCCTTCAGCGAGAATTTCCGAGGATGTAGAAATACATCCCGGAGCTCACATCGCAGATGGGGTCACGATTGGATGCGGGAGTGTGATCTTTCCTAATGTGACCCTTTTGGAAAACACAGTCGTTGGGACCAACGTGAAGATCTACCCCAACGCAGTCCTGTATGAAAACACAATTGTAGGCGATCGTAGTATTATTCATGCAGGAGCAATTTTAGGCGCGTACGGTTTTGGTTATCGCACAACCAAAACGGGGCACACCCTATCCGCTCAGCTAGGGAACGTTGAAATAGGATCAGATGTCGAAGTAGGAGCAAATACCACGATTGATCGAGGAACTTACGAGTCTACTAAAGTGGGGCAGGGTTCAAAAATTGACAATCAAGTGATGATTGCTCACAACTGCCAAATTGGTGAAGCCAATTTACTCTGCTCACAAGTTGGAATCGCAGGCAGCTCGTCTACTGGCGATCGTGTTGTGATGGCTGGACAAGTCGGAATTGGGGATCACCTGTCCATTGGTACCGACTCAGTATTATGTGCCAAATCAGGTGTCATGCATGATCTAAAGGGAGGGCAAGTTTACGCTGGAGCGCCGGCTGTTACAGCGAGAGAGAGTATGCAAAGCCATGCTTTGATTGCCAAACTTCCCGAGATGCGGAAGAAGCTAAAATCGTTGCAGAAAACAATCCACCAACTGGAAGCTGAACAATCGGCTTTCCATCAGAACGGCGACGCACCTAAGCCGCCCCGTCAGAATGCCGCTTGAATTGGGAAGCCAAAGGTCAAGGATGACGAATAGCACTACATCCCATAAGTCCGAAAAACGAATTGGACTGGTCGCTGGCTGGGGCCGCTTCCCAATTCAGGTCGCGATCGCCTTAAAGACCGCCGGCTATCAAGTTTATTGCTGCGGTATTTATGGACATGCCGATCCAGAACTAGAAAATATTTGTGATGAATTTGAGTGGTTCGGGATGGCTCGAATGGGCTCTCAAGTTCGCTTTCTCAAGCGATGCGGCGTCCACTCCGCCACAATGGCTGGAAAGATTTTTAAAACCCTGCTGTTCCAAAAATTCCATCTCATCAAACACCTCCCAGACTGGGAATGCATGAAGTATTTCTACCCAGTCTATTTCACAAAAAAGAAAGATCGTCGTGACGACACCCTACTGACCATTGTCACCGAACTATACGCTTCCAATGGAATTCAATTCTCACCCGCTACCGATTTTGCACCGGAGCTGCTTGTGAAACGCGGAACTTTAACTCGTAAATCTCCCAGTCAGGCTCAATTATTGGACATTAAATTTGCCTGGGAAATGGCAAAGGAAATGGGGCGACTGGACATCGGCCAATCCATTGCCGTCAAGGGAAGAGCCGTGCTGGCTGTCGAGGCCGTCGAGGGAACAGATGAATGCATCCGTCGGGCAGGACAACTTTGCTCAGCTGGCGGGTTCACCGTTGTCAAAGTCGCTAAACCCCAACAGGACATGCGTTTCGATGTCCCAACTGTTGGGGTTGGAACCATTCAGACGATGAAAGACGCTGGGGCGAGTGTCCTCGCGGTTGAGGCCAGTAAGACGATCGTATTGGATCAATCTGAGTTGGTGGCATACGCAAATCAAGTTGGTATTTCTGTCGTAGCCTTAGAGTCGGATTGTGCCGAGAAACTTGATCAGGCTGCTTAGCACAAACCTCGCACCTTTTCAGCGAATCATCCATCGCAATGCGACGACCCAACGGCGTTAATCTTGTGCGAGAATTTCAGGCAGTTTTGAATTAAACTGCCCTCGCGTCAGGACATGAGGCAATCTTTTCTTGGCTTCCTCCAGCAACGCAATATTCACATGTTGGGCAAACGCCACCATTTTAGGCGTCGGTTCCAAACTCGCATGCGCCGCAGCCAATGCGTCAAGATCCAAACCCGGCGTTTGCAAATCGACCAACAATACCCTAACTGAGGTCTCAGTAATCAACGCCTTCAGCCGCGTAACGGATGCCACCTGTTTCAATGAGCTACTCTCAGGTAGAACAGAACGTGCAGCGGATAAAATCATCAAATCTTGTGTCACGAAAACAATCATTAAATTGCCCCTGGGCCACGTGTCTCGGGAGCGATCTGAATCGCATTATCCATATTTAATACAAATATCTTTCCGTCTCCATCGGTTCCCTGACTCCCGGTCTTGGCGACATGCTCGATCACCTGAAGAGTGCGCTCTAGGTAATCATCATTCACTGCTATCTCGAGCGTTACCTTCCTTAAAATATTCGCACGATATTCCATACCCCGATAGAGTGGTTCGCGACCGACGTGCTTCGCAAATTCTTGAGAATCACAAATGGTTATCCTCTCGACGCCAGCATGGACCAAAGCCTGCTTCACAGCCCTCAATTTAGTGGGCTGAATCACGGCAATGACAAGTTTCATAATTGACAACCCAACTCGGGCTAAATGGAAACCAAACCAAACGGTAAATCGAAATGATAGCATATACGATATTCATCGATCATTGCTGGTAAAAACAGATGAAATGACGTTGAACCGATAAGCCAGTTACTGGTAGCCTTCGCGGCCTTGATTGTGCATTCAATGGGGACACTGATTTGTAATCCCTGCCTGACAAGGTGGTCGGCCATCAACCCATCTAGGCTTTCACAGGAAGTGACAACCTTTGTTCCATCATTATAAATCATTCTTTTTATTTTTAATGCTAACCAGCCTGACTCTACTGAGCCTAAACAATCAAGTTATCGGCCAGCTGAGCGAGGATGAGCCGCGCTTTGATGCACGTTATCATATTCAATCAGGTACGAACCAAGGGTATCTGATCGTCAAAGCACAGTTGCCCGCCGGATGTTATATCTATGGAATCTACCAACCTGAGGATCGACCGGGCTCCTTGATCGAGATTGCCCAATCCAAGCAATTTAGAATGCTTGATAAATTCAAAGCTGACAAAACACCTAAGGTTATCGAAAAAGACCCCCTTTTCGAGGCTCGTATCGAAAAACATTACGAAGTCGTTCAGTTTTACGTCCCCATTGAGCTTGGGGTGAACGTTAATCCATCCGAAATCAAGCCCGTGGTGAGATTCACGGGCCAAATGTGTTCCGATCAGGGGTTTTGTATTCCGATTCACGGCAAGATAATGGCGGCCAAATTCATGGGCTTCTTTGAGCGTCGCGAGGCTAACAAAAGTGACCCCGTAGCAAAACAACGTCGCTAGAAATACTCTGATTGGACGGGTCATTCATGTCCCCAAACCGACATGTGGCTCCTTTGCTTTATTCCATAGAGCTTCTGTCATAATATTGATACAATTCGCCTATCAATTACAAGAGCTATGTTAGGGTCATTCCAATCCAAACTCACAAATATCTCCCGAGCCCTCCCCATCTGACCACCAATCATTTTCTCGCATGGAATAGTATGATCAAATTTCTCGTTTCAGTGTGCATCGTAGCCTTGCTTTCCTGTGGCCCGTGCTTACCTCTGAATTTGACGCTCGCGCAAACCGAAACCTCCGAAGGCTTACTGCTTCAGGATTTACCTGGATTTGGCGATGGTTTCGGGGGTGGGTTTGATGCGACACCCGAATATGCGTTCGAGGGCGATTTCACCATGAACGAAGCGAGTCGGAATGGACACCTAAATGTTACATTGCAAATTAAACCGGAATGGCATGGCTATTCACAGAAGAAGCTGGATGGCCAATCTCCCACAAAATTCAAAGTCACCGAATCAGAACAATTTAAGGTGACTGGGCCATTCGTTCCAAATGTTGATCCCGTCCCCAAAAAGAATGTTCTTGATCAGGCCGTCGAGGAATTCTCCGGGGCCGTGACATGGACCGCACCCATTCAATTATCGGATGGAGTGGATGAAAAAAAGCTCGAAATCAAAGTGCGGATCGACGGCCAAGTGTGCAATGATAAGGCCGGTTGTATTCCATTTGATCCCAGTATCTCGACCGTTGAAGCAGCCTTTTCCCAGTACACGGTGGAATCCTCAGAGCCGGGTGAAACCATATTCCGAGCCCCGAACGGGCATGCAGAAATTTCAGGACAGCTGGTCGATTCGGCGGTTGCTCCGGGAGGCACAACACAACTTAAAATAACGGCCGTAATGGATCCGGGTTGGCACATCTACAAGCTTGAAAAAAGTAAAGCAGAGAAACGCTCTAGCATTCCAACGATGCTTTACTTCCCTCGCAAGTCTGGCTGGACAACATCATGGCCGTCACCTTCAGAAGAACCAATCGAACACGCGTTTGGGTTAAAAGAAGAACCCGTCCAATATTATCACGAGAATCGTGTCACCTGGACGGTTGATCTAACGGCCCCGGCGGATAGCTATGGTAACATCACCTTGAATGGAGTCATGGTTTACCAAGTTTGCGATGAGGCCTGTGACCGCCCGCAAACAATACAGTTCCAAGTTCCAATTAAAGTCGCTGACAACCCGATCGTCGGTGAGCCCGTTGCAATCACGTTCGAAGTCGCAGATGCAACCACTGTTGCGGTCAGTAAAGCCTCCAAAACCTATTGGGAAACGGCTGACACCGCCGCAGGGACGGTACCGAAAATTTCTCCAGCCACGCTCTCTACCTATCTTTTAATGGCCTTCGTGGCCGGCCTGATCTTAAATGCAATGCCATGCGTCTTACCTGTAATTGGCCTCAAGGTGATGTCGTTTGTCCAACAGGCAGGCGAAAGCCGTTTTAAAATTTTCATGTTGAACCTGATCTTTGCGTTGGGCTTGATGACCGTATTTTGGGTGTTGGCAACACTCGCTGCTTTTTTCGGAATGGGCTGGGGAGACTGGCTAACGAAGAGCATGATGGGCTCGATCATCATCACGTCGGTCGTCTTTGCATTTGGATTAAGCATGTTGGGAGTTTGGGAAATACCCATCCCAGGTTTATCTGGCGGAGCGGGGAAAATGGCTGAAGAAGAAGGACTCATGGGAGCCTATTTCCTGGGAATTTTAACCACTATTTTAGCCACACCATGCACAGGCCCACTACTTGTCCCAGCGACGACGATTATCGCGGGCCAACCTGCGTGGGTCGCCTATGCCGTTTTCACCTTCCTTGGTTTAGGGATGGCTTCACCTTACCTTTTAATTGGTCTCTTTCCAGGTGCGATCAAGTGGCTACCCCGTCCCGGTGCCTGGATGAATACGTTCAAACAGGTCACCGGATTTGTTCTAATGGGCACCGTCGTTTTTCTTTTAGCGGCATTTACCGAAGAACCTTGGTCTGAGTACATGGTTGCCGTACTGACGACTCTCCTCTTCATTTCGCTCGCGTGTTGGTGGATCGGACGGACGTCATTGGCCGCCGAACTACCCGAGAAATTAAAAGCTTGGGCCTGGGGCATAGGAATTCTTAGCTTTGGAACTCTGCTTTCCTTTAACTTCCTCATACCTCCAAAGTATGAACTTAATTGGCAAGAATTTTCGAAAGCGAGACTAGGAGAATTACAAGCAGAGAGTCGAATCGTATTCATTGACTTCACGGGCCCAAACTGAGCGACATGTGATCTAAACGAGGCAGTTGCCTTAAACGTCCGAAGCACTTACAGCTTTTTTGCTAAAAACAACATTGTCGCCTTAAAGGCCGATAAATCAAAATCGCCCGAGGTGGAACAGCAACTCGTGGAATTAGGAAATAGCCAAAAAGCCATTCCGTTTTACGCCATCTACGCGCCCGAACTAAAGGAACCGCTTACCTTTTCTGGTTTAATTACTGCGGGCGGTGTGATTGCCGAGCTGGAAAAAATTAAAGCATCCGATGCTCAGACGCCCGCCGCCACTAAGAAAACACCGAACCAAGCCATCATTGCAATGGGAATGGGGCAGAACTAGATAGCAAGCTGTCTGTTAGAGGTTCGCCACAGAAACGGACTTATCGCCCACTCCAACGGATCCAATCAACCAATTATCAAGACCGTTTTGGTCGAGCATGCGGCGGATCACATCTGCGTAGTAGGGGCTAACGATCAACGCTAGGCCGATACCCATATTGAATACGCGAAACATTTCATCAGTCGCGACATTACCGGCTTCCTGTAGCCAGTCGAAAATGGGGGGACGTTCCCAACTTGAGCCATCGACTTCCACCGCCACTTTATCGGGAAGAATCCGCTCAATGTTTTCCGCTAATCCCCCACCTGTAATATGGGCAATTCCATGAACTACATTTTTGACTTTATAGTAATTGAGAACTTGGCGGATTGCCTTGGCATAGATCACTGTGGGTTCAAGTAGGACGTCTTCAAAAGTTCGCAGATCATCGAAAGCATCAGTCAATTTCTTTTCGGCCGCCTCGAAAACAATCTTCCGAACAAGACTAAAGCCATTCGAATGGATCCCACTCGATGCCACACCGATCACCACGTCATCAGGGACTATGGCCTTGCCATCGATTAGATGCTTACGTTCCACAACCCCCACACAAAACCCTGCCAGATCATAATCGCCCGGCTGATAAAGATCCGGCATGATAGCGGTTTCTCCACCTAACAGTGCACAATCTGACTGGAGACAACCATCACTGATTCCTTTAACGATCTGCTCGAGAACCACCGGATCATCTTTACTCATGGCCACATAGTCGAGAAAGAACAGTGGTTCGGCACCGCAGCAGATGGCGTCATTGACACACATGGCTACCAAATCGATCCCCACAGAATCATTTCGGCCGGCCATTTGAGCCACTTTCAGCTTGGTCCCTACACCATCGGTACAGGCAACCATTACTGGATCTTCATAATTTCGTCGAAATAAACGATTATCAAAATCCAACTGAAACAAACCGGCGAAACCTCCGTCAAGTTGCCGAACTCGGGGGGAAAACGTTCGGTGCATCAACGAAGGCAATCGCTTCATCGCTTCGTTGTATACGTCGAGGTCGACGCCTGAATCTTTATAGGAAAGACCACTCATGAACTGGACCGGCACGTGGACTGTGGAAATAGGTGAAACGAATAGTTTCGCCGATGTCACATTTTACAGCAACCGCCTAGACACGACGACATCTGCATTAATCCTCTACCGGGGGCGAAGAGTTGCCGATTGGGCTGCCCTGGAGAGGCATTCTTTAACATCAAAAAAAGCATCTCAATGATCTCCGATTGTTTAATTCCTCGAAAGAAACCGAAGATGCCTAGTAAAAAGATCGACCCCGTAGGCGCGAAGGCATGTCAGTTTAAATGAATTAGGAGTCACCGATTGCAAATTTTCGGAAAATCGGCCAGTGTTTATGGCCATGCACTTCAATCCCACAGAGCAGCCACTGAAACCTTCCTTGTCCTACGGCGCCAGCCTGCAACGTGAGGGCGTACAATTCGATGTTTTCAGCCGAGACGCGACCGGGATGCGCGTTTTACTGTACCACGAAATTGATGACCTCGAGCCTTTTAAAACCCTTGATTTTGACCCTGTGAGCGATCGTATCGGAGATGTCTGGAGTCGTTTCGTTCCTGACCTGAAGTCTGGACAATTGTACCATTTCCAAGCCAGTGGTCCTAAGGATCTATCTCGAGGACTTCGATTCGATGCCAACCAGCGCCTGATTGACCCTTATGCCAAAGCCTTGGCAGGTCAATTCCAACCCATGCTGGATGGGATTTGCCGCCCGCCTAAATGCGTGGTGGTGGACGATCAATTCGACTGGGAGGGTGATCGCCACTTGAAACAGGACATGGCCAAATCGGTTATCTACGAGTTGCACGTTCGTGGCTTCACACAAGATCCAAGCAGCCAAGTAAAACACCCCGGAACCTACCTCGGACTGACCGAAAAAATACCCTATCTCCAGTCCTTGGGCGTCACCGCAGTCGAACTCATGCCGATTCATGAGTTTCCGACCAACGCATTTGATGGCTCTCAAAGCGAACACGCAAACTACTGGGGTTATGATCCGATCGCTTTTTTTGCCCCGCATCGGGGCTACTCACATGATCAGCAACCGGGAGGGCAAGTTCAGGAATTCAAGGAAATGATCAAATCGTTCCATACTGCCGGCATCGAAGTGATTTTGGATGTCGTGTTTAACCATACGTGCGAAGGGAATCATCTCGGCCCTGTTCTCAGCCTAAAAGGCTTGGCCAACCCCGTCTATTACATTCTGGAATCCGATCCCAGTCGCTATCGCAACTATTCTGGATGCGGAAACAGTGTCAGCGGTAATCACCCGATTTGTAGTGAAATGATCCTGCAATGCCTCCGATATTGGGTGCAACACTATCACGTGGATGGTTTTCGATTCGACTTGGCATCGGTGCTCAGCAGAGATCAAAATGGCAATTTACTACCTCAACCTCCACTGATCGAATCGATCAGTGAAGATCCGCTTTTGGCCGACACAAAACTCATCGCCGAAGCCTGGGATGCTGCGGGAGCGTATCAAATTGGTGAATTTGGCAACGAGCGATGGTCGGAATGGAATGGTAAATATCGAGACGATATTCGCCGATACTGGCGAGGCGATGCTGGCATGCGTAACGCACTGGCAACCCGTTTGGCCGGTTCAGCAGACCTCTATCAATCCCAAGGTCGTTCACCTTCGGCGAGCATCAATTTCATCACATCGCATGACGGATTCACCCTAAACGACTTGGTCAGCTATCAGAACAAACACAATCTGGCCAATGGTGAAAATAACAACGATGGCGACAACAACAATTTCAGTCAGAATTTTGGTACCGAAGGACCAACCAAAGACCCCGCTATCGAACAACTTCGCATCCGGCAAATCAAAAATCTAATGACGACTCTCGTGCTGAGTCAGGGCGTTCCGATGCTTGTAGCGGGCGACGAATTCCGCCGCACGCAAAAAGGGAACAATAATGCCTATTGCCAAGATAATGATGTCTCTTGGCTCGATTGGTCACTGGCGAAAAGGAATGAAGCGATGCTACGTTTCACGCGTATCCTGATTCATTTCCGACAAAATCAGCCAAGCTTACGACAGTCCGAATTCCTAACAGGACAAGCGAGCGAAGCAGGCATCAAGGACGTTCGCTGGTTCAACGTTTTCGGATTAGATGTCCAGTGGGAATCCGACGAACTACCGATTAGCTGCCTCCTGAGGACTCCTACGGACCATGATGAAACGATCAGCTCAGGCAACGACCTCCTCTTCCTTTTCAACAGCACGTCAGATGCTCACCGATTTGCCATCCCGGAAATCATCCAGTCAGAGCTTTGGAATCTTTTTCTTGACACTTCACTTCCCGAGTTTCATGAAATCTTTCCGGATGGAAGCGGCCCTCCATTGGGTAATCACTATTTAGTATCAAGTAAATCAACCGCCGTTTTCTTGGCACAACGTCGACTCACCAGCTAGTCGATTCGGGCAACCGATTCTCGAATGACCAACTGGGCTGGCAAGACGGGGACTTCATATTCCGAATGGTTCAATTTACCGAGGATGATTCTGGCCGTCGCAATGCCCATCTCAACAGCTGGTTGCGCGACTGTCGTTAGAGGAGGGGTCATATAGGCTGAATTGGGCTGATCGTCGAAGCCAACGATCGAAACATCATCTGGCACCCGAATTCCTTGCCGGTACAAAGCCAATCTGGCTCCGTATGCCATTTCGTCGTTAGCCGCAAAAATTGCGGTGAAAGAAATTCCTCGCGATAAGAGGTTTTCCACGGCCAAGACACCGGACATACTGCTAAAATCTCCCTCAACGAACAGATCATCAAAAGATTTAATCTCAGCCTGCTGCATCGCCGCGAAGTAGCCCTTATATCGTGCTTGTGCATCATCATGCCCGAGGATCCCGCCGATGTGTGCGATTTTTTGATGGCCTTGATCAAGCAGATATTGCACAGCCCGGCGGGCCGCTTCGAAATTATCGATCGCCACACTGTGGTCTTGCCAGCCTTCTAACTGTTTGGCGACAATCACCGTTGGCTTTTCCCCAACTAGCCCCGTCAATACTTCGGATTCAAGATCTCCACCCAACATGATCAGGCCATCAACATTCCGATCGAGCAATGTATTAATTGCAGCTTTTTGCTGATCGGGGCGCCACTGACCGTCGACAAAAATGGGCGAGTAATCTGATCCAGTCAACCCTTCAATCAAACCCGTCGTGACCATCGAGAAAAAGGGACTATCCATTTTCTGCGTGATCACTCCAATGGTCATAGAACAACCACCGGCAAGACTACGTGCGAAAACGTTCGGCTTAAAATCTAAGCCTTTCATTGCTTCTAGCACCAACCGGCGTTTGCCTTCGTTTACAGGTGTTGAGTTGTTCAGAACTCGAGAAACCGTACTCTTTGAAACCCCTGCAGTTCTGGCAATATCCTGAATCGTTATTTTCTTTTCACTCATGCGACTCAATCCAATGCCCTCAGATAATGCTGAGTTGACAACCCACTCAAACCGGCACGACTAAGGCCTAATCAAACCATTGCTGCCGGCATTAAACCGCCATGAAACCAACCCGTCAATCCGCCGATTTAAACCGTATCAACGAGGCAAGTAATCGAGCCTTAAGTTTTGCTTGACGTAGCTTGACCGGTCAACTCAGTGATAACGAAATCTTTTATTTCGCTTCCTGAACCGAACCAACGGCTCCCATTTTACGGACACAAAATGAATTCGGTTCAGAGCCCAACCCACACCGAACTCGCCCCACAGTAAAGGGCTAATAAACGCCATTTTATGTTTTAAATGGACGAAAATACGACATTATGATAAAATTCTCATAAAATCACAAAGGGGATAAATTCAACCTTAATAGGACCTTAAAACAGAATTAACCATACATTAGTTCGGAAAACTTTGATGACCAAAAAACAATGTTTAAATACCAACCCCAAAAGTATCAGAAGGGTTGTGATAAGTCTTTTATTATCTTGACACGAGGATCAAAATGGAAAAAATCTGGGTCAGATTTGAAACCGGTACCAAAGCCGGCATGTTGGTTATTTTTATAGGATCTTGCAATGAAACTCCACTCAACCTCTCAGAGGAAGGCATTCACACTCGTTGAATTGCTTGTCGTCATCGCCATTATTGGCATTCTCATCGGTATGTTGTTGCCAGCGGTTCAGCAAGTTCGCGAAGCGGCTCGGCGAACCACCTGCATGAACAACATGCGTCAAAACGCACTTGCTTGTCACAACTACGAATCGGCTCTCGGCCACTACCCAACAACCGGTGGTTCTGCCTCTAGTTTTTGGAGCGAAGGCAACCAACCATTTGGCACCGCAGAAAACGGCAGCTGGATGTTCCAAATTTTGCCTTACATGGAACAAAACAATTTGAGTGACAGCCGCAAAACATTCGGTTTCACGGATCCGACCAACGGTATTTCCACAAAGGCAATTCCTGCATTCAATTGCCCATCTCGAAGTGCTCGTTTTGCCAACCAAGGCTGGATCACAATCCATTGTGCAGACTACGCCGGTGTTCTGGCGAACTGGAATGGCGGCGGCTGGAACGGTTTCCAATGGCGTGACTACGAAGATATGATTTCCAACGAGACAGAACGCGTCTGGACCGGAATCTTGACTCGCGGATGTCACAACAACTGGAACGGTGGCTATGTGAAATGTACACCTACCGGTTTCGGTTCCATCATCGACGGCACTTCAAACACGATCCTAATGGCTGAAAAAGCTGTACCGGCTGAGAACTGGACTGTACCGGGTGGATCTTGGGCCTTTTGGTGGGACAAGAATGGTTACTTCCAAGGAACCGACTGGACCTGTATGCGTATGTTCGGTCCATTGACTGGAACCGACGACATCTGGGAAGTACGTGTTTTGGGTGATACTGAAAACGTCCGAAATCAGGGAACTCAAGATGGCTATTCGGAAGAATACGGTTTCGGTTCTGCACACCCAGCGATCATTTGTGCTGCCATGGGTGACGGTTCAACACGAAGTATTTCGCGTTCGGCTGACCTGTCCATCCTCGATTCAATGGGTAAACGCGCGGATGGCACAACCTACTCAACTGAAGATCTCTAAACCGAAACCAATGGTCGTTACTCAGGTAGCTACCTAGTCTTTTCAATCACTATATCGAGCTGTTCTGCCCGGTTAAAATCCGGGCGGAACAACGGGATTATTAACGGATTTAAAACGGAATTAACCAATGTCTAAGACGGTACTCCAAAGTGTTTTTTACTCGGGAATTGCTTCCCTGCTATTGATACAACTGGGTTGTGGTGGCGCAACGACTCCTGAAGCTGCCATGCAAGCAGCCAATGACAGTAATGCAAAACGCCTTTCCAATTTGTATTTGATGATTCAAATGAAGTCGGCGCCAAAATTTGAAGGCCCGAAAGATGAAGCTGAATTTAAAGCTGCCATCAAAGAAACTCCTTCCGAAACCCTCTCGCCCATGGGCGTGAGTGCCAGCGATGTCGATTCACTGTTTGTTTCAGAGCGAGACGGCGAACCCTTTGAAATTCGCTACGGGCTTAAAGGTAGCCCCTATGGCTCATCTGATCCGGTTATCTTTGAAAAAATCGGGGTTGATGGAAAGCGGACGGTCGCATTTCTAAATGTCTCAGCTCGCGAAGTCGAAGCAGATGAGTATCAACAGCTTCTGGATGGAAAAGCGAGTGCGGGTCAAGGGCGGGGCGACGGCCCTACCAACTAGCTCTCAGCTATACTCTAATTCAAACCGTTGGGATTCTCCTCGCTCAAATGGAGTTAGGATCGACGGTTAAGAACCGAGTAAACCACGACGGTTTTCGCCATGCGAGCCCGTCTTTTTTCTTGTTCCAACAGGATCGTTGGGACGCATTAACACAAGCGAAATCGAAACATGAGCTCAACCTCTCAAAATGACTCCCCATTGAATCAAACGGGGTCTCCCGAATCACCACCACTTTCGGTCGGCGAAAAGGTAGGCTACGGGTTAGGTGACACGGCATCCAATCTTTATTGGAAGCTGTTTGAAAACTTCCAGTTGTATTTTTACACGGAGGTATTTGGACTGTTGCCGGCTGCCGCGGCAACCATGTTTTTTGTCACCAAGATTTGGGATGCGATCAATGATCCGTTAGTGGGCTTCCTCTCCGACAGAACCCGCACCGCTTGGGGACGTTTTCGACCATACTTAATTTGGATGGCTGTACCGTTTGCCGCTACTGGTATCTTGACGTTTTACACACCAGACCTCTCATACAATGGCAAGCTGATCTATGCCTACATTACCTACACGCTAGTGTTCATGGCCTATACAGCGATCAATATCCCCTACGGCGCTTTGTTGGGAGTGATTTCACCAAACTCCCTGGAGCGGACCACCGTATCGGCTTACCGTTTCGTCCTCGCATTCATCGGTGGTCTGGCCGTTCAACTTTGCACACTTCCGATGGTGAAATTTTTTGGTGGTACAAAAACGACCATTGTCGATGGGACCGCCGAGGTTGTGGCAGCCGACCCACAAACCGGATTCTTCTGGACGGTCGTTGTCTATGCTCTGGCTGCTGTCATCTTGTTTACGATCACTTTCTTGACCACCAAAGAACGGGTTGTTCCCGAGCAGAAAAAGAACTCATCTTTTGGCCAGGACGTCCGTGACTTGATTAAAAACCGGCCATGGATTGTCCTGCTGTTTGTCGGACTCTTCCAAATCCTGGCTGGTTGGACCCGTGGTAGCGCCACCGCCTATTATTTTATTTACTACACTGACTTCGGCGATGTTGATTTATGGTTTGATGTCAAGTCATTTGGAAACTTCTTCGCGGTTGGAACGGTATTTGGAATCGCAGGTATGTTCATGACCAAGCCGCTGGTACGAATATTTGGCAACAAGTTATTAATGATTTTGGTTATGCTGGGGAACGCATTATGCATGGGAGGATTCTATTTCTTAGAGCCCGATCAATGGCAACTAATGTACGGACTCCACGCTTTTGGCGCCTTCATCAGTGGTCCTATGCCGATTTTACTATGGGCCATGTATGCAGACGTTGCAGACTACTCCGAGTGGATGACACATCGTCGGGCGACCGGACTGGTTTTTGCGGCCGCCACTTTCTCGCAAAAACTTGGCAGCGCTCTGGGAGCTGCAGTACCCGGTTGGGCACTGGCTTATTGTGCCTTTGTCAGCCCTGTCGATAATATTCCTCAACCCCAAACGGAAGAGACAATCGCTGGAATCATCTCGATGATGAGTGTGATGCCCGCGGTATTCCTCATTTCCGCATGCGGTATTATGTTCTTCTAT
Source organism: Mariniblastus sp. (assembly GCA_022447555.1). GTDB lineage: Bacteria > Planctomycetota > Planctomycetia > Pirellulales > Pirellulaceae > Mariniblastus. Next base: position 50,369 of record JAKVBF010000003.1, on the reverse strand, counting down.
AACATCAACTCAAATCTGTTACGGCAGATTGAGTCCGAGCTTCAAGAACGAAAAGCGACTCAGAAAACCGAGAAACAGTAATAGCGACATGGGATCCCAACAAACACGACCGACCATCAAAAAATCTTCTTTTAACCTTGGCCGGTTAAGAGACCAGGCGTTTAACCACAGAGCTGTGTCAGGCGACTACATTGAACTGGATGGCGAATCTTTTTATCAGATTTCAAACTCTGACCTGATGCCACCGTTTTTCATGTCTCTGGTTAGTGCCAGTAATCACTGGATGTTTGTGGCCAGCAATGGAGCTATTACGGCGGGTCGAACGAACCCTCACTCCGCTTTGTTCCCTTACTATTCTGCGGACAAACTGATCGACATGGCGGGCAGCAGTGGACCCTCTACCATCATTCAGTCCACCACCCCGGATGGAGTGGTTTCCAATTGGGAGCCTTTTGGAACACCCAATCCTGAGCACATTCGATCACAAAACATCTACAAGAATCTGGCTGGCAACCGGGTCTATTTCGAAGAGATCAATCACTCTCTTGAATTGCTTTTTCGTTACGGCTGGGCAACGGGGGATCGTTTCGGTTTTATCCGAAATTGTCACTTGGTCAATTGGGGAAACGCCAGTCAGTCACTGCGCGTGCTTGATGGATTAGCAAACATTCTGCCATCTTGCTTACCAAGTGGATTTCAGCTGCGATTCAGCAATCTGGCTGACGCTTACAAAAAAAACGAATTACTCAGTGACTCACAGATCGGTGTTTATTATTTGAGCTCCATCCCGACCGATCGCAGCGAACCCTGCGAGGGACTCAAAGCAACAGTGGCGTGGCAAACCGGATTGGAGCAGGCTGAAATCCTACTTTCCAACGATCAGGTGCCACAATTTCTGATGGGCCAGCCGGTGACAACCGAAAACGACATTCGCGGAAAAAGGGGCCATTTCTTAGCATGTACTTCGCTGGAACTACCACCAGGAGACTCAAAAAGTTGGTGCCTGGCCAGTGATGTAGATATAGATCATTCCGAGCTGGTCTCCCTAGAAACTGAATTGCAGTCCGGTGATTCGATGCCGAACACCCTCCGTGAAGATGTCCATCAAAACAGGTTGCAGCTCGATCGAATTATTTCCAGTAGCGATGGAATCCAATGCAGTGCGCAAATGTTGAGATCGCATCGCCACAGAGCTAACACTACGTTCAACGTGATGCGGGGCGGAATTCCCTTAGATGGCTACATGATCACAAGCTGCGATTTTGCACGTCACGTAGGGAACCATAACCATCAGGTTTACAACGCTCATCGAAACTGGTTACAGACACTTAACCCAACCATGCGGTTTGATGACCTGCTCCAGCAAGCCATTGCGAGAAAAGATCTGGATTTGACACGTATTGCGGCCGAGTATCTGCCCATCACTTTCAGTCGCAGGCACGGTGATCCGACCAGACCTTGGAATGATTTCTCAATTGACGTAAGGCATGCGGATGGGACGCCAAAAATTCAATACCAAGGTAACTGGCGAGATCTTTTTCAAAACTGGGAAGCCCTGGGGCACTCGTTCCCCCACTTCCTACCCGGAATGATCCTGAGGTTTGTGAACGCGTCCACGGCAGATGGTTATAACGCCTATCGAATTTCAAAAGATGGTTTTGATTGGGAAAAACCAGACCCCTCAGACCCATGGGCAAATATTGGATACTGGGGCGACCACCAAATCATCTATCTTCTCAAGTTAGTCGAAGCGGCTCGCCGTTTTGATCCAAAATCGCTGGATCCCTACCTCAACCATCCCGGCTGCGTCTTCGCCAATGTTCCCTACAGAATTGGCAAGTATGAGCAAATACTGAGCAACCCCCGTGAAACGATCACTTATGATCAACAACTCGCCTCTAAAATCGAAAACCGCGTCAAGGAGCAAGGCGCTGACGGCCAACTTCTCGAATCTGACGGACAACGAGTTCGAGCGACACTGCTGGAAAAAATATTACTCAGTGGTTTGGTAAAGCTATCTAATTTGATTCCCGAAGCCGGCATCTGGCTTAATACGCAGCGTCCCGAGTGGAACGATGCCAACAATGCTCTGGTTGGGCAGGGAGCGTCGGTAGTCACTGTCTGCTATTTACGACGTTTCTTTGAATACCTAATAAATTGGTTGCCCAAAATGGGTGATGATACTTTTTCGCTCAAACCGGAAATTCATGAATTCATGGCGGGCGTGACCGCAACACTCAGAAAACATGGTCCCGCCTTTCAAGAATCCAAGATATCAGATGACGTGCGGAAGCAAATCGTAGACGAATTACAAACGGCTGGTGATCGCTACCGCTCACACTGCTACGATTTTGAATTGGGTCATGGACAAATCTCGGTCAGCCGAGGCGAGCTATTAGAGTGTTGTGCTCTTGCCTTGTGCACTCTTGACCAGACGATCCAATCTAACCTTCGGTCAGACGGACTATATCACGCTTACAATCTGATTTCGCTTCAAAACGACTCCCTGACAATAGGTCACCTCGATGAAATGCTAGAGGGTCAAGTTGCAGTGTTAAGCTCAACTGCATTGAGCCCGGCTCAGGCGGTCAGTGTTCTGGAGGCGCTTCAAAACAGCGCCATTTTCCGTGCGGATCAGCAAAGCTACACGCTTTACCCCGATCGCAAACTACCCCGTTTCATGGAAAAGAACTCGGTAAATGCCGATGCCGTTTGGGGTTCAAAAATACTATCAGATTTATTGGCACAAAATGATTTATCCATTATCCGCCAGAACGCCAATGATGGATTTCACTTCGCTGCCAACCTCCGAAATGTCAACGATTTAAAATGTGCGTTAGCTCTACTGGAATCCCGCCAAGACGCTACCAAGTGGAACACCGAAGAACACCAAGCCCTTTACTCCCTTTATGAAGCCACCTTTCACCACCACCAGTTCACCGGGCGTTCCGGCACTTTTTTTGCCTATGAAGGTCTGGGGAGTATCTATTGGCATATGGTTTCCAAACTGGCATTAGCTGTTCAAGAAAATTACACTTTCGCTCAGTCGATAGGGGACTCTGTATCGGCGACCGAATTACTATACCATTACCGCAAAATACGAGATGGACTGGGTGTCGACAAATCTCCCGATGAATACGGTGCTTTCCCAACAGATCCGTATTCGCATACACCCAAGCATGCAGGCGTTCAACAGCCCGGTATGACGGGTCAAGTGAAAGAAGACATTCTCTGTCGTTTTGGCGAATTGGGCATCACGGTAAAAAATGGTGAAATCCAATTCACTCCCACCATGTTTGAATCGATTGAATTACAAGCCGACTCAGGTGTTTTATCGTTTGTTGACACTGACAACCAAGCTTCCGAAATCCCCGTTGCCCAAGGCGAATTTGGATTCACGTTTTGCCAGATTCCCATTATCTATCGTTCTGGAAAATCGCATCAAATCACTCTCTCATTCAAAGATGGCGAGTCGCAAACCATTCAAGGCAACCTCCTGCCTCGCTCTGAATCCGCCGACGTCTTTTCTAGAAACGGGAATATTTCCAAAATCGTGTTTTGTCTGGCCGACCAAAGCTAGACATTTATCTCAAACAGAGAGTATCGAATGCTTCACATCATCAACAGACCCATCCGACTGACGGCTGCGATAGCTATCTCACTTACTTTGACATGGACGCTTTGTTCTCTGGCTTATGATGGGTCAGAAACAAAATCACGCGACGCCAATCACGTCGAATTAAAACAGATCGATGGCAATTGGCAATTATTTCGAAACGGAAAACCCTACTACATCAACGGGGCAGGGGGGGACGGATCTCTGACCTTGTTAGCCACGTGCGGCGGTAATTCCATTCGATCTTGGGGCGCGGACGAAAAAACCCAAGCTTTACTGGACGAAGCTCAAAAAAATGGCCTCACTGTGGCTTTCGGAATCTGGCTGGAGCATGAACGTCACGGGTTTGACTACAACAATGATGAACTCGTCGCAAAACAAGCTGAAGTTGTATTGGAAGCGGTGCGAAAATTTAAAAACCATCCTGCCGTATTAGTTTGGGGAATCGGAAATGAGATGGAAGGCTACGAAGCGGGCGATAATCCAAAGATATGGAAGCACGTTGAGGACTTATGTCAGAGAATCAAGCGTGAAGATCCCGATCACCCTGTGATGAGCGTCATCGCAGAAATTGGTGGAAACAAAATCCCCGCCATTCATGAATACTGCCCCAGTTTAGATATCATCGGAATCAACTCGTACGCTGGCGCCAGCTCCATCCCGGAACGTTATCGCAAAATCGGTGGCACTAAGCCATACATCGTGACCGAGTTTGGCCCAAAGGGCACTTGGGAAGTTGGAAAAAACAACCTTGACTCGATCGACGAGCCGACCAGCAATGCCAAGGCGAAAACCTATGCCGAATCTTTTCGTAGTTTTAAACAGGACAAGCAATTCTGCCTTGGATCCTATGCCTTCCTGTGGGGTAACAAACAGGAAGCAACCCCAACATGGTTTGGGATGCTTTTACCCAATGGAAAGAAAACAGCTGCCGTTGATGCGATGGCAAAGCTCTGGAAGGGCGAGCCACTCACCAACTTAAGCCCAGTCATCGATGAATTAAAAATTGACGGACCCAATAATGTCAAAGCAAATGATTTGGTGAAAATCACTTTAAAAGCAAGAGATCCCGAAGGAGCAACGCTTAATACCACATGGGTTTTATTACCCGATTCGCAACAATACGTGACAGGCGGGGATGCCCAAGCGACACCGTCCTCAATACCCGGCAGATTTAAAGTTTCGAGCTACGATGGAGCCACCGTTAAGATGCCTGAAACGAGTGGTCTATATCGGATTTATGCCTATGTGGATGATGGGCAGGGCGGAGCCGTGGGAAATGTCGTAGTGCGGGTTGATGGCAAACCGCCAGCGAAAACCGGAACTAAAGTAACGCTTCCGTATGTGGTTTATGACGAAGATGAAGAACCCGGCGCCTACGAACCCACAGGGTGGATGGGTGACACCGCGGCAATTCAACTAGCCACTAACTCAATCATCCAGCCGAAGTCGGGGAAAACATGCATGCAATGCGAATTTCAAAAGACCAATGGGTGGGGAGGGATCGTTTGGCAAAATCCGGGTAATGACTGGGGTGATCAACTAGGTGGACTCGACCTGACTGGCGCAAAAAAGTTGACGTTCTGGGTCCGGGGTGACAAGGGGGGTGAGCAGGTCAAATTTGGTTTCGGCCTCATCGGGCGCGATAAGGAATACTATGATACCGCCAAAAAAGAGATGGAAGTACGACTGGAAACCGAATGGCGACAAGTAACCTTTGATCTCTCCAAGATGGAACTTCAACGAATCAAGACTGGTTTCTTTTGGGTGGTCGCAGGCCAAGGGGAGCCGCTGAAGTTCTACATCGATCGAGTGGTTTATGAATAGCCGATCTCTCTTTTTTTAAACAGAAGACCGATTCATAAAATTAGAAAATCTGCTCTCCCGACCTCGTTTCTCTTAACCACTTGTGACCCCCAATATCATCCTTTCAGGAACGTGATCTAATGAGATTTGCATCCTCACTCACCTTCATTCCCGCGGCATGTCTTTTGACTCTGCTGGCAACCGTCGCCAACGCCCAACCAAACGTATCTGGCTACCAATTGAGTTGGCAAGATGATTTTTGAGGCGACTCGATCAACAATGGATTGTGGACGATAGCCAATACGACCAACAACTCTTTGCAGGATTACCTACCAAGTCAGGTCGCACGATAGAGCGACAACTTGGTTATCACTTCCGAAAACGTAGCCTCCCGCGGCTGACCCTATCGCAGCGGCTTAGTCACCAGTACGGCCGTCCAGAAAGATGGACGCTGGGTTGTACGCGCAAAGTAACCGACATCCAAAGGAATGTGGCCTGCGACCTGGTTACTTGGAGACACTTCGAATTGCCCCAGTCGGGGTGAAATCGATATCATGGAAAATCGGGGCGACGAGACGATCGGAACCAAGCCGATTCATTCCGCTCATGGCCAGAACCTCTCGCTCTGAGCAGACCGGTGAAAACGGACCCAAGCCGACGTAAAAAAGGCGGCCTAGCAATTGCCGGACCGCCTTCAATAATAATAAATCGTATGAGTTGTTGGATCTAGTTAGAACCACAACCAGGATCACAACCGCAACCAGCATCAGCTGCTGGCTCACAACCGCAACCAGCGTCAGCTGTTTGGTCACAGCCGCGGTGCTTGCGAGCAAAGTGATGACGGATTCGGCTGAAGTGACCTGAATCACAACCGCAACCAGCATCCGCTGGCTCACATCCGCAACCTGCATCAGCAGCTGGCTCACAACCGCAAGTGTTTTCTGTGCTATCGCAACCGCAGTTGTTGTCGAGATCACATCGTGGTTCTACAGCAACACGAGCAAGTTTGATTCGAGATACTGTCTTCGTACAACGAACGAACTTCATTGAGCTGTTGCCACATTCGTCGGTAACGCATTCTCGCTTACAGCGAGTAACTTCTTTACATTCGCGAACCAATTTGATCCGAGTTCGACAACAAGAATCACAAGATTCAGCTGCTTGATCCACACCGCAATCATTATGTGCAGATGCGAAACATGGCATCGAAAGAACGACGCCGAGTACAAAAAGAGATGCTAATCGTAACATTGTTTGCTCCAGTTAGAGATTGTCTAAATTCACCTGTATAAAATTACGCGCCGCTGGCGCAATGTCGGTAAAATTTGCGATTTAGGTTATTTTTATAAGGCCCGGTAAGAACCTCGTCATCATAAAGAGCATAATCGTCGCAAACGGTCGTTGAAGCACTTAATGAGAACCGACTTAGGCAACATCAGCAGGGACAAGCATCTCTGAAGAAAAGCGAAATAGAACCGGAGTCGGCCCTTTGAGTCGGCCGAAGCTAAGATCCGATCAGATGGACCTAATGCTCTTTTAGCTTTTTCCCACCAATTGGTTTGATGGCGGGATTCAAGAAGCAGCCGATCCCAGTAGACGCCAGAAAACCGGCCACAACGAGATTGATCAAGGATAGAAGTTGCCAGTGCCAGTAGTCCGAGAAGGAAATCCCCAAGGTAGCACCCATAAACAGGGAAGCTGCTGTCCAAGGAATGAGTGTTTCAATCATCGTGCCTGCGTCCTCCAGCGAACGGGAAAGAACTTTCCTAGGCACCCCCAGCCGATCGTACTTGCTCTTAAATGCATCCCCCACAATAAAACTGGTCGCGTACTGGTTGGACGTGAGTGCGTTGGTGACTCCAGTTGCAAGCAGAGTTGTCAGAATGGTGGACCGGGCTGAATGTACCCCTGCCAATAAACGATTCACCACAGTAGGCATTGCTCGAATATGCTCCATCGCCCCAATAAAAACAAACACCATGAAAGCAGTGATGATCGCGTCATTCAAAGCGTAAAGCCCGCCCCGATCCAGTAGCACGCCCACTTCAGCTGGCACGTTATCGACCCAGGTCACCATGCTGGACGCATCAAATCCTTTATAGATCGAGTTAACAATGTCGGTGAACGTAAAGGGCTGCAGACCCCAAGCCAAAATACAGGCTACCATTACGGAGGAAATCAATACCGGAACCGTTGGCAATCTTTGCAACGACCCGATTAGAACAATCACAGGAGGGAGTAAAAGCAACCAACCAAAGTGGAAAATCGAACGCAATCCCACCAGATAAGTATTCACCGTTTCCAAATCATCGGCACTCGTTTGGGGAGGATCAATGAACCCCATCACAAAGTAAACCAAAGCGGCCATGATCGCTGATGGGATAGTTGTCAGCATCATCGACCGAATATGCTCGAAAAGATCCACGTCGGCCGCCAATGCGGCCAGATTGGTTGTGTCGGAGAGAGGCGACATCTTATCCCCGAAATAGGCCCCTCCAATGATGGCTCCGGCTGTGATTCCTAGATTCGCCTCTAATGCAGTTGCGATACCGAGAATCACAACACCGATGGTTCCTACCGAACCCCACGAGGTGCCGGTCAACGTTGAAAACACCACCGGCGCCAGAAAAGCGACCAAGTAGAGGTAATTCGGGTCAATGATCTCCAAACCCCAAGCGACCAACATGGGTATGGTCCCACATATGATCCAACTGGCAATGATCAAGCCGATGCAAAACAGGATAAAAAACGCCGGTAATGCCCGACACAACTTAGTCACAATTGATGACTGGATATCTTGCCAACGGTGACCGAGCATAAAAAGCTGAGCCACGGTTATCGCCGCTGCAAGAATGAAAATGATTTCCAGTGGGATTGGTGTTTCACCCAACCACAATGGCCTAACGATCAAACCATAAAGGATCAACGTTACGAGAATGAGAATTGGAACTATCGCTTGCAGAAACGGTGTTTCGGTTTGGTCTTCGGCCACCTGCACCCCTGTGGTTGTCGCGATCTCAAAACAGCTAAAGCAATCTACTTGATCACACTGTAGCAAAACAGACCGTCTTGTGGAGCCAATCTACCTGGAAAAAACATGGTAGCATTCCCAATATCTTTCATCGCGACGACCGAGCCGACCGCCAACAGTCAACGACTACTTTATCTCGAATGCCTCCTCCATCGTCTTGTCACCCACTTTCATTTCAACGGTATAATCGCCTGCGCGAGCAGAGGCGCCACCACGGCGTCGCCCGCTACCTCGGCCGCCTCGTGATGACTGTCGTGGTTGTGGAAAATAGATACGGTGCAAACCCGGATCTAGGCTCCCCGATAATGAAGCGATTTTTTTCCCTGATGAATCTCTTATGATCAAATCAAAATCTTCCTTCTTTACCGCTTGTTCAAGTTGATACCAAATCGCAACACCAGGTTGAGGGCTTGCGGCCAAACGCTTTCGATCTCCGGCGAACATACTAGAGCTGCCACCGGATGGCCTGGTCCAATCTCGAACCGGATACAATCTGGAATCTCGTTTTTTCTCGTCATCAAATTCCTGAAATGGCATGACGTTATCCAGGACGTAGATACCGCGTCCATGCGTACCGATCACGAGATCGCCATCGCGAGGATGAACCAACAGATCCTGCACCGAAACCCGAGGTAGACCTTGCTGTAAACCGTTCCAGGTTTTCCCATCATCCAAAGAGACAAAGACGCCAAATTCCGTTCCTACATAAAGTGTTGTTGCATTGACCGGATCCTGTTTGATGACGTTGACAGGACCCTCTGGCAAGTCTCCAGCAATCGACTCCCAGGTCTCGCCAGAATCCGTAGTCTTGAATACGAATGGGCGAAAATCATCTTCCCGATACCCGGTGAACGTCGCATAGGCAGTCTCCCGATCCTCATGCGAGAATGCGACACGACTGCACCACCAGTTGGTGGGTTGGAATGGGAAATTACGAGTCACATCAATCCAGGTTTCACCCCCGTCGACCGTGACTTGCACCTTTCCGTCATCGGTGCCGACCATCAGACGCTTCTTATCCTTTCGGGACTCGGCAATCGTAGTGATCGTGCAATGAGGCACATTGCCAGCTATTCGTTCTGGATTTGCCGTAGTCAGATCTTGACTGACTTCTATCCAATCATCACCTCGGTTGAATGATTTGAATAATTTATTACCACCGAAATAGATCACGCGGGGATCGTGCGTTGACATCAGGATCGGCGAATTCCAATTGTACCGGTGATTCGCTCCCGCGGTCTGCGGAGGTCGAATCGAGCGACTCACTCCTGTCTCACGATCTCTTCGAGAGATCGCTCCGAACTGGGACTCACTGAAGATGATATTCGAGTCATCGGGATCTACCTGAACATAAAAACCATCACCTCCACCAACGCGGTACCAATCCTGCCTACCAACGCTTCCGCTCGATTTTGACGGTCCACCCCAAGAACCATTATCTTGCAACCCACCATAAATGTGATAGGGTTCCTGTTGATCAACCCCAATCGCGTAGAACTGAGCAAGGGGTAGGTTGTAAACATAGTCCCATGTTTTGGCTCCGTCATAACTGATATGAAAACCTCCATCATTCCCCAACATAAGATGATTGGGATTTTTGGGATTGATCCATAAAGCGTGGTGATCCACATGAACCGAACGAGCTCCGTCCGAGGAAAAGGTTTGTCCACCATTCGATGAGACGTATACGGGAACTCCTAAAACATAGACCCGTTGATCATCAACAGGGTCCACGCGGATTTGCCCGTAGTAGTAAGCTGGATTGCCGCCCACCGCCGATTGATTTACTTTTTCCCACGTCTCTCCGGCGTCCTCCGATCGATAAATTTCACCTCCGATTGGACGGCCAGGTATGGCAGCTATTTTCTGTGATGCTATAAGGGTCGCTGGCGTCTCTTTACCGCCCTTCTCAGTGACGACGGTTACTCGATCTCCATCTTTGAGATGCTCAAGGGTCATTTTTATTTGGTTAACATTTTCCGTGTAAATCCCCCCAATCGAGACGATCTTGTTACCGCTTCTTATCCCTTCACTCTCCGCAGCGCTTCCTCGCTGCACATCTTTTACGGCCGCACCAATTTCAAATAACTCCACACTGAAACCAAGTTTGGTAGAGACTATTTCGCTCGTCTCGGACGTCGGTTGCTTCTGCTCTTCCGATATCTTAGAGGTTGTTGATTTTTCCGCCCCTGTTTTTGTATCTGACTCCATCCCACGCACTGAGCGACTTCGACGGGGTGCCGGATTCTGATTCGACACGGTGGCATAAACAACCTTCGAATTACCGGGATAGATAGCAAGTCCAATGCGGCCGATTTCGCCAACAGGAAGGCCGCCTTGGACTTTTTTCCACGAGTCGCCACCATCGGTCGATTTATAAATACCCGAACCGGGCCCCGCGCCATCGAAATTCCATGCCCGACGTTGACGCTCATAGGTAGCCGCTAAAAGATTGCTGGGGTTTTCCGGATCGATCACAACATCGGCCACTCCGACCTGCGGAGATACGTAGAGAACTTTTTCCCAAGTTTCCCCGCCATCGCGCGTGCGGAACAAGCCACGTTCTTCATTATCCGAGTAAAGTCTTCCCAAGGCCGCCACGAAAACGACATCTGAATCAGTAGGGTCGACAACCACCCTGCCAATGTGGTGCGTTTCTTTCAAACCCGTATTGTTCCACGAATCGCCTCCATCTATTGATTTATAAACACCATCTCCCCACAACGAACTGCGCTGGTTATTGGCTTCTCCCGAGCCAATCCAAATCGTTTTGGCATCCTGCGGGTCAATCGCAATGTCACCAATCGAAAGAGTGCCCTCATTTTCAAAGATGCATTTCCAAGTCGTTCCGTTGTTGACGGTCTCCCATAGCCCACCCGATGCACTGGCTACAAAGATATGGTGCGGATCATTGATATCTACATCAATATCCGTAACTCGACCTCCGGTTGCGGTGGGTCCGACTTCACGCCACCGAAAGTCTTTGAACCATGAATCCTGAGCTACCCCCCCCAAGGGATAGAAAAAAAACGCAATCAATGCAGTTGCCATTAGGCACATACGCCTGTCATTCATCTTGCTTTACCAAAAAAATCGGTGGTTAATGTTTTCGAGATTTAGGGTAACGAAACCCCTATGTTGATCGTAATTCAACCTGCCGTGGAATTCCATCGTGCCGCTGAAACAACTCGATAATGCTCTCATTCTCTCTTAAAAGCTGGATCTCACCCACAGACACCTCCAAGGTACACCGAGTCTGCCTTCGTCTTGCCAGGCATCATCTGAAAAAATCACGGAGATTTGGAGGCGCTCATGGAAGATCGCTTAATCCCCACCGCCGACAGTCCTGAAGCGACCAACATGGCTGCAATCACTAAAAACGCGACAGACAGACCATATGACTGGACGGTCAGTTCGGCGATTCGCGGACCGATCGATGCGATCGCCCAAGCACCTCCCAACATCAAACCAGACGCCAAGCTAGTATGGGAGGGCATCATTCGCTGCCCCAGACTGATCGTCACAGGGGTCATTGCCGCGAATCCCACCCCTGCGAAAAAGCACAACAAGGATCCCTCGAACCCGGGTTCCATCAAACCGAGAAGGGCGATCGCCGGAGCAAAAATAATTGGGACGAT
>JAKVBF010000003.1:0-38179 GCA_022447555.1 Mariniblastus sp. | reverse complement strand
AGCGGCGATACGGACTTGCGTCCAATCGGGATGCTGTATTGAGACAGCCTGCTCCATCCAGCGGACTAGTAGATAAACTAACCCCATGTTGACCGTAAATCGAAATACCGAAGAAATGTAAAGAAACGTAATAGACCGCCAGTCGTAGTCTTTAATCGATCGTGAATCACTTTGAACTGCGCGACCCTTGTGTGGCAACTTGCGAATCAAAACAATCAACACACAGCCCATGACGATTCCCGGCGTTAGCAGGTAACTTAGGTTTTGAAGTGAGCCTGAACCAGAAACCAGACGGGGACCTATTAGTGAACCCGTAAAAAACCCACCCATCCCAAATACAAAAAACCAGCTAATCGCCAAATTACGTTTATCCCCAGCAAGACGCCCAATCGTGGAAGCAGCGATTGGGTGAAACATCCCAACCCCCATCATTCCCATTGCATACAAACCAAATAGCAAGCGGGGCGTCGTGGCATATCCGATCAGCGTAATACCTAGGCCACCCAATACCACTCCAAGTCCGCCGAAGACCCGCGTATTTAAGCGATCACTTAGCCAAGCATAACTGGGTTGAGCGAGCCCACTGAAGATCGCTCCGATTCCCAGAAATGCCGCTGTCCATTTTGGAGTCAGTTGAAAACGAGACTCAACAACACCCAACAAGGGCGGCACCAGCGATGAATAGGTATCGACGATATAGTGACTTAATAAAATAACGCCCATTGCAATCGCAAATCGACGGTGGGGTCCATTCGCCAAAGGGATATTTGAACTCGACGATAAAAGCTTGTTCGTGATCGAATTTCCCCAATTCAGAACCCAGGGTGCCAACCGACAGACAGACGAGCGCTACCGGTACCGTATTAACACTATCCTTAGTTGTTCACCATCGATAGTGTCCTGACACTCGCGACAGAAGCGATTCATCTTTGCCGTTAGCATCTGCCGTCAGTCATGATCCTGTCTTTGGTGATGCCGTCTTAACCAATCCACGCCGAAATCATTTTGCAAGTCTCTCCAAACTGCATGGACGTGATTGGCGTTATTCTGAGTGTTATCATACTCCATCACAAACGTCGGCCCCTGAATGGCATAGTAATGCGGCTTGCCTTCTTGCGTCGAACCAGCCCAAGAAAAGTGGATATTCTCTACGCCAGCCGCTCGGATACGTTCCATATCGTCATTCGCCAACTCTTTACGAAGTCTGCCCGTGAATCGTTGAACAATTTGCATAAGCTGGGCCTGCTGTTTCGCGTTCATTTCTACAAAGGCTAGGCCCATGGGTTTCAGCGTTTGTGCGTCTCGACCAGGTCCGTTGATTACATCCCGAGGCGCTTTCACCGAAATGATGGCCGCTCCTTTCTGAACATCTGTGAAACTTTTAACTAAGGCGCGTGCCAGATCTTCCTGCAAACCTAATACGCGCATTCCTCGCATGGGTCCCTCGAGCACTTTGGCTGGATTCGTTCCGATAAATGCTGGCGTCGCTACCACCCGTTCTCCCCCTACGATCGTAAAGTTCAATGAGAGATGGTGTCCCTCCACTCGCCAGCCCCAACTTTCCGACGTGGACGGATCGCCAAACAGAAACAGGTGATATTTATTTGGATTTCGAATGGGGTTTTGATTTTCCAGTTCGTGCAGCACTTGCTCCAAGGCCATCACCTGAACAGATTGCGAAAATCCCCTATGACTTAATGCCGTCTGTAATAACGACATGGCGAGCAAACGCTGGGTGGTCTCCATGTCACCAAAAGCCAAACCGCGACGATCCATCGGCACAAACTGCCAGTCTTTTCGGAAGACGTCTTCAAAATCAAACGTTAATCTCTGAACCTGCTCAGGCTTTAATGATTTGATGAACAACTGGAATCCATCATGCAGTTCCCTCGCAATCTCATGGCCTTTGGCCGAAGGAGCAAACAACACAGAGACGATTCCCACAACAAAGAAAGTGGCCGTACTGAAAGATCTGGATAACAAAAGACCTACCTCGATAACAGAAAAAATAAAGAACCGATCTACCATCACTGGGTTCAGTGATACGGTGCCAGCCTCATGACTCAAGGCAAGCGATCAGCAACTTCCAACGGTTTAATCATCTATCTTTAGCGTCATGTTTTTAACAAATACCGAACCTTTCTTGGCACCGAATACCAAGCCGATTCGATTTTTCTCTTTCTCGACATCCTTGGCCGTAAATACAAAATCATAGGTTTCATACCGGTCACCCGGCTCGATAAACTTCCTCAACCCAACATTATGCCAATCCGGCTGGTTGATCATTGCCGACAGCAAGACCGAGCATCCATCTGGGGATTTTAAATCGAGACTCACTCGGTACTGCTCACCCTCTTTTAAGAGCAAGCCCGTTTGATAGGCCTGTACATACCAGTTCTCCTCACCGACTTGGATCGTTTTCAGCTCAAGTGAGTCGCCGGATACTAATAACTCGCCCTTCCCATCTTTGGTTAACTCGAGCTTCCAAGTCGACAGCTGGTTGGTTGGCTTAAGCAGTGACCGAGAATTGAAAGTCGACGAGATAGACTTGATGGGCTCGGACAATGCTTTAGCCCACTTTTCATATCCCGCTTTGTTGGGATGCAACAGATCGGGAAACTCCTCCTTTTTCGCGTCCCCATTTGGATCGGCAAAAAGGCGATAGGTTTCAATCAACCAGACATGATCCATTCCTTTCACCGCGTCTTGATACAATGCATTTATCTTCTGAATATCGCTTGCCGAACGACGCTTGGAGGCAGAGCTTGGAAAAACTTCGCATACAATAATTGGCAAATCAGGATTAAAATTCCTCAACGCGTCCAGAATTAATTTGAAATTATGTGCGATTACTTCGGGAGTCGCCTGTTCTTCTAGGTCGTTCGTTCCCATCAGTAGGACAACGCCACTGGGGGCAACAGAAAATACATCTTCTTTCAATCGAATCAACATCCCGCGAGTCGTATCACCACTGATCCCACGGTTGGCGACCTTCGCTTTCCCGAAAGCGCCACCCATGTCGCTGCCCCAACCCTGAGTGATCGAGTCACCCAGAAAAACGATTGCCCCTTGATCTTTATCAAGCTGCTGCGCCCACTCACTTCGCCGCTGCTGCCAGAGTTTGCGAAACCAATCATATCGGCGAATCGGTCCCTTGCCGGGTAAACCCTCGTTCGTCTCTGGAATGATAAACCGCTGATCTGTAGGAGCGTCGGAAATTTCCTGCCCCCACACCACTTCGAAACTGGGCCACAGGCCGATAAACAAAAACAAACTCAATCGCAACAACATAAATCCCATCCTCACGCTTCAATCGATCTCTATCGAACTCAAATCAACACATCAAACGAACAGTTCTGAACTTATGGTTTCGAAAATGGCCTGAGTAGCCCCAATCCCTTAAAAACAATAAATTCACCTCCCTCAAAATCCCTATTTTGCGGGTCGTTTGTTTCGTCAAAGCGCCCTACCAGGCCCCATCCTTACCACAGAAAAAGAGTTCCTGTTAAACTAGGTGGAGCAATCGCAAGCAAGACGTCGGATACTGAAAAGCAAAGGCAATAAGATGTCTGATTTAATTTCAAAAAAATATTTCAGATGGATCCCACTCATCGGATTCGCCATCTGCGGTACAGCTTTGGGACAGACGTCTCCCGATCGTTTTGTGCAATGGGACAAGAACAAAGACGACCGACTCGTTGTCAGCGAATTACCGGAACGCCTGCGAGCCAACTTCCCAAAAGTTGATTCGAATCAGGACGGTTTCATTTCACGGGACGAGCACGATCATTTCGTAAAAGGTAATCGCTCCGACGATCGCCAATCCCAAATGCCGCGGGCAAAATCTTTCAAAGACATTAATTACGTTACTTCTGGCCATCCTCGGCAAAAACTCGACCTATTTATTCCAACTTTGAAATCAGGAAAACCTTTTCCCTTGATCATCTACATCCATGGAGGCGCTTGGAAATCGGGCGACAAACGAGCGGCTCCCGTGGAAGAGTTCCTTCGATCCGGTTTTGCTGTAGCCAGCGTCAATTACCGTCTAAGCCAACACGCAAAGTTCCCCGCTCAGCTAGAAGATTGTCGCAATGCAGTAAAGTGGTTGCGTGATCAGGCCCAAAAATACCATATCGATCCTAACCAATTTGGCGCGTTTGGCTCATCGGCTGGCGGGCATCTGGTCTGCTTGCTGGGCACTCACATAGAAACCAAAACGGAGTCCGGACCTCAACAGCTGGGCCGTCCCACAAAACCAACGGTCGCCAACAGTCGTGTACAAGCTGTATGCAGCTGGTTTGGACCAACCGAATTTTTAACGATGAATCAACAATCTGGGGCGGATAGTGTCATTGATCACGATGCACCCAACTCCCCGGAGTCATTGCTCATTGGTGGAGCTCTTCAAGACAATAAAACTTTGGCAAAGATCGCCAGCCCGCTCAGCTACGTTTCCCAAGACGATCCACCATTCCTAATCATGCATGGAGATCGTGATCGATTGGTCCCCGTTGAACAAAGTCGGCAACTTCACTCCCAACTCGTAAACGCCGGAGTTGATTGCAAATTGATTGTCGTTCAAGGTGCGGGCCACGGGTTGAATCGCGGAGAACACCTACCCACCGTCATTCGATTTTTTCAGGAACGACTGCAACTGGAAAAATAATGAAATAATGAATAAGAGGGCCGGTAGTCTTCCGGATGCAGCCGGCTCAGAAAGATCCCTTCGATTGGATTAGAGATCGAAAATTTAGGCGCAACCCATCCATCCTCACTCCCGCTGAATCCAAATCACCCACTCTTTTAATGCCCTCCGTTTTCATGCAGAATGTGACGCATGATCACACTCAGACGCAAGCCTCGTAAATTACCCGCTCTCAAAAAACGCCCCTCTCCTGGGGCGGCGCCAGGCACTTTTGCAATCGCCCCCGATGCGGTCAAACCGACAATCACAGTGGTTGAATATGACCGGAACGAAGTCTTTGAAGAAGAGCCACAGGATGTTTCCAGCCTGACCCGATTCTCAAAAACCGATCGAGTTACCTGGATAAATATCGCGGGGGTCGGTGACGCAAAGACGTTCCAGCAAATCGGTAAAATGTTCGATATTCACCGACTGGCGATGGAAGATGCCGTCAACGGGTTGCAACGTCCAAAAATAGAACGCTATGGTGAGACAATTTTTATCGTAGCACGGGCATTAAGTCTGGATGAGGGGCATGTTGTCAATAATCAACACAGCATCTTTCTCGGAAAGAATCATGTTCTGAGTATTCAGGAAAAACCGGACGGTAATCATGACGCGGTCAAAAAACGAATCCGAGAGGGACAAGGCCGTATCCGCGAGTCCGGTGCTGACTATTTGGCCTACGCATTGCTTGACACGATCATCGACAGCTACTTCCCTTTGGCAGACGAATTCGGGGAACAAATCGAAGACCTGGACGAGCAACTCTCAGCTGACGCTAAGTTGAATTACATGGAACGAATCCATGATTTAAGAGGTGATTTAATGACGCTACGACGGTCGGTGCGTCCTCTCAGAGACGCTCTGATCTCACTCAAGCCGACCACCACAGAAGTCCTTACACCCGAAACACAAATCTACCTTCGAGATTGTTTCGATCACACTAACCAATTGGTAGACCTGTTGGACAATTATCGTGAATTATGTTCTCACCTTCGCGATTATCATATGTCGATCGTCAGCAATCGAATGAATGAGGTGATGAAAGTACTTACGATCACCGGCACGATTTTCATCCCGCTTAGTTTCATAACGGGACTATATGGAATGAACTTCGATACCTCACTCCCCGGAAACATGCCTGAACTGACGCTACCTTTTGGGTATGTATTCGCTATTTTATTAATGGTCAGCATGGCTACCGGTATGCTGATATTCATCTGGCGAAAAGGTTGGTTTTCCTCTGGCTAATCACCAACTCAGTACTCACCCGTCCAAAACTGGAGAAGAGGCTAAGAAATTAACGTCTTCGCCCTCTCCGCTGGTTATCGATCTTACCGTCGCCGTCGCGATCCTCTCCGTAGGGAATTTCATTCTCAAAGTAGATTCCCTGTCGACGACCTGAAGTCACATGATCGCGATAGATTTTGCGGTCTTCTAGCGAAGCAAATGATTCATTAACAACGAGCAAAGCTGCTTTAATTTCGTTCGCACTCGAAGAAAGCGGCAGCCGTTTCAGTACTTCGCCATCGAGTCCAAAAGTACCGGCACGAATGATTAGAATACCGGGCTTTTTGGAAGCGCCTCGCACGACCTTCACCCAACTTTCATCCATTCCTTTAGCCTTCAGCTTCAAATGAAATTTACCTTCGACATCCGTTGAAGAAAAAGCCTTTCTCAATTCAGCTTCAACCGATTGGCGTTTTTTCTCCTCCGCATTTAGAAAGACAAGGAGTCGCTGGTCTGCAGACGCAACGTTCAACGCCTGCCGAAAAGAATTAAAGTCTTGCAGTACGGCATCTGCTTTTTGCCCCCTCGTTTTATAATTTGCAGCGATTTGATTCATTCGCTGAATGACTCCCGCGTCACCGCGCAATTGGCCGCCTCGACCTCCTCGGCTGCTCAAAACCATAGATGGGCCACGTCCCGCGCGTGACAAACGTTCTTTACCTTCAGGATCAAAAATGCAAAAGGCGGTGTTCGCAAAAGCCCCGCCAAGTAATGCGCGAACTTTTTCCTCTGAATCCTTGCTCTCATAGGTCTCTATTCGAACACAAACAAATTTACGCGAGGCTTTAATGAAGTCTTCATCCGCGAACAAACTGTTCTGCGTTTTGGTATAGCCCGGTCAGAACACACCCGATATCCCCGAACAGGTCGTCGCAGCCGACATGAAAAAGATTGGTCGGTTGGACCGTCTTGCTTCGGACAGTCCGGTCTCCCAAGTCGTATACCAAGCAACCCCGGCGTCACCGACAGCCTGTGGATTGTCGGGAACATCCATCGCACTACGCGTTCCTTGGTTGCTGTTGCCACGCTGTCCACAACAACAAGCCGACCCGAGAAATACAAGACAAACCGATAAGATTAACGAGTTTTTCATTGCCTGATCCACCGTAAGAATAAGTCAAGAACGCCACTCTTATTAAACGTGCGGCCACTGACCATCAGTCCATACAAAATCCCAAAAACCTGGGTGCCGAAAGAAACTCTTATTTTAACTGGAATGGGGACGCGAACAGCGCAAAACACGAAGCCGACATCGTTAAACAACGAATCTTCAAACCTGTACAGACTGTTAGATATGATTCAATAGGCCGGGCAGGACTCGAACCCGCGACAAAGGGATTATGAGTCCCCTGCTCTAACCAACTGAGCTACCGGCCCCGAAACACAAACGTCTCGAACCCGTAATTTATCCCGTTGGACGAAATTTGTCGAATGGGAAAACCTGAAAAGAAACGGTTCAGTGAAGGTGAACGCCCTATCGCGAGTTCTTCCTGCGGCCAATGCTTGCGAGACAGCCCAAAACAAGCCAAGCAGTGAAGGAAGCGGGCTCAGGCACCGTCGATTGTTCCTCGGAACCTTTCAACGTATCCAATTCGTAGACGTTCTGTGGGGGACCACTCGGGTCATAAGGAGAACCCGCTTGGTTAAAATTGTATTGGTCATTCCAAAAGTAATTTTGCGGGTCAGTTAGGCCCTGTGTCGCTTCAAAGATGATATTTGAAAAAACCGAGGTCTCGATTCCCAAAGCTTGATAGTTCACCGCAAACTCCACCGAGTCACCAATAATTCGTGACCGTATTTTATTCGAATCACCCTCACTGGTGAATTCATCATAACCATCGGTCCCTTCGCCGGTTGTGGTCAGGCCACTACCGGTCACCCATTCAGCGCTCGCGTCGCTCCACATCTGTGTGGCTTTGTAGCTATTTGAATTATCAAATGAGTTCCCGACCGAATTCCCGTCCGGGTCTTTGACTCCAAACATATATCCGCCAAAAAAATCGGCGTTTCCCGAAACTCGAATTCGATAAAAATATTTGAAACCGACCGAGTCGGCGCTACCATCGGCCGTTCGTTCGTTTTGCCCATTTAGATCAATTGCAAAGTAGGCGACTCCATTTGCCTGATCTATACCGTATTCACCACCGATAATATCCAAGGCTTCATGATATTTATCGAAGGCAGGAGCTCCCTGAACGGTCGACTGAAAACCTTGACTTATTGGACGCTCGTAGAGCTCTTGATTAAAAATATCGGCATCTTGCTCGATCGTCCAACCAGTTCCCGCGGTGAACTGGGATGGATCGCCCGTAACCGAATCGACGAACGTTAATGTATTCGACAAACCGTCCGTAATATCTCTCCAATTATTGTTGTAAATCGAAGCGCTAACGGGGGGAGACAACCAAAACAGTAGGAAGACCGCAATCAAACCGAAGCCGCGAAAGGATGTGTTTCTCATGCTGTGTCTCATACTGTTTCTCATTCAGTCGGATTTGGTATTCGGCATTCTAAGCGTTCGCTTTCGAGGTAACCAAATCGGAAATTCAGTATGATCCAACCGACCCAGGATTGACAACCAGCCAAACTAAAATAAACGCGTTTGCGCTCGGAACAGATACGTTTTCCGAAAAAATCACAACCCTTCGCTGGGGACAACCATTTAAACGGAATAGGCCCAATGGCTGCGAGAGACAAAGCACGCGAGGCAGTTTCCCTATTGCTGATCCACTAAAGGGGGATTGAAAAAGGGCGTTCCGACCTTTGCCGCCGCTTCCGAATCGAGTTGCCCCATATCGACCAGCTGTTTTTCCAAGGTGCTCCAACGATTTTTAGTCATCCAACCAATGGCCTTCTGACGGGTTTCGTTCGACTCAACAAAATCAGGAAGCATCGCACTCGATTTTGAAAGCACCTCCAAGGTCATGTCTGGATTCAATTTATGCATATGCTGATTGGTCTTATTCGGTGACTTCAAATAGGCCTCCCAACCTCGACGAAGGGCCGAAGTAAAATCAGCCACAAGCCGTGGGTTTTTTTCCAAAAAGTCATCGTTGACAGCAATCACGGTAACGTAGGGGTTGTAACCTGTCTCGGCAACGAGAAAGACCTTATTGGGAACGTTGTCCAAGGTTAACTGAACAGGTTCGGCTGTTGCAAAGCATTGCATGGCATCTACTTTTTTCGCAATGAACGGAGCCAGAGAACCACTATAAGGTACGAAGGACAGATTCTTGCCTCCGTAATCCCGATTCAACCACTGAATGAACTCCAACCCACTCTCGCCCATCACGGTAGCAGAGCTTTTCCACAGAGCCTCGAGGTTTGGGTATTTGGAATCCGCGGGCACAACGACTCCCCGCGGATTTTGCTGAAACGTTGCAAAGATCCCAGTCACTTTTGCGCCTTGAGATCGCAATGCCAACAATTGTGGTCCTGAAACAATCGCAAAATCTACTTGCCCGCTGGCCACCATTTGAGGTGCCGGGACACTCGGGCCACCTTTGAGCAATTCCACTTCCAATCCGGTATTTCGAAAAAAGCCCTGTTGTTGCGCCTCGTAAAGCCCGCCAAACTCGGATTCTGGAAACCAGTTCAGCTGGACCTGCACTTTTACCGCACCGCTTGGGGTCGACGAGTTCGTACCACACCCTATCAACACTGCAACGAGAATCGGAAAAAGCAATCGAGTCAACATTCAAAAAACTTTCTGTAAGACTTTATTTATTGGAGTTATCGCACAGAGGTGTGCCATCTTCGCAAACACCACCAACCCAGTAGATTGACCATACCAAACAACGCGAACCCAAGTCCCGCCGCTAAGATAATGGCAGCAAAGACTACGTCCGTCCGAGTCTGTTTTAGAGCACTTGTAATGACCGATCCGAGCGGCGCACTATCTCCTCCATAAGACCCGACAAATTCTCCCACGATAGCGCCAATCACCGCAAGTCCTGCCGCAATTCTCAAACCGGTAAAAATACTTGGTAACGAGGAAGGGAACCCAAGCAGCATCCAGGTTTTCATCCTTCCGGCGCCATAAATCCGGAACAGCTCTTTCAATCCTGGATCGACCGATTGCAACCCATCGAGAGTGCTGGCGATGACAGGGAAAATCGAAACGATGCATGCAGCCGCTACAACACTGGGGATACCCCAACCGAACCAGACGACCAACATCGGCGCAATCGCCACTAGCGGAACCATCTGAAGAATCAACGTCAATGGATAGATGCCACGGCGAGCTAATGGAACGAGTGTCAAGCAACTCCCCAAAACCACGCCTCCAATGGCGGAGCAAAGGAATCCCATAAGCATGGCAATGGCGGTCCGGGAGGAGGCTGCCAGCAAACGTTGAGGTTGTTCCAGTAACGCTTCACCAACCTGCCATGGTGATGGCAACATGTAAGGAGGAACCCCCATCATCAGCACTAACACTTGCCATCCCACCACCAAAAAGGCAACCACCAGCATGGGCGGCCACAGAAAAAACCACATGCGGAAAAATCCGTTCATAACGACTCTCCCATCCCTGCCAGCAGCGACTGATAAATTTCCGACGTCATGGCAGCAAACTCAGGTGTCGCTCGTAACTCTGGCACCCGCTCACCGAAATCAATTTGGAATCGCTTCACAATGCAAGCTGGACGCGAGGATAACACAATCACTTCATCCGCTAAAAAAACCGCTTCCTGAATAGAGTGGGTCACCATCAGTACCGTCGTTTCGCGATCTCGCATCAGACGTGCTACATCCTCGTCTAAGCGAAAACGCGTCACTTCATCTAAGGCGCCGAACGGTTCGTCCAGCAAGAGTAGTTTGGGATCGGCTACCAGCGCTCGTGCCAAGGAGGTTCGCATCTTCATTCCGCCCGACAACGCAGCTGGCAATCTCTGGGCAGCATCGGTCAATCCGACCAGCTCAAGCACCTCTCGCACCCGCCGGTCGGTCTCGGTTTGCTTAGCTAATTCCAGTGGCAACACGACGTTCTGCTCGACCGTACGCCAAGGCAGCAAGCGAGGCTCTTGGAAACAAAACGAGGTCTGCGGAACAGCCTGAGAAAAATCAATCTGTCCTTGGTCCGGTTGCTCTAACCCACCCACCATTCGGAGCACGGTGGTCTTGCCGCACCCGGTGGGTCCCAGCAAGACCACAAAATGGCCCGCCGAAATCTCTAAATTCAAATGATCAACAACGTCGACGTCGCCATCAAAGCGTTTGACTACATCCCGAAGAATCACACTCGGGGCCATTAGGTTCATCACGTCACTCCCCTCCTCTTTAAGGTGGTCATGATCGAACAGATTAAAGACTCCAGCAAGGGGACGACCGACCCAATGGCACCCTCATTTGAGTGGAACCAGACAAGCCTTAATTCAAAACGAACGGCATGCACCCCACCTTCGGACCATCGATTGAGTAAGGCTGCAAGCAGAAAATATTTTTATTGAAAACGACACGTTAACATTCATAAAAAGAAAGGCGACGCAATATAATAAACTTGAGATTAATCGTATCCGTGTTGCCGAGGCAAACATCGGGGTCAGTACCCTTCAGTTCGCTCGTCAGCCCACCTGACTCGCACCTTGGTATCGACCCTATTGTGCCCATGGACCGCAACCCAAAAATCGCGATCTAACTTTTGAAGATGAGAGTAAAAGAATTAGGGGTGTCCATTGTCGAGGCGGCCATTTATTCTTAACGGATACAGTCTCGTGAATGCAACCCAAACAGAGGAAATATCGTAATGATAGCGCGCATCACAATCGCATTTTTAGCGACGGCCTTCTTTTGCGGTATCGGTATATCGACAGAAGTAAACGGGAACGATGCGAGGAAACCCAACGTCTTAATCATTACTGTGGATGACATGAATTGCGATTCGGTTGGTGTCTTCGGGTGCGATTTACCCCACACCACACCGCATATCGATCAACTTGCCAAAGAAAGCTTGCGGTACCATTACGCGCACGTTCAAACGGGCAGCTGCTACCCATCAAGAAACGTGCTGTTTTCAGGTCGCTACTCACATAACACGGGGGTCGAAGGTTTTTATCAAGTTAAAGATGCAAGTCACCCCCACCTAGTCGACCTGATGAAACAAGCGGGCTACTTTGTTGGCATTCGCGGTAAAATCACCCACTCAACTCCCTATCAACCGTACGCTTGGGACGCCGACCTGTCCTTAATCGACAACAAGAAACAACACGTCAAGGATCCAAAATCCTATTACAACTCAACCAAACGAGGAATCGAAATGGCGTTGGCGGCCAACCAGCCATTCTGTTTGAACGTGAACATATCCGATCCGCACAAGCCGTTTTACGGAATGAACGGTAAAGGCAAGGCCGTTGCCGACCCTCACGTCCCATCCCATATTTTCACGCCCGACGAAGTGCCCATTCCAGGGTTCTTGTTTGACCATCCAGATATTCGCTTGGAACTTGCCCATTACTACTCCTCCGTTCGCCGCGCAGACGATTGTCTTGGGGAAGTCTTGAGAGCGCTGAAAGAATCCGGCAAAGAGGATGACACCGTCGTGATATTCCTCTCCGATCATGGGATGCCGCTGCCCTTTGCCAAAACAGCTGTCTGGCATCACAGCACGCGAACTCCTTGGATTGTGAGGTGGCCAGGCGTCACCAAACCGGGAAGTATCGACAAGGAACACATGATTTCAGCTGTCGATCTGGTGCCCACTTTACTGGACATCATTCAGGAAACGCCACCAAGCGGATTAGACGGGACGTCATTCCTCCCGACCCTACGCGGCGAGGGTCAAACAGGCAGAGATGTGGTGTATAAATTCCATAACGAAAACTCAGGGCGAAATCGCAGCCCGATGAGAAGTGTTGAATCCAAAAAATTCGGCTACATCTTTAACCCATGGTCAGACGGCAAGCGAACTTTTCGAACGGCCACGACAGGAACGCTAACGTTTCGTGCCATGAACCAGGTCGCGGCTGAAAATCCTGAAATTGCGGCTCGTTTGAATTTGTTTCAACATGGTGTTCCTGAAGAATTTTATGATTATGAAAATGATCCCGATGCATTGAACAACTTGATCGATGACCCCAATTACGCCAAGCCACTNGCCAAACACCGACTGGCAATGGAGAAGATCATGCGAGAATCGAACGACCCCCTTCTGCCGGTGTTCCAGAATCGGGATAATCCCGCCTTGGTTAGTGCCTATGTGGACAAAGTCCAAGCAGAAGCGGATCGGCGAAGCGCACAGGAAAGAAAGCAAAAATCGACTAAGGGCCAGAAAAATCGACCCCGTAACAAAAAGCAAAAACAGGAATTGTTCGAGATCGAATTACCAAGTCATGCGGAACGGGGCCAAGCTTTTCCCGTTTTGATTCGACACCAAATCGACGGTGCGTTGGGGCAGCAGAAATTTCATGTAACGCTAAAAAATGCCGAGGGGAAATGGATCAAAAGGATTGTCAAAAATGTCGAAGGCACAGGCGAGTTGACCGTTTCCTTCCAACTGCCGACCGACTATTCACAAAAAAAAGTGTCCGTTTCCGTTTTTGTAGGCGAAGACTACTCGAACCACCTACAGCACATGAACAAGGGCCCTATCGACGTTCGGTAAAAGACCAACCGAAAGATTCGGCTTGTGAAGTCAATCTTCGGTTTACGTGTCAGGGGAGTGCCTCCCCTCAATACGTTAAGATGAACTTCAAAACCAACTACCCGTCCCTAATATAAATCAAGGATACCTGTGGTTCGTTCTTTCTCTTCCAGACGTCAATTCATCGGACAATCCGCCCTCTTTGCGTCGGGCTTACCTTGGTTCAAGAGAGCATCACAACCCGCGAAAGAGCGACCTCGCGCGAGGGTGGAACGAGCTGGTGTCGCTGCGGTCGGAATGCGCTATCAGGGTAGCGTGATTACCGAGAAGGCCCGCATGTATGGTGATATCGTCGCGATTGCCGACGTCGACCGTCATGTACGTGAGCAAGCTAGGGCAAGTTTTGGAAGCACCCCCAGAATTTACGAAAATTATCGGGACATGCTGAATAACCAATCTATCGATGTCGTCTTGATTGGTGCGCCGGATCATTGGCATACCCAAATGTTGATTGACGCCGTGGCCGCCGGCAAAGACGTCTATTGCGAAAAGCCTTTGACACTAACTATTGATGAAGGAAAGATTCTTCGGGATACCGTCGGCAAATCAAGCCAAGTGGTACAAGTGGGCACCTGGCAACGAAGCGATCACCGGTTCCGTCGCGCAGTAGAGATGGTTCGGCAGGGACGCATTGGAAAATTAAAAAAGGTGACCTGCAACACGGACAAGAATCCACAAGGAGGGCCGTTTAAACCAACTCCGGTTCCATCGCACATCAACTGGGATCTATGGCAAGGACAAACCGCCAACGTACCCTATATGCCGGAGCGGTGTCATTACACATTTCGTTGGTGGCAAGAATACTCGGGCGGCAAGATAACAGATTGGGGAGCGCACCATATCGATATCGCACAATGGGCGATCGATAGCTTGCCCGTGCGAATCGAAGGACAGGGCAGATTTCCAACGGTCGAAAATGGCTACAACGTGGCCACTGATTTTTCGGCAAAGATTCTCTACGCGAATGGTGTGGAATTGCATGTCGCTGACACCGGTCGCCGTGGGATTCTATTTGAGGGCGATGCAGGAAGGATTTTTGTCAATCGTGGAACGCTTGCCGGCACCCCGGTCGACGCCTTACAGGATTATCCGCTACCCCGAGAGGCGTTCACCTGTTATGCCCACGACAATCAAGAGCGCCCCGAACGGACAGGCAAATTAGATGCGATCGTCAACCACATGGGAAATTTCTTCGATTGCATCGATAGTCGCCACCAACCCATATCCGATTTAGAAAGTCAACATCGTAGCGTCAGCACCTGCCACATGGTCAACATCGCTTTGCGTTGTAACCGCCCATTAATATGGAACTCGAATCGTGAAATGTTTGTGAATGACCCGCAGGCAAATGGGTATTTGAGACGAGAGCAACGCGCCGGATTCGAAATCGGCTGATGAAAAAAAAGGTTAGCATGCAGCATTTTCAAAAACAACCAACGCTGAGCCGACTGACACGCCGTCAATTTAGTGGGGTGACTGCGTCCCTCGCAGCCACCGCCGTTGTTGGTGATACGATCGGATCCGATCCTCGAACCTTTCAGTTGAACTACCTATTGGCCTCGTGCATGTATGGTTACCTCTATATAGGGGAGATCCTACCTGAAGTGGCACAAACCGGGGCGATAGCGATCGACCTATGGCCCAAAGTACATGGAAATCAACGAGAACAATTAGACGATCTGGGCGAGCAGAGATTCAGCGAACTGCTTGAAAAAAATAATGTGCAAATCGGCTGCCTCACGCAATACAAATTGGGTCCCTTTGGTTTAAGTAATGAAATGAAACTAGCGAGTCGTTTTGGCTGCAAAACGATCGTTACCGGCGGTGGTGGGCCGGCAGGGATGCGAGGCGATTCGCTCAAGTCGGCGATCAAAAGCTTTATCGAAAAGATGAAACCGCATCTGGCAAGAGCCGAAGAAACGAACGTGACGATTGCCATTGAAAATCATGCCAACGGCCTGTTCGAATCAGCCGATTCACTCAAATGGTTGGTTGACATGCGCCCCAACGAGCGAATCGGTATCGCACTGGCGCCCTATCACCTGCCGCAAGATGCTAAAGCGATTGCTTCGTTGGTTATCTCACTGGATAACGCGATTGAAGTTTTCTATGCGTGGCAACACGGAAATGGGTGTCACCAACGCCTGCCTAAGGAACAAGAAATGCTTCAATTGCCTGGACGCGGCCCGCTCGATTTCAAACCAATTCTCAAAGCCTTGAGAAAAATTAATTATTCCGGTTGGACCGAGATCTTTATGCACCCGGTACCTCGTGGCATTTCTATTCTTGAATCCGCGAAACAGGTGACCGGTGAAATCAATCGGAGCCGGGGTTACTTGGACAAACATTTGTCCCACCTAAATGGGAATCAGAGTTCCCAAAAGTGATCGTCCTCTACTCAGGCCAAGACATCTCGAACAACGTGGCCATGGACGTTCGTCAAGCGACGTTCCAAGCCATTGTGATAAAACGTGAGTCGCTCGTGATCCAATCCCATCAAGTGTAATAAAGTTGCATTGAAGTCATACACCGACGTTGGATTGACGGCCGCTTTAAATCCAAAGTTGTCACTTTCACCGTAACTAAAACCTTTCTTAACCCCCGCTCCGGCTAAAAAACAGGTGAAGGCGCCAGGATTATGATCTCGGCCAGTGCCGTTAGCTTGCAGGAACGGCATACGCCCAAATTCCGTCGCCCAGACGACCAGAGTATTCTCCAACATTCCTCGCTGTTTTAAGTCGGCGATCAGGGCAGCAGTAGGTTGATCCATGATTTCTGCCTGCATCGCATGCGTATCGGCAATGTTGGAATGAGAGTCCCAATTCGTAATCCCATTCCCTCCCGATGGATCACTTCCATTGAACAACTGAACAACACGTACGCCCTGCTCTAACAACTTACGGGCCAAGATACAATTCTTGGCATATTCGCCACGAAGCTGACTCCCCCCTTCGACACCATAGGATTTCAATGTCGCCGCTGTCTCGGACGAGAGGTCCATCACCGAAGGTACGGAGGTTTGCATTTTTCCAGCCAACTCATAGCTCGCAATCCGGCCTGCTAAATCAGCGTCTCCGGGGAATCGCTCCAAATGCTGCGCGTTCAATTTTTGCAGCAGATCAACCGTTCCACGATCGGCCTTGGAGGACACCCGACTGGGACGGTATAGATTCGACGGCGGGTGCTTGGCATTGAAATCGGTGCCCTGAAAAGCAGCGGGTAAGAATCCATTACCGAAATTGTTCTTACCGCTGCGAGCTAAACCCCTAGGATCGTTGATCGCCACGAACGATGGTAGCTCCTGATTTTCAGTGCCTAGGGCATAGGTCACCCACGCCCCCAATGAGGGGAACCCTTCCATCGTGAAGCCGGTGTTGAAGAAATTTTCTCCTTGGGGATGGGCACTGGTTTCAGTCGTCAATGCGTGGAAAAAACAAAATTCATCAACCTGTTCCGCTAAATGGGGAATCAGATCGGACACCATTTTACCCGTCTCTCCCCTTGGCTTGAACTTCCAAAACGGCTGGGCAATATTTCCCGTTGGTCCCTCAAACGTAACCGCTGGTAAACCGGGCGGCTTTTTACCATTCTGCTTAAAAAGCTCTGGCTTATAGTCAAAGGTATCAACGTGACTGACGGCACCCGGACAGTAGATGACCAATACCTGCTTGGCAGGCATTTCAAAATGCGCCGGACGAGGCGCGTAAGGGCGATGAGGATCGATCTTTGGGCGAACCGGCATCTTACCACCGGCCGTGAGAGGTTGGTCATCGGCCAGCAATCCGTCTGCGGCCAACAAACTCGTCAACGCGATGCCGCTGATCGATAACCCAGCCGTCCCCAAAAATCGGCGGCGGTCCAACATTCTTCGACCGTGAAGTGAAAGTTTCTCGGGATGCGTCATAGTTTCATCAGGTCACTGCAATAAGGAAAATTCATTTGAGTTTAATAATGCCCGGCAGACCATCGTCATCCCGTGCGATTCAGCTAATTCCAAACAGGCTTGCAACTCCGCTGCCTCAACACGACGACCCAACAGCAATTCGAAACAGCGGCCAATCGCCACTTCGGGGTCGTCTCCTGACTCGTCCATCACTCGGACAGCCAGTCGATCAGACTGCTCCATGATAAAATCACTGTTCAAAAGATTCAGGGCTTGCAAGGGAGTGGTTGAAATCGGTCGCTGAGGACGGACTTGACCACAATCGGGAAAATCAAATGCCGTAAACATCTTGTCATCGACACGCCGCATCCGTTCTTGATAGATCATTCGCCGCCATGTCTGCGGTCCATGATTGTCTGTTACTTCCCACTGAGCGTAGCGTTTCTTGACATCGTGAATCCGGTAACTCTTGCCTCCCGATGACAAGCTCAACGAATTCGATCCCTGCAGGATCGCGTCACGAATCGCCTCCGCCGTCATTCGGCGAGGTGGGAACCTCCACAACAATCGCGAATCGGCATCCACCCGCAAACCATCCTCTCGCGGTTGGTTGTTTTGTCGAAAGGCTTGAGACAAGACCATCAGTCGTATCAGATGTTTCATCGACCAGGAATCAACATCCGGATCAGTGGGTTCACGCAGTTCACTAGCCAACCAGTCCAGCAGTTCGGGATGCGTCGGAGGACTACCTGCCAAGCCAAAATCAGCCGTCGTGGCTACGATTCCAGTTCCGAAGATGTGATACCACAATCGATTGGCTGCGACTCGGGCCGTTAAAGGATGATCGGGTTGGGTTAACCATTGAGCGAATGCCAATCTGCGTTCCGCTCCCTTCGCTTGCGGCGAAATTCCCAGCCCACCGTCCAACTCGGTCAAACCCGAGGCGAACACTTCGTCGCGTGGATCTTCAGGACTTCCTCGCTGCAAAACAAAAGACCTCATTGGTTGGATCAATTTACCAACAAAACTAGGTTTGGGCCCTTCATCGGCCAACTGTTGGATGGAGTCCTGAACCGCTTTCAATGCCGGTTTCCGAATTGGGTGCTGCTCATCTAATTGAGCGAGTCGACCCGAGACAAATACTCTCCTCCACCGCCCCGTCTGGTCTCGAGCTTCCACTACCAAGGGGCCAAAATTAAACTTGTTCATCCCCTGAAGGTAATCGGTTTGCATGAAGTCTTGACGATTGGAACTGATTCGAATGCGATTGATATCCTGAGGCTCGGTAAAGGTAAATTCTACCCAAGGTTTTTCGTTCCCATCCTGCGGGGCTCGGGCGGCCCACCCCTCAGTTCCATAATTCCCATCGTGTATCTTCCACAAGTCACCGCGTGGCTGCTCGTGCGCCTTGGCTGATTTGGCCACCGTCCCGTTGGATTTCAGAGCGAGGTTCTTTTCCCACTCCTGAGGCCCTAAAATTTCAAGCTCGTCTACGCGGACCCCTTTCCATTGAAACGTGACTCGCACGGCCTCCGTAGTAGTCGATGGAAAGTGCAGCTCGCGGTAGCCCACCCACTCTTCCTGCCACGGGCCCGTTTTCCGCAGAACGGCACGCTGCGTTTTCAGTTCAGCATCGATCTGTTGTCCACGCACCCTCCGCGGATGATCCACTGTCATTTCCGGAAAACGACTGCCAAATTCAATATCCTGGAAAACAGCCGACATGGCATAGTAGTCTTTGATCGAAATGGGATCAAACTTGTGGTTATGACATCGGGCACAGCCAATGGACAGTCCCAATGCTGAAGCGCCTACGGTTTGCAGTATCTCGTCCATTCGATCGGCGCGAGCCTGTCGTCGAGCCGTTGGCTCTTGGCCGACCGTCGCCTCGGGGACGTGAGGACCTGCAACTAAATAACCCGTCGCCTCGCCCACGCCAAGCGTGTCCCCAGCCATTTGCTCCTCGAGAAACTGATCGTAAGGCTTATCTTCATTAAACGAACGAATCACATAATCTCGATAGATCCAGGAATTCTTTCGGTACAAATTGCTTTCGGAACCATTGGTCTCTGCCCAACGAATCACATCTAACCAATGCTGAGCCCATCGTTCTCCGAATTGCCTAGATTTCAATAGCTGATCAACCTGTTTTTGATAGGCCGATTCTGGATCCTCCTCAAAGGAACGGAGGAAAGAAGTCGTTTGCTGCGGAGTCGGGGCCAAACCAGTTAGAACGATCGAAACTCTACGGAGCAATGTTCGAGGATCGACCGGATCTGAAAAATCGAGTCCCTTCTCCCGCAGACGCTTGGCCAAAAATGCGTCGATGGCTGAACTTGAATTAAAATCAGTTGGTGGCGAGGGGCGAACAACGGGCTGAAACGACCAATGGCTGGACTTTTCACGCTCGACCGCTTGCATCTGACCTGGCCAGCTCGCCCCCGATTCAATCCACTGTCGTAGCAGCCCAATTTTCCGTTCCGACAACTTATCTTCATCAGGTGGCATCGCCATATCCGGATCGACATGCTGAACCACCTCCATCAGATAGCTCTTTTCCGGCTTACCGGGCACTACCGTAGGCTGGCCGTAATCCCCTCCTTGTAACATTGCGTTTCGCTGATCGAGTCGCAAACCTGACTCTTGCTCGTCTTCACCGTGACAGTGCCAGCAATGTTCTTCCAAAATAGGTTGAATATCGCGTTGGAAATCGACTGATTCTTGCGCTCGCAAAAGCCCACAGAAACAGCACCAAATTACCGTGAAACCGAAAAACAAACGCATTTCAAATCATTCCAACGATTGAATCATCTCAAAGGTGAAACCGAACCACCCAGGTCAGATGACAGAACGACCAACTGTCACTCGAACCCAGCGTACCGAAGAACAGTATTTTATTACGGATCGCATAATAAAGCCAAGTCAATCAGCAATAAAATCCGGTCTACTTGGACCCAACAGCAACTGCCTTACCTTCGGTAACCGTTGTATAATACTAAGGGTAACAATCACGTCAAAGTGAATTTAGAGAAGACACCACATCCTTATTTTTGCCGGATTCAAGTTGTCAAAACGCCTTTTAAAAAAAATTAAGGTTTTTAAAAAAATAAAACACCTGACAAGGACATCGCTCATTCACACGCACTCGTGAGTACCCTACGTTTACAAAACATTCGTCGAAAGCGTCGCTTCCAACTCTGCCTCAGTCGGATCGAACAGCAATCCCCCAACCCCGTTCATCAAACCCACATCACCCATATTCCTTATGAACCTTTTTAAAAAAATAGTTGTCGTAATGGGACTCGTCTGCGGCTTAACGGGTCCGTCCCTAAATGCTGAACAACCTAATGTCCTCCTAATCTTCTGTGATGACCTCAATGACTATGTTGAAGGATTCGACGGTCATCCCCAATCCAAAACACCCAATATGAAAAGGCTAAGTCAGACCGGTGTTACCTTCACTCAAGCTCACTGCAATATTCCGATCTGCGGCCCCTCCCGGGCCAGCTGTTTTACTGGTATCTACCCGCACCATTCCGGATGCTACGGGTTTGACCGCTGGAACACATACGAAGTACTCAACAACTCCCGAACGCTCATGGAGCACTTTCGTGCCAACGGATATTACACGTTGGGCACCGGAAAGCTAATGCATCATCTGGTGCGCAAGCAATGGGACGAATTTGGAAATCAGTCCGACTACGGACCGTTTGCATTTGATGGAACCGACCGCGTCGCACACCCGGATGTTCCAGCCCCTTTTCGTGACATCGGTCAGATAGACGGATCTTTCGGCCCCTTAATTGATTTTAATGAGCGGACCTTCCAAAACGGAAAGACCTACTCATGGTTAACTGGCAGCTGGAATGAAATTCGCCCACTCACCGTCGGCATGGGTGACGCTTCGAGCATGACGGCCGATGAAAAGAATGGGCACTGGGCGGTCAAACGATTGCAGGAACTTGCAAGTGAAAAACAAGATCAGCCTTTTTTTATGGGAGTCGGTTTCATACGACCTCACACACCCCTTATCGTCCCGCAACGATTTTTCGATCAGTTCCCACTCGATTCGATCACGCTGCCGGTTATCCAACCTGGCGATATCGACGACACCCATGCTCGAACCGTTCGCGGCCTACCGGCAGGAAAAGAGCCCAATTCAGAAAGAACGGCTGACATGGGAACGCGGCTGTTTCAAGACCTCGTCGCTTCGTATGACTCTCAAGACGAAGCCCTACGACGATTCATCCAAGCCTATCTCGCAAGTGTCGCATCGGTCGATGAACAAATCGGAAAGATTCTAGACACGCTAGATAGAACCGGGCTCCGTGACAATACGATTGTCATTCTTACCAGTGATCACGGCTGGGGCATGGGAGAAAAAGACTACCTTTACAAGAACTCGCTTTGGCAGGAGAGCACTCGAATCCCTCTCATCATTCGCTCGCCGGGGACCTCTCAGGCTGGGGCGTTCTCGACCCAACCGGTCTCGTTAATCGATCTGTACCCGACACTCATTGATCTCTGTGAGCTGACCGGCGAAACGGTGAAAAATGATCGCGGACACGAGATAGACGGTCACAGTTTGAAGCCACTCCTTCAAAACCCCCAATTGGGAGAATGGACTGGAGGCGATGCCGCACTGACGGCACTCTATAAATGGCGACTTCAATACGACCCTTTGGCTGAGAGTTATTCGCTTCGTTCCCACGACTGGCGTTACATCCGTTACGAAAATGGAAAAGAGGAACTGTACCAAACTCAGCAAGATCCGTATGAGTGGACCAATCTGGCCGACGCCCCCGAACAAGCCCCTAGAATCAAACGGTTTCGCCAGCAACTTGCAAGCCGACTTCCCCAAACAACGACTCCGCCACCGCAACCAAAAAAACAGTTGAAACCGAAACCGCAAAAATCACCGCCGGTCGTTAAAAATGCGGAGTACTGGAAGAACCAACACTTCCGCAAGCACCCCGAAGCCGATACCGACGGCGATGGCAAACTCAATTGGCCCGAATTCAAAGCGCACAAAGCGAAACTGGAAATGCAAAATTCCGGCAAAGACAAATAGCACCGCATCGGTTCCTCCGTCCGTCATCATGCCATTTTGAATTGGCACTTTCTGCAAAAGAGCCTTACCATGCCTCCCTACATTTTTAAAAGAATCGCGTTACTCGGTTTCGCCATTTGTTATTCAGTCAATGTAGCAACAGCTGCAGATCCGCCAAATGTCGTGGTCTTTTTAATGGACGACATGGGGTATGGTGATAGCCGTGTTTACAATCCGGCTGCCAAAGTAGCGATGCCCAATCTCGAAGCGATGGCAGCAAAGGGTATGGTCTTCTCAGATGCTCACGCGCCTGCAGCCGTATGCGCCCCCTCGCGTTACAGTGTGTTAACCGGTAATTATCCTTGGCGAGGCCGACTAGAAAATGGAACCTGGCTCTTCCATCAACGCTCACAAATTTTCCCCGGACAAAAAACGCTGGGACACCTAATGCAAAACGCGGGTTATCAAACCGCCTTTATTGGGAAGGTTCATTTAGGAGGGACCGTTTTTAGTAAAACAACCGGAAAACCGGTCAAATGGAAGCTGGATTACCAAGACATCGACTTTGACCGTCCCACAACCGAAACTCCAGCCAGTCAGGGTTTCGACTATGCGTTTGAACTCCCTCAAGGAATCCAAGGGCCTCCCTACATTGCTTTTGAGAACGGTCGGTTGGTCGGTTCGGCCGAATCTCTCAAGATTTGGGAAGCCGGAAATTACGGAAACTCAATCATTCCAAAAACCGGATTCGGATCTGCTGACTGGGATTCGTCCATGGCTGGACCGACCTTAACTCACGAAGCACTTGAGTTCATTAACCAACACTTACAAACCAACCAGAAAAACGGGAACCGACAACCATTTTTCATTCACTACTGTTGTCAATCATGTCATATTCCCCACTCGCCTCCCCTCGATCTTGATGGAACGCCGATTAAAGGCGTCACGGGCGACCCTCATCTCGACATTCTCTTTGAAGCAGACGTCACCCTAGGTAAAATCGTCGATCGACTTCGTCAGAGTGGAGAACTCGACAATACTCTGTTTCTTTTTACGAGTGACAATGGTGGGCTATCTCGTGGACGGGGTAAAGGGCAAGCACTCGGAGGACATGATTCCTGCGCCGGTTTACGGGGCAGTAAAGCTCTTATCTATGAAGGTGGGCACCGAGTCCCTTTGATTGCTCGGTGGGGAGATGGCACCGCTGCGGGTTCCGTGATCCCGCCCGGCAGTCACTCCGATGCCATCATCGGGCTTCAGGATATTTACGCAACCTTATCGGAATTGACCCGCCAAGCTCTCCCGGTTAACCAAGGCCTCGATAGTCAGTCTTTCTTCAAAATCCTCCGTGGCCAAACCGGTGCGCCCTCTCGTGAATTTCTCATGGTGCAGGCCAACAACGGAAAAGGGCCGGGACAACGGCTCATGAAAATGCTACGGCAAGGTAATTGGAAACTGATCACCACCAAAGAACTTGAACCCAAAGAGTTATACAATCTCGGGGACGATCTAATGGAGGAAAACAATCTGATCGCAGATCCCGCCCAACAGACGCGGGTCAAAATAATGCAAGCCGAACTCACACGCATTCGCAATGGTGAACGCAGTACTCCCCCTCTGACTCTCAAGCAAATCGAATCACTGCCATCTCCGCTCTCAACCTCCGTTAACACGCTTGATTTATTCGCGCCTCAAAAGTCTCTTTTGATGAAAGTCAAATCAGAAGGCACGGGGCAGATCAAAAGGCAAGGAGAGCAATGGAGAGTCACGGGTAAATCCCCTTTGACGGTACGGTTCGTCCCTCGAGATGGGGAAGCGTGGGACATCAGTCAATGGAACTTGGCAGGTGTACCGGTCGAAACGCAGAACGAAGGGGTGACAATTATCGACGCGAAGCTGGAAAACAGCAAACCACTAGGATGGTCACGACATGCGGTGGGCTTGGGTGTTGCACCAGCGGGCCAGCCCACCATGATCGGTTTCATATTCCCAAAATTTGAAGCGACTTATGACGGACCGGATATTTTTCGTGATCAACTTGCCAAACCCAACGGCCACCGAATGCATTGGCGTCGTTTCTTTCCAAATGACGTCCGCGCTTTAAAACTGGAAATTCGGTCATCACGAGACACCATCGATCTGTTAATCGATAATCCGATACTCGCTTGGGCAAAGGATGCAGAAGTCGAGAAAAAACTTTACCAGCTACCTTACCTGGATGCATTAGGTCAGGTCAGGGCGTTAGAGTGGCCCGGCAAATCTCGCGATGCCAACGAATTACGAGACTCACTGAAAACCGAATTGAGTAGGGCTGCGGACAAACCTACGAATCCTGAATTCACTCGCTACGGTGGCTGGGCCAGTGGACCCAAGCTAAAAGCAACGGGACACTTTCGGACGCAAAAACACGAGGGTAAATGGTGGTTGATTGATCCAGATGGACACCTATTTTTCTCCGTCGGTGTTTGCAGCGCTGGTTTTGATTCACGCACCAAAGTGACACCCGAACGCCGGCAGGCAAATTTCTTCGAATGGCTTCCGGAATGGAAGGACCCGCTCCATCAAATCGGAATACCTCGCCGAGGAAAAGCTGAGGTCAATTTTGCCGCAATGAACTACCGACGAGCGCTCGGCGAAAATTGGAATTCAGAAGCTAGAGCGGGCATTCATGATCGATTACGGAACTGGGGTATTAACACGTTGGGGACTTGGGCAGATCAGTCGTTACAACAAGATGGTCGAACACCCTATACCTTGATCGCATCCATGTGGTGGCAATCAGAACGACATTTCCCATCACCGTTTCGAGCTGACTTTGAATCAGACCTGCGGAAAATTCTTAAGAAATATCAATGGGCCAAAGACGATCCTTACTGTCTCGGACTCTTCCTTGGCAACGAACTCGAATGGCCTGATCGGTTCACTCCGGCAATCTACTCCATGGACAAAACAGAACCAACGAAAATCTGGGCTCTCGATCGTTTGAAAGAAAAACACAAAGATCTAATCGTGTTGAACAAGGTCTGGGGCACCAACTTTTCCAAATGGTCAGAAGTCCTTGAGTCGAAATCGGATTCCATTCCCAAAGCCGCCTTTCAGGATATCGATCCTTTGTATTTCGATTTTGCACAAGCTTATTTCTCGAAGACTCGAAAGATTATTAATGAAATGCTGCCGAACAAACTCTATCTAGGCTGCCGAACGCATCGCGGTCCAAATGTTTTGGGACGCGCTGCACTGGGGCATGTCGATGTGTTTTCAGTCAACGTTTATGACTCGAAGGTGCGTTCTTCGCAGGTACCAGACAATATTGACATCCCCGTTCTGGTGGGAGAATTTCATTTTGGCGCCTCCGATCGGGGCGTACCCAGCCCGGGGCTTTCAGGGGTCTGGGACCAACGACAGCGGGGTTTAGCATTCGCCAACTATCTAGCCTCCGCCCTGGCCAATCCCCGCTATGTTGGGATTCACTGGTTCCGATGGCTGGATCAATCAGCGGCAGGCAGACAGGATCGTGAAAATCACCAATGTGGTTTTGTTGATGTTACCGGAAGATCCTATACAGAATTTGTTGATGTCGTCGCACAAGCCACTCAAGCGATGTACCCAGCCCGGGCTTCTATAGATATCCCGCGTTTAAGGGTCCTTGAGTCCTTGATACGGCCGAGTGACTCAGCAAATCCACCGCGATAAATGAAACCAAGTGTTGCCGCGGCTTACTGGGTTGTATGTCAACCAGTACGGGTCAATGAGGAAACGTCCTAGAGAAAATCCTTGTTGCTTTGGGAGTACGGCCGCTTCCGCCGAAGCAACGACTGATAAAAAGCCGGAGCTGATTAGGTGCTTTCAGCAACGTGCTGCCCATTATCGAATCGCTTCACTCCTCAAGTTCGGGAACCCGTTGAAAAAGTTGTTTTCTCAATTGGCTCAATGTTTCAAGATGCATCGGATCACTCGCCAAATTTGCCCACTCATTCGGATCGGTCCGATGATCGTACAACTCTTCTTGACCGTCTCGGTAACGAATATACCGCCAGTCAGAAGACCGAAGCGACCAGTTTTGACTTCGAGGCGACCAGAAAACGTCTTGCGGTAAATCTTTTGTCGCAGGGCTCTTACCAATAAATATCATCGACAGGGCGGCGGCCGGCCCTTCCCACTCCCCGCGATCTGGATCGACCATCAGGGGCTTCAAGCTGTAACCGTCCAACGGTGCCCCCTGATCATTTTTACGCGTGTCTCCCTCGAGATCACACAGGTCCGTTAGCGTCGGATACAAATCGATTAGTGATACTGCTCGATGGCACACGCTTCCGGCCCTTGCGACGCCCGGCGCACGAATGATCAAAGGAACCCGAGTGCTTTCTTCCCAGGGTGAATTTTTAAACAGGAATTGCTTCTCACCCATGTTCCATCCATGGTCACTGGTCACAATCACGATGGTATTATCTCGAATCGAGGGGTCGGGGTTGTTATCAATCGCGTCCAGTACGGTACCGATGCAATCGTCTACTGAAGCGACTGCCGCCAAATAAGCCTGCGTGAACCGCCTTAACCCCTCTTCTGCCGTGGCATAAGACGCAGTGAGGTCACGGTAATACCTCAACCCTTTGTGGTCTTCAGAAATCACTTCCGCAAAATGAGTATCTTTTTCATCCCCCGGATTAACCAAAGGCAATTGCACCTCGCTTAGCGGAAATAGGTCAAAATATTTTTTGGGAACGTGCAGAGGGGTATGCGGACGGATAAAACCAACACCTAAAAAAAACGGGGGGCCAGAGACCTTTCCCAACTCTTTCAGCTTTCCGGCAGCCCAACTAGCATTTCGCTCGTCCGGCGTTGGATCGCGATCGGCAGGACCGCGATACCTGAACGGGGTCCGTCGGCGCCAATTCCCGTATATCCAACCGCTACTGGGGTCGTCATCTTTGGCGAACGGAATATCGGAAAGCGGCGCAAAGGAACCATCTACAGCACCAATCAATCCAAACGGCAAGGGAACCGAGGGATGTGCGACTCGTTCTGAACCGTCAAAAACATGCGGTCCATAGTCCGCCGCGTGCTTGAACTCATCCCATTCAGCAGGCCTCCCATGGTGCATCAGTTTTCCCGATCCGGCAACGTGATAGCCATTCTCTCGAAAAAAATCCATCATCGTTTTCGAGTTTTTTAAAACGGGATTTTGAAACCATTTCGCCCAAAACAAGTTGCCCGATGTGTGCCCGTATATACCTGTTAAAAAACTGCTGCGAGAAGGGGCACAAACGGGATTGTTACTGTGTGCGCAATGGAACGAAATACCGCTATCGGCCAAACGTTTCATATTGGGCGTGCGAGCCTGAGGGTGCCCACCATAACCTTCAACATAGTCATTGAGATCATCACAGACAATTAACACCACATTCGGTCGTTTACTTATCGCGTCGTCAGCTACCAATGAATGACTGAAGGTTGACGCAAATCCTAATAAGCCAAAACAGACACCCCGCAACAGGTTCCCCGACCGCTGATACTGTCGATTCGTCATACATCAAACTCCAACGCCTTACCACCGCCCTCAACAAATGAACTCGAGGATCTTATCGCAATCAAACACTACTTCTTTTGTCTCTTCTGCTTCTTCTCTCTCTTCTTTTGATAATTCTCCGTATGAATCAGACCCAAGAATGCAGGTTCAATCAACTGGCTGGCCCACTCCTGACGCAATCTGTCCAACTCTGCAAGTTCCTTGGGATTCTTGAATCCGAGATCATTCTTTTCTTGGATATCGTTCGACAAATTATAAAGCTTGGACTTTGAATCCTTTATTGAGATCACCAATTTATAGTCTCCCCTACGAACGGCAAAACGTTGTTGGTCAAACTTCCGAAGATAGATTGCCTTGTGTGGGGATGCCAAATCGTCACCACTGAGAAACGGCACTAAATTTACACCATCGAGTGAAAAGTCTGAGCGAACCGTCGCACCACTCAAATCGACAATCGTGGCCATAATGTCTAAAGCGCTGACCGGCTGATCATAAATTGTGTTGGCAGGCAAATGCGATGGCCAAGATACGGCAAATGGAACACGAAATCCCCCTTCCCAGACATCACCTTTACCGCCTCTTAATGGATCATTACAAGAGGCGTTTTTCAAAATGGGGCCTCCATTATCGGAAAGGAAAAAGACAATGGTACGATCATCTAGCCCCAGCTCATGCACCTTTGCCAACACTCGTCCAACACCATCATCAACCGCGCTGATCATTGCCGCATAGGTTCGACGCTTTGGGTCTT
This sequence comes from Mariniblastus sp., assembly GCA_022447555.1. Lineage (GTDB taxonomy): Bacteria > Planctomycetota > Planctomycetia > Pirellulales > Pirellulaceae > Mariniblastus. Next base: position 9,352 of record JAKVBF010000003.1, on the reverse strand, counting down.
CAATGTGGGAGACACGCGCTAAGTAATCGTCAGTTGCCTGCAATGGCAGATGAGGCGCGTTGTAGGACAGGAACAGAAAAAAAGGGTGCGAATGGTTGTTTTCAACAAACCGGACCGCGGCATCCGAGAAATCATCGGTCAAATACTTTGTGGGTTTTTCGGGCGATCGATTATTGACGATCCAGGTTCGGTAACTCTCTAGCTCGTTTTTGGCTTGCTCACTTTTTTGAATGGTTAAGTCTTGAGGTAAGTAGCGATGCCCTCCACCTAGATGGCCGTAGAATTCATCGAACCCTCGCTCCAAAGGATGATGCACGGAGTTTGCTCCTAAGTGCCATTTTCCTACGATCCCCGATCGATATCCAACTGTCTTCAAGACGTCAGCAATGGTCTGTTCGGATAAGGGCAGACCCATCTGCGGATCATCTATCTTGTATTGCGGATTGCGTTCGAAACCAAACCTCTGCGGATATCGACCCGTCATAAAGCCAGCTCGACTCGGTCCACATACCGCATACGCAACATAACCGCTGGTGCACTTTACCCCGCGACTGGCAATCGAATCGATGTGAGGAGTCGGTATATCCAAACACCCATTAAACCCGACATCCGCATAGCCGAGATCATCCGCCATAATCACAATTAGATTAGGCTTTGGAGCCGCAGTACGCTCCCCGTATGAACTGGCGGGAATAAAACAGCAAACAGCAAACAACAATCTGGCAAGGCGCATTATTTTTTCCGTTGAACAAGAACGGCGGTTCTCAAAAGACTAGCATAGTCCAAAAAATTGAAGCGACCCAGCCACTAGGTCCCGCCAAAGCAGTGAGCCTTTATTATCATCACAATCCGACAAAAAAAAATAGGCGACATAAAAAATTACTCGCCCAGACCCATCAAGCACTTTGCGACCCTTGATCAACCTTTAGGTGTCGGTATCGGTCGAAAAAGTTCGTCGCGGTCCCGGAAAAAAAGCATTGGTCTTCTTAATGTAATCTCGGTAACCCGGTCGTCGGTGGCTGATGTCTTTTTCTAGCAGTGCAACACCGGATACCTTGATCAAAAAGAAAGACATCAACGCTGGGCTAAAAAAGGTCCACCAAGCCCCTGCTGAGAGTGCAACCAAATAAACACCCCACCACACCATGAAGTCTCCAAAGTAGTTCGGGTGCCGCGTCAGTCCCCACAAACCTCGATCCATCACTTTTCCTTCATTGTCGGGATTAGATTGAAATCGGGCCATTTGATAGTCACCCACTGATTCAAAACCCAATCCAATCAGCCAAGCAAGAAAACCAAGACCATCCAACAACCCTAGAGGCTCGCCCGAAGCTAAGTACATCCCAGCCTGAACCGGCAGTGAGACAACCCACATGATGAAACCTTGTAGTAAAAAAACGCTGAACAGGCTAAACCACCAGAAGTCAGCGCCACGCTTCTCTCGCATGGCTACATACCGGCGGTCCTCTCCCTTACCACGATTTCTTAGCATCAAATAACCGCTTAGCCGGACGCCCCAGAGAGTAATCATGATCAGCAGAAGCCAAACGCGAACATCGGGCATTTCCACCAACTGGCTCGTCACGGCGGCAAGCACGACAAAGCCGGCTCCCCAAAAAGGGTCCACCACCGAAGCGTCCTTGCGCATCACGCTAATGTTCCACAGGAGCGTCATCATGCCCAGAGCAACCCCCAGATTGATCAAGATCAACAGACCAAAACTCATTTAATTAAATCCTGAGATACCTGATTCAAACAGTAAAGCGTTTTTCGTTAAAAAGAATCTTCGGCCAGCTTCACCTGAATTCAAACGACTTCCGGTCTGGCACCCAAAGCAAATTCTCTTTCAATCGTACCAGAAAAAAAGGGGCTGCTTATCGGCCCGCGCATAAAAAAACCGCAAAGACGAAAACGCACAATGCGGCAAATGTTAGATACTCCAGCAAGACGTAGCGATGGGAGCTACTGGGAGACAGACGAAAATCGGACGTGCTAAGCACTAGCCACTAATGATTTTGGCCTACCCAAAAAAATGGTCCCTCAGCCGTATGTTGCCGGAGATATCTGACTCTTTGTGACCGTTATAAAAGGTCTTTCTTAACTATATATCATAACGCTACGCTGCGTTGCAGCTCACGCTTTTTTTTATCGGCAAGACCACCCCTCAATATTTGCATTAAGTATTGAAAAAGCAAGGGTTCAACCCGCTGCGTGACTTGATGCATGTGGACAATCTTTTACTCGGGTCGCAGGTATAGACCATCGAATTCGTGGTGTCTATAGCACAACGGCAACAAAGCATAGTGATTTGTACTTCTATCAACGACCTGATTTCTCAATCCTAATAGCGATCGACCTTCTGAAGTGGAAGACATCGAGCATCCCATCATGACCGCCTAAGAAACTTCTTTCTTAGCTTGGACTTCCAAAATCACACTATTCCAATCGGTTCCCGGGGTTAAATACTCTTTGACCTTGGACACCTGAAGCCGACTGGTCAAGTTAGCTTGTTCGGCCTCAGCTAACTCTTCAGACCATTTAGGCCCTTTAATCGCTAGTAAACGACCAACAGAAGGCCAATGCTCTTCGAACCAGCGGCACATCTTAATCATCGGCCCAACGGCACGTGCCACAGTGAAGTCAAAGCGAAAATCGTCCAGAATATTTTCGGCACGTTCATTATAAATTTCAACATCCAACTCCAAGGCCCCGGCAAACTCCCCCAAAGCGGCAGCTTTTTTTCCAACCGATTCCGTCAGTGTGATTTTCAGGTCGGGACGCAAAATGGCCAGCAACATTCCTGGCACCCCGCCTCCAGAACCCACATCCAAGACCTGAGAGTCTGTTGGAAGAAGTGACGCGAGCTGCAATGTGTCCACCAAATCGCGAGAAACGAATTGCTCCCAAGTCGTATGACGCGTCAAGTTCATCTGTTCATTCTTAATCCATAGGAGAATGCAATATTGACGAACTTTTTTGAGCCGAGCATCGTCCGACAACTCAATCGCATCGGTCAAATGGAACTGGGCAATGGCCGCTTTTAGATCTTCCATAAGGAGGGTGTTTTAAAAAACCTTCTATCAAACAGTCAAAAAGAAACGCGTGACATGAAAGAAAATTGGAGCGGCAAAGCATACCGAATCAATCCGATCCAAAACACCGGCGTGCCCTGTCACCAACGTTCCATAATCTTTAATACCCCGATCCCGTTTGATCGCTGACATGGTCATGCTGCCGGAAGATGCCATCACGCTGATCAAGATGGCCATGAAGCCCGCGCCGTACCAGGTAAATGGGGTCACATTTGGCAGTAAAAGCTGAATCAACATTCCAACCACCGCAGTACTACAAGCGGTGCCAATCAAACCTTCCCAAGTCTTCGTTGGGTTGATCGCTGCAGCAATCACGTATCGCCCGAATAAACGATCCCAAACAAAGTGAAGCGTATCACTGACTTGCACCATCACAATAAAGAAAAACAGCAAACCGGTCGGCTTCCCCACCCAAGGAACGTGTGTTCGGGTCGCGTCGTCGTAGGTTTGCAAATCCAGATACAAAAGTGCTGGCGCGTGACTCAACGCGTAAACACAAATTAAAAGGCCAAATTGAATCTTGGCAGTTCTCTCAAGAAATCGCTTGTGATCACCCGTAAAAGCAATCCTAGCCGGAATAAACAGGGACGCATAAACAGGAATCACGATGGTATAAAAGTTATATTGATCGAGGCCAACCAAAACGTATTGCAGCGGTGTGAATAGAAAAAAGACCCAGAACAGAGTGCGGTGATCCGCCCTGCGAGTTGGGGTCATGGTGATGAACTCCCGCAGCGCCCAGAACGATAAAATCCCAAAGAAAACGACTGTTACCACTTTGCTCATGCACAAAGCAACCACGAGCATGACGCAAATCGTCAACCATGCACCCACCCGCCGATTAAACGTACGAATGATCGCCTTATCAAAGGTGGACTCGGGTTGGCGACGTAGGATTTGTCCGACCGTGAACAACACCCCAAGCACAAGAAACACAATCAGAATTAAAATGATTGTGGCCCAGTCGAGCGAGTTGAATTCAAACAGGGTATCTAACACTTTGCTTCTTACATTTCTTTTAGGTTAAGCACGGCTTGCCGCGCTCGGGTCAGAAATTCGTTTTTCCCTTCGCCCGGCTCCAGCCAGATCGGTGTACCAATCGAAATACAGCTAAGTAATGGCACGGGCAAAAATTCACCCTTCGGCATCACTCGGTTCAGATTATCAAAATATACTGGTACCAACTCAAGATCGGGTCGTTTCTTTCCCAGATAATACAAACCACTCTTAAAATCTCTTAATTCCCCCGATGGATTACGGCCTCCTTCTGGAAATACAATCAGGGAATACTCGTTGCCAATCTCACGGATCATCATATCGATTGGGCTATTATGGACTTTGATTTTCGTCCGATCAATCAATAGTGCGTTGAAAACCGATGCCATGTAACGGCGGACCAAACCCGCCTGCCAATAATCGGCTGCAGCGACGGGGCGCGTCAAATTTCTCAAGTGTTTAGGCAGTGACGCCCAAAGAACGAGAGCATCCAGATGACTGGTATGATTTGCAAAATAAACACGTTGACAGATATCCGGTTCACAATCGACCCAGCGCACGGTAGCACCGCTAAGAATTTTGGCCAAATTCGCTAAAAAAGGTACCGTGATCTGTTTCATGAAACCGTTCACCTGGCAGCATGCCAGAGCTATCGTCCAAGGCCGTTTTTAAACGTGTCACTGAATGACCGAAATTATGATAGTTGAAACGGTGATGTCCGCCGATGGGAAATGCCTGACTGGCTGTCGATAATCACCAAATGATCGGTAAACAGGCCAAAAAACCGTCACGTTTCACGCTTCATTTAGTCTGTGTTGTAAAACCAGCGCAATTTTAAGACCAGCGCAATTTTAAGTAATCGGGGAAAAAGATCTCGTAATGAAAAACGGGCCGGCTCGAAACAAAGGTGCGGGGCCTTTGTCAGGTCGAGCGCGACCCGCCATGTATGCGATCACCTTACCCTGCGGCACAGTCATAGCGCGGTGGTACGGGTTAATNAACAACCACCGTCTACAAAAGTTTCGGTAATTGCCCATTTGCAGAGGTTACTTTTTATTTTCATAGAAGACATGTTTAATCATTCAAGGGGATGGGCATTTCAACAATCTAGATTTGCTTGGTCAGCCAGGCCCGGCCTAGAAGATTGCCTGCCCCAACCGACTTGACTTTGCGATGAAATAACAAAAGACACGCTGGAATCCGAGTTCAGATAGGTTACAACGATGATTTTGATACTCGTTGTCTCTTTTAAAGGTTAATAATGTCCAAAGCCTTTATCGCAATCGATCTCGGCGCCGAATCTGGTCGAGTCATTGTGGTTACACTTGATAAAGGTCAAGTGGAATTCAATGAAGTCCACCGCTTCCCGAATACCGTAATCCAATTGCCCAGCGGATTGCACTGGAACGTTTCCGAGCTTTGGAGAGCGATTGTTGATGGGCTCAAAAAGGCCAACGATTGGTGCACCATGAACTCTCACACCCCACTATCGGTGGGCGTGGATACTTGGGGAGTTGACTGGGCATTAGTCTCCCGAAGCGGGGAGCTCTGCGGATTGCCTCATTCGTATCGGGACGCAAGAAATCCCAAGGCGTTTCAGCGGATCGTTAAAAAACTTGGCACGGATCTGATTTACCAAACAACCGGGATCCAGTTGATGCACATCAACTCACTGGTTTCCCTCAATGCTCAACTAACGGCAGATCCAACGCTTGTTCGAAGCGCCGATCGGCTGATGTTCATCCCCGATCTGCTTCACTACTGGCTTAGTGGTCTACCGAGTTGCGAGCACACCATCGCCTCGACCAGCCAGATGCTCAACGTGCACACCGGTGAATGGGCTACTGAATTACTGCAGACGTTAGAGATCCCAATTCATATTTGCCAAGCCGTCAATTCACCGGGTTCTGTTCTAGGTCCCATCCTACCGGCACTGGCCAAACAAACCGGCCTGCCTACCTCACTCCAAGTTGTCCTACCACCCTCTCATGACACCGCTTCAGCCGTCACAGCCGTGCCGGCGCAGCCTGACGCTTCGTGGGCTTATATCTCAAGTGGCACATGGTCGTTACTGGGAGCCGAGATCGAGAAACCATGTGTTACCTCCGCGGCCCAAGCTGCCATGTTCACCAACGAAGCGGGCATCAACGGTACCACTCGGTTCCTAAAAAATATCGCAGGACTTTGGCTTGTTCAACAATGCCGAGCCGATCTCAACCATGGTAACCAACAGGAATTCAGCTATGCAGAACTAACTAATGCTGCCGAGCAAAGCCCGGCATTTCGAACCCTCCTTAACCCTCAATACGCACCACTGTCGCTTCCTGGAGGGATGCTAACCAAAATCAACTCCTATGCTGAAATCACCAGCCAACCAAACTGCCAAAACCCTGGTCAGTTTATTCGCTGCTGCCTAGAAAGCCTCGCGATGGCTTATCGACGCAATCTGGAGTTGCTAGAACTCGTTCTTGAGAAAGAGTTTAAATGCGTGCACATCGTCGGCGGAGGTGGTCGCAATAGGCTGCTGAACCAGTTAACGGCAGATGTGATCGGGAAACCTATTATCGTTGGCCCGTTTGAGGCGACAGCTGTAGGTAATGGACTCGTTCAGGCAATGGCCAATGGAGCCATTGCAAACCTCACGGAATTACGGCAAGTCGTTCGTGACTCATTTGAACTGGAAACGTATCAGCCCAATCCCTCGGAAGCAATCCAATCTGCCTATGATCGCTTTTGCCAACTTCCGTCAGAGCCTAAGTGACTCTGTTGGACTTGTCATCTCCGCTCGCTGATGCACAACGAAAACAGCGGTCAAACACGTACCCTTTTCACTCGCACCTTCCCGATCGATTCGATTAAGACAAGGGTTCATTTCGAGAATTTGATTTACCAAATCTCAGTATGAAAATCGTCCCAACCATTCCCGCCAGAATGACCAACCCGACCACCCATCCGGGACTGTTACCCACGTATCTCAACATCAAACAACTGAGACAAATGCTTGCCCACATCAAACCAATCGACGTTATCCGGGCACGGAACGACATCTGGCTGCTACCATCTAGATAGGGCAGGTACCTGGCAAAAAATCGGTTTCGAACCAATCTCCTCTCTAAGCGAGGACTACTTTTCAGAAGAAAAAGTGAGGCCACTAGAAGGGGGCCCACCGTCGGAATTCCCGGCAACAAAACGCCGATCCCCGCAATCCCAACAAAGACAATCCCCAACGCAGCCAGCAAGGCGCGTTTCCATCTACTGGCGTGTCTAATTGCGCCCTTTCCGTCCAAAGCTATAGAATTTTCGTCAGGCGTTGACCGCTCCATCAAGCTTTATCCTTCGATCGTGTTATCTCGTCATTCTAAAAACAAACTGGGTCGTGATGAGTGTGCTCGCACATCTAAAAGCCCGGAAAGAAACACCACAAGTTACCAAGTCATTGAACGCTGAACGCGAGACTCTTACCTCAGACGTAACGGAATCGCTATCCCATTAGACCCGCAAATAAATCTGGTGCAAAACCCATGTGGCGAATAAAAAAAGGCAGCCGCAAAAATCGACTGCCTTCCAATTGGAAACAATTGTTTTTCGATCGAACCGTCGATCAAGCCTGGTGAATTAAAATTCCCCTGAGATAACGGTCCCGTCGTTGATTGCCATCATCTGGCCATAAGTACCAATTCCGGCTGGGCTCCACGCGTACTTGTTGGTGTCAATCGATTCCCGAACGAAACGAACAGAACCGTCTGCTAGGCCCATATTCACACCGGCTGGGTGATTACTGGACGCGGCTCGGTCTTTCTCCCACTGGTTGTAATCGTTGATATAACCACGAGACGTAAATGCGACATCTCGCATCCCACGCCAAGTCTGCACAGCTCCGGAAGGTTCACCGGTCGTCGTGTCCCAACTGAATCCAAGCCCTCGGCTTGCAAACGCATTTGCCCCACGCGGCGTCAAGTCGTACCAACCCGCACTCGACGAGGCCGGATCACGATAGCCGTTGTTGTACCGTCGCTCTGAGAGCAAAATACTATTGGACGTACCGTCGGTAAATTGAGCCAATGTCTTACCTTCAACCCCGTCAAACGCACCGGTAACTTTCTCAAGATCTTGAACTCCAGTACCGTTCCCTATGTCTGCACTGCGCCATAAAAGCTTCGCGTGAGTGTTGGCAACAACGTAATTTGACAAAGCGGTCGCAAAATTATTGATTTTCCGCTGCTCATTCAAACCCGTGGCTGCATCATCAGATGCACAACGAAACATTGGCAACTCGGTTTGCAATGCTGCCTGAAAAGCGTTTACATCTGCATTCTTAAATTCCAAGGGCGTTCTCTGATTGACGCGAAAGACATCATACAGATTGTTTTGTTCGGCATAGGGAAGAATCACGGTTCCCCACGACCATAGAGTCTTCCAACTCGCGTCCTGAATGATTCCTGCGCTGTCAGGTTGAATATCGTTTTTGATTCCCGGAGGGAATGTACCCAAAGCCGATTCGTAATTAAGCATTGCCAACGCAATCTGTCTCACGTTGTTGGCACATGTGGTCCGGCGGGCGGCCTCACGAACTTGCTGCACGGCGGGCAAAAGCATCCCGATCAAAATACCAATGATCGCGATGACAACTAGCAATTCGACCAAGGTGAAACCCTTACTCTTCTGAAATGAACTCATTCAATAACTCCTAAAAACGAAATCAACTTGGAAAAGACCTACGATGGAGGACACAGTCAACGTTAGGTAAACGTTGAGGGAAAGCTACTTTCCTTAGGTACTATCCTTAAGATAAGTTTTCCTAACCTAAGTATAGCGAAAAGTTTCCGTGTTTTTCAAAACGGTTTTTGAAAGGCCAGACTGGTTTTGTATCCAAAGCGATATATACGCCCATTAAGGATCTAAAACAGATGCTCTATGCTGTAATTGCCAACAAAAAAAGCGACCTAAAAAATTTAGGCCGCTTCAATACTTTATCGATGTCGTGACTTAAGAACCATCCGATTTCAAGTCAAAATTGAAAACGTTCTCGCCCCCACTTGAAACGGTTGCTTCCAATTTACTCTTGGGGCCGCGGTAAGCCGAAGGTACTGTCTCCGGAGATCCCGTTTCATCGTCCCCACCCTCACCAGTCGGCTCCGAGTAATTGGAAATAGAAACGGTAAAATCACCCGCCGGACAACCGCGAGTACTGCGATACAGCATGATGAACTTGCCTTCTTCGTCGGTGACCCCAACAGATCCCCTTAACGGTTGATTCTCACCAG
>JAKVBF010000029.1 GCA_022447555.1 Mariniblastus sp. | reverse complement strand
AAAAATCGATCATTGATATTCTCGGTCGATTAGAGTTGGCCGGCGAAGATAAAACAGCCATTTTGATCCTTGATCAGGCCCTGTCTGAGCGGAGCGGCGGGTCGGACGCGATTTCTATTGTAGATCATTAGGAAACACAATCGGCATATGGATGATTTTGAACTGCAACTTGAAAAAGCGGTTGCACGGGGCCAACGAGAACGCAAGTTGAAGTCGACCCGGGCGGCTGATAAGGCGTTGACGGAGGAGGAACTCCGCCGCCTCCACAATGAATATCGTCTTGAATTATCCGAGTACATTGAGCAATGTCTTTCCCGTTTGCCCAAGTATCTGCCGGGATTCATTTGTCAAACAGTGGTCGATGAGCGAGGTTGGGGATCAAGTTGCAGTCGCGATGATGCGGGATTAGGAAGCGATAACATACGCACCAATTTTTTCAGTCGTTTGGAAATCGTCGTTCGCCCGTTTGGCCCCCATCACGTGTTAGACATTGCAGCCAAGGGTACGGTCCGAAATAAAGAGATTTTTAACCGCACTCACTATCGACCGTTGGCGGAAGTGGAACTGACCGACTTCAAAAGTTTTGTCGATCTCTGGGTTCCTCAATACGCAGAAAAATTTGCCGCCAGCTAGCGGTGCTAGAATCGCCCTTATTTTATCAGGGGATGAAAAACCACTGTTTTTCGTTGGTTTTAAGTCTGTAAATCTTTTTCTTATTTCATGAAATCTGCCTTGACGGCAAAACGGGATTCTCATATTCTCCCGCCACGTTTGACCGAAGGAACAACTTCGATGAATGGATTTGTTCCTGATTGAAACGCTAAACAAGAAATCCCTGGCTTACTGAGAGACAGTGAGTAAATGAAATAGACGGCGGATGGCAGAATATTTTATCTGCCGAATCCCGGAGCAGGATCCAATCGCTCCCGGAACTTGGTGCAAAATGAGTCCTTAGCCCCCCTGGGACCCGAACGCCAATTCCGGGGGCTTTTTTTATAGCCGCCTCTAACCCAGGGCAGTCGTCGCGAAGTGAGTTACTCCCTCTCCCTTCGCAATGACGGTGATCCCACTCTCGGTAACCGTAAAACCACGAGATCGGTCGTGATCCTGGTCGTATCCGATCACTGTTTCGGGCGGTATGGCAACCCCTTTATCAATGATCGCGCGGCGAATTTTACTGTGGCGGCCGATGTCGATGCCCTCAAATAAAATCGAATCTTGGACCTCCGCATAACTATTAATTCGCGTGTTTGGTCCTACGATCGACCTTTCGACTCGTCCTCCCGATAGAATGGCTCCTGCGCAAACGATGCTGTCGTGCGCTTGTCCACAACGCCCCTCTTCACCCGGTTCCGAGAAAATAAACTTCGGTGGCGGCAGATTGGATTGGTAGGTGCGAATTGGCCACTGGTCATCGTACATGTTTAGCAAAGGATCAACCGCAATCAAATCCATGTTAGCATCGTAATACGCATCGAGGGTTCCGACGTCCCGCCAATAGGAATCACCCTTCTTGTTTTCGTCGCGAAATGGAAAAGCGAAGACACGATGTGAATCAATAATGGAAGGAATAATGTTGCGACCAAAATCATGGGCACTTTCACTTTTGGTCGCGTCGTGACAAAGTTGTTCAAAGAGAAAACGGGCAGAAAAAATATAGATACCCATCGACGCAAGCGCGTGATTGGGGTCCCCCGGTAGAGATTTTGGCTGATCGGGCTTTTCATCAAATCCGCAAATCCGCCCCGCTTCATCGACTTCCATGACCCCGAATTGGCGCGCTTCATCCAGTCCGACCTGGAGAGCCCCGATCGTCAGATCCGCATTCTTCTCCCGATGGAAAGCTACCATTTTTTCGTAGTCCATTTTGTAAATATGATCGCCGGCAAGAATGACAACATAATCGGGATGAAATTTTTCGATTGCATAAATGTTTTGATAAACGGCATCGGCAGTGCCGCGGTACCAATGTTCATCTATCCGCTGTTGCGGGGGCACCACATGGATTGCCTCCCCCAGTTGATTCACAAACAAATTACGCCAGCCCTGGTTGATGTGACGGTCGAGGCTGAATGCTTTGTACTGGGTTAGTACGAGAATATTTCGGATGCCGCTGTTGATGGTATTCGACAGTGCGAAATCAATTATGCGATAGGAACCCCCAAACGGAACCGCCGGCTTCGCACGATCGCGTGTGAGCGGATCAAGGCGTGACCCTTTGCCTCCCGCCAAAATGACCGCCAGAATATTCTCCATATTCACATCTCACAATGGATTTGATGAAGCCGAATCTCGCAGCGCATTGAATCGGCATTGTTACCAAAAACATTTTATGACCTGTTTCCCTCCGGTTGTAGCCCGGCAATCAAAACCTGCGAACGAAGATTCCTTGACCGTGACAAATACAGGGCGGTCATACGAAGAAAGTTGCATGACCCTCACGGCGCGGCCGTAAGTTGGGGGGATTTGTACAGGATAGGAGGTGCCGAGTTAGTGGCTGTCGAGTGTTAGTGGCTGCCGAGTGATTGCCGATAAAGTTTTGTCATGGCTGCGACAGCGGCCTCCTGCTCGAATTGATATTTGATGGCATCTCGACCATTAACGCCGATCTCTCTTCGCTGCTCCGGGTGTTCCAGTAGATGTTGAGTCCAACTGGCCAATGAGGCGGGATCACTACACGGCACGAGGATCCCTGTTTTCTCATGCTGCAGTAATTCTTGATGAGTCGCCGAATTGTCCGCAATGACAGGGATGGAACGTCGCATTGCCTCAACCGTTGGAATCACGGACTTTCCCTCTGTGCCGCCGAGTTGCCAGAAGATATCCAGATGGCCCATCAACTCTCGGATAAGATACCGATCTTCCAGAAAATGGACTCGGTCCTCCAACTGGACCTGATTACGAAAATTCTCAACCGCTTTTCGCCTGTGTCCTTTACCGCAAATGAAAATATGAACATTGTGCCCCGCAACCTTCAGTAGCTCGGTAGCCCAGATCATTTCCCGTAGCCGCGATGAAGACTCCATCGGATCGGTGGCGGCGATTAACTGACTATTTTTGGGAACGCCAAGTTTGGCCAGTAGGTCATTGCGATCCTCTGACGGTTTGTCTTGATGAGAAATACCGGGCGGAATAATCTCCACAATTTCCTCTGGCAGTTGCGTGAGCATGTGATCACTTTTAATGAGTGCCTGGCTCGAAACAATCATTTTTGTGATTCTTCTTTTGGACAACCAATAGATCAATTGTTTCCAGAACTCATTCAGTTTTGTCGGTTGCCAGGTGCTGCCGAACACGATTTGCCCACCTGTCATCCATGCAGCCAGTGATCCATAAAGAGTCGCCGTCGAATCCCAGCAATGCACCAGATCGGGTTGCTGCTGTTTGATTAATCGAATAAGTGGCCAAACTATCAACGGTTCACTTTTTCTTCCCGAACCTATCAGGTAAACAGGATGTCCTGTTTCTTCCAGAAGTTTCGCATCCGATTGATTGCCGGCGAGCAGGGCGAATCGGACATCAAACTCGTCG
>JAKVBF010000028.1 GCA_022447555.1 Mariniblastus sp. | reverse complement strand
CCATGATCTGAGATCAGCAAAACCGTTGTCTGTTCGTCAACGTGGGTCAACAGTTGCTTTAGCATCATGTCGTGATAGATGTATCCCATATCAACCACGCCGCCATAAAGTCGATGATCATTGTCTGAGATCGTTGGCAACTGGGGAGCGCGATACTTCATAAACCCATGACTGTAATGATCGATAGCGTCATAATAGATGGCTGCAAAATCCCACGGCTCGTTTTCGAGTAGGTGTGTGGCAGTTGCGTGAATCGTGGTGCATTCTGCCGTTACTTTCAGGATACTCGCCAAGCGTCCATCGACGTTTTGATCAACATCTTGCGCGTCAGGTACGAAAGCGAGGATGTCTTCGGCGGCAATTTCGAGGGGATGTACCCGTAGGTTTTCAAGTTCCCTTTGTTTTTCCGTCGGAGACACGCAGTGCTCATGAACTTTCCAGCTTGCTCCGGGTCGCTCGGGTGCTTTGTGAAAGTAATCCGATACCATTACCCCGTTAATGGGTTCGGCAGGGTGGCTCGGCCACCATCCGACGACGACTGATTTTTGATCGTTTTGGTTCAAAATATTCCAGATCGCCTTGCTGGATCTTGATAGATTCGTCATCGGCTGCACACGTTTCCGATCCGGAGTCGGCTCGATGAAGCCAGTGATGCCATGCTTGAACGGACGTTTTCCCGTTGCTATCGATGTCCAAAGCATTGGAGAGAAAACAGGACGTAATGTACGCAAGTTGCCTGAACTTCCTCGGTCGATCAGACTCTTGAGCGTAGGCATCTTGCCTTCGGAAATTAATTGGTTGATGACCTTCCAGTCCGCAGCATCCCAGCCTATGAGAAGTATTTTGGAATCTGACTTGACGCTCATACGGTCTCTTTCGGAATGTTCTTCGTGGTAATGCTGTGGCAACGGCCTAACAGAGAGCGTTACCCTGTGTATCTTCACCCACCTCAATTGTGCAGACGCAATGATCTAGGTTGATTCAGTTGAGAGGGAACACAAGCCCACAACATCTTTAATTGAAAAGACTTTGTCAGCCGATCACCTTTCGTCGCCGTCTAACAGGATTGAAATTACGCACACCTAGTTCGCATTGCCAATGAGTTGCTAACGCGACCGAGGGTAATGGATCCGGCCCCTACATTGGATGAAATGTGACGGGCAATTCATACGCGTTGCCGATGGGCGAGTTCGCCGGCGTCAATGACCTTGGAAAACAAGGCCGAAATAGGTTTTCGTATAGATTCCGCGGATTCTCCGTGTTTCAAAGAGAAACCATTGACGTCAGATAGTTGATGCCGGGATTCTGCTTTTTCGCCAAAACCGCCGCAGAATCAAGTTTGGGTAGCGAAACCAGTTTGATCGACCAAGATGAATTGAGGCCGGGCTCGAGTTGAACATCCCACGTTCTTTACTTCCTTTCCTGCAATTGGATTGGGTGAGAGAAGACAGACGTGGGCTCAGTGAGTTCCTGTTAGTAGTGTTGGTAAAATCGTTAGGCAATACTCAGGCTGCAGCGATTCGACATCACATTGACGTGACAGAAACTGACTTTCAGAGTGCAGCAGCGAGTTTAACCTTCAGTGGCAGCCAAGCGGTTACCACCATTGATGACCAAATTTTCACGACCACGAGTGCACACTTTCGCAACACGATTAAAAATGCAGCGAGACACACCGGACCGGCATTCGCCAGACCAAAAAGATTAGAATCAGCGCGTCGGGTCTCAAAATAGTGAAGTCTGTATACAAAAGTACAAAGAGTCTCACCATGAAAACTAACCTCTGCGGAATTTTGCTGGTATTTACAGCAAGCCTTGCCACTACGGCGGATTCGCAACCGCCCAACATTGTCCTGATAATCTCGGACGATCAGAGTTACACGGATTACAGTTTCATGGGACATCCGTCGATTGAGACACCTAATCTTGATCAGCTCGCGAGGGAGAGTGTGGTGTTCCGGCGCGGCTATGTCCCGACTGCCCTCTGCCGACCGGCATTGATGACGCTAGCGACCGGACTGTACTCGCACCAAAACAAAACAACCGGGAACGATCCAGCACAAACGGCCGCCAATGCAAACTATGCAAAGGACCAGAACAAATCCATCAAAGAGTTGCTGATCTCGCACATTGACCAAACCGGAGCCGTACCACAGTGGCTGGCCGAACGGGGTTACGTCAGCCATCAAAGCGGAAAGTGGTGGGAAGGCTCTTACCAGCGTGGTGGTTTCACTGATGGGATGACAAAAGGATTCCCAAACCCGCGCGGACGCCATGGCGATGCGGGATTGAAAATCGGACGTGACGGAATGCAGCCAGTCCTGAATTTCATTGATCAGTCCGTCGCTGACAAAAAACCATTCTTTATCTGGTATGCACCGTTCATGCCACACACGCCACACACGCCACCTGGTCGCATCCTGAAGAAATACATTGCAAAAGGAGTTCAGGAACGCGTTGCGAAATACTACGCGATGTGTGAATGGTTCGATGAAACTTGCGGTGCCCTTGTCAATCACATTGACGAATCCGGCTTGGGAAAAAACACGCTGATCGTTTACGTTACCGACAACGGCTGGATTCAAACCGAGGCCGGCAGCTACGCGCCACGGTCCAAACGCAGTCCTTACGAGGGTGGAACACGCACGCCCATCATGTTTCGCTGGCCGGGAACCATTACCCCAGCCGAACGTCTCGAACTCTGCTCATCAATCGACATTGTGCCAACGATGCTGGCAGCTGCAGGTGCCGACGCGCCACACAGCTTCCCCGGACTCAATCTTTTACATGAACTCAAGACCGGGCAAAAGATCGATCGCGACACCCTATTCGGCGAATCGTTCGCGCACGACATCGCAGATATCAACCAGCCGCAAGCATCACTCTTGTATCGCTGGGTCATTCGAGGCAACCACAAATTGCTGCTGACTTACGACGGGGCTCCGGGGAAAATGAAATACCCACCCCAGGACGGCGAGCCAAAGCTGTTCAATCTGAAAACAGATCCGGGAGAAGAAGATAATTTGGCGTCCCAAGAACCAGCGGTTGCTCAAGAGCTCAGCAAACTCCTTGAGGACTGGTATGTGCCAAACAAACGTACGGCGGGCAAATTTGTGAAAACAGAACCGGTAACCCGAAAAACTCCCCAAAAAAACGCTGAACGACAGAAACGGAAACAACCATAACTTGGAGTTCCGTCCTACAGCTTGATTTCAGTGTTTCGGGAAATGCAACTGCCCCCCACATGCCTTTTTCTTTCAGAGACGCACAATCAATTTGGGCAAAAATCAAAATGCCATCCGGATGGGAAAATAGAAATACCTTCGCACACACAACAACCGGAGCAATACGAAATTCAAAGAAGCCCTGTACAATCTCGATGAGGAGATCGCTTAAGAAACGAACTTGGCAAATCCATATCCCGATCAGCTTCGCTTCATGAATTCACTGATAAATAAATGGGATTCCGAAATTATCAAAACCGCAATTCCATTCGCTCCCAGCCCAGGCAAAAAGAAATCAAGTGCAAAAACCACAAAGCCAGAAGTAAGCTGTGCCAGACAAGGTATTTCATCGGTTAGCTCCCTGCCGACCGGTAGAAAGTCAACAAACTCAAACACCTTCAAGTTCAAATATCGATCTCACCACCCAGCCTAATCCCTTGACGCATATTCGATTCATGACCAGATCTATCAAACTTTTTGTACCGGCCGTCTTGACGCTCACTTTTTTGGTGCCAGCCAATGCCCAGAAAACCCAATCGCTTTTCAATGGCAAGGACCTGTCTGGCTGGTCAGGCAACACAGACCTTTGGTCCGTCAAAGACGGTGCAATTTTTGGGCAGACCACGAAAGACAAGCCGACCAAGGGCAATACATTTCTGATCTGGCAGGGCGGCAATGTCCGAAACTTTATCTTCAAGACGAAGGTGCGTTTTTCCGGTAACAACTCGGG
>JAKVBF010000027.1 GCA_022447555.1 Mariniblastus sp. | reverse complement strand
TCCGAACTGCGTAACAATGACTTGTTCGGTCTCAGAAACGGTATATGCGCTGCTGAAAACGAGGAAGAACATTAATGCGGCGAGGAGCGCAATGGGGATAACTATCCGCTTCATTTCCGAGCTCCTTGAGTGTCTGTTGACAATTGCAGCAATGGTAATATTTGACTCGCTTTTTCGTCGATGATTATCTTCTTTCCTAGCTGGGGAACTACCTCTCGCATTGTTTCGATGTAGATGCGGCGTTTAGTCACCTCCGGGGCTTTCATGAACTCAGTGAATACAGCATTGAAGCGTGACGTATCACCCTCGGCCTCATTCACGCGTTTGAGCGCATAGCCTTCGGCCGCCTGAATTTTTTGCTCAGCTATGCCGCTGGCTTGAGGAACGACTTTGTTGTACTCCCCGTTGGCTACGTTGATCATCCTCTCCCGTTCCTGCTGGGCTTGATTCACTTCATTAAAAGATGACTGAACCGGCAAAGGCGGATTGACGTTTTTTAGTTGGACCTGATCGATGCTTAAGCCAAGGCGATACTTGTCAACCAGTTCTTGCAATTGGGTCAAAGCGTCCGCTTCGATCTCTTGTCGGCCCACGGTGATGACTTCGTCCACGGTGCGGTCACCGACCACGGTACGCATAACTGATTCTGAAATGTCGCGCAGGGTTGCGCCGGGATTCCGCACCTCAAACAGAAAGAGGTTGGGTTCCCTTATTCGATATTGGATTATCCACTCGACGGTTGCAGCATTGAGGTCGCCTGTGACCATGCTGCGTTCTTCTTCCTGTTCAAAAGAGAATTGAGTCGGGTCGGTGGCACCTTCGGTAGCAAAACCGAATTCTTGCTTAAGCTGCCGCTTGACTGGGACAATGGAAACCCGATCAATGCCAAAGGGAAACTTGAATCGCAGACCAGGCTCCACCGTTTTGACAAAGGCTCCAAACCGAAGGACAACTCCTTGCGACTCAGCTTGAATCGTGTAGAAAGATGCGGACGCTAAATATACAAGTAGGATAACGGGGAGCCCCCAGAGCAGAACCGGCCTCAGTTCGAGGAGCCTATCCCAGTCGATGTCTTTTCGTTGGTCACGTTTATCGCTCATCTTGTTCTTTGGACTTGGACATGGGGATTAATGGACATGGGGATTAACTTAGCATCGCATCGAGATGCAGGAAGTCATGTAAAGCCGTATGGTAATGGTAGACGATGGTGCACCCGATAGCTTATCTATCTTACATGCCGACATACTGAGTTGGGGTGCGTAGGAACAACTTATACCCCTTTTACATCCTCATTAACCTAAATGGCCTTGTTTAGTCCAACAATTGCGTCTTATTCATCAACTGACCTGAGTTGAATTTTTATAGCGGCGGATGCCGCCCGTTCTTTCTGCTTGCCGGATGTGCCCAACAAAAAAACGGCGTTTCCGGCAACACCTCTGGGTTGCCAAAAACACCGTTTCTAAAAAGTGCGGACGAGAGGATTTGAACCTCCACCCTCGCAATTGAGGACCAGATCCTTAGTCTAAAAACAGCAGCTCCCAGACATGGAACTCCGGCAAAACGCGGGTTTTCTGAAACAACCAAACCGCTGGAATCGGATCAAAACCGACGCAACGGGTGGCCCGGGTGGCCCCGTTACGCCAGCCCCGAAAAGCAATTCCAAAACTTTTCCGGTTTCCGTGTCCGGTTTTCGCCTAAGCATTCCTGAAAGCTTGAGTCGGCAAAGGAACAAGCTTTCAAGCCAGTCGTTAGAATTAGAAATTCGCGATATGCTCCTAACCCCTCAAAGGGTGGAGCCCATGCGATGCCACGACGTTCCGCGCCGTGCACGCACGACTTCAGCTTTTTTTTTGTTGCCAGTGAGCATGTCGGTTAGACATCTCGACCTGAAGCGTCCGACACCTATTTACAAGCTTGTCCATAAATCACCGCAGGGAACCATCGAAGAAGCGACAGCTTTACCGGTGCTTTCAAAATGCGGCACGTTCCGCTGACTCAAGACTTGTTCAAGTTTCGACTGAAAACACGAACGAAGAACAAAACACACCTCGTAAGGAACACCAACAACGTTGGCTGACTCGCCATCATTTGCCCCAGCCAGGTTCGGTCGCGTCGATCGCACGCACGCCACAATTCACTAAAAAACGGCAGGAGGTAAACTGGTGACTGCTGGTCTTCTGAAAATGCTCGATAGCCAGACCAATCGTCAAATGATCGACAACGAGCAACAAACGACATCGCAGTCTCTTCATATCGAAAAAAGTGCCAGATCCGACTTGGCATGAAAAGCACCTGCCCCGGCTCAAGCGTGACGGACCAGCCATCAAGATGATCCAGAATTGGATTTTCGGCGATTATTTCCTCATCTAACGTGTCATAGATATTAAGCTTGCAAACCTTCGACATTGCCTCGCTCGTCGATGCATCGTAGGGGAACAACTTGACCGTTTTGCAACCCCATACACACCAATGAAGTGTATGACTGTGGTCTGGATCGTAGTGCCCGCTGGAAACAGCATTCGGTCCGGCCATGAATAGCTGGGGCGGGTAAGGTGGCACGAAAGGCCAAGCTTTCGAGTCCGTTCGATCAAGGCCTAAGAATTTACCCGACGGGAACAAACTTGCCAGATCTTTCAAATCCAGGTCTTCGAGTAATTCGGGATTCTGTCCAAGAAAATCGTAATACGGATGAGAAACTTCAAAATGCTTCACCGCTTCACCGCGATCAAGCCGGTCGATCAAGTCAGAAACACTGGTTCGAGGAAGCCCTTTCAACCAATCCAGAGTGTGGCCATCATTCGACACATGATGATAAAGGATGGGAAGTTGGCCAAGCTCGTCATGGAAAAACGACTTTGTCCATTTTTGATAGGCCGGCCAGCTCTCAATAACCCCTTGCAAAATACAAGGAATAAGTGGATTGACGTATTGCTCCCGAAATGCTTCATAGCCCAGCTCGCGAATGTCAACCACATCCACCGCACGTTCACGGAAACGATTCTTATTGACGACAACGGGGTTATCAGGCGACACGTTCTTACTCATCAAACGAGATTCCAGATTTCAAAAACAAACTTCACTCCGTACCACCCTTCAGCCAGTTTCTCCAATATTCATTCAGAGTAATCATTGATTTGTTGAGTCTCTAGCTTTTTTTCAGCAATGTCTGGGCGTCAGAAGTTGCCGCCGAACGAATTCACGGAATCCAATACAGCGTATCATTTTGTGCACGCATTTTTGCGGCTGCTGCAGCTGCAGCCCCACCCAACGCCACTGCCCCCGGCGTTGGGTGTTTTTGCTTGCGGTTCGCCGCGAGGTGCCCGGGTGGTTTCAGTTCACTCAAAGCGTATTGCGAGGATCGTGCAATTGGAAAAAGGCACTTTCATAGGCTAATGCTAGCCGGTGAGGTCTTGAACCGAATTGAGTGTAAAAATGGGGGTCTGTCCCCAGTGTGGAGACTGAGTATGCGCGGGCGTTGCCTTGAGATGCCTTAACTTCCATTACATTGTTATCCTTTTTCGCAACTCAAAATGCAGAGGCAATCGCCAGAACAGCAGCGATCGCGATGATGCACAAAATCAACAATTGAATCATCTTGCATCGCACCCACGCCTTGAAACCGCGTTTTGTGGTTGGCTGCTGATACATAGTGCTAGGATTTGGTTCAACTCCTTTTGCCGCATCAATTAAGTCACCAAGCTCTTGGCGGGTGATTCGCTTTGGAATCTTTATGCCGAGGCTCTTTTCATATCCGAGTTGCTTCTTAGTTGGGGGCGTTTTCTCGGACCATTTAATAAGTTGCCCAACCATGTGTAACGAACACAAAGCTGGTATGAAATCAGCAAACTGATGGTAGTTGTGCCACACACGATAGTGAACTTGAGGAGTGCCGGCAGTGGCCAGTCGCGCACCATGAATTGTAAAATGAGTACTAGTGGCATGTGTGCCAAGTACAACCAATACGATGAATCTGAGATGTACCGCAGAGGTTTCCTTTCTTGGTG
>JAKVBF010000026.1 GCA_022447555.1 Mariniblastus sp. | reverse complement strand
GTCGCGATGCTAACGCAAGAGGCTAGCGCCGAAGGTCAACTCGATGATTGGGACTAAGTCGTAACAAGGTAGCCGTAGGGGAACCTGCGGCTGGATCACCTCCTTTCTAAGGATATTAAACGAACGGTATTTACGAATCGTTCGGTCACACATCATGGTGACATGATGTTGTGATTCTAAGTGGAACATGATCTCAAGCAATGGTACAAGAGTCAGGTGTTAAATCACCAACTACTTAATTGATAACAGAAGCCCGCTTTGGTCTAAGCCAGGACCTTAGCGGGCTTTTTGTGCGCGCTTCGAGAATTCATCCATATCTTATGAAGTCACCCGCTGCCTGAGTGAGGAGCTCGTCTGGTTCGTCGCCCCCCAAGGGCAACCGATCTACAGAATGAAGCGACTCAGGTCTTCATCGTCAGCGATCGCCGCCAAGCGGTCCGAGACGTATTTGCCATTGATTTCAACTCTCCCCATTTTCATGTCCGGGGCTTCGAAACTAAGGTCTTCCAGCAATTGCTCGAGAATCGTGTACAGACGACGCGCGCCGATGTTCTGGGTCGTCTGATTCACCTGGAACGCGTATTCAGCCAACGCTTCCACGGCGTCCTGAGTGAATTCCAATTCCACGCCTTCTGTTTTTAAAAGAGCTGCATATTGACGGGTTAATGAATTTTTGGGTTCCGTCAGAATCTGAACAAAATCATCTTTGGTCAAATCATCCAACTCAACGCGGATCGGGAACCGCCCCTGCAGTTCAGGCATCAAGTCGCTCGGCTGATTTTTATGAAACGCGCCGGCTGCGACAAACAGAACATGATCGGTTTTGACATAGCCATATTTAGTTTGCACTGTGGTCCCCTCTACGATAGGTAACAAGTCGCGCTGAACCCCCTGACGAGACACATCCGCCCCTTTCCCATCGCTGGCAATTACCTTGTCCAACTCATCCAAAAAGATGATGCCCATATCTTGTGCTTGCTGAATTGCCAATTCATTGATCTTTTCCGTATCCAATAGGCTTTCACATTCTTGGTCAAAAATGACTTTTCGAGCCTCGGCCACGGTCAACGATCGGTTCACCGTATTTTTGGGTATGATTTTCTCAAGCATCCCTTGGAAATCCATATCCATTTGCTCCATGCCAACGCCCCCCATCATCACGGGCTGGGATTTCTGCTCGATCGTCAACTCAATCTGACGCTCCTCCAACTCTTCGGCGACCAACATGTCCTTCATTTTTGCGCGAGTGCGCTCATAAGAAGAGGTTTCCACCTCGACCGTTTCAACAGCAGAACCCTCGGTTCCCTCCGGCTGAAATTCATAAGCTTTGGGCCGTGGGGCTAGTAAATCCAGCAACCGGTCTTCCGTTCGATCCCTGGCTTCGGTCTCAACCCGCTTCTTCTCTTTTGATCGAATCAGCGTGATGGAGTTTTCAACCAGCTCCCGAACCATGCTTTCTACGTCACGACCGTAATACCCTACTTCGGTATACTTAGTAGCCTCTACTTTAATGAAGGGTGCCTCTGTCAATTTTGCTAAGCGCCGTGCAATTTCGGTCTTGCCGACGCCGGTAGATCCGATCATCAGAATATTTTTGGGAGCGACCTCGCCTCGCAGGTCCTCCGGCAATTGCTGTCGTCGCCAGCGATTTCGAATGGCAATGGATACGGCCCGTTTCGCGCGTGCTTGACCGACAATGTAACGGTCCAGTTGGCCAACCAACTCACGGGGAGTCTGAGATTTTTTTTTAAATCCAAACATATTTCTCTTTTTGATAAAAAATCAAATCCGATCATCAAGAGACACCGCTTAGGCCGTCATCTCGAGAGTTTCAACAATGATATTCGTGTTCGTGTAAATGTCGATGCCGCCAGCAATCTTCAACGATTCGACGACGATTTCCGAGGCAGACAATTGACTGTGCTGCTTCAGAGCACGAGCGGCGGCAATCGCATAGTTACCCCCGGATCCAATGCCCACAATTCCATCCGTTGGCTGAATCACGTCCCCCGTCCCGCTAATCAGCAAGGTGTTTTTTCCATCGGTCACCGTAAGCAGTGCTTCCAGTTGACGGAGCGCCTTGTCCGTACGCCATTGGCGGGCCAATTCGGTCGCCGCTCGCGGAACATTTTCCGGGGAATCCTTCAATTGTTGTTCAAACCGCTCCAACAGTGCAAAGGCATCAGCACTACTTCCGGCAAAACCGCACAGCACGCGACCGCCCAGTAATTTCCTTATTTTCATTGCATCGGTCTTCATCACAGCCGTTCCCAGCGTCACTTGACCATCTCCGCCCATGGCAACAGTACCATCATGTTCGACCGTCAGAATCGTCGTGGCGTGAATTTTCATTTTCGTGTTCCCAAGGATTGTTGCGTGACTCCATTTTGTATCATTTAGGGCCGCTTCTCTAGGGCGCTAAAATTTCCAGCATACGATCGCCTTGGACCCTTCAACGACAAGGCACCTTTGCAACTGAGTGCCGTTCGTCCAGTATATTACCCATAGCCACTCGTTTCACTGGATACTTCGATGCAAGAAAACCCCACATTAGCACAACCCCGTAGCCCACTTTTAATGAATCGGGAGAATACGGCTTTGGTGGTGATTGACGTTCAGAAAAAACTGACCCCATCCATCCAAAACGCCCCCTTCATCTGCTGGAACATCAGCCGTCTGATTCGCGGCTGTCATACCTTAAGCGTTCCCGTGATCGCTTCAGAGCAATACCCCGCGGGATTGGGAGAAACCCTCCCTTTCCTAGCAACATTAATGGCCGATGCAGGGGCAGATGTTCGGGAAAAGACCATGTTCAGCTGCCGTGAAGTCGCCCCAGCGTTTAATAAACTCCGAGCAAAGGGGGTCCAGAACCTCGTGATCACTGGGCTCGAATCGCACGTCTGCGTCTTACAATCCGCACTGGACTTAATCGGCCAAGGCTTCAATGTGTTTGCCGTAGTCGACGCGGTTGGCTCACGGTTTCAAATTGATCACGAAACGGCACTCTGCCGGCTCGAACTGAGCGGAGCCACATTGGTTTCAACAGAAATGGTTCTGTTTGAATTATGCGAGACGGCTGCGGCGTCCGACTTCAAATCCATCAGCAGGCTTGTCAGGGAAGAATTGCCCGCAGAGCTGGAAACCCATTAATATTGGCGGCACGTTGAGCTTCCCAACCTTTAACAGGCACTAATTCCCATATCCAGCAATAAAGATGATCGCAAAAATAATCGCCATAAAACCTACCACCCAGATCATGGAGCGGTACGACTGAACAATGATTTCGCGAAGATTTTCATGGCGAGTGGCTCCATAAACCAGGCTGATCACTACCACCAAGGGAAGGGCATACCAAAGTCTTGGGAGCGAATCGGCCAAAGGCAAAATATCAATCAGGTTTGTCACGATAAGTACTCGTTCGGAGATTGTCAGTCGTCTTTGGAAGCTGCCGTTTTTTTCTTCTTAGCTTCCATCTTTTCTTTCTGCTCAGGCGTTATGATGGCCGGCCCAGTAAATGCATCATAGATTGCCAATAAATTCAGCAACCCAGCGATGACACAAAACAAGGTACCCATTTCAAACATATGCTGCATTTCGAAATGCCACATCCCAAGGACATCCATTTCATTCTGGTAGACCGGTCCCGCGGGTGGAGCCATGAATCCATCCTTGTAGGTTTTCGCTGGCAACCCCATACCGCTATCTACAACATCCACCGGAATTTGCGTGAATGACTTTTCCGCTCCGCTACCTTCCGGGTAACGTTGACACAAAACAAATAATGGCTCTCCATCATCTCGGGTCTTTACCGCTTGCAAAATAGCCGGCAAAGCCAGTCCTCCAACTCCCAACTGACAAATGTACTGCCAGCGAAAATCTCCCGGCTCAAATGAGGCATAAACCACTCTTCCGCGGCCCAAACCCAGGCCAAAAATAAAAGTGCTCACAATACAGATCATGAACAAAAAACCTTTGGCGTAACGCCGCTGGTAAAAATGCCCTGCCCCCGGCCATAACCAAGCTAGAAGTGCCGCCCAATAGGGGTCCCGCAGATCAACACGGACTGGATTACCGGCTTCCTGTGGATAAACTACTTCTACCATTATGGCTCGTTTTCACGCTTGAACTTTAGGCCCCGCATCGGCTATTGACGATTGCGGTCTCAGAAAGCGACCATTCTAACCGGAAACCACGTTCGTACCAGATCAACAGCAGGCCTTGCCATGTCAAATCGTTTTTACGTCAATCAACCGCTGGATGGAGATCTGTGCCAGATTACGGGTGAAACAGCCCATCACGTTTTGAATGTGATGCGAATGCAAATCGGGGATTCACTTACCCTCTTCAATGGGAACAACTACGAGTTTCATGCGACCATTACGGAAACGGCAAAAAAAGCGGTAACGGTAACGATTCAATCAAGTAAAAAAGTTTCCAGAGAGCTCGCAATCCGAATCACTGTGGCGACCGCATTCCCCAAAGGTGACCGTCAAAAATTCATGATTGAAAAACTAGTCGAACTGGGTGTCGAGCGGCTGATTCCGTTACGCACGGAGCGATCAGTTGTTAACGTGCAAGAAAAATCTCAGGAAAAGATCCAACGCTGGATTGTCGAGGCCAGCAAACAGTGCGGAAGGAATCGCTTGATGACAATTCAACCAACCGTTTCATTTAACGATTGGATACAAACAGAAACAACCGGTACACGTTTGATCGCTCATCCGGACCAGTCTTTGCTGTCGATCACTGACGTCATGACCGATTCGATTGACGCTGGCTTAACCAACCTGACCATTGGACCAGAGGGTGGATTTTCAGATTCAGAAATTGGCCACGCGACCCAAGCCGGGTGGGTCAGTTTCGCGATTGGCAATCGCATCTTGCGAATCGAGACAGCGGCTATCGCGCTGGCCTCAATTTTCAGCCTCGCCCAAGACACCGCTTCACCCATCCACAAACCCCTCGCTGATTAATTTCGGTCGTCGGCTGGAAGTTGAGGCATTTTTTCAAACGTTCCAAAAAGATGGCCACCAACATCCCCATGTGCCCATGTTCCAGAATATTTATTTTTCCGAAAAAGGACCCTCGCATCAAAAGTACCAAGTCCGGGTACGAACAGACTATCAACCGTCATCACGGGAGTGTTTCCTGCCCATTTAACTTGAATCGCGAGAGGCACGGTAACATCATTTTTACCATATTTGATTCGAGCGGTTATTCTCCAAAAATCTCCTTTCTCCAGCTTCTCAACCCTCAAAATCTCGTAAGTTTCCGCCGTGGGCTCGCGATCAGACTGGCCCGACATGGTGAATCGCCCCGTCAATCTTGTTCCCGACAAACGTTTCTCAAAATTACGAAACTTGGCATCTTCGACTTTATCACTTCTTGGCGTTTCATCGGCTATCGGTTTACTTTCCTGCGCCGACATATCGGAAACCATCAAAGCGAGTCCCAGCCCCATTAAGCCAGCACTGGCGATCAATATTAATTGTCTCACCTATCTTCTCCTTTAAAAAAACCTGTCCCACATCTCAGCCCTGCCGAGCCAAACGGCAATCGACACGTATTCCATGGTAACGAACCGGAATCTTCAGTCGATTCGCTTATCCCTGAAATCATAGGATACTTTGGTGTTGTCAAATATCCCCAAGCTACGTAAGCTACGCGACTGATCTTGATAACTTTAATGAACCGCAATTTGTGATAAGCAAAGGAGTTGCGTTTGTTTGTCGCCGCATCGACCACCTGTTTTAAAAATCTCGAACTTGCCGAAGCAATCGAAAAGCTCGTTGATCTGGAATTCACCTGCCTTGAACTGTGCATGGACGAAACCACCGGACATTTCCGGCCGTCCTTGGCGGTCGAAAATTTTAATCAAGCGGTAGAGCTTGCCAGTTCGACTCGCCGTATGAGCGTCTCGGGATACACCCTTGAAATCGCCCACGAGGGTCAAGAGTACTTCGATGTTTTCACAGCTTGCTGTAAAATGGCGAAGGCGAATAAAGTGGTCACGATTACCGTTCGATCTGGCGAACATGGAACTCCCTTTAATGAGGAAGTTGAAAAATTCAAAAAATTGGTCGCCATCGCAGAACAGCATGGCGTCCGCGTCGGCATGAGAAGTGAGCACGGTCATCTCTCAGGGGACCCGGATCAGGTATCTGTAATTTGCGGCCATGTCAAAGGATTGGGTCTATCTTTCGACCCAAGTCAGTATATCTACCAAAATGAAAAGCCATCGGATTGCGACAACTTGATGCCTTATTTTCAGGCCGTCTATCTGCGAGACTCCACCAAAGATGATCTACAAGTTCGTGTCGGACAGGGTGTGATTGACTATGGAAAATTGATCAACCAATTACGCAAGCTAAGATACGACCGCGCACTGATTGTTGACATCGAACCCAAAGACGATATCGATCACATGGGTGAAATGAGGAAAATGCGACTGCTTCTTGAGAGCTTGCTGATCGTCTAACGCTCAGAACCCGATTAAAAAAACGACTCGCTCTCGACTCGACTTACGAACCAGCGTCGCCCGATGCTTCACTCAGATATTCGATCACCAGCGGTGCATCGGATTTTGGATTACCAACCCTTATCGCAATCGATCCATTAAGAACTTGGTCAATTAATTGACCCACGATCTCTGCCCGCCAACCTTGAACGAGGCTGGGTGGTTGATCCATCTTTAAAATTCCTAGACGCCAAGCGGCCATCTTGCGAACGTCGCTGGCCGTCCCCACGATCGCTGGCGCAATCTGTTGCTCGCGACACACGACCGTAAGTGCCGTGGACAAGAATTGGCCGAGCAAACCGAGGTTCATTGACTTTCCCCGCGGTAATTTCTTCGGCAACTCAGATTTAGCCAGACCATTGGCTTTCTCAATCGCTTCCGAAATCTCAGGCGCAATGCCTCGAGAAACACGATTTTCAAATCCTCGAATTGCCTTAAAACTTGCCACGGAAGCTGAACCGCGTTTCGCCAACTCGACGATCAAATCATCCGGCAAAACTCTTTTAGACGCTCGGTTTTTCCGACTCGCTTCCTGATCGCGGCAAATCCATAATTCACGGACAATTGCCAACTCGCGAGGGTTCAAGCTGGTGATTCCACTAACACGCTGCCACTGGGGCTCCGTCTCCATTTTCACCAACTCCTCCATCCATAAATCGACCTCATCAATGTACCAAGCTAACCGCTTCAGTTTTCTCAGACGACCCTCGATAACTTCATAAAGATCTCTTAAGTGAACGACGTCAAATAACGCATATTGAATCTGACGGTCTGTTAAAGGACGCCGCCTCCAATCGGTGCGAGTCTCGCCCTTAGCCACATAACTGCCCAACAACTGGGAAACCAGATTGCTATATGAGGCCGGGTAATCGAGCCCCGCAAACGCCGCTGCCAGCTGCACATCAAAAAGTTTCTTGGGTTGTTTCTGACAAGCCCGGTAGCAAAACAGAAACTCCTCACGCGCCGCGTGGGCGACCGTAATGTGAGATCCTTCGACCAACCATTCCCAAAATTCATTGACGTTGTCTACGGCCAACGTGTCGATGATGGCAATCTCCTGATCTGTCGCGACTTGAATGAGACACAATTCAGGGCGATAACGATTTTCAGACACAAATTCAGTATCAAACCCGATATATTGGCTGGTCTGATTGCGGACACAGAAATCCGTCAGGTCTTGAGCGGACGTGATATGTTGAAAATCAATTTCTTCTGCCATATTGGGCTTCAATGTAAAACGGACGATTTGAACCCAGTCAATGAATGGGCTAAATTCTTGTTGCGTACAGCCTAAACATAAACAATTTATATGAATAGCGGGCATTCCGTTTTGTGTCATTCCCTTCCAACGATCGAGCATAATACCGGTTTATTGGTGAGCGTCAAAAATGCCTCGGAAGCCAAAATAGCGGCTGCCCTGGGCATCGGTATTCTCGATGTGAAGGACCCCAAAGAGGGCCCGCTAGGCCGCCCATCCAACGCGGTTCTTCATGAGATCGGCACTTTGACACTGGACGAAAGGATCCATCGAAGTGTTGCACTAGGGGAACTGACCGAATTCTCCCAATGCAAAGATCCTCCCCCCGACATCCTCAACAAATTCAGCTATTTCAAGCTCGGCATGTCCCACTTGAAAGGGATAGAGAATTGGCCCGATTTATGGAGTTCCCAAATTGATCGACTTGGCAATCTTCAGCCGGTCGCCGTTGCCTATGGTGACTTCCATCTTTGCGAAGCTCCTAAACCACAAGAAATCATTCGCTTCGGCAGTCAAATAGGATGCCGATACTTTCTTTTAGACACCTTTACTAAATTAGATAGCCAAAATATTTTTAGCCACGCCGATGAGGCAACCATCGCCATGTGGATCGATCATGCGCGACAACTTGAAATGAAAATCGTGATTTCGGGATCGATAAAAGCAAAAGATCTAAACCGCTGCGTTGCGATGCGTCCTGATTATATCGGAGTTCGAGGAGCCCTCTGCAACGAAGGGCGAAATTCAACATTGCAAAAAAGCAAATTGGAAAATCTCCTTCGCCAACTTCGTCAAAGCGAGTGACGAACTCATTTTCTCCGATTCGTCAACGGGGTATTGGCACTTCTTTATAAAAAACAAAAAAACAAAATTTGCTTGACATCTATGAAAAAAACTTCATATTGAAACCTTACTTGAGTGGTTTTGTGTGAAGAGCATTACCTCGAACATTTGCATCATGGTTGACACTGCGTTGTGGAGTTGCCAGGTACTTTCAGAGACACATTGGAAGGAACTTGCTGTGCGAGAGTCGGTATTGGAAGCTATACGACAAGGACATTGGGATTTTGAGCCCGAGACAGTCAAAGACGATCAGTATGATTCAACAGAAGCCCTACCTGGTTCGAACGCTAAAATTCAGGAACTAGCGGAACGGGCAAAGGACGGTTTGCCGCTTTGGCATCCCGAAGACAGACAATCGTACGATGACACCGAAAAGGCATTGG
The DNA here is from genome assembly GCA_022447555.1 of Mariniblastus sp. Lineage (GTDB taxonomy): Bacteria > Planctomycetota > Planctomycetia > Pirellulales > Pirellulaceae > Mariniblastus. Next base: position 10,655 of record JAKVBF010000026.1, on the reverse strand, counting down.
AGTAGTAGCAGGAAGCGATACCCCACAGCCGCTCGCCTGCCGGCAACAAATCCCAACGGCAAACCGGTCGCCCGAGCGATCAGGAGTAAATGTGCCTAAATTTAAAGTCGTCGTACCTCATGGACACGATCGCGAATTCGTCGTCCAAAAACTTAGGTCATTCTCCAAAGTCATTCACGATGAATCTCCGGTTGAGCTGTCAAACGTCACAGAGTCTTGGGACGACGATGGTAACTTGACCTTCGCATTCATAGCGATGGGCATGTCTATCTCCGGTGAGATGGTTGTCGACGAATCTGATGTGACTGTGGCAGGAAAAATGCCTTTGGCGGCGGCCATGTTTCGAGGGGCGATCGAGACCCAGATCACCAATAAGATTCAGGATATTCTGACGTAAAAATTGATAGCCCCAATTACGCTGTGTCTTTCTTCCGGACTTATAGAACCAGATTTTCGGCACAACCGTATTCCTCAACACGCGCTCCGCTGGCGATTCCAGCCGTGATTATTCCCAAGGGAACAAACATAGAAATATGTCATCAAATCAAATTGAACTGTCCTTCGAGAACTTTGAGCAGCTAGAGACAAGGCTTCAACACCTGTTAGATGCAGGCTACCGGCAGCAAGGAAACTGGAACCTGGCACAAACGGCGTCTCATCTTAATGATTGGTTAACCTATCCCATCACGGGCTACCCAAAAGCTGCGCTGCCGACACGAATCCTTCTTGGAATCATAAAAATAACAGCCGGTCGTCGCCTGCTCAAAAAAACCTTGGCATCCGGATTTCGGGCCGGTCGCCCGACGCTTCAGGAAACGGTTTACCAGGAAGATGCTCTTTCCGACACAGTAGCCGTCGAACAATACCGGAAATCGATCGACCGATTTCGCTGCCACAATGGAAACCTGAAACCGTCTCCCCTGTTCGGCCACATGACCCCCCAGGACATGTTGCATCTACAACTCGCTCATGCCGCACACCACCTTCATTTCCTAGCACCCAATGACTAACACTCGATGCCCCAGAGCTCGCAGCCTTAAAAGACCGCACTAATAGCCCATAAAGGGACTAGGGACGCGTGGTTTTAACATCGTTTCACTCCGATTCCTGCGGTTTCAAGGACGAAGTTCCAATTAAAAAGGCAACCGTGGACGGGGCATTTTCTTGCAGACATCGCCTAAACGGTTTAATTTTAATGACCCGATCCGTTTTTCCAATTTGGTCCCAATCATGTCCAAACTTCAACCGTCTCAGTTTGTGCTCCTACTTTATCTCGTCGTGGGAAGCTCCGAGGCCTTGGCTCAATTACCACAGACGCCCAAGATGCGATTGGGAGTCGATGTCGTGTCGCTGGCTAATGGTAACAGACTTTACGGAGTTGTAATGAATCGAGACCAACGTGAAGGTTTGACGCTCGCTATGGAGCGAGAATGGCTCAAGAAAACATATCCGGAACTTTATCGGGATTTCATCTCCGCTGAGAAAATAGATTTCCAAACAGTCAAAACCCAGTTGGTCAAACGCATCGACAGCTGGATTGAATCCCGTAAAGATGATCGATTATTATTGACCTACTTAATGGATGAGAAAAAACGCTTAGCACAAGAACTCAACGATCTGACGCCACCCAAGAAATTCATCCTAGCACTCATCCCCAATGCAAACGTTCGGCAGGTCTACGTCCAACCACCAGATCGTCGAAAAATCGTCGGCTTGGCGTGGCAAAATGGCCTCAGCAATGTGACCACCACCTCGACGGCTCGTCTAAAAAAACAACTTACCGCACTCAAAGTCGATCTTAACAACGCAAAAGTTGATTTATCTCATGAACTTCTCCCCTCCTCCCAAACCGATAAGCAATGGTCCGCAAAAGTTGCTTTGGTAGAGCACGCATTGCGGCCATCTCTGGAGTACCAAGGAACCGGCAGTATGCTGCTACGAAAGGACGAAGCACCCAATGAAGCCGCATTATTGAATGCATTGATGGGCAACGGAAACGATCTCGCAAACCAGTTAGCAAAACAATTGGGTTTGGCTGAGGCACAGCCACCTGAGATGGAAGATTGGTGGAAAGCGGCTAGGCTAGGTGCAGAACGCGAGGGCTACCGAGGCGTTCTGGTCATCCGTATGAAACAGGATTACAGTGTGCCCGACGTACTCGTAGAGGCTCACTTTTTTGCTCGCAACCTAGGCGGGAATTGGTTCGAGGTCAAACGTTTCAAAGCGACATCCAACATCCATAACGAAACGCCACAAACACTAGAACGGTTGAGAGAAGAGGCTCAGGTCAAAGCTATTTTCGACCAACTGGAGGGGCTTGGCTTGTCGGCAGCAAATTCTCAAATCGAATTAGCTTTGCGTCATGGAGCCGCCACCGAAACGTCGTTAAACATCGTACGAAATCAGTTCGAAGAATTCCTAGGAACGTTCACCCAAAAGCTGGATACGCCGACCGTGCCTATTAAATAACCAACCAATTTTAACCGACAACCGATTTACCCTTGCAGCCGCCTCAGCACGGAATCGAGCGCAGGGCGCAGCATTTCAAACCAGCCCATTTTGCGACTTTCGGTGAGTACCTGTTCATTCAGGCCACCCGTCGTCAGGCATTCCTCACTCATCCCCTGCAATTGCTCGGTTGGAGCCTGATTCACCAGCGTGGCCAAACCATAGACAAACGCAGAGGCATAACAACGAGCCGATTCTGATGGAACGCCTTGCTCCTCCATCCAACGAGCTTGAGCCGCAGTCCATTCGAAAAAATTAGCCATCAAGGCGCTGTTTGCCGAAAACACATTAAAACATGACTCGTCATCAACCGGCACCACCGTGCCCAGCCTTTCGAAAAACGAGCCCACCTCTGAAAGCCTCGGGTAAATGGGCAAAGGACCCACAGCATATTCGATCGGAGGAAGGGGAATCATTCTGCAAATGTTCTCACAAGGCGACACATGCCGACGCAACGCCGCAATCTCTAGCCCTGCCACTAGGCTGATCATCGTCTGAGACGCTCGAAATTGAAGACGTTCGATCACCCTTTCGGCCTGATGGGGTAATACCGCCAGCACCACCCAATCTGAACGATCAACAATTTCCTGGTTTTTATCCACGACCCTAACCGTGGAATACTCGGCGGCCAAACGAGCTGACCGCTCTGATGACCGCTTCGAAACCAAGACGGTCTCTTTATGCTCTGCACAACCAACGATCCCGCGAATCATTGCCTCGCTGATTCCGCCCGTTCCTATAAATCCAATATCCATGCCCACTCCACTACCTTTTATCGGCCGCCAAGTTCACACAGATGATCTCTTTATCGTTCCGCAGAAAGACGCAACGATTAGCAAAGGCCGGATGAGACCAACAGACTCCATTTCGTTGCCTCAACTGCGCGGTCGTGGGTTCGATCAGCTTCGCTCGACTGATTTCTTCATAACCTAATGGTGACAGAGTGGCCAGTATTAACTCACCGCGTTCATTAAACATCCAGACTCGATCCTTGTTTTTTACAAAATGAATCGTACTCCAACGCGATTTTGGAACGGCATTCTGAGTCTCCCAAACTCGATCGCCATTGACCGCCTTCAAGCATCGCAGTTCACCATAGCTGTCCACGCCATAGAGATGTTCATCGATCCAGATCGGCGTGCTTATGATTGAATGCAACGCATTTGTCTTTCTTTCATTGGGGCCCTTCGCTCTCCACACAGACTTCACCGTCATGCTACCTTCCTCCATCTCAAGCATTAACGCACCATCGTAGAACGACGTCAAAAATATCTTTCCGTTTTGAACGATCGGTGTCGCTATGCCAATTGGCATTCGAGACGGTTTGAATTCGTGTCGCCAATAGACAGACCCGTCCGCGGGATTAAGCCCTGCCACACTGTCACCGGTCCAACAGATCAAAATATCTTTCTCATTTTGACGAGCTAGGATCGGACTGGAGTACTGCCCCCGATCTCCCAAAGCTCGCCATTTTTCTTGTCCTGTCTTTTTATCAAAGGCCACGATACAAGCACCTTCATCACCTCCAATATGGACCACTACCAAATTCCCATAGATCAAAGGAGATGCCGAGATTCCCCATATCGGCATTCGCCTCGAGCTCACGATGGAATAAGTTTCGTTAAGATTGTCCTCCCACTTCAACTCACCTGTTGCCGCGTCCAAACAAGTTAAATGCCCCATCGTTCCCAGAGAGTATGCTAGGCCGTTGTCAATCGTCACGGAAGCTCTGGGACCCGCCACATACCCCACGTTGGAATACTCGGCGGCGTAGGTGTAATCCCACAGTGGCTTTCCAGTCTTCTCATCAAAACATAAAACTCGTTCGACCTGCTCCGGAACGGTTTGACGATCCATCACAAAAACGCGACCGTTCGAAACCGTCGGACCACTGTACCCCGAGGCTACGGGTTGCCGCCAAAGAACGTCCAGCGAATCCGTATCGAATTGCTCCACCAATCCTTGCTCGGTCCATTGGCCATTCCGACCATTCCCACGCCACTGCGTCCAGTCATCGGCCTGTGATACAGCACTCACGAAAAAGAATATCGCTGCCAAGACCAGTCGCCGGCCTATTTCATTTCTTTTCATTTCCAAACCATTTCAATGAGATCACGTTACTTTCAATGCATGCTGTGAGTCGTTTACAATAAACTGCTGCAACACGACCAAGCTTGTAGTCTGTTTTATTCGAGATTGAATGATCATGCGACCACACGTTACAAATATCGGAGTTTGTCACAAACTTTGGAGCATTGCGGTAACCGGCGCCTTGATCGGCTTGGTTTTTGGTCCCGCAATAGCGGCGGGCCAAAAACCGCTTGCCGAATCACCCGTCCTAACGGCCGCCAAATTTCAATCTAGCATTAGCGCTAGGATTGTCGGCGCCGAGAAACTTTATCTCGTGGTTACCGATGCTGGCGACGGATACCACTTTGACTGGGCAGCTTGGATCGCACCCCGCCTCGAAGGACCTCAAGGTAATTTGGATTTAACCACCCTAAAATGGACACGTGCCACTACGGGTTATGGATCGGTGGTTGTCAATCGCAACAACGGGAGTGGCCCAATCCGAGTTGGCGGCAAAGACATCGCGAAGGGAATTGGCACCCACGCCAACTCCGTGATCGAATTCAAGCTGCCCCCGGGACACAAATACCAACGCTTTGTCTCTGGAATAGCCATTGATGACGGAGGAACTTCACAAGCCGGCGGCGCAGCGGCCAGCGTCCAATTCATGGTCTTCACAAAATCACCTACCCAATATTTAAGCGTCACTGGATCGCCTGCTGAACCGGCTGATAGGCATGATATGCAAAAAGCGGTCGAGCAATTTGAAGTGCACCCAAAACTTCAAGTCGGACTTTTCGCCAGTGAACCGATGCTGGTCAATCCTACCAATATTGAAATCGACCACCGTGGGCGAGTTTGGGTCGCCGAGGTAGTCAATTACCGAAACCAAATGAGGAATGGTGACCAACCGGCTCGCAAAGAGGGCGATCGAATTTTGATCTTGGAGGATACCGACGCCGATGGAAAAGCGGATCAGCAAACCGTCTTCTACCAAGGGCCTGACATCGATTCCGTTCATGGAATTTGTTTAATGGGGAACCGGCTATTGGTGTCAGCTGGTGCGGAAGTTTTTTACCTAATTGACACAAACGGCGATTCGGTTGCCGACGAGAAACAACTGTTGTTCACTAAAATATCTGGCGTCCAACATGATCATGGGATCCACGCATTTGTTTTTGGCCCCGATGGCAAACTTTATTTTAACTTTGGGAATGCCGGCAGATCGATCAGTGATGCCGAGGGAAAGTCGATCGTCGATGTGGCTGGAAATGAAGTGACGGCTAAACGGCAGCCGTATCAAGAAGGGATGATTTTCCGTTGCAACCCAGATGGTAGTCAATTTGAAACGCTGGCATGGAACTTCAGAAACAACTGGGAAGTCTGCGTCGATTCTTTTGGAAGGATATGGCAATCGGATAACGACGACGACGGAAATCGAGGTGTCCGCATTAATTACATCATCCCGTTCGGGAACTATGGCTATCGGGATGCCATTGATGGAAGCGGCTGGAGAGATTACCGGTCCGGATGGGCGGACGATATCCCTAGTCGGCATTGGCACCAAAATGACCCGGGCGTGATTCCTAACCTACTTCACACTGGGGCAGGATCACCCACCGGGATTTGCATCTACGAGGGCCAGACTCTTCCGACCGTATTCCAAGGCCAAATGATTCACTGTGATGCGGGGCCAAATATTGTCCGCGCTTATCCAGTGCAATCCATCGGGGCTGGGTTTTCCGCAGAGATCGTCAACATTTTAGATGGCTCCCGGCTGAATCAGTGGTTCCGACCTTCAGACGTATGCGTTGCCCCTGACGGTTCCATCATCGTTGCCGACTGGTATGACCCCGGGGTTGGCGGCCACCGAATGCAAGATATCCAGCGGGGACGGTTATTCCGTATTACTCAACACGGAGTGAGAACGACATACCACTGCCCCCCTGTCGATACGTCGGATGTGACCGGTGCTTTAGCCGCTTTAAAAAGCCCCAACCAGGCCACTCGCTTCTTAGGATGGCAAGCGCTTATCGCGAATCCCTTCGAGGCGGCAAACGGACTGGAATCACTTTGGGATTCACCGAACCCGATATGGCAAGCTCGCTCCCTTTGGCTGGTTGCCAAATTAAAAATCGATATCGCCACTCAAGTAGCATGGCTTGACCGCGCAATGAAACACTCCAACGCGGACCTCAGGGCCACCGCTGTACGCGTGATCCAACAAACAGAAAATTTAGAATTAGCAAACTATTTCTGGAAGAATATAAAACTAGACGACCCATCTCCAGCAGTTCGGCGAGAGTTATTGATCGCTTTAAGTGATCATCAGATTCAAAGCATTCCAACGGATCGTCGGCCTGCGATTTGGGCGAAACTTGCCAGTCAATATGATCCCACCGATCGCTGGTATTTAGAAGCTCTGGGGATCGCTGCAGAGCATCACTGGGACGATTGCTTGGAAGCTCTAACAACACAACCAACCCTTCCGGGCAAAGATCTACGTGATATCGCATGGCGATCTCGCGGCGAAAAGTCATTTCAGAAAATATTGTCTCTCATTGGCCAAGACAACACTCCAACTGCGCAAATACCCACTCTCTTTCGCGGCTTGGACTTCATGAATCCCGGTGAACACCAAGAAGAACTACTCGCACTGATTTTTCAACTAACGGAACCTTCACCTCGCAATCTATCTGTTTTCACCGAGACGCTACACCGCCTGCCGCCAACCGATTGGAGCCGCAATATCACGGAACATGCCGCCCCTTTTTTAAACGCGATACGAGGCAAAAAGGACTATGTCAACTTTGTAACCAAATTCAATTTAAAGGACCGTTATAACGACTTAATCAATCACATCGTCGGTGAGGAACGCGAGCTCGCAATCGACTCGATCATTGCGTTGCTAGAGTCTTCAAACAAGAACCTGCTCAACTCCCTTTTGAGCGAAGCGAACGACAATGATTTCGATACGGCTTTGGGGCACATCGCCGCTTCCAATCAAACCCGAATCACACCCCTGTTGATTGACTATGTGAGTCAACCAGAAAACTCACTCGAACGCCGCCGAACGGTGGTTCGGGCGATGGGTAAAATTCGCAACAGTGCTGAGACGCTCGCCCGTTGGGCTGATACCAAACAATATGATCTGCAATTGGAAGCCGCCCTGAGCTCAGCTCTCCATCAATCAAAATGGCAAGACATACGCACTCAAGCAAATTCGCTGTTTCCCATCGCAGCAGCAAAGAACAACCAACCGCTGCCCAATTTAGCCACTCTCTTGAAACTAAAAGGGAACACCAAAACGGGACAAGCTCTTTTCATCAAAGAAGGGACCTGTAGTCAGTGCCACATCGTCAACGGCAAAGGGACGGAAATCGGCCCCGATCTATCGGCAATTGGAAACAAACTATCGACCGAGGCGTTATACGAATCCATTCTTTTTCCCTCAGCGGGGATTAGTCACAACTACGAGAATTGGAAGTTACAAACTACCGACGGCAATCTGATTTCGGGAGTCATTATCAGTGACGCCGATTCGGAAGTTCAAATACGAGACGCTGAAGGGGTAACCCATCGCATCAAGCGTGAAAATATTGAAGGACTGAAACAACAACAAATCTCTTTAATGCCGGCTGACCTACACAAAAACTTAACGACACAACAACTCGTTGACCTCGTTTATTATCTGAAGACACTAAAACAAACCAACAGGCAATGACTGCTGTTCGCTTAACTTCTGCTTGCCACAAGCCTACTGAGATGGACTCTCTCCGGAATCGGGAGCCAACCTGTTTTTCACGTGTTTGTCCAGCCAGTTAATCATTTCAGCCTGCGTATGCAACACGGATTCTCGTGCTCGATAACCATGAGACTCGTTAGGTAACATGACTAAGCGAACGGTGCCGCCGTTCCCCTTGATCGCTTGGTACATTCGTTTACTCTGCATCGGAAACGTCCCGCTGTTGTTATCATTCTCCCCATGAATCAACAAAACCGGGGCCTTGATTTTATTGGCATGCATAAAGGGAGAAATCCCGAAATAAACATCCTTAGCATCCCAAAAAGAGCGCTGCTCCGACTGAAAACCAAACGGCGTCAACGTCCGATTGTAGGCTCCACTACGAGCTAAACCTGCACGGAACAAATCGCAGTGAGCCAACAAATTTGCCGTCATGAAGGCGCCGTAACTATGCCCCCCTACGGCGACACGATCTCGGTCGGCGACTCCCAGATCAACGGCCTTATCGATTGCCGCCTGCGCTGACGCGACAATCTGATCAATGAAGGTGTCATTCATCGTCTCCGCATCTCCAATGACCGGCATGGTCGCACTATCCATAATAGCGTACCCTTGCGTGAGCAGCGTCAAATGAGTGATCCCTTGCATGCGGGTAAATCGATGTGGACTACCAGAGATTTGGCCTGCCGTCTTTGCATCGCTGAACTCTCGCGGGTAGGCCCAGACTAAGAGAGGTAGACGTGTCCCCTCCTGATGGTCAGCCGGGAGGTAAAGTGTTGCCGAAAGCGGCACGCCGTCTGCCCGCTCGTATTGAACTAGCTGCTTCTTGATGCCTCGTATTTGGGGAGTTGGGTCCTGAAAGGTAGTCAACGCATCTCTGTCGCCTGTCTCCAAATCCATCAAATAATAATTGGCAGGCGTTTTCGGCGTCTCAGCCCGCGTGATAATCATGGGCTTCTTATCAATAAAATTCTTGGCAACCCCCACACACTGTTCATAAGTACCCGCCTTGCAACGCCACAGTCTTTCAGTCTTAAGCGTCTTTAAATTCTGTCGGTCCACAAAGGGCAGATTCCCCTCTGGTGACGCCCCATCCCCAACACGATAGATCCAATCTCCATCCTGAAGCGCGATTGGTTGCCCCATTGAATCCAAAACCGTCACCACCCTACCAGGGTCACCATAACGGTCTCGAATACTTCGATCCATGATCGTTTTGGGCGTCGTCCCAGGTTTGGCCAAGTCGTGCAACTGAGTACGAATCCAACGCCGATCTCTATCATATTCTGTCGTCGAAAGTAGGGCTGGATTTTCAAAAAAGGAATAGCCGTTAGAGCGATATTGCAGCTTCAAAAGAGAAACCGGATTCTGTTTAAACGGTGATGAAGATGTGAACAATTGATCTCGATGATCGACTTCTACCTTTGGGTCACCCCCATCAAGCGCCTCAACCCAGATCAGAGTGGCTGCCTCGCTCGACTTCCACTCCACGTTTCGGGGGCCGCACCGCACACCTCCAATTGGTATATTTTCTGCCATGGGCACATCGGCAATCAATTGCTTGGAAACGACGCGATCCCGATTCGATCCAACCAATTCCCACACTTCGATAGTTCGTGGGAAAGAGCGGTATGTCATGAGGTAAGAAAACGGTTTTTTAATTTTTTCGACCAATAAATAATTCCCATCTGGCGAGGGATCAACCGAGGTATAAATCCCTGGCGAACCCAAGTGTTCCACGTTGCCCTCCAAGTCTACCAACGCAAGCTGACTGGTTGCATAATATGAGAACAACGCCTCATCGTGGACATTGGACAAAAGGTCTTGATAGGTTCGGGTAGGTGACTTGCTTCCATAAGACTCCTGAATATTGGGTCCAATCGGTGTGCGCGAGGCTATCGGCTCTTGTCCCCGGTCCTCAGGGACAACACGACACATTAGAGTCTTGCCATCGGGCATCCAATAGAAGCCCCCTGTTACGGTTGAAAGTTGATCCACTAATTTGACAGGTCGACTTCCCAAAGGCTTTTGGGGGTCTGACGAAATACCACCCACTGCCCACAACTCCGTCCCCTGCTCGGTCACCACCGAGTACGCAAAAGCACCGGAGTCGTGCGACCAAGCCACCGAAACCAGCTTACCTCCGGGCGGCAGCTCAATCCTTCGGACCACCTGACCATCGGCAACCCGCCTATATGACAGACCTTTATAATAACTGGTGCGAAACGGACCGTTGGCAGCTGGATCGATTCGCATTCCAGCTAACCGCAACATCCGCCGTGAAACATCTTCAATGCCAGGCATCGCCGTTCGCGAAACAAAAACTTGCCAT
>JAKVBF010000025.1 GCA_022447555.1 Mariniblastus sp. | reverse complement strand
GAGGGTTGAAATGTCGAGAATATAGATGCTTAATCCATGGGTTGCGGCGACCAATTTTCCGTCTCGAGCATGGACCTCCAGATCGACAACCGGTGCGGTCGGAATTCCATTGGCCAATGCGTCCCAGGTACGTCCATGATCGGTAGAGATAAAAACACCCAAATCAGTACCAACATATAACAAACCGGATACGACAGGATCCTCTTCAATAGCATTGACCGATTCAGCAGGTAGCCCCTGGGCGAGTGAAATCCAAGTCTTACCAAAGTCCTCAGTCTTAAAAAGGTATGCTGTGCAGTCGGAATCATCCTTACCTGATAATGCCACGTAAGCCACGTCCGGGTCATGATGAGATAAGTTGATATCTCGCAATCGTTTTTCCGGCAGTCCCGGTCCCGCTGCCGTCCATTGTGCCCCATTATCTGGTGAAAAGTGGAGATTTTTTCCATCTCGACCCACCACCAAACGTCTCGCATCGGCTGGGGACTCGGCCAGGCACCTCTGGCCCTGAGTCCCGAAATAGGGGCTTATCCTATTCCAAGAATCGCCTAAGTCGAGAGATTTAAACACGCATTGCGCGGAGCAGTACAGTACGGTACGGCCATCGTGCTTCGAAGCGAAGAAAGGGGTATCCCAATCGAAAGCCAACGGTGGCTCGCCTTTTTTCCTGCGGGGGCGGATACTTTTTTCGGGTCTTAACTGACCCAACCGACTCCGTTTCAAATCTCCATTTTGCTGTGTGTAAAAGGTCCTAGTGGGGGAATTAGGATCTGGAAAGGTGGCGAATCCATCCCCACCTGTCCAAGGATCGAGAAACACTTGTTCCCAGTTATCGTCTCGGCCTGGCTGGTACCTCGCAGTCGAGGGTCCAACAAAAGAGGCATTATCTTGTGTGCCTCCCCAGATGTGAAACGGTTCCTGGTCGTCTAAATGAATACGGTAGAATTCCGCAATCGGAAGATTATTGAAATGCAGCCAGCTGTTACCATGATCAGATGAGCAAAAAAGACCGCCATCATTTCCCAATAGGATACGATTTGGATGAACCGGATCGATCCATATATCATGGACGTCTAGGTGTAGTCCAATCCCTCTATGGGGATGAAGCCGAAAAACTTGTGTGGGATCTTTGTTGACGGCGAACCCACCCTCCCCCTCGAAGGTTTGGCCCCCGTCATTTGAGGTAATCAGCCTTAGCCCACCAATGTAGAGGCGGTTATCGTCGTCTGGAGCAACCCTTAGGTCGCAAAAATCCCAACCGACGTAAGTCGGTACATATCCCTCATGACAACGTGTCCAAGTGTCGCCAAAATCGTCTGACCGAAATATTATTGACGCATGCCCTCTTCTGGCAAGTTCCGGCGAAGTCCGATCGGTAACCAAACTGTAAACCACCCCTTCCCTCGATTGTCCAACGTCGATGGCAATACGATCGAGGTCTTTTTTTGGAAACCCCTTTTCCAATCGTATCCAATGTTTACCGGAATCGTCGGTGCGGAAAATTGCACTTTTGCCCACCGGCCCTCGGTCCCATGAGGTTGCGTACAGTCGCTTATGATTAAATGGGTCCATAACGATATCGACGAACCCTGTTTGTTCTCCTTCGTAGAGTACGCGTGAAAAGGTTTTACCCCCATTTGACGTTTTGTAGATGCCGCGTTGACCGCCTTTTTGTTTTCGACCCATCGCAGCAACGTAGACGGTAAGCGGGTCGATTGGGTCGATTAAAACTTTACCAATATGGGCCGTTTCGGTTAGTCCCCGATGCTCCCAGGTTTCGCCACCATCGAGGGACCGATAGACACCATTTCCAGGGTACGAGGTTCGCGAAAGGTGACATTCACCAGTACCCAACCATATTTGATTAGGATCACTTGGGGCAACCGCTAAATCCCCAATGGCATAGGTCGACTGATTTCCAAAGATAGGGCGCCACGTCAAACCCCCATTGGTCGATTTCCAGATACCTCCGGCTCCTACACCAGCGTAGATTGTCGAAAGGTCGCCGGGTGGACAGTCGATCGACTCGATCCGCCCGCCAGCGAATTTCGGACCCATGGCCTCCCAGCGCAAATCGCGGAATGGCGATCTTTCAACGAGTGTTTGACGGTGCTCCCACGCGTTGAGTCTGTCTTGGCCAGCGGACGTTCGCTGCGCGATACTCGTTTGTTGGATGAGAAGAAACGATAAGATCAAGCAGACCAATTTGAATACGATGTTGGACATTCTGATTCCCAAAACAGTTCCGCAAAAAAAAGCATGCCGTGGTGCAACGACAGTTTGGAAGTTGGGGATTTAGTTATTCCAATCTCCCTCGAGTTCAAATTCATACTCGAACTCTAGCAATTCGGCAAGATCCTCGCCGCCGTTGATACTCCGCGCGAGCAAATCATCAAACGCTCGCACGTCAAAGATGGTGCCACTACCAAGGGTTAATTTAACACCGGCCGATCTCGCTTTTAATGAGTCATCGCCAGCCGAATCCACCATGGTAGCTTGGTCAAAGCCGCCGGTACCGTAAACCGTGTTCCTCGCAAACCCTTCAACCGTATGTGACCAACCATTGCCCAATAGAGTGCCTGTGTGACTGTTTGATAAGAATGTCTCATTACCATTTGTGTCAAAGAGACGCGCTGAATCCAAGGAATCACTCGAGTATCCCACGGTAGAATCGAACAGCACCGCTGTGTTTTTTAGAGGACCGGCGCCCATAATCACTTCGTTCGAATAGGTCCGATAGAGGTCCGCGCCCTCTGTATCGTGCATGTTTGCTGTGTCCGAGCCACCCTGATAGGCATAGCCATAGTTGGTTAAAAAACCCACTGCACGATTCATGTATCCATCGCCGGTCATTTGCGCGGCAGCGCCCTCGGTCCAAAAAGTGTCATCGCCTTCGGAATCGTACAGCTGTGCCAGATCTCCTCCGCCCGATGAATAAACGGTGACTTGGCTAAAACCGCGGGTCCAACTGAACATGTTATCCCCCCGAAGAATGGCTCGGTCAGGGTAGGCTCGTAATGTTTCGATGCCAGCCGAGTCATGTAACTCAGCTGAGTCGTCGCCGGCATTGGAAAAGGCGCTGATCGAGTCGTAACCCAGCACACGATTACTGACATTTTGATTGCTGAAAATCGCCTCCTCAAGGCGGGCAACGTACGTGTCATTTCCCGGGGAATCAAACATCAACGCAACATCTTCTCCCTCTGTAAAGTTGGCTTCGTACTGATCGAAATCCCGTCCCCACAAAAAGACACCTTCACCCTTTAGTAAACCGCGGTCCATATAGCCGTTGTAAGAATCGTCGCCAGCGGTGTCGTAAAATTGAGCTGTATCGAATCCGGTACTCGCGTAGGCGAAAGTCTGTTGGAATCCTTCCGCCGCGGTTTCTCGAGAAGGCTGAATCATCATCGTCGATTCGGGCCGAGCGACCATCTGATCATCCTGGGATGAATCATAAAGATAGGCGACATCCCCCGAGTTTCCAGAAGCTATCATTTGATTGACTTCAAAGTTGATACTCGTATGGTTATATCCCTGGCCCGATAGGATTGCGCGGTCATCATAAGATATCAAACGGTCGGCACCACTCGAATCACGTGAAATAACTACATCGTTGCCGCCGGATGCCGTCCCGCTCGTCCGTTTAAAACCAATGGCCGTGTTAACGTTGGAATCCATGGTCATGACGGCTTGATCTGGAGAGGTTTGATAGTTGTCGTCACCTGCGGAATCCCGCATGTAGGCAAGATCATAACCAAGGCTCGCGTGTCCCGTAACCGTTTGAACACCCCGCACCATATGGTAGTAATCATCACCCTCCATCAATGACCAGTTTAAATTGCTGGTGAACGTGTCAGGATTATCCGTGTCATAAAGTTCCGCTTGGTCGTTACCGCCCCTTCCCACAAACGTGAGGTGTTCGATTTGAACGGCCGTGGTCAAAAGTCCTGTGGACGAAACGGTGGCTTCGCGGTAACGCAAGGTGACGTTCTCATCGCCTGTGCTGCCACCAATCCAGATGGAATCGTGCCCGGGCCCTCCGTCAATACGAACCCGAGTTAAATCGTCGTTGCCATACAAATAGTCCACCCCGTCAACGACCAATCGATATTGGTTACCGCTCACAAAGCTTAGCTGGTTATCACCACCTGTTCCAAAAACATTCAACTCCCGATCGACCTGGTTTACCAAATTCAACAATCTCAAATCGACATCAGAGTGAGCCCCAACCATTTTTAAATAGAATGGTTGATCGGCTACGACCCGATGATCAAGTCGTTGGCCCCCCGTAACTGTTTCGCTGCGGGTTAAGAGATTCTTTTCTGAGTCCAATAACTCTAGTGATACGCTACCTTCCGACGAATCGAAAACCGTTTGAGCCGTGATGACGCCATCACGCTTGGCTGTTCCCCGATACCACCGTTCACCGTCTAGCTCGATCATCGCATCTTCAAAATAATCTACGTTCCCGGTGTCAATCATCTGAGTCACGTCCAGTCTAAACGTTTGACTGAAAGAGAGATTGTCGCCGGGCGTGTTCAAATTGTCATCGCTCCCCCCGTCTTCGATCACGACGGTGATCAATGCGGTACCAAATTGACCGGATCTCGGTTTCAATTCGATTGTGCCGGAAGACTCACCCTGCAAATAGTCGACTTCAGGATGAGGGAGCAAAATGAGATTGTCTGTAATGGCAGTCACTCGAAGTTCTTGAGATGTTTCGTCGCCGTCGCTGATACCGGTCAATTCAACGGTTTGCGTACCGACGCCTTGATCGAATCGGCAGTCATCGAGGGCGTCTAGAGTTGGTGGAAGGTTCGACTTGACTGTCAATAAGAAATTCCGACTGACCTTTGAATTATCCTCGGTCGTATTCAGGTCACCGTCGGCGCCATCATCTTCAACGGTTACGGTCACCAACGCAGTCCCAGTTCGGTCCGCGGTGGGTTTAAATTTTAAAAGGGCTGTTGAATCTGGGGATGAATAGTCAATTGACAAATAGTCCTCGTTGTTAGGCAGAAGGTTTTCGTTGTCGCTTGATATATCAATTTTTAAATTTTGATTTTCACCTTCGCCCGCATTTATCCCAGAGAGGGTTAAAAATTGTTCCGACGAATTTTCCGCGATGGTTTGCGGATCGATCGGATCGATACGAGGAGGATCATTTAAGGGTTGGACCGTCACCTCAAACGAACGTTCGACAGATGCGTTATCCTCTAACGTATCGAAATCCCCGTCATACCCTGCATCCTCGACAGACACCGTCAACGTGGTGGTTCCGAATTGGTCGGGAGATGGCGTGAACCGAAGAATCGCCGAATCACCTGATTCGTAGTCGACTTGGAGCCCCTCTAAAAGTGATGGATCCTCGCTGGTTGCCTCGATTCGGATGGGCTGGTCAAAGTACACGTCTCCATCATCGATCCCCGTAAGATTGATCCGTTTTTCAGAAGAATCTTCTTGTACGTTTTGGTCGCTTATTGCGTCGAGTGTAGGACTGCCATTTTGCCCGGCTACCAATACTTGATAATCCTCAACTTCGCCAAGCGGTTGTTCACCGGTTTGCCCCACAAACAGTGATTCCAACGGACTCAAGCGAAACCTTGCGAAGGTGTACTGGACTAGGGCCGACTCAGGAACGTTGAACGAAACCAGATTGGTCCCCTCTTGGACCTCGCGATTAGTAAAAACTCGCTCTCCAAGATCATCCCAGAGCCCGTCTCCATCGAAATCAACCCACGCATCTAGGCGTCCGCTAGAACCATTAACGACGACGGATACCTGGCCGATTTGACCGGGTTCCAGTAATCCGAACAAGACGCCGTCATCATCATCACCATCGCCATCGGCCATGGATGAACTTTGGCCCCCCGATTCCGCGTCGATTCGCGGCCCCAACACAAGAGTGGGTAAAAATAAAACCCGAGCGTGACCCGCGTTTAGACCTACACCATCATTGAGCGGTGCCCCCGCCACGACGGTGTGCCCGTCTTGACTGATCGCAATGGCCGCCCCAGATTGGTCACCCTGGCCCTCACCCTTTATAATACTTGCTTTTTGAATCCATTCAGATCCTGACCAGACGTGCACCTGGGTGTGTCCTGAATCAACACCGCCTTCGTCATTAAAAGGAGCTCCAATGGCAATCGTCTCACCATCGCCGCTTAGCGCAACGGACGACCCGAGTTGGTCAAACGTCGAACCTTCTAGCGTTTGACCCATTTTTTGCCATTGTCCGTTAATAGTGTTAAAAAAGAAAACTCGAGCGTGTCCGGCAATCGCTCCGGCGTCGCTGTTATAAGGTGCGCCCATCGCCACCGTCATACCGTCGTCCGCAAGCGCAACGGAACGACCAGAAAAATCACCCGCGTCTTCCCCTTTGATACCTGAGCCAACGGCTTGCCAATCGGATCCATTCCATTGATAGATACCAACCAAACCCGCGTCTTGTTTGGAACCCGCATCAAATCCGTACGAACCAACCGCGAACGTCCGTCCGTCCAAGCTTAAATCGATCGAACACCCTAAAAAACCTGAATCTTGTTCCCCAGAGACGGCTGTCCCCAGTTGATTCCACGCCGCAGCAGAAGCATTCCAACGGTAAACAGTCGCTTGCCCCCGTTTCTCGCCATCCTCTCCTGAGTTTTCGGGAGCGGCGATCGCGACCGTGTTACCGTCACCATTTAACGCCAAGGCAGCGCCGAAACGGTCATTTTTTGATTCGCCTGTCAGCTGGCCGCCTTTGGCGACCCATGTCTCTTGGGAGTATTGAAAAATCGAAGTGGTGCCGAATTGGTTTTCTCCCTGCCCACTACCGGGAGCGCCAACAGCAACCACATTGCCATCCTGACTCACTGCAAGCGAGGAACCAAAGCGGGCTCCGCCAAAATCGCCCGTTAAACTCCCTATTTGATTCCAGGTGGTACCCAAAGGATCCAACCGGTAAATTTTTACATAGCCTTCACCAACCGCTGCGGCGCCGACCGCGACTGTATGGCCGTCACCGCTGACCGCCACAGAACCACCGAAATGGTCTTCCGCATTGAACCCTTCAAGATCGTCTCCCGTTCGCTCCCATACCGTATTTAGAAGGTGGGATGCAGCTGAAGGTGAGTTGACAGGATAGCTCTCTGGGGCGTCTCCCCAATCCGCTGCTAAAAGAATTCGGGTTTCAACTTGTTCATAGGCCAGGTGGCTGCGAGGGTTCGGACGACGGCGTGCACTGCCGTGACGGCTGCGTCGAACGGCCCGGCCCGAATCAGCCGAACCATCTAGGTTGGATGCGGTCATTTGTGCGATTCCGGAAAACGTAGCAAGGCAGGGAAAGTGGCTCTCTCAAGGAGACTGATAAATGGTCATCTACGACGGTGTCGAAATCAAACACATTTTAGAGAACCGCTTTGTGAACCCCAAAAAACCCCCCATATTTTCAAATAAAAGCCCCAGCTCGGTCCGCCTATGGTGGCCAAAGGTCCGATTCGTTCCACTCGACTGAGACAGTGAAAGCGATCTCCGTGACTGCGGATGTGCCAGTGCGAGGTTGGCTGGCTTATCGATGAAACACGATTTAACCAAAGGTTAGAATATTAAAGAACCGAGGACTTGGACAATAAGTAAAAGCAGAAGGGATATTAACAAAACAAGCTTTCAATTTGCTATCGATCCTCCAACGGTACCAATTGCGGCGCGGGCATTTCTGCGAAATGTCGGTATCTCGATTCAATTTCGGCTGTGGTCACCTCGCCCTGAAAAAATTCAATCCGATAACGCAAATTTAGCTGATCACCCTTTTTCACTTGATAGGCACCGGAACCTTTCTTTTGTCCCAAGAAATGATGGAGCCCAAATGGGTTGGCTGCAATCAACCCATAGTCGCGGGCATGCCACGTTGTGGGATGTCTTAGGTTTGAGGGATGATCGTACATCGCAATCGCAACCGATTTCCCTTGGATCTTTCCAAAGTAGAGAAGCCATTTGGATTTTTTCCCCCATATCTCTTTTCCTCTAACCCCTTCGCTATTCATTGCCCTTCCGAAAACTTCCGAAACGCCCCCTTTTGGATTGGCTTTCAACCGCAAATCCGGGTGGGTCCGAATAGCGAATAACCCTTCCTTGGTATCATCAAACTGAAACGCTTGATCACTCGCTTCGAACTCTAAATGAACGTTGATCCACCTGCTCTTGTCATCGCCACCAAACAGATAAGTTGTGCGGTCCGTGAGTGTGGGAGTGTCGTGGTCTTGCTTCAGCCAATGCGAGGTCGTTCGTATAGCATTAGGCGGGCCATTAACGAAGGCCGTTTCTAATTTGACCGTTTTGATGATGCCACCCTTTTCACCCCAAAAATCGATCCCGTTAATTTCATGGGCCGTCCATAAGGATTTGTGGTGTGGATGATCGCGGCTTTCGCCGTCGGAACTGGCAACCATCGGCCAACTTCTTGTCATAGGAATTTGGCCGGGTGCATAGATAGGATACAAGATTGGCTTTTTGTAGGTTGAAAAATCGAGTGAGGTAAACAGCTTCCCTCCCACCAAAACGTCGGTCTTAACATCCCGCTGCTCGAACATGACATCGGTAGGGCTCGAAACGTTCCCCTGAATAACCGGTTCGTCTCCCAATGTAGCCGCATCCTCTTGAAACGCTCCGCCAACAAAAACAATCCACAACACCGCCAAAAGGCCTGCGGTACTAAAACGCATGATGATGGCTCCCTCGAATAAAAGGTGTTTAAAAAAGCAGGGCATATTGGCGATACATGGTTGCAGCCGATCCTAAAGTGAGAGAACAAGGGGACCCCAACACCCACCTATCCTGTTCAGTTTTTTCGTCAAACAATCTCGGTCGTTACACGCTTTTCAACGGTATGGCCCTCTCATGACCTCTCAAAGCGGCACCAGTCACCCCTTTTTTTTCAACGCTCTCAGTTCTTCAAACTCTGGAAGAGACTTGTAAAACGGATCCAAGGGATAACACCCGCTAACCATGCCATGGCGCGGTGCGGTTGTGCAGTCACTAAAGGTACGGCAAATCTTCTTCCTCACCATCCCTCTGCCTTCAAGAACGTCGGCCGGTAAGTTCGGATAACTTAAAACCATTCTGCCAAGCCCTATCGAGTCCGCCATGCCTGTGCGAACGACCGCTTCGGCCACATGTGGCAACCAGTCCTGCAGATAGGAATAACCTGAGCCAACAAAAAACAGGCCAGGATATTGTGTTTTTAGTTCCGCGGTTGCATTGATTTGCCTGGCGACACCGACCAATGGATCCTCAGGGGGTTGGTAGCCGTCGCTAGGCGGAAAGGTAGCAGGACGTTGAATATGTGGGTTGTAGTAAGGACTCCCAGCGGTCGTGCAAACCAGCCGTATTTCGAGTTCCTCGAACAAGTCCATTAATTTGGCTGCATCCTGTAAATCGACCGCTACCCCTGTCCGATCAGCGCCGAAAGCGAGCGAAACATCGCCGTCTGGTTCGGGAACACCGATAGCATCCTCGCCGGGGTGGTAGGGCAAAAAGTCATAAATACTGACCCTCACCGCAATCTTCAGTCCGGGTGTCGCAGCCCGAATACCTTCGACGATTTCCCTGAGAAAACGGGTCCGATTATAGAAACTCCCACCATACAGCCCCGTACGATCGACGCCAGACAGCAATTCATGACCTAAATAACCATGGCAATGCTTGATATCGACGAATGAAAAGCCAGCCCGGTAGGCCCTTGCCGCAGCGGCGACGAAATCATCTACCAAGCGTTTCAAATCATCATCACTCAGTAGGGGCCCGTTATCTTGAATCCCTAATCGCCGATCCAGAACCGGATTCCGGTGGGCAATCATCGGCTCGGGTAATGTTTTCGAGTTGGGGCGGGCAAATCGCCCAGAATGAGTCAATTGCAAACCGATCAATAGGTCGTCAGCGGTGTCAAACCGCTCGAGATGTTCTTGCACCAAAAGGTCTCGGAGGTGGCCGATTGAGGTTAAGTTCGATTCGTGAATCAGCAACTGATTAGGATTGGCCCGGCCGTCTTGCCGAACCGCAATCGCCTCTCCACCCCAAATCAATTTCGCACCGCTTTGTCCGAATTGTTTCCATCGTCTCTCTGTCAATTCAGTTGGCTTTCCCTCTTTGGTTCCATCCCAACCCTCCATTGGAAGAATGCAAAACCGATTGCCAATAGCCTGTCCATCAATCTGGGCCGATGCCGCCAAACCGTTAGTGGTTGGGTGGTCAGGGTGGTCGCAAGGAATCTCAATAGCCAATTCACTCAAACGAGAAGTGAATTGTTCGAAGGTTTTTAAACTAGCGACTCTTGGATAGGCCATTTCTATTCACCCTCCAACCAGGTTGTGAGTTGGTCGCTGATTCTTTGGAGTATGGGCAAATCGGTATCCGGGCGTCTAAGAGCATCGGGATGGGTCTCGGAACTGTCAATTTGCTCTCGTAAATGTAAAAACATCGCGGCTGAATGTTTGTAGGCCGAAACGGGGGGGCGAAAACTAAATGTGCCTAAATACTGTAATAGATCGTTTAGTTCGTAAAATCGTGGATCACCCGCATGCCACATTGAGTCCCGCAATGCGAAGGCTTCCGGCGCAAACGTGCTCAATCCAAGCAAATAGTCGCTGCCATACATAACCATATCAATTGCCAGGTCGTTACCCGTGCAGACGCGGAAATCAGGCCGGTGAAGGTCTCTCAATTGGAGCCGTTCCCATTCCAGTAACCGGTTTAACGATGAATGTTTTGCACCGAGACAGGAGGGAATTCCCATCAATGCTTGATATACCTCTAAACTGTAAATTTGACCAAAAGGTGCGAAGACCGGATCCAGCTCAAAGGCATAAAAGCGGTCACATCGATGGCCTATCGCCTGATAGGTTTTGACGATCTCTTCCTCAGGCATTTCAATCAGGCCGTGAGACTGCACGATCACGGGGATCCCGCCGCTACCAACGATCCGATCGATCTCCTGTAAGTACGATTCGAGATCTAATGATTGTCCGGGCTTATCTTGAACAAAGGCACCGGCAACAAACTCTCGCCCCTCAGAAAGCTCCTGAGTTCGATTGATCACTTGTAATCGATCCGCTGGGTCAATTAGGTTGCCATAACCGGTGTCCATATTCACCGCCGGAACCAATCCTGCGTCAAGCGTCCGTTGCACGTGTGACTCAAAACCCTTCCAATCGATCGAAGCATCGCTCAAGAGGGGAAGCAAAATGGCGGATATCCCCTTTATTTTTCTCTGGGGACGGAGCATGGATATTGGGTCAATCGAACTCATGGAAGCTGTCTCTTTCGTGTAAGGGGGTTCCGCCTATAAGTCCTTATCCTTTTTGCTATGACTGGACGCAGCGTTCCACCAAACGTTATAGTAACCGTCAGAGACCGGGTTAAAAACCGGCGTAGGGCCAAAAATCGCCGCAAGCGGGAACTTCCGAAATGCTAACACCCCGCGTCACGAGTTGACTTCCGTGATCCGGGTGTCGACCAACCCTGAATCAAATAGGTGAATGTTGTAAACTAATAGAAAAATAAACCATTATTGTTGCTAACGGAAACATGAATTATGTGTAAGTCTCTCCTCTCCATTCTAAGTTTAATCCTTGCAACCGGGACCTTGGCGGCCCAAGAACGGACCATTACGGTCACGGCCATGAGTCAAATAAAAGTCGTTCCCGATGAGGCATTTCTTGATTTTCGATTGGAGACTCGAAAAACCGAATTGATGCAGGCCAAAAAGGCCAATGACGAATTGGCATTGAAAGTATTTGCTATTGCAAAAAAACACGGTCTTCTCTCTTCAGACGTGTCTGTTTTTGACATGGATGTATCACCAGTATACAAAAAGAACACATCAGAAGACGAAGGTCAATTAAAAACGCCCATTGCGTTTCGCTACCTTCGCTCAATGCAGGTCCGTTTAGTCAATTTCGAAACGATTGAACCGTTTTTAGTGGATTGTTACAAAGTAGGCTTGGAAGATCTCTCCGGTCTATCTTTTCGGTTGAGTAACCAGCGGGACCATCAGTTTCGTGCTCGAGAACTCGCCGTTACCTATTGCAAAGAAAAAGCGGATCATCTTACTGAACTGACGGGAATGAAGGTGGGACGACCGATTTCAATTCAGGAATCGGTTGAAAGAAATTGGGAGGCAGGCGGGTTCGGTGGGGGAGGTGTCTTTGGTGCCAGCGCGATGAATGGAAAAGAATCGGCACCGGATAAACCCCTACGATTTGATGAGGCAGGAACGTACGTCTACGTTTCCGTTAACTCTTTAGATGATATCCAAGACCTGGACCTCGTGGCCCCGGGAATGATTGAAATCAACGCTAAAGTGACCGTGATTTACGAGATGAGCTTAAAAAATTGAGAGTCAACGTTTTCAAATTGTCTCGACACATTGTTGGGAAAAGCTTTTTTATCAATAACTAAAAACCATCGTGTCCGATCCCAGGGCAGCGAACAATTTTGGTTTATCGGTCACGAACGCTTCGTCAATGATGCCTTCGGAGGGGATGTTTAAATCCTTCATGCAAACAGGACAAACGTGCAATGCAACGCCTTTACCATGCAGCGTCTTCAACTGCTCGGCCATCGGGTCGTGTTCACCATATTGAAAATCCGGATCGAAGTCCCGTGTGGGCAAATTTACCCCTTTTACGTTGAAAAAGATCGCGACTTCATAACCTTGTTCCACACAAAATCCTGCGAGGGTTAACCCCATGTTGACCGCCTGTGGGTCCTGTTTTGGATCGCTTGTGATACTTACAACCACACGTTTGCCGTCTGATATGGATGCCGAACCTGTCGTGATCGGGCTGACGCCGTCACCACATCCGCATAAAAAAGTGGAAATTATGCCTGCGACAAGTATCGCCTTCCCAAGAGACATTCGTTGATTCTGGTGCATCGTTTTGTTTTCGATTAATTCGTAGTTAACAGAGACCTGATTCTCTTCCCCGATCCGTATTAAGGCAAGCCTGGTCGGATCGGCCGAACCTTGTTTATCGTGTAACGGTTCCCATAACAATGGGTGTAGTCAATCCTTCGTTATATAGCGAACCAACCCGTTCAGTCCCGTATACAGGATAGTCTGATTTGTGCGGCCCGAAATAGAACCCGCTGTTGCTGGGAAAGCGGAGGGAAATCATGGGTTTGGGTTGACTGAACCGATAAAAGGCAATGGTTGGAACCTGGTGTTGAACAGTGTGGCAAAGGACCGATCCAAACAATTTTTTCATGTTAACAATCGGCAACTCAGACCGACCGGTGGCGTGCTTTGTTCGGTTTCGTCACGGTAGGTGGAATCGGCGTCTTTTGAGAAATCGTTATCTTTGGATCCAAACCCTTACATTGTCCCGTTTAGAATTGAATAATGGAGAAGTTCGATGGCATTTCCCTTAGGGTCATCGAATGAGCTGTTCGGCTTCTTGTTTAAACCTTGAACCTCGTTTTATGCAAAGATTTTTTATCATGCTAAAAACCAGATCGTGTCGGCATTGGTTAGCGCTGGGTATTGTCTTTCTCATAATGCCCCTCTACGCCGACGAAGAGCGAGTGATCCGGGTTGGCCCGGATGAAAATTTACAATCGTTCGTCGATCGTCTACTGCCAGGCCAAACCCTCCTTTTAAAACCTGGCCTTTACCACCAATCTTTTGTTATAAGTAAATCAGGCACGAAAGCTAAACCGATCCGAATCCTTGGAGAAAAGGGGGTCATATTTACGGGACTGAAACAGCTGAATCTCAACTGGCAGCTGATCCGATCGGGGATTTACCAAGCCAAGGTGGAACGACCAATCCGGCAACTGTTCATCAACAACGAAATGATGGTTCCGGCGCGTTGGCCAAATATGTCTTTCGAACAACGATGGGATAATTCGAAATGGCCCTCGGCAGATCAAGGCAGCAAGTACGGCACGTTAGTGGATAGTGATTTAGCGACCAGTGGAATCGATTTCACGGGCTGTGTGGCCATTCTTAATATTGGTTCCTGGCAAACGTTCCGTCGAATCATTACTCAACATGAATCCCGGCGTGACCGATTTACCTACCCAACGGAACCAAATCACCGGCTGCACAATACGGAAAAACCGGTTGAGATGGACCGATACTGTATTTACGGCGAGGCGGCTCTCGATGCTCCCGGCGAATGGTTTTATGACCGCAAACGTTCCTTGCTGACACTCTGTCCTCCCCCCGGGACCCACCCAAAAGATTTAAAAATTGAGAGCAAGCAGCTCGACACAGCCATCCTAGGACAGGGTTGTCGCCACATACATGTCGTGGGAATGGAATTCTATGCAACCACACTTCGAATGAGGCAAGTGAGAAACTGTCTTCTCCAAGATTTGCAAATCCGTTTTGGTTCGACCGTTTCGGATCCCTTTTTCAAGAATATCTCACTCTCCGCACAAGAACAGAACGAGTTCACGGCCCGAAAATGGTTCGGTGAAACAAGCCTTGATGTCCTAACTGAGATTACTGGGGATGATAATGTGATACGGGACGTTGAGGTACGTTACAGCGAAGGTCCTGGTTTGACCGTTGGAGGAAAAAGGAATTTGATCGACAACTGCCTGTTTGAGCATATCGATTGGCAGGGACTCGATTATGGTTTCGGTATCGATTTACTTGCAGCCGCACCCGTGACCGTTCGGAATGTGACCTTGGATCATTGCGGCGGTTCCGAAGGGCTACGTTTGGCTAACCATGGCAAGTCGCTCGTCGAATATTGCCACCTTCACCATTGCGGATTGCGACAGAGTGACGGAGCGATTATCCAAACATCCAGTTCTCGTTCTGCTGGGACCGAAATTCGTTACAACTGGATCCACGACCATCACGCTTTCCACTGGGGTGGCAATGGAATCCGTGGTGACGACGGTGCTCGGGGGCTCAAAATACACCACAACGTGGTATGGAATTGTTCGGAAAAAGGAATTGTCGCCAAGGGTGATCAACACCAGGTTTTCAACAACACTTGCTTTAATAACCCTAAAATTGACATCTTGTTACCAAGAAACCGTCTTCCTGGAAAAACCAAAGAATTGATTAAACAAAACGCAAATACACGGGCATTCAACAATTGGGCAGGCGTGACCGGTAGTTGGTATTGGGAAAAGCCCAAACGCCCACCATATGGATATACTGAAAACAATCATCGCGCATCGGCTGATCAATTACGAGATCCCTCTCTGTTTGATTTCTATCCTAGAAACAATACCGATACACAACCAAAAAACCAAAAGGAGCCCCCCACTAAATCGGCAGAGCGACCTGAACCATTAGGCGCTTACGTCGACTCCGAGCCCAGCCGGGCGGTCGGATATCAGCGACGCTAACGTTCCATCGTCTAAGCAAGCGGTCAATCATCCTTGCCGGCGGTGGACACAAACTAGGGCAAACAATGGCTTTCGATCAGACGAGACTTTGAACATCGGGGAAAAGAAGGGCGTCAAGAATAGCCCTATTAAACCGCTAGGCCTTCTCCTCTTCCTCAGGAAAATCCCGTCCACAATGTTTGCATGTCACATATTTCTTAAGCGTCACCCCGCCACAAAAAGGACAGACCTTCGTTTCAATTTTATTGAATCTTTCTACCCTGTCGACAATCGGATCGACGGTCTCCTTAACCACGGGTTTACCACCATTGGCGATCCAAATGTCTTCCTGAAACTTTTCTTTTTCGAAGTCTCGAATCCGTTCATCTCCTTTTAGTATCATCTGGGCACGTTGGGTGATTTCATCGAATCGTTCGCATGCATTCCATGCTGCCAGCGCCTTAACTTTACTCTCCCGATCACCAGAGAAGGCTTTGATACTATCTTGCAATGTAGATCTCGCCTCTTCGTATAACGCCCATACCTCTTCTGGAGATTCTTTGCTGCCTTTCAATTTGGAGAGCGCTCCTCGACCCATCTCAGCCAGACTGTTGAGCAGTTTTTTACGCCGAACTCTTTTTTCAATGTTGGATAAGTAAGCCTCTTCTCTCTTTTGAGAATCAACCGTCTCAAATACTTTCCCTAACAAAACACCCGCTTTGTACCATTTGCTATAGTCCGATTTCCGAACCAAATGGCTTTGTTTAAGTTTGTTTTTTTTGACTTGGATGACCATCTCATCCAACGTGTAGGGTCCCCGTTCCCGACCTGTTAACTCGTCCAAAACGAAGAATTCAATTTTTGCCATTTTATTTTCCTGGTCTCAACTTCGAAGACGTCCGTTCACAGTGTTATCGGGTCCAAATTGATTGGGCAACCGCTATCTTACCACCCCCGAAACGTGCGCCAATATTTTTCAACCGGTTGCAAGGATTATCCTTTTCTCAAAAAATTTTCATCGATCCATTTAGCGTTAAACCAATAGATCGCCGACGTGGCGAGATTTCGATTCCATTCTCCCTGATAGCAGATCAGGCCGTACCCACAGGAAAGGATCGCGTTGATGATTTTCAAAAAAACCTTCAGGGCATCATCGATAATTTGTATTGGGTTGGTGCTTATGATCAATCCATGTGCTCGAAACTGGCTCGACGATCTATCCGGATCCGGAAAGGGCAAGCGAGAGAGCCGTCCTACTTTACCGTAGTGGTTGTCGCGTACCCCAAAAAATATAACGAAAACCCACTCACCCTATCCCACGAAGGGCCTTCCATTTCCAACCTGCTAATTCCTGTTAGAATGAGCAAATGTAACCCCGTTCCTTTGGAGAATAAAATGACACGGCGTACCCTGATCGCTTCCCTCATCGCAATGGTCGGATTAGCAACACCCCTATTAAATGCCGAAGATAACATCCTTTCCGAAGAAGAGAAGGAAGCTGGTTGGAAACTTCTTTTTAACGGCGTCGATACGACTGGTTGGAAGTGCAACAATGGAAAACCCGTTGCCACACCGATTGAGAAGGGTTCAATCGTACCTTATCAATCGGGCGGGTATATCGTCCTACACGAGGAGACATTTGATGATTTTGTTTTAAAGTGTGACGTTAAATGGGACGTTCCCGATTGCAATTCCGGGATCTTTTTTCGTGTTGAAGATCCGCTGAATCCGGTGCACACCGGTTTTGAAGTGCAGGTGATGGGGGGAAACAAAACAGGAAAACACCAATTCGGAGCGATCTACGATTTAGCCACTACGACGCAAAATGCGGCTCATCCAACGGGTCATTGGAACCATGTCGAAATACGTTGTTTGGGACCCAAGATCGACGTCAAAGTCAATGGACAGCACGTATGTGCCATCAACTGTGATGAACTGAATCAGCCTGGGCTAGCAAACGACGGGAAAAAACACAAGTTCCAGTTGAACCAACAACCGAGAGCGGTCAAAGATTTTGCTAGGGCCGGGCAACTTGGGTTCCAAGATCATGGTCACAAAGTCTGGTATAAAAATGTAAAGCTTCTTTCGTTATCTAAAAAGTCAAACAATTAAACGAGACTCCATATGAATCGGTTAATTCAGGCTTGTTGCATCCTTTTCCTTTTCTCCAACTGCGCGGTCGGACAGGATCCCGAGCACATTGATTTCCCACGCCAGATTCTACCTATCTTGTCCAGCAGATGCTTTGTTTGCCACGGACCCGACACCCAGGATTCCAATCTTGTTCGTCTCGATTCCTATGAGGGAGCCATTTTAGACCAAGGGGGTACACGGGCCATCGACCCCACTTCGTTAGCTAACAGTGAAATCATCAGAAGGATCCAATCTCTCGACGACCCAATGCCACCGGCCGATGCCACTCACCAATTAACTGAGGATGAAAAGGCCTTGTTAATTAAATGGATAAGACAAGGGGGCCGCTATGCCCAGCATTGGGCATTGGTGCCGCCCAAAAAAACCGCGGTTTACCCAAACGATTCCCAAGTCAATCCAATCGATGTGTTTATTGAGAGACAGCTAAAAGGACGCGATCTTAGTTTCGCAATACAAGCCAAGCCAGAAACGCTCGCCCGCCGCGTCGCTTTGGTCCTAACCGGGCTTCCACCGGAACCCGATTTACTCGAA
This sequence comes from Mariniblastus sp., assembly GCA_022447555.1. Classification (GTDB taxonomy): domain Bacteria; phylum Planctomycetota; class Planctomycetia; order Pirellulales; family Pirellulaceae; genus Mariniblastus. The sequence goes on along the minus strand of JAKVBF010000025.1, from coordinate 3,422 downwards.
ACGTTTTTGGCCGATAAGAATCCCGAGTCGTACGAAAAGTTAGTCGACCAACTCCTTCAGAGTCCCCGCTTCGGTGAACATCAAGCCAGGTATTGGCTAGATGCGGTCCGTTATGGGGATACCCATGGTTTACACCTTGATAATCGAAGGGGCATTTTCCCTTATCGTGATTGGGTCGTAAAGGCTTACAACGACAATTTACCGCTGGACGATTTCATCACCTGGCAGTTGGCTGGGGACCTATTGCAGAACCCAAAATTGGAACAGCTCGTTGCAACCGGGTTTATTCGCCTTAATCCCACGACAGGGGAGGGGGGTGCCATCCCTGATGAATTCCAAGCCAAAAATAATTTTGACCGGGTCGAAACCTTCGGAACGGTTTTCTTGGCCCAATCACTCACCTGCGCACGCTGTCATACCCACAAATACGATCCCATTGCGCAAACGGAGTACTACGGTTTGATGGCTTTTTTCAACAGCACGGCCGAACCGGCAATGGATCGCAATGCTTATGAATACGGGAACATCGTTCGGGCCCCGAGCGATCAATCTGCCTGGAAAGAATGGGGCGAACTAGAATCCGCCCGTGAACAATTGATACAGGCTGGGGAACAAGCTCTGACATCGCTTAAGCTTACAGAATCCGAGACCCAACAATGGAAGCAGGCGTCTACGGATCAACGGCTGGTACTGCTTGCTAAGACGGAAGGCGGCTTCAGCAAATTACCGTCCCAAGTGTTTGCTCAGGTCGTTCAACGCAATTTGGAACGGGTACAACAGCATTTCACGTCGACCCTTGTGGCAAAAGATCTTCCCACTGCCCGTCCAACCCATTTGCTACGCAGAGGCGAATACAACCTCCCTCAGGGCGACCCAATCACTCCGGGCGTCCCTCGAGTGATGGGTCCGTTTCCAGAAGGGGCGCCCGACAACCGCTTAGGTCTCGCTCAATGGCTCACCTCTCCCCAAAATCCACTGACATCGCGGGTAATGGTCAACCAAATTTGGCAGCGTGTATTTGGCGACGGGATCGTCCGCACCCCCGAAGATTTTGGGGTCATGGGGCAACAACCAACCCACCCGAAATTACTTGATTGGCTCTCTGTCGAACTACAAGAATCGGGTTGGGATCTAAAACGTTTAATGAAATTGATGGTGATGAGCCAAACGTTTCAGCAAAATTCTGCGATCCGGGCATCCATCGATGATCCTGAAAACAAACTATTTGCCCGAGGCCCTAGCTACCGCCTCGATGCAGAAGTCCTTCGAGATATTGGTCTTTGGGCCAGTCAACTGCTCGATCCTACGATGGGCGGTGAGGGTGTTAAACCGTACCAACCTCCCGGCATGTGGCTTGCGATGGCCCATCCAGGTAGTAACACAAAAAATTATGTGACTGACACTGGAGATCGTCTGTATCGCCGCAGCCTTTACGTTTATTGGAAACGGAGCAGCCCACACCCCATGATGACTTTGTTCGACGCTCCAAGTCGAGAATCGAGCTGCGTCCGTCGAACGACGACTAACACGCCACTGCAATCGTTGGCCATGATGAATGAAACGCAACGAGTGGAAATGGCTCGGAAACTTGCCCAACGATTGATCATTTCCCAAGAAGCCGATTCCCAACGGCTCGACGCTCTCTTTCGGCTTCTCGCCTGTCGCCCACCGACAAAGGAAGAGCAGATTACCTGCCTTCAACTCCTCACTATGATGTTGGAACGTTACCAACAAGATCCAAAATCAGCTGATTTATTACTCGGTTACGGAGAGTCAGAGAGGGACAAGAAATTAGACCCTGCCTTACACGCCGCTTGGACTCAGGTTGCGACAACGTTGCTCGCCAGTGACATCGCCATCCTTCTGTATTAAATTCTCCCGGAAATCCTAAATGACACACGATCCCATTCGAGAATCAGAGTTCTTTGCCACACGACGACAGTTATTTGGCCGATCTGCCCTAGGACTTGGGACGGCCGCCATGGCTCACTTATTGGGAAAGCCCTTACAGGGCGGTTGCCAAGATACGAGACCTGACTTGAAAGGTGGACTACACCATGTCGCCAAGGCAAAACGGGTCATCTATCTCTTTATGAGTGGTGGACCCAGCCAACATGATCTTTGGGATTACAAACCCAAATTAAAGGAGATGTATGGAAAACAACTACCGGTTCATGTACGAGATGGCCAACGAATCACGGGGATGACGTCCAATCAGAAAAACGGTCTACCACTTTGTCCAAGCAAATATAAGTTCACCAAATACGACAACCACGATCGTGGGGTTTACGTCAGTGAACTTCTGCCACACACCTCAACCGTTGTGAAGGATTTATGTGTCGTTCACAGCACTTTCACGGAGGCGATAAATCACGATCCCGCGATCACCTACATCCAAACGGGTAGCCAAATACCTGGACGCCCAAGTCTTGGCGCTTGGCTTAGCTATGGACTCGGCTCGATGAATGAGAATTTACCCAGCTATGTCGTCATGCACGCCAAAACGCGGTTTCCTGAGCAAAGTCTGTTCAATCGTCTGTGGGGGACCGGATTCATGCCGTCGAATCATCAAGGAATGCTGATGCAAAGCCAAGGGGACCCGGTATTGTATTTGAGTAATCCGAACGGCGTTTCACGGACGGATCGACGCGCGCAACTTGATGCACTCTCAGCCATCAACCAAGAACAACATAAAAAATTCGGAGACCCCGAAATCCTCGCCCGTATCAAACAACATGAGATGGCCTATCGGATGCAAGCGTCGGTCCCCGAGTTGATGGACACCTCCAACGAAGGTGCCGAGACGTTCGAACTGTATGGCGAAGCGGCGAAAAAACCCGGCACTTTTGCAGCATGTTGTTTGAACGCTCGGCGCCTCGCCGAACGAGGCGTCCGAAACATACAGATTTTTCATCGGGGCTGGGACGCTCACGGGAACCTACCCGGAGAACATGAATCTCAATGTAAAGATATCGACCAAGCCTGCGCCGCGTTAATAAAAGATCTCAAACGACGAGGCATGCTTGATGATACTTTGGTTGTTTGGGGTGGTGAGTTTGGCCGCACCGCTTATTGCCAAGGCAACTTATCTCAAAAAAGTTACGGGCGAGACCACCATCCTCGGTGTTTTACCGTATGGATGGCAGGTGGCGGCGTCAAATCGGGAATCACGTACGGGCAGACCGATGAATTTGGTTATAACATTGCCGATGAATCAGGAAATGCAATCATCCCCCAACCCACCAAAGAAAATGGGACACCGGGAACCATGCATGTGCATGATTTGAATGCCACCATTCTTCACCTCCTCGGAATCGACCACACGCGGCTAACGTATCGTTATCAGGGCCGAGATTTTCGATTGACCGACGTCCACGGGCATGTCATTCATGATCTCATTGCCTGATTCAGCTGAACTTTTC
>JAKVBF010000024.1 GCA_022447555.1 Mariniblastus sp. | reverse complement strand
ATGGACAAATTTATCTTCGGCCCCAATCCAACGCGTCAAGAGAGATTCCGAATAGCAAGGCCGATCACACTCGACGCAAATCCGTTCGTATTGAATGACGCTGCCAATCAAAAGCAAACATAAGACCGCCATGAAAAGGTAAGTTAGAGATCGAATCATACTCTCCCCCATAGAGCCCACTGCTTAGATTGAAAAAACCGTTCCTAAAACCAACCGCCCAACCCGCGACCGACAGAAACCCGTTGGCGACAAGGTGTGAACTCGCCGGCGTACGAGGGGAAGGTTTCCCCTCACTCCAGTGAAAACAAAACCAAAGGCTAACAGGTGCAGTTCTCGGAGAGGGGCCGATTCATTCACAAAAAACGAATTCGTTTGGGAACGATTTCGAGATTAATATGGAACTGAAGACCTAACAACTAGCCTCATTCGCCAATAAACGACCGGATCACTGCTTGGATTTACAAGGCGGATTTAGAACCCCTGAGAGGGAGATGAGGTGTATCATTTTGAAACCGACTCGAAAGAAGAAGAGAAATTAATTTTTTAAAACCGTGTGAAAGAACTCACTTAAATAACCCCGCCCGATTGAAGAAAAACGGGCATTCCACTTGAATCAACAGGGACTGGTGGTGGTTTCTTCCCTTGTTCCCATCCAACGTTCTATTTATTACCGCAGGTACAATAAGACGAGATCGCCCACCCAAACAAATTCATTCACCGGTTCCGTAATTAAAAAATGGAATCATGACACCGCTTGGCCCAGCACCCAGACGCCACCGCTTTTGCGACATTGAGTGATTCAAAATTTCTGAAACGTCATCGGTCCAGCCATCGTCCTCCTGTTTTTAATGAAGTTCTTCACATTTAATTCCGAGGGCGAACCCAACTCTGGGGAATCCTCATCGCGGTTGGTCGACTCCGCAGATATTCAATCTGTAAACAATCACTAGATGTAAAATATCACGAACTTGGAATACGATCGGACCACAAGCCGGTTATTGGCAAGGTAAACCTATCGTTTCTCCATTTTTGTCATTCGCAATTTATGTTTTGACCATGCAAAAATAGAACGTAAAAGATTATCATACAGCCAAGGCAACCTTTTAAAGGAAACACTGCCCCCCCATGCCCTCTTTTCATCCTCCTTGGGATCTCGAATACCAAGCACTTAGCACTAAAAATTAAGGGGCAAACCATGAATCGCAACTTCCGATCGGAAAGCCACGCTCCGATCGACGCATTATTTTTAACCGGTCTTGTCTGTCTATCGCTGATTGAGCTCGCGTTCTCAGTGGTTCAGCCACCGGTTGCCAACGTCCCCCGCGGCACCCCCCAGAGACAGAAACAAGACGAGCCGAACGTCGATTGGCCCGAACTGGAACAACGTTTCGGACTAGAACCGCTGGGATCGGTTTTTTTTAAACCTGGTTTTGGCTCGAACCCTTCACCTACCGACGGGGCAGAACAGCAACTTAGAAACGTTAACGCAAAATGGGAGGCGGCTGTTATGTCACTTGGACATACGGAGGTAGAAGCCAAACGGTTGATCGCAGCCAGACTGGACCAATACCTGTCGGACGCACAACTAGCGGCAAAAAATATCGATTGGCTCCGGCTGCGCCAAGATTACCAACTGGTGGATATAACGCGAGTCGCCTTTTCTGGACCTCAAACCGTACGGTCTAATACGCAACCCTGGCTTGAGGCAATCATGAGTCTTGGTTACAGCAAGGTGTTGAGCCAATGGATCATCCAAATGCGTCGGCAGAATGTACAAATGGAAATCCTCAAACGAAATACGCCCAACCCCCCCGTATGGCAACTACCCGAATCAGCTTCCACCGATCCCCGAGGAACCGACTCAATTCCGACCGTTAATCCATTCGAAACCAATTTGGGTACTGTTTCGACAGGGGAGTTGACGTCAATTGCCGACCCGCAACTTAAATATCTGTTCACAATTCAACCGGCCGATTGGTTAATTTTTGATTTCAATGGTCTTGATTCGATTTCAGACCAACAGGCGGCCGCGTTCGGAAAGCTATACGGGTCTCAATTGAACTTGAATGGGCTGAGGTCCATTACAGATACCCAAGCCGCGAGCCTTGCCGAATTTAAGCAGAATGCCCAAGAGAAAACACTATCGTTGGACGGATTGACCGTCTTAACCGAACGCCAAGCTGAAAGTCTGGCGAAATTCCAGGGCACTCTTTCGCTCAATGGTTTAACCTCTCTCTCAGACACACAAGCCGAAGCCTTCGGTAAATATAAAGGCATTGTGGGCCAACAAAATCAAGGCTTCGGTCGAAGCGAAATGTTATTAAACGGCTTGAATTCCATCAATGATCACCAAGCGGCCAGCCTCGGAAAAATCAATGACTTGGCATTGGATGGTCTCACTTCCATTTCGCCTGAACAACTGAAACACCTCACTAACAACGGTTTCGACCTTGTGCACCAACGATATAACAGTACCGGCGCCTATCTAAAGCTCAACGGGTTGACCGGGTTTGAAGACCGTCATGCCGAAATCCTAAGCCGATCTATCTCCAGGACCACCATCCAATTAAACGGTTTAAAATCACTCACTGAAAAACAGGCAGTCCTCATTGGGACCTTAAAATTGACACTTGGAGGGACGCTCCATCTAGCGGGGCTTTTATCCTTGAGCGACGAACAAACAGAACACTTGAGTTCCATTCCGGGTCTCTATCTAGATGGTTTAACATCCATAAGCAATGCACAAGCCAAGAGTTTGTCACAGCTCGGGGGTGAATACAGGGCGGTTTTATTGAAACCAAATCGACTCATTCTGCCCATTTCCGTCCCAACACCCTATTTGTCCCTCGACGGTCTCCACTCTATCAATGAAACCCAAGCACGCTATCTCACGAGTGGACTAACAGGCCTCTCTTTGGGGGGGCTGAAGTCGTTGACACAAACGCAGGCGGCGTTATTAAGTCGAATGAAGGGTTTATACGTTCCCTATGATCTTCAACCAATGATAGACGAGAGCCGAACCCCCGACGAAAAACAGAAAAGCCACACAGACCAAGATTAATATCTTTTTCGTGGTTTGATCTTCGAAATATTCACCTAGGCCAGAACGCTTATCACATGAGGCGCTTCCCAGATTGCCCCCGTCGGGGTCAGCGATCCATCGCCGGGATCACGTCGAAAGACTCGCAAGTTCCCCGGTTCGCGGCCCAACGGTGCAATTCGATCGGGCGGACTCTCGGCGCCACCCGGAAGACGGGCTATTGGATCATCTTTATTTTGGTTGGTGACTAACAACAGTTCGTTGTTGAGAAAGCAAATGGCCCAAGGCGTCCGTCCACCACTTGCCAGAACAAACTGCGGCGTTGGTGTTAACGAACCATCCGAGAGAATATTGAAACCCGCAATGGAATCATGCCCTCGTGCTGAGGTATAAACATGCCGCCCATCCGGCGCGACAGCAATTCCAGAATTGTAATTCGGTTGAGCGTTATACAGGTAGGGCCGAGGAGGGATTCCATCAAGCCAATCTTGCGGGATCGTTTTTAGTGGCAGCCCGGCGGGTGTAAGTCTGCCTGTCGTATCATCAAAATGATAGCTCGAGACTGAATGATCCAACTCATTAACACTGAAAAGAAAACGACCATCTGCCGAAAAACGTATCTGCCGGGGTCCTGCTCCGTCATGACGATTGGAATCAGGGGCTTGGTGAGCTTTCAAGAAGAAATCCGGACTGCCGGTAAAGAAAGACTTTCCAACAGGGATTTTAAAAATACTGAAAAGGCTCGTCCCCAAATCGCAGGCGACTAACCATCCCCCTTCCGGATGGATTGCAAGACCATGTGGGTGAGATGCGTCCTCGGGAAAGCCTTCGGGAAAACCTAACTCTTGTGCTGCTTCGCTGGGACCGAGCCGACGCACCTTCTCTGGAATTCCCGACGATTGCAGGGAACAGTTTTGCGGATCTTCTAAGGTGCCACGAACCTCATCCAACGTGAGTACTGAAAGCGAACCCGAAAGAAAATTACACGAAAATAATTTCTCCTCGTTTGTATCCAGACAAATATCCACCGGCATGACACCATAAGGAGTTTCCAACACCTCCGCCGATACGGGAGAGCTGACAGGGGGCCCCAATATTTCGCCATTCCTGGTGGGATCCAATCTAAAGGATACGACCCCATTTTTACCTGCCGTGGTAAAAAGCATTGTTCTGGACTTGTTAATCGCTTGGGCGATCGGCATCAGCGTACCTTTTGGGAGGTCCACTTGCTGAACCAGGCTCAGCTCTGTTCCTGCTTGGTCTAAAGAGAGAACGGCAACGGTCGGGGTCCGATCGTCCGGCAAAGGGGCATTGTAACAACCAGAAAAACAGTAAATACTCACGCAATCACCTGACCAGCTTGGTTACGTCGGGCTACTTGATTCATTATGTGTCTCTGTGTTAGTTCCACTGGAGGTTTCAACTCTCAGTTTGAAATCGTCAGAAATCAATCGATTAAACGTCCGGTGTCAATTGTAGAATTTCTCTTCAACTCGCAAAGCCCCGGGCGTTTGGGTTCAACCCACCTATTGAAAGGCCGCCCAAAAGCATTCAAAGAGCCGCTCAGTTGGCCTAGTGATGCGTCTGCTAAAGGAGGGAAACTACTAACAGACATAGGTCCTCCGCCGCAGGCGGATCCGCCTGCGCTTCGGAAAGGAGCCACTGTGACGCCCCGGGGATCAGCGGTCTGATCAACGAGCTCGAACTACCGGCGTCGCCTGACCGACATCCCCACGCCAGCCAGCATCGACCAGATCAGAAGGGTCGTCGGTTCGGGAACCGCATTGGTAAACAGGCCTACGTCGTTACCGTCACCACCACCGTAGGTGATGAACAGATCCTGACCGCCAAAGTTACCCACCAGATCGCCTTCACCCAAGTCGTCATACTGTCCCGAGAGCGTCCCATCGACACGAAGAAAGTTGAACTCATTGCCTCGGTGGAGATTAAACCCATCAATTAAGCTGACATCCAGTGTTCCGGCCAATTCGACGTTGCCGGTTACATCTACCCAGTCAAATTCTGTCAGGGTTTTGTCGCCGCCCCCGTCAAACAGACCGCCCAGTTCGATCTCTTTGCTACCATCGACCTTAAAGTAGTCGCCATCGATGGTCATCACTCCAGCTGAATTGCCCGGTTTGGTCAGCCCGTGGTCAGTATAACTACCGATGATCCGACCGCTGCCGTTTAATGTGCCGTTGTTGGTCAGTGTTCCATGGGTCGTATCGATCGTCCCATTGTTGGTCAGCGTGCCGCTGGTTGTATTGAACAACGCACTTGATTGCTGAACATTAATTTGTCCACTGTTTGTTAGAGATCCGTCATTCGTGACAATCGATTGGGTTTCAATATTGACCGTTCCTCCTGACAAATTATTAAAATAGGACCCTGATGCATTGTTGAGCGTACCACCCCAATACAATTGGAAGGTTCCTGAATTATTAATCAAGCCGGGCGCTTTGTTGTCCACTGGCGCATCTGATTCAAACGTCCCACCTTGTTCGTTGTTAAAATGCCCAGAGTTCGTAAACGAACCTCCACCATTTGGAGCAAAAATCCCTGAGTTATTAATCGTGGCAAAAATTGGGTTAGTCCACGCAGCTGCGAATCCTATGGTTCCCTTAGAGCCATTATTGAGCGTGTTATCATTTGTGAAAACGGCTCCGCTTAGATTCCCATCGATGGTGCCATCGTTTTGAAAAATTTGACTATTACTCCAGCTACCAGTGGTAAGTTTAATCGTATTTCCTTCAGGATTCGGATTAGGTGAGATTTGCCCTTGTCCAAACAGGGAAGAGGAAACGAAACAGAACAATAATCCAACGTAAAACGAACTTTTCTTCATCGGTGCAATTCCATGATTGAGTTTCTTGATAGAAAGCCAGTTTAATTCGAACCAATCCAAACGCAATATTGGCTCTCAAAAGCACGAACGACTCTCCTCCTTGGACACGACGTAACAAAAAGTTCAACCTTCAGCGGAACGAGAGGGGGCGGCCTCGCGGGAATCCAAGGCGAACCGTTCAGTTTCGGAGGATTCCACCCTAACGCCCCTGCCTAATGATCATTTCCAGCGCGCCCCAAATCGACTGGACTTCGCCAGGATTAAGATCAACGGTGCGCTGGGATCGGCTCTGTGGGCGACAACCCATAAACACCCGTCCCCCGGTAGAAGATGGACGAAGGCGAATCCTGTTGGCAATCGATTGCCGAGCAAAGCGTTACCGAAAACCGTTTTCCACGAACAAAAAAAAGGGTACGTCAAATCACTTTGACGTACCCGATGTTGTTTTTAGTATCGCGAAAGCGATCGTCAAACTATCTTCGTCGGCGAATCGCACCCACTGCCACACATGCCAGAGTGATAACAAAAGCACTGCTCGGCTCGGGGATAGATTGAAGAGAGTAATCGAACGTCTGCGACGATCCTGAGCTCATTGATCCCAGGCTATTGCCAAAAGCGGCCGTCATGTCGCCAGGGCCAAAGGGGGCTCCTGAGTTAGATAGATTACCACCGGTTGCGATATCGTTTTCTAGGCCGGCACTTAATGCGGCAACTTCCCAACTCCCGCCGTCGAGAGGACTATGAACCACTCTCTTTGTACCGCCTTCTTGTACGATACCCGTTGTTCCATCGGGAAGGGTAAGCCAAGAACCTGAATCAGCGGAGGCAAGATCCATGTCCCAGTAGTTAAACAGGCTGACATTAGATAGGGTTTTACCCGCATTGTTTTGAAGCTTGAGCGAATAGTCTACCTTCCCGCCGAGATCCGTTGTAGAAACAGCGAAAGTGTAAGTCGCGGTCAGCTCGTTTACGGCCGAACTCAAACCATTTCTGTATCCGTAGTTAACAGTCATGACGCCAACATTGCCGCTGTTTGAAGCGGAGTTGTTAACAAACACGGTTCTTACCCCGCTCGATTGGGAATAAGTTTGGGCCCCACGAGTTGCCGTGCTGCTCCAAAAATTGGTGTATCGAACCATCGGTTCAAAGGACGGAATGCTTACGGTGCCTCCTAATGTGGAAACCAGAGAGGCAGAACCGGTTTCTGCATTCCATGAAAAGGATGTACTGCCATCAGAAATACTGATCGCATCGGCTTTAATCTCATGCTGAGTCGCAAAAACGACCGTCAAGGCAGCCAAGGTGACAACTAGGGGTTTCATGTTCATGGTGAATAAATCTTATGATGTTGAATACTTCCGACTGTTTTCGCTTCGGACGGCCCGAAACGCCTGTTTTTTCCGACTTTTTGGCCGATGTTGGAGGCCGCTCCAACCCAACCAAAGGAACCGGCTCCGGGGCATCATTTGCCCTAAACTTGCCGACTTCTTTAAGTCGTCTCCCGATTAAACACCAAACGAACAGGACTTGCAAACATATTTATCCGGATTTTCCAACGGTTTTCCCCTCATTTGAGATCGAAAAGCCTATTTCGGACTTAATGTTCGAATCAGATCCCATAGACCTTTTTTTAGGTCCGGACTATTCACACAGAATTCGTTAAATTTTGTTCATGTTTTGATTTTTTTTTTTGCATGTCACCGGCAAACACCATAGTTGCTTTGGAGAAAGGCCCTCTTCCACATGTTTCATCGACATTAGCATTGGATAAGACGCAAAGAAGCGTACAGTCGGAGTGGTGCCGAATCCCCCAAACCGATGACGGGTCGTTGCGAAAATGGAATCCAAAAGAGTTTCAAATGGATGTGTACTGACAGAAAAATTTGCTGAGTCAGTTGGATATCAAACCCAAAGGTATCCAACTCTAACGTTAGGGATCTATGGGACGGGCGTTGTGCAAAACTCAGTGATAGGCGGCCGGATTTCGATTGATTAAACCCCACAAACGATGTTTTCCGGTTCCGTATTAGGTTGATTTTGACCGACGGATCGCGATGAAGGGGGAGGGCTTTGGTTACCTTCTTCGGCGGACCGTCACTCCCAGACCCGCATGCATCGACCAGATCAGACCGTACGACGGATGAGGTTCACCGGTGACAAAAGGGAACAAAGTGTTGCCTCCCAAAGCCAATTTGGCGGGACTTGAACCGACTCTCTCATCAATAAATATCCGTATCATCAAAGGAAAAATGAATCGGTGCCTTGAATCGCTTGTTCTCGCCACAGCCCCAGAAAGATCCCTCTCGCGATTGCCGGTGCCACCCTTTCCAAACATGGCAGCTTGCGCGTCCATTAAACGCCTGACGATCTAGGACACGTTCGGCACGATGCCACTAATAGCAAAAGCGGCGATGCATAAAGCGTGCTGTAATTCGCCGGTTCGAATCATGCTAGTCACCGAGTCGAGTTGCCGCAGTTCGATTGCTATCTCTTCAAACGGTTCGGGGCTCGGTTCGTGTTCAGGATTACAGTCACGGGCCACGGCGACGTAATAGCGGGCCGTGTTCAACCCGGGATTCGGAATCAATGGCCCAACGATCTCCAGCGAGCCGGGAACGTAACCTGTCTCTTCGCGCAACTCCCTAATCGCCGTCTGTTCGGGTGTTTCTCCCGGGTCCATCACACCACCTGGGATTTCCAGAACGACCTCGCCGAGTCCGTGTCGAAATTGGTGGATAAAAACGACTTGGTTATCCGGCCGAATGGGAATCACAAAGACCCAATCCGCCGAATCGCAAACCGCATAATGTTTTTGCTGTCCCGAGGGACGATGCAGGTAAGTTCGTTCCTGGACGCTGAGGGTGCGAAAATCACGCAACGATTTGGTACCCTTCAACTCCCAATGATCCTGATTTCCCATCGGTCTCCTTTCGCCTCGCTGGGTCATTTGGCCAAATTAGCCACTTTCGCCGAGGTTCCCCTCGTTTTCTGGCTCTGTCGCCGGGGTCGACGCCGGCTACCATGTTTCTGGTAGACGCCTTTGGCCTCCGCTTTCGCCGCAGCACTCCGTTTTAACAGGTGCATACGTTTCCGGGCGGTCTGGTATGCGATTTTGTGATCAACGATCGGGTGAGGGTAATCCCGTCCGATCTGGCAACCGTAAAGTGTCTGCTCCATCGTTGTCATCCGATGGGGCTCGGCCAAATGTTGGTCTGGAACCCCCTCAAGCTCCGGGACGAATTTCCGGATAAATTTACCCTGCGGATCCTGATCCACCACCTGCTTGATCGGTGAGTAAATCCTTACTGTATTGATGCCGGTCACGCCCGCCTGCATCTGCACTTGGTTGTAATGGATGCCCGGCTCGTAGTCCAGAAAAAGCCGAGCCAGGTGCACCGCCGGTCTCCGCCAATGCAACCAGAGATGATATGAAGAAAAGGAGACCAACATGGCCCGCATTCGAAAATTAATCCAACCGGTCTGATCGAGCGCCCGCATACAGGCGTCCACCATCGGGTAACCCGTCGTCCCCGCACACCAAGCCTGATAATACGCCTCGTTGAATTCCGCCTCGCGCAAACCATCGTACGCCCTGTTGATATTCCGAAATTCGATGCTCGGCTCGTCTTCCAATTTCTGCATAAAGTGGCAATGCCACCGCAGCCTACCTTGGAACGAGGAGAGCGACTTCAACCAAGTCGGCTCAATCGTTTCACCCGATTTCCGCAACGCCTTCAGTTCCGCCACACGTTCCACCGTCGCCTGGCAAACCCTTTTGATCGAGAGATTACCGTACGCCAAGTGAGCACTCAGGCGACTACAGCTTTCCATGGCCGTCACCGGGCTAGACATCTCCCCGCGGTAGTTGACCCCCCGTTGCTCCAAAAAACTGCCCAAGCAGCGCTCAGCCGCCTGTTCACCGCCGGTTTGCAATCCTGCGCGTGCAACCGTCGATATTTGAAAATCACCTGCGGTAAGGAATGCCCCTGGTTCGATGCCCGTTACCCCCTGGATTCGTTGAGGAGCGGACAAAATCGGCTTTTTCATCCGTTCCGACCAGCGGTCCGCCCAACCGTCCCGGGATTCGAGCCTTCGAACCACACCGTTTTGTGGGAACTCTCTTAACCGAACACCCACGGCCCGTGCCCAACATCGCACGTCACGATCCCGCCGGTACGCGATGCTGTTGGAGGTCTCCTCATGAGCCCACAAAGTTTCAATCTGATAGTCCCGGTGGAACTGGTTCAGAACCTCAACAACCTTTCCGCGCCGTAGATACAACTCCCCACCGCGGGCCCGAAGTTTCTTTCTCACTTCCGCCAGTGATTGATTGATGAAGTTTAAATGGGCTGGGTCAAAATCGTCTGCCTCAATCAGGGAATCTTCATAGACGTAAAGACAAACACAGCGGGATCGCCGCGACGCCTCACGAAGCGGCGCGTGATCTTCTAGACGCAGATCCCGTTTCAACCACACCAATTGAACCGACATCGCTATTCCTGTCCGATTTTCCTTGTTGACACGCGCTTCCCTGGTGACAGACCGTAAATGAGAGGACCGACCAACGTAAGACTTAGCTGAATCGGGTAAATTTTCCCGTTCCCCTCTTTGGGACAGAATGCAGAAAGCAGAAAAACCGGGCTGCCCTGCCAGCGGACGTTGGTCCCATCCCGAATTATTTCAATTTTGGTTGAATCTTTTCCAACCAATTCTGCCATGTCGTTTTTTTGAATTTTTTGAGTTTACCCGGTTGGTCCGCGTCAATGACGTTCCAGAGAGCAAGCCCCTCGCGTACCAACGGTTCCTCACGCCCGGGTAGCTTTTCTCGCAATTTGGCTTGCAATGCTGCGTAGTCCGGGTGACCCGCCAGGTTATTCCATTCTTGGGGATCCCGCCTGTGGTCGTACAGTTCTTCTCCCCCGTCGAAATAATGGATGTAGCGATGATGGTCATCACGCACCGTATAATTGCCCCGTCCCCAAGTGGTAATCGCTGGTTCCTCCAGTTGCTGTTCCGGGTTCGTCAACAAACGGGCCAAGCTAAAACCATCGACATAATCCGGCACGTTCAGTCCGCAAAGCTCTCCCAGTGTCCGATAAATGTGGATCAACGAAACAGCCTCATCCGAACGGCGATCGATCGGGACCTCCTGTTGTCGCGTATCCATCAGCAGGAAGGGGACGCGTGTCGATTCTTCCCAGAGGGAAAACTTACGAAAACTCCGTTTCTCGCCTAAGTGGTAACCATGGTCGGACCAGAGGACGACGATCGTATTCTCGGCATGAGGACTGGCATCGAGCGCGTCGAGCAGACGGCCAACATTGTAATCCGCCCACGAGATGCAGGCTAAATAGGAACGGCGGACCGGCGTCCATGCAGAGGCCTCGCGAAACTGATGGTCATCTCCTAACTTGGCCATCGAACGTCCGATCCAAGGGACGTCGGCCAAGTCGGTCGGCTCGATCGGCGGGGGCACAATTTCTTTCGCCTGCATCTCAAAAAAACGGGGGGGACAGACGAACGGCAAATGGGGTTTGACGATGCCGACCGCTAAGAAAAAAGGGGCTTCATGATCCCGCGAGAGCACGTCCACCCCGTACGAGGTCGCTCGGTAGTCGGGATGATCCACCAGAGGGTTGGTGGTGGGACAGAAAGCCATCTTCGACGATTCTCCTTGCTGATAACCTAGTTCCGACGCATATTGCAGACTAGCCTTTTCCCTTGGTTGGTAATCATCCCAATCATCGGGAAGCTCGACAGAACCGTGGAAAATCTTTCCCGCACCCAACGCTTGGTATCCATGTTCACGGAACAGTCGAGGCAGACTCGTATACGGACGCAGCACGGAATCTGCAATTTGTTCATGGTCATAAAACGGGTACAAACCGGAGTGAAACGGTTCGATCCCATAGAGCAGCGCCAGACGGCAGGGGGAACAGGCGGGGGCGATACAGTGTGCATTAGTGAAATTGAGGCTGCGCGCCGCCAACCGATCCATGTGGGGCGTTACCGCTTGCGGGTGACCCCCGAGGAACCCGGTCCAGTCGTTCATATCGTCGATCGCAATGAACAGCACATTCGGCGGCTTGGCCGCGCTAGTCTGAGAAAAAGTCGGTTGTTGGGCCTCAATGGCGCCGACCAGAGCGACACTAATGAACAAGGCTGGAAACCCATAACGCGGAAACATCTGCAACCTTTTCTTTTCATTTTGGGTTATGAATTCGAATCTCAAACGCCCTGAACCGTGGTTCGTGGAACGGGGCAGGTGACTGCAACCACCTTAACGTGAAGTTTCGGGGACCGGTCTTGCTACCCCGTTACGAACAGTATCCTGTTCGGAAATGGCTGTCAACAAAAAGCACGTCGTGATTAAAAGGTAGTTCTTTTATTTGCCGAACGGCCCAATTTTTGTAAACCCAAATTTTCCGCAGTCATTCGCCACGAGGGCTGCACCGTCTTGTGTGACACATACATCCTCACCAGCCCAATCTTCGCGACTGGCACCATAAATACCCTGCCATTCGAGATTTCCCGACGAGTCCGTTTTTATCAAGTATATTTTCCACTGTCCTGACCTTCCAGAAGGATGCCCCTTCCCTTCGTAACGACTCGTTTCATCGCCCGTCCCGGCAACCGCTAACCAACCCCCATCCGGTGTTGCTCGTGCGCCCCAAACTTCGTCGTGAATCCATCTCGGATTGTATCCTCGGGGCTGCCCGAAAAATTTCGTCCACATTATTTTGCCGCGAGCGTTTACTTTGGTAAGTTCAATATCCCAATTGTTGCTCAGAGGACTCTTCGTTGTGTGCCCGGCTTGGATCATATTCCCCTGTGGGTCTATGTCAAAGCCCCAGTAAATGGTGTTGAAGCTGTTAGCCCATACGATACGACCGTCAAGATCCGTTTTCAAAAGATTGAAATCTTTTTTTCCCTCAGTGTGCGGGTGGCCAGAGATAACGTATCCATCATCAATTATTTTGACTCGGTAACCAGCACTCATGTGAGATGATAGGTCCCTCTTCCAAATCTGGTTCCCCGCCGGATCAATTTTCAGCGCAACGCCTTGACCCCAATTCAGAAAGGTTCCCTCAGCCAACCCATTCATGTAGCCGACGGCAATGATGTTGCCATCACGACCAATATCGATTCCCTCAAAAGCATCCTCGGTACCAAGAGCCCAGGTCTGAGTCCACTTAATGGCACCATTGGTGAGGTCTAGTTTTATCAACGCCGCATCTTGATTGAGAGAGCCGGCTACAATCAAGTGACCATCTGGTGTTTCGCAAACGCAATTACCAAGATTGTAGCCCGGTTCGCCGATCTCCCGTTTCCATTTTAAGTTTCCCCGTGAGTCGGTTGCCACAACAAAGATCTTTGCCGAACGATCCTCGGTAAACCCCGTTTCACCGACCATGACAAATCCACGATCCTTCGTTTCAATTACATAATGTGGATGACTTTCCTCGCCGCTACCACTGTATGCCTTATGCCACTGCACAGACGGAGCCTCTTTTTCTTGCGGTCTGGCCGTTGTTTCATCACCCAAAATGACGAACGAGAATAGGAGAAGGAATAGGATATTGTTGTTCGTCAAAGATGGATTCAAATTTTTCTTTTCAAAAAAAATTGGATTAACCATTTTTAGCCCGTTCATTTGGAACGCACGCTGTCTTTTTGAGGATTATCTAAACATTGACGACGCCGACCTCAAAAAACGTCGGTGTGTCTATCGCGTTCGTCACGAGTCTGTGGCTGTTTCTCGTGACTAGGTTACTACCGAAACGATTCTTAAACCATGACTGGACGATCCAACATTGGAGCAGGTCAGATATCTAATTCTCAATTAGATTCTTCCATTTTTTACAGACGGCCTCGACGACGAGTTCCTACGTTCAAAACAGGTCACAGGTCGCCAATCTACGAAAATCGCGGCGTCCGACGGTGACTCGACAATTGGACAAAACCATCTCTAACAAAGCGGGCGGTCAGGGTGTTTTCAGAAGTGCCAAGTATGATCGCACCAATGGTTTCGATCGATGCACTTTGACGAAAACATTCACCTGCCACCCTCTTGTTGGAAAACGGGACGAAGTTTCCGTCCCGCTGTCAAACCGATAAGCGATCGACTAGTTCGAATCGCGATCCTGTACAGCCGCGGCCCAAATCACCAGACCAAACGCTGTTTTGTTAATCAAGTCCGCATAGTTGTAGATAATGTTGAGGACATTTTGGTCCGCTCCACCGGACAAATATCCTAAAAAGTATCCCAACGGATAAATGGACCAACCGATCGTTACAATCAGTCTCAAAGCATTAAAGGCTTTCTGACAGGCTGGGTTGGCAGATTCGGCATTTATCTTACTAGCTTGCCCAGCAAAGACTTCGTAAATGATGTAGACCCATCCCGCCATGCCGATGATAAAGCCAACCGTCGGGTTCAGGAAGCCAGCCTCACCGGCGTAGCCGCCAACAAGCATCACCAGTGATGCAATGAGCAACTTCCAGAAGAGCTGTTTCGGAACAACCGCGATCGCTGCGAGGATTAAATAAAACTCGACGATCTGTAACGGGACGGTGATAAACCAGTCGATATATCTAAACACGGTTGGGCTTTCGCCGGTAGCGACCCAAACGTCTCTCATGTAGAAGTAGTGAACGGCTGCGACTCCAGTAATCAAACCAGCGACCGTCACTGATGTTCGCCATTTCCCTTCAACATTACTTTTTTCCATGAAGAAAAACGCGGCTGATGCGAGCATTGCCATGCACGCGACAAAAAATGAAATGCCTACGAAATCGTTCGTAGCTAAAACCTTAGTCGAGGCGGTAATTTCGCCCAGCAATAAAACGTTCATGTTTTCTCCGTTTAGTACCTTAGATTTTGAGTTAGGTTAAATTTGTAACGAGTCTTCTATATGTATCTCAATACTGGCGAAATGCCTGACTACAACGTTTGGGTAATGAACCGGTAATGTTCAAACGGTAGAACAGGGTTTCACCAAAATTTCTTCATTTTCGTTCCATTTGAGCTCCTTGGGTCTCCTAATCACAAGTCCGTTGACAGATTAATTGGGTGGTGATCGCTGACTCGGGCGGGCGAGTTGGCGACACGTGCGATTTCTATTGATACGCCTGGCCACCACCGCGCATCCCGCGGAAAAGGCACCACAACAGGCGGCATACACCCAGGGTAAATAACTGTAGTTGGGTCCTTTCGGATTGAGGCCAACCAACAGCAACAACAAAGCGACGAAAAACATGACCGCGGCCATCCCGTGATACCCTAGATGAGTGATCTCCCGCTCTTGGGACCGCCTAGAGGCTAACCTTGTTATGGTTTTAGGCTTTGGATCGTTCGAATCACGAACCCCTTTTTGTGCTGCCGGATTTACGGCGTTCCTTGAAAAATTTCCTGCTCGATAGGCGAATTCTTCCTTCAAACATGACAGGACCAAACGCAGTTTGTCTTTTTTTCCTACGAACACGCGTTGATGCATGACACAAAAATCTTGCCGCCTGATTTCATGGCCGATTTCTTGATAAATTTTTCCAGCCAGACGGATCGCCATCCGACAACCGTTTGGCAGATACATTAAACCCGCATATCCGCATTGGTAATATTCATCGGCAAGGATAAGTAATTCTTCAACACCACGTCGTACTTGCTCGTTGGTCGGTGAGACATCTTTCTTTGGGATTAAAAACAACCATTTTTTTGGTATGTACCGACGCCCCCGCCGCCAATCCTCATCGACATCACGAGCAATGTTGGTCAATTGCATTGCCATGCCAAGTGCCTTGGCACAATCAAGTGCATCCCCTCCATCTGCGCCCATAATCTTGGACATCATCAATCCAACGGTACCCGCAACCTGATAGCAATATTCGATTAGTTCCTCGAGGGTTTGTATCGGTTCGGCATTGACATCACTTTCCATACCTTTGAGCAAATCAAGCGGCCATTGCTGTGGAATACCATACTTCGTCACAACGCTTTCCAGCCATAGCGAGGCGGCGTGTTCTGGGGCCGCACCTTGGTAAATTTTTTCTACATCCTTTTTTAAGAGCTTGATACATTCTCGCGCTTTTTGTGAATTCGCTGCTTCATCCACTGCGTCATCACACCATCGGCACCAAGCATACAATTTGACCACATCCGCCCGAATTGCGCGGGGGAGCATTTTAGCTGCAAGTGAAAAAGAGCGACTATGATGCTGGATGACTGATGCATCAGACATTGGTACATTATCAAATTCCGTGCTCATGAGACCGTCACTCCGTAATCCTCGGCAACGACGTGCGTTGTTGCCTTAGCCGTATTGATGACACCAGGCACGCCTGCTCCGGGGTGCGTTCCTGCCCCGACGATATAAAGACCGGGAATGTCTTTGTCCCGATTGTGTGGTCGGAAAAAAGCACTCTGGGTTAGTTTTGGGGCGACGGAAAAAGCGGACCCATGAAATGCGTTAAGCTCGCCATGAAAGTCTTGGGGTGTAAAATGCCTTCTTGTAACGATCGATTCTCGGAGACCTGGAAGATATTGCTCAAGCGATTCTAAAATCATGTCTCCATAGGGTATCGCGGCCTTTTCCCAATCAATATCAGCCCGCCCAAGATGAGGAACAGGACTGAGCACGTAAAAAGCCTCGCAACCGTTCGGTGCCAAGGACGTGTCGGTAATGGTGGGTGCGTGCAGGTATAAGCTGAAATCCTCGGGGAGCGTACTGCCCTTAAAAATGTCTTTTAAAAGCCCTTTAAAACGGGGACCGAAAAGAATGGTGTGATGAGCAATGTTTTCGTACCGTTTTCGTGTTCCGAAATACATTACAAAGAGTGACATCGACCAATCCATCCGTTCTAACTGACGTGCGCGCTTCACAGCGGGCTTCATGTCACTATAGATTCTCGAATAGGTGTGATGAACGTCGGCATTCGACACAACCATGTCAAAACGTTCCGCCGGGGAATCCTGACTCTTCACCAAATGCTGTACATCGGAAGGACTAAACGGGTTCGTCCCTCGGACCACCTTGGCAGATTCGACAGGCGAATTTAATCTCATCTCCCCACCGATGTCTTTAAACAGCTTCACTAAGCTACGAACCAACGCCCCGGTTCCTCCTTCGGGGAAAAAGACACCCCATTCCCTCTCGATCCAATGGATCAGGGTATAAATCGAACTGGTATCCATCGGGTTCCCGCCGACCAGTAGTGGGTGGAAGCTAAATGCCTGACGTAAATGCTCGTCCTGGATATATTTTGAAACGATGCTGTAGACACTCCGGTGTGCTTTCAATTTTAAAAGATCCGGCGCAACGGCGATCATGTCCCGGAATTTCAAAAAGGGTGTAGCACCCAATTCGACGTAACCTTTTTCAAACACTCTTCGCGTGTATTCAGCAAATCGCTTATAGCCATCGACATCCTTCGGATTGATCTTTTTTATTTGCGCTATCAGCTCTTTTTCTCCACCAACGTAATCAAATTCTACGCCATCGTCCCAACGGAGCCGATAGAAAGGTGAGACAGGTAATAACTTCACATAATCCGACATCGATTTTCCTGCGACCTCGAACAGTTCTTCCAGACAATGAGGCGCTGTGATGACCGTGGGACCCGCATCGAATGTGAATCCACCATCTTCGTACACGTAGGCTCGCCCACCTGGTTTGTCACGGGATTCGAAACAGGTCGTTTGAACACCCATGGCCTGCAGACGAATGGCAGAAGCGAGCCCTCCAAAACCACTACCAATCACGGCAGCCGACAGCTTACCTTCACCAGAGTGGAACTCACCCTGCAAGGTACGAGATTCTTGATTCGCTTGAAGTGTGTCAAACATTGTAATTTTTAATTCGTTCAATAAACCTTTTCAGTTCTTTAGGTGCTTCGCCCTTTGTCTGTTCAATGTTCACTAGGGCCATGCTCAATTCGTCAGCTACCGCTTCGCGGCTCGTTAGCTCTATGGCGTTCATGAGTTTTGAAGCCACCATGTGTGGTTTAATCGTCCGACCGCCCTTGAGCAAACCTTGGATATCCTTGAGCTCGTTTTCCTTCAATACTCGACTTGCCCAAGCCCAAGGCCAGGTAACCCGACAGTTTCGTAAATCGTCGGTTAAAATGTCAAAATCCACTGCATCTTTTAGCTCTGCGATGTCATTTTGCATCTGTAAGCCAGTACCCAATCGCATTCCAAAAGCATAGAAAGCGCTTTGACAACCTTCGTCACCGCCAGCGACAACCGCCCCCAGCTTCGCCGCTAAAGCCGTTATGCCGCCAGTTTTTAATTTCGATATCATCCGCACGGTTGGGAGGATTTCTTCCCCTTGCATTTCGACTACATTGGCCGTTAAATCAAGGGCTTGTCCCTCATGGGCTCGGCGAATGGTGGCAATCGTTTCTGAATAACTCTCTAGCATTTGCTTTTCTGAGACCGGCAGATCCAGCAGCTTTTCAAGAGCCGAAAAGTACATCCAGTTACCCATATTGATGGCCAAAGGCGTTCCTACCACTTCGTGTAGGGTTTGTTGCCCCCTCCGCTCGTTCGATCCGTCTTCGATGTCATCAATGACCAAGGAACCGTTGTGCATCAGTTCAACAAAGTCAATTAAGTCAATAGGAGCCGAACCGCGACCGCCGGCCGCGCGATACACGATTTCAACGAGATCACTGCGGAGTCGCTTACCTTCGGCAGCCAAAACATGTTGCATCGGTTTAAAGATCCCTTGTTGCCACAATCGCGTTGGGACACCAGGGGTCGGCTGCTGTGGATTTCCCGATATCGGGCTGTCCTGTTTTTCACTATCCGATGAATTCAAAATTGACATGTCTTCTCTTTGTATGATTTCAGGAACTTGATAGGCGTAAGTCCGCTGGGCGGAGCACCAATTAAAATTCTGCATGCGTCGGTTTTGGTGAACGCGTGGGCGTAAAATCTTTCGATGGTCTGTTTCGGTAGCTTTGTGTAAAACCTTCGGAATATTTCAAATCGTTTCTTAGGGGGTACAAGATGGAAAAGGAGACGGTTAAGAAACCGTGAGAAAGTACCTTGAAATCGGTTTTTGATGGCTAGGGCCCGGATGTTTTCTTTTGCCTTTTCAGGAGGACTGGATGCAACAATATCGGCAAATTTCGCCGACAGGGGAAAAGAAAACCCGGTTGCAGCATGGTACCAACCACCGGCATACCCACCCGCTAGTTCGTTTGTAAGGCCCGGTCTGAATTCAGACGCAAAAGGCATCGGTAAACAACCTTGCTCCTTACGAATGACATCCCAGTGTGGAACCTGCTTTTGACGCAAATAGCGTCCAATAACTTCTTGCGATTCTGCGACGTTTAGCTGGCTGTTCTCTGAGAAGCATGTGTCTTCAATCAAGACGCGCCGACGCTCAAAAGGCAAAATGTATAAAAAGCGAAATCCATCCGATTGATCGATGTTCGCCTCCATTAACGTTGGCAGGGAATCCGGCCAATCATCGCGGAGTGAAATTTCAAGGCCGAAGAATTTCTGATAACCTATCCCACCTTCAAAAGTCGATCGGCCCCTACAATCCACGATCGTTTGACCGTCGAACCTACCGTTAGAGGTCGTGATATGGTCTGCCGCCAACTCATGGACGGTGACCCCAGTCTTTATTTCAACATGAAACCCCGGCGTCTGAGAACACACGATGAATTCGCCGAATTCCGTAGACGAAATGGAGCAATAGGGGATGTCTACCCTTTTGAAATTTCCCGGAAAATTGACCGCGTAACCGGGCCAAGTACTCATCGGGATCTTCGAGATCCATTCCCATTCTGTCGCTACGTCGCTTCGGTGAAATGACCACGTGTGGTTTCCAAAAAGGTGTTGATCCTTTTCAACAATTAATATTTTGGACGCGGGTTTGTAATGTTTTATGGCGCTCGCCATCAAACCAGCTTGCAGGCCACCGCCCACCAGGATGAAATCAAATTTTTCAGACTCAACGATCATGGCTGAACCCCAATCGCGCTTAGCCGCTTCGAGTCATAAACAATATGCAATAAGAGGTGGGGCACGGCCACGGCACTTAAACCAATGAAAACGCTTTGTAGTATTGCAGGAGTGAAAGAATTGACGTTACGACTAAAAATAAATCCTGCCACAAAGAACAAAATCGCCGCGCCACTAATCGGAAAAATCTTTCGGATGAGCTCAAGGTTTGTTAGGGAAAATTGTAGCCGCAGATTGCCGAGTCCTATAATGGAATGCCACAGGCAAAAATACACTCCGAAGGAGATGAGCGGGTTGGCCACTGCGAACAATAAACCAAACGCCAGGATCCGAAACTGATTAAAAGAAACATTTCCCGTTGGATATGAACTTGCGGTTCCGTTGCATTGAATAAAAACGAGATCGTAGACAAGCAAGATGATGAGAATCGGGGAAATTGCTTGGATCGCGAAAACGACCTGTTCGGCTAGGCTAATGTTGCCCGATGGGAGAATGGCCGTTAACAAATCTACGACGGCCGGCCCTTTAAAAAGGGCTGGAATCCATATCACCATACCCCCTCTGGCTGTCGATCCAAACCAAGCTATCGCCGACCTTGCTGGCCGACTCTGCTCTTCCAAGCCAAAGTGCCAGGCCGCTAAAATGAAGAAGCTTAAGATGGTCAGGCGAGGCGCTAAAAACCAGCCACTGATCACAACACCAGCCACCGATAAATAAAGGGTTAGAAATACTGGGACTGCTACTACTTTGGGATACCGTGCCAAGAGTTTTAGCCCTACTTTCTGATCCATCCCTCCATGGGGTAGCCCTAACAAGAGCACTCCGCAGGCCAACAGTGCTGAGACGAACGAGAGTGAAAAATTAACACCATAACCTTCAAGCAATGACAGAAAGGCTACCACAACAATCAGGATTGCCGTATGAAGGTTTCTTGTACTGTTGGGTGTGGTGAGTTGATTCATGTTCTTATTGGAGGATACCCCTCCGAATGGTCCAAAGATGAGCCTCATCTTCACATAATTAGCTCGTCCTTACGATAACCCGTCCATTTTCCTGGCTTTTTCACCTTTCATCTTTGTTTTTCCGATGATATCGGGGCCAAACACAGATTTAGACACCCAGTCAAAAACCGGTGAATTTTCGCCTAAATCTATGACAATGGCACATTGAACTAGCTGTAACGAGGCAGCGAGTGTCCCATCAGCGTATCTACGAAAAACCGTATGACGTTTTCCGCTGGGGACCTGTTTCGCATCATCCACGTGCAAGGCATCCAGACCATTTTGCCGAATCGTGGCGTCGTCGTAACAGGTGATGCTAACGCCGAGTCCCGCTACGCTAACAACCGAACGGGCCGCCGTTTTTAGTTCCTTGCGGAAAAAGAGAGCCAACCAAGGCAGAGCGAAAAAAAACCCATTCCCAAAAGTGAGGCTGTCGGCCGACAAGTCAAACCGCTCGACAGGAAAACTTGGCATCTGACCCATTGCGGAGTTTGTGCCCAACATGTGGTAGACCTTCTAACGTTTCGATTGACAACACTTTTTCCTGGCGGGAAACGATTAATGCGGGGAGCGACTGAGGAAATGACCTACGCCGAGGGAATGACCTATGTTTAGGAATTCGATCTTGTATTAAGTGCGAGTGTGAATAACCGCACAGAAATCCGGCCGGCAACTTAAAAATTAACGATTGTTTCGTGTGAGGGTTTTCGAGTTGAGGTATTCCTTGCAAAGATACAAATGTTCCCACAGCGACTGCGATCCCTATCGGCCCTGCAGGGGCGCCGTATAGTCTCACAAAAAACCTCTCATTACCTCCTAATTCTTTCCATCCATACCCGTTACGTGCCCGCCATCCTTTGAAATAACACCCGTGGTTTTAAAATCCGCTTATACGCGGCTTATCCATTGCCTATCCTAGACAACAACTGTCTACCATTGGTGGATGAAC
>JAKVBF010000023.1 GCA_022447555.1 Mariniblastus sp. | reverse complement strand
TCCGAAAAAATGCCAAGTGGCAGTCCGGAATGTTCGCTGCTGAGTTGCTTCACATGACCATCACTTTGTTTGATTAAAGGAGGCATGTGCCCTGCATTAACGACTTGCACGTGATGATCGGTATGATCGATCACGACCAATAGAAGTGTAACGAATTTGTCGAGATTCAGCCCTGATAGATTGCGATTGATTTGTTCCATTGCTTTGACCGGGCAGCCTGTTGATGCCAAGGCGAAACGCGCTTCGGCCGCAACTTTGGCCATCAACAATGCGGCGGCAACGCCGTGTCCCACAACGTCCGCAACAACGATTGCCATACGATCGTTGCCGAGGGGTATATAATCATAGTAATCGCCGCCGACAGCCATGGTGGCGCGATAAAAGGCATAGAAATCATAACCTGAAAAAATGGGGCGACGCTGCGGTAGAAATGCCTGTTGCACTTCGTGTGCTAGCCGAAGATCGTTTTCCAGTTCCTGAATGCGAATTGTTTCCTGGATCAAATCCAGCCGCTGAATTGCCAAACTGGCCTGCATTGCTACTGTGACGAATACCTCTAGGTCCTTTTCAGAAAAGGCAATTTTATTTCGTAGCGTGTCTAGTTGTATCACCCCCATCGCCTCGTCGCGTGTGTTAATCAGCGGCGCGCACATGATAGAGCGAAGGCGAAAGTCAACGATGCTTTGACTCATGTCGAAACGATCATCCGATGCCGCATCGCTGCTGATCAGCGGCCGTCGTGTTTCGAGTACTTGATTCACAATGGTGCGACTAATGCGGATTCGCTCGTCATGGGATTGACGCATCTTCATTCCGACAGGTTTGAGTGTGTCGTTCGAGCCTTTTAACACAATGAAACCTCGGTCGGCTTCGCGGAATAAATCGAATAGGCAGCTAAGGCATTTTTCCAAAATATCTTCTAAAACAACCGCCTCGCTCAAAGCTGTCGCGATTTGTATTAAAGCCTTAAGTTTTGCCTCAGAGTTGACACCTTGTTTATTCCGTGCCGAATGGGATGGGATTTCCAACTGAGACATCACGGTGGCCGAGCGGCGATCTCCGTCTTCTTCTAAGAAAATTGCTTTGGCAGATTCGGAGTCTTCCGCGATGTTTGCCTTCGATGAATGGAAAACGGACTCCGCTTCGAGATGGAACCGAAAATTTACATCGCAAATTGCAATTTCCGCGCCGTCAAATAAACGAGTGGGGTGATGGATAGGAGAGCTGTTCACGAAGGTCCCATTCCGACTGTTCATATCGCGGATGACGAACACCCCATCTTCCTGGCAAATCTTGGCGTGGTGGCGGCTCACGGAAGCGTCGTCGATGACGATATCGCAGTCGGGGTGGCGGCCAATGATGACAGTTGACTGATCCAGGTGAACCTTGGACCGCATGACGGATTTATTGACGGATGTGAGGATTGCCATGGAGTCAATTGACAAGACGTTGGGAGACAGTGAAACGGATTGTCCGTATCCTTTGCTGTTTAGATTCTAGATTTAGAGTGTGTTGCAGGTCAACTTGGTATGGGATCTATCAACCAATTCACCGTGAGTCGGGTGAAATCTAATGAAGGTCTATCTCAGAAATCACTTTGATTTTACGCGTTGCCTCGCACGAATCCGTTATGTCTCCCTGTGGGTCAGAGACTCGCTCCAACAAAGTGTAGTGATCGATGGGGAGAGCTTTGTTGTGTTCCCAAAAGATCTCTTCGGTCATGCGGCCTCCTGGCCAACGGGGGACGACCTTGGTTTGAAAATCGGGGGATCGATTTCTTTGAACGCGTTTCGAGTGTCGCTTTACTAGTTTCGAGTGTCGCTTTACTAATTTGATGATTTTGCCTAAAGACTCTTCACATACAGCAACCGGATAATTTTGGCTTGGACGGGGAGTTCGGTTTGAATGATATCCAACGTCCTCAATAAGTTAAACACACGAGAACAAGGGAGTTGACGACAAAAATATCGAACAAAGCTGAAAATTTAATGTTTCATTAGGCTAGCTTTTTGAAGCCCTGCTATCTGCGACTTTTTGGAAACCGCTTCTTTTTCGAAATAAATTTCAACATGTGCGCATTGTTAATGAAACAAGCAAGTCCAGTCCAAGACTTTTCAGGAGGGCACCTTGTTCTTATTGAAACAGAGACAAACGCAGGAAGTGCTCTTATCGCAGTACTTTTCATTCGTCACGATTCTTGACCAGTGGTTTTTTAGAGCTGCTTGTGTTTTTATCGGTTTGGTTTCTTTGTATGACGCGCTACTGGTCGTGGAATACCGATATGGAATCTCCGAGGAAAATCCTGTTTGCCGCTACCTGATTGGCTTGGCTCCCGAGACGCTGACATTCTTTCTGGCGGGGAAGTTTGTCGGAACGACGTTGGTATTATCGATCTTGGTGGCGATTAGTAAATTTCGATTTGGATGGGCCTGTTTGATCGCTTTCGCGTTGGTAGTCTTTCAAATCGGGCTTTTGTTTTACCTCCAGTGTGCTGACTTTGGTTAGTCCTGAAAACTGAGTTGGAACCCGTTTGAGAGTGGTTGTTGAATTTATGCTGCTGTACACAATAAGGGTTGTTTCAATCAACTTTTAAGGGTCGAGCTCATGAATCACGCAATGGTTGTCCTCGGTAGCTTTTTCATTTCTTGTTGTTCGTTTAACGATGGTGGGCACGAAGTAACGCCTAGCCGAACAGCCGTTCCGGAGGACGCGAACGTTTTGGTAACTAAGACGCCTTCGGTCGTTGTTGCACGGAAGAAAAATTTCCTCGAGTTTGACCGTTCTGACGCGCCAATCCAAATGTTAGGCGAGGGACCGGGTTGGCAGGCTCTGGGGATAGATGATTTCGTAAATGTTAATTGCCAAGATGACACTTGGGATTGGCGGGAAGGCGTTTTGTATTGTAAGGGCAACTGCGTAGGAGTCTATCGAAGTAAAAACGAATACGTGAATTTTGAATTGGTGGTTGATTGGAGACATATGAAAACGGCTGGCAACTCAGGTGTTTTTGTATGGTCGCCTCGTGAATCTCTCGATGCGCTCAAACCTAAGACCAATGGACTCCCTCACGGTATTGAGGTTCAGGTTTTAGATCATGGTTATAAAACACAATATGAAAAACAAACCGGAAAAAAAGCGGAGTGGTTTACTACCAATGGGGATGTGTTTCCGGTGGGTGCAGCCAAGATGAAGCCCTTTGAGCCGTTGTCTCCCAATGGTATTCGCAGCTTTCCATCCGCGGATCACACAAAAGGTGTTGGCCAATGGAATCAATATTACATACGGGCGATTAATGGTGAGGTGCGATTGTGGGTGAATGGGTTTGAAGTTTCCGGAGGGAATGGTTGCGATCCCAAAACAGGTTTTATCGCCCTTGAATCAGAGGGCTCACCGATCGAATTTAAAAATATCTACATTCGTGTTTTGCCTTAGGGGTAGGGGGTCTCGTGCATTCCTTTGTATTGGCATAAGAATAATTCGCAGTCACTCCTTTTGGAGAGGTTTTCTTGAAAGGAAGGCCCGAACCGAAAACAGAGCTTTGGGATTTAATGGACGCCAGCACTGATAGTGGTTTGGAGCCAGCAGAGCTCTAATTTCTGATCCAAAGGATGGCAGACCGGTTGGTTGGGGAAGGTCGGAGCAACCGCCGCTTTGAACTCGACGGAAAGGTGTCCTGGCCACTTTGGCTCATAGCGTTTCGAGGTATTCGCCGATCGCGTCGGTGAGTGTGACCACCTGCTCGTGTTCCATTGTGAAGCTGGGTGCCACGTAGATCGTGTCTCGCAATGGCCGCAACCAGCACCCGCGGTCGACAAAGAAGTCGATCGCCGACTGCACGGCTACGTCCTTGGTTAATTGAACCACGCCAACGGCACCTTTGCAGCGGACATCCGCAACACATGACTTTTGCTTCATCGGTTCAAGGCGGCTGTTAAGCAGCTTTTCCATGGAGTGAACCTGGGTCAGCCTCGCCTCTTGTTCGAAAAGATCCAAAGATGCATTGGCTGCCGCACAGGCTATGGGGTTGCCCATATAGGTAGGGCCGTGCATGAAGGCATTGTCCCATGAGTCACTGTGGAATGGCTCGTAGACCGCGTTGGTGGCGATGGTGGCTGCCAGTCCGACGGCGCCGCCGGTCAGGCCTTTGCCAACACAGACGATATCCGGTTTCAACCCTGCTTGCTCTAAGGCAAACATGGTCCCCGTTCTACCGAAACCTGTTGCGACCTCATCCGCAATGAAGATCAAATCGAACTCGCGGCAAATCTTTTCGATCGTTGCCAGCGATTCTATCGAGTGGAAACGAAAACCGGCCGCCATTTGAATCAAAGGTTCGATGATCACACCAGCAATTTGGTTACGGCGTTCGTCCAGGAACTGCCGAAAGGCACTGAATTCCATTTCGTTTTGAGGAATTCGAGTGGGGAATTGTTCTAACAAAAACCCTTTGAATTGTGAGTGCATGCTGTCGACAGGGTCGCAAACACTCATGGCTCCCGCGGTGTCTCCATGGTAGGAGTCTTGAAAACAGACAAAGCGGTTTTTCCCGACTACTTTTCTATTGATCCAATGTTGGGTTGCCATTTTGAGCGCGACTTCGACGGCGACTGAACCGGAGTCGCAGAAGAACACTCGATTGTCTTGGCCTGGAATCAGAAGTGAAAGGCGTTCAGCCAGTCGAGTTGCCGGTTCATGGATGAGTCCGCCAAGCATCACGTGAGGCATCTCCTGAGCCTGTTGGCATATGGCGTCGACGATTTTTGGATGATTGTAGCCATGGCAGGCTGTCCACCAAGATGCGATTCCGTCGATTAGTTTTCGGCCGTCGTTTAAATGCAAAAGGACACCTTCGCTGCGAACGACCCTTTCAGGAGCTCGGGATGTCTTCATCTGGCAGTAGGGCATCCAAATTTGATGGTCCATCGAATTGGTCAATTCTTACGCAATCTGTCTCGGGGAAAGTTCTATTAGTGATTCTGAGAGGTGATCCATTTCCGAGGATCTAACTGGTAATATTTGACCAGCAAGTCGAACAATTCGGAATGTTGCCCCTGCATTTGTATCGGTTTTTCGAAAAATGTTTCACTACAGACGGCAAAAAATTCCGCTTTGTTCGTTGCACCGTAATCGTTGATCAACGTTTCTCGGCCTTCGCGTACGTCACGCGTGAGTGTTTCAAACTCTTCTCCGCACACACGGTCCCATTCCAGAGTTGTTTGGCGGTCATCAAATTGAAGGCTGCCAGCCATGTCGCCGTCGAGGCCGTCTAGGCAATGGGCGAACTCATGAATCACGAGATTGTGTCCGTTGCCGAACGTCTGGGCGTCTTTTAGCGTGTCTTGCCACGAAAGGATGACTGGACCTCCCTGCCATGCTTCGCCCGAATGATAGGTGTCGCGGTCGATGACCCATCCCGAGTTGGTTTCGCGGCGGATGGGTTTTGGAAAGACGATCACGGTTTTGACATTTTCGAAATAAAAATCATCGACCCCGAGGAGTAGAAGCGATGCGAGGCCGGCAATCGTGACCTTAATCTCCTCGTTCATTTGGAGGCCACCATGTGCTTCCCAGTCTTTTTCAGCCACCATTATTTGGATGGCCTTACGTAGCTTGGTTTTTTCAATGTCGTTGAGACGGCGAAAGTGAACGATGTTGGCGGTCAGATACGTCTCCCAATCATCGGGAAAGGACGTTTCGAGGATTTGCGCTCGGCGACGCTTTTGGAGCCAATCAAACATATGACATTAGTGTCTGGCGAGTAGGGGGAAAAGATCGACCAAAAGACTATACCTAGGATCGGCATCGATGGGAATCTTGGGAATGGTCAACAATCCTTTGGTTTCGCAAAGGCTAATGAAAAAAAGCCGAAACTCAGGGTTTCGGCTTTTAAGAAAGCGATTCAATGTCAATCATGACCTCCTAGAGGTCAGTCTCGTTATGCAAACTCGTCCAGCATTCGGTCGAGTGCGGTATTAATTTTCTCCGGCGTTTCGTATTGGCCACTCGCAATTTGAGCGCGAATGTCCGCCACGCGGTCGGCGCGGATCTCGTTGGTTTGACTCATCATTTGAGCTTCCGCTGAGATGTCCAATTGATCAACCGGAGCCGCAGAACCAGCATCAGTTGCTGATACTTTGTTTTGAGTCTGCAGGTTGACGGCGTTGGTGCTTTGGATGTTGGTCGTTCTTCTGATTTGCATTTTTTCTCTCCCCGGTTACGGGCTGCTGACTGGTTAACAGTCAATGGGTTAGCATATCCACTTGTTTATTAGCCAAACGAGTTTTGCATGAATCAGGCTACGCACGCTTTGGGCTGTAACCGGTAATTCAAATCTGGTTTGAAACCGTTTGCTTACCTATGTTTCCTATGGCTTTGCAGTCCGTGTCAAAAATGCCGTCCGTAACAGAGAGTGACTTAGCGAAGTAATCTGGAAAGCACTTGTGTTATCGGCTCGGTCTGCTGAAGCCATTGAAAATTGTTTTTGTTTGTCTATTGTACCTGTCGTTTTGCACTTGATGAGATTTGCGGCTTTTATCGCTCGGGAAATAAAAAATCGTCCTGTCGATTTTGTTTCGCGAAGCTTTGTTGGCTCGCTCCTCTTGGCAATACCCGGGCACCAACCAAGTCGTGTAACCGATAGATGATTGAAAACTTTTAAATCAATTTATCGTAGTCAACTTGACTGAACCTGCTTTACGTGCTGTTCGCTCAAGGAGTTCGAATATTTGCGGGACTTTTCCAGAAAATCCGATTCTTTTGAGCGTGACGAGTATAACAGGCCGTGTCGAAAGGTAGAAAAAACAGGGTTTCAATACAAGCTCAACGTTTTGAATTATTCTGAATTGCTAGCGATCGAACGATGGGTCCCTGAGTTACGTTGAAGGGAAAGTGACCTGTCATCGAGGGCGGGTTTGACAGCAAGGCTTGCTTTCACGAATGATCCGTTAGCGAGTCCTGTATGTTAAATCGACCGATTGTTGTTCCACAGCTAGACCTCGAACCATCTGCTTGCAGAGGGCCTTGGAGGGGCAATATGTAAGGTTTTTTGAATTCAGTTTTGGATGGCTGAGGCACTCCTAGATTTAGAGGCTCAGACGTTCTCGAAAAAGAAGTTGCAATGGTCCCAAACCCGCGAACCGACTTGACGGCGTCGTGGCTCGGCATTAACGAAAGCAGATCGGCTCATTGAGAGGCCGGGCAGTTGAGCCATCGAAGAATGCTTCGGATTCCGGTTTGAGTCAGGGGCTTTGTCCCTGGTGGTGAAAATTTGGGAGGCGATTGGTCGGTCCAATGAGCAACCGCAGGCTCGCTAAAAAAGAGTGAATTCAATCCGATGGGATGGGAAAGAAGTCCTGGTAAATCCCCAAATTTTGTCGCTCCGGGTAATAAGTGAATTGATTCAATCTCTTCTATATTTTCGAATCGAAAACCGTGGGTGTCGATCACCACGGATTCTAGCTCATTTTCCGAGCAGGCTATGGCCAGTGCAGCCGCCGGGACATCCGCGAGGGAAAATGCCATCAGGACGGACGGCCGCTCCGAGGGTAGGCCCTCCGTTCTCAGAAGCCCTAATATGTCATGCGTTTTTTGTACCACTTGGGGAGGGTTGTAGCCGTATGTGTACCCGGCGAAATCACGATGATTCGTTACCCATTTAGCGGTGGTCGAATCAGCGGTAGTAGAATCGGTCAGAAAGGTGTGATCGATCGTGTAGATGCCGTAGCCTTCATCTAAAAGACGTTTGAACAATTCTTTTGATGGTGGGTCTATTTCCGAAAATTCAGCGGGAATCCCCAGCCATAGGACGCAGGCTTTAGTGGGTCGTTGGGCGCTATAAAATATTCCTTCCGTTTGCTCGCCAAGTTGGTTCATTAGTTGAAAAGGTACGCGTTTGATACCCTCGGACTTGCTGGGTTTAAAGAGTTTTTCCACTTTGTAGTTCCGTGGGCTTCCTGGCCCGACGTCGCCAACCGCGGTGTCAAGGAATTGTTCGACTGATTTTCGGCGCGACGCGTTTTTTGTGGGATCGGTTTGAGCCGGATTCAGTTTTGTGAACGCATCCTGATGCAGCCTGCCCAGTAATTTTATTTCAAATTCCTCGCCTCCTTGAGGGCGGGGGTGCTTGTCATCGAATACAGATAATTGTTCTCTGTCAATGAATTGAATTTCCTTTTCGACAACCGGACCAGACAGTCTTAGGTGGCGAGCAAACCAGCGGTACATCGCTTCACGACTTACTTGATTGTAATTGTGTTCAAATTCTATCCTTGCCGTTAACGCGACGTTTTCGGGTTTTCCCAAAAGGGAATAGAGCTTTTTTAATTCCGGAAATCCTCGAACCTCCATTTCTCGTGTCCAGTCATCGGCCGCCGTTAATCCGAGGGGTTTGGGCGCAAACAGAGCTGCGAAATCAACATTCCCACCGTTGATACGGAGGTAAGAGCAGTTTTCGCACGTGCATCCACCCTGCATCGCGGTTGAAACCATGACCGCGGGAAATGCAACGGCAGGCCTCGGGTCAATGGCGCACAGAATAAAAGTCTGCGTCCCCCCGCCGCTGGCCCCGGTGACTCCGATTCGTTGAGCGTCGACGCCAGGCAGCGACTCTAGAAAATCTAAGGCACGAATCGAGTTCCAAGTTTGTAAGCCCATCACGTTCTGTAAATTCGATTCAGCGCGAGGGCTGAATAATCCCCATCCGCTTTGTTCATTCATGTGTTCCCGTTGTTTGGTGAAGCGATGTGCTAACTGATAGGGTATCTGTTGACTGTCCGCGTATCCCAGCATGTCGTAATGAAATACAATACAACCCATCTTTGCTAGATGCGCGCAACGTGCTTGTAATGGGCTTTGCGCATTATTACGAAACTGTTCGCCACCTTTTTTTATTTGGGCGTCGATTTCGGCGGGACTGGCTTTTAGGAAACGACCGTCACGATGGTGACCATGCGGGCAAAGAATACCGGGAGCAAGTGCCCTGCCTTGCTTTGGTTTATAGAGGTTTCCGGTGACGAAAAATCCGGGAACGCTTTCGAAGTAAACGTGCTCGACCGTATACTCGCCCATGTCGATTGGCGTGTGAACCACGGGATTTAATGGGGTTCGAGTTGGTTCCGGGACCAGACCGAGAGACATCTTTAACTGGGAACGCATTCGCTCAGCCCGAGCATTCCACTCTGCTTGAGACTCCGGAGGCTCGAAGGGGAAGTAGCCATTGAGTGTCCTTGGAGTTTCGGTCCGCGGGTCGGTGGATTGGGTCGTCGTAGTTTGCTCGCTTCGAGTTTGCGTCCGAAGAGTTTGCGTCCGAAGAGTTTGCGTCCGAAGAGTTTGCGTCCAAGGTCCGGGGAGAAAAACCAATGGGGCTAACAACGCTAATAAAACCTTTTGCATGGTGTTATCCAAACCGCGAGAGTGCAGGCAAAACCGGGGACGGGCTGCTCGGTTTTGTTGCCGTTCAGTTTACGTATCTAAGACGCGGGAAGAAAGCGTTTCGACCGGCTGGGAAACTAATTTAAGGAAATCAATTCACAAAAAAAGGCTTGCCCCATCAGGCAAGCCTTGTTTGAAATGATCAGGACGGTTTTATCCGCCGAATTCAACTCGTCTCCGTGAAAGCTGTTGCTGCAATCTTTGAACGATGCTGCTGTGCATTTGACTGACCCGGCTTTCGCTTAGGTCAAGCGTCGCACCGATTTCTTTCATCGTGAGCTCTTCGTAATAATAAAGAATAATGATGAGACGTTCGTTGCGGTTAAGACCTTTTGTGACCAATCTCATCAAATCGTTTTTCTGAATCCGACGGGTTGGGTCCTCACCTTTTTTATCCTGGAGGATATCAATTTCTCGAACGTCTTTATAACTGTCCGTTTCATACCACTTTTTGTTAAGACTCACTAAGCCAACGGCGTTGGCGTCGCTCATCATTTTTTCCAGCTCTTTCACGGAAAGCTCCATGAACTCAGCCAGTTCGTGGACACTGGGTGGACGGCCATGCTTGGCTTCTAGTTTTTTCGTTGCATCGGCCAATTTGCTGGCTTTGGAACGAACCAACCGGGGAACCCAGTCCATGGTTCGAAGCTCATCGAGCATTGCACCGCGAATTCTTGGCACACAATACGTTTCGAATTTGACACCACGGGACATATCGAATGCATCAATTGCATCCATCAGCCCGAAGACGCCCGCTGAAATCAAGTCATCCAATTCGACGCCGTCTGGCAGTCGTTGCCAGATTCGTTCGCCATTGTATTTGACCAGCGGAAAGTAACGTTCCATCAAGATATTTCTGAGACGTTTGTCGGTACAATCCGGTTTATATTGCTGCCAGACTTGCTGGATATCGATATCCTGGTCCTTAGCTGCAACAGTTGCCATACAATCCTCCGTGATTGCTATCCATACGGTGTATAAAGCTCAGTCGATCCAGTTGAATTGACTGTGTATTCGATGGTGTATCTGTCAAGCGTCGCGTTGCAATGACTTGACAGATGCCGTGAATATCAGAAAAGGCTTCGCCGCGTCAATGAAATATTTACAAAGGTTTGTAAATAATGAATTTGTTTTTTACGGAGCAAAGACTTTTAGAAATGTTGTATTCTGACTCGGCGCATGCGTCAGCTCACGCGAGGCAACACGGCATTTTTCGTTTATCGGATGACGAGGCTTCAGTCTTTCACTCAATGTGACAAATATTATTTATGGGCGGGAAATGAGGGTTTTGAAAGGTGATTTGGAGCTAGCGAATTCGCTCACCGGTGCTGTCGTGATCACATTTAGGCGGCCGATAACATGGTTAATTGTTCGCTAGTTATTTCTCCAATGATTTCGACAACTCCCGAGGGCGCTTCGTCCGAACCGAGAACGAATACCTCTATCTCGTGGGCGTCGACAATTTTATAGACAGCAGCGCGGATAGATTGATTCACCAGAATGACTGGTTTCCGTCCCTGTGCTAGTAAACTTTCGACGCCTCGTTTCAACGAATCAGCCAAAGCCTGCACGGTATCCTTGGAAAAAACTAGGCGGATCTCATCATCTTGGAATTGTTGGCTGGCTTCGATGCGCAGTTGCAACTCTTCAGAGATGGTGATGGCCGATACGGATTCGTTTGGGCCGAGCAAACTGGCGGTGATTTGAGGACCGATTCGTTGTCGAACAGAGTCAATCAAATCGTGGGTGCGTTTGGAGTGGTTCGCGCAGTCGGCTAAGGCTTCCAAAATTAGGCCCATGGGCCTGATAGAAACACGTTCGGCAACCAGCCGCTTGAGTACTTTTTGGATTTCATAGACGGTTAATACTCCTGGGACGAGTTCCTCGACGACAGTCGGTGAACTAGATCGGGTTTCGTCAATGAGTTCGCTGACGGCGTCTCGAGTCAGCAGCCTAGGGGCCTGCTTAAAGGCAGCTTGCGAGAGCCTTTCGGCCACAGCTTGTGTGGGCCGGAGAACGCGGTAGCCGGAATGCTTTGCTTCCTCCACGGCGCCCGGGTCGATCCAAAACCCTTGGCCCTCTTCGGTGGCCTCGGTAGCGATTGCACCACTAATGGGTGCGGAGGCGTTCCCTTGATCCAGAGCGAACAGGTAATCGGCATAAATGGTGCCGATTTCAACTGGATTGCCTTGGACCAGTATACGGTATTGTTGAGGCGGGAGTTTGAGATTGTCCCGGATTCGAATTTTGGGAAGAATCACTCCGAGATCTTGAGCCAGTTGCTTCCGGACAGCGGTGACGCAAGGTAGCAGATCTCCGCCCTGCTTAGGGTCTGCCAAACGTATTAGCTCAATCCCTAGTTCCATTTCGAGCACGTCGTTGCCCAGTAATTTGGTAATCGTGATTTCGTTGCCCGCGTTTCTTTGTTTTGCGTTGATTGCCAATGATTTTTCATTTTGGTTCTTTTGTGCAACTAACCTTGCGCCGACCAAGCAGCCTGCGGCGAGGAGCAAAAGTGGTATTTTTGGCAGCTCCGTAAACACCATGACCAATAAAAATCCCGCGGTGATGGCAAGGACGGTGGGTTGAGAAAAGACTTGTTTGAGAGATTCCTTAGGCAAATTTGTGGAGCTTGTTCCTCGCGTGACGAGCATCGCGGCAGCCATGGAAATTAACAGGGCCGGTAATTGACTGACCAATCCGTCACCAATGGTTAACTTGGTAAAGACGGC
The DNA here is from genome assembly GCA_022447555.1 of Mariniblastus sp. GTDB lineage: Bacteria > Planctomycetota > Planctomycetia > Pirellulales > Pirellulaceae > Mariniblastus. The sequence continues at coordinate 14,029 of JAKVBF010000023.1, read as the reverse complement.
TGCAGCCTCAGAGAGAGTCATTCCTGCCATCAGTCCAACGAAGAGGCCTCCCACAATATTTACCAGTGTGATCAGGATTCCGGCAATCGCGTCGCCCCGTACAAATTTGCTTGCCCCATCCATGGACCCATAAAAATCGGCATTGGTACTAATTTCTTCTCGAAGCAATCTGGCCGTTTCACTGTCAATGTTGCCCGCATTCAAATCCGCGTCAATCGCCATCTGTCGGCCTGGCATTCCGTCTAGCGCGAATCTCGCAGCGACCTCACTGATTCGGGTGGCACCTTTGGTGATGACGACGAATTGAATGATCACGATGATTGAAAAGATAACGAGACCGATTGCGATTTGATCACCCGCGACGAATTCTCCAAAACTCTGAATGACGCTCCCTGCGGCTTGATCGCCGTCGGTCGCTCCGTGGGTCAAGATAAGTCGCGTGGTTCCAATATTCAGGGCCAGCCGAGCAAGGGTTGTTGCCAGCAGGAGAGAGGGGAAAACGCTTAATTCGATGGGCCGCCGCACATACAGAGTGGTCAGCAAGATGATGACGGCAAGGGATATATTTCCCGCGAGTAATATGTCCATTACGCCCGGCGGAAGTGGCACAAAAATGACCAACAGGCAGGCGACGATCCCGAGCGGGAGAAGCAATTCAGGCCAACGACTTTTTGGATTCATTGGACGGTCGATTTTTTATAAGGGCGAGCATCGACGGGGATTGAAACCCGTCGGTTTTAAGGACGCGGAAAATTAGTGAAAAAACCTTTAATCGTCCAGTTCACTTAAATCAGCTCGGAGTGATAGCAGAATCAGTGCGACGATCAAGTTTTAGCCAGTGTTTACCAGGAGCGTTCTCGCTAAGGGACTCGCCGTGAACTTTGGTGCGGGCCGACAGCGGTAAATGAGATTGGCTTCCTCGGAAAAAAAGTGGTCACTGATTGGAGCTATGACGCTGTGACCATGAACTTCATGCTGGCTTAATAGTGATGGCACACCGGATTGGCAAAGGAAGGGTCGATTACGAGCGTGGGTGAAGTGGAGACGAACTTGGCGTGGCCAGGGCTGGCTGCTGGGATGCTGGAATCGTTCGGGCTTTATTTTTATTTTTGTTGGGACGCGGCCTGATCCAATTCCTTCAGATTGAACCGAACACTTAAAATAAAGGGTGATTCACCCGGTGACCAATGACCGTAGGTGGTGGTCACCAAGGATCCATCCGGCATGATCTCAACTCCTGGATAAGCGCAGTCAGCAGATTTGGTGTTGTCCTTGATCCGGATGTGGTATTGGCCATTGGTTCCATTGATCAAATCTTGATAGGTGCCGACCCAGCCTACCCAATCTCCCTCATAAGGGGCTTTTTTGCCGGTTGGCCAACGGCAGCGATACGAGATAAACAGCCTGCCATCAGGCGTGTATTGTGCCGTGTGTCGATCCCCATTTAGCCAGTTGGGCAAATCTTTTGGCTCTGTCCAGGTTTGGCCTTCGTCGTCCGAGAAAATGATCTGAGAATTCTCACGCCGGCTGTTTTCACGTAACAAAACGGCCAACTGTTTCCCATTCGGTGACCGGATGATTCCGGGCTCACACAGGTGTTTCCGGGTGGAGCGATCTACCGCGGTCGGCGTTGACCACGTCAAACCACCGTCGGTTGAGAGGGTTTTGTAAACGGTGAACTCGACGGGCTCCTTCCTCTGATTTTCGGCGCCAAAGAAACGTCCATCGTCGTGGAAAAGCCCTAAGTAATGGCCGGGTCCCGTTTTTAGTGCTGCCACACAGCCCATGACGACGATGCCCCCCCAATTGCCAACGGACTCAAGTTCTCCCCAAGTCCGACCTTCGTCATTTGAGATTGCCATGCGCGTTGGATATAAACCCGAGAAAAGGATGATCCTTTTGGTACCGTCCGGTCCGGTCACGCGATGAAGGGTGGGAACTTCTTTGGAAGTGGCCCACGAAGTTGGCGTCGGGAGGCGGTGGCTCCAGGTTCGGCCACCATCGCGGCTTCGCTTGTACACGATGCCTCCCTTGCCATGACCCTTAGGATAAACGCAGAGAATGGTTTTTCCGTCGTCGAGCAAACAGGTCGTCGGGTGCCCCAGATACTGTCCGGGCTCCTTGTCCACAATGACTTGGTGGTCGGACCAGTCATTGAGATCAAGGAGTTTGAGAACCTCTTGTTGTCCCAACGCCCAATTGTTGCAGAGAAGTCCCAAAATCATCAAGGTAAAGCGAGGCATCAAGGAGGCTCCTTGGCTTTTGTAAATTAAGTCGATCGAGCTCGAGATAGTCGCTGGTGGGCCACCTGTTGAATGACTCGGCAGGCGGACTCAGCCTGATCCGGGGTAATATGCAGGTGAGTGACCGCTCGAACATGTTCTCGACTGAATGGTAGAACCCAAACACCAGCCTCATAGAGAGCGTCGCACATCTCATGAGCCGTACAAATATCACGATCGATCTTGAAGATGACGATATTCGTGTCCACTCGTTCCGGTTCTAGGTGAAAGCCCTCGATTTGTGAAACTCCTTGGGCGATGATTTGAGAGGTCTGATGATCTTCGGCTAATCGTGTAATATTGTTTTCGATCGCGTATAAGGCGCCGGCAGCAATCACGCCGCTTTGCCGCATGCCACCGCCAAACAATTTTCGATGGCGGCGCACCTCATGCATCATTTCAGTTTCGCCGATCAGCGCCGAGCCGACCGGTGCTCCGAGGCCTTTGCTGAAACAGACGCTAATCGTGTCAAAGTGCTTGGCCCATTGGTCGACAGAGATTCCCGATGCTACCACCGCATTGAATAGACGAGCACCATCGAGGTGCGTTTTTAAACCGTTTTGATGTGCCCATTCGCAGATTTCTACAACGCCATCGTAAGGGAGGACAACCCCGCCTCCCCGATTGTGAGTGTTTTCTAAACATACCAGACGGGTATAGACCGCATGTTCGTTATCTGGATGGATCAATCCATCCAGTTGTTCCAGTTGAATGACACTGCCCTGTCCGGTCACGGTTTTGGCAACCAGTCCACTCAGTTGGGCAAATCCACCTTGTTCGTAATTGTAAATGTGACACCCAGATTCACAGATTAGCTCGTCGCCCGGTTTGCAATGCAGGCGAACCGCAACTTGGTTGGTCATGGTGCCCGATGGCATAAACATCGCTGCGGGTTTCCCGAGCATTTCAGCGATCGTGGATTGTAATTTCGCGACCGTTGGATCTGCGTCGATGACGTCGTCACCAACGGGTGCGGTTGCCATGGCGTGCCGCATGGCTTCCGAGGGTTTCGTGACGGTGTCGCTACGAAGGTCAATCATGGTGTTCTACGTCCCAAGCGGCGTTTCGAGTTAAGCGAATTATGTTTTTCGGTTCACAGTTTAGCAAACGCGTCCATTGCCTGCTGGATATGATCATCGCTGAGTGCCGCAGAAACTTGGACGCGTATCCGCGCTTCCCCCTTGGGCACGACCGGGAACGCGAAACCAATCGCCAAAACGCCTAGTTCGAATAGTCTTGCTGATTTTCGAATGGCTTCCGCCTCATCGCCAATCATGATGGGAATGATAGCCGTTGGAGACGGCGTGCATTCAAAACCCATGTCGGCGAGTCCCGTCCGGAAAGTTTGCACATTTTGATGAAGGCGGGCGACGATAGACGGATCATTTTCAATGACTTCCATTGCTTTGTAAGCGCTGTAGGCGACGGTAGCCGGTAAGGCATTGGAGAACAGGCTCGGTCGGCCCCGTTGTTCCAAAACCTGTATTGCAGCTTCCGAAGCTGCAATGTAACCCCCTGCTGCACCTCCCAATGCTTTTCCCAGTGTTCCCGTCAAAACGTCAACCTGCCCCACCAGATCAAAATGTTCATGGGTGCCGCGTCCCGTCGTTCCCAGCACGCCGACGCCATGGGAATCATCAACCACCAGCATCGCGTCGTATTGGCGGCATAATTGGACCAGCTCCGGTAAGAGGGCGACATCGCCCTCCATGCTAAAGACACCGTCGGTGATTACCCATCGGGTTGGGTGGGACTGGGTCTCTTTGAGCAACGTTTCGAGTTGCTCTAAATCACTGTGTCGATAGATTTTTTTCGTCACACTCTTGGACATCAATCGCATCCCATCGATGATGCTGGCATGGTTAAGTTCGTCCGAAAGGACGGCGTCCTCGGGGCCGACCAAGGTGGGAAATAAAGCTTCGTTAGCATTCCAACAACTAACGTAACTAAGGGAGCTTGGTGTTCCGACAAAACTTGCGATTTTTTCTTCGAGTCGTCGATGGCATTCCAGTGTTCCACAAATGAAACGAACCGATGCCGTGCCCGCCCCGTAATCTCGCAAACCTTGAATTCCGGCCTCGATCACCTCTGGATGATCCGCCAGCCCCAGATAATTATTGGCGCATAGGACCAAAACGTCTCCCTTGCCGGCGATATTGACGATCGGGGCCATCGGACTGGTAATGTCGTAAAAAGGCTTTAATTGACCGGAGTCGGTTAAACCGGAAATCAACTCAGCTGTTCGCTGGTCGAATTGACTGTTTGGCATAACTCACCTTCGTGTTGAGGTATTTTCATAACGACTTTAATCGCTTCGCCGGATTGCATCATTGCAAAACCGGTCTCAAAGTCTTTCATTTCAATTTCATGCGTGATGATGGAGTCGAGCTCTAGCTGATCAGAGAGAATCAGGTTTTCCATCTGATACCACGTCTCAAACATCTTACGGCCGTTGATTCCTAATATCGTGACGCCAGGGAAGATGATTAAATCCGATAGATTCAGTGAGATTTCTTCGGCGGGGATTCCTAATAGTGCAGCGGTTCCGCCATTTTGTAAAGCCGAGAGCCCATCTCGAATGGCGGCTGCGTTGCCACTCATTTCGAGTAAAACCTGAGGTCCTTTACCACCTGTCGATTGACGGATTTTTTCGACCCATGGCTGCCTCGCATCGAGTGCCTGCTCCGCACCTAGTTTCATCGCGAGTTCCAGTCTTCGCTGATCCACGTCCGTTACAAAGATCCTTGTGGCACCGGCAGCCTTGGCAACGGTGACGGCCATCAGTCCAATGATACCGACACCGGTAATCAAGACCGTCTTGCCACTGACGCCTGCCGCCATGACGGTGTGCACGGCATTTCCTAAGGGGTCAAAGACGGCCGCCACTTTATTGGGGATGTCAGGGTGAACCGGCCAAATGTTTTCTTCCGGTACTGCTATGTATGGGGCAAAGCAACCGTTGCAATCGATTCCCAGAATGTCAACGGTTTGACAGATGTGCCCGTTGCCGGTTCGGCATTGCTCACAAAACCCACAGCCTACATGGCCTTCGGCACTGACTCGTTGGCCTACTTTCACCCGTTGCGTGGCGGTGCCGACTTGAACGACCTGCCCCACAAATTCATGCCCGGTAGTGATCCCCAGTTTGACGCGGTTGCGACTCCACGCATCCCATTCAAAAATATGCCGATCGGTACCGCATATTCCAGCATGGGTGACCGCTACGAGCACATCGCGGGGGCCCAATTCGGGAACCTCGACTTCATTGCAATAGTCGAGCCCGGGGCCATCGGTCAGTTTGCGTATGGCGGGCATGGTGAGCGGTAAGGTTGCCATGATATCTTTCAATTTCTCAATTCGGCAATTTGATTTCTTTTATATTGGATTGAAATCCGCTATTTTGGAAGCGGCCGTTTAAAAAAATGTCGCCTTTAACAGGAACGTCCGAAGTAACACTCTCCCTAGTTATACCAGTATCGCCGGGGATCGGGCGTCAAGAAACGTGTGAATTCCCCCAGGCAGGCAATGCATTGAATGAAATGGAACCACTTAGCCAATATGTATGCGATCGGATTCGTCAATTGCGAAAACGGCAAAACTGGACATTGGAACAACTCGCCGCTTCGAGCGGCGTCAGTCGCTCTATGTTGAGCCAAGTCGAGCGGGGCTCTGCTAACCCCACGCTCTCGGTCGCTTTTCGAATTGCCCAGGCATTTGGGATTTCCTTAGGGGATTTAGTCGATGGCGCAATGGCTGAACCTCGCATGGATGTCATTCGTAAAACGGACAAACAGTTTGTTTTTCGAAACGACGAGGATTGTAAAATTCGTACTCTCTCGCCATTAAACTTGGAAAAAGACGTTGAGTTTTATGAGGTCACCCTTCATCCTCAGAGTACTTTGGAAAGTGCTGCTCATTTTCAGGGAACCCGTGAATTCTTGACCGTGCAGTCCGGTTCCATAGAAGTTCAATCCGGTGATGTTTCCGTTGTTTTAGGAAAAGGGGACAGTGTCCAATACGCGGCCGATGTTGACCACTCGATCAAAAATATTGGAAAACGGGATGCGGTCCTATTTCTCGTCGATATTTATTCTTCGAGCCTGTAAAATCTTTTCATTCACTCGAAATGAGTTCCGGGACTTTTATCCCCACCTCTTTTCAGTCAAGGGTCCGAAAGATTATTGATTCACTAAAAATTCCACGTCTTCATTGGCAAACCGATGACATCGACCAATTTCTGGAGGGGCTGCAGGCCCGCTTGTCTTTGGACGGGAACATTGTCAGTGCTCGGGGACAGCAGTTAACTTTGCAGGTTTTCGGAGAGCCTCTTTCCCCGCAGCAAGTGGTACATAAAATCTGCGAAGATGTCCGTCGGGATGGACTGGTGTGTCTGTTACGCTACACGAATGAACTGGACGGCAAGTCATTAAACGCCTCAGAAATTCGCGTGCCAGAGTCAGAAATGAAGGCGGCCCATCGGGCGATTGATACCTCCTTTCTCGAGGCGATTCGAGCAATTCGAACCAATTTAGAGGCGTATCAAAAAGCCATTTTGCATCAGGATATTTCTTTAGAGCCTCGTCCCGGTGTCCATCTAACACATCGTTATACTCCCCTACAGAGGGTTGGTATCTGTGTGCCCGGTGGAGCAGCCGCTTATCCGTCGAGTTTGTTGATGACAGCCGTTCCGGCGATGGCGGCCGGGGTGCCCGAGCTTGTCGTGGTGGCACCGCCAACCCCTTTTGGAGCGTACAACGATAAGGTTTTGGCAACTTGTTATGAATTGGGCATTGAAAACGTCTACCGTGTAGGCGGTGCTCAAGCGGTTGCCGCGATGGCTTTCGGAGTCGATGGAATACCAGCCGTGGATAAGATTGTCGGGCCGGGTAATCTGTTTGTCGCCTTAGCCAAGAAATATGTTTATGGTCACGTCGACATCGACTCGATTGCGGGGCCCAGCGAGGTGCTTATCTTGGCAGACGACACGGCCGACCCAAGCTTTGTTGCCGCTGATCTTTTAGCGCAAGCAGAGCATTCTCCAGGATCGGCTATCCTTTTGACGCCAGATTCGGAATTACCTCGGTCAGTCTTAGAAGCGTTGGAATCACAGTTAGGAACACTCTCGCGGGCCGACCTCTCTATAACGAGCTTGAATCAGTTTAGTGGGTTGATTCAAGTCAGAGATATGCCGCAAGCCGTTAGTCTGGCCAATCGTATGGCTCCGGAGCATTTGCATATACAGACGCGTTCACCGCGAGACTGGGTGCCTCAGTTGACTCGAGCAGGGGCAATTTTCGTTGGGCATGGAACTCCTGTCGCCCTTGGAGATTATGTTGCCGGACCCAGTCATGTTCTACCAACAGGTGCGACCGCCCGCTGGGCATCGGGTTTAAGCAGCAATGATTTCCTGCGGCCCAGCAGCGTAATCCAATACGATCCAGTCGGCCTCCTTTCAGATGGGACTCACGCGAAAGAGGTGGCTCGAAGCGAGGGGCTGAGCGCGCATGAATTTAGCGTCGAGCTCCGAATGAAGGGGGAGTCAGATGAGTGAGCGACCCGATGGTATTCAGCGTCTGTTTCGTGACGCTGTTCTGGAAATGACTGGTTATCAGTCAGGCGAGCAACCGACAGGTGGTAAATACATCAAACTGAATACAAACGAGAACCCCTATTCATGTAGCCCCAATGTGATTCAGGCCATTCAGTCGGTGGCGGCAGCCGGGCTCAATCGCTATCCCGATGCGACGGCCAGCGCTTTTCGCAACGCCGCCGCTTCGGTTTTGGGAGTCCCCTCGGATTGGCTGATTTGTGGCAATGGGAGCGATGAAATTCTGACTATGGTGACGAGGGCGTTTGTGGGTGAGGGGCAAACGGTTCGTTGGCCATTTCCGTCATATGTTCTCTATCCCGTGTTGACTCAGATTCAAGGAGCCGTAGGGCAACCCATCGCCTATAATAAAGACTGGTCACTGCCGAAAGCATTTTTTTCGGGGAACGGTGATCCTGGTTTGGTTTTCATATCCAATCCCAATAGTCCTTCGGGAACGCAACTGGGCCGAGAGCAGATCCTTGAATTGGCGGAGGCCCTGCCCTGCCCTATCTTAGTCGATGAGGCCTACGCAGATTTCGCCGGCGTTAGCTGTGTTGATTTAGTGACCCAGAATGAGCAGATTTTGATCTCGCGAACGCTTAGTAAATCATATGGTCTGGCGGGCATGCGTTTTGGATACCTGGTTGCACAACCTCAAATCATCCGTCAACTCATTAAGGTGAAAGACTCGTACAACTGTGACGCTCTATCGATTGCCGGGGCAACGGCCGCGATCGCAGATCAGGAGTGGTTGCGTCAGAATGTTGCTAAGATCAAGTCAACGAGGGATCGTATGTCCCTGCGGCTTCAGTCGTTAGGCTTCGACGTGACCCCTTCTTCAGCAAATTTTATCTGGTGCCGTCATCGCGATCAAACGAGCCAAGAGATCTATTCGCTGCTCAAACAAAACCGATTACTCGTTAGATATATGGATTTTGATCACTGGGGCGATGGAATTCGGATTACCGTAGGGACAGACGATCAATTAGATGCTTTGATAACTATACTCAATTCAATCCTTTAGAAAATCATGAAACGCAACGGATCCATCCAACGTAAGACAAACGAAACCGAAGTGGCCTTATCCGTTGATTTGGACGGTATGGGGGCGGCTAAGGTTTCCTCAGGTGTCGGCTTTTTAGACCATATGTTGGATTTGTTTGCCAAGCATAGCGGTTTTGATCTGGAGCTCCAAGCCAACGGTGATTTGCATGTTGACGCTCACCATACGGTGGAGGATGTTGGTATCTGTCTGGGCCAAGCGTTTGAACAAGCTTTGGGCGACAAGCGAGGGATTCGGCGTTACGGAAGTGTTACGTTGCCCATGGATGAGACGCTAATGACGGCCGCAGTCGATTTGGGGGGGAGATTTTACTTGGAATATCGTGTCGATATGCCGGCTGAGAAAATTGGGGACTTTGATTCCGAGTTGGTTCATGAGTTTTGCCATGCGTTTGCACAAAATGCGAAGTGCAATTTGCATGTTTTGCAACATTATGGAAGGAACACCCATCACATTGCAGAGGCGGTTTTCAAATCTCTGGCAAGGGCCTTAAAGATGGCAGCGGAATTAGATCCCCGGCAAGATGGGGTGCCAAGCACGAAAGGTAGTCTATGAGATTCCTCGCCTGCACTCGGTTGGGACACCGAGGCAGTTAGGCTAAAAGTTCGTTGATGACGTTTCCGTGGACGTCGGTCAATCGTCTGTCGATCCCATTGTTGCGAACCGTTAATTTAAGATGGTTCAAGCCCAGGAGATGGAGAATCGTTGCATGGACGTCATAAACCTGAGTTGGATTTTTGCGATCGATCGGTTTGAAGCCCCATTCATCCGATTGGCCGTGCGTGATCCCGCCTCGTATGCCTCCGCCACATAGCCAGTTGGTGAAGACATGGGGGTTGTGATCTCGCCCAGAATTTCCCTGTGTTGACGGCATTCTACCAAATTCTGTGGTCCATAAAACGATGGTGTCGTCGAGTAGCCCACGCTGTTTGAGATCTTTGATGAGTGCTGAAGCGCCTTTGGCCATTCCTCGCGCAAGCGGGCCGTGCTCACGTTTTAAATCTTCATGACTGTCCCAGTTACGGCGGGGAAAACTGTTATCATTACCCGACCATATTTGAACAAACCGAACGCCCCGTTCCAGCAGCCGCCTAGCAATTAAACACTTGCGGCCAAAATATTCGGCTTCCTCGGGCGGATTGATCTCGTCAGGGTATTGAGCACCCATTTTATCGAGACCATACATCGCGAGGATGTGTCTTGGTTCCTTACTAAGATCGAGCGCTTCGGGTGCGCTCAATTGCATCCTCGCTGCCAATTCATAAGTTCGGATCCTTGCTGCCAAGCGATCGTCACCAGGGCGCTGGTCTGAATATTGTTGATTCAGTTGTTCTAGAAGTTTCAAGCCATCTTGTTGTGCGCTGCCTGAAAAAGAACCTCTTGAGGGAAAAAGGTCGTCGATCGGACGTTTTCTCTGAGGGAAGATGGTGGTCCCTTGGCTGCTGGTCGGTAGGAAGGCAGAGCCCCAGTTTTTGGGACCATTGCTGGCAAAACCACGGTGGTCAGGCAGGACAACAAAGGTCGGCAAATTTTCATTCATCGAGCCGAGCGCGTAGCTGATCCAAGAACCCATGCCCGGAAAGCCAGGCCTTTGAAAACCGGTGGACTGCAAGTAGGTCGCTTGGCTGTGGACTCCAGTTTTACCCGTCATGTTGTGAATGAATGCAATGTCGTCCACGCAGTCTCCGAGATCGGCGACCGCTTCACTGATCATCTTGCCGGATTGACCGTACCTTTGAAACTTGAATGGTGATTGCATCCAGGGGCCCAAGCCATTTTGAAAGGCCTCGACCTTTTCTCCAAAATCTGAGGGTTGCCCATGTCGTTTTATTAGCTCGGGTTTGTGGTCCCATAGATCAATGTGACTGGCGGCGCCTGCCATGAACAACTGCACGACTCGTTTTGCCTTGGGAGGATGATGCAAAATTTGCGTTCTGTCGGAATTGGGCGATTGCAATTCGAGTTGTTTCGTGGGGCCATTCGACTTCACCTCATGGTCCAACAAAGCAGTTAAGGCAAGTGAGCCGAACCCCCAAGCAGAATCCTGCAGGAAATGTCTGCGATTTTGAAAATTTAAGGAATCGTTCATCACTGTTTAAAGTGGGTTAATCGGATTGGATTTAATTAAGATCAAAGGGGGTTAGTCCACAAATAAAAACTCGCTGGTGTTGAATAAGACTCGCGCCAAGTTGTCGAGACCGTGTTGATGGGCATAATCAATCAGCGGTTTTAATTCCGCGTCTGTGGGGGACCGCCCGAACGCGAGAGTCGCTCCAGACTTTACTTGAGCGGGCAATTCGGCGGAATGACTTCGCATCCGTTCCGCAAAATTTTCGGCCATCACGATGTTAAAACCATTATTCATCATTGCCAAGGCTTGGAGCGGTGTTTGGGTCGCGACTCGCGCGGGCGTGCTTTGCGACGAATCCGCACAATCCAAAGTGGTCATGTAGGGGTCGGGCTGTGACCGAACGACGAAGCGATAGATTGCTCTACGGAAAGAGTTCGGGTCGTCGTGATCAAATTTGTGGTACTCATAGTGAGGAGAGTGTTCGGTTTTTTCGAGTGAGAATAGGTAAAAGCCCGGGCCTCCCATCTCGAGATTGAGTCGCCCTGATACAGAGAGGATGGAGTCCCGAATTTCCTCAGCGGAGAGACGCCGACGATCGACTTTCCAAAGCAATCGATTGCCAGAATCGACCTCAAGGCACCCTGCCCGATCGTCGGACGACTGGCGGTAGGTGGAACTCAGCACGATCAGGCGATGGAGATCTTTAAGTGAGCCGCCCCGGTCACGAAATGTTTCGGCTAGCCAGTCCAGTAGTTCTGGATGTGTCGGCTCACTTCCCATCCGCCCAAAATCATTAGGCGTGTCAACAATCCCTCTGCCGAAGTGATAATGCCAAACGCGATTGACAATGCTCCGCCAAGTTAGGGGGTTTTCGTTCGAGCTGATCCAGTTGGCTAACATCGCCCTGCGCTGACCTTCAGGGATTTCGTCCTGTCCAGATATTTCAAATTCGAAGGAGTCGTCAGCTGATAGCGGTAAGGTGCCGGGGCGAGAGCGTTTTCCCGGGGTTTGAATATTACCTCGATGGAGTACGCTGACCGGTCGTGTTTGGCCTTGAGTCGGTTTGAAATTACCCTCAACTGGGAAATCGGTGGCGGCGGCGTAGACTTTCTTGCCAGCCGGTAGCTGATCGCGCTCGGTTCGCAAGCGGCTGAGTTGTTCTTCTGTCTGAAAATGGCGAGCAAGTGTTTCGGAGGGGACCCGATCGTTGAGCAGCGCGCGGCGTCGTTGTTGCAATGCTTCAAGCGATTCGGTCGCGTCTTTTTTCCAAAGACCATCAACAAGGTTGATCTTTCGCCATCGAGGACCCATTTCCGTTGAATCGTTGGCATCAACGGTGGAACCGAGGGCAAGGTTATCTCCCTCCGTTCCAAGGATTTGTAATTCAGCTAGGGCGAAAATGTAGTCGTTTTTACGCTCTGCTAATCGAGTGGCGACAATCCGAACGACTTTTCCCACTTGGTTGACTTTAATCGCGACCGGTTGAAGACCTGGGTTGGTCGTGTCTTGTTGAGTTCGGTCGGCCACAATGCGTCCGTCGACTTCGACACGGAATCGAACAGGAAATCCGAAACCAGAGCCGATACCGGCAAAGTCATCATGGCAAGGATTTAATATAACGGTTTTGATTTTTTGGGGCGCTTTCAATGTAGCTTGCACCCATTTCACATCTGATGGATCCGAAGAGATTTTACTGTGGTAACCGAACTCTAAATTTGTGGTCGGTGTTTTACTGTTGGCAATGGCAGTGTCGAGTTCCTTCAGTTCAGCACCCGCCTGAGTATGGAGCCGTTGCTGCAGTTCGCGCTGGGTTTGAATCAAACGGTCGATCTGTTTGGTAAGTTGGCGACGTTTTTTATCAGCCAGAGGATCCAGTGCGTAAACCCGGTCGGCTCGATCTACGGCCGAAAACACCGCTTGCAAGCCGTAGTAGTGTTCTTGAGTGATTGGGTCGAATTTATGATCGTGGCACCGAGCACACTGGATTGTGACGCTGCAAAAAGAGTTGAGCGTGTTGGAAACCATGTCGTCACGATCTAAATTGCGTGCCACTTTTCCATCGATCTTGGTTTCGGGTACCTCAACGTGACCGATGAAATCCCACGGTCCCGCGGCGATAAAACCCATGCCCAAGATGCCGTCCGGACTCCCCGGAAACAACACGTCACCGGCAAGCTGTTCCTTAAGGAACCTGGGATAAGGTTTATCTTCGTTAAAAGACCGAATGACGTAGTCGCGATAAGGCCAAGCATTGGGCCGTAATTTGTCTTTGTCGTAACCGCAGGTATCAGCGTACTTGACCACATCCAACCAATGTCTGGCCCAGTGCTCACCGTATCGCGGAGAGGCAAGGAGACGATTGACTAGCCTGAGGTAAGCGTCCGAACGTGTATCGGTAACAAATCTGTGAATTTCGTCTGGGGTCGGTGGCAGTCCGGTCAAGTCGTAGGTCAGGCGTCGTATCAATGTGGCTCGTGTGGCTGACGGGGAGGGTTCCAATCCATCGTCCCGCAAACGTTTTAGTACGAACGCATCAAGGGGAGTCTTGATCCATGCTCTCGCCGACGGGTCTTCAAGTCGGGGTGGTTTCGTTTGGGCTAACGGTCTCAACGACCACCAATCGAAATTTGTCGTCGCTGGTGGATGTTGCAATGTGACCTTCTCGGGCCATTTTGCACCCTGTTGGATCCAGTCGTGGATTGCTTTGACTTCGTTCGGTTTTAGTTGCGGGCCGATTTTTGGCATCTCGGCTCGGTGGGTGTCGTCACCGGTGATGGTATCGAGGAGGTAGCTGTTTGCAGCGTTGCCGGGGACCAAGTGACCCGATTCCAGAATTGAGGCTCGCGTCTGTAAAGAAAAATCCCCTTCTTTAAGAGCGTCGTTGTGACAGGCCAGACATCGACTGCTGAAAATCGGCGCAACCTGAGCTTCGAAAGGGCTCGTTTGGGCGGGCGCCTTTTCAAAAAACAGCAAGGAGCTGAGGGCCAATATGATTCCAAAACGGGTCATGGGTTCCGGTTGGT
>JAKVBF010000022.1 GCA_022447555.1 Mariniblastus sp. | reverse complement strand
TTTCGAATACGGGACTGTCACCCTCTGTGGTCGACCATTCCAAGTCGTTCTTCTAGCCAGTACTCTTTCCATGTGAAAGGTCCTACAACCCCTCAGGGGAAACCCCCAAGGTTTGGGCTATACCGATTTCGCTCGCCGCTACTGACGGTATCGATTTTTCTTTCTATTCCTCCGGGTACTTAGATGTTTCAGTTCTCCGGGTTTGCACACAGGAATCTCGGGATCAATGTTCGTTTGTCAACTACCCCAAGCTTATCGCAGACTTCCACGCCTTTCAGCCTTCTAATGCCAAGACATCCCCCATACGCCCTTAGTAGCTTGACCACAAATATCCAGCCCTCTCAAACTCTGACTGGCCGAGGCCGTTCAGAATCAGAAAGTTCCCAAATATCCATGACTCGCCACAGATCCAGGTAACGTATAATTTTTTCGCTCTACTTTTAAGTCGGTTCGACACACAAATTTCAAACTTGCCTTTGCCAGATTGCTCTGTCTCCAGCTTGTCATCGATTCATGTGGCGCTACTCAAGAGTGGTTTCTTTGTCATGATGCCTGCTAACGGGCAAGCCCGATCGCCAACAACACGACATAAAGATGCCATCTATTAAAATCACAACCAAATTGTCAAAGAACAATTGCTGCCTCAGAGACAGCAAACTCTCAGTGTTGAGAGTGGTTCAGCCTGATGCAGTCAGGGCGAACCACTACCAACATTCATTTCATGGGAACCAACCAATTTAGCAACTCTCAATCTTTCGTCAACCGCTTTGTTAAGGCGAATTTCGACAATTCAGTTGCCATCCGTTGGTCAAGAAAGGCCTGAAAACGGGCAGTCGTAATCGAAAACCCAAGGCTACTTCCGTGCTGAAGTTTGAAGCGAGCCGAGAAGTATACTCATATCGGATTATCGCTCAATAGCCAAAAGCGCTTTTTTTGATTTTTTTAAAATAATGGTTTCTACAGAGGATGGCTTGCGAAATCCGTGGTTGATTTCAACCCTGTCGATACCTCAATGGGTATGGTTTGACGTGGCATCTTGGGTAATTCTTAAACCTTGCCTGATCGGCTCAACTCCAAGTTTCTATGCATTAGGTAAGATATCACGCGTTTTTGTTACGAGAGCATTGACCAAAACCGTTGCTGATTATCGGGCGTCCCTACTCAAATCGTGATCATGGCAATTTTTGGTGCATCGAATTCGGCTCCTGTCGTTGCGGGGATTTGTAACGGACGAGCTTAGCGCCAGAAAACCGGGCAATTAATGCGGCTATGCAGGTGAAACCAATGAAAGAGGTCAAAAAAAGGCAGAAAAATTGGCCTATACAGGTCCCAATAGGAAGGCAAGGCCCGACAAAGTGGCTACTGCCGTGAGGGTAAAGCTAAACCAAAACAGGTAATGCTTCGCGTTTAAGATGTTTGCAACGATATCAATGCACGACGGAAACGTTTTTGCCGACGCGGTCCCTTTGGGGTGAGATGACACTCGTTTTGCTGGGAGACGTTTTTTACACGAAGCGTGCAATTGAAAGAATTGTTTCTTACCCAAACGGCATTCACGTGTTTGGTCGACCTGGTACCAATCTGTTTACCGGCAGCCCTTACGGAGAAATATTTGCATTTTCATTTGATCGGGATGGTGCAGATGAAATGTTGGATAACGCAGATCGCGTGTCCGCTGACGCGAAGCGGGGCGGCCGAGGGAAAATCTGGGAACTCTACCGGTCACTTGCCGGTTTCTCACTGGACGAATCTCGAACGGATCACCGTATTTTTGTTCCGATCCACGATTTCACCGATGATATTGATTCCCCGCAAGAGGATGAACGAGTCGCCGTTAGATATTCGCACCTGACCTCAAGCAGTTTCGTAACGAGAGGTTATCTATACTGCGTTTCGTTTTTGAGAACTCCCCACTACCTGTTGCGTCGCTTCTTTCGGCGTTGGAAGCGACGGCGTTAAATTCGCCTGACCTCGTTAGGGACCATCTGGTTTTTTGGCCGCGGGAGAACGGGTTCGATTGTCGTCGCTTCTTTTGTCGTCGCTATAGTACTTGTTTTTAAGATGTCCTGTAACGCTCGATAGAGTAATCAGCGAGGCGAGGCCGGCAAAAATGGACCATGCATAAGTCGCTTGGCTCGATTCAATCGTACCGAATTTAACTACTGCGTAGGGTACCAGCACAACACTCACAATGATGTAAAAAAGTGAGATGGTAAATGGCAGCCAGTCATACTTGAACGAGCCATCCGATAAGTCGGTAAACAAAGTTGGAATAAATTGATACGAAATTACAGCTGAAACGAAGGGTAGAAGCCACCAAATGCGAGACAATGCCTTGCGAGCCGTTGGTTCTTGAACGAATGTATCCAAGAGGAAATAGACAACGCAAGGGATGACCACGAGGGATATAAATTTGCCAAGAAAGATTGAAAATCCGGGGTGCGTTTTCATGGGTGTCGAGCTGAATCTTCCCGCGACGGTTGCGGCTGGGTTGGCGAGGCTAAGGGTAAATAGGATAGGGTGGATCGTCGTCGAGCTAACCGTTTTATCGTTGATCCCCAAACAATTAGTTTTAGTTTAGTGTAAATATTTTAAAAATCTGGTGGCCCAAAGCAGTTTCATAAAACCATAAAAACCTCAGTCATCGTTTTGTCCGAAACGTGAACGTTAAACATTCTTAAAGGGGTAATTGGGAACCTTGCAGGCGAGTGTTTGTTTTCATTTAAGATTCGTTTTCTGTCTTTGTTTTAAATCTCTATTTGGGGTTGATTTTAAAAACGAAACGTCGTGGCAAACCTCGTTCGGGCCGGTCAATTGGGCACGGCCATGTATTCGATTCTCGTTTGGATAATGGATCGGCAGGAATTGCTTGGTTTGAAAGACAAAAAAACCAGCCCCCAATTGGAAGCTGGTTTGATTCTTCCGTCGACAGAAGACGATTTGAATTGTCTGTTAAGTGGACCCGATCGGGATCGAACCGACGACCTCCTGCGTGCAAGGCAGGCGCTCTCCCAGCTGAGCTACGGGCCCTTGTCGGCTGATTCTTTTACCATCTGGTGAGGAGGGGTCAAGATCCATCCGAATATTGGGATGTTTAGTGGGCGTACCAAGATTCGAACTTGGGACCTCATCGTTATCAGCGATGCGCTCTAACCAACTGAGCTATACGCCCTTGTTTTGTTGTTTTCACGCCCTTGTGAGGCTTGCTTGAAGGCTTGAAAACGCAGTATTTTATGGTTTGTCGTCTATCTGTCAAACCATGTTACACCACTTTTTGAAGACGAATTGGATGGAATTCGACAAAACGCTAAAAAGGACTTTGTGAGGTTTGCGAATTACCTTTTTGTCCAATCGGCAAAGTCGACCATAAAACTGCATGCAACCCGTCGGGAGGGCTTGGTTTCTGAAAAAAACTGAGCCTTTTGTTACTACGTTTGTCCGATTTAAGAAGAGCCGGGGCCGGGTCTGCTGATCAGTAAGCAAACAAGACGGCACGAATTGGCAGCGGGATGGATTCAATGAAACCTCGACGTCTTCATCTTGTACGCCTAAAACAGAACCGAACCATTTTTGGTGGAATATGAATCAATTGTCGAACGCAAGGATGAAACCAAACATGATCAAACGTGACTTATGGAAGGTTTGGCTGTTACCTGTATGCATCGCACTGGTCACGAGTTCGGGAAGCGAACTGCAGGCACAGGGTCCGACGGTGGCACAGGCGTTAAAGATTCAACCTCGCCAATCCGGCGTCGATTGTGACCAACCGAAAGAAGGCGACTTGGATTCTTGCAGTATCGATAAATCGTCTAAGCGGTTTGGCATGCCCGGTTACGTGGTGTTCGATGGTGCCGGACGGGTATTGAGACAATTCTTTGATACAAACAAGGACGGTAGCCTCGATCAATGGTCGTATTTTAAAAATGGAATCGAGGTTTATCGAGATGTCGATTCGAATTTTGATAAGCGAACGGACCAGTATCGTTGGTTGGGTAGTTCGGGAACGCGCTGGGGTCTGGATCCCAATCAAGACGGGGTCATCGATCGATGGAAAATGATTTCGGCAGAGGAAGCCGCCGAAGAATTGTTTCAATCGGTTCGGACGGTTGATGTCGCCCGTTTCAAGCTACTGTTGCCTACCAAGCAAGAGCTGGAGGCAATGGATTTAGGGGGTGTGATGACAGACGTGCTGAATGAGAACCTGCAAGAGGCAGCAAGGGGTTTTGAAAGGCTGGCACGCGAGCAGAATCAGGTTGGGTCAAGGTCGAAATGGGTGCATTTCGGAAGCAGTCGCCCCAGTTTGGTCCCTGGAGGGCAAGCTGGAATTGGGCGCGACTTGGTTGTGTATGATCACGCTTCGGCGGTATTTCAAACAGGGGATCAGTACGGCCAATTATCGCTGGGCACCATCGTTCGGATCGGCGACGTGTGGAAAATCACCGAGCTGCCCCAGGTCATGGATGGACAATCTGTCGTAAACAATGGCGGACTGTTCTATCCAAGTGAATCCTCGTCACCCATGGTTGCCTCGGCGGCGGATCCGACCGACAACGAATTGATGTCCAATTTATTTGGTCAATTTGATGAATTAGAAACAGCGCTGCGCCAAGCCAAAACGATCGAAGACATCAATCGGCTTGAGGAGCAGCGAGCTGAAATTTTAATGAAGCTGGCACTCAGTAGTCGGGGCGAAGATCAGACCAACTGGATTCGGCAAATGGCCGATACCGTTACCGGATCTTTTCAGGCCGATCGGTTCGACAAGGGGTTGCAGGTCTTGGCTTCCAATGTCGAGCGATTGAAAAAAGAGGGTGTTGACTTGGAGGGTGATTATTCCCGGTGGAGAATCATCAACGCCAAGTTTTCAAAGGCGGTCCAACAGGGGAACTCCAAAGAGAGGAGCCAGGCCAATGACACCTATATAACGGAGTTGGAGGAGTTTGTTGGGGATCACCCGAGTAGTACTTTTGCCGCGGATGCGATGTTGCAGCTGGCACTGTATAGTGAAGTCTCCGAACGGGACGGCGCGGAGAAGGCAGTCGGCTGGTACATGAAGATTCAGGAGAAGTACGAGGGTACGGACGCGGGAAGGCGAGCTGCTGGAGCTGTTACGCGGTTGACCGGTCAAGGTAAGCCCCTTCGTTTTTCCGGCCAAGATCTAAAAGGTCGTCCATTCGATTTGAGAAAGGCGACCGGTAAAATTGTGGTGATCCACTATTGGGAAACGTGGTGCGACGCCTGTATCGAGGGGTTTGACGAATTAGAAAAGTTGAAATCGAAATATCGCTCTGACTTGCTAATCGTAGGAGCGAATCTAGATTCGGATCGAAAACAACTGGCCGATTTCCTCAATAAGAATCGGGAAGTGTCGTGGATTCAGCTGAATTCACCCGGGGGGGTTGAGAAAAGTCCCCTGGCCATCCAGCTTGGTGTCACCACATTGCCCATGACCTTGTTGATCGATCAAGAGGGGCATTTGATCGAAAGTAATGTCCCCGTTGAGGAACTGGATCGTGAAATTCAACGGTTGCTGAAGCAGTCAGGTGTCGCGGCTGGTCCGATTCAAAATCGCCGCAAATGAAAACGCCGTTAAACGAAAGATAAACACCTTCCTCTGCGGCGAGGCGGTTAAGGGTTGGTTGTGGTATGTGGCCATTGCGGTTGACCGGTTGGAAAGTGTCGCGTCAGGATAAAACGAAACGAGAGGTTTTTGATGTGTTTTGTTATTTGCCGGCTCTTTCTCACCACGTCGCTATTAATCTTGTCTGCGACCGCCATTCCAGCCCAAGATGAATGGGATGTTTTGGCGAATTCGAAAGAGCTCGCTTTTGATGATGAACAAGTAGAGCCATTGATTACTCTCGAGAGAACCGGAGGCTTGAGGGTCGCACCGCCGGAGGGCTTTGCGCCACAACCGCTAATGGCCTTGTTTGCGGACGGCACCATCGTACGAGGCGTAGATCGCCCTGGTGTGATTGAGGTACGGGGAAAGTTATCTCATCGGCAGTTGTTTGAGTTGTTGGATTTTGTCGTCAATCGTCAGCAATTCTATAATACCGATTCAGAGGCAATAAAAACGAGTTTGGAACGGCATGAGCCGCGGGTGATGATTTCCGACGCCTTGTCCAGTCGATTTACCGTGAATTTGGAGCGTGGAAGCCATGAGGTGACGGTTTATGCACTCGAATTTACACAAAATCACCATCCCGATATCGAAGCATTGGCAAGACTTTTGGCGATTGAAAAACGTTTGCAGCATCATGTGGCGATGATTGAAATTGGTGAGACCGAAAAAGTGCAAGAGATATTACGGGCGATGAACGACGAGCTGAAGAAAAAAAGAGCCTCTCTGCGTCCATTGACGGTCGAGGATATTGTCTACGCGAGGCGGCGGGCCGGCCAATTGACCGTCAATGCGACAAAAAACATCATGCATACGAATCTGAAAAAACGGAAAACCAAGGTGGTGGGCAGTTATCGACAAAAAGGTCCCGACTCGGAACCCACGGTGGGAATCTATATAATGGATGAAAAGGAGTAAAGTTGAGTCGCCGGTGATTCCTGATCTCAAAGCCGTGGGCCGTTTCTTTTGGATCCAAAGAAAGCAAAGAATGTTCTCCATCAACAAGGGGTATCGTCGAGCGATGACTTTGTCTACTGGTTTGGTAATCGGTAGTTTAGCCATCGTATCGGGTCAAGAATGGGATGAGTTTCGCGGCCCGGGTGGAACGGGTTATTCGGCCGCAACGAACTTGCCTCTTTCCTGGACCGAGAATGAAAATATCGGTTGGAAAACGTTGGTTCCTGGCAGGGGCTGGTCCTCGCCGGTGGTTCGGGACGGTGAAATCTGGTTGACGGCGTCTGAAGAGATTCAGCTGAGCCCGGAAGATCGGAAGAAAAAGATGCAGTCGGCTAGGATACCTGGCTTGTCACCCGTTGAAAGTGTCACGTTGTTGGCTCTCTGTTTTGACGAGGAAACGGGGCGCCTAAAAAAGAAGTTTGTTTTGGGTGACAGCTCTGAACCTCCCCTGATTCATAGCTTGAACAGTTTTTCTTCACCTACCGCGGTGATGGATGACCGGTCTGTTTTTTGTAGTTTTGGAACCTTTGGAACGTGGTGCATCGATCGAAAAACCAAATCAGTCAAATGGGAAAATCGTAGTTTGCAGTTGGATCATGAAACCGGCCCCGGGTCCTCGCCTATTTTGTGGAACGACCTGCTGATTTTCAATTGCGATGGGATCGATGAACAGTTCGTGGTCGCATTGCATAAAGATACAGGGCAGGTAGTCTGGAAAACGGATCGTTCGGGAGAATTGAACGCTCGCGATAGTTTGCGAAAGGCGTTTAGTACTCCGATTATCGTGTCGGTTGGAGGCCAGCAACAACTGGTTTCGGCTGGGGCGGATTGGCTTTACGGTTATGAGCCAGAGACAGGGCGCGAGCTTTGGCGTATGTCTTATGGAAAGCTTGGGTTTTCCAATGTGCCGAGACCCCTTTATGAAAATGGGTTATTGTATGTCTGTACTGGTTACGCCAGATCCTCCCTGTTTGCCATCCGATTTGACGACCCGTCCGGGCCGGATTTGGAAGACGTACTTTGGCGGTACGACACTCAGGTGCCGACGATGCCGACGCCGATTCTCACGCAAGGTCTTTTGGTGATGGTGAGCGACCGGGGTATCGCAACTTGTTTGGATGCCGTCTCGGGAGAAGTTTATTGGCAAAAACGACTGGGAGGGGAATTCGCCTCGTCTCCGATTTTAGCGGATGGACATCTTTTTACTGGTAATCGCGACGGGGAAGTTTTCGTGATTCGTCCAGGCAAAGAATACGCCTTGATTTCGACCAATGAATTGGACGGCGACATCATGGCAACGCCGGCGGCGGTCTCGCAGCATTTATTGATTCGAACTCGCGAATCCCTGTATCGGATCGAAAAAAATTGAAACGGACCGGGGATCATTTTTCTTTAACTGGCAATGACTTGGGTTGACGCATTGCAAAGAGAGGTGGGGCACGCCCTATGAAACCGATGACGAGAAGCCAGTTGGCTGATTTGCCATTTATTTTGGTGTCCGGGCAGGCCCGCTCCGGTACCACCGTGCTCACTCGCGCCATTGCAGCGCATCCTGATGTTCTTTCGAACGGTCTCGAAAGCACTTGGCTCCGGGATGTTTTAGATTTACTTCGTTGCAATCTCGATCAGCCGAGTCGAATGAGGCAGTGCGTTTCCACGCCTGAAGAGTTTATCCACGTTTTTCGGGCGGCTTCTTTTGAGCTCTTATTTCCGGATAAGGTTTTTCCAGTGGGTCAACCTCAGGCGGTGTCGGCATTCTCCTCGCTTAAACACGATGTACTTGATCAAGTCCAACGTTTGTTGCCAAACGTCAAATTATTAAACATCGTTCGCAATGGGGTCGAGGTGGTTTCCTCCCGCATGATTCATCGTGCGATTGGACAGTTGTCTTTTGAGGAACATTGCGAGGCCTGGGCGCGTTCCGTTGATGTCGTCAAATGGGCTGAGGGACAGTCTTTTTTCAAACTCATTAGGCATGAACAGTTACAGGGGGCGGATGCAAGTAAACTATTTGCCGAGATCCAGTCATGGGTGGGTTTGAGGCATTCCGAGGCCGTTCACAACTATGTCAGCGGAAACCTAATCAACACCACGGAGCAGGAGGGTGAATCGGTTTCGACCCCAGATCAGCTGAGTCGTCGGGCTGAACGTTGGCAGCATTGGACGGCAAGTCAAAAAGCCATGTTCGAGGATATTTGTGGTGATGCCATGGCGTTTTTTGGATACGCCTTGCCTGAATCGGAGTGAATGATTTGGGTCCGGCGTCAGTTCGCCCAGAAATCGCCCCACGTGCAGGGTGGGTTCTGTGGTAGCCTCAGAGGTGGGTCCGACATGCGAGATTCCAAAACTCGAATTTCTTCGTCCAGTGATTGCATGAGCCGTTTAAACGAAGGGTCACTCGTCAGACGACTGTTTACTCGAGCTTCCGAGGTGTAGTGTGATTTGATCATAACCATCTTGCGCCGTGCTATATCGACGACTTCGTCTAGCTCGCGAACGGAACTCGCAGGCCACAACTTATCCCTGCAGAGTAGGATGACCAACGCCGAGGCCGCCCGGATTTGATGCGGGTACTCGGTTGGTTCTAGCGTGAGTGTTGACTTGATCAGCCTCGCCATCCTTTCCCAGCTCTTTAAGGACCTTAACCAAACCTGGGCTTGCTTGTCGGACCACGGTTCGAGATTGATTGTTTGATGTGCCATGGCGTTGGGTGGTGATTCCGCTGTAAGTTGGGGTGAAAACCTAGTTCCAAAAGTTTTTCCATGTGCCAGGTTGGCCGACTTTGTTCTTGAGTTTTGATTTTCCGATTCGGCGACGAAGGATTTCTAGTTCTTGCCGGATTTCGTCCATGATGACGCCGTGTTTCTGATGCTCGGCCATGGTCATTTTTTTATTCGTGGTCGATTGCTTTTTTTTGATGATCTCCGAGACCTTCTTTTCAGCGGATACTAAGGTTTCTTCTTCACCGGGTGGCCAGATGCCGGGCCTCGCTAAAATGATTAAGAACATCAGGGCGACTCGGCACTCAGAGACGTTAATCAAATCGTCCGGTATTTGCATGAATTGTTCGATTTCCGCCATCATTCCCGAACGCTCAAGTAACGTTCCGTACCAAGCCTGGGCCTTCGGATGG
This sequence comes from Mariniblastus sp., assembly GCA_022447555.1. Classification (GTDB taxonomy): domain Bacteria; phylum Planctomycetota; class Planctomycetia; order Pirellulales; family Pirellulaceae; genus Mariniblastus. The sequence goes on along the minus strand of JAKVBF010000022.1, from coordinate 18,929 downwards.
GCCCACGGAGACAGGTCGTTTTGGTCGCGCATGATGGGTTCAGTTAATCGAAAGGGAGTTTATCGCCACTCGTCGTGGCAGTTGCTGCAGGACTGTTCGATAAGATTAAAGCCTTCGGAGGCTAAATCATAATTGTTCGTCTTTGTACCTTCGATAACTTTCTGCGCGGCTGCACTCATCTCTTGGGCGTAAGCAGCGTAGTCTTCCTCGTCGGCGGCTTCCATATCCGTTTGGCATAGCACTTGACCCATGGCAGATATCAGGTTGGCTCCGTGATAGATGGTTTCTGAATTTTGGGTGAATTCAGTTTGGTTCGAGAGATGAGGCTTGAGGATCCCAAGTGTTGTTTCCAACTGTAGCATCATTGGGCTGCGATTTACTGCCGACGGCCAATCGATGGCTTCAATGGATTTTTCATTATCATTAAACCGACCACCGCGAACCATTTCTGTTAGGTTGTCCCGTTGAAGCTTCGCATTGTTGTAGGCCTGTAGAGAGCCCACTCGGGAGTTGGCGGCGGCTCTCGCAAAGGCGGGCTGCGCGACGGCGGAAAGTTCTTTCCACCGGACGTCCTTGTCATATTCGTATACGATTCCAAAGAGCATCGACAGCATCGAATAGGAATGGTGGATCTTACCGTAGTCGCTTTTAAAACGACCGGGAGTCGTGATGTCAGCGACTAATCTCTGTTGGAGCGTTTTTACCTCATCTTCGATGACGGTGCTGTCGATGTGGTCACTCCATGAAAATGCGCTCGCATTCTCCGGGTTCGATGGCTTGTCTACAGTGTTGGGTGCCGAGGGACCGTTTTGGGTCATTGCTGCAGAGGCTTGCGGTTCAGGGCGGTTACCGACCAGTGCATCGCGAAAGAGATTTTCAAAATAGATTCCGTTCCACTCGCGCTCTGTGAAATTAGGGCGTTTAGCCCGTTGGATCAACGTGGGGGGAGTCGCGGGAGCATCCTGATAGGCGTAAGCACCCGAGTGGCCGGCGAACGTGGTTGCCAGAAGAGTGGTCGTGATTATCAAAATTCGGCACATCATTCCCGTAATTATCCTGTCATGGAAGTTGCAGACCTTGTGATATAATTATGATTGGTCGGAACGATTGCGACAACATACCTAGTTCCCGGATCCAAATTTTCCATGAAACGAAAACCCGAAACATCTCGAAGGGAATTTCTTGCGGGTGGCAGGCCCAAAGGGGCGAAGTCTCGGGAGTTGAACGTCGAGCCAGTTGATTCTCAGAAGACGCTTCCCGAGACGGCCGAAGATCGATCCGCTCACTATCTCGAACACTTTTCCAAAAAAGCCATGGCTTGCGAGTTCGAATTGTTTTTCAATATGAGGCAGTATTCCAACAGTGGTGTGGCTGCGATGGAAGCGTTTCAACTGATTGACGAATTGGAGGAACAGCTGTCGGTCTACCGGAAATCCAGCGAAATCAGTCAATTGAATCGCGAGGCAAATCAGGAATGGGTTCGCATCGAAGAAGGTTTTTTTGAAGTTTTGGTCAGAGGGATCGAGATCTCTCAGTGGACGCTGGGCGCGTTTGATATGACATCTCAACCGTTGTCGGACATTTGGGGTTTTACGGATCGGCAAGGACGCGTTCCTGGTGACACCGAAATTCTTGCCGCGTTGGAGAATGTGGGTTATCAAGGCGTCAGACTGAATCCTGAGAACCATTCGGTTCGCCTGGAGCCAGCCGGTTTGCAGGTCAACCTCGGTGGGATCGGCAAGGGTTATGCACTCGACCGAGCCGCGTTGAAACTAGCGACCGATGGCATTCAGGATTTCGTGCTTCATGGTGGGCAGAGTAGCGTGGTTGCCAGAGGGCGAGAGACGCGGCATGATTCGGAACAAGAAAGCGGTTGGACGGTCGGTTTGAGTCACCCGACCATTCCCGATAGGCGGCTGGCTGAGATATACCTGCGCGATATGGCCTTGGCCACCAGCGGTACGGGACGCCAGGGATTTTACTTTCAGGGGCGTCGGTATGGTCATATCATTGACCCCCGCACCGGATATCCGTCGGATCACTGTTTGTCCTCGACGGTGATTTCCACGGCTGCTGCGGATTGCGATGCACTGGCCACCGCTTTTTTTGTGATGAGACCAGAACAGGTTGCGGAATTTTGCGACGAACATCCAGAGTTCAAAGTACTGATGGTGGTGCCAGCTAACCAACCGGGTGGAATAGAGGTAAAGGCATATAATATGGGACCGGATGACTGGAAATTGTTGGTGCCCTCGACGACCCGTGATATGAATTAGACAGTTTCGTCGCTTCGATGAAGTGACGCCCAGTCGGGCCAGCCCTAGGCGCCCTCATGGGATAGAATGGAACCCGGCAATTTTGGTTGACTTCGTTGAGTTCGTAAAAGGCTCAACTTAATTTTCGATTCTGTTTGTTCGCGAATGTTGAGGAGTGGGTTGTGGATTTTCTTTTGGTTGCACGAAAAAGTGGGTTGACGGCAGTTATGGTACTTCTGGTGGGATTGGGATTTTGCGAACCCATCACAGCGGCCGACACGGAATCCGAGGCTGAGCGGATTGAAAAGTTGCTTAGCCGTCAGGTTGATTGTTGGAATCGAGAAGATATAGAGGGTTTCATGGCGACCTATTGGCATTCCGGTCAGTTGACGTTTAGCAGCGGTGGTAAAACGACGCGCGGCTGGCAAGAGACACTAGACCAGTATAAGAAAAGTTATCCGGCGGGTTCGATGGGCACGTTGCACTTTGACCGGTTAGAGGTTGAATTGTTGTCGGAGCAGGTCGCACTGGTTTTGGGGCATTGGCACCTCGATGACCAGGGGAAGAAGAAGGATGGTAATTTTTCTTTGGTCTTCAAGAAAATTGGGGGACAGTGGAAAATTGTCCATGATCATTCATCTTCGTTAAAAGCTGAAAAATAGGATGGCGTGAATCCAGACTTGGCGAGATTGATTCGCAAGTCGGATCGCGTTGTGCATCGTATGGCCCGCCAATGAATTTTGGTTGCCAAGGTTGAAACCGTCCGTTGGTTCGAAGGGTAAGGGTGTTTGGCTAGGTTGATCAACCGGTTTTGAGGGCAGTCATGCGTATTTTTGCAGGTGCGACGATTTGGTGTTTTGTGGCGATGGCCGGTTGGTTCGGTTTGACTGGTTATTTAGTGAGTGAGCCTCGTGCTGCGAGTCAATTGGCACGGTATTTTACGACCTCCGCACGTCAGTTGGAGTTTGAGTTTGAAACGCCAATGGCGGTTCGAGTGGGTGATCCTGTGATGTTGTTCGAGGATGACTCCGCAAGAATGGTTGGGGTTATAAGGCATGTCGCGTCCGCCGATTCGAAAACAGAGAGCCTTGTCACGGTGGACCGTGCATTCGCGGAATTGTTTGGCTCGGCGCCCGAGGATTTAAGTCAAGCCTCGGTAACTTATCACTCCACTCCCGATTCGATGGGTTGGGTTTTGCAAACCATGCTCCCATCGGAGACGCGGGAAAAGATTCGTCAGTTGGTCATCGCCGCATATCAAGACCATCAGGTAGAAATTGCACAGGAATTGCAGCCGCTATTCGAGCAGACAATCCGGGATGCCACATCCATTTTAAAGGAGAGTCTACGGGAAAGCATGCGGAACCGAGACGCCCAGATACAACGTTTAGGTCGCCGTTATCAGAGGGAGTTGGTGGAAGGCAAATTGGTGCCTCTGGTTAAGGAGGAAATTTGGCCGGTGATTGAGCAGGTGGCTCAGCCTTTAGTAATTGAAATGGGGCAGCAGCTGTGGGCCGAAGCCTCGATCTGGCGGTTTGGTTGGCGGCTCTTGTACGATCGCACTCCACTTCCGGAGAGAAATCTGGCACAGCAGGAATTCGAGCGATTTGTGTTGGAAAAAGCTCGGCCCTTAATTGAAGCACGGATGCCCGAGATTATCGCCATACAGCAAGAAATTTTGACAAGGGTGTCTCGAAATGGAAAGGTCAAAAAGACCGTGTCCGACAGTTTGCGAACCGTGATGAAGGATGAAGAGTTTCAGTTGTTGGCAGCCGATGTGGTGCGAGATGTTTTGGTGGGTAATCAGCGTCTGCAAAAGGCCCTGATTGACAACTGGAACAGCCCTCAGGCACAGCGTGCTTTACAAATCACTAATCAACGTCTGGAGCCGATGGTGACAAAAATCGGCCAAGCCCTGTTTGGTTCTCCCGAAAGTGCAATCAACCCCGAGTTTTCACGCGTGCTTCGGAGCGAAATCATGCAAAAAGATCAACGCTGGTTTGTGTTACAAATTCCCGAGGTGTCTGACGGTCTTCGGTTGACGCCTGAACGCCTTCGCGTAAAGCGAGCCAGCGTGGCGGGGCCTGATCCATTTTACTTCCCTTCGAGGATCGATCGATGAAGGAGTCATCCCAAACGTGGAAGTCAAACCCGAGGGCCGCCGTTGCGAGTGGAATTGTCCTTGAACGTCTAACGGTGATCGCAGGTGGTCGAAGGCTTTTGGATCTGGCCGACGCGGAGTTCCACTCAGGTGAAATCACTCTGATCGTTGGGCCGAGTGGGGTCGGCAAGTCGGTACTTCTGCGGATTTTGGCTGGGTTGATTCAACGGGAAGATGCTGGCGTTTCGTACCGTGGGAATGTAATGGTCGCCGGTGCTGCGAATCGAGCGGGTGACCTAGGTGTCGTCTTTCAAGCATTCGCGCTGTTTGATGAATTATCACCTGTCGAGAATGTTTCATTTGCCCGATCTTGTTCGAGTAGCCCCACAGAGACGTCACCGCGACAATTCCTTAGCAATCTGAAGGTACCTGTTGACATTCCGACGTCTCGTTTGAGCGGGGGCCAGCGGCAGCGATTAGCGATAGCGAGAACATTGGCCTTCAATCCCGCGGCGCTTTTATATGACGAGCCCACATCTGGCTTGGATCCGGCTACAGGGCGAGACGTCGCAGCCCTGATCAAGGAAACGCATCGACAATATGGTAAGACGTCCGTTATCGTGACCCATGATTACGAATCGCTGATGCCCATCGCCGATCGCATCTACCTGCTCGACCCCAGCCTTCAGACCCTCCAGCTGGTCTCCAGAGAGGCGTGGCAGGCGATCCCGAAACGTTTGGAATCCATGTCCCGTCGAACGCCGGCTTCTGCGTCCGGTACAAAAGGGGGGGCGTTGATCGAACGAATACTAAAAGCGGGTGGGGTTTTTTTAGAAGGGACCTTCGACTGGTTTTGCGCAGTGGGGGAAGGGGCGGTGAGTCTAATTCCTTTTTGGAAAAGTCCCAAATGGGGGCTCCGCTTTGGTTTCCACTACGCCCGCTTAATAAGCGGTCCCACAGCATGGCTCTACATGATCATGGCGGGAATCATTTCCGGTTTTGTGGTGACGTATTTCACATTTAAGTTTCTCCCCTACGCGAGTTATACGGAGCCCTTGTTGGTCGAGGATTTATTGAGTGCTTTGGGATTTGCAATGTACCGCATTTTTGTTCCGGTCTTGGCTTGTGTGTTGATTGCAGCTCGTTGCGGTGCCGCAGTTGCATCCGACGTGGGCGGACGGCAATTTGGTAATCAGATCGACGCTCTGAAGACGTTTGGGGCGAAACCTCGCTGGTACTTGCTGACTGGGGTGATGTGGTCTTTCCTGATCGGTACGCCCCTGTTGACGCTGCTTGCTTATACGGGCGCGAGTGCCACCAGTTTGATTACGTTCGTGAATTCCCATCCGGAACAGGGCCCGGATTTCTGGAATTACCATTTTCATAGAGGTTTATCGCAAATAGACGTGAATTGGTATCGAGGTACTGGCTGGCTTTTGGCAAAATTAGCTTGTTGCGGATTCGGGGTTGCCGTGATTTCATACAACTTGGGGCGTGCTCCCAAATACTCCACTACCGACGTCAGTCGGGCCGTCACGTCTACGATATTGTGGTCCACATTGTATGTCTTGATGGTTCATTTTGTATTTGCTTTTTACGAGTATGAGGGGCTGACGGCTGGCGCCGAGGTAGGTCAATGATGTTTGCACCGGGAATGTTTTATTGGATCATTGCGTGGCTTATGATGGTGCTTGCTTTCGTGATTGCGTTTTGCGCTATCGGTTTGGGTGCCCGGGCATTGGATCGACAAAATCAAGATGAAGAGGTCTGAATCAGCCATTGGATCGGCGATTCATGAATAAAAATAAACCTATGTATTGAGGGAGAAGGAGATCATGAAAAATCGCTTATATGTTGCGATGGGAATGATGGCCGCGTTGGCGATGGGCTGTGATTCTGAGAAACCGTTGGCAGAGGTGCAACCCGCCGGTCAGACGGCAAACCCTTCGTCGCCAATCGACATTCCCGCAAGTTACACGGGTGCATTCAATCCAACCGGTTTAAAGGTGGGTTTGAATCCGGGTGACTTGGCTCCCGAAATTGAAGGGAAAGACCTCGACGGAACGCCTTTCAAGTTAAGTGATTATCGTGGCAAGGTTGTCATGCTTGATTTTTGGGGAGATTGGTGACCTCCTTGTCGTGCGATGTACGATCACGAGCGGTCGCTCGTATCCGAACTCTCCGGCAAACCGTTTGCTTTGGTGGGTGTCAACACGGATGACGATTTAGAAACCATTCGTCAGGTGGTGCAGGAGAAGAATCTGACTTGGCGTTCCTTCTACGACGAAAAAATGGCGATTTCAAAAAGTTATGGAATCAATGCCTTCCCGACCATCATTTTAATTGACGACAAGGGTGTTGTCCGTTCCGTGAATCCTACGGATCTGGATTTTTCGATTAACGAATTGGTGGCAGCCGCCGAAAAATCCAATCCCTAAACCCTTTGTTTCGAACGAGCGACGGCGAAACGCCCTGGTCTAGGATCAGGGTTTTTTATACAAGTTCCGCGAGGGCCTCGTGAGCGGCTGAAAGGGTTGCGGTGATATCATCTGTTGAATGCTGGTTGGAAACAAATAACGCCTCGTATTGACTGCATGGCATATAAACACCACGGTCAATCATGCCCCAAAAATACCGTCCGAAGCGGTCGACATCAGACCGCGATGCTGACGGCCAGTCCGTTACGGGGCCGGGTTGGAAGAACAAGGTCATCATGCTGCCGACTCGGTTCAGGCAATGCTCAATACCGTTGACCTGACAGGCGGCTTTTAGTCCATCGGCTAACCGCTGGCTAATCGATTCGAGGTACTCATAGGGAGGGTCGTCGCGTAAGGCTGTCAGCATGGCAATGCCTGCTGCGGTGGCAATCGGATTGCCACTGAGGGTTCCGGCTTGGAATACTTTGCCGGCGGGCAACACGTGTTGCATGATGTCTCGCCGACCACCAAAAGCACCTAGCGGAAGACCTCCGCCAACGATCTTTCCCATGGTGGTCATATCGGGAGTCACACCAAACAGTGACTGGGCTCCCGAGTAGGCCACGCGAAAACCACACATCACTTCATCGAAAATCAAAACCGCGCCGTGTTGTTCAGTCAACTGGCGAAGTGCAGTTAGAAACTCGGATGAGGGTGTCACGCATCCCATATTGCCACAGACAGGCTCAAGGATAACGGCCGCAATTTGCTCGCCCTGTTCTTGGAATGTCTTGGCCAGTTGTTCGGAGTCGTTGTAATTTAGAACCAGCGTGTCTTGGGTCGTTCCCTCTGTGATACCGGGAGAGTTAGGAACCGATAACGTCGCCGCTGCACTGCCGGCCGAGACCAGAAGGCTGTCGACGTGACCATGATAGTTTCCTGCAAATTTGATGATCCGGTCCCGAGCCGTGTATCCTCGAGCGACTCGGATGGCGCTCATGGTAGCTTCGGTTCCGGAATTGACTAGGCGAACCATATCCACCGATGGCACGGCTGCGATGATTAGCTCTGCCAAGGTGTTTTCTGCGATCGTCGGTGCCCCGAAGCTGGTGCCTCGTTCAACCGCTTCATGCACCGCGTCTTTAACTTTTTGAAACTGATGCCCCAAAATCATCGGGCCCCAAGATCCGATGTAATCGATGTACCGGTTTCCATCGATGTCTTGAAGATAAGCCCCCTCTCCCTTCTCAAAAACGATCGGCTCACCTCCGACCGCCCCAAAAGCGCGAGCGGCGCTGTTCACACCGCCAGGCATCAGCTGTTGGGCTCGCTGGTAGACGGTGTGACTCTTTTGGCGAGGATTGTGTGTCACTGAATTCATTCCGTTTCGTTTCATGGATAGGGCAGTTTGAGGTAACTAGGCCAAGCCCCGTCTTATGTCAATTGATCTGCGACGCGGGGACCATCTGCTCAAGCTTTGGATCCCAGCCCATCATCTGGCCGGTTCTCCAAGACTCATTTGCCATGCAAACGGCAGAAACCCCGGCCATTCCAAGGTCCACTGGGCAGTTTAGTTCTGCCCCAGAGCGAATCGCGGCGTGGAGATTGGAGTGATGCAGGTTGATGTCCTCGGCGCCCGACTTTTTGTGTTCGGCTAAAACCTCTCCGTCTTTGTTACGAGCGACCCAGCCGTCGGAGGTGAACTGAAGCGTGCCTCGATAACCCCGAATCAAGTGGTCGATTGAAACCCGATTACTCATGGTTCCCAAGACGTAAACCGTCATTCCCCGTGGGTACTCACAGATCATCTCAAAATTGTCGGGTAAATCACGACCGTCGTCCCATTGCCAAATTCCCCCCATCCCAACAACGCGGTTGGGGTATAGCAAATTGCAGGCCTTCATGATTCGCGTGATCCGGTGGATGAACAGGTCTGTCGCGATACCGCCGGAATAACTCGAGTAATTTCGCCATTCAAAATAGTGGTTTGGATTCCAAGCGACCGGCTTGGCGCTGCCGAGCCAGGCGTTCCAGTCAAGATCTGCTGGTTTGGGCATGTCTTTCTTAAGATCGGGTACGCGCCAGGGGCCTTGTGCACCATAACGGCGGACGTATTCGATTTGAGCTTGGACAACCTGCCCCAATACGCCATCATCGATCGCCTTGCGGGCGGAGATGTAGCTGTCGTCTGACATCCCCTGAACGCCAACTTGTAACGCTCTGCCAGTCTGCTTCTGTTTTTTGAAAACCTTGACACCCTCCTCCAAAGTGTGAGTCATTGGTTTTTCACAGTAGACATCTTTACCAGCGTCAAACGCGGCTAATGTCATGTCACAGTGCCAGTGCTCAGGTGTTGCGATGGTGACATAATCGATCTCTTTGTGATCGAGCACTTTACGAAAATCTTGATAGGCGTTGGCCGCTCCGGTGACTTGGGCGCCCGCATCGGCCCTCGTCTTCCAGCAATCGGCGACCGCAATCGGATCAAGGTTATTGGATTCTTTTAATCCAGCGATCGTTTTGGCATGGCCGCTGCCCATCCCGCCATGGCCGATCAGTCCTACCCCGAGACGCTCGTTCGAGCCTAAAATGCGGTCGTAAGACTTGGCGTCAACCGAATGGTTCGAGAGTGATCCGGTCGAGGCGATCGCGGCCGAAGTGGCAAGAAATTGTCGGCGATTGGAATTCAAGCTCATGATTGACTCGCGAATAAAACATGGGGATGTTGATTTTGAGTGGTTCCTGCAATGGTATCAGATATTTATCAAGAGTGGGCCAGATTCTAGGGCCCTACAAGTTGGGACGGCGGCACTCTCCGGTTCGATGAAAGGGTGTGATCTTTGCCCCTTGTAGATATGCACAAGAAGCCGGCCATGCGTGGAGTCTCCCGGTACGCCGGGCGTGTAAGGCTGCGGGGATCAGATGGGCGGTGGGTGCGTTGAGCGAAAGCTTTTTTTTGCACGACTTCTGCTAAGGTTTGTTTTTGTCGCGCAAACAAAAAGCCTCGAAGTAACCAGAGGAATACTCGAGGCCTGTGATTTATGGTCACCCAGCGAGCTTAGGCTGTGGGTTCTTCAATTTGGTCATCCATGGGCGTCACAACACGGCCCATGTAGTATCCACATTCTGGGCAGACGACGTGCGTGGGTACCGTGGCACTGCATTTTGGGCAGACAGTCAATGGCCTGCTGGAGAGGCTGTCATGCGCGCGGCGCTTACCAGTTCTCGAATTGGAATGTTTTCGCTTGGGAACGGCCATGTCTTCCTCGTTTAACTTGGACTGGTTGAAAACCAGGATCTTTCAAAAACTATCGACCAAGTAGTCTATCCACTTGTGGGAATTGCCTCAACGGCTGAAATGCCCGTAAAATGCCTTATTTTATCACAAAATTGGCTCGGTACACGCAAAAAGCGGGCGGACACCATCTAAATTTAGACGGGTTCACCATGGTGTTCCCGTCTGGACGGGTCTGTTGAGGGAAAGGCATATTCTCGTGCTAGCACAGCAGGCCGAGCGAAAGGTTAAAATTTGCAGATTAGCCAAAGTTTGAGGGGTGTAGAGTCGATGAAATCTTTGTCGGAGCGTAACCATTATTAATACGCCAAGGGTGTATTTAGGATGCGGGACGACTCAGGGGGGTTCGAAGAGCAGGCGATCGGTCTGTTCATGCGTTTTTACGGCATCTGCGAGTCGTGAGCGTTTTTCGAACACACAGCAGGATACGGAAATCCAATGAGCTGGAAACCCTTGCAATTGCTACTTTGGACGATAATCTTATCGTTCTCGGTCGTTGGCTGCTCGCCATCGCGACCGCTGTATCTGCATGATTCGGGCGATCTTTCGTACTACATCGATCAAGCAACAGCCATTGAGTATCCAGATGTTGACATAGCGCAATTAGACGAGGTCTCTCAGGCGAATTCGCCCATCACGGTGATTGATCCAGATTTTCAATCCTTCCGAGATATGACGTTAGAAGAAGTGGTTTCGATCTCACTACAGAATGCCAAGGTTTTACGAGGCTATGGAACCCCTGGCCTGCAAGGAGCTCGGGTCACACCAGGGATCGACAATTTAATTCAGGGCCCTAATGCGGTCGGGACCATATACAACGTCGCGGTTCGGGAGACAGAGCCCGGGTTCATCGGTACTCCGGGCCAGTTCTCGAATCCATCGTCCGTTTTGACGAACACTGGATTAGATGTGAATCAGGGGGTTGAAGCGGCGTTGGCTGAATTTGATGCCCAATACACGTCCAGTGTCTTCTGGAACCATACCAACGAGCCTCGCAACACACGGCCTAACGAACCCGGTTTCAATAATCCCCTTGAGCCCTCGGTGTTTGTTCAAGATCTGGTCAGTTGGGATTACGAGTTCTCGAAAAAGGCTGCCAACGGAACTCAAATGTTCCTGCGGAATAACAATGTCTATACAGACAATAACACGCCGTTGGCTTCTGATGGAGGTTTTCAAGAGCTTTCCGAGTGGTATCGCACTTCAATGGAATTTGAAATGCGTCAGCCCTTGTTGCGTGGCCGAGGCGCCTTCATCCAGCGGATGCCGATAGTCATCTCCAGAATAGGGACCGATCAAGAGTTGGCAAATTTGGAAAGCCAGTTGCAGAATATGGTTACCAATATTGAGATTCGTTATTGGGATCTTTATTCGGCCTATCGTAATTTGGATGCTGCAAAAACAGGTCGAAAGGCAGCCTTGGAAACGTGGCGAATCCTGAAAGATCAATTCGAAGAGGGTGCCGACGTCAATATTCAACAAGTGGCTCAGGCGGGCGAACAATACCACTTCTTTGATTCGTCTGTGATTGAGGCTTACAACAACTTGTTGGTTGCTGAAAGCAACGTGCGTTGGTTGATGGGTATTTCTTCGACAGACGGTCAAATCTTGCGTCCGATCGACGAAGCGACCATGGCCCCCATTGAATTTGATTGGGAAAGTTCACTCGACGAAGCGATGGCCTACCGGCCTGAGTTGCGACAAGAGCGATGGGAAATCAAAAAGAAGGAATTGTCGTTGGCCTATGCAAAGAATTCGCTCCTTCCGGAGTTGAATGTGACCGGTTTGTACCGTTGGCTGGGCCTCGGAAAAGATTATGCCAAATCAGGGGAGACGGCACCTTTCCCAGCTCCGCTTACGAATGCTCTCCCTGGGTCTGCAGCCAGTGGTGCTTGGAATGAGTTGTTTGACGGTTCCTATCAAGAATTTGCCATTGGTGTCGATTATCGGATGCCAGTCGGATTTCGTAGGGAGCTTTCGAATGTTCGGAATGCTCAGTTAAAGTTGGTCCGCGAAATCGCCCGGCTAGAAGACATGGAATTAGATGTTACCCGGGAATTAAGTGACGTTCTAAGATCCATCGCTGCCAATCGCCGTTTGATGCATTCGGCCTTTAATCGGTGGAAGGAAACCACCATTGAAGAAGAGCACTTTAAAGAGATCATTGAGGAAGGTTTGGAAACGTTAGACGTCGCTCTCGATGCCCAGCGACGACGAGCTCAGGCCGAAGTCGCCTTTTACAATGCATTGACTGAATACAATAAATCCCTCGCACTGGTTCATCGCCGAAAAGGAACGATCCTTTCCTATAACAATATCTCGATGGCTGAAGGACCTTGGGCGGCAAAGGCGTATCAGGACGCCAGCGAGTATTCCCGACGTCGGGGGGCCAGCACCGAGTTCAATTATGGCTGGAGCCGACCTGGCGTGATCAGTCTTGGCCCGACGGGCTCGGTGGCTGGCGATCGGAACTTTCCGGTAGGGGATGGATTCGATGGTTCTCTGATCGATTCTTACGAATCCATGGAAGAGATCGAAACGCCGAGCCCAAATCCAACGGAACGCAGACAGCCCACTCCTGCTAAACCAAAGTCAGAGAGCCAAAGCGATCCCGTTACTCAAATCCAAACCAAACCGGGTGCGTCAATGTCTTTTTCGGATGCGATGGGAACGACTGCAGTGATGAAGGTTCAGTCAGAGAAGGAAAGCGAAATAAAACGGACCGCACTCGGTAGTCTGGCCTCAGGAACCGTTGACGGGGAAGGTTCTAGAGTTTTATCAACGAAGACAAGTGGTGATCATGGTAGCTTGGTCAATAACAAGCAATCGTCTCGCGTCATACGTAGAGCGACTCTTGACTGGGGAAACATGAAACAGGATGCCAAAACGTTTCCAAACGAATCCTCTCGTGCGGTCATCAAGAAAGTTGACTGAGTCACAGGCGAAAGAACCCCTGCCGCCGAACGGGGCGAATTGAGAATGCATACGGAAATGGAATGATCAAGTGAGATATATTTTTCTTTACACGGGGCTCGGATTTGTGCTGATGGGGCTGGCGGGTTGCTCCATGTGTTGCGGACCATTTGATTTTAGTTATCCAACCTATGGTGGGGCATTCCCGCGTGAGATGAGGGATGCAGGACGCGTGGGCTCTGTCTTTTCAGATCCGAGTTTTGAGTTTTCGGGTCCGTCGGCGAGCTCAAACTTGGAGGCCGTAGAGCAGGTTGATCCCATGGGATTACCCGAAGACGATTTTATGAGTGGTTTCGAAAGGGATAGCCAAGAGCGTTTGTCAGAGCCACAAATAGATGGCACTCAACCAGACAACGGGCCAGTACCCGACGACGCCAATATATCGGCTCGTCGCTGGCAGGTGGAACCAGTAACATCTTTAAAAAACTGGCGGTAGCTTGGAATTGACTTGAGAGCGATTGGACCAAGCACCAATCCCCGGGTAAAACCGGGGATTTTTTTATGTTTTGGTAGGACCTCAGACGAAATGTTTGCGACCTAGTTGACCGACCAAAAGGGTTTGAGGACGGGATTAAAAAATGAGGTTGCGGGTCCCGTTTAATTCCGGGCGAATTGCTGGTATGCTCTCTCGCCATGTATACAGGAGAAGTCGCGGCGGCGGTGACCGCCATATTGTGGGCGTTCACTTCACTTTTTTTTACAGTCGCAAGTCGGTTGATTGGGGTGGGTGCGGTGAACCGCACTCGTTTGGCCCTCGCGCTGGTGTTCATTGCGGCCGTTCATTGGTTGACGACCGGTTCATTTTTCCCGTTTGAAACCGAGCCTTGGCGGTGGGGAATCCTAGCGGTTTCCAGCGTTGCCGGATTGGCCATCGGGGATGGCGCTCTCTTTCTTGCTTTTGTCTACATAGGGCCCCGGCTGACCCTTTTGGTAATGACCATTGTGCCCGTTTTCAGCACTCTGTTCGCGTGGATTTGGTTCGACGAAATCTTGGTTAGCCGAGAAATATTAGGAATGTTCATTACCATCGGTGGGATCGGATGGGTGGTGACTGAAAGGCGAAATCCGGATCCTGCGGAGAGCCCCTACCCGCCCGAAAAATATGGCATTGGGATTGTGTTAGCTTTGGTGGGTGCCCTGGGACAGACAGCAAACCTTGTGGTCACGAAATTTGCGTTGACCGACGGTTATTCTGCCTTGTCAGCAACAGAGGTTCGGATCTTAATCGCGTTGGTGATGCTGTGTCTTCTCGCCAGTTTTCGGGGGGAGTTGGGGCGGTCGGTTCGAAAGCTGTCAAACAAAAGGGCGTTTTTGTTCGTTACGGCCGGCGCGATTGCAGGACCGTTTTTGGGGATTTGGTTTAGCTACATTGCGATCCAATACACGAGAATAGGGATTGCCTCGACCATCATGGCGACCCCGCCACTCATCTTGATCCCCTTGTCGGCAATCTTCTTCGGGGAGAAAACATCTTTGCGAGGTTGGGTGGGTACGCTGGTTGCCTTCGCGGGTGTTGGTGTATTGCTTTGGCAGACGGGCGAAGGGGTGTGAGCCGTCTTTTCGAGTTCGCAGCGATTCCATCGCGGTTGACCCACTGAAGAAACTGCCAACCCGATATCCAGAAGTTACCTCCAAAAGGATGGCACAATTTGGATGGCACAATTTGATTTCGCAATCAACTCCTTCATTGAAAGCGTATGACGAAAGAGCGTGATTCTCCCTAACGTCTGACGCTGAAATGGCCTTTCCGCAATGAAGCAAAAGCCGACCGGGGAGAGGTTGCGACCCAAGGCTCTCACGGTAGCTTCACCATTCACCGAACGGATCTCGAGGGGGAAGACGGTCCGTTTTCGATTGGCCGATCGCCCCCCAATCGTACGGATTCACGTCGGAATCAATTTCTTGAATCAGGCGTTCAATGTGAGGGAAGGTGTATGGCGTTTGCGTATTGAGCCTTCGGGATTCGTCTGCATGGTACCGTCTCACCAGAAACAGGAGGCGTAACAAAGGGAGAGGTTGTTTTGAGCCCAAGCGGAATCGTGGATGGCTGCGCAAATTACATTCGCCCCAGGACGAACGCGTTATGCGGTTTGCGGCAAACTTGAGTGTACAAAAAACGACACCCGAGGGAACTCGGGTGTCGTTTGGTTTGGTAGGTCCCCTGCCCTGCAGCTTTCTGTGTTAGACGCTTGGCAGTTAGCGGGATTGACTATTCCTGTCCGCGACGTCGACGGCGACCCGCGAACCAGCCTAGCATCAACATTCCGGCCCATCCGGCCGAGGCAGGTTCTGGAACCGCAGTAAATAGAGCGATATCGTTTCCGTTGCCCGCGCCATAAGTGATAAAGAGCTCAACACCGTCGAATGTTCCCACGGTACTTCCCTCGCTCAGACCATCAAAAGTACCGGTTCGAGCACCAACCACTTCGCTGACCAAGAAGCTGTTGTTGTAGGTCAAGACGAAACCGTCGATGGTACTAACATTCAATTGACCTGCGAGGCTCATGTCCCCTTCAACTCTTAGGTGATCATGCTCGTCACCCAGCAGGAACCCGCCAAGCTCAATCTCAAGCGAAGCGGCTGAACCCTGCGTGTAGTCACCATTGATGGTCGCAAAACCTGGGCTGCTGCCGGGTGCTAAGACACCGGCCGAATGGTTGAAATCCCCTTCGATGCTGTTTGTGACGCGTAAGGTCCCACCGGTGTTGTTGTAGGTTCCTGCGGTGTGATCGAATTGGCCGACTATTAGGGTACCGCCGGTTTCCAGATTAACGGTTCCATTGTCCCAAAGTTTCAACATGTCGGTGACCGTAACCGCACCACCGTCTCCGACGGTCAAAGATCCCGAGCCACCCTTGGCGTTGTTGGAACCACCTGCGTAAACATTGTGTTTGGATTCCCACGTCGAGCCGGTTCCTGTAACAACGACCGTTCCCGATCCGGCGTTCTTACCGAGAAAAGCATTGCCGTCACTAATTAGTCTGCCCCCGTTTTGAACATTGACCGTTGCGTTTCCGCTTTGGCCAAGGGTCATCGTCCCGTCATTTCTCCACAAACCGTTTGTTTCAACTGTGACGACGGCTGAGGATCCGGCTTGGATGGCTACCAGGCTGTTTTGATTGTTGACATTGCCGCTGTCCTTGACATTTACCTGAGCCGCACCACTGACTCCAAAATACATATCCCCATAAGTGGAACTGGTCGAGCCCAGAACGGTCCAGCGAGAGTTTTCTCCTTCAACATCAACCACGCCCGTCTTACCGGCGTGATTGCCGACAACCCCGAAATTGGTCGAAGTGACCTGGCCCGCCGCATTCACTCCAAGGTAACCGTTGCTTAGGTAACCAACGTAAAGAGAGCCGCCCGTCGTCAGAGTCCCCTGTTCGACATGGATTTCGTTGGAGTAGGCCCCTGTTTGTGCGGCATGTTGTCCAATTTGAATTCCCAGTTCCGCCTCAACCGAAGCCTGATTTTCAACCGTTAATATGTTTTGACCCTTAGCTCGTTGGCCCACAACGAGGTATTCGTTCAGTTTCAGCTTTGTGTCGGCGTCGCTAATCAGAACGGTATTGTTGCCAGAATTCACGCCAACATGTAAATTTTTCGCGGTCGTGGAAGCACCGCTTGCCAATGTAAAAGCTGCCTGACTACTTTGCTCGCCCAGATCTAAATTGTCGGCGATGGTCCAGCTCGTGTTTCCGCCTTCCAGTTGGACATGACCTTGGTTACCGCTGTCAAGACCAATGGTCGCGCTGCCACCCGACGTGGTCATGGTCACATTGTCATAAGCATGCAGTTTTCCATCGATCTGGAATCCAGCACCGCCATCCACTCTCAAGAGTGTATTGGGTCCGGATAAAGCCGACGCGTTTCCCAAGGTGAGCTTGGTGTAGGTTCCGTCCACTAATTGAGCGCCCCCTTGGGAGTGTAAGGTGACCCCCTCGACTTGGAGGTCGGCGTCGAAGGAAAGATCGGTCAAACTATTACTTCCAACAACCGATACGGTGTGAGCTGCGCTGTCCTGATTTTTAAAAATAATCGAGGAACCCGTTTGGTTGCTGACCAACAACTCTTGGACGGTGTGATTGCCACTAGCGTTGTTCCAATTCACGGTATAGCTGCCAGAACCAAACACGGCTTTTTCCGATGCCGTGGGGACATGGTTTAAGGACCATTGAGACGCGCTTTGGAACGGCCCGGTTGTGCCGATCCATTGGTTCTCTTGACCGATCGCATACCCAGTCAAAAGAAGCAGGGTCGTTGTAAAGAGTGCGATTCCGGTGGTCATACGGGTGGTTATGCAATGGTGAGCACTGGGCTGTCGCGTGACCGCAATCAATGTGTTGATACGCATGGTAATGTCTTCTGAACAGGAATGAGTTAAGCGTAATATCGGAAGGAACAAGGGTTTCAAACCCATACGAACCAAATTCCGAGCCGGCCGACTAATGAAGCCGCACGACGCCGTCTTCAACCGGCAATCGCGAATTTCACGTTTCAAGATTAGTTGGCGACCCAAGCGGTGACAATGGTCGGAATGGACAAACATCTGGAATACCAATTTTTTGCGAGGATCTCAGTTCCTGACGGGTTTTTTGATTGAAATTCGGACGGTGAGGGGATCACCGGGACGCCCCTCGGAATTGCCTAAAGCTGATCGTCTCTGTGCTGACCTCGGGTTGCGCAATTCGGTATGATGTGATGAAAACGGTTTTCAACCCTTGGTATTAGTTCCCTTGCGATGGTGATGGTTTGCATGTCGAGCCGTCGAGTGGCAAAGTTAAGAAGGAAGGTCTCAGATGGTCTCGATACCCTTTAATCCTTGTTCGTCCGCCGCTAACAGTTGGACTCCCGCTCTTTACCTTGGCATCACGTTATGTTTAGTGTCTCCCATGATGGGGCAGGAATCAGAAACCCCCACTGGCGTCAGCTTTGACGAATCGTTCGAGATGTGGCCAGTCGATTTGAGTATCAAGGGTACCGTGATTTTGGCTGGATCATCGGTCTTACCGGAGGGGACGATGGATTATTTTTTGACGCTGGCCAATCGCCGATTGGGCCGGCGAAAAATAGAGCAGGAGTTACCCTCGATTGTCCATCTCTCGCCCGCCTATCCCTCAAATAACGGAGCGGCAGGGGGCGTGGAATGGCCAGAGGATTACGGCGTTCCTATGGCTAAGTTGTCGGAAATTGACAACAAAATATTGAGTAACGCCGATGGTGTATGGCTGACGGCCGATGGGCCCTTGACCGACGTCGAGGCGATACGCTTGGCAGCTTGCGCTCCCCAGCTAACTCAATTCATCGGGATGGGTGGGGTGATGTTTGCAGATTCGAATATAGCCCCTTGGTTGGGAGCGTTAAGACTTTTGCCTGGCAAGCGTCTGCCCTCTGCGCAGGACGGTTTGAATCTGATCCCGGATTGCGTGCTCATGACAGATTTTAAAGCCCGGGATGAGCCACAATTGCTCAGCCTTTTGTCGGTTGCCCCGCGTTCTGTTGGGGTCGGAATACCTGCCGGCGGTTTGTTAGTACTGAGTGGACGTAAGCTAAGAGCCTACGGCGAACGGTCCGGAACCCTACTAATCGCCGCCAATTTGTTCGAGCCGGTCAAGCGAAAAGAATTAGAGGTGTCCGTCTTGGGACGACGACGATTGAATCCGTACAGGCAAATGGCCGACTTGACGGCTTGGCGACGCCATGCGATCGATCGCACCTCGGAGGTGTTTCCACCCGCTGAACCACCGGCGCCGTATGTTGCCAAAGGGGCTTTGGTTATTGTCGGAGGAGGCGGTATGCCTGAGGGGCTGATGCAGCGGTTCATTGAAATGGCTGGGGGACCCGAGGCGCATGTAGTCTACGTACCCTGCGCGGAACAAGATCAAGTT
>JAKVBF010000021.1 GCA_022447555.1 Mariniblastus sp. | reverse complement strand
AATCTGTTTTGGAGACGACCTCGCCAATAATCGTTTTGCTCGGCTTGATGGAAATGCGGAACAGGCCGTCGTCGGCAAGTGAATTACTTGTGGAGAAACCGGGAACGAACAGTGATACTATAAAAAGTCGGAATACGTGCTTTTGCATCAGAAAACCGTAAGAATGATGGGGAACTATTATGTTGATAAGCGTAACAGATCCGTCCTTTGTCTGAAAGAAATGGTGCGGGGCGAGGTTTGGTCTTTGTTTTCGTTCTTTGTTGGATCTCAGCGCATTAAAAAAGCCGCTCGAACATCCTGTTCAAACGACCGATAATGTTAGTAATTCCGCCATAGCGGTTTTTGCGAAAACGCCAAATGGTGTACAAAGTGGTGTACTCAAATCGAAGACCTACGGAGTCTGTACACCAAGATCACGTTTCGCACGGTAAAAACCGGGGTAAAACAAGTGACCCCGCTGGGGCTCGAACCCAGGACCTACGGATTAAAAGTCCGTTGCTCTACCAACTGAGCTACAGGGTCTTTTCATCGGGTTGTCTTCTCACAAGGAGTCGACGAAAGTGATTCAGGAAATCACCCTAACCAATGAAAACGCCGATGCTGAAACATCGGCCTTCACTAGCAAAGCGATTTAATGAATCGCTAGTGACAGGCTAAAAAGATACCAAAAAACGCGCCGCCGCAAAGCCCCAACCTCAGTTTCTCAGAATCTTGTGCACCGTGGTGGTAAGGTTTATCCAAAAAACCGATTCGCCGAGGGGGAAGAGAAGGGGAATTGTCGGATTTTGGAACTGCCGTCGAGGGGGCTAAGGGTTTGGTGGTCTGAGGCTTTGAGGGGCTGAGGATTTGCAGGGGCTGAGGATTTGCCATGGAAAGGGAGGGGGGAAGCTGGCCTGAGGATAGCTCAAGGATCTTTGGGTGGGTCGTTGGAACGCCTTCTGCCCCACATTCGATCAAAATCCGGCGGGCCATCAATATCGACGGGTGAACCGGGACGCGCATCCAAATGCGCACTACCGGGTGCCAACGCGGCTCGTGTCTGGGGGAAGTGTTCGCGAAGCTCCGCTATGTTTGGCCGATAAACCTCCTGACCGGCCAGATTCTGGAACTCATGGGGATCGGATTTGCGGTCATACAGTTCAACGGATGCATCCTCATATTGAATGAGTGTCCAATCAGAGGTCCGAACGGCGTCATTGTTGGGGCCAAATTGCGTTAAAACGGCGTGCGGCCATGTCAGTTTTGGCTGGTTCAATAACGGGACGAGACTATGACCCTCGAGGTCTTGTTTGGGTGGGAGTTGGCACAAATCGGTGAGGGTGGGGAACAGGTCGATCAATCCGACCGGTGCCTGGCACCGAGTCCCCTGTTTCATCGAAGGGGTGGCGATCATTAACGGGACCCGAGTCGAGTCGGTCCAGAGCGATCGTTTGCCCCAGCGCTCTTTAGTACCCAAATGGAATCCATGATCGGACCACATCACGATGATGGTGTTGGAACCCCGCTCAGATTGTTCGAGGGTATCCAGCAACCGCCCAACTTGATGGTCGACGAAAGCGATGCTGGCCAAATAGGCCTGAACCGCTTTTTTCCATTGCTCGGGTTGTTCCTGAAACCAGGTGTGCCGAGGGGCGACAGCGCCCCACGTCAGGTCTTGGGCAAATCGGGAGATATCCCGAAGGTCATCTTCGGGGACAAGAGGCAGTTCGATCGATTCAAGTGGGAAGGGTTCGAACCATTTCTCGGGCACATAAAGCGGGACGTGGGGCCGGAAAAATCCAACGGCCATGAAACGGGGTTGCTTGGGCGATTGTGTGAGTTGTTCAATAGCCCAGTCGGTCACTTGGTGATCCGGCATGACTTGATCAGCAATCGGTAAGGGGCCCCAATCCCAGAGAGGGTGCACGTGATCACAATTAAGGTTTGTCTTCTGACGTGGGCCCATGCCACCAAACTTTCCGCCATATACGTCGAACTCCTTTGGGCCCTCGGTGTGAAAGGTTTTGCCAACTCCCAGTGTTAGGTAACCGTGTTTGGAGAAATACTGAGGGAGCGTAACGGCATGTTTTGTTGTGGCGCACTGACGAATCAAGGGAGAGAGATAGTAGACTCCAGTGGTTGAAGGTAGGCGACCTGTTAACAGACTGATGCGAGAGGGGTTACAGATCGGAGCTTGGCAATGCGCGTCGGTGAAGACGACGGCCCGTTTGGCGAGTCGGTCCAAGTTAGGAGTGATTGCCTGAGGGTGGCCACTCAAGGGACCAATCCAGTCGTTCAGGTCATCGATGGAAAGGAATAAGACATCAGGTTGCTGCGGAGCTTGCGCCGTCGCTTTCGGACAGGTCGGCTCAATAAACCAAATCGAGCTGATGACGAGGAGAGATAAAACGTGGAGGTTGAGTTGTGGAATAGCCACCATAGCTCCGAATAAAGTGTGGATCGGATATCCCCATTTTAGCCGGTGTCTGTCATGTCACTCAACTACGTTATTCAACTCTTTTTTCTCACGCCGAGAAGTTTGGTTAACCATAAAAAGGGGGCGAGTTGCCCGACTGCCATTGGTACCTGGTGCTTTGTGGCTCGTTGGGACGTTTGCCGTAGCAACGCATCCCTTTGGGAAAGGAGAAAACTCCCCTTCCCGTTTTGATCGGCTTTTGGGTAAGGTTTCGGAGGGTGCTGCGTGAGGTCGCCTTGTTTGCCATGGGCACGACGGTGGGCGTGTCTAGGAAAAGACTTTCAGAACCGGCTCCCCTTTGTCGGCGACCGTGAAGGGCCGCATCGAGGGGGACATAACCTTTTTGTCCAGTGGCAACCCCATGGCGTGGCCGATGGTGGCATTGAAATCGGGAACGGTGACAAGGTCTTCGATGACCTCTCGACCCTCTTCATCGGTTTTTCCATGGACGTAACCACCTTTTACACCACCGCCGGCCAGCAAACAGCTGAAGGCTTGTGGGTAATGATTGCGTCCATTGTTTCGGTCGGTTTGAATGGTCGGCGTGCGGCCAAATTCGGTCGCCAACACGACAAGGGTGTCATTCAGCAGTCCCCGCTGTTCGAGATCCGATAGCAGCGCTGACAGGGCTTGGTCCAGCGGAGCTGTTTTGTCCGCCAATCGTCCAAAGTTATCATCATGCGTGTCCCAACCACCGTCGTTCACTTCGATGAAGCCAACCCCTTTCTCGACTAATCGGCGAGCCAGCAGGCAGCCTTGCCCGAGTGGGTTGTCACCATAACGGTCTCGGGTCGTTTGGTCTTCAAGAGTGAGATCAAACGATTTGATGTCGTCGCTCTTCATCAGTTTGACCGCTTCGTCGTACATCGCCGCATAGGCGCGGGCCTGTTTCGTGTCGTATTCGTCGGTGAACCGTCTGTTCATTCGCTTGAGGCGTGCCATGCGGCGGTTGAAACGCTCGTAATCGACCCCTTTGGGGAGTTCGCTGTATTGCAAACCGGCGGTAGGGCTACCAATGGGGAGTGCTCCATGACTGGATTCTAGGAATCCGGCGCCGTTGCCATCACTACTACCACCAATCCTGACGTTGGCCGGTAATCCTGGGTTCCGTTTTCCGTTGTGGTACGAGTTCCATGCGCCCAAATCAGGATGCCGAACCGTTCCTCGAAGCGTGTAGCCGGTATGCATGTAGTAACGGCCCTGAGCGTGGGCTCCCGCGGTCGAATTCAATGAATTAATGACCGATACATGATGCATCTGCTTCGCAAGCTGAGGGAAGTACTGACTAACGCGAACGCCGTCAGCGGAGGTTTTCAGAGTTTCGACGGGACCCTGCGTTTCACTGCCCGGTTTGGTGTCGAAGGAGTCGATATGACTCATTCCACCATTGAGATAAACGTAGATCACCGATTTTGCGGTTCCACCCTGTTTCGCGTTGCGGGCACTGGCGTGTCCCATCTTTGGCAACATCGGCAACATCCCCACACCCAGAATGGATTTGGCGGCTCCGGAAACGAAGCTACGACGGGTTGAGGATTGCGGTAAGAAAAAAGCCATTTGCTATTCCTGATCTTTACTGTGACGTAACGTGGTGTTGTAAGTCGAAAACTATTTAATGAAAATGAACTCGTTGGAATTGGCCAAGGTCCAGATCAAGTCAGAAATGACTTGGGCCGCCGTTTGGTTTTTGGAATCCTTCACCCAACCCGCTTCTTCGACCTTGGTCGGTTTTCGCCCGAGCATGGTCAGGTAAACCGCATCCACTCGGTCTTTAGGAGCCGCTTCATAGATGTTTTGCATCAAAACGGTGGTTGAATTCTTGGCAATGCGTGTTTCGATGTAACCGTTCATTAAAGAGAGTGCCTGAGTCACCGAAGGTTCGGAATTCGCATTCTCAATCGTTTCCCGATCCGACTGACCAAATTCCCGCAGGAAATGGCCGGCCGGCGCGGGTGATGAGATTTCCGAGGCCCGGTACATGCCGCTGCCCCCAGATTGTTTCCGCGTCTCTTCCGCCATCGAATTCAGTTGGTTCATCAGACGCCGAACCTTGGCCGAGTTCCCTTGTTTTCTTGCCGCTCGAATCTCATTGGTCAATTTTTTTCGGGCTTGCTGCATGCGGGCATTGGCTTGCGTTTTTTTACGACGGTCGGAGGCCATCATATTTTGCATCGATTTGCCACCACTCGAAACCGATTTTGCCAGATCGACTAATTCGTCGGCGGTCATTTCGTGAAGCTTATCATAGGTTTCGTAGATGTCGTCTCCACCCACGTAGCGATCTAAGCGGTTGTTGCTACGGGCGGATTGGCGTTGATCCGTATCTGGGACGGTCATTGTCAACAGCGAATCCCAGATTTGTTCGGCTGACATCCGGCGCACGATAGGCCCGTTGAAATAGTATTCTGCGCTTTTAAGGACGTCTTTTGGGTAGGCTTTAGCCTGATAAGTCTTGGTGTTATAGATGATGCGGAGCATCTGTTTCATATCGTAGTTCAAGTCGATAAACGCCTGCGTTAGGTAATCGAGAAGCTCTGGGTTCGAGGCGACGGTTCCGTCTTCGAAGACGTCGACGGGTTCAACTAAGCCAAGACCCATTGCCTGTTTCCAGAGGCGATTGACGAACACTTTTGCGAACCGAGGATTGGTAGAATCGGTCATCCAATTGGCATAGGCGTCACGCGAGCCGATGTTACGGGCTCCTTTTATTTGTTGCGGATTTCGATTTCGGGCCCGCGAAGCCTTGTTGGATTTGGACATCGGTTTAGGGGCAACCAATTCATCCCCCTCGAACATGGTTTTTGCCGTAACGATATCGAATTCATCACCGTCATCTCCCATGAATCCTTCGGGAAGACGTGCCAAACCGGTCCCTGTGCCCACAACACCAAAGGTCATGGGATCGACCAATCGGCGAAGAACGGCCTTCGTCTGTTGATTAATTGAAGGATCGCGGCGAAGGTTTTTGATGTCTTCGGCGTTTTCGGAGTAAGGCGTGTTTAGCCGGAAATTCATTCCGCCAGTGAATGCCACCATTTCGAAATATTGTCTCTGTGTCCATTTGTCAAATGGGTGGTCGTGACACTGAGCGCATTCGAGTCGTGTTCCCAGGAAGACGCGGACGGTATTCGACATATTGTCTTCGGGCATGTTGTAGTCACGTAGGTAGTACCCAACAGCGCCGTTGCCTCGTTCCATGTTTGAACCTTGGGCCACGAGTAGCTCACGAACGAATTCATCGTAAGGTTTGTTCTCGTAAAGTGAGTCCTTGACATAATCGATGTAAGGTTGGCCGGTCAGTTGGTTGCGAACCTTGCTCTTGATCCTTAAAAGATCGGCGATGAAGTTGTATTGGCGACTGACGTAACCGTAGGAGTCGAGGAGTTGGTCAATCAGTTTTTGCCGCTTGTTGCGATCTTTGGAGTTTAAAAAGCGTTTGGCCTCTTCGAGGGTTGGAATCCGGCCAATGATGTCTAAGTAAGCGCGGCGAAGAAAAATCTCGTCGGACGCGGGACGGTTTCGGGACTGTCCGTGTTCCGCCAACTTGGCCTGTACCAATGCGTCGATTTGATTCGACATTTTGGAAGCTTGCTCGCGAGGTAGGTGACTCACAGAACGGGTCGACTCGGACGAGTCATGAGCGAAAACGGTCCCCGTTAACAAAGTGAACGTTCCGATGATCAAAAGACTGGCCGAGTAGAAAAGCCAGTGTCGTTTCTTTACAACTACCATGAGGATTCCTAAGACTGAGTCAGACTCAATGAGTGTGGCTGCGAAGTAAATCACTGCGCCTCGCACCCTTTACGTATACAATGTGCGTCTGGGCGATATTATTTTCTGTTTTAACCCAAAAACGGCAAGATACCTAATTATACGGGAAATGTCCGTGGTTTAGGCCAACTCTCTTGGAGTGTTGTGGGTATTTAAAGCCTAACGACCGCTTCAAGGGGAAACCAAGGAAACCCAAGGCCTCCGGCTATTTTGTATTTTTTCGACCGGTTGGGGGGTTCAAATTGAACACCAACTGGGTGATTCGGTTTGTATCGATACCGGCTGTTTCGAACGAGGGTGTTCAAACACAATTTGCGATGCATGGAGAC
Source organism: Mariniblastus sp. (assembly GCA_022447555.1). GTDB lineage: Bacteria > Planctomycetota > Planctomycetia > Pirellulales > Pirellulaceae > Mariniblastus. The sequence continues at coordinate 30,702 of JAKVBF010000021.1, read as the reverse complement.
ACATGGGCGGCGAACCGACGTCCAATGTCTGCTTCGAGCCGAATTGGTGAGAAGGTAGGAATACGGGGTCCCCCTGAATCGGAAATCCGCTGTTCCACAAATGGAGTCGAATCTGATTCGTGCGTCCCGTCATAGGGCGGCACTGAATCAACGATGTTCCATCATTAAACTCCGAAATTTTCTGGAACCGTGTTTCGGCCGTTAAACCTTCGGGATCAATTTGCCGAACTCCCGCCGTTGAGGGTCCGGTAGAAATCCGTTCTCGCGATGTGTGGTGGGTCCAATCGGGCCGACCAAGTACGCGTGCAAGGTACAGTTTTTCAACCCGACCAGATTCAAATTGCCGATGAAGGTCCTGGCAGATCGCTTTTTTCCGGCACAAAATGACGCAACCCGAGGTGTTTGCATCCAGACGGTGCGCCATGCGTATTTTTTCCCCGGGAAAAGCTTGGTCGATAATGTAGATCAAGGAATTGCGATTGAACCGACCGCAGGGGTGCATCGGCAGTGGCGCCGGTTTTGAGACGATAATTAAATCATCGTCCTCGTATAGGATTTTTATGTCCGCTGCGACGTCGGGCTCAACCGTTTCCGGTATGAGATGATCCAGTCGCATGCCTGCCCGCAGTCGTTTTGATTCAGAAACCGGCTTGCCTTGATATTGAATTCGAGCTCCATCAATTTCTTCTAGCCAACGAGACCGGGGGACATGTGGATGGTAGGCCGACAAAAAGTTGATCACTGTAAATTGGTCGTAGCGGGCCGGGACGTTCAAAGGCCGTTGATTGTCATAGGGTTGGCTACCTGGCAACGTCCTCGTCAGTTGATTGATAGCGGCTTGACGAAGCATGATTCTCTCGCGCATGATTTCGTCGGGGGAACGGTAGCAATGTGGGCACGACTGACCGGGTTGGTATTGATCGGATGCTTGTTCTTCCGCCGTAAGAGGATGTTGACAGGCGTAACATTGTTCGGTCTCGGTTTCGCGAAGGTTTGGATCAACGGCAACACGTTTGTCAAAGACAAAACATTCCCCTTTGTAATGGTCACCACCGCACTCCTCAAAATAGCGTAGAATGCCGCCGTCCAGCTGATAAATCTCCTCGAAGCCTTGTTGCTCCATAAACGGTCCCGCCTTCTCACATCGGATTCCACCCGTGCAAAACATGACCAGCGGTTTGGTCTTCATCTCATCCGGCAGTGTTTGGACCGCGTCGGGGAACTGGCGGAAATGATCAACACCAATTCGGGTGGCTCGTTCGAAGGTGCCCAAATCAACTTCGTAGTCGTTGCGGACGTCGAGCAGGGTAATATCCTTGCCAGCATCCAGCCATTGCTTTAGTTGTTCCGCTGCTAATTTTGGACTGGTGCGATTTTGGGGTGCGATGCCTTCGACGCCAAACGTAATGATTTCTTTTTTGATGCGAACGAGCATTCGGCTGAAGGGTTGATGGTCCGATAGGCTTTCTTTGATGGGAAGATCGGTATATTCGGGGTGCTGGTAAAGGAAGTCCAGCCACCGTTTGACGTTGGATCGTTCACCCGCGATGAATAAGTTGATCCCCTCAGGACTGAGCAAAACCGTCCCTTTTAAACCCAGTTCGCGACTGACCTTGAGAATCGCTGTTCGGCGGCTTTCCAAGTTATCCAAATCGACAAACTTATAGGCCGATAGATTGATATACTCCTTAATCGATGAGGTTGCGGATGCGAATTGAGAATTCAGTTTTTCCATTGCTGGAATCAACCCATTTTGGTTTTCTTCATCGTGAGGGAACTAACCAACGTGATTTTACGTCAGAGTTCTGTTTGTCCAAAGGTCGTAAATGAAAGCGGATGGTTAAAAACGTATAATAGGATTCAGAGTGACAACGTATTATGATAAGAGCAATGCCTGAGGGCATTCGGCGTGACTTTGTTCGGTAGGGTAAAGAAAACACACAACAAAAATGGCGAAATCAAAAAACGCAATTCTCAAAGCACTGGGAATCCAATCGCGCCGACCCCATTATTACCAGTTACTGGGAATTTCGCGGTTTGCGGATCTCGAACAGGTTCAACAAGCGGTTGAGGACCGCCTTCGGCAACTCGGCGCCGAGGGGGCTGACCTCGAAGCGCCAGAAATGAAATCCGTGGTGGAGGCCATCAAGAAGGCCGGTGCGACGTTGAGTGACACGGACCAGCGCGCGGTGTACGACGCGAAATTTGATCGGGCGTTAGCGAAAGCAAACAACCCGAATGGAGCCGACAACAAGGGGGCGTTGGACGCTCCGGGCATGGAAGACATGCTGCCTCCCAAAGCCCGAACGAACGCTGACGCCGAGGATGGCAACACTCGCCCAGCAGCCGTCGCGCAGCCTATCAAGATGGATGGGGATTCAACGATTCCGATGGCGATCCCTCTGGGCGAGGTGAAGCAGAGCGAACCATCGATCGAAGACGAAATGAATTTTAGTGAACCAAGCATTGGGGGGTTGGAGTCCCTCGGGAAATCGGAATCTTTGAGCGGGCGGTTTAAGGTGCGTTCCAAGGTGCGTTCTAAAAGTAAGTCCAGAACCACAAGCTCGCTGATTATGCCCTTGACGAGTATGTTTTTCTTTGTCGTCGGTGTTAGTGGCCTCTTGTATTTTGTATTCCAGTATATGGACCGAGAACAAAACCGCGTGGGGACGTTACCAACCGATGCGGTGGCAACAAAATCGGGGGATCGGGATGCGGACCCAACGACCGTTTTATCGCAATCCGCGGTCATGGACGAACCCGCTGTGGAAGAGCCCCCCAAAGTTGTTCGGCAGCGGTCGAACCTGGGGCCAGATAAGAATCCGTTAAGTGACCCTATCACCACGGATGTGATGGCAGATTCTGATAACCAGATGTCCCAAGTGCCCTCTCAAAAAGATGAAGATTCGCCCAATGAAAAATTGCTTGATACGAAACCACTAGAGAGACCGATGGTCGAATCTGCATCGGTAGCGAATGAGCCATCGGATGAGTCGGTAAACAAACCCTCATCGACCCCGCTAACATTCGGCGAAAATGCCGCCTTTCGTCGACTGCTTCAGCGAGCTGATCGCCAATTGTTTCAGCGAAATACGGAATTGGCAGCCCAAGCAGGGAGGCAGGCTCAAGAATTACTGGGCCCCGATGCGGCTGTTCAATCCAGTGAATCCGAGCGCGGTAGGTTGTTTCAACTCGCGGCAGCGGTGGTTGAAATGTCGGGTGACTTGGAAGGTTTCTGGGAAGAAGTCAAAGCAAGTGGCAAGTCCAATGACGGTGATATTTCAATCCGAGAGACCTTTGCATCGGTCGTCGAAGCGGCCGACGACTACATCATTATCAGGTCTGCCGGTGAAAATCTGCGATTCGCTTATATGGAATTACCTGCCGGTTTAGCAATGGCCTTGGCGGAGTCCACCGATAAAGAAGATGTGCCGACATGGAACATCTACAAAGCAGCTTTCTATGCGGCCAATCGTAACGTCGACTTGAAATATCGAGACCGAGCGTTCGACTGTCTTTTGATCGCCGAGGAAAGCGGCCACGACATGGGCTATTTGAGGACCTACCTCTCTACGAATGTTGCATCCATCGGGCGGCCCGACACCCCCAGCGAGGGTTTGAGTGAAGCCGTTCAAAGTGACGAGGTCCGGGCCGTCAAAAAAGATTTGGGAATGCCCAGTTCGTTGGAATCTTTGTCAAAAGATGAATGCCTATCATGGGTTGATCGGCTAGACGAACAGATGATTGGTATGCCGGCCGATAAGACGCAGGAACGCGCAACCTTGTGTGAACTGAATCGCTTGCTTGCCATTCAAGCGGGGCAAGTCGACCTGGCTCTGGAGTCCCTTCAAGAAGAGCGTGTATGGGCCCGCGTCGATCTGGTTAATGAATCGGTAGAAACCTTTAATCAATTGATCCAATCGGATTTGGACCGATCCAACTCGAGGCTCTGTATTGAAGCGTATCTTCGATTTTTGAGAAGTAATTTAGGAGACTTGGCTCAAGGGTCTAAACTTAGAAAACTTCAAAAGAGGATGGCTGAGTCGGCGACAAAAAATGGCTTTACAGACCTCAGTCGAGAATTGGCTCGGATGCAATAGCTTAGGATTCAAAACGGCACGAAATCCTACTTATGGTTGATAGAAATGTCTGGGAAGGATCTTTTTTTTTCCGCTCGGTACTCAGTGGGGCGGCGTTTCTGCGGGGGTGCCCGACTCAGAATGTAAAACGTTGCCAGGGTGATGTTGCGATAAATCAGAATTTGCCTATCATCGGCGTTTTCTATTCGCGCTTTTTGCCAGCAAAAACGTGTATTTACGCGCAAAATTGGTATTTTGCGAGGATAGTGTGTGAAAAAATTCACGATGTCGCTAGTATTAATAATGGCCGACAAGCACGGTTTCTAATGAAACGACGCGTCGGCGACGAAAGATACCGAATTCGGCGAAAATTATATGGTCTACCAAATCAAAAAAGGTCTAAATGTCCCCATTACGGGCCAACCGGTTCAAGCAATTAAGCCAGGTCCGCCCGTCGAATCCGTCGCCTTACTGGGTGACGATTATCAAGGCATGCGTCCGACGATGGACGTGGCGATCGGCGATCGGGTCAAACAGGGACAACGGCTGTTTGAGGACAAAAAGAATCCGGGCGTAATTTATACAGCCCCAGGTTGTGGTACGGTCACGGAAATCAACCGCGGAGAAAAACGACGGTTTGTATCGCTGGTGATCGCCCTTGATGGTGATGACCAAGAGAATTTCCAAAAGTACGACGGCCTAGAAGGACTCGATAGGGCGGTGATCCGGCAGAATTTGCTAAACAGCGGTTTGTGGACCGCCTTGCGGACTCGGCCTTTTGACAAAGTCCCGTCACCGGAGTCTGAACCGCATTCCATTTTTGTTACTGCGATCGACACAAATCCATTGGCCGCAGAGCCCGAGTTGGTGATTGCGGAACACGCTGATCTGTTTGTAGCCGGTCTGACGGTTGTAAAGCAGCTGACGGCGGGAAAGACGTTTGTCTGCACACGAGACGATTCGAGGGTGCCTGGAGAAGACATTACTGGTGTTGAGTTTGCTCGGTTTGACGGGCCACATCCGGCAGGCTTGGTCGGGACACACATTCACTTTTTGGATCCGGTGAATCCCGAGAAGACGGTTTGGCACCTAAATTATCAGGACCTGATCGCGATCGGCCACCTTTTTACCACCGGGAAATTGATGACGGAGCGAGTGGTCGCGATGGGGGGGCCGCTGGTGGAGGATCCGGGGCTTTATCGTACTCGGATTGGAGCCTGTTTGGATCAACTGGTTCAAGGGAGAGTTGATCTGGACAATGCCCGCGTGATCTCGGGTTCGGTTCTCAATGGACACATCTCTCAGCACCCAAATAATTACCTCGGACGTTACGACTTGCAGGTGACGGTCTTAGAGGAGGGTAATAAGCGGGAATTTCTCGGCTGGCAAGGTCCTGGTTTGGAGAAATTCTCGGTTACTAACATCTACGCGGGAAGTTTTAGCCGTGGAAAGAAATTCAACATGACCACCAGCACGGGAGGTAGCGCACGTGCGATGGTGCCTGTTGAGACTTATGAACGCGTGATGCCGCTCGATATGTTGCCCACACAACTACTGCGAGCGCTTATCACGGCCGATACTGACCTAGCACAATCACTTGGCTGCCTCGAACTAGGGGAAGAGGACTTAGCTCTTTGTACCTACGTTTGTCCTGGCAAATACGATTACGGTTCGATCTTGCGTCAAAACCTGAATCATATCGAGAAAGAAGGATAAGCTCGGAATGTTTTTGAGAAACCTACTGGATAAGATTGAGCCCCTGTTCAAAAAAGGGGGACGGCTGGAAAAGCTGTATCCGCTGTATGAAGCGAACGATACGTTCCTTTTTACGCCGGGTGAAGTCTCCAAGGGCTCGACCCACGTTCGCGATGCGATCGACACGAAACGAATGATGTCGATGGTCATCGTTGCGTTGTTGCCATGTATTTTGATGGCCCTTTACAATACGGGCTATCAAGCCGACAAAGTCCTCTCGGCGAGCGCGGACGCGGCGGTTCAATACAAGTTGAGTTACGGATCGCTCTTTGAAAATTTGTGGCATGGCACCTGGCGTTATTCGGTGATGGACGCGTTGGGTGTTTCCTACACAACCAACCCAGGAGGCTTTCTGAGTTTTGGGAGTTGGCTGCCGTGTCTGATTCATGGAGCGTTGTTTTTTGTCCCCATATACATCGTGACAATGGCGGTAGGAGGGACCTGCGAGTTGATTTTTAGTGTGATCCGGAAACACGAAATCAACGAAGGCTTCCTGGTAACAGGTATGCTTTTCCCGCTTACGTTGCCCGCAACAATCCCCTTGTGGCAGGTTGCCTTGGGAATCGCCTTTGGCGTCGTGGTGGGCAAAGAGATTTTTGGTGGGACCGGCCGCAATTTTTTAAACCCGGCATTGACGGGGCGAGCTTTTTTATACTTTGCTTATCCCAAACAGATCAGCGGAAACGGGGTTTGGACGGCCGTGGATGGATACTCCGGGGCGACGGCGCTGGCCAAAATTGCTGAAACGCCGGCTCTGGCAGACGGGGCAACGGTCTCGACGTCACAAATTGTGGCCGAGATAGGGGGACCCGATTCAGGGACCACTTGGTGGCAATGTTTTATTGGCGATATTCACGGCTCACTCGGAGAAACATCAACCCTGTGTTGCTTAATCGGCGCAGCGATTCTGATCTTCTCAAAAATCGGAAGTTGGCGGATCATGGCTGGCGTGGTGGTTGGAATGACGGCCTTTTCCAGCCTACTTTATCTGCTCCCTTTCTCCGAACCGGTGATGCACATTTCGCCGATCTGGCATTTGGTGATCGGTGGGTTCGCCTTCGGTACGGTCTTTATGGCGACTGATCCCGTTTCGGCATCGATGACGCGGCAAGGTAAATGGGTCTATGGAGGTTTGATAGGATTCATGACGGTCTTAGTTCGGTCGGTGAACCCGGCCTTTCCTGAGGGGATCATGTTGGCAATTCTATTCGCCAATGTGTTTGCCCCGTTAATTGATTACTTTGTGGTTCAGGCTAATATCAAACGAAGGGTGGCACGTTATGCAACGCGATAGTATCGCCAACACATTGGTCGTCGCCGCCGGCGTCTGCCTGGTCTGCAGTCTGTTCGTGTCCACCGCCGCGGTTGGTTTGCGAGACTTGCAGCAAAAAAATATTGCTCTGGACATGAAGAAAAACATTCTCCAGGCGGCGGGTTTCTCCAGTGTTCAACTCGCGTCATCCGGAGACGTGGAGTCGCTGTATGATAGTCGTGTCGAACCGATCATCATCGATCTGGCCACCGGTGAGCGGGCAGCCGACAAACTGGTTTCCGTGGATGATAAATTCAGCAGTGATCAACAGGCTTTGGCGGATTACGATCAGATCCAAACGGCCAAGGATGCTAAGTCACTCGAAGAGGGGCTTTCCCGGAAACTGACAGCGGAGGAGAATACCGCAGGGGTTTCCAATGTAGAGATTTATTCCCATGTTTACCTCGTTAAAGGCGAGGACGGTAGGATTTCAAAGTACGTCTTTCCCGTTCGAGGGAAAGGGCTGTGGTCGATTCTGAAGGGATTCATCGCGGTCGATAATGATTTCGACACCATTGCTGGTTTGACCTATTACGAACACGCTGAGACGCCCGGTCTGGGCGGCGAAGTCGATGCCAAATGGTGGAAGGATTTATGGCGCGATCCTGACAATCCTAAAAAAATCTTTGGCGATGACGGCAACGTCGTTATAGAGGTTGTCAAAGGGGCCGCCGAGCCAAGCGATGAATATGCGGTAGATGGCCTTTCGGGAGCCACGATTACCTCACGCGGTGTGACCAACATGCTTAAATTCTGGATGGGTCCACAAGGGTTTGGGCCGTTTATCGAAAAACAAAAAAGTCTTGAAATGAAAACCGCTTCTAACCCAACCACCTCCAACCCGGAGGGATATTGATATGGCGAAAAAAGCAAGTGCCAAGGATCTTATTTGGGATCCGGTGTTTAACAACAATCCGATTGCCCTGCAGATTCTTGGAATTTGTTCGGCGTTGGCAGTCACAACCAAGTTGGATAAATCGATCACGATGTCGATCGCGGTGATCTTCGTGTGTGCGTTTGCCAGCGCGGGAGTCGCGTTGATCCGCCACAGGATACCATCGAGTATCAGGATCATCGTTCAAATGACCATCATTGCTTCGTTGGTTATTTTAGTAGATCAATTCCTGAAAGCGTTCAACTATGGGTTGAGCAAAGAACTTTCGGTTTTTGTGGGGCTGATCATTACGAATTGTATTGTGATGGGGCGGGCCGAAGGGTTCGCCATGCAAAATACCGTTCGGGACAGTTTCCTCGACGGAATTGGGAACGGCCTTGGATATGGTTTGATACTGGTCGTGGTTGGATCGATTCGAGAATTATTTGGTAGTGGTACCCTGTTGGGTTTCACAGTCTTGCCGAAAGGTGAGGCGGGCTGGTATGAACCGAACGGTTTGATGTTACTTTCCCCCAGTGCATTTTTTATTATCGGAATCTTCATTTGGGTTTTGAGGTGTTGGAAAACAGACCAGATGGAGGAGGCGTAAATCATGGATTTTCTATCAGATCAGTTTCGTAATTTTTTGAATGAAGCGTTCGTAGAGAACTTAGCGCTGACCTACTTTTTAGGGATGTGTACATTCTTGGCCGTCTCCAAAAATGTTAAAACCGCTCTTGGACTTGGGGTAGCCGTTATCGTCGTGCAAGCGATTACCGTTCCCGCTAATAACCTGATCTATCGTCAGGTTTTGCTTCCGCTCGAACTCGACTATCTGGGGTTGATTTGCTACATCGGGGTGATTGCGGCGATGGTCCAAATCCTTGAGATGACTCTCGATAAGTTTTTTCCAGTGCTCTACAACCAGCTGGGGATTTTCCTTCCATTGATCACCGTAAACTGCGCTATTTTGGGTGGCACGCTATTCATGGTGACCGATGACTTAGATTTTCTTTCCAGCTGTCGGTATGGTATTTCTTCGGGCTTCGGTTGGGCGGTCGCAATCGCCGCTTTGGCAGGGATCCGTGAAAAGATGAAGTACAGCGATATCCCCCATGGTTTACGTGGGCTGGGGATCACATTCATGATTGTTGGCCTTATGGCGTTAGGTTTCCTTGCTTTCAGCGGTATCGAACCCTAGGTGGTTGGTCCGATCAACCCCCGTTTACTGTTGCTTTTGTTTACTGATACAACTCGAACTTGTTGAGCCTTTTAATATGTTTGAAATCCTGCTTGGCGTGATACTGTTCGTCGGAACTGTTCTGGCTCTGGTTGGCGTCATTCTCGTAGCAAAATCCTTTCTCGTAGCGAGTGGTGAAGTAAAGATTTTGGTCAACGACCAAAAAGAACTCTCCGTTCCCGCCGGAGGGAAATTGATGGGTGCTTTGGCGGATGCGGGAATCTTTGTCTCCTCAGCCTGCGGCGGGGGTGGAACGTGTGCCCAGTGTCTGGTGAAGGTTTCCGAAGGCGGGGGTGAGATCCTCGCCACGGAAACGGGGCACATCAACAAGCGGGAGGCACGCGAAGGCTGCCGTCTCTCTTGCCAAGTCGCAGTTAAACAGGACATGGTAGTCGAGGTACCCGAGGAGGCATTTGAAACAAAAAAATGGGAATGCACGGTACGTTCGAATCACAACGTTGCCACGTTCATCAAGGAATTGGTTTTAGAATTACCCGAAGGCGAAGACGTAGCCTTTAAGGCGGGAGGTTACATTCAAATTGAAGCGCCTCCGCACGAATTGGATTACAAAGATTTTGAGATCGAAGACGAATATCGAGAAGACTGGGATAAGTATGATGTCTGGCGGTATCATTCAAGCGTCGACGAAACGGTGGTTCGCGCCTATTCCATGGCGAACTATCCAGGAGAAAAAGGAATCATCATGTTGAACGTGCGGGTGGCATCGCCCCCGCCGCGTCTGCCAGATGTACCCCCGGGACAAATGTCTTCGTACATCTTCAATTTGAAACCGGGTGATAAGGTTACCATCTCAGGTCCTTACGGCGAGTTCTTCATCAAAGAGACCGAATCAGAGATGGTTTACATCGGTGGTGGTGCTGGAATGGCGCCGCTTCGAAGTCATATTTTTGAGCTGTTTAAGAACCTTCGAACTGGGCGGAAAGTGACCTATTGGTATGGTGGTCGGAGTTTGCGTGAGTTGTTCTATATCGATCATTTCCGAAAAATTGAAGAAGAGTTTCCCAACTTTCAATTCAATATCGCGCTCTCGGAGCCTTTGCCGGAAGACAACTGGGATGGTTATACGGGTTTCATTCACCAAGTGTTGTTGGACAACTATCTGGAAGAACACGTGGCTCCGGAAGATATTGAGTATTACATCTGCGGGCCTCCCATGATGAATTCGGCGGTATTCAAAATGTTGGATGATCTTGGGGTTGAACCTGAAAGCATAGCATTCGACGATTTCGGTGGTTAACATAGGAACGGCCTGAGCTCCGGTTCGTGACCCAAGGTAGCGAACAGGCTCCCCTCTTGGATTGGAATCGAAACGATGTCCGCGAAGGGTCCGGCGCATTTGGCCGGTGGTTTGTCATTAAGTCGTCACCCGATTTGAGTAGAATCGGCACGTGTTTAGCTGGAGAAGGAAAGATGATGTTCAAGTGTTGTTGGGTTGCTTTTGTTTGTTTGGTAGCTGCGCAATCGGCGGCAGTGCAGGCCCACGACGTTTACAAAGAACCGTTGGAAGAACGCTACGGTTTGAAGACGGTCTCCTGCAAGACGTGCCATCCAAACAGTAAAGACCGTTCCATACACAACACCTTCGGCCAGTATTTCGCTGACGAGTTTAAAGGTCGCGAGATCTCAAAGAAATACGAAGCGGCGAAGGCGTTGGGGGAAGAACAGCAGAAGGCGTACGAAGATGAGATGGTTGCCTCCTTTAAAGAAGTTTTAATCATCGTCGAAAAGAAAAAGATGACGTTTGCGGATTTGATCAAAGCGGGGTTGTTGAACGGTACGCGTTTGGCGGAGAAGAAGGACTGACGTGAACCTCAACGATCGAATATCGGTGGCCAACGATCGGGTTGTGAGATGCAGCCGGATCGTTTTTTTGTTGATCCTTTGCTTTCTCACGAGTGAAGCCTGCGCGCAGTTGGCAATCGAGGTTTCCGGCAAGACGATGGGGCCGATACAGTATCGCGTGGTCGTTGGCGATAACGGAAAATTGCCTCCGCGGCAAACTCTTGCGGGTTGGGTGCAGGAAGAGCTGGACCAAGTCAATGAATTAATGTCTACGTATCGGGACGATTCCGATGTCACGCGCTTTAACCGCAGTCAGTCAACTGATTGGTTTCCGGTTGATCCGCTCACGGCACGGGTTGTGAAACGTTCGCTTGAAATCAGCGAACTGACCGATGGAGCTTTTGATATCACGATCGGGCCTGCGGTAAATCTTTGGAGTTTTGGACCCGAGGGGATGGGTTCGGAACTGCCAACCGACCAACAAGTTGCAGATGTCTTGTCCATCGTGGGCTATTCCATGATCCGTGTACGGGAGGAGCCCCCGGCTATCCGGAAAAAAAAACCTGGGGTGCAGATTGATCTTTCGGCAATTGCCAAGGGGTTTGCAGTGGACCAAGTGGCCGAACGTCTCAATCGTGGCTCGCTTGTTAATTACATGGTTGAAGTTGGGGGAGAGGTTCGCACCGATGGGGTGAATCCGGAGGGAGACCCCTGGAAGATCGGTATCGAAAAGCCGACGGCTAACGTTCGGGAGGTTCTGGCGGTCACGGTGATGGAGAATAGCTCGCTCGCTACCTCCGGTGATTACCGTAATTTTCGGATCATTGACGGCCAGAAATACACGCACACGATTGACCCTAGGACGTGCCGGCCGGTTCGCTATGGTTTAGCGTCAGCGTCCCTAATACAGACCAATGCAGAGCCAAAAGGTTGCATGACGGCGGACGCCTTGGCGACCGCCTTGATGGTGACGGCTTCCGGGGAAAATGGGGATAGTCAGTCGGCCAAAAAAAGATGCTTAAACTTTTGTGAGAATCATCAGGCAGACGGGTTTTTCGTTCTGCAAAAGAACCCAGACGCCAACACTGAGGTGATGAACTGGGAAACATTTTCAACCGCTTCGTTTCCCATGGCCGCAGAGGCCCCGGGTCGGATCGTTTCCCAACCAAGGGCTTCACGTTCTATTTGGCCAGCCTTTTTGGGAGCCCTTTTGCTTTTTGGTTTGGCGATCGCAGCGATGGCCGTTGGGGCCATTTTTGCCAACAAGCCAATCACGGGGTCTTGCGGAGGAATTGCAGTGAAACCCGGGGAAGAGGGCGGGTCCGCCTGTTCGCTTTGCTCTAAGCCGGTGGCGGAATGTCCAGAGCAACAAGAGCCGAATGGTTCTCGGTCGGTTTAGACGTTGAAACAGACCTATCTTTCGGAATCTAATTTGCCGGGAACTGTCTGGAAGCCGGACATCTCGACAGCATAGCGACGATCCGCCGCGGTTCAGATCATCTGGGGCGGATTCCAGTCGGCCAATCTGGCCGTGATTTCACGCCCTAAGGGCGAATATGCGGAAAGACGAAAGATCCGCTCACTGGGCGACGGTGATTCAATCTTGATGGAAAGGTCAACGGGTGGGAGAGCCGGCATGATTTTGCTTGCCCATTCAACAATCAAGAGACCTCCGTCTTCGACCCATTCATCCAATCCGAGTTCGTCGACTTCGTTAAGGCTCTGAATCCGATAGGCATCCACATGCAGTAGTTCCAGCCGTCCGGAATGGGGTACGCTCAACGTGAACGTTGGGCTGTTTACCTGTCCGGACGGGATCCCAAGGCCAACGGAGATGCTCTGGGTCAGCCGCGTTTTCCCAGCTCCCAAATTTCCGTCTAGTGCGACGACGAAACCCGGTTTCAAATATTCACTCAAAAAACGACCTAAGGACGCCGTTTGCTCTTCGTGGGTTACTGCGATTTGGATGGTTGAAGCCACAATGTTTCCGTTTAGTGTTGGAAGCCTTTGATGATGAGCGGTTCACGGATGCCCGTCCCATTGATGATTGTAAAGCTGGTTGTTTCCGTCAACCTTCCAATCCGCGTAAAGGGTGAGGGTAACTCACGGTCCTGTTCGATCTTTTGTTCTTCGCCTGCTGGGACGCAGCAGATCAGTTGAAAATCCTCACCATCGTAAAGTGCGTGTTCCAATGCAGGACGCCCCGTTGAGGCAGATTGTTTTACGGCATCCTCTGAAATCGGTATCAAACGACTATCGATTTCAAAGCCCGTCTGACTCGCAATAGCAAGTTGAGATAAATCATGAGCGAGCGAGTCTGATGCATCGGTTGCCGCGGTAATACCGTGATGGGAAACGAGGTGCGCCGCCAAGTGAATTTGCGGCTGAAACTGAAAGTGGTGGCTTAGAATGCTTCCTCCAAAGCAACCCGATACCCAAATGCCGTCCCCCGCACGTCCTCCACCAAGAGACCAGAACCCAGTTCGCCCTTCATCGGAGGGGTAATGGGATCCGATCAAAGTCGCACCGACGGTAAGGGGGCCATCCCATCGATTGGTGTCGCCACCGACAATCGCTACTTCATATTCGCTTGCCAATTCCTTCATTCCCAAAAACAGAAGCTTTACTTGGTCGAATGTGAGCTCGAATGGAAGCTGGAGTGTGATCAGTGCGGCTCGGGGTTGAGCACCCATTGCCGCAAGGTCGCTAAGATTGACGGCCATTGCTTTACGCCCGATGTTAGCCAATCCCATCAATGGCCGGCTAAAATGGGTTCCTTCGGCAATCGTGTCGGTCGTCAACACCAAGGGACCCGTGGGGTTGAGAATGGCCCCATCATCACCGACACCCATGCATATGAAATCCGCAGAGGTTTGACATTCGGAATGGATCCATCTGAGAATCTCTTGTTCCATGATTGTCGTTCAAAATTCTGAAAAGGTTGGGTTCAATACCGCAAAGCAGAACGAAGCGCATTGTAACCTTGATTCGTGGGTAGTGGGTATGCGGGGTGCCCCGCGTGAACCGGTTGGCCATGGGGATTGAAAAGGATCTTAAAAAAAAACCGCCACTCTTGAGAGTGGCGGTTTCCTGTAAGGAACCTTTGAGGCACGGCGCGGAATCGCAGCAGCCCATCGCTACCGTTTCTGCGAAGCTATTCGCATCTGACCCCAAAAAGGTTCTTGTTCTCGTAATATATAAAACATGAAATTTTTACGGTTTTTTACGTCTGATTGTTGCAGGATGAATTCAAGGTTTTCTTTGGTTTCGGTCTTCCAGCCGTGCATCGCGACCAGGATATCACCCTCCAGAATCCCCTCGACTTCAGCCGGACTCCCTTTTCGGACTTCGGTAATCCTTAGACCACGTGTGTAGTTGGGGTGTCGGTTCGCCATTTCGGCTTCGGAGACGGGAATCACGGCGACGCCCAGTGGGGTCCACCCCACACGACTCGTGACTTGAGTATTTCTCTCCAAGAAAAGATTGATTGACCGCTTTGTCTCACCCTGAAGTACCTCTAGTTTTAATTCGGATTCGGGTTCGCAATCGATGAGGGCGCACTGTAGGTCGAGGCAGCGATATGAATCACGCTCGTTAATTTGGGTGATGACATCGCCAGCGGTAAGGCCCAGCGAGGCGGCCGGACTGCTGGGGTGAATCGCGTCGATCACTAATTTTGGTAGGTGATCCTCATAGGTTGTTTTGGTGGTAATGCCGTGAATCAGGCTGGGGCCCGAAACGTTTTCCATCAGGCGTGAAGCGACGACCATCGCGTCATTGGCCGGGATGGCGAACGCGATTCCCTGGGCTCCGATGCGGACCGCAACGTTGATGCCAATCATCTTCCCCTCTAAATTGAGGAGAGGCCCACCTGAATTTCCTGGGTTGATCGGTGCATCGGTTTGAATCAGATTTCTGTAGATTTGTTCGTCGTTCACTTGAACCGTTCGACCGAGTTGGCTGATGATGCCGACCGTGACCGTGTGTTCATAGCCATATGCATTCCCTACGGCAGCCACGGTTTCGGCCAGCATTAAATCGGAGGAGGTTCCAATATTGATGGTGTCGAATGGCTTGCTGCCATTGATTTTTAAGATGGCGAGGTCGGTGGCAGGATCGTGGGCGATCAGTCTTCCTGTTGTTTGTTGACGATCGGACGTTGTTACCTGTATTTGCTGAACCCCTTCTACGACGTGATAGTTGGTCAGGACGTAACCTCTTGGATCGATAATGACGCCTGTTCCCATGCCGTTCACCTGTTTGACAGAGGAGCTTGGCAGGGTGCTTTGATCATCGTTCACCGTCTTACGTCCACGCAGATTCACTACCGCTGATCGGCAATTGGCGACGGCACGGACAAGGGGCGTCTCACGGTCATTTAGGTCAGCAACGGACCAGGATGCCGGGAGCATCGCGGTGCATGCGAATAGCAGCAACAACCGGTTTTTATAGCTGCGTCTTGAAAGCATACGGGTTCGCTGTGTCTGATTTTAGGTCTGGCTCACCAACAATCCGGCATTCGGGATCGCACGGATTACGCGGCGTGTTTGGGTACACAGGGTTACTTCGGAACACAGCTGCGGTTCAAATTAGAAGGTGCTTGGGAATCGGAAAAGCTTAACAAGGTGACCAAAAGAGTTTTTGCAAATTTCAGAAGCATGCTGAAGGAGCGGGAAAATCCCGTAAACCGAGGCTCAAAGGAAGGCTGGATGATAGCGTTTTGTTGGTTCGGCCGGACCATTTTTTCTAACAGATGTCATAAAACAGGCAACTTCTGTTAAAGAGGTAGTTTGTGAGATGAAATATGGGGCGTGCGTTTATGGGTTGACGCGCAGCCACTGAGGAAGTCGAACGACCTGACCCTCCGGATTAACCGACGCCACGGTCGTTTCGCCCGCCACCACGAGTTCACCCTTATGCGTCAGTTCGTAGGTGTGTTGAATACGAACACCACGGGATTTTTTGATTTTCGTGGTCAATGTCAGTAGATCGTCATAACGTGCACCGGTAAAAAATTGGCATTTCAGATCGGTCACAACAAGCATTATCCCAGACTGTTCCAACTGACGATAACTAATCCCGCTGGCCCGTAACATTTCGACTCGACCGATTTCGAAATATTTAACGTAGTTGGCGTGATGGACCCGACCTTGGGCGTCCGTTTCTTGGTAGCGGACACGAATTTCAGTCTGATGTACGAGGGGGATGGAAATTGAAGGTTTGGCGTTTGACATGCTTTTTTTTAGTTAGATTCGCTTCGCTCTCGGGTACAATGACGACCGAATTCGTTTTTTGTCGCCATTCGGTTCATTAAATCACAAGACGTTACCTTAACTTTTTCTGAGTAGAAATCCATGAGCTATGGCGAAGACTCCGGTTCAACCGTTGATTTTGAGACGATGCGAGGTAGGGATTATCCTACACTCCGACAGTTCACGGTTTTCCTCGAGAACCGGATTGGGATGTTGCTCGGTATTTTGAGGCGATTTGATAACACGCAATCCCGCATTGTTGCAATGAATATCAATGATTCCACGGAATGTAGTGTGGTGCGGTTTGTGCTGACCCATCCTGAACAGGGCCGTGAAATCTTGGAGCGGGCAGGATTGGCCATGATTGAGCATGATCTGATAGGCGTCCAATTGCCAACATCCAACCAGCCATTGGTTGCGGTCTGTGCCGCGTTATTGCATGCAGAAGTGAATCTGGTGCAGACCTACCCGCTATTAGTTCGGCCGGAGGGTGAGAACACAGTCGTCGCGTTGATGGTAGACAATGTTGAATTGGGCCAACACACTTTGGTCTGTGAGGGTTTTCAGTTGGTAACCGAAAACGACTTATTGGATATGATTTAGAGGTTCAATAACCATTGCTTACCTCCGGGCGGCATGCGTCATCCATAAACTAAACCTTTTGGTCGAAACTTAGTTCCATGTCTATTCGCGTAACCTGTACCGGCTGCCACAAACGTTTCAATGTAAGTGAAAAATATGCAGGAAAAGAAGGTCCCTGCCCAGCTTGTGACAAGATGATCCAGATCCCCTCTCTCGAGGAAGAGGTCGTGATCCACGCGCCGGCGGATGCTGGCCCTGTTGATACCGAAGGCCGATCGGTTCTCCAACCCATAACTCGCACAGAAACAAATCTATCAGGTGTTCATTGGACCCTGATTGCGGTTTCGATTTTGGGCTTTTTTATTGGTGCGATTTTGCTGCGTTTTATGGTTGAGGACAAGTCGGCGTTCCCACCAGCCTATTTGGCCATCGGTGCATTTTTTGTTGCCCTACCCACGACGTTCTCGGGTTATGCGTTTTTAAGAAATCAGGAGTTGAGCGGTTTCGTTGGGAAACCTTTAGCCTATCGGATGTTGTTTTGTTCGGCTGCCTACACCGTTTTATGGGCGGCGTTGCCCTTAATGAAATACGCGTTTGCTGGGAACGATTTCGGTGCATCCCTCTCGGCCGTTGTGGCCATGCTGGCACTGGGAGCAGCGGTGGCCTTTTATTTGTTGGACTTTGATTATCTGACCGGCTTGATGCATTACGGCATGTACCTTGGTGTTTGCCTCATCGGACGTTGGTTGGTGGGTGTCGGTGCGTTGCCAGGTATGGATGAATCAACCACGGCTCCAACGACAACCACCATTTCGTATCTTATCGACGGTGGTTTTCCGTTTAACGGTTTCATGTTTCTCGGATAAGTGATCGGTTTGCAGATGGGTGGTATTGCTGATGTTCTCGAACTTCAGGCTCTGGATTGTCCGGCCCATGTGATTCGTGTTCCCGATCAAATCGATGTGCCGTTCACAGACCGCGTCAAACATCTAATTGATACCGCATCGTTTAGGCGCCTTTCAGAAATTCCGCAATTGGGTCTAGTCGCGCTGGTTTATCCAGGCGCAACACACACCCGGTTTGAACATTCCTTGGGGGTGTATCGGAATACCTTGTTGTTTGTTCGACAGCTGGACCGATGCGGCGCTTTAACAAACGTAGACCAGAAACAAATTGAGTCCTTGTTGTTGGCCGCTCTTTTCCATGACATCGGTCATTGGCCCTTCTGCCACCCCATAGAAGACTTGGGTCTGGATCGTATTCCCTCCCACGAGACTTGCGCTGCTGAGTACATCGCAGATGGGGAAATTAGCGATTTAATTCAACAGGAATGGGAAACGTCACCTGAAGAAGTGATTCAGTTGTTGGCCGGTGAGCATTCAGGTCCTGAAAATAAAGTGTTACGATCCATCCTGTCGGGACCCATTGACGTAGACAAGATGGATTACTTGTACCGTGACAGCCTTCACGCTGGAGTCCCCTACGGGCGGAATTTTGACGCACCTCGCCTGATTGGAAGTCTGGTACTGAATGGGAGTTCGGATGGGATTGCCATCACCACCAAAGGTCGAACGGCGGCCGAATTGATGGTCTTCGCGCGGTATGTCATGTTTAGCGAGGTCTACTGGCACCACGCCGTACGCAGCGCTACCGCGATGTTTCAGCGGGCGTTTTACGAATGGTATGTGGAAGGGTCTGGCGTAGCAGACAACCTCTGGATGCATGATACGCCTTCTGAGTTGGTGGATCGGATCGGAAATGCCGAATCGCCCAATGCTAGTCGACAATTAACGGTAGGTCTGTTTGGGCCCCGCCGACTACTCCATAAAAGGTGGGTCAGTTTTAGCTGTTTTGATCACGAAGAAGCTTATCGCCTGATTGCTCAAAACCCATATCCATGGTTGGTTCAATGTGGCAATCATCTGGGAACCTTGTTGTCGAAAGAATTAGGAATCGAAATCGAGCCTCATGAGATTTTGATCGACGCGCCGCCGGTAGGGTTGGAAGTTCAATTTGATGTTCAAGTAAGGAATCCGGAACGGAGTGGTTTTCGCCCATTGGGAGAGATTTCGCCCGTGGTGAGTGCTTTGGCGACGCGTCAATTCGATGATTTTGTAAAGCAGGTTCGCGTGTTTACAAGCCGTCGTTTGTCGGAACCCCTTAAACAACTCGATGGGGTTGATTGGTTATTGAAAGCCGCCTCTCGGATCAATTGAGCCGTCACTAGGGCGGCGTAATGGACGTGAGTACCATCCGTCGCCAGTCCGCCTATCTCCGTTTTTAGGAAACAAAATAAACGGCAGGTAGGGAACGAGGATCATCCCCAGTTCAGGTCGTCAGATCGATCATCCGCACAAAGGCTAGAGGACTCGCATAGCGATGGAAATGTTGGTCGACATAGGTGGTCTGGGAAAGTTCGTAAAGCGACTCGCTATCCGAAGGTGGGAGACAAGATTTTAGTAAGGTAAGGCAGGTGGCCTTGAGATGGGTTGCCAAGGCAGCCGCTATGGAGTCACTGGTAAAAGACCAGCTGATGGGGAAATCATTTCGGGACCGCATCCAAGGCTCGACATCGAAAACGAGATTTCGGGTCGAGCAAATATGAACGGCCTCGATGCGCTCCAGCATGGGCACATCCAACCATTCCTGTAACCGACGGGCGTTGTCGGACATGCTATTAATTGCCTGCCAATGAGACTCGCACTCGTTCAGTTGTCCCGCTTGATAACGGGCGCGAACGGCATCGACTCGAGCTCCTCCCCCAGCAATTAAAATGTTTTGATGATCCGTTTGGCTGTTCAGCCAGAGGCGAAACCGGTCCGGGGTTTCAGGAGACGACAACAGGCTGCCACCAACCTTGACGATTTGCAGCTGGGGATTAGCGATCATGGCCGTCTTTCAGCAGGCAGGCGACGGCAAACGCTGGAGCGCAGTCCGAGAGGGTGACCCAAGATTCCTCATCAATCGATGGGTTGGCTACAGAATCGCCCGTATCGCAAGGGCCGAGAAACTTGTTGATCAGTTCGGCGAAGGTAACGATTTCGCAGGCTGCTCCAGCTTCAGTGAGGGCAATATCGCGTGCCAACCACTCCCCTTGGCCGGAAACCACAAATCGTTTTGGTAGATCGGGATGTGTGGTTAGTAGTTTTTGAAGTCCGGTCGTTATTTGGGCGTGTTGAGCCGTTACGGCCGCTTGGGCAATTTGTTCGATCTCTTGATTGATTAATTCGGATCGATCGGCACAGAGCAACCTCGCAATTCGCTGACGGGAATGATTTCGCGTCAGAGGCTTTCCATCGGCGGTATTTTGGTTTTGGGGTTCGGGGTGGGTTCGGCCCAAAACGAGGTATGCATCTTGCATGAAAGCAAAGAGTTCCTGTGCCAGTGCAATGTGAGGATGGGCTCGTATGGCTCCAGAGGACAGCATGCAGCTGATGGGGCTGCGTCCGACTCCGGTGTAAATTAGCTCTTGGTGGCATAACCGCTCGAGATCGGACTTGCCAATGGATAGGGACGTGCAGTTCTGGAAGGGAATGATGTCTGTTGTGGTGGAACCAATATCGAATAAAAAACCACTTTCGACTTGTTGAGCCACCCAGGTTGTAAGGGCATGCCAATTCGCCGCGGCCGTTTGGAGCCAGGACTGAGTGGCCGTTCCGGCAGTTACAAACTGGCCTTGGTTTTGATAAAAAACCGCGCGCTCGCCCATTGTTTCCTGGCACGTTTTCACGATGTAATTGACCCCGTCTTGTTTGGATTCAAAGCAGTCGGCTAATTCCCCCGTCATGGTGACACCGATAGGCAGTGTGGTGGGGAATTCTGAAAGGAGCTCCACCAACTGAGAGCCAAGTGTCTGGGGTGCTTTCCACATAGGAAAAGGCTGATGGACGGCCATGCCCTCAGTCGAAGCGACTTTTATGTTGGCTCCACCAATGTCGAATCCCAGACAGGTAGTCATCACAAACTCATTTTTTATTAACGTGAAGGCAATAAGTCCGTAAGGCAATCATTCAGTTTTTGGTATTTAAATGAAAAACCCTGATCGCAGGCCTTTTCCGAACTGACCCGCTGTGATTCGAAAAGAGAATCAGCAAATTCGCCGAATTTGAGGCGAACCGCAAAACGGGGGACGGGTAATACAGCTGGCTTACGGAGTGCGGATGCTAGTTCAGCAGTTAGGGTAGCATTCGTCACGGGTTCGGGAGCCGTCCCATTAAACGCTCCTTGAACCGAATCGTTTACGGCGGCCCAATGGAAAAGTTGAACTAAGTCGTCAATGTGGATCCAAGAAATCCATTGTTTTCCATTCCCAAGACGGCCACCGAGCCCTTTCTTAAAAATCGGTAGCATCCCGTCCAAGGCGCCGCCACCGAGTCCCAGGACAATGCCTACGCGGATGATGGAAACACGCATGCCGAGTTGGGAGGCCTCCTGCGTCACTTGCTCCCATTCGACGCATACGTCGGATAAAAATCCTTTACCCGGTAACGCCTCTTCAGTGAGGATGTTGTCTCCACAATCACCGTAGTACCCAATCGCTGAGGTCGATACGAAAAACTTAGGGGGTTGTTTTAAAATCTTTAATCCATCGATCAACGCGCGCGTTCCGTCCACACGGCTTTCTCGAATCCTTTTTTTCTTTGCGGAATCCCATCGTCCGTCGGCGATCGATTCGCCCATGAGATTGATCACACCATCGACGCGGGTGTCGGGATCCAGGGTGAGGGGTTGGTTTGTTGGGGTCCACTGAAGGATGTCGACGGGTAACCCTTCAAATTTCCCGGCCGCTGTGGACGGATTGCGACTGGTGATCAACGCCTTGCCAAGTAGCGGTATGAGTCGTTGACCGATGAAGCCGGTGCCGCCTGTTACAAGAATAGCCATGGTGCACGGAGCCTGTGGAGAAATGGAGTGAGTGGAATGAATACGATTTTTTAAGGCAAAGTCATTGCCGCTTGCGCTCATGGCAAACAGAGGAAGTCTTATCGTTCCGGGGTGGAAACGGTCGTCACCGATCTGAAGGACAGCGGCGATTGGATGTCGAATTTAATGATGGTTTTTATCCGTTATGATCAAAAGGGCGTTTCGGTTTTCGATTCTAAAATTTTTTGTTGCTTTCGTTTTTTCTGGATGCGTTTTGCTCGGAAGGGAAGCCACCATAAGTAGGCGCCGGTGAACCAAAGACCTAGCAATATTAGGCCATTGGGTAGGAAGACCCATAGTTTCGCTTGTTCGTGAAAGAAAGAGCCATCGTGCAGCGATTCAATCAAATCCGACCGCCGATAATTGGACGCCACCTCGGCGCCGGTGCTCAAGTCAACTTGAATTTCCCAACGGTTCGAGCATTGAACTTTGACAATCCCTTTGTTGGGCCGAACATCCAGTCGGTTGATGTCCTGCCAAGACGCGACCTCGGATTTTGGATTTTGCTTGACGGTTTGAAGGATCGTTTCCCAATCCGCTAGTGGGTCGCCCTCGGTGCCCACCGCCGTAGCAGGTTGAATCCATGTTGATTCCTTCTTTACCTGCAGCAGGATGCCGGTCGAGATCACCACAAGCAAAGGTAAAAGGGTCAAGATAGCGCCCAACCGGTGCAGCTTGCGAGTAGATCGATTCAACGAGCGGTTCATGGCGATTCGGCTGAAGAGTGAATTGCAAAGAATTCATTCTAACCTCATCAAGCGCCCTCAAAAACCGGCGGTCTACCCATGAAAATTACCAAAAGGCGACGTAAGTCGTTTGAACATGTCGTGAGCTGCTGCTAATATTGGACTGGGTCGAGAGAGTCATTCCGTTGTTTTAACAACGGCAACATGCGCTGCAATTTTAATACTATTTTTGACGCTTTGGAGTCTTCTATGAAGTCGTTGTCTAACGTAAGCCTATTTGGCTGCGGAATTTTTTCTATTTGCTTCTTATTGATTGGTTCGCCATCGGCATTCGGCCAGGGCTCTACGTTGCCTAAGGATTGGGTTGAGCAAGTCAAATTTCGATCCGTGGGACCGGCCACTATGTCGGGACGAATCACTTCGATCGCGGTTCATGAGAAGGACCCCAATATCTGGTGGGCGGCCTCGGCGTCGGGTGGTCTCATTAAAACCATCAATAATGGCCATGACTTTGAACACCAGTTTGACGACCAATCAACCGTATCGATCGGGGACGTGCAGGTTTCCCAGAATGACCCAAATCTCGTCTGGGTTGGAACCGGAGAAGCCAACCCACGAAACAGTGTCTCCTGGGGCGATGGCGTTTACAAATCGACCGACGGTGGTGCGACGTGGAAAAACATGGGTCTCAAAAAGACCTTTCAGACCGGCCGCATGGCGATCCATCCCAAAGATGACGACGTTGTCTTTGTGGGTTCATTGGGTCGCTTGTGGGGCCCCAATGAAGAACGCGGCCTGTTCAAAACAACCGATGGTGGAAAGACTTGGAAGAAGATTCTTTACGTCGACGATAAAACGGGTGTGATTGATGTCCAGTTGAACCCAAAAAACCCTGACGAGATGTTGGTTGCCACTTACGAGCGTCAGCGGGATGGCTTTGATGGCAATGACCCCATGACAAAATATGGTGAAGGTTCAGGAGTTTATAAATCGACTGATGGCGGTGAGACGTTCGAACGAATCAGTAAAGGATTGCCAAGTTGCAAGCTGGGCCGGATCGGTTTGAGTTATTACCGCAAGGACCCTAAATATGTCGTGGCGTTGATTGAATCGGAGAAGATCGCAAAACGGCCAGAGAATGCAGCGTACGCTGATTTTCGCGCGGAAGACGCCGAAGGGTTTGGTGCGCGAATCACTCGCGTTACCGGCGATGGGAATGCCGAAAAAAGCGGTCTCAAAGAGGACGACATCGTGATTTCTGTGGATGGAAATTTAGTCCACTCCAAGCAAGATCTTGACAAGGAGATACGTTCCCACAAAGCGGGAGACGTTGTCAAAATGATCGTTTCCCGCGATCGCAAAACGGTCGATGTTGAGATGGAATTGGGGAAATATCCCAAACCGCGGACCAGTTCACGGCGCTCGGGTCGCTCACGAAGTCCCAGCACTGAATTCACGGGGACACTGGGTGGTCAAGCTGCCAACCTTCAGGGTCAACAGGGTAACGAAAACGAAGAAGAATACGGAGGCGTCTATCTGTCCAAAGATGGAGGCTCCAGTTGGAAACGAATCAACACACTGAATCCTCGGCCGATGTATTACAGTCAAATACGTGTCGATCCAACCGACCGGAAGAATATGTATGTTCTTGGGACATCGCTTTACAGGTCCAAAGATGGTGGCGAGACCTTCACCGGTGATGGTGGTTCGGACGGAATCCACGTGGATCATCACGCTTTGTGGATTGACCCCACGGATGGACGTCACATGATTTTGGGGAATGATGGGGGGATCCACATCACCAACGATCGAATGGAGAACTGGGATCATCAAAATCACGTTGCGATTGGTCAGTTTTACCACGTGGGTCTCGACACACGAGACGATTATCACGTCTTTGGCGGCATGCAGGATAATGGATCTTGGGGTGGTCCGGCACACGTGACAAACGATTCGGGCCCCGTCAACACGGACTGGTATCGGGTCGGCGGCGGGGACGGTTTTGTCACCCTGGTTGACCCCAATGACTCGGATCAGATTTATTATGAAAGCCAAAATGGTGGAATGGGCAGCATTAATCTACGGACGGGCGCTCGGGGATTCATTCGCCCGCAAACACGTGGCGTGCGGTATCGGTTCAATTGGAAAACGCCGTTTTTGTTGTCTCCCCATAATTCGCAGATCCACTATAGCGCGGGAAACCATGTTTTCAAATCCGTGAAAAAAGGGTCTGGCGTAAAGGCGATCTCGCCGGATATTACCAATTCCGACAAAGGGGCTGGTAGCGCACTTACCGAGTCCCCCAGAGAGCCAGGCGTTTTGTATGTCGGTACCACCGACGGTGCTGTATGGATGACCAAAGATGGTGGGAACAACTGGACGCCTCTGTATTCGGTTAAAAAAGAGGAAGAAGAGGAGAGTGGGAAAACTGAAGAATCATCGAACGGTTCCGAAAAACGTCAACGGAGTGGACGTGGCGATAGGCCAGTTTCCAACGATGATGACGGCCGAGTCATGGTTGAAAAATCGAGCGAAGGAAAAAAACCGGAGGGGTCTTCCCCTGCCAAATCGACTGAGAAGCCTGCGGTTAAAGATTTAGTCTCGGGATCTTGGTCGGGTGTTTTAATCTCCGATCGGTTTCCAGAAGGCCAAGCTCCTCGGGTAAGTTTAGAGTTGAAGCTTGAGTCAGATGGTAAAGTGACCGGCGAAGTTGAGAGTCGACGCGGCAGTAGCCCGATCTCCGAAGGTAAATTCGATTCAGAGAAGAACGAACTGACGTTGGTGATTGACGGGGAACGTGGCAGTCGTGAGTACACGGCGAAGGTGAACGGCGATGAGATGTCCGGTGAAATGACGGCAGGCAACGGGCAATTTACCGTCGAGTTCTCGGTGACTCGCAAAAAAAATAATCCGCAAAGCGTTAGTTCTGTTCGCGTTCCAATGTTGCCCACGGCATCTGCACTGATGAGCGGTCTGTTAACCGCCAAGGGGCAACAAGATGAAGAAAACGCGGTTGCCGGGACTTGGGAATGCGTCGTTGAAAATGAGAACCTCCCAGACGGACGAATTGAATTCACGCTGATGATTGAGTTAGATGATGAAAACAAAATCACCGGTGAATTGGAATCTCCCCAAGGAACGATGGACATTGAGGAGGGAGAGTTTAACCCCAAGAACAACAAGATTTTCTTTATGGCTGAAAACGAGCAATTTGCTTTGGACTTCGAAGCGACGGTCGATGGGAAAACGATGTCGGGTGATATGGCTGCAGGAAATGGCCAGATGACGGCTGACTTTATGGCCAAGCAGATCAAGGCGGCAAAAGCCCGTTCGGCGAAGTCCGACAAAAAGCAGGCCGACAAAGTCAAAGCGGAAAAAGCCGAAGCGGACAAAGCAAAGGCCGAAAAAGTTAAAGCGGACAAAGCGAAGGCCGACAAAGTTAAAGCGGACAAAGCGAAGGCCGACAAAGCGAAGGCCGAGAAAGCTAAAGCGGACAAAGCTAAAGCGGACAAAGCTAAAGCGGACAAAGCTAAAGCGGACAAAGCGAAGGCCGACAAAGCGAAAGCCGAGAAAGCTAAAGCCGAGAAAAAGAAGTCGGATAACGAGAGGGAGACGGCAGATAAAACGCAGGATGCCGAGGCAACGTCCTCCAATCAGGATGCCTCTACTGAGGTAGCGACGGTTGATTCGGTTTCCGGTAAATGGACTGGGATGATGATTTCAAGGCAAGGTGAGCGGGATTTGACGGTTGAGCTTACTTGGAAGTCAAACAAAGAGATTACCGGTACCTACGCAACGGATCGTTTCGATGGTGATATCACAGAAGGGACATTCAATCCAAAAACAAAAGAACTGAGCGTGTTATCCGACAGTGGGCAATTCACCTTGGAGTTTGTTGGTAAAGTCGAAGACGGTAATTTTGAAGGAGAAGCTGAGTTCAATGGCGGGACCTTCAGTATGGAGTTTGAACTAAAACGGACGGGTGCGGCCAAAGTGGTTGAAACGAAACCGGAAACGTCGCCCGACAAAGAGGGCGAAAAGGCTGTTGAGAACCAGGAAGAAGAAAAAGACGAAAAGACGACATCTAGTCTTGCAGAAATGATGCCAGGCCCTCGTTGGGTTAGCTCATTGAGTGCTTCAAAATTCAATGCGGGTCGATGTTATATTTCATTCGACGGTCATCGAAGTAACGATGATGAACCGTATCTTTTTGTTACCGAAGATTACGGTAAGAACTGGAAGTCCATTCGAGGCAACTTGCCAACCTCGGCAGGTTCCGTGCGTGTTTTACGCGAGGACCCCGTGAGTGAAAACTTGTTGTTCCTTGGCTGCGAATTTGGAGCGTGGGTCTCAGTTGATCGTGGTGGTACCTGGAGTCGTCTGGCCGACTTGCCGACTGTGGCGGTCCATGAATTTGCCTTTCACCCGACGTCGGGTGAAGTGGTGGTGGGGACCCATGGACGCGCGATCTGGATCGGCGATATCTCAGGATTGCGTCAATTCAACGAAGAGAATATTGCCAAGGATGCTGTGCTTTACAAACCTAACAAAGTCATCCGATGGCGACGCGGTGCCGAACGAGGCAGTAGCGGAACACGAAAATTCACAGGCGAAAACCGGTCGGCTTCGGCTGCGTTACAATACTCGTTAGGCAAGAGTGCCAGGGACGTCCAGCTTATGGTTACTGATGTGACAGGCTCAGTGGTCCGTGAGTTTGATGAATTGGAAGCGGGCAAAGGTCTCCATACCGTTGATTGGGATCTGCGTCGAGCTTCCAATAATCAGGGTAGAGGGTCGGGTGGCCGCGGTGGCTCAAGGCGCGGCTTTGGTGGACCGACCGTTCCGACTGGGACGTATTTGGTGACGTTAAAGGTGGACGGTCAAACGTTTAAAGAGACGCTGCAAGTTGTCAGTGACCCGAACGCCGCGGCAGACGCATTGCCCATGGATGAGGAGCTTGAATTTTGGTTGGAGTTTGGCGAAGGGGATGATGATTAACATTGCCAGCTTGTTTGATTGAGTTGGATTTCTTTCTTCGAAGGTCGAAGGAAAAACCGTCGCTGAAAATGATTAAACCCGCCTGCGGAAAAACCTCAGGTGGGTTTTTTTTGGGGTTGATCCTAGGCCGACTGTTTTTCCCGGTAACATATGAAAACGTTCCCAAGGTCGAACGCGGTTCCATGCATTAGAAAGGTGAGTTGAGAGTCTGTGGGGTTGGGGATAAGTAGGTGGAAAGTGGGTTTTTTGGCTTATTGACACCTATAGTAGCGCAGCTAAAATATGCAACTTGGGTGAAATATAAGGCCTTTTCCGCACTCCCTCGCACTCCCTCTGGCGTGCTTGCACTGTGACAGAAACGCCCTTTTAAAAACCCGTTCGCGTACCGTTGCGTGAACCTTTTCCAAACACCTTTGATGCACGACTTGATCCCAGGAGATTTTTATGTCGCAACGAATGATGGCCATGATGGCAGCGATCTGCTTCGCGTTATCGGCGCCGTTTGCCGTTCATGCCGAAACCAATGGGTGTGGCCAAGTTGCCAGCCCCGTGGGGGATTGCTGTAGCAGTTCCGTAGTCAATCCATGTTGTACCGGAGGCAACGATTGCTGCGATACAACAACGGAATATCGGTCATGCACGGTTTACGAGAATCAGATGGTCACGCAAATGCGGACGGTTACTCGCACTCGCCTGCGGAAAGAGACCCGCACGTGTGAGGTAACGGTCAACGTGCAAGTACCCGTGCAACAAGAGCAGACCTGCAAAGTGATGGTTCCGGAAAAACGGACCAAAACGGAGACGTACACGGTTTGCGTCCCGTATACCGAGTCGGTCCCTCAAACCTACACCGTACGGGTACCGGTCACGACTCAGCGTGAAGAGAACTACACCGTTTGTGTTCCTTACACCGAAGAAGTGGAACAGACTTATCAGGTATGTGTTCCTTACACTGAGCAAGTCGAACAGACGTATCAGGTTCGGGTGCCCTACAAGGAAACCATGACTTACAAAGTTTGTGTGCCCCACACAGAAAATGTTGAGAAGACCTACACCGTTAACGTTCCCTACACGGAAAAAGAGACACGCACCTACAAGGTATGCGTCCCGTATACGGAAGAGGTGACTCAAACTTATACCTGTCGGGTTCCCGTCCAAAAGGTAGTTGAACAGACGTACACGGTTTGCGTGCCACACAAAGAGACCAAGACCGGTACCCGAATGGTGAATGTTCCCTATCAGGAGACGGTTCAGCGTACGGTTTGTCGGGACGAAGGGAGTTGGGAGACGGTGACCAAGGAGGTGCCCTGTAGTAGTTCTGCTGATCGACGCGGTTTACTCGGCCTTTTAGGGCATTGTTGCCGTAAAGCGGGCGTAAGCAACTGCTGTGATCCATGCGAAAGTGGTGGTGATAGTTGCGAGCCCACGATGCAAACGGTCACCTGTCGCGTTTGGGTTCCCAAGATGGTTGAGGAGGAAGTCCCTTACACGGTCACCAAGTGCCGCCAGGAAGCGCAGGAATACACTTATGAGGTGTGCAAAATGGTGCCCGAGCAGCGGACGCGAATGGTTCGCTGTACGGAGTACAAGACCGAGCAGCGTGAGCGAAAAGTCAAGGTTTGCAAGCAGCGAATGGAAGAGCGAACGTGTGAAGTTACGGTTAATAAGTGTCGGACCGAAACGCGGACCCGAATGGTTCCCGTTTGCAAAACCAAAATGGAGACTCGAACGTGTGAAGTCACCAAATACCGCTGCGAAAACCGTACGCGAATGGTCAACGTTTGCAAACAGCGAATGGAAACCAAAACACGGACCGTTAAGGTTTGCAAGCAGCGAATGGAAACCAAGACACGAATGGTTCCTGTTGTGACATGCAAAACCGAGACGCGGACGCGGCAGTGCACAGTGACCAAATACCGCAAGGAAGAGCGCACTCGTGAGTGCACCTATTGCGTGATGGTTCCCAAGGAAGAGAAACGAATGGTGACGGTCATGGCCTGCAAGCCGGAAACTCGCACACAGACTTACACGGTTTGCGTTCCTGAGACGTACACCGAAGAAGTCCCCGTGCAGGTTTGCCAGCGAGTCGCCAAGACGATTCAGGTTCCGGTCTGTGTTCCCAAATGTTGTGATCCTTGTGTCGTTGATCCTTGTTGCGATCCGTGCTGCAAGCCACGTTGTTTTGGTGCCTTGCTGAGTCATCGTTGCCGACTGTTTTCTTGCTTTGGCAAGCGTCGAGCTCGATGTGGTGGTTGCTGCAGCTAGTCGACCACGACGCCATCAATGAAATAGGAGCGTGCCTCGTAGCGGGGCACGTTTTTTTTTCAGTATATGAAGGTTGCCCGCCTCGTAACGACGCCTTTTCGAAGTTGTTAGGAAGCGCATCACTTCGGCGGGAGGTGACCTTGCGTTGGTCGATAGGTCTGCTAGAATTTTCGAGTTCTTTCAAAAAGAATGGGCACCCCTAGCTCAACTGGATAGAGCACCTGTCTACGGAACAGGAGGTTAGAGGTTCGAATCCTCTGGGGTGTATTACCTTCTCTCTTTTCCCCGGTGTTCAGGCTGTTTTGGCCCAAAGTGATCAGCTGAGTGATCATCCATCGCTGCATCGGCCGTCGGGCGCACCACCAATGCACCCCCAACGTTCCACCAAATGAACCTTGAACGATACTTTTCCAGATTGCTTCAGGCAACGGGAAAGTTGCCTGATTATACTAGAGGTTGTCTGAATCACTTCCATGGAACCACACCGATGAAATACCTACCCGCCGTTACAGTCATCTGCCTACTGACCATCCCTTCGGTTTGCGTGGCACAACAGATATCACCCAACCCGAATCCGGTGGGTAACACGATCAATGTTGATACCAAAGATGCTTATAATACGGTGTTATTCAACAATAATGGGACGATTGGTGTCACCTTTATGAATGGGAGTACGCTGACCAACTCCGGCACGCTGAACAACAACGGTTTGCTTCAAATTGCCGGTACGCTGACCAATAGGGGTACGCTGATCAACAGTGGCACGATGACAACCGGCCCGGGCACGCTGATTAACGTTGGCACTCTGACTAATGATGGCACGTTAACACAAACCGAAGGGACGATTGATACGACCCATGGTACGTTCACCAACAACGGCACAGTTAACGGCAATGGTCACATTCAAGGAAGTTACACTGACCACGGTAAAAC